>NZ_LMDM01000006.1 GCF_001425825.1 Rhizobacter sp. Root1238
CAGCACCGCCGTCCTCGCAGCGATCGCCTCGTTCTTCGTCTTCGTCTTGCTTGGCATACATGCTCCTGGTCGTCATGCTATGCCTCGCACACAAAATTACTGACAGGCTCTCACGTACGCAAATTGCTTGAGGTGGATGGATGTATCCGCCGCTGCGCCAACTCTTCGAGGTGCGCCGACAGACGGTTGATCCAGACACGGCGCTGCTTGTCGTACGTGTGCAGGTTGTAGATCCCCTTTACCCCCTCCTGCATGTGTCCCAACATCGCCTCGCCCACGTCGTCAGGGCACTCCAGCGACGTGAGGAAGGTGCGAGAGGTACGCCGAAGATCATGCGGTGACCAGTGAGTGACCTGCAGGCGTGGCCGAGCATGCTCCGGCCGCGTCTTGCTGTACGGCTGGTGGTAGTGCACCGCCGTCTGGATCGTCTTCTGCAACACGTGGCCACCTACCCCTGGCGACGGAAACAAGTAGCCGTCGTGCACCTCCATCCGCCGGCGGATGACATCGAGCGCCCTACCCACCAGCGGCACACGGAAGTCCGTGGCGTTCGCATGCCGCGCGTTCTTCGTCTTCACCTTCGGCACTGTCCACCACCAACCGTCCTTCTCCTTCGAGATCTCGCTGGATTCCATCGCCATGATCTCGGCGCCTCGCGCGAGCGTCCACAGGTAGACCGTCAGCGCGTCCTCGATCAAGCGGGGAAAGTTCGGCAGCCAGGCGATGAGCGCACCGGCCTCTGCCGCACTGAGTGCACGCTTCGAGGTACCGATCGACTCGCCGGAGATCTTTTTGCCCTTCGAGCGCAGCCGCCCGCGCATGATCTGGCGCCACCAGTTCGGAGTGCTCTCCGGGATCCGCCCGGCGTCGAGCGCGTAGTCCCACGCAGCGCCCAGCTCGGCCCGCAGCTTCGCAGCCTGCACTGGGATGTGCTGCAGCGCCTCCAGCAGGTCGAAGCATTGCCGCCTGGTCAGCGTGGAGGCCGACTCTGCTTCCAGCGGGCCGAGCATCGTGTCGAACATGCGCCGCACTTCGATCGCCCCTTTGGGCTTGCGGGCTCGGTCGACGTGGCCCGCCAGGTAGTCGTCGCACAGGAGGCGCACCGTATACCCGCGCTCCTGCTGCTCCTGTTTCGCTGCCACGCGGGCCGTCCGCTCGGCCTCCCGCGCTTGGCGCTTCGACAGCGCGGGATCGCCGCCCGCATCGCGCTCCTCGCGCAAACGCTCCCACTCGGCCGCAGCCGCCGGAAACGACATCGCTGGCCACCGCCCCAGGCCGACTTGGCGCATCCGCGTGTCGACCGGACTGCGGTACCGATAGGTCCAAGCGCGTCGGGTTTGAGTGGCTTCGAGACGAAGGCCTGGGCAGCCGTCGATGGTAAGGTGCGCGCCTGGCTGAAGTGCCTTGGCTGCGCGGGCGTCGAACTGCATTGCGCTCCCTGCAAGCGTAGGTTTTCTGGAAGACCGGGCCACAGCCCAGCGTAGGTTTCGATTTTAGAAGTTCGCAAACCTACGCAGAACGCCCAAGTTCCCCCAAGTTTTCATACGCGCTGAAAAGTCCATCGTGAGCATGTCATCCGACAAAAATACTCAGCAATTCAACGACTTAGCGGAAGAATCGGCCGCCAGCCGGGCTCCCGCGCCAGCCCCCATTACGGCCCATACCCCAATGATGCAGCAGTACCTGCGCATCAAGGCCGAGCACCCCGACACGCTCGTCTTCTACCGGATGGGCGACTTCTACGAGCTGTTCTACGACGACGCCCGCCGCGCCAACAAGCTGCTCGACATCACGCTGACCAGCCGCGGCCAGAGCGGCGGCGAGCCGGTCGTGATGGCCGGCGTGCCCTTCCATGCCGTCGAAAGCTACCTCGCCAAGCTGATCAAGCTCGGCGAGGCCGTCGCGATCGCCGAGCAGGTCGGCGACGTCGCCACCGCCAAGGGCCCGGTCGAACGCAAGGTGGTGCGCGTCGTCACCCCCGGCACCGTCACCGACACCGAGCTGCTCGCCGACAAGCGCGACGCGCTGCTGCTCGCCGTCTCGCAGCGAACCCACCGCGGCATCACCGGCTACGGCCTGGCCTGGCTCGGCCTCAGCAGCGGCCAGCTCGGCCTGACCGAATGCAGCGAGCGCGAACTGCCCGGCTGGCTCGCCCGCCTGAACGCCGCCGAGGTGCTGGTCGACCGCGACCAGGTGCCCGCCGTCATCGCGCAGGCCCGCCACGCGATCACCCATCGCCCCGGCTGGCAGTTCGACACCGCGCTCGGCCTGCGCAAGCTGTGCGAGCAGCTGCGCGTCGCGAGCCTCGCCGGCTTCAACGCGCAGGAACTCGGCACCGCGCAAGCCGCCGCCGCCGCGCTGCTGAGCTACGCAGAGCACACCCAGGGCCAGGCGCTGGCCCACGTGCGCGCACTGCAGGTCGAGCGCAGCGGCGACCTGCTCGAGCTGCCGCCCACCACGCTGCGCAACCTCGAACTCACGCAGACGCTGCGCGGCGACGACACGCCCACGCTGCTGTCGCTGCTCGACACCTGCCGCACCGGCATGGGCAGCCGCGCGCTGCGCCACTGGCTCACGCACCCGCTGCGCGAACGCACCGTGGCATCGCAACGCCATGACGCGCTCGACGTGCTGATCGAACACGGCGTCGAACCGCTGCGCGAAACGCTGCGCGGCATCAGCGACGTCGAACGCATCACCGCCCGCGTCGCGCTGCGCCAGGTGCGCCCGCGCGAACTCACCGGCCTGCGCGCCACGCTCCAGGCCCTGCCCGCGCTGCGCGAACGCGTGCCGCGCCAGGCGTTGCTGCTCGAGATGCTGGCCGAGGCGCTGACCCCGTCGCCCGAGATCGAAGCCCTGCTGCGCAGCGCGATCGCCGACGAACCGTCGGTGATGCTGCGCGACGGCGGCGTGATCGCGCGCGGCTTCGACGCGCCGCTCGACGAGCTGCGCGACATCAGCCAGAACTGCGACGCCTTCCTGCTCGACCTCGAAGCCCGCGAACGCACCCGCACCGGCATCGCCAACCTGCGCGTGCAATACAACAAGGTGCACGGCTTCTACATCGAGGTCACGCAAGGCCAGGCGAGCAAGGTGCCGATGGACTACCAGCGCCGCCAGACGCTGAAGAACGCCGAGCGCTTCATCACACCCGAGCTGAAGGCCTTCGAGGACAAGGCCCTGTCGGCGCAGGAGCGCTCGCTCGCACGCGAGAAGATGCTCTACGAGCAGGTGATCGACCAGCTGCAGCAGCACCTGGAGTCGCTGTCGGGCCTGGCCCGCGCGCTCGCCAGCCTCGATGCGCTGGCAGCACTGGCCGAGCGCGCCGACACGCTGAACTGGACCCGCCCGCAGTTCGTGCGCGAGCCCTGCATCGACATCGCGGCCGGCCGCCACCCGGTGGTCGAGGCGCGGCTGGCCGAAACCGGCGGCGGCAACTTCATGGCCAACGACTGCCGGCTCGACGCGGCCCGCAAGATGCTCGTGATCACCGGCCCGAACATGGGCGGCAAGAGCACCTTCATGCGGCAGGTCGCGCTGATCGTGCTGCTGGCGGCGATCGGCTCGTTCGTACCGGCCGACGCCTGCCGGCTCGGGCCGATCGACGCCATCCACACCCGCATCGGCGCAGCCGACGACCTGGCCAACGCGCAGTCGACCTTCATGCTCGAGATGACCGAGGCGGCCGCCATCATCCACAGCGCCGGCGAACAGTCGCTGGTGCTGATGGACGAGATCGGCCGCGGCACCTCCACCTTCGACGGCCTCGCGCTGGCCGGCGCCATCGCGAGCCACCTGCACGAGCGCAACAAGAGCTTCACGCTGTTCGCGACCCACTACTTCGAGCTGACCGAATTCCCGGTCAAGCACGACCGCGCGCTGAACGTGCACGTGTCGGCGGCCGAGAGCGGCGACGACATCGTCTTCCTGCACGACATCCAGGCCGGCCCGGCCAGCCGCAGCTACGGCGTGCAGGTCGCGCGCCTGGCCGGCATGCCCGGCACGCTGGTACGCCAGGCGCGCGCGACGCTGGAGGCGCTCGAAGCGCAGCAGCATGCCGGCAGCGCGCAGATCGACCTGTTCGCGGCGCCCGCCCCCGAAGCCGAGAAACCGGTGTCGGCCATCGAGCGGGCGCTGGCCGGCCTCAACCCCGATATGCTGTCGCCGAAGGAAGCGCTCGACGCGCTCTACCGCCTGAAGAACCTGCAGGACACCCCGTCATGACCTACTGCGTGGGCATCAAGCTCGATGCCGGCCTCGTCTTCCTGTCCGACTCGCGCACCAACGCGGGCCTGGACCAGATCAGCACCTACCGCAAGATGATGGTCTACGAGAAGACGGGCGACCGCTTCATGGTGCTGCTGTCGGCCGGCAACCTGTCGATCTCGCAGTCGGTGCGCGAGATCCTGCAGGTCGAGAAGCTCGACAACGGCGACGAACCGCCGATCACCATCTGGAACGCCACCAGCATGTTCGACGCCGCCCGGGTGCTCGGCAGCGCAGTGCGCCGCGTCTACGACCAGGACGGCCCGTCGCTGAAGCAGGCCGGCGTCGACTTCAACGCCTCGATGATCCTCGGCGGCCAGATCAACGGCGAGGCGATGCGGCTCTTCCTGGTGTATTCGGCCGGCAACTTCATCGAGGCCACTCGGGAAACCTGCTACTTCCAGGTCGGCGAATCGAAGTACGGCAAGCCGGTGCTCGACCGCATGATCACCCCGCACACCGCGCTCGACGAGGCCGCCAAGTGCGCGCTGGTGTCGATGGACTCGACGCTGAAATCCAACCTGTCGGTCGGCCTGCCGCTGGACCTGCTGGTCTACGAGGCCAACACCTTCCAGTCGCAGCAGATGGTCTGCATCGACGAGCGCAACCCGTACTTCGCGATGATCCGCAGCACCTGGGGCCAGCGGCTGCGCCAGGTGTTCGAATCGATCGACGACCCGCAGTGGGACGGCAGCGCCGCCGAGCACCCGCTGTGCGTGCCGTCGGACCGCTACGAGCCGATGCGCAAGATCACGCACCCCGGAGAGAAGATCGTCTGATGAGGGGCGCGTGATCGCCACCGCCGGCCGCATCGTCTTCTCGCACGCGAACAGCTTCCCGGCCGGCACCTACCGGCAGTTGTTCGAGGCGTGGCGCGCCGCCGGCCACGAGGTGCATGCGATCGAGAAGCTCGGCCACGACGAGCACTTCCGCGTCACCAACAACTGGCCGCTGCTGCGCAACCAGTTGATCGCGTTCATCGAGCCGCACGCCGCGACCGGGCCGGTCTGGCTGGTCGGGCATTCGCTCGGCGGATTCCTCAGCGTGCTGGCAGCGTCGAAGCGGCCCGACTTGGTGCGCGGCGTGGTGCTGATGGATTCGCCGCTGATCGGCGGGCTGCTGGCGCGCACGCTGCAGGTGGCCAAGGCGACCGGCATCGGCGAGCGCTTCTCGCCGGGCAACGTGTCGAAGCGCCGCCGCCAGCACTGGCCGAGCGCCGAAGCGGCGTTCGCGCACTTCGCGGCCAAGCCGGCCTTCGCGCGCTGGGCGCCCGGCGTGCTGCGCGACTACATCGCCGCCGGCATCGAGCCGTCCGGCCACGGCCACTCGCTGAGCTTCCGGCGCGAGATCGAGACGCAGATCTACTACACGCTGCCGCACCACATCCCGCGGCTGCTGGTGCGCCGCCCGCTGGGCTGCCCGATGGCCTTCATCGGCGGCACGCAGTCGACCGAGGTGCGCCAGGTCGGCATGAAGGCCACCGAGCGCTTCACGCAGGGCCGCATCTCGTGGATCGAGGGCTCGCACCTGTTCCCCTTCGAACAGCCGGGGCAAGCCGCGGCCGAGGTGCTGCGCTGGCTGGGGGAGTTCGAGCGGCGGTCCGAAACTACGCGCCTATAATCGCGCTTTACCACCACGGCATTCGTCGACAAGGCGAATGCTGACCCTGCAATGACCAAGTTCGTCTTTGTCACCGGCGGTGTGGTGTCCTCGCTGGGCAAGGGCATCGCGGCTGCATCACTTGCAGCGATTCTCGAATCGCGCGGCCTCAAGGTCACCCTCATCAAGCTGGATCCGTACCTCAACGTCGATCCGGGCACCATGTCCCCCTTCCAGCACGGCGAGGTGTACGTCACCGACGACGGCGCCGAAACCGACCTGGACCTCGGCCACTACGAGCGCTTCATCACGACGCGCATGAAGAAGGCCAACAACTTCACCACCGGCCAGATCTACAAGAGCGTGCTCGAGAAAGAGCGCCGCGGCGACTACCTCGGCAAGACGGTGCAGGTGATCCCGCACGTCACCAACGAGATCCAGGAATTCATCAAGCGCGGCGCGGCCTTCGGCACCGAGCAGGCGGTCGACGTGGCCATCGTCGAGGTCGGCGGCACCGTCGGCGACATCGAATCGCTGCCCTTCCTCGAAGCCGCGCGTCAGATGAGCCTGCGCATGGGCCCGAACAACACCGCGTTCGTGCACCTGACCTACGTGCCGTGGATCGCCGCCGCCGGCGAGCTGAAGACCAAGCCCACCCAGCACACCGTGCAGAAGCTGCGCGAGATCGGCATCCAGGCCGATGCGCTGCTGTGCCGCGCCGACCGTCGCATCCCCGACGAAGAGCGCGAGAAGATCTCGCTGTTCACCAACGTGCCTGAATGGGGCGTGATCTCGGTGTGGGATGCCGACACCATCTACAAGGTGCCGCGCATGCTGCACGAGCAGGGCCTCGACGGCCTGATCTGCGACAAGCTGCGCATCAACACCCCGCCGGCCAACCTGAAGCGCTGGGATGCGCTGGTCGACGAGGTCGAGCACCCGAAGCGCGAAGTCACGATCGCGATGTGCGGCAAGTACACCGACCTGTCCGATTCGTACAAGTCGCTGAACGAAGCGCTGCGCCATGCCGGCATCCACAACCATGCCCGCGTCAACATCGAGTACGTCGATTCCGAGACGCTGACGACCGACAACGTCGCCCAGCTGGCGCGCTACGACGCGATCCTGGTGCCCGGCGGCTTCGGCAAGCGTGGCGTCGAAGGCAAGATCCTCACCGCCCAGTTCGCCCGCGAGCACAAGCTGCCTTACCTCGGCATCTGCCTGGGCATGCAGGTCGCGACGATCGAGATCGCGCGCCACAAGGCGGGCCTGGCCAACGCCAACAGCACCGAGTTCGATCCCGATACGCCGAACCCGGTGATCGCGCTGATCGACGAATGGCAGGACGCCGACGGCTCCATCCAGACCCGCGACGCGAACTCCGACCTCGGCGGCACGATGCGCCTGGGCGCGCAGAGCTCCGACGTGATGCCCGGCACGCTGGCGCACGAGATCTACGGCGACGTCGTCAACGAGCGCCACCGCCACCGCTACGAGGCCAACGTCAACTACCTCGACCAGTTGCGCGAGGCCGGCCTGGTGATCTCGGCGCTGACGCAGCGCGAGAAGCTGACCGAGATCGTCGAGCTGCCGCGCACGGTGCATCCGTGGTTCATGGGCGTGCAGTTCCACCCGGAGTTCAAGTCGACGCCGTGGGAAGGCCACCCGCTGTTCCGCTCCTACATCCAGGCCGCGCTCGCGCACCAGACCGCCCGCAGCGAGCAGCCGCAACCCGAGAAGGCCGCGGCATGAAGCTCTGTGGATTCGACGTCGGCCTCGACAAGCCCTTCTTCCTGATCGCCGGCCCCTGCGTCGTCGAGACCGAGCAGTTGCAGCTCGACGTCGCCGGCCAGCTGAAGGAAATGACGGCCGCGCTCGGCATCCCGTTCATCTTCAAGTCGAGCTACGACAAGGCCAACCGCTCGTCGGGCACCTCGTTCCGCGGCCCGGGCATGGAGCGCGGGCTCGAGATCCTGGCCAAGGTCCGGCGCGAGATCGGTGTGCCGGTGCTGACCGACGTGCACAGCACCGAAGAGATCGAACACGTGGCCTCGGTCGTCGACGTGCTGCAGACGCCGGCCTTCCTGTGCCGCCAGACCGATTTCATCCGCGCGGTGGCGCAGTCGGGCAAGCCGGTCAACATCAAGAAGGGCCAGTTCCTCGCGCCCGGCGACATGAAGAACGTCATCGAAAAGGCCCGCGCCGCCGCGCGCGACAAGGGCCTGCCGGAAGACAGCTTCATGGCCTGCGAGCGTGGCGCGAGCTTCGGCTACAACAACCTCGTCAGCGACATGCGGTCGCTGGCCATCATGCGCGACACGAAGGCCCCGGTGGTCTTCGATGCCACCCATTCGGTGCAGCTGCCCGGCGGCCAGGGCACGAGCTCCGGCGGCCAGCGCGAGTTCGTGCCGGTGCTGGCGCGCGCGGCCATTGCGGTCGGTGTCGCGGGCGTCTTCATGGAGACGCACCCGAACCCGGCCGAGGCGCTGAGCGATGGCCCGAACGCGGTGCCGCTGAAGCGCATGAAAGAGTTGCTGTCCACGCTGGTGGAACTCGACCGCATCACGAAGAAGAACGGCTTTCTCGAAGCCGATTTCAACTGACCGCCAGAATCACCGTAGCAGTTGATCAATTAGCAGTTGTCGAAACCCTGAAGGAAGACTGAATGAGTGCCATTGTTGACATCGTCGGCCGCGAGATCCTCGACAGCCGCGGCAACCCGACCGTCGAATGCGACGTGCTGCTGGAATCCGGCGTGATGGGCCGCGCTGCGGTGCCCTCGGGCGCGTCCACCGGCTCGCGCGAGGCGATCGAGCTGCGCGACGGCGACAAGAACCGCTACCTCGGCAAGGGCGTGCTGAAGGCCGTCGAGCATGTGAACACCGAGATCAGCGAAGCGGTGCTCGGCCTCGATGCGTCGGAGCAGGCCTTCCTCGACCGCACGCTGATCGACCTGGACGGCACCGAGAACAAGAGCCGGCTGGGCGCGAACGCGACGCTGGCGGTCTCGATGGCGGTGGCGCGCGCCGCGGCCGAAGAAAGCGGCCTGCCGCTGTACCGCTACTTCGGCGGCTCGGGCGCGATGCAGATGCCGGTGCCGATGATGAACGTCATCAACGGCGGCGCGCACGCGAACAACAGCCTCGACCTGCAGGAGCTGATGATCATCCCGGTCGGCGCCCCGAGCTTCCGCGAAGCGATGCGCTATGGCGCCGAGGTGTTCCACGCGCTGAAGAAGATCATCAACGACAAGGGCATGAGCACCGCGGTCGGCGACGAAGGCGGCTTCGCGCCCAGCGTCGCGAGCCACGAGGCGGCGATCCAGCTGATCCTGCAGGCGATCGACAAGGCCGGCTTCGTCGCCGGCGAGCAGATCGCGCTCGGCCTCGACTGCGCCGCCAGCGAGTTCTACAAGGACGGCAAGTACGTGCTGAGCGCCGAAGGCCTGACGCTGAGCGCGCCCGAGTGGACCGACATCCTCGCGACCTGGGTCGACAAGTACCCGATCATCAGCATCGAAGACGGCATGGCCGAAGGCGACTGGGACGGCTGGAAGCACATCACCGAGCGCCTGACGACCAAGGTGCAGCTGGTGGGCGACGACCTGTTCGTCACCAACACCAAGATCCTGAAGGAAGGCATCGACAAGCGCATCGCGAACTCGATCCTGATCAAGATCAACCAGATCGGCACGCTGACCGAAACCTTCGCCGCGATCGAGATGGCCAAGCGCGCCAACTACACCGCGGTGATCAGCCACCGTTCGGGCGAGACCGAAGACTCGACCATCGCCGACATCGCGGTGGGCACCAATGCCGGCCAGATCAAGACCGGTTCGCTGAGCCGCTCGGACCGCATGGCGAAGTACAACCAGCTGCTGCGCATCGAAGAAGACCTGGGCGACGTCGCGAGCTACCCCGGCCGCGCCGCCTTCTACAACCTGCGCTGATCCGCTGCCGCTGTTCTCGACGTGCGCCTCGTCACCCTCGGCCTCATCGCGCTGCTGCTGCTCGTCCATGCCGAACTCTGGTTCGGCAAGGGCGGCGTGCCGCGCGTGATGGAGCTGCAGGCCAAGCTGGAGCAGAAGAAGGGCGAGAACGACGCGGCGCGCACGCGCAACGAGCGCCTGGTCGCCGAGGTCAGCGACCTGAAGGAAGGCCTGGAGATGGTCGAGGAGAAGGCGCGCTTCGAGCTCGGCATGGTCAAGCCGGACGAGATCTACGTCCAGGTGTCGACCGCCAGACGTCCCTGACATGACCGACCTGCTGCAGGGGATGCAGCCGCTGTTCGCCCAGGCTTTCACGCTGTGGGGCTCGCCGGTCAGCTGGGTCGAGGCGATCGCCTTCGTGCTGGCGATCGCGATGGTGGTCTGCAACATCCGCGTCAATCCGCTCGGCTGGCCACTGGCCATCGTCAGCTCGCTGCTGTACGTCGCGCTGTTCCGGGACAGCAAGCTGTACGGCGATGCCAGCCTGCAGGTGTTCTTCGCGGCGATCGCCGGCTGGGGCTGGTGGCAATGGCTGCGCGGCACGCAGCACGACGGCCGCGCGCTGCAGGTGCGTTCGATGGGCCCGCGCGGGCGGCTGGTGGTGATCGCCGCGACGCTCGCGCTGTGGCCGGCGCTGGGCTGGTTCCTGAAGCATCACACCGACACCGACGTGCCCTGGTGGGACGCCTTCCCCACCGCGGCGAGCGTCGTCGGGCAATGGCTGCTCGGTCGCAAGTACGTCGAGAACTGGCCGACCTGGGTGGTCGTGAACACCGTCAGCGTCGGGCTGTTCGCCTACAAGGGGCTGTGGTTGACGGCCGTGCTGTACGCGATCTTCGTCGGCATGTCGTTCGCCGGCTGGCGGGCATGGCGGCGGGTGGAACGGGCCGCATGAGCCGCATCATCGCGATCGTCGGTGCCGAGAGCACCGGCAAGACGACGCTGGCCGGCGAGCTGCAGGCCTCGTTGCAGCGCGACGGGCATTCGGTCGCGCTGGTCGGCGAATACCTGCGCGAATTCTGCGAGCGGCACGCGCGCACGCCGCGCGTCGACGAACAGGCGGCCATCGCGCGCGAGCAGTCGCAGCGCATTGCACGCGCCGCCGAGGCGAACGAGATCGTGATCGCCGACACCACCGCACTGATGATCGCGGTCTACAGCGAGCAGGTGTTCGGCGATCGCAGCCTGTACGACAGCGCGATCGAGGCGCAGCGCGGCTGCACGCTGACGCTGCTGACGGCGCTCGACATCCCGTGGCAGGCCGACGGCCTGCAGCGCGACGGGCCGCAGGTGCGCGAGCCGGTCACGGCGCTGGTGCGTGCCGCACTCGGGCGTGGCGGCATCGGCTATTCGGTGGTGGCCGGCACCGGGCCGTCGCGGCTGTCGCACGCGCTGCTGGCGGTGCGGCATGCGCTGCTGGCGCCGTCGCTGCTCGACGAGGCCCGCGCGAACCCACGCTGGCAGTGGGTCTGCGAGCGCTGCGGCGATGCGGAGTGCGAGCGGCACCTGCTGCCGCGCTGACCTTCCCGGCTCAGGTCATCGTCCCGGCGATCACGACGACGACGATCACGACGCCGATCGTCAGGTTCACCGCCACCCAGTCGCGGATCGCCTTCAGCGCGGCGCCGGCCGCCGGCCAGTCCTGCGCGGCGCTCGCGCGCTGCACGCGCTTGAACAGCGCGAAGCGGATGTGCCCGAAGATCGCGACCATCAGCAGCCCGAGCCCGGCCATCACGCTCCATTCGAGCGGCATGTTGAACGGCCCGCCGGTCGCCTTGGTCGTCGTCGCGACCCGGCCCACCATCCAGCCGCCGCTCAGCACGGTGAGCAACGCGACCCACAGCACGATCGCGAAGAAGCGCTGCAGCACCGCCTGCATCAGCGGCACGCGCTCCGCCGGCGGCAGGTGCGCCGCACCCGGCCGCAGGCAGAACAGCGTGAAGAACATGCCACCCAGCCAGACGATCACCGACAGGAAGTGCAGCGTCTTGAGGCTGGCGTAGAGCATCGCGGACGTCCTTTGAAGTTAGTTCAGCGTCGTGCTGCCGGGCGGCTGGTCGCGCGCGATCGTGAAGAGCTCGCCGACGTCGACCGCATCGAAGTGGTACTTCAGGCCGCAGAAATCGCAGCCCACCTCGACCCGCCCCTGCTCGGCGACCACGCCGTCGACCTCGTCGCGGCCCAGGCCCTTCAGCATCGCGCCGACGCGCTCGCGCGAGCAGGTGCACGCGAAATGCGGCCCCAGCTCGCCGGTCATCGGCGGGAAGCGGCGCACCGACTCTTCCCAGAACAGCCGGCGCAGCACGGTCTCGGCGTCGAGCGTCAGCAGTTCGTCGGCGGTGAGCGTCGAGGCCAGGTGCGAGATGCGGTTGTAGCCCTCGTCCAGCCCGATGTCGTCTTCATTGCGGCGCCCGCCGAGGTTGCCTTCTCCTTCGACCGGCAGGCGCTGGATCAGCAGCCCGGCCGCGACTTGGTCGTTGGCCGCAAGGATCAGGCGCGTGTCGAGCTGCTCCGACTGCAGCATGTAGTGCTCCAGCACGTCGGCCAGCTTGTGCAGCGGCTCGCCGCGGTCGCCATGCAGCGCGACCACGCCCTGGTAGGGCTGCTGGCCGGGGCCGCGCGGCTTCGGGTCGAGCGTGATCGCGCAGCGGCCCTTGCCGGCGGCGTTGACCATCGCGTCGAGCCGGGCGTCGGGGGCGACCTCGCCGACCACCTTGGCGGTGACGCGGAACGCCAGGTCGGACTGCACCTCGGCCACCGCGAGCTTGACCGGCCCGTCGCCGAAGATCTGCATCACCAGCGCGCCTTCGAACTTGATGTTCGACTGCATCAGTACCGCCGCGGCCGACATCTCGCCGAGCAGCGCCCGCACCGCGGGCGGGAACGCATCGGACGACTCGACGCGCCGGCGCAGGATCTCGACCCACGAATCGGTCAGCCGCACCAGCATGCCGCGCACCGGCAGGCCTTCGAACAGGAACTTGTGGAGCTCGCTCATCAGGTGATTTCTTTCAGGCCCGCGCGGTAGCGCCGGGCGTTCTCGACATAGTGGGCAGCGCTCTTTTCGAGCCCCTGCATCTGCTCGGGCGACAACTGCCGCACCACGCGGGCCGGCGTGCCGAGGATCAGCGAGCCATCGGGGAAGCTCTGGCCTTCGGTGACCAGCGCACCGGCGCCGACCAGGCAGTGGCTGCCGATCTTCGCGCCGTTCAGCACCACGGCCTGGATCCCGATCAGCGAATGATCGCCGATCGTGCAGCCGTGCAGCATCGCCTGGTGACCGACGGTCACGTTCTCGCCGACCGACACCGGGAAGCCCGCATCGGCATGCACGACGCTGTTGTCCTGGATGTTGCTGCCGCGGCCGATCGCGATGCGCTCGGTGTCGCCGCGGACCACGACGCCGAACCAGACGCTCGCGTCGTCGCCCAGGCTCACGTTGCCGATCACGCGGGCGCTGTCGGCCACCCAGGCCGACGCAGCGATGTCGGGAGACAGCTCCCCCAGTTGGTAGACGGCCATGGCAAGCGCCCGAAATGCAGAGCCTATGATTCTAGGGATGAACCCGCGACAGCGCGCCCTGGAGGTCTTGAGCCTTCGCGACCCGGCCGAGAAGGCCGCGGCGGCGCGTGCGCTGTTCGAGCAGCTCGACGCGGCACGGATCGATCCCGACGAAGCCATCGCGGTGCCCGCGGACCTGCCCGGCCGCCCCGAGCGCCCGCGTCTGGTGCCACCGAAAGAGGTCGCGATGCGCTCGGCCTTCACGCCCGAGGGCCGCGCCGCGTTGTTGCATGCGATCGCGCACATCGAGTTCAACGCGATCAACCTGGCGCTCGATGCGGCCTTCCGGTTCGCCGGCATGCCGGTGGCCTTCTATGCCGACTGGCTGCGCGTCGCGAGCGAAGAGGCGCTGCACTTCTCGCTGCTGCGCGAGCACCTGCGCAGCGGGGGCCGCGACTACGGCGACTTCGACGCCCACGACGGCCTGTGGCTGATGACGCAGCGCACCGCGGGCGACGTGGTCGCGCGCATGGCGCTGGTGCCGCGCACGCTGGAGGCGCGCGGGCTCGACGCGACGCCGCCGCTGCAGGCCAAGTTCCGCAAGGCCGGCGACGAGCGCACGGTCGAGATCCTCGACGTGATCCTGCGCGACGAGATCGGCCACGTCGCGATCGGCAACCACTGGTACCGCTGGTTGTGCCGGCGCGACGGGCTCGACCCGATCGCGCACTATGCGGTGCTGGTGCGGCAGTACGAAGCCCCGCGGCTGCGCCCGCCGTTCAACCGCGAGGCGCGCGAGGCGGCGGGGTTCAGCGCGGAGGAGCTGGCGTACCTGAGCGACCCGTGAAAAGCATTGCGAAAGGCAGCCCTGCTAAACTAGTCATCCAACTGGTCAGAAGGAGTTGTCATGAGAGCTTGGCCTGTTCAGGATGCGAAGGCACGGTTCAGCGAATTTCTGGATGCATGCCTCACGGATGGACCGCAAATGGTGACGCGGCGTGGCGCTGAAGCAGCCGTCCTCATTCCTGCCGAGGAGTGGAAACGGTTGCAGTCGATGGCACGCCCCTCACTCAAGGAACTGCTGCTGTCGGATCTGGGACGCACGGAGTCGCTGGTACCGCCACGCACGGCGGCTCGCAGGCGGCGCATCGAACCCTTGGGCTGAAGCGGCATGTACCTCATCGACACCAACGTCATCTCCGAACTTCGCCGGCCGCGCCCTCACGGCGCGGTGCTCGCATGGATCGAATCTGCGGCCGACATCGACTTGCACATTTCCGCGGTGAGCCTCGGCGAAATTCAGGCTGGCATCGAGATCACTCGGGATCAGGATGCGTCCAAGGCAGCGGAGATCGAACGGTGGGCCGATCTGATCGCCACCTCTTACACCGTTCTGCCGATGGATGCAGATACGTTCCGCATCTGGGCGCGGCTGATGCACCACCGCTCCGACACGCTGTATGAAGACGCGATGATTGCAGCGACGGCCCTTCGCCATCGTTTGACCGTGGTCACGCGCAACGTCGCTGACTTCGCGGACTTCGGCGTCGAACTCTTCAATCCCTTTGAGGCACGCCGGAGCCGATCCTGAACGATCGCGGCTCGGCCACGAACCACCGCTTCAACCCGAGGAAGTGCTTCTCGAACAGGTGGTACGACACCATCGCGAGGGCCAGCGTGACGAGCGTGCCGGCCGCGATGTAGCCTACCGCGACTGCCACACCGGCGTGCTCGTACAGCCCGAGCGCCTGCAGCAGCGGCTTGCCGGCCAGGTCGTGCAGCGGCTTGTGGAAGATGTACATCGCATAGCTGTAGCGACCCAGCAGGCGCAACGGCGCGGCCCTCAGCCAGCCGACCCAGCCTCGTGCCGCCACTGCATCGCCCGCCGCAGCGGCCACCACCCCGAGCGCGAACACCAGCGCCAGCACGCTGTAGCCGAGTGTCTGCCCGAGCACCGAGGTGCGCGGGTAGCCGCGCGTCGCGACGAAGCCGACGGCCGCGAGCACCAGCGCCGCGGCGATCAAGCGCTGGCGCAGCGCGATCGCCCGCGCCGGCGCGCCCGGCAGCTGCAGCCACGCCGCCGCGGCGCCGCCGATCGCCAGCGCATCCAGCCGCGTCACGGTGAACGAGTACACCGGGTCCGGCCCGAGCCCGGCCACCAGCATGCCGATGCGCACGCCGAGGATCGCCAGCGCGATCGCGCCGCACCAGCGCAGCACCTGAGCGGCCGAACGGCGATGCACCAGCAGCGGCCACAGCAGGTAGAACTGCTCCTCCACGGCAAGCGACCAGAAATGAGGGAACGCATGCGACGCGCTGCCGTAGGGCGCGGTCCAGTTCGACAGGTACAGCCACAGCCACGCCTGCTGCGGCCGGTCGGCCTCCCAGCGCGCCGGCATCGCGCCCAGCGCCGGCAGCACGATGAACGCGATCGCGAGCGTCGCGTAGTACAGCGGAAAGATGCGCAGCAGGCGCCGCCCGAAGAAGGCGGCGTAGTAGTTCGGCGCATCCTGCGTCTGCAGCAGGATGCGGGTGATCAGGAACCCGCTCAGCACGAAGAACAGCTGCACGCCGATCCAGCCGAGGTCGAACGCGAGTTCGAACACCCGCCCGACCAGGTCCGGCGGCCCTTCGAGGATCTGGAAGTTGTGGCACAGCACCAGCGCGATGGCCAGGCCGCGCACGCCGTCGAGCGCGGGAAGGTGCTGCGGAATGCGTGCAGCAGGAGAGGAATTCATGGGAACGTTCCGGGGGCGAGGCCGTTTGTAGCATCGGGCTGCGCGGCGCGACACCCCGTATCCACGGGCCGCGGCGGTCGGGGCAACCCCGCGACCGACCCGCCCGGAAACCGGTTTCGGCCGGCTTACACTCCACCGGCCCGCGACTTGCTATGGCTCGCGGACCCAACAATCCCGTTCTCACACAGACCACCCCAGGGGTATCCATGACCGCATTGACCACCCGTCGCTTCCTGCAGACAGCCGGCCTGGCCGTCGCCGGCCTGCTGCTCGCCGCCTGCAGCAAGCAGGAACCCACCGCCGCCGCGCCAGCCGCCTCGGCACCGGCCGTCGTCGCTTCCGCACCGGCACCGGCGCCTGCCAAGGTCTACGCCGTCGGCACCGACGCCGCGTACGCACCGTTCGAATCGCAGAACGAGAAGGGCGAGATCGTCGGCTTCGACATCGACGTCGTCACCGCCATCGCGAAGAAGGCCGGCATCGAGGTGAAGTTCACCAACACGCCGTGGGAAGGCATCTTCAACACGCTCGGCCAGGGCGACCGCGACCTGCTGGTCTCGGCGATCACGATCACCGACGAGCGCAAGCAGACGATGGACTTCGCCGGCCCGTACTTCGACGCGCAGCAGCTGATCGCGGTCAAGAAGACCTCGAAGATCTCGAAGTTCGACGACCTGAAGAAGCTGAAGGTCGGCGTGCAGACCGGCACCACCGGCGACGAAGTCGTCAGCAAGCTGCAGGGCAAGACCAGCACCAACATCAAGCGCTTCGAGTCGACCCCGCTCGCGCTGAAGGAGCTGGAAGCCGGCGGCGTCGACGCGGTCGTGGCCGACAACGGCGTGGTCATCAACTACGTCGCCAACAACGCCGACAGCAAGTTCAAGACGGTCGCCGACAAGGCCTTCGCGCCCGAGCAGTACGGCATCGCGGTCAAGAAGGGCAACGCCGAGCTGCTCGATAAGCTGAACAAGGGCCTGGCCGACATCAAGGCCGACGGCACCTACGACCAGATCTACGCGAAGTACTTCGGCGCGCCGGCAGCCGCCGCGCCGGCCGCTTCGGCAGCGTCGAAGTAAAGCCGCACCGAGCCGGTCATGGACTTGCGCTGGAGCATTCTGGCCGGCTACGGCCCGCTCTTCCTGTCGGGCCTGTGGAACACGATCCTGCTGACGCTGATCGCGATCGGCGCCGGGCTGCTGCTCGGCGTCCTGCTCGGCCTGGTCAGCAGCTCGCGTGACGCGCCGCCCCCGAAATCGCTGCCGGCGCGCTGGTTCCTGACTGCGCTGCGCTCGGTCACGCTGGCCTACGTGACCTTCTTCCGCGGCACGCCGCTGTTCGTGCAGATCCTGCTGGTGCATTTCGCGCTGATGCCGGCGCTGATCCACCCGGATGGCGGCCTGCTGCTCAGCGGCGAGGCCGCGCGCGAGTTCCGCCAGCAGCACGGGGCGTTCTTCTCCGGCGCCCTCGCGCTGACGCTGAACGCCGGCGCCTACATCTCCGAGATCTTCCGCGCCGGCATCCAGAGCATCCACCTCGGGCAGACCCAGGCCGCCTACAGCCTGGGCCTGACGCATCCGCAGGCGATGCGCTTCATCGTGCTGCCGCAGGCCTTCCGCCGCATGATGCCGGCGCTGGTCAACGAGGGCATCACGCTGATCAAGGACTCGTCGCTGGTGTCGGCGATCGGCCTGGCCGAACTGGCACTGGCCGCCCGCACCGTGGCCGGCACCTACTCCCGCTACTGGGAGCCCTACCTCGCGATCTCGGCGCTGTACCTGGTGCTGACGCTGCTGCTGTCGATGCTGGCCAAGCGCCTCGAAGCTCCCGCTCACTTGCGCGGTCGCTGAACCCCGCGGCGTCCGCCGCGGACAGATGTCGTTTGGTCACAACATTTCTGGCAAGGTTTCGCGCATTCGTGTAGACGCTTTTCGCCATCGAAGCCTCCCCCGCATAACATTTGCGTCTTGCACCTTCAAGACAAAAGCAACGGGTGCAGCAGAACCATGAACACCCCAACCCCAAGGACAGCTTCCATGAAACGCTCCCTCATCGTCGCCGCGCTGGCCACCGTTGCCGCAGGCACCTCGTTCGCACAAAGCAGCGTCACGATCTATGGTCGCCTGAACGACTCCGTCGAGCGCCAGAAGACCGGCGACAACAGCATCTACGCGCTGCAGAACAATTCCTCGCGCATCGGCTTCAAGGGTGTCGAAGACCTGGGCGGCGGCCTGAAGGCCGGCTTCCAGCTGGAGCACGGCTTCAACGCCGACAACGGCAAGCAAAGCCAGACCGCCTTCTGGGCCCGCCAGTCGGAAGTGTTCCTGCAAAGCGCCGAACTGGGCACGCTGCGCCTGGGCAACTTCACGGCCGAGTCGTACTACGCGACGGCCGACTACGTGAGCATGCACAACCACGACACCGGCACCTCGTCGGACGCGCTGTACCAATACGTCATGCGCGACACCAACAAGGTCGCGTGGCGCGCTCCGGAATTCGTCAAGAACCTGTCGCTGGAAGCCGCCGTGTCGGCAGGCGAAGCGGCTCCGGGCCAAGAAAAGGCCTTTGACCTGGCCGCCAACTACTCGGCGGGCAACCTGGCCCTGGGCGCCGGCTTCTCGAAGAACAAGTCCGACAAGCAGTTCGCCGTGCGCGCGCTGTACACGCTGGGCGACTTCACGTTCGGCGGCTACTACCAGCGCGCCGAGCTGGGCAGCAGCTTCCAGCCGCTGGACGGCAAGGTCAACATCGTCCGCCTGTCGGGCATGTACGCCGTCGGCGCTTCGGAATTCCACCTGAACTTCGGCGTGGCCGGCAAGCTCGACCACATCGACGACACCGATTCGCGTCAAGCCACCGTCGCGTACAACTACAACCTGAGCAAGCGCACCAAGCTGTACGCCTTCTACACGAAGGTCGACAACAAGGCGCTGGCCACCTACGCGACCGGCCAGGCCGGTGTCGACTTCAGCTCGATCGCCGCAGGCATCCGCCACAACTTCTGATCCTTGCTTCCGCAAGGTTGAAGCCGAAAGGCCGGTCGCAAGACCGGCCTTTTTTACTTCAGCCAAGGAAGTAGCGCTTCAGCCCGGCCAGCACCATCTCGACGGCAATCGCCGTCAGCACCAGGCCCATCAGCTTCTCGATCGCCGAGACCACCGAATCGCCGAGCAGCCGGCGGATGCGGTCGCACAACACCAGCACCACGCCCGACACCGCCATCGCCGCCGTCAGCGCGGCCACCCAATCGAGCAGGCGGTCCGGCTGGCGCGAGGCCAGCAGCAGCACGGTCGCCATCGCCGACGGGCCCGCCAGCAGCGGCACCGCGAGCGGGAAGATCAGCGGTTCCTTGCCCTCGGTCGTGCCGTACACGCCGCCTTCGTGGCTGAAGATCATCCGGATCGCGACCATCAGCAGGATCACGCCGCCGGCGACTTCGAGCGACCGCTCCGACAGGTGCATCACGCGCAGGAAGCCGTTGCCGAAGAACATGAAGAAGAACAGCACGCCGAACGCGATGCCGACCTCGCGCATCGCGACCCAGCGGCGCCGGTGCTTCGGCACCTCGCGCATGATCGGGATGAAGATCGGCAGGCTGCCCAGCGGGTCCAGCACCAGCAGCAGCAGCACGAAGGCCGAAAGAAAGCTGTGGTCCATGCTCAACGGCCTCGCCAGAAGAGCGCGTCCAGCTCCTTCATCGTGATCTGCCGCCAGGTCGGCCGGCCGTGGTTGCACTGGTCGGATCGCTCGGTGCGCTCCATGTCGCGCAGCAGCGCGTTCATCTCGTCGATCGTCAGCTGCCGGTTCGCACGCACTGCGCCGTGGCAGGCCATCGTCGACAGCAGCTCGTCCTGCGCACGCTGGATCACGCTGCTGGCGTCGTACTGCGACAGCTCGGCCAGCACGCTGCGCGCCAGCTCGACGACGTCGCCGCCGACCAGCGCCGCCGGCTGCGAGCGCACCGCCAGCGTCGTCGCCGACAGCGGCGAGACATCGAGACCCAGCGTGCGCAGGTTGTCAGCCTGCGCCTGGGCGGTCGCGATCTCCTGGGCGGTCGCGGCGAACGTGGCCGGAATCAGCAGCGGCTGGCTGTCGATCGCGGTGCTGCCGAGGCTCGCCTTCAGGCGTTCGTAGACGATGCGCTCGTGCGCCGCATGCATGTCGACGATCACCAGCCCATGACTGTTCTCGGCCAGCACGAACACGCCGCCGATCTGTGCGATCGCGCGGCCGAGCGGCCATTCGTCGCGCTGGAAGTCGAGCGCCTGGGCGGGCGCGGGCGGCACCGCCGACAGCGCCCCGCCGGCCGGCGCGAGCCGTGCCGCGGGCGCCGCCTCGCCGCCGCCCCACAGAGTCGCCACCTGCTGCAGGCCGAGGGCGCCCTGCACCTGCGGGCGCATCGGCGACGGCGCGAAGCCACCGCCACCGAACGGCGCCGGTCGCGCAGCGGGCACCGCCGAGTAGCCCGCCAGGTGCTCGGACGCGAGCAGCACGCCCGCCACGCCACCGGCCTCGTCGCCGGCCGCCGCCGCAGCACGCGGCGCGGCCAGCGCGCCCTCGACCGCACGCCGCACCGCCTGGTGCACCTCGCGCGAATCGCGGAAGCGCACCTCGATCTTGGTCGGGTGCACGTTGACGTCGACCCGGTCGGGCGCGATCTCGATGAACAGCACATAGGCCGGCTGGCGCCCGCCGTGCAGCACGTCTTCGTACGCAGATCGCACCCCGTGGGCGATCAGCTTGTCGCGCACATAGCGGCCGTTGACGTACACGTACTGCTGGTCGGCGCGCGCGCGGGCCGCGGCCGGCGTGCCCGCTCGCCCGGTGATTCGCATCGGGCCGGCTTCGAGCAGCACCTCGCAGCTCTGCTCGACGAATTCATCGCCCATCACGTCGCGGATGCGCTGGGCCTGCGCCGCGCGGCGCCACTGCTGCGACAGCTTGCCCTCGTGCCACACCGCGAAGCCGACGTCCGGACGCGCCAGCGCATGGCGGCGCACCGCATCGAGGCAGTGCGCGAACTCGGTCGCATCGGTCTTCAGGAACTTGCGGCGCGCCGGCGTGCTGAAGAACAGCTCGCGCACCTCGACGCTGGTGCCGATGCCGCGCGCCGCCGGCACCAGTTCGCCGGAGCGCGCGTCGAGCCGCTGCGCATGCGGCGCGCCTTCGGTGCGGCTCGCGATGGCGAGCTCGGCCACCGACGCGATGGCC
This sequence comes from Rhizobacter sp. Root1238, assembly GCF_001425825.1. GTDB lineage: Bacteria > Pseudomonadota > Gammaproteobacteria > Burkholderiales > Burkholderiaceae_C > Rhizobacter. The sequence continues at coordinate 21,301 of NZ_LMDM01000006.1, forward strand.
GCCAGCGCCTCGCCGCGGAACCCCATCGTGACGACGCCTTCGAGCTCGGCCAGCGACGCGATCTTGCTGGTGGCATGCCGGCGCAGCGCGAGCGGCAGCTCGTCGCTCGGGATGCCCTGTCCGTCGTCTTCGACCAGGATGCTGCGCACCCCGCCGGCCGCGAGCTTGATGGCGATCTCGCGACCGCCGGCATCGAGCGCGTTGTCGACCAGCTCGCGCACCACCGAGGCCGGCCGCTCGACCACTTCGCCGGCGGCGATCTGGCTGATCAGCTCGTCGGGCAGCTCGCGGATCGGACGGCGTGGGGCGGGCTGCAAAAGGGCATTCATCGGTGAATTGTAGGAGTCCGCGATGCCCTCGGGATAATGCGCCGATGCATGACCTGACCCTGCTCCTGACCCTGGCCGGCGGCCTCGCGTTCGCGCTCGTGTTCGGTGCGTTGACGCGTCGCATCGGGCTGTCGACGCTGGTCGGCTACATGCTGGCCGGCATCGTCGTCGGGCCGTTCACGCCGGGGTTCGTCGCCGATGCGGGCCTCGCGTCGCAGCTGGCCGAGATCGGCGTGATCCTGCTGATGTTCGGCGTCGGCATGCACTTCCACCCGCAGGAGCTGCTGCGGGTGTGGAAGCTGGCGGTGCCGGGGGCGATCGCGCAGAGCGCGGTGGCGGGCGTCGCCGGCTGGGGACTGGCGCGCCATTTCGGCTGGTCGCATGCAGCCGGCGCGATCTTCGGCATGGCGCTGGCCGTCGCCAGCACGGTGGTGCTGATGCGCATGCTGGTCGAACAGAACCGGCTCGCGAGCCGCGACGGCCATGTCGCGGTCGGCTGGCTGATCGTCGAGGACCTGTTCACCGTCGGTGCGCTGGTGGTGCTGCCGCTGCTCGCGCCGCCGGCCGAAGGTGCCGCGGGAGGCGCACCGTCGCTTGGCATGGCGCTGCTGATGGCGCTCGGCAAGGTCGTCGTGTTCGCGCTTCTGGTGGGCGTGGTCGGCACGCGGCTGGTCGGGCGCGTGCTCGAGAAAGTGGCACGCACGCAGTCGTCCGAGCTGTTCACGCTGACGGTGTTCGTCGTCGCACTGGGCGTCGCGGTGCTGGCGGCGCAGGTGTTCCACGTGTCGGTCGCGCTGGGCGCGTTCTTCGCCGGGCTGGTGGTCGGGCAGTCGCGCTTCGGCCCGCAGGCGGCCGCCGACATGGCGCCGTTCCGCGACGTCTTCTCGGCGCTGTTCTTCGTCTCGGTCGGGATGCTGTTCAACCCGAGCTTCGTCGTCGAGCACCCGTGGATGGTGCTGGGCGTGCTGGTGATCGTGCTGGTGGTCAAGCCGCTGGTGGCGGTCGCGATCGTCGCACTGCTGCGCGAGCCGCCGCGCACCAGCGCGACGGTGGCGGTGGGCCTGGCGCAGATCGGCGAGTTCTCGTTCATCCTCGCGAGCCTGGGGCTGTCGATCGGCGTGCTGCCACGCGAGGCGATGGATGCGCTGGTGGTCGGCGCGATCGTCTCGATCGCGTTGAACCCGCTGCTGTTCCGCTGGATCGGCAAGCGGGTCGCGGAGCCGGATGCGGCGCATGCGGCGCCCACCGCCGCACCGGCCGAGGAGGCAGCGCACACCGCGTCGGCCGTGCTGCTGTGCGGCTATGGCGCGCTGGGCCGCCGCATCGCGGCGCGCTGCGTCGAGAGTGGCATCGCGGTCGCCGCGGTGCACCACGATCCAGACCTCGAAGCGGTGCCCGGCATCACGCTGGTGTTCGGCGACCCGACGCGCGGCGAGGTGCTCGAAGCCGCCGGCATCGCCGACGCGCGCCTGCTGGTCGTCGCCGACCTGCTGCTGAGCGCCAAGATCCAGGTCTGCACGCAGGCGCGCCGGCTGAACCCGCGCATCGTGATCAGCGGCAGCGCGAACACCGATGCGGAGCGCGCGTGGCTGGAAGAATTCGGCGCGCAGTTCGTCAGCGACGGACGCGACGAGCAGAGCGCGCAGATGGCGCGGGCGATCAAGGCATTGTTGTGACCGCCTGCACGGTCGAGGTGGTCGCAAATTGCGACCACCGATAATCCCCGCCCATGGACATCGCCCACTTCATCCTCGATTTCATCCTGCACGTCGACGTGCACCTCGCGAACTTCGTCGCGGCCTACGGCGCCTGGGTCTACGCGCTGCTGTTCCTGATCATCTTCGTCGAGACCGGCGTCGTCGTGATGCCCTTCCTGCCGGGCGACTCGCTGCTGTTCGTGGTCGGTGCGCTGTGCGGTGCCGGGCTGATGAGCCTGCCGCTGTCGATCGGGCTGCTGGTGGCCGCGGCGATCCTCGGCAACCAGAGCAACTACGCGATCGGCCGCCATTTCGGGCCCCGCGTGTTCCAGTGGGAGAACTCGCGCTTCTTCAACAAGCGGGCCTTCGAGCAGGCCCATGCGTTCTACGAGAAGTACGGCGGCATCACGATCATCGCGGCGCGCTTCATGCCCTTCCTGCGCACCTTCGCGCCCTTCGTCGCCGGCGTCGCGCAGATGACGCGCCGCAAGTTCACGCTGTACGACGTGAGCGGCGCGGTGCTGTGGGTCGGCGGCGTCACGCTGGCCGGCTACCTGTTCGGCAACATCCCGTGGGTCAAGGAGCACCTCGACAAGATCATCTGGGGCGCGATCCTGCTGCCGGGGCTGCTGGTGGTGTTCGGCGCGTGGAAGGCGCGCCGCACGCAGCCCGCCTGATCGCGCCCGGGCCTACAGCTGCCGCTGGCGTGCCAGCGGCGGGTTCTTCGCGAAGTAGCGCCGGATCCCGGTCGTCAGCGCCTCGACCAGTTGCAGCTGGTACTGCGGATCGCGCAGCTTGGCTTCTTCTTCCGGGTTCGAGATGAAGGCCGTCTCGACCAGGATCGACGGGATGTCCGGCGCCTTCAGCACCGCGAAGCCGGCCTGCTCGACGCTGCCCTTGTGCAGCTTGCCGACCTTGCCGATCTGGCCCAGCACCTCGCTGCCGAGCTTCATGCTGTCCTTGATCTGCGCGGTGGTGCTCATGTCGAGCATCGCGCGCAGCACCGCGGCATCCTTGGCCTTGAAGTTGACGCCGCCGACCATGTCGGCCGCGTTCTCCTTGTCGGCCATCCAGCGCGCCGCGGTGCTGGTGGCGCCGTGCTGCGACAGCGCGAACACCGACGCGCCGCGTGCCTTCGGCGTCAGGAACGCATCGGCATGGATCGACACGAACAGGTCGGCCTGCACGCGCCGCGCCTTGCGCACCCGGTCCTGCAGCGGCACGAAGAAATCCGCGTCGCGCGTCATCATCGCGCGAAAGCCCGGCAGCGCATTGATGCGGTCGCGCAGCTTCAGCGCCACCTGCAGCACCACGTCCTTCTCGTGCAGCCCGCTCGGACCGCTCGCGCCGGGGTCCTCGCCGCCATGGCCGGGGTCGAGCGCGACGATGATCAGCCGGTCGATGCGCCCCTGCGACATCGGCGGCACCGTGGCGGCACCGTCCGCCAGCGGCCCGCCATGCGGCTGCGACGCCGCGGCCACCGGTGGCTGCGCCGGCGCCGGCAGCGGCTTGATGCTCACCTCGGGCGGCTTGCCGATCTTGCCGATGAATTCGCCGAGCGCATCCTGCACCTCTTGCGCGGCGCGCTGCTCGGCCTGCTCCTTGTCCTTGATCAACGCCAGCAGCGGATCGCGCTCCTGGGTCGGATAAAGGTCGAACACCAGCCGGTGCTGGTAGGCCGCGACCGGCGCCAGCGCGAACAACTGCGGTGCCGTCGCCTGCTTCAGGTCGAGCACCAGGCGCACGACCCGCGGCTGGTTCTGCCCGACCCGCACCCCGCCGATGAACGGATCGTCGGACCGCACCTTGCCGACGATCTCCCGCAGCGCCGGGCTCAGCTCCAGCCCGTCGATGTCGATGACGAGCCGGTTCGGGTTCTCCGCCAGGAAGTGCTTGATCGACAGCGCGCTGTCGGACTCGAGCGTCACGCGGGTGTAGTCGGCAGCCGGCCACACCCGCACCGCGACGATGCTGGCGCCGAAGGCCAACTCGTTCGCTCCGAGCATCAGCACGAGGCTGCCGAGGCCTTTCAGCGCGGCGCGGCGCTTCATGACAGCAACTCCAGGCCCAGCGAGGTCTGCGCGGCCAGGCGCACGTGGCGCGGCCCGTCCCCCGGCTCGTCCTCGCTCAGACCGATGTCGATGCGCAGGTCCGCCAACGGCAGCAGGCCGTGCGCCTGCTCCGGCCATTCGGCGATCTTCAGGCCCGGGGCGCCGAACACGTCGCGGAAGCCGGCGTCCTCGAACTCCTGCGGGTCTTCGAAGCGGTAGAAATCGAAGTGCGAGATCGCCGGGCCGTCCGGCAACGGATACTGCTCCATCACCGCATAGGTCGGGCTCTTGATGCGCCCGGTGACGCCGAGGGCCTGCAGCAGGTGGCGCGTGAAGGTGGTCTTGCCGGCGCCCAGCGGGCCGTGCAGTTCGATGAAGGCCTCGCGCAGCGCGGGCTGCGCCGCCAGCCGCTGCGCCGTGGCGGCGCAGGCGGCCTCGTCGGGCCAGGACAGCGATCGGGTTTCTAGAATCGTCAAATGACCGAAGCTCAGCAGGTGGACGGTGATGGCCTCGTCGCGCAGTTGCGCGAATGGGGCCTCGCGCTCGGATTTTCACAGATCGGCGTCGCCGATGTGGATCTGTCCTCCGCCGAGGCAGGGCTTCTGGCGTGGCTGCGCGACGGCTTCCATGGCGAGATGGGCTACATGGCCGCGCACGGCCTGAAGCGCGCACGGCCCGCCGAACTGGTGCCGGGCACCGTGCGGGTCATCACCGCCCGCATGGACTACCTGCCGAAGGACACCGCCGACGACTGGCAGGCCGTCGAATGGCAGCGCCTCGCGTCGCCGGCGCAGGCCGCGGTATCGGTCTATGCCCGCGGCCGCGACTACCACAAGGTGCTGCGCAACCGGCTGCAGAAGCTCGCCGACCGCCTGCAGCAAGCGGTCGGCCCGCGCGGCCACCGGGTGTTCACCGATTCGGCACCCGTGCTCGAAGTGGAACTCGCGTCGCGCAGCGGCATCGGCTGGCGCGGCAAGCACACGCTGACGCTGCACCGCGAAGCCGGCTCGATGTTCTTCCTCGGCGAGATCTACGTCGACCTGCCGCTGCCGCTGTCGACGCCGGTCACCGGCCACTGCGGCAGCTGCAGCGCCTGCATCGATGTGTGCCCGACCCGCGCCATCGTCGCGCCCTACCGCGTCGATGCGCGGCGCTGCATCTCGTACCTGACGATCGAGCATGCCGGGCCGATCCCGGTCGAGCTGCGTCCGGCCCTCGGCAACCGCATCTACGGCTGCGACGATTGCCAGCTGGCCTGCCCGTGGAACAAGTACGCGCAGCGCAGTCCGCTGCCCGACTTCGACCTGCGCGACGCGCTCGCGACACCGACGCTGCTCGGGCTCTGGGCCTGGACCGAGGCCGACTTCCTGCGCCACACCGAAGGCAGTGCGATCCGCCGCATCGGCCACCAGCGCTGGCGCCGCAACCTCGCGGTGGCGATCGGCAACGCGCTGCGCCATGCGGCCACGCCGGCCGCCGACCGCGCGGCGCTCGCCGCCGCATTGCAGGCGTCGCGCGAGGGGGCTGACGAACTGGTGCGGGAGCACATAGACTGGGCGCTCTCCGAAGCGTGATCCGTGGCAGTCGAACGGCACGAACATTGCTCAACCCGATGTTGTCCTCACCGAACTGCCACGCATGATCGCCCGCCTGCTCTCGCTGCTGCTTCTCGTCCTCGCCTGCTCCCCCGCGTCCGCCGCACCGCGCTGCCTCAGCGACTGCACGCCGCGCATCGGCATCGTCTCGGCCTTCGGTGCCGAGGCCGACATCCTGGTCGCCAACACGCAGGGCCGGCGCAGCTTCACCGTCAACGGCAACCGCTTCACGACCGGCACGCTGCGCGGCAACCGGGTCGTCATCGTGCTGAGCGGCGTCAGCATGATCAACTCGACGATGGTCACGCAGCTGATGCTCGACCACTTCCGCGTGCAGCGGCTGATCATGAGCGGCATCAGCGGTGGCGTGAACCCGGCCCACCACGTCGGCGACGTGATCGTGCCCGAGCGCTGGGCGATGCCGCTCGAGGTCTACTGGAACCATGACGGCACGCCGCCCGCCCCGTGCGGCACGCCCGGCGACGTCGGCTGCCTCGGCCTGAAGCTCGCCGAAGCGAACGGCAAGCCGGTGCCGCCCTTCGTCGGCGCGGCGCCGGTCGGCGGGCTCTTCATGCGGCAGAACTTCGTGATGAGCCGCGGGCGCGCACCGCAAGGCGAGTTCCGCTTCGACTACGAGGCCGACCCCGCGATGCTCGAGGTCGCCCGTGCGATCCGACCGACGCTGGCGCGCTGCGGCCCGAAGGCCTACACGCCGGGCGTCGCCGAGCCCGATCCGAAGCAGTGCGTCACGACCCAGCCGCGCGTGGTGGTCGGCGGGCGCGGCGTGTCGGGCACGGTCTTCCTCGCGAACCCGGCCTACCGCAGCTACCTGTTCGAGACCCTGCAGGCCGAGACCTTCGAGATGGAAACCGCCGCGCTCGCGCACGTGGCCCATGCGAACGGCGTGCCCTACATCGCGTTCCGCAGCCTCAGCGACCTGGCCGGCGCCGAAGAATTCAACGCCGACGTCGGCGCGCTGTTCTCGAGCGGGCTCGCCGAAACCAATGAAGCGGCCGTCACGATGGCCTTCCTCGAGGCCTGGAAGGCCCGCGCCACTCCCCGGAGACAACCGAAATGAAGAAGACGACCCCCCTCGCACTGACGCTGGCCGCGGCCGCCTCGCTGGCCCAGGCGCAGACGCCGCCCCCCGCCGCCCCGCGCCCGCTGAAGGTGCTGATCGTCGCGATGTTCGAGCCCGAGGCCGCGCCGTGGATCGAGCCGATGAAGCTGACCGAATCGATCCCGGTGCCCGGCCTGCTGCCGGAGAGCCCGGCGCTGCGCTGCAACACCGACGACGTCTGCCTGCTGACCGCCGGCATGGGGCATGCGAACGTCGCCGCGTCGACGATGGCCGTCGCGCTCGACCCGCGCTTCGACCTGCGCCAGACCTACGTGCTGATCGCCGGCATCGCCGGCATCGACCCGGCGCGCGGCACGCTCGGCACCGCCGCCTGGGCACGCTACCTGGTCGACGTCGGCATCGCGCACGAACTCGATGCACGCGAGATGCCCCGCGGATGGGCCTCGGGCTACTTCGGCATCATGACCAAGGGCCCGGGCGAGAAGCCGAAGCTGGAGTACCACACCGAGGTCGCGCAGCTCGACGAGGCGCTGCTGCAGAAGGCGCTGGCCCTCAGCAGGAACGCGACGCTCGCCGACAGCGATGCCGCGAAGGCCTACCGCAAGCGCTACCGGCAGGCGGCGGCCCGGCAGGCACCCCGCGTGACCCAGTGCGACACGCTCGGCGGCGACACCTGGTGGCATGGCGACAAGCTCGGCGAGCACGCCCGCGCGTGGACCCGGCTGATGACCGACGGCAAGGGCACCTACTGCACCACGCAGCAGGAAGACAACGCCACCTACAACGCGCTGGCCCGCGCGACGGCGGCCGGCCGCGCCGACGTCAAGCGGCTGGCCGTGCTGCGCACCGCGTCGAACTTCGACCGCCCCCATTCGGGGCAGACCGCCTATGCGTCGCTGATGGCGTCGACGGCCGGCACGCCGGGCGGGTTCGTGCCGGCCACGCAGAACCTCTACGCGGTCGGCGGGCTGCTGGTGAACGACATCGTCGCGCACTGGGACCAGTGGCGCGTCGGCGTGCCGGCGCCGTGACGGCTCAGGCCTTCCGGACGTGGACGTGGCATGGCAGTTGCTGTGCCCTCCCATTCCCCCACCCCCCACGGATGCACCCATGCCCCACCAAGCGGCCCCGTTCGCGCTGACCCGCGCCTCCCTCTGCATCGGACTGGCACTGGCCGCACTGGCAGCCCAGGCCCAGGAAGCCAGCGTGCTGGCCCCCGTCACCGTGACGGCCGAGCGCCGCGCCGAGAACGCGAAGGACGTGCCGATGTCGATCTCGACGCTCGGCGGCGAGAAGCTCGACGTGCTGAATTCGTCCGGCGAAGACGTGCGCATGCTGTCCGGCCGCGTGCCCAGCCTGAACATCGAATCGTCGTTCGGCCGTGCCTTCCCGCGCTTCTACATCCGCGGGTACGGCAACACCGACTTCCACCTGAACGCGTCGCAGCCGGTCTCGCTGATCTATGACGACGTGGTGCAGGAGAACCCGATCCTGAAGGGCTTCCCGGCCTTCGACCTGGAGCGCATCGAGGTGCTGGCCGGACCGCAAGGGACGCTGTTCGGCCGCAACACGCCGGCCGGCGTGGTGAAGTTCGAATCGGTCAAGCCGCAGCTGAAGAAAAACGGCGGCTACGGCAGCATCAGCTACGGCAGCTTCGGGACCACCAACGTCGAAGGCGCGCTGAACGTTTCGGCGAGCCCCGATTTCGCGGCCCGCGTGTCGGTGCAATCGCAGCACCGCGACGACTGGGTCGACAACAATTACCGCCCGGCGCAGACCGACAAGCTCGAAGGCTACGACGACAACGCCGTCCGCCTGCAGGCGCTGTACCAGCCCGACAACAACTTCAGCGCGCTCGGCAACGTGCACTTGCGCGACCTGAAGGGAACGGCGCGGCTGTTCCGCGCCAACATCATCAAGAAGGGCAGCAACGACCTGGTCGACGGCTTCGACGAGAAGTCGGTGACGATCGACGGCAAGAACGAGCAGACGCTGTCGAACTTCGGCACCAGCCTGCGGCTGCGCTGGAACCTGGGCGAGGTGGCGCTGAACTCGATCAGCGGCTTCGAGCACCTGTACACCTACAGCCGTGGCGATGTCGACGGTGGTTTTGGTGCCCCGTATGCGCCCGGCGGCGCGAACGGCCCGGGCTTCATCCCGTTCTCGAGCGAGACCTCGGACGCACTGAACGGCCACCGCCAATACTCGCAGGAGTTCCGCCTCGAGTCGCTGGCCGGCGGGCCGCTGAAGTGGCAGGGCGGCGTCTACCTGTTCCGCGAACGCTACGTGATCGACAGCATCAGCTACGACACGATCTTCCACGGACCGGACACCTCGGTGAAGACCTCGCAGCTCAACAACGCCTGGGCGGTGTTCGGCTCGGCCAACTACCAGTTCACGCCGCAGCTGAACGTGCGCGGCGGGCTGCGCTACACGCACGACGAGAAGTTCCTGTCGACGACGACCGCCGACACCCCGATCAACACCACCGCCGGCACCAGCGCCGACACCAGCGACTCCAAGGTCAACTGGGACCTGAGCGGCACCTACGCGCTGACGCCCGACCTGAACCTGTATGCCCGCGTCGCCACCGGCTTCCGCGCGTCCAGCCTGCAGAACGCGTCGGCCTTCGGCCCGCAATCGAAGGCCGGGCCGGAGACCAACACCTCGTACGAGGCCGGCGTGAAGGCCGACCTGCTGAACAAGCGGGCGCGCACCTCGTTCAGCGTCTTCCACTACGACGTGAAGGACCAGCAGCTGAGCGCGGTGGGGGGCTCGCAGAACGTCACGACGCTGGTCAGCGCGAAGAAGGCGCAGGGCCAGGGCGTGGAGTTCAGCCTCGACGCCTACCTGACCGACACGCTGCTGCTGACGATGAACGGCAGCTACAACATGACGAAGATCAAGGACGGCGACCTCGTCGTCGCAGGCTGCGCGCAGTGCACGGTGAACGACCCGGCGGGCGCGGTGGCCGGCACGTACCACATCGACGGCAACCCGCTGCCGCAGGCCCCGAAGTGGATCGGCAACGTGACGCTGCGCTACGGCCTGCCGTCGGCGTCGGGCGGCGAGTACTTCGTCTACACCGACTGGGCGTACCGCAGCAAGATCAACTTCTTCCTGTACGAGTCGACCGAATTCACCGGCAAGTCGCTGCTGACCGGCGGGTTGCGGCTGGGCTACCAGTGGGCGAACGGCAAGTACGAGGCGGCGGTCTTCGCGCGCAACATCACCAACGAGATCCAGGTGGTGGGTGGGATCGACTTCAACAACCTGACGGGCTTCATCAACGAGCCGCGCACGTTCGGCGCGCAGTTCAAGGCGACGTTCTGATCTTTGCGGTTGCAGGAGTGGCCAGGGCGCGGGCGGGGAGGCCGCGGAGCTCCGGCGGATTCCTGGGTGGACGCTCCCCCCGTTCGCCCTGAGCTTGTCGAAGGGCTTGTTCACACGGCACCAAGGCTTCGACAGGCTCAGCCCGACCCTTCGACAAGCTCAGGGCGAGCGGGTTCAGGCTTCGACAAGCTCAGCCCGAACGGGGTGGTGGTGAGCGCCGCATGCCGTTCGCGCCGCGCTCAGGGAAGCGCCGCAAGCACCGCCAGCCACACCGGGATGCTCAGCATCCCGATCAAGGTCGATAAGGTGACGAGGCCCGCGACATAGGCGCCGTCGCCGCCCATGCGCGCCGCGAGCACATAGGCGCTCGACGCAGTGGGCATCGCCGCGAACAGCACGACGATGTCGCGCTGCGCGAGCGGCAGTGCCAGCGCGGCCGTCAGCCCGATCGCCACCGCCGGCAGCACCGCATGCCGGATCGCCAGGAAGGCCGCTGCCAGCCCCGGTGCGGCGCGCAACCCGGCCACCCGCAGCCCTGCCCCCACCGCCATCAGCCCGACCGGCAGCGCCGCGACACCGATGCGCTGCAGCGTCGTCGCGACCGCGTCCGGAAAACGCAGGCCGATCAGGTTCGCGATCAACCCCGCCACCGTGCTGACGATCAGCGGGTTGCGCACGATCTCACGCGCATACGAATGCCCACCGTGGCGCGCCAGCGGCCACACCGCCGCCACGTTGCACAGCGGCACGCCCAGCGCGATCAGCAAGGCCATCCACGCGACGCCCTGCTGCCCACCCAACCGCTCGGCCAGCGCCAGCGCGATGAACGAGTTGAAGCGGAACGCCGTCTGCGCGCCCGAGGCATGCAGGCGCGCATCCACCCCCGGCCAGCGCTTCAGCGCGTAGGACAGCGCGATGCCCGCCAGCAGCATGCCGACACCGCTCGCCGCCAGGCTCAGCGTCTGCGTCGGCTGCAGCGGGCTGCGCACGATCGAGTTGAACAGCAGCACCGGGAACAGCACGTAGTAGACGAGCCGTTCGGCGGCCTCCCACACCGGGCGGTCGAGTGCGGTGTAGCGGCAGATGCAGAAGCCGCAGACGATCAGCAGGAAATCTGGGAGCAACAGCAGGGCATTCGACATGCGGCCCGAGTGTGCCAGCGACACCGGGCGCCTTCGTGCTTTCCCGCATCGTAGTTTCCACACTGCCGCCGCGAAGGCGTCGGGGCAGGATCGCTCACAATCCCCGATCGTTCCGTGCCTCGACCTCATCCGCAACAGGAGACACCATGCAACGCAGAACATTGATCGCCGCCGCCGCCTTCGCGAGCGCGCTGCTTGCCGCCCACGGCGCCCAGGCCCAGGCGTATCCGACCAAGCCGGTGCGGCTGGTCGTGCCCTTCGCGCCCGGTGGCACGACCGACATCATTGCCCGCGTGGTGGCCGAGAAGATCAACGGCCCGCTCGGCCAGACGATGATCGTCGAGAACAAGGCCGGCGGCGGCGGCTCGGTCGGCGCCAACGAGATCGCGAAGGCGACGCCCGACGGCTACTCGCTCGGCGTCGCCACCGTGTCGACGACCGCGGCCAACCCGGCCATCAACGCGAAGATCCCGTACAACCCGATCACCGACTTCACGCCGATCATCAACGTGGCGGCCACGCCGAACGTGATCGCGGTGCACCCGAGCTTCCCGGCCCGTGACTTCGCCGGCTTCCTGGCCGAGCTGAAGAAGAACCCCGGCAAGTACTCGTTCAGCAGCTCGGGCACCGGCGGCATCGGCCACCTGCAGATGGAGCTGTTCAAGAGCCTGTCGAACACCTTCGTCACGCACATCCCGTACCGCGGCGCCGGCCCGGCGCTCAACGACACCATCGCCGGCCAGGTGCCGATGATCTTCGACAACCTGCCGTCCGCCCTGCCCTTCATCAAGGACGGCCGGCTGATCCCGATCGTCGTCGCGGCACCCACGCGCCTCGCGGTGCTGCCGAACGTGCCGACCTTCAAGGAAGTCGGCTTCGAAGGCGTCAACCGCATGGCCTACTACGGCATCTACGGCCCGAAGGGCCTGCCGAAGGACATCGTCGACAAGGTCAGCGTCGCGGTGAAGAAGACGCTGGAAGACCCGGCGGTGAAGAAGCGCATCGAGGAGACCGGCTCGCTGCTGGTGGCCAACACGCCCGAGCAGTTCGCGGCGCAGATCGCGGCCGAGTACGAGGTGTACAAGAAGGTCGTCGCGCAGCAGAAACTCAAGTTGGACTGATTGAGCACAGCCCTGTTGCAGGCTTCGCCTGAACTGACGGACAGCCACGGCGCGATCGATCGCTTCATCGACGCGCTGTGGATCGAGGACGGCCTCGCGGCCAACTCGCTGGCCGCCTACCGGCGCGACCTGACGCTGTATGCGCAGTGGCTCGCGAATGAGCCGAAGAAGGCGCTGAACGCCACCACCGAGATCGACCTGCGCGCCTATGCGGTGACGCAGGTCGCCGGCAAGGCCACCAGTGCGAACCGGCGGCTCACCGTCTTCAAGCGCTACTTTCGCTGGGCGCTGCGCGAGCACCTGGTCGCCACCGACCCGACGCTGAAGCTGCTGACCGCGCGCCAGCCGCTGCGCGTGCCGAAGACGCTCAGCGAAGCCCAGGTCGAAGCGCTGCTGAAGGCGCCCGACACCGACACCCCGCTCGGCCTGCGCGACCGCACGATGCTCGAGCTGATGTATGCGAGCGGGCTGCGCGTTAGCGAACTCGTCACGCTGAAGGCGGTGCACCTCGGGCTGTCGGACGGTGCGCTGCGCGTCACCGGCAAGGGCTCGAAGGAACGCATCGTGCCGTTCGGCGACGAAGCGCATGCGTGGCTGCGGCGCTACCTCGACGAGGCGCGCGCCGACATCCTGAAGGGCCAGGCGAGCGATGCCCTCTTCGTCACCGGCCGCGGCGGACCGATGACGCGGCAGATGTTCTGGCAGCTCGTCAAGAAGTACGCGCTGCAGGCCGGCATCCATGCGCCGCTGTCGCCGCACACGCTGCGCCATGCCTTCGCGACCCACCTGCTGAACCACGGCGCCGACCTGCGCGCGGTGCAGATGCTGCTGGGGCATGCCGACATCTCCACCACCACCATCTACACGCACGTGGCGCGGGAGCGGTTGAAGGCGCTGCACGCCGCCCACCACCCCCGCGGCTGACGCTATTTCACGATCACCAGGTACATGCTGATGCCGGCGTTGTTCAGCGGCCCCAGCGTCACCGTGCCGGCGTTCAAGCGCTTCTTGAAGATGCTGAACGCGCGGGCCGTGCCACCCTCCGAGGTCGTCAGGTCGCTCCCGGTGTCGACCCAGCTGCTGTCCACCCACGACGGCAGCGCACCGCGGTTGTCGAACGCCAGGTAGACATCCGCCGCCGCGCTCAGCGAGAAGGTCGCGAGCGGCGTGCCGGTGTACGACTTCGACGCGTTCGCGGTGCGGACCCAGCTGCCACCGGTCACCGCGGCCGGCAGGCTCGCGACGGTGAACGCGCGGTCGCCGTAGACGGTGTTGCCGACCTGCAGGTTGGCCAGGATCGACCAGGCCGCCGAATTGCTGCCGTCGGACACCAGCAGGTTGCCGACCACCGCCACCGGCGGCGTCGTGGCGCAGCCTGTCACGCGCGCGCCGCCCCAGTCGGCATGGTCCGAGCCCTTGCCATCGCCGCCGTCGGTGACGACCAGCCGCAACTGGTTCTTGCCGGCCACGCTGACGTCGGCCTTCTTGCGCAGGTCGCCGGCGCGGGTCACGCCGCTGTCGTAGGCCAGCGCGCCGTCCAGCCAGACCTGGAACACCACCGAGCCGTTGTTGCCGACCTCGCCGTCGATCGCCAGGTCGGACAGGAAGTGCCCCGAGCAGTTGCCGTTCAGCGCGAACGTGATGTCCGACGGCGCATGCACGCCCAGCCCGCGCGGGTACGGCACGCCGGCCAGCACCATTGGCTTGCCGTCGGCCGCGCCCTGCTCGCCGTTGCTGCGGTCCACCTCGTACGGCCCCCAGCCATTGGCCGGCGTGCCGACCACCGGCAACTGGCTGACGGGGGTGCGCGGAATGATGTCGCGCGTCGCGCTCGCGGTGGCACCGGACGAATCGCGCACCGTCAGCGTGATGCGCAGCCACATGTTGGCCTCGGTCGCCTCGAAGTCAGGCACCGTGAAGCTGCCGTTGGTCGCGCCGCTGACCGGCGTCACGAACGAATGCGCGTGCGAGTCGTGCTGGAAATCGACCTTCCAGGTGAACGCGCTCGCCGGCAGGTTGCCGTCTTCCGGGTCGCCGCCGCTGCCGGAGTACGAGATCACGTCGCCGGTCGAGAAGCCCGCGCCGGCCGCCGGCGCGACGATGGTCGCGGTCGGCGCGCGGTTGGTCGTGACCGTCAGCGTCGCGTCGTTCGACGTGACGCTGCCCGACGCGTTCGTCACCACCGCGCGGAACGTCGCGCCGGAGTCGTTGACGGTGGTCGTCGCGAGCGTGTAGCTGCTGGCCGTCGCGCCCGAGATGTTCGCGCCGTTGCGCTGCCACTGGTAGCTGGTCGCGCCATCGGCGCCGACGCTGAAGGTCGCGGCGGTTCCGACGTACACCGTGATGCTCTGTGGCTGCGCGGTGATGGCCGGCGCCTGGCTGCCGGTGTAGCTGATCTTGCCGACGGTGCCCGCCCCCGGCGCCGGCGTGCCGGTGCCCTGGTTGCGCGCCAGGTAGTACATCGCACCGCTCGGCGACACGCCGATGTTGGTCGGGTTGCCGATGCCGCTCGCGAAGTTGTTGATCACCGTCGGCGACGCGAGGCTCAGCGACTTGATCGTGCCGTTGCAGAAGTCGGCGAAGAACAGCTGGCCGACGTAGCTGGCCGGGAAGCGCGCCGTCGCCGGGTTGTAGAACTGCGTGCCGGTGATCGAGCAGCCGACCGAGTGCGAGTAGGCGTAGATCGGGTTGAGGTACGACGCGTTGGTGCCAGTGCCCTCGACCGCCGGCCAGCCGTAGTTGCCGCCGGCCTGGCCGCGGTTGATCTCTTCCCAGCTGCCCTGGCCGACATCGCCGATCACGATCGCGCCGGTGGTCGGCTGGATGTCGAGCACGAACGGGTTGCGGAAGCCCAGCATGTAGTTGGCCTTGTAGGCGCTCGCATTGCTGAAGAACGGGTTGTCCGACGGGATGGTGCCGTCGGCGTTGATGCGCAGCACCTTGCCGAAGGCGCTCGCCAGGTTCTGCGAGTTCGACGTGGCCACCGGCTGCGGGTTGTCTTCGTGGTTGCCGACCGCGATGTACAGCTTGCCGTCGGTGCCGAAGCGCATCGCGCCGCCCATGTGCCACTTGGTCGCGCTCGGGATGTCGGGCAGCTCGAAGATCACCCGCTCGCTGCCGGCCACCACGGTGTCGGCCGCTTCGGTGACGCGGACCACGCGGTTGCGCGACACGCTGCCGACCACCGTCGAGCAGTAGAAGTAGACGTAGTGGTTGGTGGCGAAGGCAGGATCGGGCACGACGCCGAGGCAGCCGCGCTCGTTGGTCGAATCGACGTTGGCGAAGGCGTGGAAGTTCGCCGCCAGCATCGCGTCGTTCTTGATGATGCGCACGATGCCGTTCTGCTGCACGACCAGCACGCGACCGTCGGGCATCACCGCCATCGAGGTCGGGCTGGTCAGGCCGGTGGCGACCTGCGCGTCGACGAAACCGGTCGGCACGCTCGCGGCCAGCGCGGGGCTGGCGATCAGCGCGCCGGCGGCAAGGCCGCCGCACAGGCGACGCAGTCGGGTGAGAAGCTTCATGGAGGGCTCCTGAGGTTCACTTGACGATGACGGAATACATGCTCACGCCGGTGTTGTTCAGCGGCCCGAGCGACACCGTCCCGGCCGGGAAGTTCTTGCGGTACAGCACGAAGGTCCGCCCCGGCGATTCGCTGTTGACGATCTGCAGTCCGGAGTTGGTCCAGCCGCTCATCCACGACGGCGCGCTCGTGCGGTTGTCGATGCCGACGTACACGTCGGCCGCCTGGCTGATCGTGAAGCTCGCGAGCGTCGCGCCGGTGAAGGCGCGCGAGAGGTTCGCGGTGCGCAGCCAGGTCGATCCGGCCAATGCCGCCGGCACGCTGGTGACGGTGTAGGTGCGGTCGCCGTACTGCAGGTTGCCGGCCTGCAGGTTCGACGCCAGCGCCCAGCCGCCGGCGTTCGCGGTGTCCTGCACCGACAGGTTGCTCAGCACGACACCGGCCGCGCCGTCGGTGCTGTCGTCGAGCTGCAGCAGGTAGCTCACCAGCTGCGTGCGCTGCGCCGCCGTCAGGCTGCTCGCGGCGCCGTGCAGGCCGGCGGTGTTGGCGGTGGTCAGCACGTCCAGCAGCGTCGCGGCCGAGCCGTCGTGCAGGTAGGGCGCGCTGTCCCACACGCCGCGCAGCGTCGGCGTGTCGATGCCGGTCAGCGGCCCGCCGAGGCGCTTGCCCGACGACGCCTTGATCGTGCCCACGTCATGCAGCACGCCGGTCGCGCTGTCGGTGAAGTCGGCGCCCGAGTGGCAGCTGCTGCACTGGCCCGCGCCCTTGAAGATCGCCTGGCCGGCGACGCCGTCAGCGGTCAGCGTGCCGTCGGCATTGCGGTACGGGCTCGGGCCGACCGTGGCGAGCGAGCTGACGTAGGCCGCCAGCGCGTCGAGCTCGGCGCTGACGCCCGCCTTCGGGTTGCCCAGCGGCTGGTTGCGCGTGCCGGTGTTGAACTGCGCATCGGTCATGAAGCCGGTGCCGCCGAACGCGTTGCGCATGTCGTGCTCGAAGTCCTGGATCTCGTCGAAGTTCGCGCTCCAGTGCACCCGGCCCTGGCCGGTGCCGCGCCGGCCGTTCAGCACCGTGGTGTTGCGCAGGCCCTCGCCGCGGTCGGTGAAGTCCATCACGCGGCCGTCGTGCCCGCCGTCCTGGTGGCAGCTGGCGCACGAGATGTACTTGTCGCGGTTCATGCGCCGGTCGTCGGCGTTGTAGAAGATCTGCTTGCCCTGGAACACCTGCGCCGACAGCGGCTCCGACGAGACCGCCGCCACGTCGACGATCTTGCTCGCGACGTTGCTGGTCGCGTTCAGGATGCCGTTCACGTCGTACACGCCGACGTTGCGCGACATGAAGTTCTGCACGTACAGCCGGCCGTTCGGCGTCAGCAGCATCCCGCGCGGCGCGCGGCCGACGTTGACGATGCCGGTGCTGATCTGGCGCGTGTAGGCGTCGACCACCTCGATCTGGTTGGTGCCCTGCGTCGAGACGAACGCGTAGTCGCCGAGCGGGCTGAACACCACCGCGTTCGCGAGCTCGCGGTCGTTCAGGTCGATGCGGTCGGCCAGCACCTCGGCGTTGGTGTCCAGCGCGATCTGCGAGACGATGGTGCGCACCGTGCTCTCGAAGGTCAGCGCCTGGCCGTCGCGGAACGTGCCGCGCAGCGTGTTGTCCTTCTTCGACGGGATCCAGGCGCGCTGGCCGTCGGGCTGGATCGCGATCGACGTGATGAAGTTCGGCACGCCGCGGCCGCTGGCCTCGGTGTCGGGCCCAGGGTCAGTCGCCAGCGCGAAGGTGCGGGTGACGGCGGTCAGCCCTGCATTCACCTCGATCACCTCGCCGCGCGTGGCCGGCGACAGGTAGCGGGTGACGAGCACGCGCGACGAATCGCCGCTGATCGCGATGCCGCGCGGCACCGCGCCGAGCGACAGCGTGGCCTGGACCGCGCCGGTCGTCGGGTGCAGCTTGACGACGCCCTGCGAGCCCGACAGCGACACGTAGGCCGCGGTGCCGGCCGGATTGAAGACGATGCCGAACGGCCGCGAGCCGTTGCCGAGCGCGATCGACTGCACGATGCCGCCGCTGGCCGGGTCGAGGATGCTGATGTCGCCCGAACCGAAGTTGGCGACCCACAGCCGGCCGTCGGGCGCGAAGGCCAGCGTCTGCGGGTTGGTGCCGACGCCGACCTCCAGCGCCCGGGTGTTGTTCGCGGTGTTGATCGCGCTGACGGTGTTGCTGTCGGAGTTGACGACCCACACGCGGCTGCGGCCGGCGTCGTAGGCGATGGTGCCGGTGCTGCGCGGCGCGTTCGCGGTCGGCGCGGTGTGGATGGTCTGGTTGGCCGAGCAGGTGCTCGTTTGCGTGCCGCTGCGCACCGACAGGATCACCGGGTAGTGGCGCGGCGCGGCGTAGCTGTGCGTGGCCGACGGCGTGGTCGAGAACGCGGTGCTGCTGCCGTCGCCGAAGCTCCACGAGTACTGCAGGTTGCTGCCGCTGGTCGAGGCCGGCGCGAACGACTGGCTGCTGCCGACCAGCGCGGCGCTGCGCGGCGCGAGCGTGCAGGCCACCGCGGCACTGCCGGCGGTCGTGAAGCGCGACGTGAAGGCGGCCACGCCATTGCCGTTGTCGTCCTTCATGCCGCCGGCGGGCACCACCACCTCGTAGGTGGTGCCGGGGAAGAACGGCGCATCGGGCGCGAAGTTCAGCACGCCGGACTGCCCGCTGTAGCGGCCGGGCAGCGCCGAGCCGCCGACCGGGCGCACGATGAAGCTGGTGGTCGACACGGTGCGCAGGTCGATGTGCGCGGTGGTGGTGAGGCCCACGCGGCTCGTCACCGGCATGCTGGCCGCGTTGTTCTTCGGCGAGACCATGTTGACGCTCGGCGTCTGCGTCCACGGCGCGGCCTGGTGCGGCACGATGGCGCTGCCCGAGCCGTGGTCGTTGCCGATCAGCACGAGGTTGCCGAACACCGTGCCGAAGTCCTCGTCGCGGCCCGAGATGTTGGAGGTGCCGGTGCCGGCGGTGGCGCCGCTCGCGAGGTCGACCTTCGCGTACTTGACCGAGAAGCCCGAGTGGGCGTAGCCGCCCTGCACCGAGACGTAGCCGCCCTTGCCGCCCTGGTCGGCCGACACCGCGGTCTGCGTGAAGACGGCCGGGTTGCTGATGTCGAACACATGCAGCTTGTTGTCGGTGCCGGCGGTGACGATGCGCTCGCCGTTGACGATGCCGCTGTACTGGCCGGGCGTCGTCGAGCTGGAGCCGATCAGGCGCGGGTTGACCGGGTCGCTGATGTCGAGCGTCACCAGGCCGCTGCCGTCGGTGCTGGTCATCGCCAGCAGGTTGCCGACCGCGAAGGTCGGGCCGACGCGGAAGCCGCCCCAGGTGCTGGTCGGGATGGTCTTCACGTAAACCGGGTTGCGCGGGTCGGCGGCGTTGACGATCAGCAGCCCGTTGCCCGAACCGCCGACGTAGACGTAGGGCGCCTGCCAGAACGCCCACCAGGCGCCGAGCGCGTAGTCGGACTCCTGGATGCCCGGCAGCACCAGCTGGCTGAGCTGCACCGGCGCGAGCGGGTTGGTGAAGTCCCAGAACATGATGCCGTTGATGGTCTGCATCACCGCATGCTTGCCGCCGTTGGCGAAGCCGAAGCCGTGCGGCTCGCGCAGCGCGGTCACGTCGGTCTGCGACACCTTGACCGGCGAGCGCGGGTTCGAGATGTCGTAGAACGAGAAGCCGCCGCCCGACACGCCGGAGTCCTTGCCGAACGGCACGAACAGGTAGCCTTCGACCATCTGCACCGTGCCCTCGCCGCGGGCGCTGCCGCCTACGGCACTGTGGATGACCGAGATCGGCTTGAAGACCTCGGAGGCGCTGTAGGTGAGGTTGGGCAGGCCCGGCCCGGCGGCGCTTGCGATGCCGGCCGCGCACAGCGTGGCGGCGATCGGCAGCGTCCGGACGACACGAAGAATGCGCGCAGCCCAACGCGCGCGCCGAAGGTGCTTGAACATCGTTTGTCTCCATCAGTGGCCGCGCGCCGGTGGTCCGGTGCTGCGGATGCGGCGCGGAACGTTTGTTGAATGAACGTTCTACACTGCAATATCAAAGAACATTTGTTCTTATATCAGCCAGGGGGAGGGGTGTCAATCGGGGGCGGGAGCCTTCACCGTTCGCCCTGAGCTTGTCGAAGGGCTGTTCGCATGCCGCCAGGCTTCGACAAGCTCAGCCCGAACGGGGGTGGCTCGGCCCGAACGGGTTGGAGTTCAACTCGAACGGTTGCGGCCCTTCGCGACCTTCCCCGCCTCCGCCAACTGATGCCCTGCCCCCACCACCAGCGCCTGCGACAGGCACAGCGGCGCGACCAGCGAGCGGAACGGGCGGTCGGAGGCCAAGCCGAGCTCGAAGCAGACCGTCGCCGACGGCTTCAGCGGCGACAGCGCGCTGTCGGTGATCGCGATCACGCGCACGCCGCGTGCGTGCACCGATGCGGCTGCGTCGACGACCTCCTGCGAGTAGCTGTGGAAGCTGGCCGCGATCAGCAGCTCGCCACGCTCCAGGTTGCGCAGCGATTCCTGCAGCATGCCGCCCACGCCGTCGAGCAGGTGCACCCGCAGGTCGAGCTGGCTCAGCGCATACGCGAGGTAGCAGGCGACCGGAAAGGCGCGCCGCTGCGCCAGCACATGCACGCGCGGCGCGGCGCACACCAGCTTGATCGCGGCGCTGAGGTCGGCCGCGCGCACGCTCTCCTCGAGCTGGCCGAGCTCCGACACCGCATCGCCGACGAACTGGCTCAGCAGCCCCGCCCCCTTGGTCGCCGGCTGGCCCTGGCGGCGCTGCCGGTCGATGCGCTCGCGGTAGCTGCCCGATCGCTCGACCAGGTGCCCGCGGAACACCTGCTGCATCTCGGAGAAGCCCTTGAACTCCAGCGCATTCGCGAAGCGGATCAGCGACGACGGCTGCACCTTCGCCGATTCGGCCACCGCTGCCACCGTGCCCAGCGCCAGCTCGTTCGGCTGGTCCAGCGCATAGCGCGCGATGCGCTGCAGCTGCTGCGGCAGCTCGGGGTAGGCCTGCTCGATGGCAGCCTTCAATTCGTCATAGCTGGTGGCCCGGGTCATCCATGAAACTTATCATGAACAAACGTTTTTCCGGCCTCGCACTCACCACATTCGTTCAATCCGCCCCCCCGGGTTGCGGTGCCGCGGCGAGCCGCGAAACGAGGTTCGCCCGCCACGCCCCCGCCGCCCTGCAATCCGAATCGCGTTTCGGCGTCCGCACGCCCTCTCCCCAGGTGAAGCACCGCGCGCCCGCCGTGGCACGGCGGTTGCAAAAGAAGCGTCAAGGAGCACCGCCTCATGACGCATCCACTGGTCGAATACAGCCCCGAGACCGAGGCCTCGGACGGCACCCTGCCGGGTCCGCTGGCCACCGTCGCCAGGCGCACGTCGACCTCGGCCGGCGTCTTCAACGAAGGGCAGGTGCTCGAGCTCGCAGCGCAGCTGCTGGAAGCACGCACCGCGCCCGCGCTGGCCGCCTCGCTCGGGCAGTTGATCGCCCGCACCTCGCGCCAGCTCGGCAGCGGCATCGCCCCCGCCGCGGCCCAGGCGCTGCAGGGCGCGCTGGCGCAAGCCGCCGCCCGCGCGCTGCCCGCCGCGGCAGGCCCGCGCAGCAGCCGCCACCTCGCCGCCGCGACCCGCGTCGCCGGCCTCGAACTCGAAGGCCTCAGCCCCGAGGACAAGGAGTTCGAGCTGGCCCGCAACTTCGTGCGCCTGGCCGCCGATGCGGTGCGCCACCTCGCCACCTCACCCGCCGGCGCGTCGCCGCAGCGCTCTGCGCAGCACGCGCTGGCACGGGCCGCGCGCCACCACGCCCCCGGCCTTCTTTCCTCACCCCCCCTCAACCAGGAGCCGACCATGCACGACATCGACCGCACCCAGATGGAGTACGAGAACGAGCAGTTCGAATTCGCAGAGAACGAGTGGTCCCCGGAGGCCGGCGGCGCCTTCAGCGAGGCCGAGGAGATGGAGCTGGCCGGCGAGCTGCTGTCGGTGTCCAACGAAGGCGAGCTCGACCGCTTCCTCGGCGACCTCGTCAGCCGCGCCACCAAGGCCGTCGGCTCGTTCGCGCGCTCGCCGATCGGCCAGGCCGTCGGCGGCGTGCTGAAGGGCGTGGCCAAGAAGGCGCTGCCGCTGGCCGGCACGGCGATCGGCACCTACTTCGGCGGCCCGCTGGGCGCAAAGATCGGCAGTGGCCTCGCCAACGCCGCCAGCAATGCGCTCGGCCTGGAAGGCGAGATGGCCGGCGAAGACCGCGAGTTCGAAGGCGCCAAGCAGTTCGTGCGCCTGGCCGCGCAGACGGCCGCGCAAGCCGCCGCGGCAGCGCCCGGCGCCGATCCGCGCACCGTCGCGCAACAGGCCGCCGTCGCCGCGGCCAAGCAGCTCGCGCCGGGCCTGCTCTCCGCAGCCGCTGCCACCGCCTCGCCCGCGCAGGCCGCTGCGGCCCGCCCGGGCGCAGCCACCAGCGGCCGCTGGGTGCGCCGCGGCAACCGCATCGTCGTCTTCGGCGCCTGAACCGCCATGGCCATCGGTGCCTATCCCGCCTGGTTCCTGATGCAGGAATCGCGCGCGCTGCTGACGCGGCTGGCGCGGGTCAAGCCGTTCGCGCTGGTGGAGCCGATGCTGCCCGCGGCCAACCTGCTGCCCGCCGCGCAGAGCGCGATCGAAGGCCACCTGACCGCCGGCCGGCGCGAGCTGCGCCGCCTCGTCCACGGTTTCATGGGCTGGCTCGCCGGCAGTGCCGCACAACGCGCCAGCGCGGCCGAGGCGCAACGCCGCTTCGCCTACCTGCGGCTCAAGTTCAACGCCGTGCTGACGCAGTTCGACCTGTTCAGCGACGTCGTCACGCAGCGCAGCGAGAGCGAGAGCGGCGTCTGGCTGTCGGGTCTGGACGTGCTGTCGGCCGATGCGCTCGCGCTGCGCGGCGGCTACTACCGCGCGCCGCCGGTGGTCTGCTACCTCGACCGCGGCCCCGGCGCGGCGATCCGCCGTGCGCGCACCCGTCTGCCCGGCGGCGGCGCGAGCCCGGTGGCGGTGATCCGCATGCCGCGCGAACGCATGATCGGCAGCGGCATCGCGTCGTCGCTGGTGCACGAGGTCGGCCACCAGGCCGCCGCGCTGCTCGGCCTCGTCGACTCGCTGCGGCCGGTGCTGCGCGGGCTGCAGCACGGCGCCGGCGACGGCGCGGTGGCCTGGCGGCTGTACGAACGCTGGATCAGCGAGATCGTGGCCGACTTCTGGTCGGTCGCGCGCATCGGCGTGGCGGCACCGACCGGGCTGATGGCCGTGGTCAGCCTGCCGCGCGCCTTCGTCTTCCGCATCAACGTCGACGACCCGCACCCGGTGCCGTGGCTGCGCGTGAAGCTCAGCTGCGCGATGGGCGACGCGCTGTACCCGCATCCGCAATGGGCGCGGCTGGCCGCGATGTGGGAGGCCTTCTACCCGACGCACGGGCTGGACGCCGAATCGCTGCGCCTGCTGCAGCGCCTGCAGGCGCTGATGCCGGCCTTCGTCAGCGTGCTGGTGCAGCACCGCCCCGCGGCGCTGCGCGGCCGCACGCTGGCCCAGGTGCTGGACGTGGCCGAGCGGCGACCGACGCGGCTCGCGCTGCTGTTCGGGCTGTGGACCCGGCTGCCGGCGCTGATGTACCGGGCGCCGCCCTCGCTCGTCTTCGCGGTCATCGGCCAGGCGCGCAGCGACGGCCGGCTGAGCCCCGAGGACGAATCGGCGCTGCTGGGCAAGCTGCTCACGCACTGGGCGCTCGCCAGCACGCTGGACACCTCGCAAGCCTGCGCCGCGGCGCAGGGCCGCAGCTTCACTTTCACCGAAGGAGAAACCTGATGAGCAAGCACCATCACGACCATGATCACGATCGGCGGGCCTCGGTCGAGGTCCGCGTGCGCGACGCCGGCGGCGCGCAGCGCCCGATCGCCCGGGCCCAGGTCGGCCTGTTCGACGCCAGCGCCCTCACCGGCGGCACGACGCTGCCCGACATGCCGGCGCTGCAGCGCAAGCACAGCGACGACGACGGCAGGCTGCGCTTCGACGGCGTCGCGCCGGGCACCTACAAGCTCGGCTTCCTGCACCACCCGCTGCACTACTCGGCGAGCTTCACGGTCGGCGACGACGGCGCCTGCACGCAGTGCCTGGAGCCGGAGATCAACGCCCAGCTGGAGACGCACTGGCTGTCGCGCGACTGCGAAGACCTGGACTGCCGCGCGCCGCAGGTCGGCGACCACCTGAAGGCCACGGTCAGCCACGTCAGCGACAACAAGCTGCACACCGTGCCGCCCCACGGCTCGACCACGATGTCGAAGGACGCCAGCGCCGCGACGTTCACGACGCCCGCGACGCGCGCCGGCCGCTTCGACTTCCAGTGGGCGGTGCACTCGCAGGCGCAGGGCATCGCCGCCGGGCAGCCGCCGGCCGTGCTGACGCTGTCGCAGGAAGGCCACGTCGCGCCGGTGCCGGCGCAGCCGGTCTCGGGCCAGCTCGGCATCGCGCTCAGCCGCACCGAGACCGAGCCGACCGAAGACCTGCCACTGTGGCTGGCCATCCGCAACGGCACCGATGCGCTCGGCTTCAACCACTACCTGCGCTTCATGGACGTGCTGTTCGGCGGCCAGCGCCACGGCCCGCGCCACGGCGGTGGCAACGGCAACGGCCACGGCGGCCACGGCTTCGACGCCGAGCGCGAGGCCTTCGACAAGCTGCAGCTGAAGCGCTTCCTGCCCTTCAACGACAGCGACTCGTACCGCGTGCTGAAGGCCGCGACCGAGGCCTTCGTGATGGTCAACTGCGGCGTGCTGCAAGGTGGCGAGCACGACAAGGCGTTCCGCCCGCGCCACGACAACGCCTACCTGGACCGGCGCGACCTGCCGGCCTTCGACGACCTGCGCGCAAGCTTCGACGGCTACCTCGAGCGGCCCGGCGGCATCCTGCCCTACCTGGCGCTGGTGGCACGCAAGCTGCCCGACATCCCGATCATCGAGGGCAGCCCCGACGGCGCCAACCTGGCCGTCGGCTTCGTGCACGACAAGCTGGCCAACCCCTGCCTGGTGGAGCTGATCTGGTCGTACTGGCATGAAGAGGCGATGCTGGTGCAGACCATGAACGCGGTGACGCGGCGCTTCCAGAACCGCGGCGCGCCGAACACGCCCGACCCGCTGGCCAACCTCGAGATCGACCCGCTGCGCCCGCTGAACAGCCTGCTGTGGGGCTACACGCAGGACGAGCAGCACCGGCTCACCGTGAACCGCCGCAACGCCGAGTACGACCACCAGTACGGCCTGCGCCTGCGCGGCAAGGCGGTGAAGGACTACCGCACCGCCGACTCGCGCTCGCAGTTCCTCGAAGGCTTCCACCACCTGCTGCGCCTGCTGACGGTGTTCTACCGGCAGGACGACGACACCACGGTGAAGGCCGATGCCTTCCCGGTGCTGAACGCGCTGAAGGAGGTGCACCTGGTGATGTCGCAGGGTGCGCACAACAACTTCGGCGAGCTGGCGACGACCGCGCGCATCGAGATGCTGATGCAGCAGTGGCTGCTCGGCCGCCCGGAGTTCCGCGAGTTCCTGCCGAGCCGGATCATGGTGGCCTACCCCGAGCCGTGGATGGACCGCGTCGACGCGATGAAGAAGCTGCAGGGCTGGACCGACACCAGCGTCGTGCACTTCCGCAACCTGGCGATCTTCGGCGAGCAGATGATGCTGTCGATCCGCTTCGGCGCCTGGAGCGAGGTCTACGAGCCGACGCAGGCCTTCAACTGGGCGCGCTTCTGGCGGCCGCAGGTGCAGGGCTACATCCACGCCTACCGCGCGGCCACCGGCATCGACCTGGGCAGCGAGACCTTCGACCCGAGCGCCGATGCCACCCTGCCCTCGCTGCTGATGCAGCGCCGGCTGGCCCAGCAGCAGCGCAACGCCTGAGGGGCCGCGGCCATGCTCGACTTCACGTCGGTCCTGTACCTGGGGCTGCGCCACCCGCTCGGCAGCGGCCGGCCATGGGCGGCCCTCAGCCTGGGGCGGCCCGCCGCGCTGCAGTCACCGCCGGGGGCCGCCGCGCTGGCGCGCGAGCTGGCGGCGCTGCAGGGCTGCGAGGCGGCCACGCTGCTGCCGTCGACGCTGCACCTGTTCTGGGACCTGTTCGGGCTGCTGGCGCGGCCGGGCACGGTGATCTGCGTCGAGGCCGGCACCTACGCCATCGCGCGCTGGGGCATCGAGCGCGCCGCGGCACGCGGCGCGGCGGTGCGCGGCTTCGCGGCGGCGGATGCCGACGGCCTGGAGCGCCTGGCCGCCGCGGTTGCCGGCGCAGGGCAGCGGCTGCTGATCGTCTGCGACGGCTTCCGTCCCGGCCGCGAGCGGCAGTCGCCGATCGCCCGCTATGCCGCGACGGCCGCACGCCATGGCGGCTGCCTGGTGCTGGACGACACGCAGGCGCTCGGCGTGCTCGGCCGTGCGGGCGGCGGCTCGCTGCGCCGGCACGCCATCGAGGGCGCGCCGGTGGTCGTCGGCGCATCGCTCGCCAAGGGCTTCGGCGTGCCGCTGGCGGTGCTGTCCGGCAGCGCCGCGGCGCTGCGCTGGTTCGAGGCGCGCAGCCAGACGCGCGTGCATGCCAGCCCGCCGTCGCTGGCGGCGATCGAGTCGGCGCGCCATGCGCTGGCGCTGAACCGCCGCTGCGGCGACACGCTGCGCGCGCGGCTGCTGCAGCGCGTGCGGCAGTTCCGCCACCAGCTCGCCGCGCTGCGCCTGCGCTGCAGCGGCGGCGCTTTCCCGGTGCAGTCGCTCGCGCCGCTGCCCGGTGTCGACATGCCGGCGCTGCATGCCGCACTGCTGCAGCACCAGGTGCGCACCGTGCTGCATGCCGACGGCGTGCCGGCGCAGGCGCGGCTGAGTTTCGTGATCACCGCGGCACACACCGCGGCCTGCATCGAGCGCGCCGTGCAGGCGCTGGTGCAGGCCCTGGCAGCGCTGCGGCGCCCGTTCCACCCCTTCATTGCGGAGGCTTCATGAATCCCACGACATCCTTCGAGTTGCTGTCCACCGGCAACGAATTCGAGACCGCGTCCGAAGAGTTCGAACGCGGCTGGCGCGGCGGCCGCTCCGGCGGCTCGCAGCGCCGCCGCCCACCGTCGCAGCGGCGATCGCCGCCTCGGCCGTCATCGCGCTCGTCGTCCTGGGGAGGCTATGGCCCGGCCTACGGGCCCGCGCCGTGGCCGGCCTGGGGCGGCCCCGGCTCGCCCTACCAGCGCTGCATGCAGCAATGCCTGGCGTCGCCGTATGCGGTGCCCGAACCCGTTCCTGCCGCCGACCCGGGCCCCGGGCCGGCCCCCGATGCCCCCAGCGAGGAGATGACCATGCACCCTTACCGTTGCCGTTGCCCGCAATGTGGCGGCGCCCAGGAGAGCTTCGAGTTCGCCGCCGAGGGCGAAGGCGAAGGTGAAGGCGAGTACGAAGGCGAGTTCGAATACGAAGGCGAAGGCGAGGCCGGCTCGCCGTTCAGCGAGGCCGAGGAGATCGCGCTCGCGGCCGAACTGCTGTCGGTGTCCAGCGAGGCCGAGCTGGAACAGTTCCTCGGCAAGCTGTGGAAAGGCGTCAAGAAGGTGGCCGGTACCGTCAGCAAGATCGCCAAGCCCTTCTCGGGCGTGCTGAAGGCAGTGGCCAAGAAGGCGCTGCCCTTCGTCGGCGGTGCGCTCGGGTCGCTGATCCCGATCCCGGGGGTCGGCACCGCGCTCGGCACGGCGCTGGGCAGCGCGGTGAGCTCGGCGCTGGAGATGGAGTTCGAGGGCCTGGAACTGGAGGACCGCGAGTTCGAGATGGCACGCCGCTTCGTGCGCATCGCCGGCACCGCGGCGCAGCAGGCCACCGACAGCACGGCACCGGCCGAGTTCGAAGCCGCGGTGGCCGCCGCCGCGCAGCAGCACCTGCCGCACTTCAGCGGCCGCGCCCTGCCGGGCCGGCCCCTGGGCGGCCGCTGGACGCGGCGCGGCGCGGCGCTGGTGCTGCACGGCGTCTGATCAGGCTTTCACCGGGAGACCCACATGGACACGCATGAATTCGAGATCCTCGGCGAATGGGGCCTGGGCGACGTGATCGGCGGCATCGGCAGCCGCATCGGCCAGATCGCCGGCAAGCTGGCCGATGCGGTGGGCGGCAGCGCCGGCATCATCGACCTGACCGACAAGGCCGACAAGAGCCTGCGCCACGGCATGCGACCGGCCGCGCAGGTGAAGGCGCTGGTGCTGCACCAGATGGCGTGCTGCCGCAGCCGCAGGAACGCGCTGACCGACTACCTGAAGATCGGGTCGCACTTCGCGATCATGGTCGACGGCCGCATCCTGCAGCTGCACCCCGAGGCCGCGCTGCTGTGGGCCAGCAACGGCTTCAACCATGGCAGCGTCGCGGTCGAGTTCGCCGGCAACTTCCCGAACACCAAGGGCAAGTGGTGGGAGGGCGACAAGTACGGCCGCGACCAGGTCACGCCGGCGCAGCTGGAGGCCGGCCGCCGCCTGGTGCGCCACCTGGTGGCGAAGATCGGGCTGCGCACGGTGCTGGCGCACCGCCAGAGCAGCGCGTCGCGCGAGAACGACCCCGGGCCCGACATCTGGTACCACGTGGGGCAGTGGGCGGTCGACACGCTGAAGCTGGGCGACGGCGGGCCGGGCTTCAAGGTCGACAACGGCAATCCGATCCCCGACCTGTGGCGGACCTGGGGGCGCAGTGCGCCGTCCAAGGAGGCCGAGTCCGGGGAGCTGGGCGAACTGGAGAGCAACAGCAAGACCGTCGTGTTCGGACCGCTGACCGCGACGCTGAACTGGATACCGCAGGCGTACCGCCACGGCGACATCATCGCCAAAGGCAGCGAGTTCGAAAGCTATGGCGGCGTCTACATCGCCTTCCAGCCGCCGCCGCCCAGCGGCAAGATCAAGATCCTCAAGGTCGGCATGGCCGACACCTTTGCGCGACGCATGCGCAACAGGGAATACAAGGCCATGAACGCGGCCCATCCGGGCTTGAGCTTCTACCTCGCGAGGGTCTACGGGCACCGCGACAAGTACGGCGTGGCTGGCGTCGTCCGGATGGTCGAGTACGCGCTGGCGCGCCTGCTGCGCCGCGCCGGCGAACTGACCGGCCCGCCGCTGCCGTACGTGCCCTCGAAAACACGAGGACGCGTCGAGATCACGAACGTGTTGCCGCAGCAGTTGCGCGCGCTGTTGACACCGGCGCTGAAGCAAAGCCGATCCGGGGGCACGCGCATCGACAGCAAGATGCCGTCCGGCCAGCTCGTGCTGCCGGAGAACACCCGCTGGGAGTTCGAGCACATCGCGCCGGCCTGACCATGATCATCGACTGCCACTGCCACGCCGGCCCCGGCGACGGCTTCACCGGTCCGTGGGACAGCGGCGCGCCCTTGCGCGACTACGCGCGGCGCGCCACGCAGGCCGGCATCGGGCGCACCGTGATCTTCGCGGCCTTCCACTCCGACTATGCGCAGGCCAACGCCGAGGTCGCGCGCATCGTCGCCGCGCAGCCGCAGCGCTGGCTCGGCTTCGTCTTCGTGCACGCGGCGCGCGACCGCGGGCGCGTCGGCGAGCTGGTGCGCACCGGTGTCGACGAGCACGGCTTCGTCGGCATCAAGCTGCACCGCCACGACGCCAACATCTCGCGCGAGGTCTGCGAGGCGGCACGCGCGCACGCGCTGCCGGTGCTCTACGACGTGGTCGGCGAGGTGGCACAGGCCGAGCTGCTGGCGCAGGAGTTCCCGGACGTGAACTTCATCGTGCCGCACCTGGGCAGCTTCGCCGACGACTGGCGCGCGCAGCGCGCGCTGATCGACCCGCTGGTGCGCCACGCCAACATCCATGCCGACACCGCCGGCGTGCGGCGTTTCGACATCCTGGCCGAGGCGGTGCGGCGCGCCGGCCCGCACAAGCTGCTGTTCGGCAGCGACGGCCCGTGGCTGCACCCCGGCGTCGAGCTGGCAAAGGTGCGCGCGCTCGGCCTGTCGGCGCAGGACGAGGCCCTGGTCACCGGCGGCAACCTGCTGCGCCTGACCGCGCGTGCACGGCGCCGCGCGCTCACACAGGCGCCCGCTGGCTGGCCCGCCGGATCTGCAATGCACGGTCGGTGACGCCCAGCCGCGCCGCGGCGCGCTGCAGGTTGCCGCCTTCGCACTCCAGCGCCATCTCCACCGCCAGGTCGGTGGCGCGCTGGCTGATGTCCTTCATGCCGATGCCCAGCTGCACCGCGGAACGCACTGCCGAGCGGAAGCTGTTGTCCGGCCACAGCGGCGGCGCGCCGGGGGCCGCATGGTCTTCCGGCGGGATGTCGCCGACCGTGATCGGCCCGCTGCCGCAATGGCGGTGGCAGATCCGCGTGACCAGCTGGCGCAGGTCGCGCACGTTGCCGGGGTAGTCGCGCGTCACCAGGAACTCGCGCACCGCCGGGTCGAGCGCCAGCTCGGCCTGCGGCGGCAGCAGCTCGCGCATGAAGTGCAGCACCAGCGGCAGCACGTCGTCCCTGCGCTGGCGCAGCGGCAGCGTGCGGCACTGCCAGCCGGCGATGCGGTAGTAGAAGTCGGCGCGGAAGCTGCCGTCGGCGATGCCGCGCTCCAGGTCGCGGTGGGTGGCCGAGACCAGCCGCAGCTCGCTGCGCTGCCAGGTGTTGCTGCCCAGGCGCTTGAACTGGTGCTCCTGCACGACGCGCAGCAGCCGCGCCTGCAGCTCCGGCGCCAGCTCGCCCACTTCGTCAAGGAACAGCGTGCCGCGGTGCGCCAGCGCGAACGCGCCCTCGCGCGAGCCGGCCGCGCCGGTGAAGGCGCCGCGCTCATGGCCGAAGAACTCGCTGCCCGACAGCTCGGGCGACAGCGTCGTGCAGTCGACGACGACGAACTCGCCCTTGTCGGGGCGCGGGTCGAGGTCGTGGATCAGCCGCGCGATCAGCTCCTTGCCGGTGCCGCTTTCGCCGGTGATCAGCACCGACGACGAGGTGAAGGCCGTGGCCTCGATCACGCTGCGCATCGCGCGCCGCCACGCCGGGCTGCTGCCGACCAGGCAGGACGCGACCGCCGGCGAATCGAGCAGGGCATCGGCGCGCGCCCAGCGCTGCAGGCGCGCGCCGATCTCGTCGGCCGTGGGCGGCAATTGCGGCCACTGCAGCACGTCGCGCGCGCCGGCCTGGACCAGGCTCCACTGCGCCGCGCTGGACAAGGCCGCGGGGCCGACGCCGATCGCGAGCACCGATGCGCGCTCGCCGTGCCGCTGCAGCAGCGCGAGCAATTCGTCGTCGACGGCGCCGAACAGCACCAGGCCCAGCGTCGAGCTGTCATCGGGTGTCAACGCACACGCCGCGACACCGGCGCGTGCCAGCAGCGGGCCACAGCGTTCGGGAAGACCGGCGTCGCACGACCCGGTGAAGGCGATCCAGGTCGATGGCGCCAAGTTCCCCCCTGGCCGCAGCAAGATCAGTCCGCTCCAACGATGGGCGTTCGGTTCCCCATCGCCTGCAGACCAGTCTAGGTGGCGCAGGGCACCTCGCCACCCCTAACCCTAGGCGGAAACACGCGCGGCGCATCCTCTCGATTGACGACGGCCCTCACTGCGTCGCCGTCAGACCGCCGTCCAGGTAGAGCACCTGCCCCGTCACGAAGGCCGCACCGGGCCCGCAGAAGAACACCGCGGCGCCCGCCACGTCCACCGGCTCGGCGACGCGGCCGAGCGGAATGCGCTGCAGGATGTGATCGCGCGTCGCCGGGTTGGCCAGCCAGTGCGCGCCCATCTCGCCGCGCACCACCGTCGGCGCGATGCCGTTCACCGTGATGCCGTGCGCCGACAGCTCCACCGCATGCTGCTTGATCAGCATCACCAGCGCGCCCTTGGTCGCGCAATACGCCGAATAGCCGCGGTCGCGCATGCCGAGCTGCGCCCGCACCGACAGCAGGTGCAGCTGCCGCCCCGGCGCGCGGCCCGCGGCCACTGCGTCGACCTGGTGCCGCGCTGCCGCCTGCGCGAGGAACATCGCGGCCTTCAGGTTGACCTGCACCACCTCGTCGAACGCGTCCTCGCTGACCTCGGTGATTCGCTCCTCGCGCTGGATGCCGATGCAGTTGACCAGCAGGTCGAGCGCGCCGAAATGCCGCGCGACCGCATCGACCGATTCGCGCACGCTGTCGACCGAATGCGCGTCCATCGCGAGCCCCATCGCCTCGCCGCCCTGCGCACGCAACGAGGCGGCCAGGCTTTCGGCCTTGTCGGCACTGCGCCCCGACACCGCGACACGGGCGCCGGCCCCCACCAGCGCCCGCGCGATCGCCTCGCCGATTCCCCCATAGCCGCCCGGCACGTAGGCCACGCGGTCCTTCAGGCCGAACAGGTCGGCCAGCCCAAGTTTCGTCGGTGCGTCGCTCATCGTTCAGTCCATCAGCAGGCCGCCGTTCTGGTCCAGCACCTCGCCGGTGATGAAGCCCGACAGCGGCGACGCGAGAAAGCTCACCGCATGCGCGAACTCCTCCGGCTCGCAGAAGCGGCCGACCGGGATCTGCTGCAGCAGCGCCTGCCGCTGCGCCTCGTTCAGCTGCTCGGTCACCATCGGCGTGCGCACGTAGGCCGGCGCGATCGCGTTCGCGGTGACGCCGTGTGCCGCCAGCTCGCGCGCCAGCGAGAAGGTCAGCGCGCTCATCGCGCCCTTCGACACCGAATACGCGGTGCCGGCCGTCAGCCCGCCGGTCTTCGCGGCCAGCGAGCTGGTGTTGATGATGCGGCCCCAGCGCCGCGCCTTCATCGCCGGCACCACCGCCTGCGACCACAGCATCGCGCCGTCCAGGTTGGCGCCGAGCACGCGGTGCCATTCGGCGATCGACGTGGCCTCGATCTTGTTGTTCGACAGCACGCCGGCGTTGTTGACCAGGATGTCGACCTCGCCGAAGCGTTCGCGCACCTGCGCATGCGCCGCGCGCACCGACTCGGCCTGCGAGATGTCGCAGGCCACCGCCAGCACCGCGTCGCCGTGGCGCGCCGCCAGCGACTCCATCGACGCGAGCGACAGGTCGATCATCGCGACGCGGCAGCCATCGGCGCGCAGCGCGTCGACCACCGCGCGGCCCATCGTGCCGCCGGCACCGGTGACCAGCGCGACCTTGCCTTCAAGAGTTGCTTTCATGTGTCCGCTCATGTGTCGAGTACGCTCTTCTTTCCAAACAGCCCGCGCGAGCGGAACGTGACGACGCCGATGAACAGCAGGTACATCGACATCAGCGACCATTCGGAGGCATACGCCCCCGTGAGACCGGTGACCAGGCCGACCAGCAACCCGGCGATCACCGCGCCCCACAGCGAACCGACGCCGCCGAGCACGATGATCAGGAAGGCCGGCACCACCGCGTCGACGCCGACCTGCGGCCGGATGCCCCAGATCGGCGCCATCACGACACCGGCCAGCGCCGCCAGCGCGACGCCGAGCGCGAACACCGCCGAGCGCAGCCGCGACAGGTTGATGCCGAGCGCGCGCACCATCTCGCTGTCGTGCGCGCCGGCCTTGATGATCGCGCCGTACGGCGTGCGTTCGAGGAACAACCACAGCGCCGCGATCGCGAGGATCGCGAAGCCGCTGGCGAACACACGGTAGCGCGAATAGATCAGGTCGCCCATCAGGAACGCCCCCGAGATCGCCTGCGGCAGCGGCATCTGCTGCTCGTTGCTGCCCCACACCAGGCGGATCAGCTCCTCGATCAGCAGCGCCGCGCCGAACGTGAGCAGCAGCCCGTACAGCGGGTCGCGGCCGTAGGTGCGGCGCAGGCAGGCCTCGAGCACCAGCCCGACCAGCCCGACCACCAGCGGCGCGGCGAACAGCGCGATGCCGTAGCGCGTGCCCAGCGGCAGCGCCATGTAGGCGGCCTGCGCCTCGGGGAACCAGCCGAGCTTGGGCGCCAGCAGGAACAGCGCGACGTACATGCCGAGCGCGAACAGCGAACCGTGCGCCAGGTTGATGGTTTCCATCACGCCGACGATCAGCATGAAGCCGAGCGCGATCAGCGCGAACAGCAGCCCCAGCGTGATGCCGTTGGCCAGGTGGGGCAGGAGGGAGATCAGCATGTCCATGGTCGGATCCGCTTCGAAATGTGGGTCAGGGTTCGTAGGAAGGCGTCGCCGCCAGCGGCTCGAGCTTGCAGGCCTGCGCGCTGTCGGCGTCCTGCACCTCGTCCGGGCGCACCCGCGCGAGGATGCGGAACAGGTCGTCGGGCTGGTCCGGCATCGAGTTGTAGGCGGCCACGTACACCGTCTGCTGCAGCTGGTGCGTGAGCGGGTTCATCCACGCGTCGAAATGCTGCATCCGGTCGGTTGCCGGCACGCGCAACGCCTCCAGCTCGGGGATCAGCTTCAGGTTGCTGGTGCTGCCGGTGCGCTGGATCGCGCGCAGCAGCTCGCGCGTGGCCATGTAGCCGTTGAAGAACACGTTGCCCGGCGTCTTCAGCCGGTACTCCGGCAGGGCCTTGCGGTAGCGCGCGACGAACTCCGGCACGCCGGCCAGCGCGAGCCGCCAGTACCAGGTGGTGCCGAAGATGCCGAACAGCGCCTGGCGCCCGAGGCCGTAGACGTCCGGCCAGTCCTGCTGGTTGTTGATCCAGCCGACGCTGCGGTCCATGCCGGCGTCCTGCACCTGCCGGCGCAGCGTCTTCTGGTCGTCGCCGCCGACCGCGGTCGCCACCACGCCGGGCTTCAGCGCGCGGATCTTCGCGAGCACCGGCTGGAAATCGCGCGTGCCCTGCGGCACCAGGATCTCCTCGACGACCTGCCCGCCGTTGGCCTCGACGATGCGGCGGATGCCCTTGGCCGTCGTGTGGCCCCACAGGTAGTCGCTGGTGACCAGCACCCACTGCCGGCCGAAGCCGGTCATCGCGCCCTTCACGACCGAGATCGAGAAGTTGGTGCCGTTCGCATCCCAGACGAACTTGACGCGGTGGCATTCGGCGCCGGCCTCGCTCGGCGAGCTGGAGTTGCTGTTGAAGTAGATGCAGCCGTACTTCTGCGCGACGCGCGACATCGCGCTCGCGACGCCCGAATGCACGCCGCCGAGCAGGAAGGCCACCTCCTGCTGGCGGATCATCTTCTCGGCCACGCCGACGGCCGTCGCCGGGTCGCCGGCGGTGTTCTCGTGCGTCGCCTCGATGCGCCGCCCGAGCACGCCGCCGCGCTCGTTGAACTCGGCGATCGCCAGCCGCATGCCGAGCTGCTCGTCCTGGCCGCTGGCCGCGTACGGGCCGCTGTCGTCGGTGGCAAGGCCGATCAGCAACGGCTTCTTCTGCTTCGCCTGGGCCCACGCGTGGTGGTGGGCCCAGGGTCCGCTGAAGCCGGCGACGGCACCGACGCCGCCCACCAGCACACGCCTGCGAGCGGAGTTCATTGCTGGTAAGAAGGCGTCGCGTCGTAGCTTTCCAGCTTGCAGGTCTTCTGCGCGTCCGCATCGACGACCTCCTTCGGATCCACGTTCGACAGGATCTTGAAGATGTCGTCCTTCTCGGCCGGCGTCTCGTTGTAGCTCGCCATGTAGATGGTCTGCTGCACCTGGTGGGTCACCGGGTCCATCCACGCATCGAAGTGCTGCAGCCGGTCGCGCGCCGGCATCTTGCGGCCTTCGAGCTTCTTGATCACCGCGATGTTCTGCGTGGTGCCGGCCTCCTCCACGCAGCGCAGCAGCTCGCGCGTCGCCATGTAGCTGTTGTGATAGACGTTGCCCGGCACCTTGATCGCCATGCCGGGGAACTGCTTCTGGTAGGCCGCGACGAACTCCTTCACGCCCGGCAGGTCGAGGCGGTAGTACCAGGTGGTGCCGAACACGCCGAAGATCGATTCCGGGCCGAGGCCGTAGACGTCGGGCCAGTCCTGCTGGTTGTTGATCCACGCCATGCTCTTCTGCAGGTTCAGCTGGATCACCTGCTGGCGCAGCGCCTTGATGTCGTCGCCGCCGATCGCGGTGGCCACCGCATTGGGCTTGAGCTGCTGCAGCTTCAGCAGGTACGACGAGAAGTCGCGGGTGTTCTGCGGCACCAGCAGCTCGTCGACGATCTTGCCGCCGTTGGCCTCGACGATCGCGCGCGTCGCGGCCGACGTGGTGCGGCCCCACACATAGTCGTTGGTAAGCAGCACCCAGTTCTTGCCGTTCACCTTGATCGCGTTCTTGACGATCGCATGCGCGAAGTTCGTGCCGTTGCCGTCCCAGACGAACTTGACGCGGTGGCAGTCCTTGCCGGCCTCGGTCGGCGAGCTGGAGTTGGTGTTCAGGAAGATCGTGCCGTACTTCTGCGCCACCTGCGAGATCGCGTTGGCCACGCCGGAGTGCAGCGCACCGACCAGGAAGGCCACCTCGTTGCGGGTGATCATGCGTTCGGCGATGCGCGAGCCCGAGGCCGGCGTGGTCTCGGTGTCCATGTGCAGCGCCTCGATGCGCCGGCCCAGCACGCCGCCCTTGTCGTTGAACTCCTTGATCGCCATCATCGCGCCGAGGCGCTCTTCGCCGCCGCTCGCGCCGTACTGGCCCGAGGCGTCCATCGTGAGGCCGATGACCAGCGGCTTCGCGGTGGCCGCCTGCGCCCAGACGCGGTTGTGCGCCCACGGGCCGAAGAACGTGGCCGGCGCGGCGGCCGCCACGGCGCCGGCCTTCAGCAAGGTCCGCTTGCCGGTATCGATCGTCTGAACTTCTTTCGTCGACTTGTCCATGCTTGTCTCCAGGGTTGTTGTGGTGGGTCCGCGCAGACAGGTCAGCGCGGAATGATCTGCACGTTGTTCAGCTTCTCCTGCGCCTCCAGCAGCGACGCGATGAACTTGTCGCCGAGTCCCAGGTTGCCGGCCTGCACGAAAGTCTGGTGCGCCGCCTCGGCGAGGAAGCTCGTCGTCGGCAGCATCTCGGTCAGGTGGGTGTAGTAGCGCAGGTCCTTCTGCGCATTGCCGATCGCGAACTTCAGCCCGGCCAGGTCGCCCTGCAGCGTCTTGCCGAGCATCATCTGGAAGATGCCGGAATTGACGCCGCCGGCCGAGATCACCTCGAACAGCTTCTGCAGCGACAGCCCGCTCTTCGCCGCGGTGGCCGTGGCCTCGGCGATGGCCGCCGCAGTCGTCATCGCGAGCATGTTGTTGATCAGCTTCAGCACATGGCCATGCCCCGGCGGGCCGACATGGAAGATGTTCTCGCAGAAGGCCGCGAGCACCGGCCGGATGCGGTCGAAGTCGGCCTGCTCGGCACCGACCATCGTGTTCAGGCGGCCCTCTTCCGCTTCCTTCGGCGTGCGGGCCAGCGGCGCGTCGATGAAGGCGACGCCGCGGGCCGCGAAGTCGGCGCGGATGCGCGCGGTCGAGGCCGGCTCGGCGGTCGACGTGTCGATCACCGTCAGCCCCTTCGCGGCGGCGGTCAGCAGGCCCTCGGTGCCGTAGACGATCTCTTCCACCTGCGGCGAGCCGGTGACGCAAATGATCACCACGTCGCTCGCGACCGCCACCGCGGCGCGCGTCGGCTGCTCGCTCGCGCCGGCGTCGAGCAGGTCCTGCAGGTTGGCGCGGTTGCGGTGCGCGACGAAGCTGACCGGGAAGCCCTTCGCGAGCAGGTTCTTCGCCATCCCGTGGCCCATCATGCCCAGGCCGATGAAGCCGACGCGGGGGTTCTTGGTTGCAGTCATGTTCTTTCCTTCCGTGGTGTCGATGTCGTGACTCAATTGACGAGCGAGCCGCTCGCGCATTCGGCGCGGGCCTCGGTCCAGAACTCGATCAGCCGCTGGTAGCTGGCCGCCACCTGCTCGACGACGGCGTCGTCGTCCAGCGTGCCGGCGAACCAGCCGTGCGCGGCTTCGGCGAACAGCGAGCGGCCGATCGCGAAGCCCTTGCACAGCGGCTGCGCGGCCGCGATGCGGAAGCCTTCGCGCAGCGCCTGCTCGCTGGCTTCCATGCCGAGCAGCAGCACGCCGCGGCACAGCGGGTCGTTCGATGCGATCACCGCCTCGATGTGACGCCAGGCCGCATCGCTGGACGGCGGCGGCAGCTTCCACCAGTCGGGGTGGATGCCGGCCGCGTAGAACTGGCGCATCGCGCGCGCCAGCGTCTCGTCGTCAGCCGCCATGCCGCGCGGCGGGATCACCTCCAGCAGCAGCTCGTGGCCGGTCGCGTGGCAGGCCTGGGCCAGCAGGCCGACGCTCGCGACCTGCTGGGCCGCCAGCCCGGCTTCGTCATCGGGGTGGTGGTACACGAGGCACTTCACCACATGCTCCTGCGGCCACGTGCGCAGCGCGAGACCGACGTTGCAGCCGTCCTCGAAATCGAGCGGTCGCGAGCCGGGCAGCTCGACCGGGCGCGCGACCCACAGGCCGACGCCGGTCAGCGGCGGCAGGATCTGCTCGCCGAAGCGGCCGTCGAGGATCACGCCGGCCTCCGGGAACGGCTGGCCCGGGTGGCGCAGCGGGTGTGCCGCACGGGCCGTCGCATGGCCTTGCGCGGCAGCGCGCGCGACCAGCGCCTTGAACTGCGGGATGCGCTCGCGCGGCGTGCCGTGCTTCGCGGCGATCTCCTCGAACTGCGCGCGGTGGTCGAAGGCCAGCACCGCGAGGCCGGGCCACGGGCGGTGCCGGGTCGACGCGCGGTGCAGGTGCTCCAGCTTCGCGTCTTCGCGCAGCCGGTGGTGGCGCGAGCCGTGCGCGAGGAAATGGCTCAGCTCGACCCAGCTGGGCATGGCCGGTGCGCAGCCATGCCGAGACACGACGATCGCGCCGCAGGCATTCGCATAGCGCAGCGCCTGCGGCAGCGGCTCGTCGCGCACCCAGCCGCGCAGCAGCCCGGCCATGAAGGCATCGCCGGCGCCAAGCACGTTGAACACCTCGACCGGGAAGCCGGGGCCGGCGACGCCGTCGTCGAGCCGCGCGGGAATCGCGCCTTCGTAGGCCACGCAGCCCATCGGCCCGCGCTTCATCACGATCAGCGCGGTCGACAGTTCGCGGATGCGGCGCAGCGCGGTCGGTGTGTCGTCGCTGCCGCCGGCGATGTGCACCTCTTCCTCGGTGCCGACCACCAGGTCGCACAGCGGCAGGATCTCCTGCAGCTGCGCGCTGACGGGCGCCGATGCGATGTAGCGCTGCTCGCCGAGGCCCGGCGCGGTCAGGCCCCACAGCACCGGGCGGTAATCGATGTCGAGCACGACGCGCGTGCCGGCCGCGCGTGCCGCGCGCATCGCGGCCAGGCAGGCGGCGCGCGTGCCGGGGCGCGACAGGTGCGTGCCCGAGATCAGCAGCGCGCGGGCGCTGGCGATCACCGCCGGGTCGACGTCGTCCTCGCACAGCGCCATGTCGGCGCAGTTGTCGCGGTAGAACACCAGCGGGAAGGTGTCGCGGTCGCGCAGCCCGAGGAAGACCAGCGCGGTCAGCCGCGCCGGGTCGGTCTTCAGCTGCGACACGTCGACGCCCTCGGCGGCCAGCGTCTCGCGCACGAAGCGGCCGTTGTGCTCGTCGCCGACGCGGCTCAGCATCGCGCAGCGCAGGCCGAGCCGCGACGACCCGACCGCGGTGTTGGCGGGCGAGCCGCCGAGGTATTTCGCAAACGTCTGCACGTCTTCGAGGCGCGCACCGAGCTGCTCGCCATACAGGTCGACGGCGGCCCGCCCGACGCAGACCAGGTCCAGCGCGCGGGCCGCCGGCGGGACGGAATCTCTGACACTCATGCAGCATCTCCATTCAAATGACGGGGTCGGGCCGCCGTGCCGCGGGCCGCGGTGCGGCGCTTCGGCGACGGGCGGCCGGTGGCTTTCTCGTTCGCTTTCCCGGCGGCGAGCTCCGCCAGCCGGTGTCCGGTGGTGACGACGATCGCCTGCGCCAGGCACAGCGGCGCCACCAGCGAGCGGAACACCTGGTCGGACGCCAGGCCGAGCTCGAAGCACACCGTGGCCGAGCGCTTCAGCGGCGACAGCGCGCTGTCGGTGATCGCGATCACCGGCACGCCGGCCTGCTGCGCCGCCTCGGCGGCATCGATCACTTCGCGCGAGTAGCTGTGGAAGCTGGTGACGACCAGCACCTCGTCGCTCGCGATGTTGCGCAGCGATTCGCGCAGCATGCCGCCCAGCCCTTCGAGCAGGTAGGCCTTCAGTTCGAGCTGGCTCAGCGCATAGGCCAGGTAGCTGGCGACCGGGAACGCGCGGCGCTGCGCCAGCACGTGCACGCGGCGCGCGGCGCACAGCAGCTGCACCGCGGCCTTCACGTCGGCCGCGCGCACGCTGTCTTCGAGGTGGCCGAGCTCGGCGATCGCCTCGGCCACGTACTGGTTCAGGAAGCCGCCGCTGGCCGCGCCGTCGCCGCTGCGGCGCTGCTGGTTGATGCGCTCGCGGTAGCTGCCCGAGCGTTCGACCAGGTGGTCGCGGAACACCTGCTGCATCTGCGAGAAGCCGTTGAAGCCGAGCGCATTCGAGAAGCGGATCAGCGACGACGGCTGCACCTGCGCGGCCTCGGCGATCACCGCCACCGTGCCGAGCGCAAGCTCGTTCGGCCGCTCCAGCGCGAAGCGCGCGATGCGCTGCAGCTGCGCCGGCAGGTCCGGGTAGGCGCGCGAGATCGCGTCCTTCAATTCGTCGTAGCTGGCGATGGGGCTCATGAGGCTGAACTGTCTAGGGGGAAGCACCGAGTCGCAATAGGAACAAACATTCTTGCGCTCAGAAACTGTAGAACATATATTCCAACAAGTCCATTGTTCATGTCCAGCGTTCAACATGCTCAGCACCACACGACACGCGCCGATCGCACCGCTTCCGCTCCTGCTCACGGTGGCGGCGCTCGCCAGCACGCCGCTGTGGTTGAGCCAGGTCGGGCTCTACCAGTACCTGGCGCTGGAAATCATGATCTGGATGCTGTTCGCGCTCGGCCACAACCTGCTGCTGGGCTACGGCGGGCTGCCGTCGTTCGGGCATGGCGCGTACTTCGGCATCGGCGCGTATGCGTTCGGGCTGCTGCAGCTGCGCGGTGGCGCCGGGCTGCTGGGCGGCCTGCTCGGCGCGGTGCTCGCAGCGGCAGTGGCCGGTGCGCTGGTCGGCCTGTTCATCTCGCACCGGCGCGGCATCTACTACGCACTGCTGACGATCGCGTTCGGCCAGCTCGCGTGGTTCGTCGCCGGCAAGT
The DNA here is from genome assembly GCF_001425825.1 of Rhizobacter sp. Root1238. Classification (GTDB taxonomy): domain Bacteria; phylum Pseudomonadota; class Gammaproteobacteria; order Burkholderiales; family Burkholderiaceae_C; genus Rhizobacter. The sequence goes on from NZ_LMDM01000006.1 coordinate 62,336, forward strand.
GGCACACCGTGACCGGCGGCGAGGACGGGCTGCTGAACATCAGGCGGCCCGACCTGTCGCTCGGCTTCGTCGACATCTCGTTGAAGAGCAACGAGGCCTTCTTCTACTTCGCGCTGGTGGTGTTCGCGCTGGTGCTGATGGCCTTGTGGCGGCTGGTGCACTCGCCGTTCGGCCGCATCCTGCGGGCGATCAAGCAGAACGAGATGCGCGCTGCGTTCGTCGGGCATCCGGTGTGGCTCTACAAGTGGCTGGCCTTCATGATCTCGACCTCGGTCGCGGGGCTGGCCGGCGCGTTGTTCGCGATGGCGCAGCAGTCGGCCTACCCGAACGTGATGAGCCTGCACAACTCCGGCTTCGTCGTGATGATGGTGCTGATCGGCGGCGGGCTGGTGAGCTTCTGGGGCCCGGTGATCGGCGCGCTGGTGTTCATCCTCACCAGAGACCTGCTGGGCGCCTACACCGAGACCTGGCTGCTCTGGTACGGGCTGCTGTTCATCCTGGTCGTGCTGTTCCAGCCCGACGGCGTGGCCGGGGCCTGGCAATCGTGGCGCGCACGCTGCGCCGTCCGCAAGCACGCACCGCCGCAGCCCAACGCGACGCTCGCCACCCCGAAGGAGACCTGATCCGTGGCCTTGTTCGAAGCCCATCAACTGCACAAGCGCTTCGGCGACCAGGTGGTGCTGGAAAGCATCACGCTGTCGTTCGAGGAGAAGCAGCTCACCGGGATCATGGGTCCCAACGGTGCCGGCAAGACGACCTGCTTCAACGTGCTGACCGGCCGCTACACGCCCGACCGCGGCAGCGTGCGCTTCGCCGGCGAGGACATCACCGGGCTGTCGCCGCGGCAGATCGCGCGGCGCGGGCTGTCGCGGTCGTTCCAGATCATGAACCTGTTCGACGACGAGACGACGCTCGACAACGTGCTGATCGCGCTGCCGGCGGTGCGCGAGCAAGGCATGTCGATGTGGCGCGACCTCGGCCGCTTCAGCCGCGGGCGCGAGCTGGCCATGGCGGTGCTCGACCGGGTGGGGCTCGCGGCCAAGGCGTCGTCGATGGCGGGTGCGCTGTCGTACGGCGAGCGGCGCGCACTGGAGATCGGCGTCGCGCTCGCGACCGATCCGCGGCTGCTGTTCCTGGACGAACCGACTGCCGGGCTGGGCGCCGAAGGCACGGCCCGCGTGGCCGAGCTGATCGCACAGCTGAAGCGCGAGTTGACGATCGTGATCATCGAGCACGACATGCGCTTCCTGTTCGGCCTGGCCGACAAGATCAACGTGATCCACTGGGGCCAGGTGATCGCCGAAGGCACGCCAGCGCAGCTGCGCGACAACCCGTGGGTGCAACGCTCGAACCTGGGGACCTTGTCATGAGTGCCGTGTTGAAGCCGCAGCCCGCCATTCTGGAGATCCACGGCATCGAGACCTTCTATGCCGAGACGCAGGCGCTGTTCGGCGTGTCGCTCAGCATCGCGCCGGGCGAGGTGGTGTCGCTGCTCGGGCCGAACGGTGCCGGCAAGACGACGACTCTGCGCTCGATCCTCGGGCTGACGCCGCCGAAGCGCGGCAGCGTGCGCTTCGACGGGGTCGACATCACGCAGGTGCCGACGCACCGCATCGCCGGCATGGGCATCGGCTGGGTGCCGGACGACCGGCGCATCTTCCCGACGCTGACGGTGGCGCGCAACCTCGCGATCGCACGCAAGAAGACGCGCTTCCGGGCGTGGAGCGAGAAGGAGTGCTTCGAGATCTTCTCGGCGATGGAGTACCTGATGGGCCGCGAGTGCGAGAACCTGTCGGGCGGCGAGATGCAGATGGTGGCGATCTCGCGCGCGCTGATCGGCTCGCCGGGGCTGGTGCTGTTCGACGAGCCGAGCCAGGGCCTCGCGCCGAAGGTGGTGCAGGACGTGATGTCGACCGTCATGCGCTTGAAGCGCGAGGGGGTGGCGGTGCTGCTGGTGGAGCAGAACGTCGAGAGTGCGCTGGCGGTGTCGGACCGCGCGTACGTGATGCACCAGGGCCGCATCGTGCACGAGGGCAGCGCCGCGGCGCTGCGCGGCGACGCGGCACTGCAACGCAAGCTGCTGGGAGTCTGACGAGATGGCTGCACCGATTCTTCATGTCGACGGCTTGCGCAAGCAGTACCGGCGCGGCTGGCCGAACCGGCAGACGACGTTCTCGCTGGAGGCCGACTTCCAGGTCGACGGGCCCGGCATCATCGGCGTGATGGGCGCCAACGGCGCCGGCAAGACGACGATGTTCGAGCTGATCACCGGCGGCAATGCGCCGAGCGGCGGGCGCGTGATGGTGGCCGGGCAGGACATCCACAAGGTGCGCTACCGCGAGCGCGACCGGCTGGCGCTGCACTACCACCAGTCCTACCAGGTGCGCTCGTTCAAGCGCGACCGGCCGAACTTCATGCTGGAGCACGCCGGCGCCGACCGCGCGGTGGTGCACCTGTTCGACGAGCCGCAGTTCAACACGCAGGACGGCTACATCGGCTTCATGCTGGCGTTCTTCCGCAAGCTGCGCAGCCAGGGTAAGCTGGTGTTCCTGTGCCTGCACCCGAACGAGCCGGTGCACATGGAGATTCTGGCCGACATCTGCGAGCGCTACATCTTCGTGCACAAGGATGAAAGCCGGGTCAGCCGGCTGATGCATGCGACGACGATGGGGGAGCTGTGCACGCATGCGAGCGTGCGGGGGTACCTGGGGAAGCTGGCGCCGGGCTGACGACCCACCACCGTTCGCGCTGAGCCTGTCGAAGCGCTGGTCGCTGGCTTCGACAGGCTCAGCCCGAACGGAGGTGCGCGAACGGGGCTTCGACGGGCTCAGCCCGAACGGGCCTTTTGCTCACGTCCAACGGGCCCTTTGCTCGTCCGATCTTCTGCTCGTTCGAACAGGCCCAGCTCACACCCGAACAGCCACCCTCTGCATCAGCTTCACCAATTCCTCCGGCTGCGGCATGTCCTCGGTGCGATACACCAGCCGCGCCTGCCGGTCGAACACGAAGGCCTGCGCGGTGTGGCGGTCGGTGCCCGGCGCGCGGCCGCGCAGGAAATCGAGCAGCGGATCGACGTCCTTCAGCTTCGGCAGCGCGGCTGCCCAGCGCGGCGATTGCGCGCCGAACTTCGCGAGCCAGGCGCGCATCGCCGGCAGGTCGTCGCCGAGCGGGTCGATCGACAGCGACAGCAGCCGCAGCCCCGCGCCCTCCTTCGCGAGCCGTGCCTGCGCATCGGCGAACACCGCGCCCTGGATCGGGCAGGTCGCGCTGCAGCCCGTGAACATCAGTTGCACCGCCGTGACCTGCCCCGTCAGCAGCGACGGCAACGCCACCGACTTGCCGGCCATGTCCTGCACCGACAGCCCCGGCGCCGGCAACGCCGGCTGCACCGGGCCGAAGGAGCCGTGCGCCGCCGCCTCGTTCCACAGCAGGCCGCAGGCAGCCGCGCCGAGAAGCCACTCACGCCGCGTCGTCATCGCGTCTCTCCCCCATCGACCAGGTAGGCCCACAGCGCCTTGCACTGCGCATCGTCGATCGCATAGCGCGGCATCTGCCGCGGGATCAGCATGATGGCCGGGTCGATGCCGGTGCGCAGCAATCGGCAGAACGCCGCTTCGTCATAGCGCGACGGCGGCCCGCCGCGTCGCGCGATCGGGCCCAGCAGGCGCTCGCGCGTCAGCAGCGGTGCGAACGATGCGGCACCGGACGCCGCCTGCGCCGCGCTGTCGCGCGAGTGGCAGTTGGTGCAGCGCGTCGCGAGCGGCGGCAGCGGCTGCGCATGCCCGTTGATCGTGCCGGGGAGAGCGACCTCGCCGCGATACAGCTGGCGGCCAAGCTCGAGGGCGGGATCGGCGGAGGCAGTCGCAGCGCACACGGTCAGGAAGGCGCCCATCCACCAGGACTTCGACAGGCTCAGTCCGAACGGAAAACCCCCGTTCGTCCTGAGCTTGTCGAAGGGCCTGCTCGCGTCGCACCAAGGCTTCGACAGGCTCAGCCCGAACGGGGGGTGTTCGCGTGCCACCTTGTCCCGCGCTCCCCTACCGCACCACCACGCTGTACATGCTGTTCCCTCCATTGCCCACCGGCCCCAGGTTCACCGTGCCGGCCGGGAAGCTCTTCGTCCACACGCTGAAGCTGCGTGCCGTGCCTGCCTCGTCGGTCGTCATCTTGAGCCCGGTGTTCGACCACCCCGCCATCCACGCGAACGCGCCGGTGAAGCGGTCGTCGACCGTCAGGTACACATCCGCTGGCTGGTTCAGCGTGAAGCTCACCGTCGGGTTGCCGGTGAAGGTCTTCGAATCGTTCGCGCTGCGCAACCAGGGAGAACCCGACAGCACCGCCGGCAGCCCGGTGATCGTGAAGGTGCGGTCGCCGAACTGCAGCCCGCCCGACTGCAGGTTGGCCTGCACCGACCAGTCCACCGCGTTCGCGGTGTCCAGCACCGACAGGCCGCCGATCGTCGCCGCGCTGATCGCATCGTTGCTGTCGTCGATCTGCTGCAGATAGGCCACCAGCTGCGTGCGCTGCGCCGCCGTCAGGCTGCCCGCCGCGCCGTGCTGGTTGGCCGCGTTGGCGGTGGTCAGCACGTCCAGCAGCGTGGCCGCCGAGCCGTCGTGCAGGTACGGCCCGCTCGCCCACACGCCCTTCAGCGTCGGCGTGTCCAGCCCGGTCAGCGTCTGCCCGAGCCGCTTGCCCGACGACGCCTTGATCGTGCCGACATTGCGCAGCACGCCGCCGGCACTGTCGGTCACGTCGACCCCGCCGTGGCAGGCCAGGCACCCACCCGCGCCGCGGAACAGCGCCTGCCCGGCCACCGCATCGGCCGTCAGCGTGCCGTTCGCATTGCGCAGCGGGCTCGCATCGCTCGCCTTCAGCGAGGCCACGTACGCCGCCAGTGCATCCAGGTCGGCACTGACCCCCGCCTTGCGGTCGCCCAGCGGCTGCGAACGCGTGCCGGTGTTGAACTGCGCATCGCTCATCAGCCCGGTGCCGAGCGCGAAGTTGCGGATCTGGCCCTCGAAGTCCTGGATCTCGTCGAAGTTGCCGGTCCAGTGCTGGTTGCCATGCGCCCCGGCCCGCCCGCGCAGCGGGATCGTGTTGCGCAGGCCTTCGCCGAGGCCGGTGAAGTCCCAGGTGCGGCCGTCCTGCCCGCCGTCGTTGTGGCACGACGCGCAGCTCATGTAGGCATCGCGCGCCAGCCGCGTGTCGGCCGCGTCGTAGAACAGCTTCTTGCCGGTCAGCACGTTGGCGGCCAGCTTCTCCGTGCCGACCGCGCCGGCATTCGCCAGCAGCGGCAGGTTCAGCTCGCCGAAGTTCACCAGGCGCGCCAGGTCGTAGACGCCGAGCGTGCGGTCCATGAAGTTGTTGACGTACAGCTTCAGCCCGTCGGCCGACACCGCCACCGCCTGCGGCGCGCGACCCACCGGGAAGCGGTAGATCTCGGCCTTGCCGACCGGGTCGACCACCGCCACCTCGCGGCTGGTCTCGAGCGCGACGAACAGGTAGGCGCCGGTCGGGTGGAAGGCCGCGCCGCTGCCGACGCCGGAGTTGTCGTGGTCGATGCGCGCCGGGTAGTCCTCGGCCCAGCCGGCCAGGTCGATGCGCGAACTGATTGCCCGCACCGTGTTCTGGAAGTCGAGGTTGTTGCCGTCGCGCAGCGTGCCGCGCAGCAGGTTGTCCTGCTTGGCCGGCACCCAGGCGCTCTGGCCGTCCGGCGAGATCACCGCCGGCGCCAGGTAGTTCGGGATGCCGCGGCCCTGCAGCAGGCTGTCGGGCTTGTCGCTGTGCTGCAGCACGACGGTGCGCTCCACCGCCATCGCCGCCGTCACGACGACCACCTCGCCGCCCTTCTTGACGCCGCCCACCGCGGTCTGCACGCTGGCCGTGCCCTCGCCCGGCAGCGCCGGCGAGATGAAGCGCGACACCAGCACGCGGTCGCTCGGCGCCGTCACCGACACGTGGCGCGGATTGGCACCGACCGCCACGCTGCCGAGCGTCGCACCGGTCGATGCGTTCAGCTTCAGCAGCTGGCCCGTGCCTTCGAGCGCGACGTACGCCGCGCTGCCATCGGGCGCGAACGCCAGCCCGAACGGCTGCGACGCGCGCGGCAAGGCCACCGTCTGCGCGACCGCCAGCGTGCCGGCGTTGACGATGCTGATCGTCGCGTCGCCCTTGTTGACGATCCACATCCGGCCGTCCGGGGCGCGCGCCACGCTGCGCGGCCGCGCGCCGACCGCGATCTCGCCGACCCGCGCGTTGGTGCTGCCGTTGAAGACGCTGACGCTGTCGTTGTCCTGGTTGACCAGCCAGACGCGCGGCGTCGTGCCGGGCTCCAGCGCGATCGTCGACGACGAGGTCGGGCGTGCCGCGGTCGCCGCGGCGTACACCGCCTGCTTGAAGGTGCGCGAGGTCACGACGTTGTTCGCGTCGATCGCCTCGACCGTCACGTTGTAGAGGCCCGGCGCGGCATACGTGTGGGCGATCGACGTCGCGGTGGCGTACGCCGTCTGCGCCGTGCCGTCGCCGAAGGTCCAGCGGTAGCGCGTGCCGGTGCCGCCGTTCGACGCGACATTGAAGGTGACGCTGCCGCCCGAGGCGACCGGCGCCGCCGCGACCGGGTCGATCACGAAGGCCGCCGCGCTGACGTTCCAGCCGAACGCCGCGCTCGCGGTGCCGCCGTGGCCGTCGTTGACGCCGACGGTCACCGCGAAGTTGCCGACCGTGGTCACCGTGCCGCTGATGAGCCCGCTCGTCGCATTGATCGACAGCCCGTTCGGCAGCCCGGTCGCCGTGTACGTGAGCGCATCGCCATCCGGATCGCCGGCGCTGACGCCGAACGACACCGCCTGGCCGACCAGATTGTTGCGGTTGGCGATCGGCGCAATCGCTGGTGCACGGTCGACCGTCACGGTCTTCTCCGAACTGCGGTCCGGGAAGTCGTTGAAGTTGCCGCTCTTCAGCAGCGACCAGTTGACGCCGTCGTTGCCGATGTAGAAGTTGTACGCGGCGATGATGCCGTTCAGCCCGCCGGCCGCCGGCCGCGGCAGGTACTTGAAGCCGCCGATGCCGCGTGCCGTGCCCAGGTTCACGATGAAGCGGTGCGGCAGCGGCGCGTTGCCGCCGGTGTACTTCGTGTGCCAGAAGGTTGCTGCATCGCCGTCGATCGCGGCAGCGCCGGAGTTCTGCCCGCTCGCCGCCTCCTGGCTGTCGACCTGAACCGTCCAGCCGGTGCGCGGGATCACCGCGCCGGCGCGGTCGAGCAGGTTGAACTCGGCCATTGAGGTCCAGGCGTTGCCGCCCTGCTCCGACACCGCTTCCAGCATCACGTACTGCACCGTCGCGCCGAGCACCGGCGTGACGTTCCACGCGAGCATCGTGCTGCTGGTGGCCACGTCGTTGCGCGTGCTGACCGTGACGACGTACTGGCCCACCGTGGTCGGCGTGCCGGTGATCGCGCCGGTGGTGGTGTTCAGCGACAGGCCCGGCGGCAGGCCGGTGGCCGACCAGGTCAGCGTGCCGGTCGGCGTGGTGGCGGCCAGTGCGAGGCTCACCGCATTGCCGCTGATGCTGCTCTGCGTGCCGGGGTTGACCAGTTTCGGCGCGGCGTCGCCACTGACGCGAACCATCTTGGCCACCGACGGCGTGCCGGCCGCGTTCATCGCGAACAGCATGTAGTAGCCGGGCAGCAGCACGCCGGGGTTCGACGGCAGCGCCAGCGAGTACGCATTGGTGCCGGTGGTCGTGAACTGCAGCGGGATGCGGCGCTGGTCGTTGTTGACGGTGTGCGTGGTCGAGCCGACGCGCACCAGCGAGAACTGAGTGACCGCGGCATTCGTCGTCACCGCGATGTTGGTGCCCTGCGTCGCGGTGGCCGGCGCGGTGCTGATCGCCGGCCGCGTCGCCGCCGTGCCGTCGTCGTTCAGCAGGTAGTGCGGCGTCAGGATCTGCGCGTTCGCATGGTTGGTCGAGCAGCTGCCGCACAGGCCGCTGCCGGCCGTCAGCACGCGCGCGTCGGGCAGCAGCAGCGCGATGCTGTGGTAGTTGCGCGGCACGCCGATCGGTGGCAGCGGCACGAAGGTTTCGGTGGCGGGGTTCCACAGCTCGGGCACCAGCGCCGAGTTGTCGTCGGACCACGGGTGGCCGAAGCTGTGGCCGCCGACCACCAGCACCTGCCCGTTCGGCAGCACGACGCCGTTGCTGAAGATGCGCGAATACGCCATCGGCGCGACCTTGCGCACCGAGACGCCGGCGTTCACATCGATCACGTAGGCGCGGTTGTTGGCGTTCTGCCCTTCATAGGCCGGCGCGCCGCCGACCTTCAGGATCTTGCCGATGTCGTACATCACCGCGTTGCCGCTCTGGCTGTACGCATCGTCGCCGCGCGTGCCGGCGGGCGTGATGCTGCCGTTGCCTTGCGTGTCGATCCAGTTCATGTTGGCGGCCGGGCCGGCGTGCAGCACCTTGCCGTTCGGTGCCGGGAACAGCCACATGTGGTTGTCGGCGCGGAACGCGAAGTCGGGGTCGTTGCCGAGCGCCGCATCGACCGGCACGCCGGTGAGCCGCGCCCAGCCACCGGCGGCGGTCCAACGCTCGCCGTGCTTGTTGCCGCGCCCGCCGCTCCACGATCCGCCGAGCGTGAAGACCGAGCCGTCGGCGAGGATCGTGTTGGCGTTGTAGCCGCGCGGGATCGTCATCGTTGCGCCGGTGCTCCAGGCATTCGCCACCGGGTCGTAGATCGTGGTCTTGCCGCTGTCCTTGCCGCCGTTGACGAGGATGCGCCCGTCCGGCAGGTTGGTCGTGCCGGTGCAGAACATGTCGTGACCAGTCTGCGTCACCAGCGTCTCGCTGGCGGTCTGCGTGGCTGGGTCGAACAGCGTCGTGTAGGTCTGGCCGCTGGGCGCGCCGTCGGTAAAGCGGTCGGACGAGGACCACAGCATCACCCTGCCGTTCGGCAGCAGCGCGGCCGACGGCGTCACCATCGACAGCGGGATCAGCGGGGTCCACTGGCCGGCACCGGGCGCCGCCACCGCGGCGGCGCGCTCGGTGGGCGGCGCGCCGGCCTCGGCAGAGGTGGGCGTCGGCGCCGGGTCGTTGCCGCCGCCACCGCAGGCTGCCAGCAGCAGCGCACCAATCAGCGAGGCGCACCGCGGCGCACCGGCTCGGAATGAACGGGTCATGCTTGTCTCCTGCCCGGCACATGCGGTGGCTGCGTGGCCTGCGCTGCACCTTGTCTTTGAACGTATGTTCTATTTTTACTATATGTAGAACATGCGCTCTTTTTACAGCGCCGGCAGGGCGGTGTCAACGCGGGTCGGCCCGACGCGGTGTAACGAACTGAGGCGCATGCCTTTGCTCGCTCACGGTGTACTGAGCGAGCAAAGGCGCGAGCGGGGGGTGCGGGGCTCGCCGGACGGAGCGGTCCTCGCCCCTGGCGGGGCGATGACTCCCCTGCGCTGTACAGTTTGATGGCCCGTCCCTATTGGCGCTCCCCACACCCCCCGCCCGCGCCTTTGCTGAACCAGTGGCGTACTTCGCCGATGTGCCAGCCGAGTGCCAGTCTCCCGTTCGGACTGACTTTGTCGAGGGCCACGCGCGCTTCGAGCACACCCTTCGACGGACGGGCCCTCGACAAGCTCGGTCCCTGCTCAGGTCCTTCGACAGGCTCAGGATGATCGGGGGGGTTTTCGCACGCACAGAATCGATGTGTCGCAAAGGCGCGTGCGGGGAGGCTGTGGAGCGCCAATAAGGAGGGGGCGCCGGAGCTGGCTGGTTTCATGGCCTCGCGCGAAGCGCGATCGTGAACTGACTGTCGCCGACTGTTTGACCACAACGAACGAAGTGAGTGACGGGAGTTTCGGCGACAGGCCATGAAACCAGTCAGCGCAGGGAAGTCTTCGCCCCGCCAGGGGCGAAGACCGCACCTGACGGCGCGCCACAGCCTCCCCGCACGTGCCTTCGGCGCCAATGCGCCATCAGTCGGGCGCAACGGGTGGCACCGTCAACGCACTACGGCGCCGCTGCAGCATCCACGCGATGACCAGCACCAGCCCCCACGCCACCACGTAAGACAGGCCGGCCCCGAGCGCCGGCAAGGCCAGCGCGAGCACCATGAAGAACGCGCCGAAGCCGACCATGCCGCGCACGAAGCCGGCCAGCAGCTCGATGGTGGCATCGGCACCGTGCCGCGCACGCGTGAAGCACGGCAGCACGTTGCCGGTGATCGGCAGCGCGAGCATCAGCCCGCTGACCGCCGCCGGGAACACCGACGCGCCGCCCATGATCGCGGCCGCCAGCGCCGCGGCCGCGGCCACGCGCAGCACCAGCTCGATCGACGGGATGTGCAGCACCGTGCGTTCGCGCCGGTGCGCCGGCATCAGCCGCAGCCCTGCCCACGGTGCGAGCGCCGCCAGCACGCAGGCCGCCGGCAGCGGCAACGCGATCCACACCAGCAGGCCGCCGACCGCGAGGAACACCGCGTTCGCGAGCAGCAGCGCCACCCACCACGGCCCGCGGCGCACTGCATGCGCAAAGGCCACCATGTGCGACACCATCGCCGGGTACGCAACCAGCGTCGCGACCGCGATCGCATGCGCCTGCGACAGCGGCGCCTGCCACAGCACGAAGCCGATGATCGGCCCGGCAATCATCGGCAGGCCCGACAAGGTGCCCGCGACGCCATGACCGAAGCGCTTCGCGGCGACGCTGGCCGCGAGCACGACCGCGCAGACCAGCGCGAGCTTCAGCAGGAACATCGAGGGGAAGAAAAAAGAATGGGCCCGCCGGCAGGAACTGGAGAACTGCGACAGCGGGCCCGAAGGTCCGGCCGGAGGGAGGAGAGGGCCGGACAACTCGGCCGGAGGGAGGTATTGGCCGAGCGGGTCGAAGTGTAGGGAGCGTTCACCTCCTGGCCCACCCGCCTACACCGGTCCATCTGTACTGACATCGTTTTCCTCTCGCGGTTGGCCCCCTCAGGCCGCCCCGTAGCCGCCGCCGCCCGGCGTCTCGACCACGAACACGTCGCCCGGCCCCATCGCCACCGAGCCGATGTGGTCCAGCGTCTCGACCTGGCCATCGGCCCGCTCGACGCGGTTGATGCCCGGCTTGCCGGCCGATCCACCGGCCATGCCGAACGCGCCGGCATGCCGCCCGTTCGACAGGATCGACGCCGTCATCGGCTCGAGGAAGCGCACGCGCCGCACGCCGCCGTCGCCGCCGCGGTGGCGCCCGCTGCCGCCCGAGCCGGGCCGGATCTGGTAGCTCTCCAGCCGCACCGGGAAGCGGAATTCGAGCACCTCCGGGTCGGTCAGCCGCGAGTTCGTCATGTGCGTCTGCACGACCGAGGTGCCGTCGAAATCCGGCCCGGCGCCCGAGCCGCCGGAGATCGTCTCGTAGTACTGGTAAGTGGCATTGCCGAAGGTGAAGTTGTTCATCGTGCACTGGCCGGCCGCCATCACGCCGAGCGCGCCGTACAGCGCGTTGGTGATGCAGGTCGAGGTCTCGACGTTGCCGGCCACCACCGACGCCGGCGGGTTCGGGTTCAGCATCGAGCCCTCGGGGATGATCACCTGCAGCGGCTTCAGGCAGCCGGCATTCAGCGGGATGTCGTCGTTGACCAGCGTGCGGAACACGTACAGCACCGCCGCCATGCAGACCGCACGCGGCGCGTTGAAGTTGTTCGTCAGCTGGGCCGACGTCCCGGTGAAATCGATCACCGCGCTGCGCGCCTGCTCGTTGACCCGGATCGCCACGCTGATGCGCGCGCCGTTGTCCAGCGGCAGCGTGAACGCGCCGTCCTTCAGCCGGGTGATCACGCGGCGCACCGATTCCTCGGCGTTGTCCTGCACATGGCGCATGTAGGCCTGCACCACGTCGAGCCCGAACTGCAGCACCATCTTGCGCAGCTCCTGCACGCCCTTCTCGTTGGCGGCGATCTGCGCCTTCAGGTCGGCGATGTTCTGCTGCGGGTTGCGCGACGGGTGCGGGCCGCTCTTCAGCAGCGCCAGCATCTCGGCCTCGCGCAGCACGCCGGCCTCGACCAGCTTGACGTTGTCGATCTGCACGCCCTCTTCGTCGATGCGCGTCGAGAACGGCGGCATCGACCCGGGCGTGATGCCGCCGATGTCGGCATGGTGGCCGCGCGAGCCGACATAGAACAGCGGCTTGTCGCCGGCCGCCTCGGTCGGGTAGACCGGCGTCACCACCGTCACGTCGGGCAGGTGCGTGCCGCCGTGGTACGGGTCGTTCAGCACGAAGACGTCGCCCGGCCGCATGCGCCCGGCGTTGCCGTGGATCACCGTCTTGATCGACTCGCTCATCGAGCCCAGGTGCACCGGCATGTGCGGCGCGTTGGCGATCAGGTTGCCGTCGGCGTCGAACAGCGCGCAGCTGAAGTCGAGCCGCTCCTTGATGTTCACCGAGTACGCGGTGTTCTGCAGCTGCAGCCCCATCTGCTCGGCGATGTTCATGAACAGGTTGTTGAACACCTCCAGCATCACCGGGTCGACCGTGGTGCCGATCGCGCGGCGCGCCTCGCGTGGCTGCACGCGGTCGAGCAGCAGGTGGTCGTACGCGGTGACGCGGGCGCGCCAGCCGGGCTCGACGACGGTGGTCGCGGTCTTCTCGGCGATGATGGCCGGGCCGTCGATGGTGTGGCCCGGCAGCGCGTCCTCGCGCACCACCAGCGCCGCATCCCACCAGCGGCCGCCGCTGAACAGCTGCACCGTCTCGCGCACCGGCGCCGCGCCGCTGGCGGCCAGCGCATGGCGCGGCTCGACCGGCGCATCGCCGGCACCCACCGCCTCGACCGACACCGCCTCGACCACCAACCGGCGCTCGCTCATCAGGAACGCGAAGCGCTGGCGGTACGCCGCCTCGAACGCGGCCTGGATGGCGTCCGGCGTGCCGAACGGCACCACCAGCGCCGAATCGGTGCCCTCGTAGCGCACATGCACGCGGCGCAGCACCGTCACCGCGGCGCTGCTGGTGCCCTGGCGCTTCAGCTCGCCTTCGGTCTCGGCGGCCAGCGCATCGAGCAGCTCGGTCACCGCCGGCAGCGCGCCGGCCAGCGGCAGTTCGACCGCGCGCTCGCGCAGCACGGCCTGGTCGGCCAGCCCCATGCCGTAGGCCGACAGCACGCCGGCCAGCGGGTGCGCGAACACCCGGTTCATGCCGAGCGCATCGGCGACGCGGCAGGCGTGCTGGCCGCCGGCGCCGCCGAAGCACTGCAGCGCGTAGCGCGTCACGTCGTAGCCGCGCGCCACCGAGATCTTCTTGATCGCATTGCCCATCGCCCCAACCGCGATGTCGATGAAGCCTTCGGCCACCTCCTCCGGCGAACGCTTCACGCCGGTCGCGCGCTCGATGTCGGCCGCCATCTCGCCGAACTTGCGCAGCACCACGTCGCGGTCGAGCGATTCGTCGGCATGCGGCCCGAAGACCTTCGGGAAATACGCCGGCTGGATCTTGCCGAGCATCACGTTCGCATCGGTCACCGCGAGCGGGCCGCCGCGGCGGTAGCAGGCCGGGCCGGGGTTCGCGCCGGCGCTCTCCGGCCCGGCGCGAAAGCGCGCGCCGTCGAAGCTGAGGATCGAGCCGCCGCCGGCCGCCACCGTGTGGATGCTCATCATCGGCGCGCGCATGCGCACGCCGGCCACCTGCGTCTCGAACGCACGCTCGAACTCGCCGGCGAAGTGGCTCACGTCGGTCGACGTGCCGCCCATGTCGAAGCCGATCACCTTGACGTCGGCCACCGCATTGCCGTTCGCCCCGGCCGGCAGGTCGTCGGCCTGCAGGCCCAGCGGCGACAGCCCGAGCTGCGCGGTGCGCACCATGCCGACGATGCCGCCGGCCGGGCCGGACAGGATCGCGTCCTTGCCCTGGAAGGCATGCGCATCGGTCAGCCCGCCGGACGACTGCATGAAGAACAGCTTCACGCCGGGCATCTCGCCGGCGACCTGCTCGACGTAGCGGCGCAGGATCGGCGACAGGTAGGCGTCGACCACCGTGGTGTCGCCACGGCCGACCAGCTTCATCAGCGGGCTGACCTCGTGCGACACGCTGATCTGCGGAAAGCCGATGCGCTGCGCGATCGCCTTCGCCGCCAGCTCGTGCGCGGTGAAGCGGTAGCCGTGCATGAAGACGATCGCGACGCTGCGCAGCCCGGCGTCGTAGGCGCCTTGCAGCTCGGTCTGCAGCTGCGCCTGGTCGAGCGCCTCGATCACGTCGCCCTTCGCGCCGACACGCTCGCGCGCTTCGATCACGCGGCTGTACAGCAGCTCGGGCAGCTGGATGTGGCAGTCGAAGATGCGCGGCCGGTCTTGATAGGCGATGCGCAATGCATCGCGGAACCCGCGCGTCGTGACCAGCAGCGTCGGCTCGCCCTTGCGTTCGAGCAGCGCATTGGTCGCGACCGTGGTGCCCATCTTCACGCACTCGACGCGCTCGGCCGGAAACGGCTCGCCCGGCTTCAGGCCGAGCAGGTGGCGGATGCCGGCGACTGCGGCATCGCGGTACTGCTCGGGGTTCTCGCTGAGCAGCTTGTGGGTGACCAGCACGCCGTCGGGCCGCTTCGCGACCACGTCGGTGAACGTGCCGCCGCGGTCGATCCAGAACTGCCAGCGGTCGGTGCCTTGAACTTGAGCTTGCATGGAATCCTTCCTGTGTCCCGCGTCGGGGATCGTCACCACCCGGGTCTCACAACCCGAGATACGCCTTCTTGACGTCGTCGTTGGCCGCCAGCTCGGCGCCGCTGCCCTGCATCACGATACGCCCGGTCTGGATCACGTAGCCATGGTGCGCGATCGACAAGGCCTTGTGCAGGTTCTGCTTGACCAGCAGGATCGTCACGCCGGTCTCGTTGACGCGCTGGATCACCTCCAGCACCTTCGCGACGAACTTCGGCGCGATGCCCCACGACGGCTCGTCCAGCATCAGCAGCTTCGGCTTCGCCATCAGGCCGCGCGCGATCGCGAGCATCTGCTGCTCGCCGCCGCTCATCGTGCCGGCGAGCTGGGTCTCGCGCTCCTTCAGGATCGGGAACAGCGTGAACATCTCGTCGATGCCGGCCGCCACCTCGTGCGCATCGGTTCGGGTGAAGGCGCCGAGTTCGAGGTTGCGCCGCACCGACAGGCGCGGGAACAGCCGGCGGCCTTCGGGCACCAGCGACAGCCCGAGCGGCACCCGCTGGTGGGCCGGCAGCTCGTGCACCGGCCGGCCGTCGAAGCGGACGCTGCCGGCATCGACCTGGTTGAGCCCGGCGATCGCGCGCAGCGTGGTCGACTTGCCGTTGCCGTTGCCGCCGACCAGCGCGACGATGCTGCCCTGCTGCACCTCGAGGCTGACATCGGACAGCGCGAGCACGCCGCCGTAGCTGACGCGGAGATTCGAGACCTGCAGCATCATTCGTCTCCCAGGTAGGCGTGGATCACCTGCGGGTCGCGCGAGACCTCGGCCGGCGTGCCGTCGGCGATCTTCACGCCCCGGTCGAGCACGACGATCCGGTCGGCGATCGGCATGATGCCCTCGAGCACATGCTCGACGATCAGGCAGGCGATGCCGCGCTCGCGGATGCTCAGCACCACCTTGACCATCTCGCGCACTTCCGACGGGTTCAGCCCGGCCATCACCTCGTCCATCAGCAGCAGCTTCGGCGCGATGGCCAGTGCGCGCGCCACCGACAAGCGGCGCTGCTCGCTGATCGTCATGCTGCCGGCCGGCTTGTCGGCGAAGGCATCGAGGTTGACGAAGGCCAGCCATTGCAGCGCCTCGGCACGCGCCGCCGAGACGCGTCGGTTGCGCAGCAGCGCACCGGCCATCACGTTCTCGCAGGCCGTCATGCTGGTGAAGGTGCGCGCGACCTGGAAGGTGCGGCCGACGCCGGCACGGGCGCAGGCCTCGGGCGGCAGGCCGGAGATCAGCTGGCCGTCGAGCCGGATCTCGCCGGCGCTCGGCGCGTAGAAGCCGGCCACGCAGTTGAATGCGGTCGTCTTGCCGGCGCCGTTCGGGCCGATCAGCCCGACGATCTGGCCGGCGTCGACGCTGAACGAGACGTCCTGGTTGGCCATCAGGCCGCCGAAGCGCTTCGAGACGCCATGCAACTCCAGGAGACTCACAGCACCACCTCCACCTTGGCTTGTTCGACCGCACGTGCCCGGCGCCGCTGCTGCCGTTCGCGGAACCAGCCGATCAGCCCGCTTGGGTAGAACACCGCGATGCCGACGATCAGCGCCGCGTAGATGATGGTGTCGGTGCCGCGGCCGGTGCCGCCGAAGCTGGCGCGCGTGAGCTCCTCGATCGTCGTCAGCACCACCGAGCCGACCACCGGCCCGAACAGCGTGCCGACGCCACCGAGGATCGACACCAGCGCCATCTTGATCGACAGCGCGGTCGACAGCACCGAGCCCGGGTCGATGTACAGCTCCTTCTGCGCATACAGGCTGCCGCCGAGCGCGGTGAAGAACGCGCTGAGCGACAGCGCGACCTGCTTGTAGCGGGCGATGGGAATGCCGATGCTGCGCGCGGCATCGGGCTCGTCCTTGATGGCCCGCAGGTAGTAGCCGATGTGGCTGCGCTCGACGGCCCAGGTGGCCCCCAGCGTCAGCACCAGCAGCCCGAGCGCGATCCAGTAGTACGGCGCCTTGTCGGCGAACACCATCGTGGCCCAGCCCCGCTGGTCCATCGGGATCGTCAGGCCCACCGCGCTGCCGGCGTACTCCCAGTTGGTGAAGACGATCTGCACGATCTCGGCGACCGCGATGGTCGCCATCGCGAAGTAGTGGCCCTTCAACCGGAAGCACGACCAGCCGAAGCCGAGGCTCAGCAGCGCCGCGACCGCGCCGCCGAGCAGCATGCCGAGCCAGGGGTTGACGCCGAAGTTCAGCAGCAGCAGCGTCGAGGTATACGCGCCGAGCCCGTAGAACGCCGCGTGGCCGAGCGAGACCTGGCCGGCATAGCCGCCGAGCAGGTTCCAGGCGACGCCGAGCTGCGCCGCCATCAGCACCAGGATCGCGAGGTTCAGGTGCGACGGGCTGTGCGTGACGAACGGCAGCAGCACGGCGGCGGCCGTCAGCGCGCCGAGCGCCAGGGTCTTTGTCGAAGCTTTCATGCTTTCCCCTTATGCCTTGCCCATCAGGCCCTGCGGCCGGAACATCAACACCGCGAGGAACAGCACCAGCACGACGGCGGTCTTGTACTGCGGACCGAGCAGCAGGCCGCCCATCACCTCGATCACGCCGACCAGGATGCCGGCCCAGAACGCGCCGGTCACGCTGCCGAAGCCGCCGAGGTTGACGACCACGAAGGCGAGCAGGATGAAGTTGGCGCCGACCTCGGGAAAGATCGGGAAGAAGGTCGCCAGCAGCACGCCGGCCGCGCCGGCACAGGCCGCACCGATGCCCCAGGCGAGGGCAAACATGCGGTGCGAATCGATGCCCATCAGCTGCGCGGCCTCCTTGTCGGCCGCGGTGGCTTCGAGGGCCGCACCGAGCCGGGTGCGGGTCAGGAAGAAGTGCACCAGCGCGGTGACCACGATCGCGCCGAGCCCGGCCACCAGCTGCGGCTGGCCGAGCTGGATGCCGGCCAGCTTGACGCTGCCGCTGACCCACGAGCCCTCGATCGAGCGGAAGTCGGGCTTCCACAGGAACTGGGCGACGCCGCGCAGCAGGATCATCAGCCCGAAGGTGGTGAAGATCTGGCTCAGCATCGGCGCGTCGATGATGCGGCGGATCACCAGCTTGTACAGCAGCATGCCGAACGCGAACAGCATCAGCACCGTGAGCGGCAGCGTCAGCAGCGGGTCGAGCGCGTACAGCGCGAACAGCCAGAAGCTCGCGTACATGCCGAGCATCAAGAACTCGCCATGCGCGAAGTTCACGATGTCCATCACGCCGAAGATCATCGTGAGGCCGATCGCGACCAGCGCGTAGATCAGGCCGATCAGCACGCCGGAGGCGAGGGTCTGGAGGAGTATTTCTGCGGTCATCGTCTTTCCAACCGTTTCCAGATCCGTTCGGGCTGAGCCTGTCGAAGCCGGCGAACCGCGCGAGCGTTTCGACAAGCTCAACGCGAACGGGTAGCAGTGGCTCACATCCAGGGCTTCGACAAGCTCAGCCCGAACGGATTCACAGCCCAAGCGGACTCACTGCCCGAGCGGATTCAAGTTACTTGCGCTGGTCCCACTTCGGCATCGGCCACGTCACCTCGCGCGTCGCGAGGTTGAACGGGTACACCGTGTTGTACTTGCCGTCGACGATCTGCACCAGGATGCCGCGGCCCAGCGTGTTCTGGCCGGTAGCGTCGAACTTGACGCCCTTCCACGGCATGATCAGGTTCTCGGCGCGCAGGTCGGTCTCCGCCAGCGCCTTGCGGATCGCCTCCGGCTCGGTCGACGCGGCGCGGTTGATCGCATCGGCCAGCACCATCAGCCCGGTGAAGGTGCGCGACGAGTTGCCGGTGAAGTTGGCCTTGTAGCGCGCGAGGAACAGGTCGTTGACCTGCTTGATCAGCGGGTTGCGCGTCGCCAGGTCGAGCGCCCACACCTCGCGCGTGATCACGTACTCGGCGTCCTTGCCCAGCGTCTTGATGAACTCGGTGTCGGTGAAGCCGGCGTTGTTCGCGAGGATCATGTCCGGCGAGAAGCCCAGCTCCTTGTAGGTCTTCATCGACAGCAGCGCGTCGCCCAGGTACGACGACTGCATCACCAGCGACGGGTTGGCCGCCTTCAGCGTCTGCACTTCCGACGTGAGCTGCGTGCTCTTGGCCGGGTAGGTCACCTGCTTGACCAGGTTGTAGCCCTTCTCCGGCGCGAGCTTCGCCTGCAGCTTGGTGGTCTCGTTGCCCCACAGCGTGTTCTCGTTGAAGGTCGCGATCGCGCCGACCTTGAAGTTCTTCTTCGCCTCCAGCTCCTTCAGGAAATCGAAGAAGTTGTGCACGAACAGGTCGTCGTGCGGCGTGGTGCGGAAGAACCACTTGAAGTTGCGCGCCGTCAGCGAGGCCGACGACGACTCCGGGTTCAGGAAGGGAACGCCGTAGCGCTCGGCCACCTGGCTCGCGGTGGCCGTCACGTTGCTGTTGTAGGCGCCGACCAGCGCGACCACCTTCTCCTGCGTGATCAGCCGCTCGGCCTCGGTCGCGCCGGTCTGCGGGTTGCCCTGGTGGTCGGCGAACACCAGCTTGACCTTCGCGCCCTTCAGCTTCGGCAGCCCGCCACCGGCCGCGAACGGCAGGTCGGCGATGCCCTTCGCGCCGTTGTTGATGATGTCGGCGGCCAGTTCCAGCGCGTTCTTCAGCTCGGCGCCGGTCGACGCCGCCGGGCCGGTCAGCGGGTAGATCACGCCGATCTTCACCTCGGCCGACTGCGCACGCGCAGCCGTGCCGAAGCCCAGGCCGAACAAGGTGGCGCCCAGCGCCTGGAGAACGCTTCTGCGGGGCTGCGGATGTTGCATGGGGACTGCTCCTGAAAGTGGCTTAGGACGGAACGGGATTCAGAGACTGGCGATGTGCGTGTTCAGCAGGTCGGTGATCAGCATCGCGCCGGGCGCGTGCGTGATGCAGAACTCGGGGCGGGCCTGCGTGATCGCGGCCTGCGGCGTCACGCCGCAGGCCCAGAACACCGGCAGTTCATCGGGCATCACGTCGACCGCATCGCCGTAGTCGGGGCGCGCGATGTCGGCGATCCCGATCTGCGCCGGGTCGCCCAGGTGCACCGGCGCGCCGTGCACCGACGGGAAGCGCGAGGTGACCTGCACCGCGCGGATCGCGTCGGCAGCCTTCAGCGGGCGCATCGACACCACCATCGGCCCGTGGAACGGGCCGGCCGCCACGGTGGGAATGTTGGTGCGGTACATCGCGACGTTCCGGTTCTGCGCGACGTGGCGCAGCGGCACGCCGGCATCGAGCAGCGCCTGCTCGAACGAGAACGAGCAGCCGATCACGAAGCTGACCAGGTCGTCGCGCCACAACGCGCCGATGTCGGTCAGCTCGTCGACCAGCTCGCCATGGCGCCAGACGCGGTAGCGCGGCACGTCGCTGCGGATGTCGATGTCGTGACCGAGCGTCGGCAGCATCGGGTCGCCGGGCTCCGAGACGGCCAGCACCGGGCACGGCTTCGGGTTGCGCTGGCAGAAGCGCAGGAAGTCGTTCGCGAGCGACTGCGGCAGGATCACCAGGTTGCCCTGCACATGGTCGTCGGCCAGGCCGCTGGTGTGGGTGGCGTGGCGCCCGGCGCGGATCTCGGCACGGGCTCGCGATGCACTGGAGGACTTCGGTTCAGGCTTCATGACAAGACCCTGGCGGCGGATGGGTTTGCGAATGGAGCGGATTGTGTTGGCCGGGACCGGGCTGCCGCAAACAAGAAATTTTTCGCTCAGGTCATCGATTTTTTCGATGCGCCGAATTGGGGTTTTCACCCGGTTTTGGTGCGCCGCCTCGGGGCCTTCGCACCGGTCTTCGGCACGCCGATGTAGTCGAACACCGCGTCCAGCACGTCGATCGCGACCGACGAGGTCGGGTCGTCGCGCCAGCTCGCATGCACCGGCAAGGGGAGCAGCGGCATCTCGCAGGCCAGCGGCTTGATCGGCAGGCGCTCGCCGAGCCGCAGCACCGCCGCCAGCGGCAGCGTCGCGACGCCGATGCCGCCCTCCACCAGCTGCACCATCGCCGAGATCGACGAGATCGCATGCACGCGTCGCGGCTCCAGCCCGGCCTCGCGGAACAGGTCGAGCAAGGCCACGTGCGGCTGCGAGCCGCGCTGGAAGGTCAGCAGCTCCAGCTGCGCCAGGTCGGCGAGCGTGTAGCGGCGCTTGCGGTGCAGGTCCTTGTGGCCGACGAACACCATCTCCATCGGCGGCAGCGCGCGGCTGCGCAGGTTCTCGCCCGAGGTGGGCAGCGCGGCAAAGGCCAGGTCGAGCGCGCCGCGCTGCACCTGGTCGACCAGCACCGGCGTGGTTTCGACCGTCAGCTCGAGCGCGAAATCGGGGTTCGTCCGGCGCATGTGCTGCACCCAGTCGATCAGCCAGGAGTGCAGCACCGACTCGATCACGCCGATGCGCAGCGACACCGTGCGCTGCGCGCCACCGGCCCCGGCGCCCATCTCGGCCTTGATGTCGCGGTGCAGCGCCAGCAGCCGCTGCGCATGCGTGAAGAAGCGCAAGCCGCCGACGGTCAGGCGGAACTGCTTGTCGCGCCGGTCGAGCAGCAGCACGCCCAGTTCTTCTTCCAGCGCGGCGATGCGGCTGGACATCGCCGATTGCGTGATGAACAGCTTCTCGGCGGCGCGCGAGACGCTCTTGAGGGTGACGACCCAGTAGAAGGCTTCGACGAATCGGTGGTTCATGGGCGCATTGTCGACATGCATCGAGCCGTTTCCACTGCGAATAAATTCGCTTGCAATTAGATCGCACGCTATGTATTATTCGCTCCATGGCACGCAACACCTCCCGCACCGCAGCCGGCAAGGCCACTGCCACGGCGACCTTCCCGGCGCAGATCGATGAACAGCTGTGCTTCGCGCTGTACTCGACGATGCTGGGCTTCAACAAGGTCTACCGCGATCTGCTGAAGACGCTCCAGCTGACCTACCCGCAATACCTGGTGATGCTGGTGCTGTGGGAGCGCGACGGCCTGACCGTCGGCGAGATCAGCGAGCGGGTGTTCCTCGATTCGCCGACGCTGACGCCGCTGTTGAAGCGCCTGCAAGGCACCGGCCTGATCGACCGCACCCGCTCGGCCGTCGACGAGCGCCAGGTGCTGGTCACGCTGACCGACGAGGGCCGTGCGCTCAAGGCCCGCGCGGCGCACCTGCCGCAATGCATCGCCACCGCCGCCGACATGCCGGTGGCCGAGATCCTCGACCTGC
Source organism: Rhizobacter sp. Root1238 (assembly GCF_001425825.1). GTDB lineage: Bacteria > Pseudomonadota > Gammaproteobacteria > Burkholderiales > Burkholderiaceae_C > Rhizobacter. The sequence goes on from NZ_LMDM01000006.1 coordinate 84,186, forward strand.
GCGACCGCCTGCTGGCGCTGCGCGGCCGCATGTTCAGGCACGAAGCGGCCTGACGCGGCGCTACCCTCCCCTCCCAACCACGACTCCATGCCATGACGCACGACACCATGACTTGATATTTACTTCGCACACGATCTTTTCGCAAGCACACCACATCATCACAGGAGCCTTCCATGAATGCATTCACCAAATCCCTGATCGCCCTCTCGGCCGTCGCCGCGTTGGCAGGCGTCGCGAACGCCGCGCAGAAGACGCCGGCGGCCGGCAAACCGGCGACAGTGACCGCGCAGCCGAGCGGCAGCTACGTCACCACGAAGGACGGCGTGCAGCTGTACTACAAGGACTGGGGTCCGCGCGACGGCCAGCCGGTGATCTTCAGCCATGGCTGGCCGCTCGATTCGGACAGCTGGGAATCGCAGATGCTGTTCCTGGCCGACCAGGGCTACCGCGTGATCGCCCATGACCGCCGCGGCCACGGCCGATCGAGCCAGCCGTGGGACGGCAACGACATGGACCACTACGCCGACGACCTGGCGGCGGTGATCGAGGCTGTCGACCTGAAGGGCCGGAAGGCGGTGCTGGTCGGCTTCTCGACCGGCGGCGGCGAGGTGGCGCGCTACATCGGCCGCCATGGCACCGGCAAGGTCGCGAAGGCGGTGCTGGTCTCGGCCGTGCCGCCGCAGATGGTCAAGGGCAAGGTGAACCCGAACGGCGTGCCGATCGAGGTGTTCGACGGGCTGCGCAAGGCGCAGATCGAGAACCGCTCGCAGCTCTACCGCGACATCGCGAGCGGCCCGTTCTACGGCTTCAACCGCCCCGGCGCGAAGGTCTCGCAGGGCCTGATCGACAACTGGTGGCTGCAGGGCATGCTGGGCGGTCACAAGAACACGCTGGACTCGATCAAGGCCTTCTCGGAGACCGACTTCACCGAGGACCTGAAGAAGTTCGACGTGCCGACGCTGGTGATCCACGGCGACGACGACCAGATCGTGCCGATCGACATCTCGGGCCGGGCGTCAGCGAAGCTGGTGAAGGGCGCGCAGTTGATCGTCTATGCAGGGGCGCCGCACGGGTTGACCGACACGCACAAGGAGCGGCTGAACCAGGATCTGCTGGCGTTCATTCGCAAGAACTGAGCGGCTGCGGGCAGAGGGAAGCGGCGCCGGCAATTCTGCAGAAAGTGAGGAGCCGGCGCGCCCGTTTTTTTTCTAGCATCGCGCACCGCCCGGGCTGTTGGGGCCACTCGAACAACATCCCCAGGAGCCTCTTCATGCCGCTTCCTTCCCTCAGGCGCACGGCCGCTGCGCTGGTGCGCATTGCCTCGGCCTGCGTGGCCATCAACCATCCCGCAGCACACGCCCAGACCCTGCCGCCTCCACCGGTGTCGCCGATGCCGCTGGAGCGCTACGAATACGACGCCATGGGTCGCCGCACGAAGATCATCCGCGGCGCCGGCACATTGAACCTCGAGACGCGGTTCCGCCACGACACGCTCGGGCGCGTCATTGAAGCCACCGACCCGCGCAACGGCACGACGAGCCTCGGCTACGACGGCGGCCATCGGCCCACCCAGGTGACCGACCCGCGCGGGCTGGTCACGCAGTACCCGCGCAATGGCTTCGGCGATGTGCAACAGCGGATCAGCCCGGACTCCGGCACCGATCGATTGACGTATGACGCCGCCCGCAACCTGAAGACCCGCACCGACAGCCGCGGCGTGCTGACCACCTACGGCTACGACGCCAGCGATCGCCTGACGAGCGCGGAGTACGCGAAGGGAGGGCACGCGAGCGAGACGGTCACCTTGGCGTACAGCCAGCAGGGCTCGGATTTCTCCTTCGGTGGCGGCCGGCTCACGAGCACCGCTTTCCCCGGTGGATGGAACCGCTACGCCTATGACGAGCAAGGCATGATCGCCCGCGACCTCCAGCATCTGGAAGCAAGCACAGGCGGCAACCCGGGCCCACTCGACCAGTTGGTGGTCTACGGCGAGACGCTGGGCAACCCGAGCAGCATCATCTACCCCTCGGGACGCCGGCTCACCATGACCTGGGTGGACGGCGAGATCACCGCGATGGCGCTGGCCCGCAGCAGCAGCGGCACGGCCACGCCCTTGTTCACGCAGATCGTCTGGACGCCGTTCGCCGGCTCGCTCAAGCGCTGGACCGCGCACATGGCGAGCGGCACGCTGACGAACCAGCGCTTCTTCGACCTCGCGGGGCGCATGACGCGCCACACCTTCGGCGATGTGTTCCGCGACATCCACTACGACGCGGCGAACCGCATCGTCGGGTTCACGCACCTGGCACCCGACGGCACACCGCGGCCGGCACTGGATCAGGCTTTCGGCTACGACGAGAACAGCCGCATCACGCGCATCACGACGAACGCGGCCACCTGGGCGATCGCGCACGACCCGAACGGCAACCGCAGCAGCGTGAGCCTGAACGGCAGCCCGAGCCTGTACACGACCGAGGCGACCAGCAACCGGCTGACGGTCATCACGAACCCGGCGCGCAGTTTTTGCCCATGACCCCGCCGGCAACACCACGAGCGACAGCGCGGGCTACATGGCCACGTTCAACCTGCAAGGGCAGTTGGCGACGATCACGAAGGCCGGCGTGACGACGCACTACACCTACAACGCCAAGGGGCAGCGCGTGCGCAAGGTCAGCAGCACGGGCCCGGCGAGCACCACGCTGTTCGTGTACGACCCGCAGGGACACCTGCTGGGCGAGTACGACCAGAACGGCGTGGCCTTGCGGGAATACGTGTGGCTGAGGGATACGCCGATGGCGATGTTCACGCCGGACCTCGCCGACCCGGCCGGTGAGCCGCTGGTGTACTTCATCCACACCGACCATCTGAAGGCACCCCGCATCGTGGTGGACCGCGACAACCGCCTGCGCTGGCGCTGGCTGGCCGAGCCGTTCGGGACCACCGCGCCGGAGGTCGATCCGCAGGGGTTGGGGGTGTTCACGCAGAACCTGCGCTTTCCTGGGCAGTACGCGGATGCGGAGAGCGGGCTGTTCTACAACCAGTTCCGCTACTACGGTCCCGACGGAGGGCGCTACACGCAGAGCGATCCGATCGGCCTGCTGGGAGGAAGTCCATCGACCTATACGTACGTGGATGGCGATCCTTTGCGCTACGTCGACCCGAGCGGACTGAATCCGCTGGCGGGTGCTCTCGCCGGTGCAGAGGTCGGCTCCATCCTCGGCCCACCCGGCGCCGTGGTGGGTGGAATCCTTGGCGCGGGGGTTGGTGCCTGGCTTGGGTGGCAGGTCGTCGGCCCGATGTTGGTCAAGCCCCCAGAGAATGCTTACGATTCCGATGGACCCAAAGCGCCGGGCAAGCCTGGGGAAGCTGAGGGCTTCAAGGACCCGAAGGGTGGTGAGAACTGGGTGCGCAATCCCAACGGACGCGGCTACGGCTGGCAAGCTGCGGACGGTGGCGTATGGTGCCCCACAGGCCCCGACTCCGGGTCCACAGGTGACGCTCACGGAGGCCCGCACTGGGATGTGGAGTACCCCGGTGGCAGGTACCACAACATATATCCGGGCGGTCGACGCCGATAGGAGAACCATGATTCTGAAAGTCGAGCTGGGCAGCTTCTACTCACGCGGGGATGAGCGTCGCCTCTTTGAAGGCTTCAAGGAAATCGCTGCGATACGCGATGTCAAAGGTGTCGGCCGAGAACTGATGCTGGAGATCGAACTCGCAGCTCTCAGCAAGGAAGCTTTGCGTGAATTGCTCGCTCTGCTTTGGCGATACGAGATTCCGCTCGCACCATTGCGTGCCTTCGCCGAGAAAAAGAAGTTCAGTTGGCTGAATGACGCTCGGGGCTACTGGCACAGCGACATGTTTGCAGAGCACTCTGTTTCGGCGCCCGGCAAGCGACAAGCCCTGTCCATCGACGCATGAATGGAGAACTTCCCGCTCGCTCCCTCATCAACCAACTCAAGGCTTTCGTACCCGACAAGGCCTTGACCGGACGGATGCACGCCAATCTGGGAACAGACCTTGCTAAAGCGTAGAAGTCCGTATGGTCGACCGCCCCCGGCTTCCGTACGCTGGGCGCCAACAATCCCTGGAGTACCTCTCATGCGCGTGCGTCTTCCGCTTCTGGCCTGCCTGTTCTCGGCCGCCCTCGCCGCCCCGGCCTGGGCCCAGACCAAATGGGACCTGCCCGCCGCCTACCCGGCCAGCAACTTCCACACCGAGAACCTGACCCAGTTCGCCGCCGATGTCGACAAGGCCACGGCCGGCAAGCTGAAGATCACCGTGCATGCCAATGCCTCGCTGTTCAAGGCGCCCGAGATCAAGCGCGCAGTGCAGGGCGGGCAGGCGCAGATCGGCGAGATCCTGCTGGTGAACTACCAGAACGAGTGGCAGATCTTCGGCACCGACGGCCTGCCCTTCCTGGCCGACAGCTACGACGAATCGGCCAAGCTCTACAAGGCGCAGAAGCCGGTGCTCGACAAGAAGCTCGCCGAGCAGGGAATGATGCTGCTCTACGCGGTGGCCTGGCCGCCGCAGGGCATCTACGTGAAGAAGCCGATCAACTCGGCCGCCGACCTGAAGGGCGTCAAGTGGCGCGCCTACAGCCCGGCCACTTCGCGCATCGCCGAGCTCGTCAACGCACAGCCGGTCACGGTGCAGGCGGCCGAGCTGTCGCAGGCCATGGCCACCGGCGTGATCGAGTCGTACATGTCGTCCGGCTCGACCGGCTACGACACCAAGACCTACGAGCACATCAAGTACTTCTACGACACCCAGGCCTGGCTGCCGAAGAACGCGGTGCTGGTCAACAAGGCCGCCTTCGACGCGCTCGACAAGCCCACGCAGGCCGCGCTGCTGAAGGCCGGCGCCGACGCCGAGGCGCGCGGCTGGGCGCTGTCGAAGACCAAGAACACCGAGTACCTGGAACTGCTGAAGAAGAACGGCATGACCATCCTGCAGCCGCCCGCGCAGCTGAAGACCGACCTGAAGAAGGTCGGCGACACGATGCTGCAGGAGTGGCTGCAGAAGGCCGGCCCCGAAGGCCAGGCCATCGTCGACGCCTACCGCAAGCCGTGAGCGCCCCGCTGCGCCGCGGGCTGGACGCGCTGTACGACGCCAGCGCCGCGCTCGCCGCGGTCTTCATGGTCGGGCTGCTGGTCGCCGTGCTGCTGTCGATCGTCAGCCGGCAGCTGCATTTCAACGTGCCGGGCATCGACAGCTACGCCGGCTACCTGATGGCCGCCACCGGATTCCTCGCGCTGGCCCACACCCTCAAGCAGGGCGAGCACATCCGCGTCACGCTGCTGCTCAATGCGCTGCACGGCGTGGCCCGCCGTCGCCTGGAACTCTGGGCCCTGGGCGCCGCGAGCGCGCTGGCGCTGCTGGCGGCGTTCTACGCCTGCAAGCTGGTCTGGCAGTCGTACGCGTTCCACGACATCTCGACCGGCAACGACGCGACGCCGCTGTGGATCCCGCAGCTCAGCATGGCCGTCGGCAGCACCGTGCTCGCGATCGCGTTCGTCGACGAGCTGGTGCTGGAGATCCTCGGCCGGCGCGTGGTGCCGGTGTCCGAAGAGGCGAGCCGCAATGAATGACCTGCTGGTGACGACGCTGCTGATCGCGTCGCTGTTCCTGATCCTCGGCAGCGGCGTGTGGATCGGCCTGACGCTGTCGGGCGTCGCGTGGATCGGCATGCAGCTGTTCAGCTCGCGGCCGGCCGGCGACGCGATGGCGGTGACGATCTGGGGCTCGGCCTCGAGCTGGACGCTGACCGCGCTGCCGCTGTTCATCTGGATGGGCGAGATCCTGTTCCGCACCCGGCTCAGCCAGGACATGTTCAAGGGCCTCGCGCCCTGGATGCAGCGCCTGCCGGGCCGCCTGCTGCACACCAACGTGGTGGGCTGCGCGATCTTCGCGGCGGTGTCGGGCTCGAGCGCGGCCACCTGCGCCACCATCGGCAAGATGAGCCTGCCCGAGCTGAAGCGCCGCGGCTACCCCGATGCGATGGCCATCGGTTCGCTGGCGGGCGCGGGCACGCTGGGCCTGCTGATCCCGCCGTCGATCATCATGATCGTCTACGGCGTCACGGCCGACGTCTCGATCTCGCAGCTCTTCATCGCCGGCGTGCTGCCCGGCGCGCTGCTGGCGCTGATCTTCTCGGGCTACATCGCGCTGTGGTCGCTGCGCCACCCCGGGCAGATCCCGCCGGCCGATGCGCCGATGAGCCTGCGCGAGAAGCTCGATGCCTCGCGCAGCCTGATCCCGGTGGTGCTGTTGATCACCGCGGTGCTGGGCTCGATCTATGCCGGCATCGCCACCGCCACCGAGGCCGCCGGACTGGGCGTGCTGGGCTCGTTGATCCTGTCGGCACTGCAGGGCTCGCTGACCTGGCGCACCTTCACTCAGTCGCTGATGGGCGGCACGCGGCTGTACTGCATGATCGCGCTGATCCTGGCCGGTGCCGCCTTCCTGACGCTCGCGATGGGCTACATCGGCCTGCCGCGCCACCTGGCCGAATGGATCGCGTCGCTCGGCCTCAGCCAGTTCGGGCTGATCCTGATGCTGACCGCGTTCTACGTGATCCTCGGCTGCTTCCTCGACGGCATCTCGATGGTGGTGCTGACGATGGGCGTGATCATGCCGACGGTGCAGAAGGCCGGCATCGACCCGCTGTGGTTCGGCATCTTCATCGTGATCGTCGTCGAGATGGCCCAGGTGACGCCGCCGGTCGGCTTCAACCTGTTCGTGCTGCAGGGCATGACGCGGCGCGAGATCGGCTTCATCGCGAAGACCGCCTTCCCGTTCTTCCTGCTGATGGTGCTGATGGTGGTGCTGCTGTACGTGTTCCCGCAGATCATCACGTTCCTGCCGAATCAAATGAAGAGCTAGTGCCTGCTCCGCGCGGTGGATATGACGGCGCAAACGCCGTCAATTCATCGCTTTGTACAGGGGGTGGTACTTCTACGATGCCGGGGCGGAAAACTGTTCCGCGCCCTGGCGCGCCGGCCTGTCCGCACGCGCCCGTCCGCCAAAGGATGGACCCGTGTCCAATCTCACGACTCCGCCGAACTGGGCGCTGGACCTGCCGCCCCTGTCGGAACCGCCGGCCCCGGCGCCTGCACCCGCACCGGCCGAGAAGGCCCGTCACGAAGGCTTCCGCTGGCCGACGCCGCCGTTCGCCGCCTACCCCGATGCGCTGGAGCAGAACCAGCCGCAGGCCTGCCAGATCGTCGGGCTGAACGACCGCGAGATGAACGGCCGGCTGATCTTCTTCGTGCCGGAATCCACCGTCGCCCACGTGCAGGTGCCGCCGGCGCGCACGACGATGGCACTGCGCTTCACGCAGTTCCGCAGCCTGCGCGTCGTCGAGCCGCTGAAGCCCGCCAGCGACGGCAGCGACGACCCGCACGCCGGCATGCTGGAGCACCGCCCGTCCAGCCGCTACAAGGTGACGCTCAAATCCGGCGCGCTGCTCGACGGCGACACCATCGGCCACGTGGAAACGCCGCACGGCCTGTTCCTGTTTCCGCCGATCGATGCCGAAGGCAGCGTGCAGCGCCTGTTCGTGCCGCGCGACGCCTACGCCAGCTTCGAGATCGGCGAGCGCATCGGCGACCTGCTGGTGGCGCAGAAGATGGTCACCCCGCAGCAGGTGGCCGAAGCCGCCGACATGCAGCAGCTGCTGCGCAACCAGAAGCTCGGCGACATCCTGGTCTCGCGCCAGATCGTCACGCCGAACCAGCTGCTGAGCGCGATCGAGCAGCAGGCCAAGATGCCGATGGTGCGCATCGGCGAGGCGCTGACCTCGCTCGGGCTGGTCAGCGAAGAACAACTGCAGGACGCGCTGTCGCAGCAGAAGAACGACCGCAGCGTGCCGCTGGGCGAGCTGCTGGTGCGCATGGGCACCGTCTCGCGCGAGGACCTGCAGACGGCGCTCGCCCGCAAGATGGGCTACCCGGTCGTCAACGTCAACGCGTTCCCGGTCGAGGCCGATGCGCTGCGCAAGCTGCCGTATGCGGCGGCCGCGCGGCTGCAGGTGCTGCCGCTGCTGATCCGCGAAGGCCGGCTGGTGATCGCGATCGACGACCCGGCACGCCGGCGCAGCGCAGTCGACGAGGCCGAGTTCATCGCACAGATGAAGATCGTGCCGGTGCTCGCGCTCGGGCGTTCGGTGGGCGACACCATCTTCGACGCCTACGAGAAGATCGGCGCCGCCAACCACCAGGCGGCCAGCGGCGAGTCGCCCGACAAGCCGATCGAGTTCGTCGCCGCCGACACCGGCAAGCTGATGGAGACGCTCGAGAAGGAGCACTCCGATCTGCCCGGCTTCGAGGACGAGCGGCAGATCGAGCAGTCCGACAACTCGCTGGTGCGCCTGATCAACAACATGATCATCGAGGCGCACAAGGAAGGCGTCTCCGACATCCACATCGAGAGCTACCCCGGACGCGACAAGATCAAGATCCGCTTCCGCAAGGACGGCACGCTGCGCACCCACCTGGAGCTGCCGCCGAACTACCGCAATGCGCTGATCGCCCGCATCAAGATCATGTGCGACCTCGACATCTCCGAGCGCCGCAAGCCGCAGGACGGCAAGATCAACTTCGCCAAGTTCTCGGCCCAGCACAAGATCGAACTGCGCGTGGCCACCATCCCGACCAACAGCGGGCTCGAGGACGTGGTGATGCGGATCCTCGCGTCGGCCAAGCCGATCCCGCTGGACAGCCTGGGCCTGAGCCCGTGGAACCTGAAGCACCTGAAGGAGGCGATGGAGCGCCCCTATGGCCTCGTGCTGTGCGTCGGCCCGACCGGCTCGGGCAAGACGACCACGCTGCATTCGGCGCTCAGCCACATCAACGTGCCCGAGCGCAAGATCTGGACCGCCGAGGATCCGGTCGAAATCACCCAGCCCGGTCTGCGCCAGGTGCAGGTGAACCCGAAGATCGACTGGACCTTCGCGAAGGCGCTGCGGGCCTTCCTGCGCGCCGACCCGGACGTGATCATGGTCGGTGAAATGCGCGACGGCGAAACCGCGCAGATGGGCGTCGAAGCGTCGCTGACGGGACATCTGGTCCTGTCCACATTGCACACCAACAGCGCGCCGGAGACCGTCACGCGGCTGATCGACATGGGCCTGGACCCGTTCAACTTTGCAGACTCCCTGCTGGGTGTGCTGGCACAGCGGTTGGTGAGACGTTTGTGCCCCCACTGCCGTGTGTCAGGGTTGGCATCCACCGAAAAAATCGACGAGCTTCTGCACGATTACTTGCATATCTGTCCGCAAGATCACCCTCGGTTCCAACCCGACGTGATCCGAACAGAATGGACAGAACGCTTCGGCCAGAACGGCCAGTTGATGCAGTACCACAGCCCCGGCTGCGACAAATGCGGCGGCACCGGGCAGCGTGGGCGTGCGGGCCTGCACGAGCTGATGATCGTGTCGCGCGAGCTGCGCCGGCTGATCCAGACCAGCGCGCGTGCCGAGCAGCTGCTGCAGTGCGCGCTGCTCGAGGGCATGCGCACGCTGCGCCAGGACGGCATCGAGAAGGTGCTGCAGGGCGTGACCAGCCTGGCCGAGGTGCGGGCGACCAGCAACAGCTGACGGGGTCGCGCACCGGCCGCGGCGGGAGCGCGCGGCCATGAAGCTGATCGCTGCCTCGGCCGGATCGGGCACCGCTGCCGCCGCGGCCCCCACCACGCGCCGCGACAAGCCGCGCCTGGGCGACGTGCTGCTCGCGCAGCGCCTGATCTCCGAAGAGCAGCTCGCGCAGGCGCTCGACCTGCAGAACACGAGCGGCCGCAAGCTCGGCCGCGTGCTGATCGAGCACGGCGCACTGACCGAAGAGGCGCTGGCCCATGCGCTGGCCCGCCAGCTGCGCGCGCCGGTGGTCAACCTGAACAGCTACCCGCTGAAGGGCGAGCTGGTGCGCCAGCTCGGCGAGGTCGCAGCACGCCGCTACCGGGCGATCGTGCTCGACGACCGCGGCGACCACCTGCTGGTGGCGTTCTCCGATCCGCTCGACCTGGTGGCCCACGACGACGTGGCCCGGCTGCTCAAGCGCAGCATCCAGGTCGCCGTGGTGTCCGAAAGCCAGCTGACGCCGGCGTTCGACCGCCACTACCGCCGCACCGACGAGATCTCCGGCCTCGCGAAGGCGCTCGAGAAAGACCTCGGCGACGCGGTCGATTTCGGCGCGCTGCAGGAGTCCGTCGGCCAGGAGGGTGCGCCGGTCGTGCGGCTGCTGCAGTCGGTGTTCGAGGACGCGATGATGATCGGCGCCTCCGACGTGCACCTCGAGCCGCAGGAGAACGAACTGCTGATCCGCAGCCGCATCGACGGCGTGCTGCAGACGCAGACGCAGGCCGACAAGCGCATCGCCGGCGCGCTTGCGCAGCGCCTGAAGCTGATGGCCAACCTCGACATCTCCGAGAAGCGCCTGCCGCAGGACGGCCGCTTCACGCTGCGGCTGCGCGGCCGCACCGTCGACGTGCGGCTGTCGACGCTGCCCAGCCAGTACGGCGAATCGGTCGTGATGCGGCTGCTCGGCCAGAGCAGCGAGGTGCGCCGTCTCGACGACATCGGCATGCCGGCCGACATGCTGGCGCGCTTTCGCGCGCTGCTCGGCCGCAGCACCGGCACCGTGCTGGTCACCGGCCCGACCGGCTCGGGCAAGACGACCACGCTGTACGCCGCGCTCGCCGAACTCGACGCGAGCAGCCAGAAGATCATCACCGTCGAAGACCCGGTGGAGTACCGGCTGCCCGGGCTGACGCAGGTGCAGGTCAACGACAAGATCGACCTCAGCTTCGCCCGCGTGCTGCGCGCCACGCTGCGCCAGGACCCCGACGTGATCCTGGTCGGCGAGATGCGCGACACCGAGACCGCCGAGATCGGCCTGCGCGCCGCGATCACCGGGCACCTGGTGCTGTCGACGCTGCACACCCGCGACGCCGCCAGCACGCCGTACCGGCTGCTCGACATGGGCGTGCCGGCCTTCATGGTCGCGACCGCGCTGCAGGCCGTGGTCGCGCAGCGCCTGGTGCGCCGCAACTGCACCCAGTGCGCGCGCCCGCACGACGCGTCGCCGCAAGAGGCCGCCTGGCTCGGCCTGATGACCGGCGACAGCGCGCTGGCGACCCAGCGCGGCCGCGGCTGCCTCGCCTGCAACAACACCGGCTACGCCGGCCGGCTCGGCGTGTACGAGATGCTCGAGATGGACGCCGCGCTGGCGCAGACCGCCACCCACGGCGACCCTGCAAGCTTCCTGGCCGCGGCGCGCGCGCGCATGCATGGCCGCACGCTCGCGCACCGGGCCGCCGACCTGGTCCGCGCCGGCCAGACCTCGGTCGCCGAGGCGATGCGGCTGACCAGCGAGTTCGATCAGGAGTAGCGCGATGGATCGCTTCAGCTGGAAAGGGCGCAATGTGCGCGGTGAGCTGATCACCGGCACGCTGAACGCCGGCAGCCAATCCGCGGTGGCCGACCAGTTGCTGGCCGGCGGCGTGACGCCAGTCAGCATCGCACCGAACAGCGACGTCGCGACACTCGCGCGGCCTTCGTGGTGGCAGGCCGTGCGCAGCCACCCGAGTACGCCCGAAGACACGCTGGTGCTGGCCCGCCAGCTGCATTCGCTGCTGCGCGCCGGCGTGCCGCTGCTGCGAGCGCTGGCCGGCCTGCAGGCCTCGGCGATCAAGCCGGCGCTGGCGCTGATGCTGGCCGACGTGCGCGCCTCGCTCGACCAGGGCCGCGAGCTGTCGGCCGCGCTGACGCGCCATCCGCAGGTGTTCACCGGCTTCTTCGTCGCGATGACGCGGGTCGGCGAAATGACCGGCCGGCTGCCGGAGGTGTTCCAGCGCCTGGCCGAGCACATCGAGTTCGAGATGGACATCCGCGCCCGCATCGGCCAGGCGCTGCGCTACCCGGCGATGGTGATGGTGGCGATGGGCATCGCGCTGGTGGTCATCAACCTCTTCGTGCTGCCGACCTTCGCGTCGGTGTTCGCCGGCTTCAAGGCGCAGCTGCCGCTGATGACGCGCGTGCTGCTCGGCTTCTCGGCGTTCACGCTCGCGTGGTGGCCGGCGCTGCTGGTCGCGGGCTCGGGCGGTTTCGTCGCACTGCGCAGCTGGCTGGCCACGCCGGACGGCCGCTACCGCTGGGATCGCCTGAAGCTGCGGCTGCCGATCGTCGGGCCGATCGTGCTGAAGGCCACGCTGGCCCGTTTCGCGCGCAGCTTCGCGCTCGCGTCGCGCAGCGGCATTCCACTGAGCCAGGCGATGACAGTGGTCGCGCAGACGGTGGACAACGCCTGGATCGCCAGCCGCATCGAGCAGATGCGCGACGGCGTCGAGCGCGGCGGCACGCTGTCGCGCTGCGCGGCGGCCAGCGGCATCTTCACGCCGGTGGTGCTGCAGATGATCGCGGTCGGCGAGGAAACCGGCGAGCTCGACACGCTGCTGGTCGAGGTCGCCGGCATGTACGAGCGCGAGACCGCCTACGGCATCAAGAACCTGGCCAGCGCGATCGAGCCGCTGCTGCTGCTGGTGATCGCCGGCCTGGTGCTGGTGCTGGCGCTCGGCGTCTTCCTGCCGCTGTGGAGCCTCGGGCAGGCGGCGATGGGCCGGGCCGGTTGATCTGTACACCTCCAGCAGCACCACCCTTCTCCGATAAGTCCGGCATGCGCACCCTGCCCTTCCACCCCATCCGCCAGACCGGCCTGTCGCTGATCGAGCTGGTCGTGTTCATGGTGGTGCTGAGCGCCGCGCTGGCCGGCGTGCTGCGGGTGTTCATCCAGGCCGGTGCGCACAGCGCCGACCCGCTGCAGCGGCGCCAGGCGCTGGCGATCGCCGAATCGCTGCTCGAGGAAATCGAGCTGATGCCGTACACCTGGTGCGATCCGGACGATGCCAACGCAGCGGCGAACGCCATCAGCACGGCCGCCTGCACGACCCTTCCCGAAGCGATGGGACCGGAGGCGGGCGAGACACGCTTCGCATCGCCGCAGTTCGACAACGTCAACGACTACAACGGCTACGCGATGAACGGCATCGTCGACATCACGAACACGCCGATCGCGGCGCTGTCGGGCTACTCGGCCTCGGTGGCGGTCGCCGCGGCGGCGCTCGGCAACAGCTTCTATCAGCTGACGGCGGCCAACAACGTGGTGCTGAAGATCACCGTCACCGTGACCAGCCCAGACGGCAACAGCCTGTCGCTCGACGGCTACAGGAGCTTCTATGCGTGGTCACCGGCCCTCTGACGCGGCGGCCCGCAGCCGCGGCTTCACGCTGGTCGAAGCGGTGGTGGTCATCGTGATCACCGGCGTGCTGGCCGGCATCGTCGCGAACTTCATCGTGCAGCCGGTCCGGCTCTACCTCTCGACCGTCGCGCGCGCCGACCTGGTGGACGCGGCCGACGCGGCGCTGCGCCGCATCACGCGCGACCTGCGCGCAGCGCTGCCCAACAGCGTGCGCGTCACCGCATCGGGGCTGGCGGTCGAGCTGGTCCCGACCACCGGTGCCGCGCGCTACCGCACCGAAGGCAGCGACCCGCTGGTGTTCGGCAGCATCGACACCTCGTTCGACCTGATCGGGCCGGCGCTGACGCTGAAGAGCGCGCAGCAGCTGGTCTTCTTCAACCTCGGCAGCGGCATCACCGGCTCGGACGCCTACGCACCGAACGGCACGGCCACCGAGCAGGCGGACTCGAACCGCCGCACCGCGACCAATGCCGCCGGGCCGGCCACGCTGATCACGATGAGTTCGCTGGCGGGCCTGCCGCTGCTGGACTTCGCGTCGCCGTACCGCGTGTTCGCGGTCGACACCCCGGTGACCTACCGCTGCAACCTGTCTGCCGGAACGGTGACGCGCTACAGCGGCTACGGCTTCCAGGCCAGCCAGCCGGACCCGCCCACCGGCGGCACGTCGAGCGTGCTGGCCACCGGCGTCACGGCCTGCCGCTTCGCCTACGACGGCGCGGTCGTCGCGATGAGCGCCGGGCTCGTGAGCCTGCAGCTCACCCTCGCCACCACCACCACCTCCGGCACCGAAAGCATCACGCTGCACCATGAAGCCCATGTCGCCAACGTGCCCTGAACGCGGCGCGGACCGCCGCGCGACGCACACCGGATTCTCGATGGTGTCGGTCGTGTTCATCCTCGTCGTGCTGGCCGCGCTCGGCGCGGCGCTGGCCTCGGTGAGCCGGCAGCAGCACGTGGCACCGGCGGCCGGGCTGCAGTCGGCACGCGCCTACCAGGCGGCCCGGGCGGGGCTGGAGTGGTGGGCGTACTGGCAGCGCAAGGTCGGCAGTCTGACCGGCGATTGCATGGCCACCAACAGCATCGTGCCCGGCGGCAACCTGGCGGGCTTCACCGTGACGCTGACCTGTTCGCGCACGCCGGGCACGGCGCCGGGCACGGCCAGCGACGGCGCCACCGAGCTGACCTTCTGGACCGTGGTCGCCAACGCCTGCAACGCGCCCTCCAATGGCAGCTGCCCGGCCACCGGCGCCGTCAGCGACACCTATGTCGAGCGGCAACTCACCTGGATGCTCGTGCGATGAAACTGCCGCTGCGTCTGCTGCTCGCTCTGGCGGTGACCTGCACGGCGCTGCCTTCGCACGCCGCCGACACCACGAAGCCCTGGATCACATCGGCATCCACCACCCGCTGCGGAAGCGTCGAAGCCGACGTGCTGTTTTCCGAACAGGTCACCGACGCCAGTGCACAGGCGACAGCCAACTACGCGTTGAGCGGCGGCGCGACCGTCCAATCGGCGACGCTGATGGCCGACAAGCGGACGGTGCGCCTGAAGCTGTCGTCGCCACCCGTCGGTAGCCAGACCTTGACCGTCAACAACGTGGCCGACCTGGCCGGCAACAGCATTGCGGCCAACGCGCAGGTGAGCGTGCCGTTCCGGGCGGCACCACTGGCCGGACTCGTCGGAACCTACTACGACCAGAACGGCACGGCCGCCGCCTACTTCACCGGCAAGACGCTCACCCGCCTGGACAGCACCATCAATTTCGACTGGTCGCTCGGCTCTCCGGACAGCAGCATCCAGGCCGATCAGTTCTCCGTCCGCTGGACCGGCCTGGTCCTGGTCCCCACCTCCGGCACCTACGATTTCGAGCTCGTCGCCGACAACGGCGTGCGGCTGTACGTGAACGACATCGAGGTCATTTCCCGCTGGTTGACGGTCAGCAACACCTACTACGCCACCGTCACCGGCTTGACGGCAGGCCACTACATCCCCTTGACACTGGAGTTCTACGAGGAAAGCGGCATCGCCGTGAGCAAGCTGCGCTGGAAGCCTCCCGGATCGTCCAGCTACGTCACGATCCCCGCCGGCAACCTGTTCCACTGCCAGAACGAAGCGCTCTCGCTCAATCACTTCAACATCAGCGCCAGCAGCAGCCCGTCCACCTGCGCGCCGGCCAGCGTGTCGATCACCGCGGTCGACAGCGCCGGCAACACCTACACCGGCTACACCGGCAGCATCACGCTCGGCACCTCGACCGGCCGCGGCGACTGGAGCGCCGGCAGCTCGCCGGCGCCCGCCGGCACGCTCGACAACGGCAGCGCGAACGACGGCGCGGCAAGCTACGCGTTCAAGGCCGGCGACGCCGGTGTCGTCACGCTGAAACTCGCCGAGACGCTGGCCCAGGACGTCGTCGTCACCGTGACCGATTCCCTTGTCTCCGGGGTGTCCGCTTCGAACACGCTGGCCTTCCGCGACAACACCTTCACGTTCGCCGAAGACGCCTCCAGCAAGATCAGCGGCAGCGATGTCGCGGTCGCGGGCCGTCCGCACGACTACACCGCGTCGCTGATCCGCAAGGACCCGAGCACCGGCAGTTGCGGTGTCGCGACCGACTACACCGGCAGCCGCGCGCTGAAGATGTGGCGAACCGACAGCAACGGCACCTGGACGGCCCCGACCGTGTCTGCGACGAGCATCCCGTCGTCGCAACCCGCGTCGAACAACCTGACGCTGAGCTTCACGTCCGGCGTCGCGAGCTTCAATCTCGATACCACCGACATCGGCCGCTACAGCCTGAACCTGCAGGACGACACGCCGAGCCAGACGAGCGCGACCGTCAGCGGCAGCAGCAACACCCTGACGGTGCGGCCGTTCGCGATCGTCCTGAGCGGATTGAAGCAGGGCACCAATGGAAACCCCGGTGGCTCGACCTACACCGACGGGATGTTTGCCAAGGCCGGCGTCGACTTCCAGGCCACGGCGGGGGCCTACCGATGGACCGCCGCGATGAAGAGCAACGGCACCGACGCCAACGACGACGGCCTGCCGGACAGCGGCGCCACGCTCGCGAACACCACCGCCGGTCTTCTTGCGCCATCGTTCACCAGCACGGTCTCGCTGTCGACCGTGAGCGGCAGCCAGACGCCCACGGGCGGAACACTGGGCACCCTGAGCGGCGGCAGCATCACCGGCTTCAGCGGCGGCAGCGCGACGGGGACGCTGCAGTACTCCGAGGTCGGCAGCTTCCTGTTCACGACGACCAGCGCGGTGAGCAACTTCATCGGCAGCGGACTGTCGCTGGGCCTGACCGTCTTCAACGCATCCGGCGTCCAGTCGGCGCGCGCCGGGCGCTTCACGCCGGCCGGTTTCACCGTCGGCACGGTCTCGCTGACGAACCGGTCCGACATCACTTGCGTCTCCAGCAAGAACTTCACCTACCTCGGCCAGAATTTCCAGCTGAAGTTCACGCTGACTGCCGTCAACGGCGGTGGCACGAGAACCAAGAACTACACCGGCAACTTTGCCATGCTGGACGTGGCGTCGGCCACCGCATGGCAGCTCGGCGGCGTCGACGGCAGCACCCGCTTCCTGACCTCCGGCAGTTCACCTCGCCTGGCGCTCGGCATCGCCAGCGGCAGCTGGGGCACAGGATCCTCGGGCGGCATCGCGTCGAACGTGACCCTGACGGCGGCGGCGCAACGCGGCGCCACCCCTGACGGGCCGTTCACCGCGAGCTTCGGCATCGCGCCGGTCGACAGCGACGGCGTCGCGATGAGCAGCTACAACCTCGACACCGACACCGTCATCGGCAACGACCGCACCCTGCTGACCACCGTGCCCTTGCGGTATGGCAGGCTGAAGCTGTCCAACGCCGTCGGCTCGCAGGGCCGCGTGCTGAACATGCCGCTGACGGCGCAGTACTGGACGGACGGCAGCTTCCAGACCAACACGTCGGACCACTGCACCTCGGTGCCGCCGGCGAGCGTGAACTTCGGCAACCACCGCAAGACGCTGACCGCGGCCGACACGACGGTGACCAACGGCAGCATCCTGGTCGCCTACGGCGTCACCAGCCTGTTGCTGTCCGCGCCGTCCGGCAACCACAGCGGCACGGTCGACGTTGCGCTCAGCCTCGACAGCACCACCACCGACACCTCCTGCCTGCAGCCGTGGACTCCCGGCAGGGCGGCGACGGCTGGCGCCGGCCTCGCCTTCCTGCGCGGCGGCTGGTGCGGCAGCGGCTACGGCAAGGACCCCGCCGCGCGCGCTGCGTACGGCGTGTTCCACGGCACCGACCGGCTGGTCGACCAACGCGAGAACCACTGACATGCTCTGGACCTGGCGCAAGCCCGCACCCGCCGATTCGATGGCGCTCGCCTTCGAAGGCTCGCAGCTCGTGTTTGCCCACGCGGCCGACGGCGGCACCGCCACGTCGCCGCGAAAGGTGCTGCGTTGCGGCACGCTGCCGTTCGACGCCGGGCGGCCGCAGGACCTGGGCCGGCAGCTGCGCGCGCTCGGGCTGCCGATGCGCTCGATCGTCGCGCTGCTGCCGCTCGACCAGTGCCCGCTGCTGCAGATCGAGGCGCCCGCGGTGCCGCCCGAAGAACTGAAATCGGCGGCCCGCTGGCGCATCAAGGACCTGGTCGATTGCCACGTCGACGACCTGACGCTGGACGTGATGCTGGTCGGCGACGGGCGGGCGCGCGCGCCGAAGCAGGCCTTCGTCGCCGCCACGCCGACCCGCGTCGTCGAACGCATCGCGGCCGCGTGCGAATCGGCCGGGCTGCAGCTCGGCGCGATCGACATCCGCGAAACGGCGCAGCGCAACCTGCAGCATGCGATCGCCCGCGCCGCCGGCCGCACCGATCGCGCCCAGGCGCTGCTGATGAAGCACGGCGACCAGTGCTTGCTGACCATCAGTGCCGAAGGCGAGCTGTTCGTCGCGCGACGCTTCGACTGGAACGGGGCGATGGCGACGGCCTTGCCGGGCCTGGTCCAGCCGCTGTCGCAGCCGATCCCGCTGGACGGCGGCCCGGGCGGTGGCAGCGACATGCCCGACTTCATCGACTACGGCGCCGAGTCGACGTTCGACGCCGCTGCCGCCGACACGCCGCGCATCGTGCTCGACCTGCAGCGCTCGCTGGACCTGTGGGAGCGCTCGTGGCCCGAACTGCCGCTGGCTGCGCTCAGCGTCGACATCGGCGAGCACACGACGGCGCTGGTCGGGCTGCTGGCTCAGCAGCTGAGCCTGCCGGTCGCACCCTTCGATCCGCGCCCGGCGTTCGATGGCCTGCAGCAGGCCTGTCGCGGCAGCGCCGCGCTGGCCCGCCAGTGCCTGCCGCTGCTGGGCGCGCTGCTGCGCGACGGCAACCCGCTCTGAGCCGAGGTCGACGATGCCCCAACAGATCAACCTCTACCGCCCGGTCCTGCTGACCGCGCATCGGCACTTTTCCGCGCGCACCATCGCGCAATCGCTGGCAGTGGTGGTGGCCGGCACGCTGGCCACCTGCGCCTGGGCTGCCTTCCAGCGTGCCGCGCTGGACAGCGAGCTGCAGGCCCTCTCGCGACAGCACGCCGCCGAGCGGCAGTCGCTGCAGAAGGCGATCGCCGCCAACCCCGCCGCCGCTGTGCAGACCACCAGCCTCGAGCAGGGTCTGCAGGCGCTGAAGAGCCGGGTGGGCGAACGCGAGCGGACCTTGGCCGAGCTGATGCGGGGCCGCGTCGTCGAGGGCCGCAGCCACTCGGCGCGGCTGCGGTGGGTCGCCCGCACGGTGCCGGCGGCAGCCTGGCTCGACGAGATCGCGCTGCAGGACGGCAAGCTGTCGCTTTCGGGCCGCACGCTCGATCCGGCGGCGCTGAAACCGTGGATCGCCGCGCTGTCCGATGAACCGCTGCTGGCCGGGCAGACGCTCACGACGCTGAAGGTCGAGCAGGCGGGCGATCACTGGCGCTTCGCGCTGGTCCAGTCCGGAGTGCGGCCATGAAGATCGCCGACACCTGGAAGCGCTGGGCGCGCCGCATCGACGCCCTCGGGTTGCGCGAGCGCTGCATGCTGTTCGTCTCGGCCGCCACGCTGGTGGTGGCCGCTGCCGACACCGTGCTGCTGTCGCCCGCCATCGCCGAGCAGAAGCAGCTGGCCGAGCGCGTGAAGCGCGAACGCACCGAGCTCTCCGCACTGCGCGTGCAGCTGGACGCGGCCAGCCACGCCGGCGACGATTCGCCGGTGGCCCGCCTGCGCCGCGAGGTCACGCAGTGGCAGGCGCGGCAGCAGGCGGTCGATGCCGACATCGCGCGACTGGGCGCGACCAGCGGTGAGCGGCCCACGCTGCCGCAGCTGCTCGAACGCACGCTGGCACGGCACGAGCGGCTGACGCTGCTGAAGGTCGCCACCGTGGCCGAAGCACCCGCGCCGGCGCTCGCCGCGTCGTCGGGCACCCCGGCCGGCAGCGCAACCGGCATCCGCTGGCAGGGGGTCGACCTCGGCGTGAGCGGGAGCTACGTCGACCTGGTCGACTACCTGGCGGAACTGGAGCGCGCGCTGCCCGGCCTGCGCTGGGACACGCTGAAGCTCAGCGGCAACGCGGCAGCGCCGTCGTCGCTCGCGCTGCGCCTGTACCTGGTGGAGGCTGCGCCATGAAGTTCCTGCTGCCAATCTGCGCGCTGGCCGTCGCCGCCCTGCCCGCCGCGGCCGAGCCGCCGCGCGACCCGATGCAGCCGCCCGCGTCTGCGCAGCCAGCCTCCGCCGCCAGCGCGCCGAGTGACCGTGGCGACGCAGCGCCCCGCCACATCGTCGTCGTCGGCACGACCCGCTACCTGGTCGACCAGGGCCGCCGCTTGTCGGTGGGCGACCTGCTCGGCGAGCGCCGCATCGAGCGCATCGACGGCGATGCCGTGTGGCTGCGCGATGCCCGTGGCGCGCAGCGCGTGCCGCTGTACCCGGGCGTGACACGCCGTGCGGCCGCCGACTCTCCCGCACCTTCCGCTTCTTCCCCCACCCGCCAGACGACAAAGGATGTCCCGCGATGAACCCGATCCAAGCAGTGAGGCGGCCCGGCCGCCCGGGCCCCCGCTGGATGTCCAGCCTGTGCGCAGCCCTGTTGCCGGCCCTGGGGCTGGTCGGTTGCGCCGACCAGCCGCTGCGCACCGCCAGCCCCAACGCCCACCTGCAGGCCGAACTCGCCGCAGCGCTCGCGCAGCGTCCGCCGTCGGTGCCGGTGTCCACGCCCGACACGGCGCCGGCGCCGGCGCCGGCGCCGAAACCGGTAGCGCCCACGCCGCCGTCCGAAGCGCGCTTCGACCTGATCCTCAACGGTGCGCAGGTGCGCGACGTGTTCCTGTCGCTGGTCACCGATTCGCGCTACAGCATGCTGATGCACCCCGACGTCGGCGGCACGATCTCGGCGACGCTGAAGGGCGTGACGATGCGCGAGGCGCTCGAATCGCTGCGCGAGGTCTACGGCTACGACTACAAGATCGATGGCCGCCGCGTCACGGTGTTCCCGCCGACGCTGCAGACGCGCATCTTCATGGTGAACTACCTGCACACCCAGCGCAGCGGGCGCAGCGACACGCGCATCAGCTCGGGGGCGTCGTCCGGCGGAGACAACGGCAGCAGCAACAACACGGGTTCCAACGGCAGCACGGCATCGAACGGCAGCCGCTCGCGTGGCAGCGACAGCGACGGCAGCCAGGTGTCGACCAGCTCGAAGAGCGACTTCTGGGCCGAGACCACCGAGGCGCTGCGCGCGATGGTCGGCACGACCGCCGGCCGCAACGTGATCGCGAGCCCGCAGTCCGGCACGATCGCGGTGCGCGCGATGCCCGACGAGCTGCGCCAGGTCGATGCCTTCCTGCGCAGCACGCGGGCGTCGGTGGAGCGGCAGGTGATGCTCGAGGCGAAGATCATCGAGGTCGAGCTGCGCGACGGCTTCCAGAACGGCATCGACTGGTCGGTGCTGCGCAACCGCTTCTCGATCGGCCAGAGCAGCGGCGCCGCCGGCAATGCGCTGACCGGCAATGCCAACGGGCTGCCGACACTGTCCAGCGGCACCTCGGCGCTGGCCGACGCCATCGGCCTGCCGGTCTCGGGCAGCGGCGCCACCGGCCTCGCGATCGCGAGCGGCGGCTTCCAGTCGATCCTCGGCTTCCTCGAGACGCACGGCGACATGCAGATCCTGTCGAGTCCGCGCGTCGCGACGCTGAACAACCAGAAGGCGGTGCTGAAGGTCGGCACCGACGACTACTTCGTCACCAACGTGTCGGGCGGCAGCATCACCACCGGCACCAGCACGAGCACCGGCACGACGACGCTGCCGACGCTGACGCTGACCGCGTTCTTCTCGGGCATCGCACTCGACGTGACGCCGCAGATCGACGAGGCTGGCATGGTCACGCTGCACGTGCATCCGTCGGTGACGTCGGTGGTCGAGAAGACCAAGCAGATCGACCTCGGCACCATCGGCACCTACAAGCTGCCGCTCGCGTCCAGCAGCGTCAACGAGACCGACACCGTGGTGCGCATCCCCGATGGCGCGATCGTCGCGATCGGCGGGCTGATGCAGATGGCGTCGTCGCGCCAGAACTCGGGCCTGCCCGGGGCCAGCGGCAACGTGGTGACCGGCACGCTGTTCAACAACCGCGTCAACGCCGGCCGCAAGCGCGAGCTGGTGGTGCTGATCAAGCCGACCATCATCCGCGGGCCCGACGACTGGCAGCGGCTGACCGAGCAGAGCCGGGCTTCGCTCGACGAGATCGAAGGCCAGCGCCGCGTGATCACGCTCGATGGGTCGGCGAAGAAGATGGCGGCGCGCTGAGCGGCTTCACCGCTGGGTTTGCAATGGTTTGCAATCCGGTCGAGATCCGCTCGCGAATCTGCATGCTCTCTCCCAAGTCGCTCGTCAGCATTCACCTGCCAGCCAAGCGAACCCAGGCAATCGTGCCCGGCCGCAGCGACCGGTCGTTCGAGGTGACTCCACCTGGCGGCGCAATTGGCACGCAGTTGGCACCAACCGCCTTTCAAAGGAAGTACCCATGAAGAAGCAATCTGGTTTCACCCTCATCGAACTCGTGATGGTCATCGTCATCCTTGGCGTGCTCGCCGTGGTCGCGCTGCCCAAGTATGTCGACCTGAAGACCGACGCTCAGCAAGCCGCCACCAACGGTATGGCAGGTGCCTTGAGCTCCGCCTCTGCCATCAACTATGCTGCCTTCCAAATGGGCAAGGGTTCTGCGGTCGCTGACTGCCAGGACGTCAAGGGCCTGCTCCAGGGCGGCCTGCCCACCAGCTACTCGGTCGCGGCTTCGAGCGTCGCCTCCGGTACCACGATGAGCACCTGCGCCTTGAGCCACACGACGAACGGTACGTCGGCCACGTTCACCGCGATGGGCACCTGAGCGATGCGCGGCCTGCACGCCGTCGAGGGCTTCACGCTGATCGAGCTGATCATGGTGATCGTCCTGACCGGCACGCTGGCCGTCGTCGCCCTGCCCCGCATGGTCGACACCACGATGTGGCGCCTGCGGGCCTATGGCGACCAGTTGCAGAACCAGCTGCGTACCGCGCAGCGTCTCGCAGCCACGCAGCGCCGCCCGGTGATCGCGACGATCACCGCCACCGGCGCCAGCTTCGCCTACGTCAGCGGCGCCGCCCTCGCCACGCTGGCCTGCCCGTCGGCCATCCCCAGCTGCATCGCCGAATCCGGCGCACGCACCGTCACCTTCAACGCCAACAACACCGGCCAGGCCCTGACCTCGTCCGGCGCCGCGCTGACCATCACCGTCAGCGGCGGCAGCTACTCCCGCACCTTCACGGTCGAGAACGACACCGGCGCCGTGCACTGACGCGCCGGAGCGCCGCGGACCACGGCCCCCACGGGACAGGCCCTGTCCCGACCGAGCGGGTTTCACCCGAGTTTTCGCACCGCGGCGAAGTGGCTACATTGCCTTCCCGGTCTCGTCTCGGGACCTGCATGAAGGAGACCCGGCCATGGCGTTCATCCTCACTCGTTCATTGCAGCTCGCGTTGCTGCTCGGCCTCGGTGGAAGTTTCAGCGGCACCACCCTCGCCGCACCGCCCAAGGTGGTGAGCACCGCGAACTCCGACCCGCAGTGCTTCGCCCCCTGGAGCAGCACGACCAAGCTGTTCCAGTACCCGGCCAAGAAGGGCCCGTACCGCGTCGCGCTCGCGAACGGCTACATCGCCAACACCTGGCGCATCCAGATGATCAAGACGGCCAAGGCCTATGCGGCGCAGCCCGACGTGGCCGCGAAGCTGAAGGAGTACAAGGTCGTCTCGACCGGCGAAGACGTCGCTGCGCAGATCGCCGCGATCAACAACTTCATCGATTCCGGCTTCGACGCGATCGTCGTCAACGCGCAGAACCCCGCCGCCTTCAAGCCGGTGATCAAGCGCGCGAACGACGCCGGCGTCGTGCTGGTCGCGTTCGACAACATCCTCGACACCGAGGAGGCGATCAACGTCAACGTCGACCAGAAGGGCCTCGGCACCTACTGGGGCCAGTGGCTGATCAAGAACGCGCCGAACGGCGGCAAGGTGCTGGAGGTGCGCGGCGTCTCGGGCACCTCGGTCGACCGCGACCGGCACGACGGCATCCAGCAGGCGCTGAAGGCCTCCGGCAAGAAGTGGGAAACCATCGAGGTGATCGGCAAGTGGGACGACCCGACGTCGCAGAAGGTCACGGCCGACGCGATCGCGGTGCACAAGAAGTTCGACGCGATCACCGCGCAGGGCGGCGACACCGGCGTCGTGCAGGCGATGCTCGACGCGAAGCACCCGATGGTGCCGTTCGCCGGCGAGACCGAGAACGGCTTCCGCAAGTTCTGCGCGAAGTACGCCGGGCAAGGCTTGAAGTGCGCGTCGGGCGGCACCGGGCCGGCCCAAGTGGCGGTGGCGATCAAGGTGGCGATCGCGGCGCTCGAAGGCAAGGTGCTGCCGCAGTCGATCAAGCTGCCGCTGTCGACGGTCGAGGAGCCCGGCTTCAAGGACGGGGCCAACTTCTACGCGACGCAGTCGGACAATTTCTTCGTCGGCAACGCGTTCCCGAGCTGCGGCATCAACTTCACCGCCCAGGAAATCATGGGCCAATCCGAAACGAACAAGTAGCCCGGATGCCAATCCGGGATTCGTCGAACACAGGCCCCACCCCGGATTGGCATCCGGGCTACGCATGAGCCTTCTCGACATTCAAGGCCTCAGCAAACGCTACGGCGGCGTGCATGCGCTGCAGGCCGCCGACCTGCGCGTCGAGCCCGGCCGCATCCACGCGATCCTCGGCGAGAACGGGGCCGGCAAGTCGACGCTGATCAAGCTGATCGCCGGCGTCGCGGCGCCGGACGAGGGCCGCATGCTGCTCGACGGCCAACCGGTCGCGTTCGCGTCGCCGGCGGCGGCCAACGCCGCCGGCATCGTCTGCGTGTTCCAGGAGCTGTCGCTGATCCCCGACCTGTCGGTGGCCGACAACCTGTTCCTCCAGGCACCGCCCCGCCGCTGGGGTCTCATCGATCGCCGCGCGCAGCGCCGCCAGGCCGAAGAGGCGCTGGCGCGCGCCGGCGCCGCCGACATCCACCCGCTCGCGCTGGTGAAGGACCTGTCGCTGTCGCGCCGGCAGATGGTCGAGATCGCGAAGGCGCTGGCGCGCCGCCCGCGGCTGCTGATCCTCGACGAGGCGACCTCCGCGCTGACCGCGGCCGACGTCGCGCAGGTCTATGCGGTGCTGAAGCGGCTGCGCGCCGACGGCCTCGCGCTGCTCTACATCTCGCACCGCATGCACGAGATCGCCGAGCTCGCCGACGAGTGCACGGTGTTCTGCGATGGCCGCAGCGTCGCGCACTTCGCCGCCGGCACGAAGACCGACACCGAGATCGTCGAGCTGATGATCGGCCGGACCTACAGCGGCGTGTTCCCGGACAAGCCGGCGCGGCCGACCGCGCCGGCCGCGGATGCCGCACCGCCGCGCCTCGACCTGCGCGGCCTGCACTGGACGCACCGCCTCGCCGACATCTCGCTGCAGCTGCGCGCCGGCGAGATCGTCGGCCTCGGCGGGCTCGACGGCCAGGGCCAGCGCGAGCTGCTGCTGGCGCTGTTCGGCGTGCTGCGCGGCTGCCGCGGCGAGCTGCTGATCGACGGCCGGCCCGCGCCGGTCGCCGGCCCGCACGCCGCGAAGCAGCCGCGCATCGGCATGGCGCTGATCCCCGAAGACCGCAAGACCGAGGGCCTGATGCTGCCGATGTCGGTGCGCGAGAACCTGTCGTTCGCGGCGCTCGGTGCGCTGTCGCCCGGCGGCGTGATCGACCGCGGCGCCGAGCGTGCGGCGGTCGAGCGGATGATGGCCCTGCTCGCGGTGCGCTGCGACGGCATGGACGTCGCGGCCGGCTCGCTGTCGGGCGGCAACCAGCAGAAGCTGGTGATCGGCAAGTGGCTGATGATGGCGCCGCGCATCATCCTGCTGAACGACCCGACGCGCGGCATCGACGTCGGCACCAAGCAGGAGATCTACCAGCTGCTGCGCCGCCTCGCCGACGACGGCGCGGCCATCCTTTTCTACTCGACCGACCATGACGAGCTGGTCGGCTGCTGCAACCGCGTGCTGGTGATGGTGGAAGGCCGCATCCGCCGCGAGCTCGTGGGGGCGCAGATCAACGAGCACGCGCTGGTCGGCGCGGCGCTCGACGTGGCGGCGGCATGACGCGGGCCCGCACCGGCGACTGGCCGCACCTGCTGCGCGAGCACCAGGGCACGCTGCTCGCGTTCGCCGGCTTCGTCGCGATGTTCGTGGTCTATGCCGCGAACCACCCGGCCGGCCTGAACGCGAACGTCGCCACCACCGCGGCCAACAAGGGCGTGCTGCTGGCGATCGTCGCGATGGCGCAGACGCTGGTCGTGCTGACCTCGGGCATCGACCTGTCGGTCGGCATGGTGCTGGTGCTGGCCAACTGCCTCGCGTCGCACCTCGTCGTCGGCACGCCGCTGCAGACCGCGCTCGGCGTGGCCGGCGTGCTGGCGGCCGGCTGCGCGTGCGGTGCGTTGAACGGGCTGATCGTGATCGTCGGCCGGCTGCAGCCGATCGTCGCGACGATCGCGACCGGTTCGGCCTTCTTCGGCATCGCGCTCGCCTTGCGCCGCGTGCCGGGCGGCGACGTGAACGACGGCCTGGCCGACGCGCTGACCGGCCAGCTGCCGGGCGGTATCCCGGCCGCGCTCGCACTGCTGCTCGCGCTGGTGCTGGCGGTGTGGCTGCCGTACCGCCGCTCGGTGATCGGGCGCGCGGCGGCGGCGGTCGGCTCGTCGGAGCTGGCGGCCTTCATGTCGGGCGTGCCGGTGCGGCGCGCCAAGTTCACCGCCTACCTGCTGTCCGGCCTGCTGGCGTCGGTGGCCGGGCTGTTCGTCACCTGCATCACCTACTCGGGCGAGGCCTCGTCGGCCAACGGCAGCACCTACACGCTGTACTCGATCGCCGCGGTGGTGCTGGGCGGCGTGTCGCTGTTCGGCGGAACCGGCAGCGCGGTCGGCGCGGTGTTCGGCGCGCTGATGTTCCGCACCATCGGCGACCTGCTGTTCGTGTTCAACCTCGAACCGCTGTGGCAGCCGCTGTTCCAGGGCGTGGTGCTGTTCGCGGCGATCTGCCTGGGCGCGCTGCGCCTGCTGAAGCTGCGCAACCGGCTCGACTTGTATGGTTAGCGCCCTGGTGGAGCGCCTGCGCAGCCCGATCGGGGGGCCCATCGCATCGGCCTTCGGCTGCATCGTCGCGCTGCTGCTGCTGGGCAGCCTCTACAGCAGCAGCTTCCTGTCGCCCGAGTACCTGCTGCAGCAGCTGAAGGTGGCGTCGTTCCTCGGTGTGATCGCGACCGGCGCGATGCTGGTGATCCTGCTCGGGCAGATCGACCTGTCGGTGCCATGGGTGGTGGCGGTCGGCGGGATGATGGCCACCGCCGCGACCGGCTGGGGGTCGTGGGGCAGCGCGTTCGCGATCCCGTTCGGCATCGCCTGCGGCGTCGCGCTCGGGCTGCTGAACGGCTTCGGCGTCGCGTTCCTGCGCATCCCGTCGATGATCGTCACGCTGGCGGTCAATGCCGTTGCGCAGGGGCTGATGGTGGTGCACACCGGCGGCTTCTCGCCGCAGGACGCGTCGTCGCCGGCGATGCGCTTCATCGCGACCGGCCACAGCCTGCTCGGCATTCCGAACGCGCTGCTGGTGTGGGCGGCCGTCGGCGCGGGGGCGGTGTTCGTGCTGACGCGCACCACCTTCGGCCGCTGCGTCTACGCGATCGGCAACCGCGAGCGCGCCGCCTACCTGTCGGGCGCGCGCACCCGGCTGGTCGTGATGGCCGCCTTTGCGGTGGCCGGCGGACTGTCGGCCTTCGGCGGCGTGCTGCTGGCCGGCTACGCGAGCAAGGCGGCGCAGGCGATGGGCGATCCCTACCTGCTGCCGGCCATTGCCGCGGTGGTGCTCGGCGGCACCTCGATCCTCGGTGGGCGCGGGCACTACCTGGGCACTGTCGCCGGCGTGATCCTGATCACGCTGCTGCAGTCGATCCTGTCGGTGATGCAGATCGAGGAATGGGGCCGGCACCTGATCTACGGCGGCGTGATCGTCGCGATGCTGCTGCTGTACGGGCGCGCGGCGCCGTCACGTTGACTCGGACGACACCGACTCGGTCGCGTCGTCGCTCTCCCCAGGCGTGGTCGAGTTCACGCAGTGCCTCACCGTGGCGTGCAAGCAGGCGTAGCCACTTGCCAACCCCGCCAACAGCGTGATGAGCCCGCCGACGATGAAGAGCGCGTCGCGCAGCGGTGTCAGGTCGCCGTCGGCTTGTCCGTCGGCGGCCGCCGGATCGCCTTCGACCAGGGCGTGGAACAGCACGCCGGTCAGCGTCAGCGAGCCGATCGCCACCATCCCGCTGACCGCGACGCGACTCGGCTCGGTGGGAAACAGGCGTTCCATCAGCTCGCTGGCGCCGTCCATCGCCGTCGTGACCCTGGCGATGAACAGCGGTGGCCTTCTTTCATGCTCGGTCGGCCCTTCGACCCCCTGTGCCCAACGATGTACTGCTCGCGTCAGCCGCTGTGCTCCACGCATTGCCGATCTCCTCGCGCGTTCTGATGCCGACTGAGTGGCGGCTGCAGCGCGCCGGTTCCACACCGGCTCACAACCGCGCCGTCAGGTAGGCCAGCGCCATGCGCACCGTCTCGCGCGTGGCGGCCTTCACCGACACACCGCTCGGCCGCTCCAGCACCACCGCGTGGATCAGCGCGTGCACCGCGTGCATCAGCATGTAGGTGGCCAGCCGCAGATCCTCGACGACGATCTCGGCGCGGTGCGCTTCGAGCAGCCCGCGCAGGCGGCGCTCGATCTCGTCGGCGGAGTCGTCCTCGCCGGGGAACGGGTCGAGGCCCAGCACCTGCTTCTCGAGCACGCGGTGCAGGTCGGCATCGAGCTGGTGCGCCTTGACGGCCGACTCGATCACACCGGCCAGCGCCTCGGGCAGCGTCGAGCCGCGGTGCTGCAGCAGCGCCGCGTCGAGCAGCGCGCTCATCTGCCGGCCGTGCCGGTCATGCAGCGCGGCGATCAGCGAATCCTTGTTCGGGAAGTATTGGTACAGCGAGCCGACGCTGACGCCGGCCACCTCGGCCACTGCGTTCGTCGTGGTCGCGGCGTAGCCGCGCTGCACCAGAACGCGAGCCGCGGCATCGAGGATCGCGTCGACGGTGGCCCGCGACCGGGCCTGGCGTGGCGCCTTGCGGGGGATCAGGGTGGCATTCTGGGGAGCGGACATCGGCGGCTGAAATGCGAGTTTCAAATACGAATAAAAACTCGCATAGTGTCGGCAAGGCGCTTCGCTGCGTCAACTCCATACCCACGCTCGCCATGCCAAGAGTCCACACTTTCTTCATGCTGTTGCAAGCCACCCACCACTGGCGTTCGCTCGACGCCGAGCAGCGCGCCGCGTTCCGAGAACGCATGCTGGTGCTGGTGTTCCAGGGCTTCCCGACACTGCGGGTGCGCCAGTTCGCGACCTGCGAATCGCGCTGGGAGACCCAGTGCGCCGAGGTCGCGGTCTGGGAGACACCCGACCTCGACGAGTACCACGCCGCGGTCGACGCGCTGCACCGCTGCGAGTACTTCGGGCTGCCGTACTTCGAGGTCATCGACGTGATCCCGACACACGGCGAGTGCTGGCGAGAAGACGACTTCGCGGTGTCGCAATCGTGCGCGCTGTGAGCGCCGCCGACGCCAGGTGGTCGTGCGCGCGCCGTACCGCGTCGAGCGGGCTGGCGGCGGCCAGGCCGAGCGGCGCGGCCAGGTCCGCGTAGACGATCTTCAGCCACATCGCCGCCCGCAGCGATTCGCCGGTGGCGAGCCAGGCTTCGTCCAGGCAGCCGCCGAGCATGCGCTTGCCGGCCTCGAACAGCTCGGCCGGCTCGAAGCGGCCGCGCACATGGTGCAGGCAGATCGCATAGGCGAACTCGCGGGGGCGCGGCAGGCGCGTCAGCACCGCATGCGCCGGCGCCGACGCGCGCAGCGCCAGCTGGCTCTCGATCAACTCGATGCCCACGGCGTGGTCGCCGGACTGCACACACCATGCGAGGTAGTCGTCGAGCGCGATCTGGCCGGGCGTCGTGCGGCGCTCGCCACGCGCGAGGCTGGCGTGCCAGCCGGGCTGCGCACCCCGCGCGGCGCGCCAGTCGTCGCGGGCCGCATCGCCGCTGTGCAGCCAGCGCGCGATGGCCAGCGTCGCGTGCAGGTTGAGGGGCGGCCCGCGCGGCTCGTCGCGCGCCGGCTCGACGGGCGCCGCGGCGGTGGCATGGGCCAGCCATCCGATCACGCGCGGCAACACCGGCGCGATCTCGTCGTGCAGGTCGACCAGCCAGCAGTACACCAGCTTGTGCAGCACGGTCGAGGCCAGGTAGCCCATCGGGCGCCAGGTCTTGAATTCGGTGTCGAGAAGCTGCCGCAGCAGCGCACGGTCGGCATGCAGGAAGGCTTCTTTCTCGATCCGGGGGTCGAACGGCATGGCATCTCCTGGGGGCGCTGCCGAGATTGCGCGGCAACTGCGAAGAGAAGTTGCAGATGCCCCTCGGCTGCACGCCTGCTTTGCCCGGTGTAAACCCTGCCCGGGCCTAGGGCCTGTTAACACGACGGGAAGGCTCGCGTGACTCACCCTTCGGGCCGGTGCCTGCCAAGGCGCTGGGCCGCGTTGCGATGCTTGCCCGGGCAGCAAGCCCGGGCCGCGCATCGCGCCTTGCCCAGCGCCTTGGCAGGCACCGGCGCGGGCCTTCCCGTCGTGTTAACAGGCCCTAAAATCGGCGCTCCCCCCGCTGGCCTCCCGACCCGGGACGCGTGCGGGTCCCGACCGGAGCCGAACCCCATGGACACCCGCACCTCCCCGATCCGCCTGCGCCTGGAGCGCGTGCGCGACGCCCTGAAGCAGCACCAGATGGCCGCGCTGCTCGTGCCGTCGAGCGACCCGCACCTGTCCGAGTACCTGCCGGGGCGCTGGCAGGGCCGCGAGTGGCTGTCGGGCTTCACCGGTTCGATGGCCACGCTGGTCGTCACCACCGAGCGGGCCGCGCTGTTCGCCGACAGCCGCTACTGGGTGCAGGCCGAGGCCGAACTGGCCGGCACCGGCATCGACCTGGTGAAGATCCCGAGCGGCGCGGCCACCCACCACATCGACTGGCTCGCCAGCCAGGTACCGCCCGGGCAGGCGGTGTCGGTCGACGGCGCCGTGCTGGGCCTGGCCGCCGCGCAGCAGCTGCGCACCGCACTGACCCGCGCCGGCGTGCCGTTGCGCACCGACCTCGACCTGCTCGACGACGTCTGGCCCGAACGCCCCGGCCTGCCCGACGCACCGGTCCACGAACATGCGGCGCCTCACGCGCCGCTGGCCCGCAGCGCCAAGCTGGCCCAGGTGCGCGAAGCGATGGCGCGCCACGGTGCGAACCAGCATTTCGTGTCGACCGTCGACGACATCGCGTGGCTGTTCAACCTGCGCGGCGCCGATGTCAGCTACAACCCGGTGTTCCTGGCGCATGCGCTGGTCGGCCTGCATGGCGCCACCTTGTTCGTCGGCGCCGGCAAGGTGCCGCCGGCGCTGCAGGCGGTGCTGGCCGCCGACGGCGTGGAGCTCGCGCCCTATGCCGACGCGGCCGCCGCGCTGGCCCGCCTGGGCGCCGACACGACGCTGCTGATCGACCCGCGCCGCATCACGCTGGGCCTGCGCGAGAACGTGCCGGCGGCGGTCAAGGTGGTCGAAGCCATCAACCCGAGCACCTTGCTGAAGAGCCGCAAGAGCAGCGCCGAGGCCGCCTTCGTGCGCGACGCGATGGCTGAAGATGGCGCCGCCATGTGCGAGTTCTACGCCTGGTTCGAGCAGGCCTTGCGTGATCCGCACAGGAGCGAACGCATCACCGAGCTGACGATCGACGAGAAGCTGACCGCCGCGCGAGCACGCCGGCCCGGCTTCGTCGGCCTGAGCTTCAACACCATTGCCGGCTTCAACGCCAACGGCGCGATGCCGCACTACCGGGCCACGCCCGAATCGCATGCGGTGATCGAGGGCGACGGCCTGCTGCTGATCGATTCCGGCGGCCAGTACCTCGGCGGCACGACCGACATCACGCGCGTCTGGCCGATCGGCACCGTCTCGGCGGCGCAGCGGCGCGACTACACGCTGGTGCTGAAGGGCACGCTGGCCCTGAGCCGCACCCGCTTCCCGCGCGGCACGCTGTCGCCGATGCTCGACGCGATCGCCCGCGCGCCGCTGTGGGAGCACGGCCTCGACTACGGCCACGGCACCGGCCATGGCGTCGGCTACTTCCTGAACGTGCACGAGGGCCCGCAGAGCATCAGCAAGGCCATCCCCGAGCCGCACATGGCGATGGAGCCCGGCATGATCACCAGCATCGAGCCGGGGCTGTACCGCGGCGGCCAGTGGGGCGTGCGCATCGAGAACCTGGTGCTGAACGTGCCGGTGGACACGCCCGAGGCGGGCGCGTTCGGCGATTTCCTCGGCTTCGAGACGCTGACGCTGTGCCCGATCGACACCCGCTGCATCGACCGCGGCCTGCTGCGCGCCGACGAGGTGGCGTGGCTGAACGATTACCACCGGGTGGTGCGCGAGCGGCTGTCGCCGCTGGTGAGCGGCGCGGCGCTGGCCTGGCTGGTCGAGCGCACCGAGCCGATCTGACCCGGGACGGGGCGGCGGACGGCGCGCCTCGTCACGCCGGCCCGCAGCCTGTCCCCGTGTTTCGACGCTTCGTCTCAGCGCGCTGTCGCTGGGGCGCACCGGTGCCTAGAGTTCACTCCAACGACACCCCCCGCTGGAGACCGACATGTTCGACCGCACCTTCGCCCCGCTGCTGACCTTCACGATGCTGATCGCCGCCACGCTGGCCATCGCGACCGCGATGGTCGAAGAGGGCCGCAGCAGCACGACGCAGCAAGCCAGCGCCGACGTCATCACGATGCCGGCCGTCACGATCACCGGCAAGCGCGTGCAGAGCGTCGCCGAAGCCACCCAGGCCGTGCGCACGACGATGGAATGACCGGCCTCGCGTGGCCGGCCGTCACATGTGCCGGAACACGTGCACGAAGCTGCGGCTCACCGGCAGCAGCTCGCTGCGGCCCTTGATGTGCACGTCGGCCGTCTCGTTCGGCCCACGCACCACCTGCGCCACCTGGCGCAGGTTCACGATCACCGAGCGGTGCACCTGCACGAAGCACGCCGGGTCGAGCTCGTCGGCCAGTTCGCGGATGGTGCGCCGGATCAGCGCCTCGCCGCCCTCCCACACCACCAGCGTGTATTTCTCGTCCGAGCGCAGGTAGGCCACCTGCTCGACCGGGATCAGCCGCACGCTGTTGCCGACCGATGCCTTGATCCACTGCAGCCAGCCCGACGGTTGCTGCGCCGGGGCCTGGCGGCGCAGTTCGGCCGACATCTTCTCGATCGCCGCCTGCAGCCGGTCGTCGTCGGCGGCCGCCGGCGGGCCGGCCAGCCGCTCGCGCAGCCGCTGCACCGTGTCGGCGAGGCGCTCCTCGTCGAACGGCTTCACCACGTAGTCCAGCGCGCCCTGCTCGAACGCCGTCACCGCGTACTGCTCGTAGGCGGTGACGAACACCACCAGCGCGCGCCGCGCGATCGAGCGCGCTGCGTCGACACCGTTCAAGCCCGGCATGTGCACGTCGAGGAACACCACCTGCGGCGCATGCTGGTCGAACAGCTCGACCGCCTCGCGGCCGTTGCGCGCTTCGGCAACGATCTCGAGCGCCGGCCACAGCCGCTGCAACAGCCCGCGCAGCCGCTCGCGCAGCAGCGGTTCGTCGTCGGCGATCAGTGCGGTGGGCTGGGTCATCGGGTCGCTCCTGCTGCTGCGCCTGCGACGGCCGCGGCACCGTCGAAATTGGGACGCGGATCGGGCAGCAGCAGCGTCGCGCGCAAGCCGTGCGGCGACTCGTCGGCGAGCTGCAGCTGCGCCGCATCGCCGTAGGTGGCCTTCAAGCGCTCGCGCAGGTTGGCCAGGCCGGTGCCGGGCACCGCCTTGTCGTCCAGCCCGGCGCCGGTGTCGAGCACCCAGATCTCGACGCGGGCCTGCTGCGCATCGGCTCGCGCGCCGACCTCGATGCGTCCGCCGGTTTCGCTCGGGTCGATGCCGTGGCGCACCGCGTTCTCGACCAGCGTCAGCAGGGCCATCGGCGGAAACGCCAGCTCGGCCAGCGCCGGCGGCATCGACACGTCGAACGCCAGCCGGTCGGGCATGCGCATGCGCATCAGGTCGAGGTAGGCGCGCACCAGGCCGATCTCGTGGCCCAGCGTGCTGCTGCTCTGCGAGAGGCTGGGCACCGCGGCGCGCAGGTAGGCGATCAGGCTTTTCAGCACCGGGCCGGCCCGTTCGGAGCCGGACTCGACCAGCTGCTGCACGTTGGCCAGCGTGTTGAACAGAAAATGCGGCTCGACCTGCGCATGCAGCAGGCGCAGCCGCGCGTCGAGCGCCTGCTTCTCGAGCGTGCTGCGTTCCAGTTCGAAGGCCAGTGCCTGCGAACGGGCCTGCGCGTCGCGTTCGCGGTACAGCGCGCCGAGCGCGAGCGTCAGGCCGACCGCCAGGCCGGTGGTCGCGATCGAGAAGAAGCCCCACAGCAGGCCTTCGTTGCGCTGGAAGCTGGTGACGTCGCCCTGCACCATGACCAGGTAGGCGACCAGCGTTGCCACCGGCGCGGTGATGACGACCGCCGCCACCTGCACCACCCAGCGCGGCAGCCAGCGCGACGGCCAGTGCCCGGCGATGTCGAAGGCCACCAGCAGCATCAGGCCGACGAAGATGCTGCGCCCCCACACGCTGAGGAAGGGCGTGTCGAAGATCGGGTTCAGCGCGATCGCGGCGACGGTCGCCACCACCAGGTTGATCGCGATGCGGCGGGGCGTCAGCGAGGCCCACAGGCGGGCGAGGTGCCGGACGGGGGGCGCCGGCGGCGACGATGCGTCAGTGGCGGGCGAAGCGGGTTTCATGGGGTGCCACGATACGGCGGGAATCGCCGGGCCGGAAGGGCCGGGGGGCGGGGATGCGACGGACGACGGATCGGTAGGGGTGGGTGGGGGGTTTGGTTCACTGCGTGAGGGCTGGGGCTGGTTCACTGCGTGAGGCCGCGCCGGGTCTCGCCCCGGCGGGCGAGTCACTTTCATTTGAGCCCAAATGAAAGTAACCAAAGCAAAGGGCCTCAACACACACCATACGGTTCGTTCTGGCCCGCTNTCTCGCCCCGGCGGGCGAGTCACTTTCATTTGAGCCCAAATGAAAGTAACCAAAGCAAAGGGCCTCAACACACACCATACGGTTCGTTCTGGCCCGCTGCGGACAACACTGCCACTCGGCTGCACATCCCCGTTCGTTGGGATTGTTGTTCTCCCGCGCCACTCGACTCGCGCTCGTCGCTTCGTCTCGCCCCCGCGACCGCCGCGTCGTCTGGGCGAAGCGCAGCGAGCCGGGTGGAGAAGAACGGGCAACAATCCCAGTCAGGGTGGATCACCAGCGGCGTGGCCGTGTTGTCCGTAGCGAGTCAGAACGAACCGTATGGTGTGTGTTCAAGCCCTTTGCTTTGGTTACTTTCATTTGGGCTCAAATGAAAGTGACTCGCCCGCCGGGGCGAGACCGTATGGTGTGTGTTCAAGCCCTTTGCTTTGGTTACTTTCATTTGGGCTCAAATGAAAGTGACTCGCCCGCCGGGGCGAGACCCGGCAGCAGCCTCACGCAGTGACCCCCCCCTTCACCCCCGGATGAACTTCACCACCTGCCCCCGCGTCCCCGGGTCGTCATCGAACCCCCCATGCGTCGTGCTCGCGCTCACCGGCCCCGGCGACACCCACGCGGTGGTATTCGGCAGCGTCGGCATCGCCTCGAAGAAGCGCTGCATCCCGAGGATCGGCGTGGTGCTGCCGCCTTCAAAGGATTCGCTGACGAGGTACAGCAGCGAGCGCCGGTACGGCCCGCAGGTGTGGTCCTGCTGCTCGGCGCGCTCGCTCAGGTGGAACTGCTGGTAGCGCCGCACCACGCCCGAGTCGAGGTGCGGCCGCACGCAGCGCTCGAAGGTGTCGACTCGCACCGCCGGCGCCAGGAAGCTGACCGACTCGAAGCGCAGCCCCTCCTGCGCCAGCCGGTCGATCATCAGGCTCGCGACGATGCTGCCGGCCGAATGCCCGACGAAATGCATGCGGATGCGCTTGTCGGCCACGCCATGCTTGAAATGCCCGTACAGCAGCACCGCGCCCGCCTGCTCGTCGTCCGGCACGCCGGGCCGGTACAGGCTCATCGCATCGGCGTTCTGCTTCATCTCGCCCCAGATGCGCGTGCCGGGGCGAGACAGCACGCGCTCCAGCCGCTCGTTCCACCAGGCGCCCATCGACGAACCGGCAGCGGTGCTGCGCGGCACGTCGCGGATCGCGTCATCGATGCAGTTCAACGCGCTGGTGAAGAAGTCGGTCTCCCACATCAGGAAGATCGGAAAGATCCGCTGCTCGTACAGCATCGGGATCCACTGCGCCGCGATGTCGGCCGCGGCAGCCTCGCCGACCAGGCCGCCGTGCGCGAAGATGCAGACGTCGACGACGTCGTCCTGCAGCCCCCATTGCCGGCGCGCCTGCGCGAGCTGCACGTCGACGATCGCACGCACGTCGTCGGGTCGGGTGCGGAACACGCCGCTGTTGCTCAACGCGCCGTTGTTGCCCATGTTGACGATGAACGGCGACAGCTCGCGGTTGCGCAGCACCTCGCTCGCGGCAAGCGCGACGCGGCCAGCCGCATCGGTGCGCAGGCTGATCGATTTCGAGATCGCGGTGTGGTCCTGCGTCACGACGCCCAGCTGCGCGACCCAGCAGTCCATCGCGTTGGCAATCCAGTCGTCGTAGCTGAGGATCGCGTAGCCGTACGAGCCCCAGTCGGTGCCCCAGGAGTTCTGGATCAGGAAGCCGCGCTCGTTGTAGCCGACGATCGCGAACGCGTGGCCCGAATGCCGCGCATGGCCGCCCTTGACCGGGATCTCCCAGATGCCCTTGCGCGGCTCGGTGAACGAGGTCGGCCGCTTCTTCAGCGCGGTCAGCTCGATGCCGTCGTCCCAGCCGGAGTGGCAGCCGGCGCTCGCGTACAGGATGCCGACCTCGTTCAGCGCGGCATGCATGTCGGTGATCGCCTTGTGGTCGATGCGGTAGTAGGCGCCGAGCGGGCGCTTGACGGCATCGAACCACCAGTCGTCGGCCAGGCTCTTGCTTGCCGCCGGCATCTCGAGCCCGGGGAACAGCGGCTCGCGGCAGGCGCCGTGCTTGAACCAGCCCTTCATCGCACCGCGCAGGCTGGAACCCTTGTCTTCCGACGAGCCCGGGTATTCGTCGTAGCGGCGCGCCATCGAATACAGCATGTACGGCGAGATGGCCGGCCGGCGCTCGCGGCCCGCCGCCAGCAGCAGGTGCTCGACCACCAGCGACAGCGCGAAGCCGGTGCAGGCCATCGTGTCGCCCTGGTACTTGACCGGCAGGCCGTGCTTCGGGAACAGCGTCGGCGGCGGCGCACTGCCGATCGCCGGGCGGTAGGGCCGGTCGCGCACGTCGATCTCGTCGGGGCGCGCGACGCGCATGAAGCGGGAGTTCTTCGGCAGCGGGTCGGCGGTGGGACGCTTCGGCTTGGCAGCAGGCTTGGTGGCCATGGAATCTTCCTCGGGCTCGTGGCTTGGCTCAGCGCGAACGGAAACAGGTGCTCAGGAACGGAAACTTGCGCTCGGGATGACTTGAAGCATTGAACCTATTTCTTCACCTCGTCGATCACCAGCAGCGTCGCCCCATAGCTCCCGTCGCAAGGCGACTCGCCGGCCTCGCACACCGGCTGGCCGGCGAACGGGCTCTCGGCCGCGCTGCGGGCCGCCCACCGCTGCTCCGCGAGCTGCAGGTCGATCTCGGGGATCTGGTCGCCGGCCTTCTTGACGCCGATGCCGGTCATGTCGCGCGGCCGGCGCGACACCATCGCGACGATGTGGTCGGTGCCCGGCGGGCCGCCCGCGGTGATGTGCCAGCCGGCGCGCGGCAGCACGACCTCGCGGTTCAGCTCGATGCGGTTGTTCTTGTCGAGCTCGTTCGGGAACAGCAGGTAGAAGTGGGCCTTGTCGGTGCCGGCCAGGAACACGTACAGGTAGCCGGCCTCCGACGACTTGACGCGGAACTGCAACCGGTCGCTGCCGATGCGCAGCTGCGATTTGTCGGCCAGCGCGTTGACGCCGAGCACCGGGTCAGCATGGCGCACGATGTCCTGCAGCGCGGTGACCAGGCCGAACGGCACGGCCGGCGGCGGCGCAGGTGCCGCGACCGGTGCCGCGACGGATGCCGGCGACGGCGCGGGCGAGGCGCCCGGGGCCGACGCTGCCGCCACCACCGGCGCAGGCGCCGGCGACCGTCCGGCGAACCACCAGCCCGCACCGGCCAGCGCGGCCACCGCCAGCGCGGCCAGCGCGTACACGCCCGCGCGCGACGAGGGCTTCGCCTGCCGATCGGACGTCAACTCGGCCGGCCGCGTCGCGCGGCCGCCCGCGACCACCGTCGACGCGCCGAGGTCCGGCGGCACCGCCAGCCCGCCGCGCGTCGAACTGCCCAGCAGCTGCGACGGCGCGTGGCCCGGCGCCTGCCCGCCCGGCAGCAAGGCGCGCAGCGCCGCCATGTCCTGCGGCCGGTCGTCCGGCTTCACCGACAGCCCCGCGTCGATGGCCGCGAGGAACTGCGGCGAATACCGACCGGCGCCGGCCTGCACCGCCGGCTGCAGGTCGTCGGTGACGAGCCGGCTGACCGATGCCAGCGGAGCCCGCCCGGTGATCGAGGCATACAGCACCGCGCACAGCGCGTACACGTCGGTCCACGGGCCCTGGCGCATCGCCCTCGATTCGGCGTACTGCTCGACCGGTGCGTAGCCGGCCTTCAGGATCACGGTCAGCGCCTGCGTCGCGTCGCCGATCACGCGCCGGGCCGCGCCGAAGTCCAGCAGCACCGGCCGCATGCTCGCGGCGCCGCCGAACTGCGTGCTCTGCTGGGTCAGCAGCAGGATGTTGTCGGGCGCGATGTCGCGGTGGTAGCAGCGCTGGTGGTGCATCAGCTCCAGCGCGTCGATCAGCGGGTGCGCCACGTCCAGCAGCAGCGACTCGTCGGGCCGGCCGTGCTCGATCAGCCATTGCTTCAGCGTCGGCCCCTGGTAGTACGGCATCGCCATGTAGGCCGTGCCCTGCTGCTCCCAGAAGCGGTACACCTTGACGAGCGACGGGTGGTCGAACGCCGCCAGCAGCTGCGCCTCGTTGACGAAGCTGCGCAGGCCGAGCTCGAAGGTCTCGCGGTGGCGCGACGAGCGCACCGACACCTCGCACTGCGGGCCGCGCGTCGCGAGCGTCGCCGGCATGTACTCCTTCAGCGCGACCACGCGGCCGAGCTGGGTGTCGCGCGCCAGGTAGACGATGCCGAAGCCGCCCTCGCCGACCAGGCCCTCGACCACGTACTCCTGCAGCCGGAAGCCGTTCGGCAGCGAGTTGCCGCCGTCGGGCTGCGCATCGGTCTTCACGACCGTGCGGTCGTCATCCGGCCCGGACGTCGATTCGATCACCAGCGACCCTCCAACAGCTCCGAGAAGTACTCCGGCGGCGGCAGCCCGGGCGCCACCGACAGGCTGTCGTCGGGCGCCGACGCATGGTCGGGCCACCACAGGCTGTGGCCGGTGTAGCGGCGCATCGCCTCGGCGACCACCAGGCCGTCGACCCATTGCGGCAGGCTCGCCGCGCCGGCATAGGTGTAGCGCAGCCGGCCCGGCATCGCGGTGGCGGCCGGTTCGACGCAATGCCGCTCGGCCTGCCACGACGGCGCGCGCGCGAGGGCCGATTCGAAGTCTTCGACGGTCGTGCCGGGCGTCAGCGTGCCGAGTGCCGCGGCACTCAGGTGCCGGTACCAGCCGTCGAGCGCCTGGATGCCCTCCAGCGTCTCCGGCAGGTCGTGCGCCGTCTGCGCGACCACCAGCGGGAAGTAGCGGCCGACCTTGTCGACGCTGGGCATCAGCACGCCGGCCCACCACTCGCTGTCGATCAGGCCGGGCGCCCAGGCGAAGCGCCAGATCGGGCCGGTCAGGTACACGTCGAGAAACTGCGCGCCGAGCCGCGTCCGGCTCGCCTCCATGCCCTTCGACAGCCAGGCGTCGCAGGCATCGACGAAGGGCTGCGGCAGCCGGCGGCTCGCGAAATCGCCCAGCATCGCCAGCTTGCCGAACCAGCCCGGCGCCTGCGTGCCGACGCCGCTGATGAACTGGTCGATGCTGAAATCGTGGCTCACGGCTTGCCCGGACATGAGAACTCTTGCAGCTCGGGCAGGCGAAACGGGTTGCGCACGCTGCTCGCGGTGACCAGGAACACCGCCTTGCGGTTGTCGATGTTGAAGGTCGCCTTGAAGCGCTCCGGCGCACCCGCCGTCTCGATCTGCTGCTTGTCGAACAGCCGGAACAACGCCCACGGCCCTTCCTTGGTGTCGCCCGACAGGCCGCTGGCCGACACCGGCGTCAGCGCGATGCGCACCTGCGTGCTGCCCCGCGGGCCCGGCCACTGGATCGACGCCGGGATCTGCGGGCCATGCGCGTACTTGACCAGCTGGCCGTCGACGTCGAGCGTGAACTGCGTGATCGTCGGGTCCATCTCCATCGGCTTGAAATCGAGCCGCAGGCCCGGCCCGGTGCCGCCGCCGCGGAAGAAGGTGTCGCGGATCACCGCCGCGCGCTGGAAGGGCAGCAGCATCGAGCTGTCCCCGCCCCCCGTCGACACGCCGTCGACCGTCTTGAACCGCCAGGGCCGCGCCGAGATGTCGACCAGGTTGGCCAGGTTCTTCTGGAACACCGTGTCGAACGAGCCGCCCGGCCCGAACACCCGCGTGAAGTCTTCCTGCTGCACGTCGGTGCTGCTGCCGCGCGCGAACGGGTAGCGTCCGCTGATCGCCTGCTGGCAGAACAGCCCGACCTCGGCGTAGATCAGTTCCCGCAGGTTCTTGCGGGCGCTGGCCGTCGATGCGCCGATGCCGCTCTCCGACAGGTTGTTCAACAACGAGCGGACCGGTTCGGGCAGCCGCGCCGCCTCGGCCTTGACCTTGTTCGGCACGTCCGACGGCGGCGCGACGTTGCCGCCCTTCACCGCGGTATCGGCCGCCGTCAGCATCGCATAGACCTCGTTGATCAGCGCGATCGTCGATTCGATCGGCGGCGCCTTGCCGTCGGCCGCCTGCACCTGCTGGCGCAGCGCGACGAAGCGGTCGTCGACGATGCTCTCGATGCGCTGCCCGGGCTCCAGCGGCTTCGGACCGTCCGGCGTTCCGAACAGCTTGCCGAACTCCGCGCGCGACTTGCTGATCGCCTCCTGCGCCTTGTTCTCGATCCGCGACACCACGTCCTTCTTGTCGCCGAGCGTCGTCTCGCGCGACATCGCCTTCAGCAGCGGCACCAGCGGGTTGTCCGGTGCCGACAGCACGCGCGCCAGCTGCACCGCCTGCGACAGGTCCCTGGCCTCCAGCACCTTCACGTCCTTGATGAACTCCTCCCACACCTTCACGTAGTCGGTCAGGTAGACGCGGCGCACCTCGTCGGCCAGCTGGTCCTGCACCTCGACCGAGCGCAGCGCGTTCTGCCGGCCGCTGTCGTTGACGCCCAGCACCCAGCTCTCCTCGTCGGCCAGCTGGCGCGCCACCCGCCCGACCTCGCGCTGGAAGCCCTTGTGGTAGCCGTCGTAGGTGAACAGCCCCGCCACGCCGCGCGTCAGCGGCTGGCCGCTGGCGCGGGTGAACACCAGCCCGGCCGCCGCCCCGGCCGCCTTCGCGACCGTGAACTCCGGGATCTCGGCGCCGACGCCCTGGCGCTTGAGCCGGCGGTAGACGCGCTGGGTCAGCGGCGTGGCCGTCAGCTGCTGGCGCGTCTGCGCCACCAGCGCCTTGTCCTCCGGCAGCGGCGATACCGCCTGGCCTTCGGCCAGCAGCGCATCGAGATGCGCCTCCAGGTCGGCCCGCTGCTCGGTGGTCACCGAGCGCGGCAGGCTGTTGTCCCAGTCGGCCATCACGTACAGCTTCAAGGCCGCCGGGTCGAAGCGCTCCGGGTCGTACAGCATCACGTAGGCCTTCAGCGCCTCGTACTGCAGCTCGGGGTTGTCGAGGCCGGTCTTCAGCCGGTCTTCGATGCCGAGCGCGATGCGCGGCAGCACCGCGTCGGTCAGCATGCGGCGGTAGGCCTGCTGCGATGCGCCGTCGAGCTTGCGGCCCTGGTACAGCCCGAAGCCGTGGCTGAACGGCACCGAGTCGCCGATGCCGGCCCGTGCCAGGTCGCGCGTGGCCTGCAGTGCCGGCAGCAGCACCAGGATGTCGGGCGATGCGCGGTTGGGGGTCGACT
This sequence comes from Rhizobacter sp. Root1238, assembly GCF_001425825.1. Taxonomy (GTDB): domain Bacteria; phylum Pseudomonadota; class Gammaproteobacteria; order Burkholderiales; family Burkholderiaceae_C; genus Rhizobacter. Next base: position 126,382 of record NZ_LMDM01000006.1, read on the forward strand.
GCACCAGCTTGCGCACCTCCTCGACCGTGGCGTCCACCTTCGCGATGTAGCGCTGGTTGTTGACGTAGCTGACGCCCCAGGCGAGCAGCACGCCGACCGACACGATGCCGAGCGCCGCATAGGCGGCGGTGATCATCCACGCGCGGCGGCGTTCCCATTTCAGGTCGGTGCCGGCCAGTGCGGCTTCGCCGAACACCACTTCCTTCAGCAGCCGCGACAGGAAGAAGCTCTTGCCGCTGGACTGCAGCGGCGGCAGCACCGTTCGCTCCAGGCGGTAGGTGCGCGCGATGCGGCCCAGCATGCGGTCGATCGGCGTGCCCTCTTGCGTGCCGCTGATGAAGTACACGCCGCGCAGCAGCGGGTGGGCTTCGAACTGCGACGGCGAGAAGACCTGGTCGATCCAGTCCTTCAGCAGCCCGCGCAGCGCTTCGAACTGCTGCGGGAAGCCGTAGATGCGGGCGCGGCGCTGCGGATCGCGCTCGAGCTGCAGGCGGTCGATCAGGCCGTCGGTCAGGCGCTTCTCGAGCGCGTCGAACTCGGCCGGGAACACCGACAGGTCGGTGTGCTGCTGCTTGTCGAGCTTGAAGGTCATGCCCCACGGCGTCGCGCGGGTGTCCTTGTCGACCTCGCCCAGCGTCTCCATGAAGCCCGACAGCAGGTCGCACTTGGTGACCAGCAGGTAGATCGGGAAGCGCATGCCCAGGTGCTGGTGCAGCTCCTGCAGGCGCAGGCGCACGGTGGCGGCATGCTGCGCGCGCTCGTTCGCGTTGGCCGTCAGCAGGTCGCTGACCGACACCGTGATCAGCACGCCGTTCAGCGGCTGGCGCGGCCGGCTGCGCTTCAGCAGGCCGAGAAAGCTCTCCCACGCCTTGCTGTCGGTGCTCTTGTGGCTGTCCTGCGTGGTGTAGCGGCCGGCGGTGTCGATCAGCACCGCCTGGTCGGTGAACCACCAGTCGCAGTTGCGGGTGCCGCCGACGCCCTTCACCGAATGCTCGCCCATCGCCGCGGCGAGCGGGAAGTTGAGACCGGAATTGACCAGGGCCGTCGTCTTGCCGGACCCCGGCGCACCGATGATCACGTACCACGGCAGCTCGTACAGGTAGCGCTTGCCCAGGCGCGACGTGAGCCCGCTGAACGCGCCGGCCACCCCGGTCTTGCCGGTGTCGAACTTCGCGTTGCGCAGCGTCTGCAGCGCCTTCTCGAAGCGCTCGTTCAGCGTCTTCACCTCGGCATTGGCCGGGTCGTCGGCGGCAGCGCCTGCCACCGGGGTCAGCAGCTGGTCGACGACGCGGGCGTTGGTCTTGCGCGCGCGGAAGTACTGCCACAGCTTGCGCAGGATCACCAGGCCGACGATGACGCCGATGAACACGAGCCGCGCGGTCGTGCTTTCGAGCGGCCTCCAGGCGCCGATCGCGATCAGCGGGCCGACGATCCAGACGATCAGCGACAGCGCGATCAGCCCGAGGACCAGCAGGAACCACGGGTTGAGCAGGACTCCGAGCAGCTTCTTCATGATCCGGTTCCGGGCGCCGAGGCGGCGGGCGTCGCGCCCCGCGTGATGAACAAGGTGATTTCGACGCGCCGGTTCAGCGCGCGGTTGGCCGGCGTGTCGTTGGCGGCCACCGGCTCGCCGTCGGCGCGGCCTTCGGCCTTCACGCGGTCGCCGGTGACGCCGTAGCCGACCAGGATGTCGCGCACGGTCTTCGCGCGCTCTTCCGAGAGGTGCCAGTTCGACGGGAACTGCGCGGTGCGGATGCGCACGTTGTCGGTGTGGCCGGTCACCAGCACCGAGCCCGGCACCTGGGCCAGCGCCTCGGCGATGCGCTTCATCAGCGCCTCGCGGTCCTTCGTGAGCGCCGCGCTGGCCGGCGGGAACAGCCCGTCGCCGCGGATGATCACGACGCTGCGGTCGACCTCGTCGCGCACCGTGACCAGCTCGGCCTTGATGTCGTTGACGAGGAACTGTGCGAGCCGCGGCTTCGGTGCCGGAAGCTTGACCGGCGGCGTCGGCGGGATCAGCCGCAGCTCCTGGATGCGGCCGTAGACCGGGTCGGAGTCGCCGCTCAGCCGCCACGACAGCCCGAGGTAGATCGCGACCACCAGCAGCACCACGACGGCGCTGGCCACCCACAGCGGCAGCCAGGTCAGCATCGAGCGGCGGGTCGCGGCCTCGCCGCGCCAGTTCTGCGCCAGCGGCTGCGGGTAGTCGCCGCGCTCCTTCTTGATGATCTGCGCGAGCCGCTCGCGCACTGCTTCGAGCTGCGCGCGGCCGCCGTCGACGACGCGGTAGCGGCCTTCGAAGCCCAGGCTCAGGGCGGCGTAGATCAGCTCCAGCAGGTCGCGGTTGCCGGCCGGGTTCTCGGCCAGCTTGGCCATCAGCTGGAACACCTTCTCGCCGCCGCCGGTCTCGTTGTGGAACATCGCGAGCAGGCTGTGGCGACCCCACTGGCCGGACGCGCCCCACGGCATCGTCGCGGCCACCTCGTCGAGCAGCGTGCACAGGATGTAGCGCGCGGCCAGCACGCGCTCGGGCGCGATGCCGCGGGCGCGCGCCTGCGCCTCGAATTCGCGCAGCCCCTGGGCGATCGATTCGCGCAGCGCGGCCGGGTCGGCGAGCTGCGTCGACGCGCGGATCTGCGGCACCAGCGCAAGCAGCGGGTTGGCCAGCGCGACCAGCGGGTTCAGCCCGCTGTCGCTCGGGCCGATGTCGGCCGCCACGTCGGCGCCGGCCGCCTGCTGCGGCGCGTGCTGCGGGCGCGACGGCATCGCAGTGGTGCGCCCGCCGGGCGTCGGCATGATGAACGTGCGGCCGGTATCGACTTCGGCAAACGGATCGTCAGGGGAAGAGGGACTCATCTGGCGTACCACGTTCTTTCAGGGAGTCAGTATTGCCATCTCAGGCCGTCTCGCCGCGATCAGCTGCGGATCGCCCACAGCTCGAGCTCCAGCCCGGGAAAGTCGCCGGCGATGTGCATCGCAAGGTGGCCGCTGGCCGTGATCGCCTTCCACAGCTCGCCGCTGCGGTCGAGCTCGAAATAGAAGAAGCCGGCATGGAACGGCAGCTGGCGCGGCGCGACCGGCATCGAGCGCAGCCCGATGCCCGGCAGTTGCAGGTTCACCAGGTCGCGGATCTTGTCGACCGGGCCGATCTTGGTCTGCGCCGGGAAGCGCTGGCGCAGCTGTTCGCCCGGCACCTGCGCGTTGACCGCCAGCACGAAGCTGCCGGTGCGCACCAGTTCGAGGTCATTGACGACCGCGGTGCGCACGCCGTGCGTGCGATCGACCAGGTCGATCTGCAGCGCGTTCTGCTCCAGCACCGCGGTCAGCATGCGGCGCAGCTCGGCGAACACCGGCGCGAAGCAGGCGTTCAGGTCGTCGTGCCGGTACGGCGGGAATTCGGGCGGGCGCCGCGTGCTGCTGGCCAGCGTGGCCAGGTCGCCGGCGAGGCGCAGGCAGTCGCGGTGCAGCTCCTTCGGGTGCGCGTTCGGCACCGCGGTGTGCTGGCTGAAGATCGGCTCGTTGCGATTCAGCGTCTGCAGCATCAGGAAATCGGCCAGCTCCGACACGCCGTGGCTCAGCTGGCCCATGCGGGCGGCGAGCGCCTGCGCGCGCTGCAGGATCAGCCCGTGCAGCAGCGACGCGCTGGCCGACAGCTGGGCCGTCGATTCGATCGACACCTGCGGCGGGATGTAGCTGCGTTCCAGCGTGACCTGGCCGTCGCTGCGGCGTTCGGCCACCAGCGCGATGCCGAGCAGCGCATAGGCCTCGGTGGCCTCTTTCGCGCGCACGAAGCGCATGCGCAGCCGGCCGGTCTGGATGGTGGCGGGCTCGTCGCTCGCGTCGGTGTTGTCGCGCACGTTCTCTTCGGCGGCCTCGAAGCGGCACAGCTCGTCGGTGCCGCTGAAGTCGACCTCGTTCAGGCCCTGGCGCTGCAGCGGCAGCGCGAGGTAGAGCAGCTCGCCCTTCACGTCGGCCGGCACCTCGATCGGCGGCGGCAGCGGGTCGAGCAGCGGCATCGAGAACGGCGTGCCGTCGGGCAGCAGGCCGGCGGCGCGCGTCAGGCCGAGCTTGCCGAGCGCGAGCAGCCCCTCATCGATCTCCAGTTCGGAGAAGCCCCAGGCAAACGGCGTCACGCAGCGGGTGCGTGCGTCGACCAGGCGCTCGATGTAGCGGGTTTCCTGCTGGAAATGGTGGGGCTGCAGGAACATCCCCGAGGACCAGACGACCTTGGCACGCCAGCTCATGGAGGGATCCGTGCGCTCAGGGCTGGGTGCGGGTGGCCTGCACCGCGATGTCGTCGAGGCTGACGGCGACGACGTTCGTGCGGTTCGCGGCGACCGGGACCACGGCGCGCCAGCGGGCGCGTTCGAGTTCGCGGAAGGCCACCATCACGCCGATGAACTTCGTCTCGGGCGACAGCTTCTTCTCGAGCGGGCGCTTCTCGCCGGGGCGCAGCACGAACTCTTCGCGCGACACCAGGTCGGGGCCGAGCACCTGCTGCTCGCGTTCGAACAGCGAGACGAAGTCGGCCGACTCGAACTGCGCGTTGGCCTTCAGCTCGAACACGCGCACGACGACTGGCGAGGCGCGCTTGCGGGCGTCGGGGTTGATCTGGGCGCCGGTGGTGATCTCGCCCTTCAGCGTGGCGGGACCGGCGAACGGGTTGAACTTCTCGACGGTGGTGCAACCTGCAACGAGGCCGAAGACGGCCAGCGCGGCGGTGATGAACAGATGGCGCATGGGACGGCGGGTGGGGATGAGGGGTGGGGAGTCTGGCCGCGACGCGGCATCCGGCCCCGTTCACGGTCTGGCGTCCGCAGGATAGCGGTCGCTCTCGCCAGTCAGTCGTGACTTAGGTAATGCGCGTGCTGGGGGTCGCACGACCGTCGCGGCGGCCGGTTGACGAAGGTCAGTTGGATGGCGGCCGGGCGCCGCCTAGGCTCGCGCCATGCAACGCTTCGAACCTTGCAGCGCGCTTCGTCCGCGCCTGCGTCCTGGACTGCGCCTGCCGACGGTGCTGGCCGTGCTGGCCGTGGCCGGCTGTGCCTCGCAGGCGCCGGTGGGCTCGACGGCGTCGGCCAGCGGGCCCGCGGCGGGCGGCACCGCGGCCGCGCCGCTGGCGAACGTGGCCGGCACGCCTGGCGTCGCCACCCCGAAATCGGGGGTCGCGCGGGTGGCGGCGCCGAGCGAGGTGCGCACCCGCAACGCCGTCTTCAAGCTCGCGAACTTCGACGAGCTGCCCGGCTGGCAGCAGGACGACCTGCGTGCCGGCTGGGGCGCGTTCCGCCATTCGTGCGAGGTGCTGCAGAAGCGCGACGAATGGCGCGAGATCTGCGATGCGTCGCGGCGCGTGCCGGCCGCTGACGCGACGGCGATGCGAGGCTTCTTCGAGAGCCGCTTCTCGCTGCTGCGCATCCTGAACACCGACGCGAGCCGCGAGGGCGACATCACCGGCTACTTCGAGCCGCTGCTGGAGGGCCAGCGCCAGCGCAGTGCCGCCTACAACGTGCCGGTGCTGGGCGTGCCTCGCGACCTGTACACGATCGACTGGTCGCGCGTGCCGAAGGCGCAGCGCCGCGGCGTGATCGCGGTGCGGCCGGACGGCAACCAGCTGGTGGCGTTGCCGGCACCGCAGGCCGGCAGCTACGCGTTGGACCTGCGCCGCTTCGAGCTGGACGACCGCGACCGCCGGCTGCGCGTGCGGCTGGCCGGCAGCGGTGCGAGCGCCCGTGCCGAGCCTTACTACACCCGCGCCGAGCTGGAGGCGCTGAACCTGCCGCAGGACATCGGTGCGCCGGTGATCGCGTGGGTCAACGACGGCCTGGCGTTGTATGCGATGCAGGTGCAGGGTTCGGGCCGCATCCGCCTGCCCGACGGCAGCATCCTGCGGGTGCAATACGCCGAGCAGAACGGGCACCCGTTCAAGCCGCTGCGGGTGGCGGCGGTCAAGGGCACGAAGGTCGTGACGCGCGGGACCGGCGCGGCGGCGGAGCAGCCGCAGGAGTTCGTGCTGGAGGACGACGCGGCGGCCGCCGACGACGATTCGCCGGTCGTCACGCGCGGCAAGGCGGTGCCGGCGGCCCCGCGCGGCGGCGCATCGGACAGCCTCGTCGACCAGCTGCTGGGCGGCGCGAAGCCGGCCCAGGCTGCGTCGGCCAAGCCGCCGGCGCGGGTCACGCAGGGGCGGCTGGTGTCCGACCCCAGCTACGTGTTCTTCAAGCCGGTGGCCGACCGGCCGGCCAGCGAGGGGCCGCAGGGCGCCTTGGGTGTGCCGTTGACGGCGGGGCGATCGGTGGCCGTCGACCCGCGGGTGACGCCGCTCGGCTACCCGGTGTTCCTCAGTGCGCCGGCGCCGTCGGGCTCGACGATCCAGGTGCAGCGGCTGGTGTTCGCACAGGACACCGGTGGCGCGATCCGAGGCGCGGTGCGGGCCGACTACTTCTGGGGCTTCGGCTCCGAGGCTGGGCAGAACGCGCGCAGCACGAAGCACCGTGGGCAGATGTGGGTGCTGCTGCCGACGGCCGAGGCGAAGCGGCTGTCGAGCAGCAGGATCGTGACTCGCGGTGGGGGGCTCGCGGCGGATTCTGAGCCTGGGCTTTGTCTGGTGGCGGATGGGGAGTTCTGTTCGGAGGTCGATTGAGTTCTGTTCTGTGAGCGACAAAGGCGCGGGTGGGGAGGCTGTGGCGCGCCGTCGGGGGCGGTCCTCGGCCCCCTGAGGGGCCGAGGACTTCCCTCCGCTGACTGGCTTCATGGCCCGTCGCCGAAACTCCCTCCGCTCACTTCGTTCGCTGTGGTCAAACAGTCGGCGACAGTCAGTCCACGAAGCGTGCTGCGCACGCGGGCCACGAAGCCAGCCAGCTCCGGCGCCCCCTCCTTATTGGCGCGCCACAGCCTCCCYACCCGCGCCTTTGCGAACCGCCGCGCTGTGTTTGGGGGAAAAGATTGAAGTGACCGACGAGCACGCTGGCGCTCGCATGCTCGTCGGTCACTTCAATCTTTTCCCCCAACAAGAGCGGCTGGTCTCGAGCGGCGGGTGAGGGGATGGGCTGGGGGCGATTTCTGGGGCGACGGAGAAGATCGGCTTTGGGGATGGCGSGCGCCAGCSCGCTTCGTRGACTGACTCATCGGCACTGTTTGACCACAGCGAACGAAGTGAGCGGAGGGAGTTTGCCGATGCATCCCCAAAGCCGATCTTCTTCGTGGAGTCGACGGGCCCCCGGGGGGGCCCGTCGACCGCCCCGGCATGAGCCCTCAGCCCATCCCCTCACCCGCCGCGACGCGCCAGACCACGCGAAAAATCCGGCATCCATTCAAGCAACGCCTGCACCAGATCCTGCGGATCGATCGGCTTGCTGACGTGCGCGTTCATGCCCGCAGCGAAGCACTCCTGCCGATCCTCGTCCATCGCCGCCGCCGTCATCGCGATGATCGGCAGGTCGACGCCCTGCGGCAGCTGGCGAATCACGCGCGTCGCCTGCGGCCCGTCCATCTCGGGCATCTGCATGTCCATCAACACCAGGTCGAAGGGCGCCTTGCGCACCCATTCCACCGCCTCGAGGCCGTTGTTCGCGATCGTCACCTCCAGTTCGCCGAGCGCGAGGAAGGCGAGCGCCACCTGCTGGTTCACCAGGTTGTCCTCGACCAGCAGCACGCGCGCGCCACGCAGCGGCTTCAGCTGCTCGGCATAGCCGGCACTGCGCGACACCACCGGCGCGTCCTGCGCCTGCTCGCCGCGCTGCAGCCGCACCACCGTGTCGAACAGGCGCGACGGCGTGACCGGCTTGCTCAGCACGCCGGTCAGCGGCAGGTTTCCCAATGCCTCGCTGACGCGCTCCAGCGTGTGCGGCGTCGCCATCGCGACGATCGCCAGATCCGGTGCGCCGCGCTCGGCCATCAGGCGCCGCGCCTCGTGCACGAAATCGAGGTCCGCCGAACGCCAGTCCAGCAACAGCAGCTCGTACGGCGATTGCCCCTCGGCACGCTTGAGCTTGTGCAGCGCATCGGCGGCAAAGGCCGCGCTGCCCACCTGGAAACGCCAGCTCTGCAGCACCTGCTGCAGCACCACGCGCGCCGTCGGCTGGTTGTCCAGCACCAGCGTGCGCATGCCGCGGATCGCATGCAGGTCGATGCGCTCGACGCCCTCGCGCGCCAGGCCGAAGCGCGCGTTGAAGGTGAACAGGCTGCCCTCGCCGGGCGCGCTGCGGACCTCGATCGCGCCGCCCATCAGCTCCACCAGGCGCTTGCAGATCGCCAGGCCCAGCCCGGTGCCGCCGTAGCGCCGCGCCGTGCTGCGCTCGGCCTGGCCGAACACCTGGAACAGCTGCCCCGCTTGCTCCGGCGTCAGGCCGATGCCGGTGTCGCGCACGCCGAAGCGCAGCTCGACCCCGTTCTCGTCGCGCGACAGCAGCGCCGCACTGACCACGATCTCGCCGCGCGGCGTGAACTTGATCGCATTGCCCACCAGGTTGTTCAGCACCTGCGTCAGCCGCAGCGCGTCGCCGAGCAGGCGCTGCGGAATGGCCTCGTCGATCTCGAACACCAGCTCGAGCCCGGCCTCCTCGATGCGCACCGCGAACAGGTTGCCGACGTTCTCGATCGTCTCCTCGGGGCTGAACTCCTCGGTTTCCAGCACGACCCGGCCGGCCTCGGCCTTCGAATAGTCGAGGATGTCGTTCAGCAGGGACAGCAAGGCCTTCGACGAGGTCTGCACCTTGCCGAGATGGCTGCGCTGCTGCTCGTCGAGCCGGCTGTCGAGCACCAGCTGCGTCAGCCCGATGATGGCGTTCATCGGCGTGCGGATCTCATGGCTCATGCTCGCCAGGAACAGGCTCTTCGCCGCATCGGCCGCCTGCGCCTGGTCGCGCGCGGCCGCGAGCTCGCGGCCGCGCCGGCGCTCGTCGGCATGCGCCTGCGCCAGCCGCACGTACATCAGCCCATTCTCGAGCAGCAGTTCGTACAGCACCACGCTGCAGGTCAGCAGCCCGTACAGCCGGCCGGCGTAGAAGCCGAGGTCGTAGCGGCCGCCGTTCAGCATCGCCGACAACGCGGTGTCGAACAGCCAGGCGCACAGCGCCACCATCAGCCAGCGGTCGAGCACCGACGCGCGGCGCTGCTTCCACAGCAGGCCGAGCGTCAGCACCGTGACCGCGCAGATGACGCCGACCATCCCGCGCAGCAGCGGCGTCGATTGCGAACCCTGCATCACCGCCGGCAGCAGCGGCGCCCCGACGGTCGCGAGCGCGATCAGCCCCAAGGCCAGCGCCACCGTGAACAGCGGCACCATGAACGGCCGCTGCCGTTCGACGCGCGGCGTTGGCAACGACCCACGCGCCGGCCACGCATAGGCCAGCACGAACAACGGAAAGCCCAGGTGCCAGAACAGGTAGATCCACGCGGTGCTGTGCGGCCCCGCGCCCAGCAGGCCTTCCGGCGTGAACAAGCCCGGGAAGCTCATCGCATGGCCGACCACCAGCAAGGCCGCGAACAGGTAGCCGCTCGCCAGCACCGCGAGCGGCCGCGCCCGCAGCACGCGCGACTGGCCGAACAGCAGCACGGCCGTGATGAGGTCGTTGACGACGACCGCGGTTTCGTAGAGCGCGATGAAGCTGGGAAACGGCGCCAGCTTGACCTTTGCAAACGGTGCCAAGGCCATGAACAGCAACGCGGACACCGCGATGATGGTCGTTGCGCGCCGACGCTGCGCCGGGCTGGCCGCCTGGTCCGGCAGGAACGCCGGACCGTCATCGTTAACACTGTCGGATATGGCCGCTGAATCGTGCCCGATGGTCGGCACGGCGGCGTCCTGCCTTGTCCCCACGCCACCTCCCTGTCGACCGGCATGCGGCCTGTGCGTGTGTCTGCTTGATCGCTTCACCGTTATGCCCGGAAGTCGCGGGCGGCGCAACAAATGAAACCCGAAGCGAAGCGCCGCTGAAGCACGCCCGCCGCAAACTCGTGCCCGTCATCACAGAATGAGCGAGGCCCCCATGAGCGACTCCCTGTTCCTGCCGCGTGAACTCTTCACGGCGGCATCGGTGCCGGCGACATCCAGGCTCCAGGCGCCACCCACCGACGCGGTGCTCGACGACCTGCGCCGCATCACGACGCCGGTCGCCACCTTCGGCAATGGACAGAAGAATCGCCGCCGGAAACCGCGCGATCCGAACGCACCGAAGGTCGATCTGTGGCTGGACCTGGCCGCCTGATCCCGACCTGGATCAGGCCTGCAGCGCCGCGCGCAGGTAGACGCGCAGCATCTCCTTCAGCTCCGCCAGCGCCGCGCGCGTGCCCGGCGCTGCTTCGGCGTTCAGCATGACCGCCGCTTTCATCACCTGCTGAACCGCCACCGCCACCGCCGACAACCGCGCCTTCGTGAGCCCGGGCGCATGCGGCGCGAGGATCTCGGCCAGCTGCACCCGCATCGCGTGGCGCACCGCCTGCACCTGCTCGGCCGGCGCCCCCGGCGAATCGACCAGCCGCGCAAACGACGGATGCGCCGCGCGGAACTCGATCAGCGCGACCACCAGCCGCGCACTGAGCACATCGACATCCCAGCCCGGGCTCGCTTGCACCATCGCGGCCAGCCGCTGCCGCAGTTCATCGGCCTGCAGCGCGATCACGCCCTGCGCCACGTCGGGCTTGGTCGGGAAGAACTGGTAGAGCGAGCCGATCGACGATTCGCCGCGCGCCGCGATCTCGGTCATCGTCGCTGCGTCGTAGCCCTTCTCGGCGAACACCTGGGCCGCCGCGCCGAGCAGCACCTCGACGCGCTGGTGCCCGCGCTGGCGACGCACGCGCTCGACGGGCGCGGCACCGCCCGGGCCGGGCACGCTGGACTTTTGTGAAGACTTCCTCATAAAATTAGTTTTGCGAGGACACCCTCACAAATTGACGACCCCAGAGTTCAGACACAGGAAAACGCATGCTATCCGTTGACGCCCTCTTCCTCGACGCCGAGCCGCTGGACGCTGCCCGCACCGCGCTCGTGCTGATCGACCTGCAGCAAGGCATCGTCGGCTTCGGCCGCGCGCCGCACGACAGCGCGACGGTGCTCGCCAACGCCGCCGCGCTGGCCGATCGCTTCCATGCGCTGAACGCGCTGGTGGTGCGCGTGAAGGTCGGCTGGCATGCCGGGTTCCATGACCTGCTGTCGCAGACCACCGACCAGCCTGCGCCGCTGCCGCCGGGCGGGCTGCCGGCGCACTGGTGGGACGAGCCCGCGGCGCTGCCCAGCGCGAGCGGCGACCTGCAGATCGTCAAGCGCCAGTGGAATGCCTTCCACGGCACCGAGCTCGACCTGCAGCTGCGCCGGCGCGGCATCGCGACGCTGGTGCTGGGCGGCATCGTCACGCACATCGGCGTCGAAGGCACCGCGCGCGCAGCCTGGGAGCTCGGCTACCGGCTGGTGATCGCCGAGGACGCCTGCAGCGCGCCGCTGGCCGAGCCGCACCGGGCCTCGATGCAGTACGTGATGCCGCGCCTCGGCCACGTGCGCAGCACGGCACGGATCCTGAAGACACCGACCGACACGGTCTGACATTCGAGGCGCCGTCATACTGTCGGCCATGTCCGCTTCCCGTGTCGTCTGGCGCGCCCTGCTCGCGCTGCTGCTGGTGTTCAGCCAGCAGCAGGCGGTGCTGCACGTGCTGGGGCATGCACTGGACCACCAGCGGCAATCGCTGGCCGCCACCGCGCAGGCGGATGGCACGCCGGTCGCGCAGGCCGCCGACATCGACGCGCTGTGCGCGCAGTGCCTGGCCTTCGCGCAGCTCGACCACCCGGCCACGCCGCAGGTGGCGCAGCCCGCCGGCTCGTCGGCCCGCTTCGAGCTGGCCGCGGCCGCCGCGGTCACCGCGCGCGATGCGCGGTTCGAGCCGGCCTACCTGAGCCGCGCCCCGCCCCTGTCGACGCTGTCCTGAGCAACCCAGGCCCAAGAACAGGGCCTGACGTTCGAAAAGATCCGTTCGGACTGAGCTTGTCGAAGGCCCGTGTGCTTCGGCTGCAACCCTTCGACACAGGCCCTCGACGAGCTCGGTCCCTGCTCAGGGCGAACGGAATTCTTCTCCTTCACGCCTGCTCGCGACGCTCGCCGCAGGCCTACCGGACATCGTCATGAAGATTCATTTCCTGTTGCCGGCCGGCACGGCGCTGGCCTGCGCCTTGGCCTCTCTCCACACAGCGGCCCACGAACCCGGCGCCCATGTGCACGGCGTCGCTGAATTGCGCATCGTCGTCGACGGCTCGCAACTCCAGCTCAGCCTCGAGAGCCCGCTCGACAACCTGCTCGGCTTCGAGCACGAACCCCGCACCGACGTGCAACGCACCACGGTGCGCCAGATGGCGCGCACGCTGCGCGACGCCGGCAGCGTGTTCACACCGACTGCCGCGGCGCAGTGCCATGCGACGACGGTGCGGCTCGCGTCATCGGCCGCGCTCGGCGAATCGATCGAGACAAGCGCGGCCGACGGCGACGGCCATGCCGACCTCGATGCCGATTTCAGCTGGACCTGCGACCACCCGCAGGCGCTGACCGGTGTCGACGTCGACCTGATGCGCCACTTCCCCGGCCTGCGTCGGCTCAAGGTGCAGGTGGCCGCCCCCTCGGGCCAGCGGGCCGTCGACCTGGTGCCGGGCCGCCGGAGCGTCGCATGGTGAGCGCCGCACCGGTGCTGCAGGTGCGGCAGTTGCGCTTTCGCTGGCAGCCCGCGCTGCCGCCCTGCCTCGACATCGACGAGTTCAGCGTGCAGGCCGGCGAACGCCTGTTCCTGCACGGCCCGAGCGGCAGCGGCAAGAGCACGCTGCTCGGCCTGCTGGGCGGCGTGCTGGTGCCCGGCAGCGGCAGCGTGCGGGCGCTCGGCCAGGAGCTCTCGGCCCTGCCCGGCGCGGCACGCGACCGCTTCCGCGTCGACCACGTCGGCTTCGTGTTCCAGCAGTTCAACCTGGTGCCGTACCTGAGCGTGCTCGACAACGTGCTGCTGCCGTGCCGCTTCTCGGCGCTGCGTGCCGCGCGGGCGCGCGCCGCGTCCGACGGCGACCTGGCGCACGAGGCGCGCCGGCTGCTGGAGGCGTTGGACCTGCCGCGCGCGCTGCTCGCACGGCCGGCCACGCAGTTGTCGGTCGGCCAGCAGCAGCGGGTGGCCGCGGCGCGCGCGCTGCTCGGCCGGCCCGAGCTGGTGATCGCCGACGAGCCGACCTCGGCGCTCGATGCGGCCACGCAGCAGCGCTTCATCGAGCTGCTGCTGCGCGAATGCGAGGCCGCGCAGGCGACGCTGCTGTTCGTCAGCCACGACCGGCGGCTGGCCGCGCACTTCACGCGCGAGCTGGCGTTGGCCGACCTGAACCGCGCCGCCGTGCTGCAGCAGGAGGCCGCATGACGCCGCTGTTCAGGATCGCAATCGCGAGTGCGTGGAACCGGCGCGCGACCTTGGGCCTGGTCATCGCCGCGATCGCGCTGTCGGTGACGATGCTGCTCGGCGTCGAGCGCAGCCGGCTCGCGGCCCGCGAGGCCTTCGCGCAATCGGTGTCCGGCACCGACCTGGTGGTGGGCGCCCGAACGAGCCCGGTGCAGCTGATGCTGTACGCGGTGTTCCGGCTCGGCGAGGCGACCAACAACATCCGCTGGAGCAGCGCCGAGGCGCTTTCGAAGCGGCCGGGTGTCGCGTGGACGATCCCGCTGTCGCTCGGCGATTCGCACCGGGGCTTCGCGGTGCTCGGCACCACCCCCGGCTACTTCGAACACTTCCGCTACGGCTACCGGCGGCCGCTGGTGGTGGCCGACGGCCGCGCCTTCAGCGGCACCGTCGATGGCGTGTTCGAGGCGGTGGTCGGCGCCGAGGTCGCGCGCGCGCTGCACTACGCGATCGGCCAGCGCATCACGCTGAGCCATGGCAGCGGCGGGGACGGCCTCGCCGAGCATGCCGACAAGCCGTTCACGATCGTCGGCGTCCTCGCGCCGACCGGCACGCCGGTGGACCGCACGGTGCACATCAGCCTGCAGGCGATCGAGGCGATCCACCTCGACTGGCAGGGCGGCGCGCCGATCCCGGGCCTCGCGATCGGGCCCGACCTGGTGCGCAAGTTCGACCTGACGCCGAAGACGATCACCGCGGTGCTGGTCGGGCTGCAGCAGCGCGGCGCGGTGTTCCGGGCGCAGCGCGAGATCAACGAGTTCGACGGCGAACCGTTGCTCGCGGTGCTGCCCGGCGTCGCGCTCGACCAGCTGTGGCAGGTGGTCGGCGTGGTCGAGCGCACGCTGCTGGCGGTGTCGGCGCTGGTGCTCGTGGTCGGGCTGGCCGGCTTGGTCGCGGTGGTGCTCGCGAGCCTGAACGAGCGGCGGCGCGAGCTGGCCATCCTGCGCTCGGTCGGCGCCGGGCCGCGCCACATCGCGGCGCTGCTGGTGGCCGAGAGCGTCGGCGCCACCGTGCTCGGCACCGCGGCGGCGCTGGTGCTGCTGGCGGGGGTGTCGCTGCTGGCCGGGCCCTGGCTGCAGGGGCAGTTCGGCAGCGCGCCGCCGCCCGGCGTGTCGGGCGCGGGCGAATGGAAGCTGATCGGCCTGGTGCTCGCCGCCGGCCTGGTGGCGGGGCTGCTGCCGGCGTGGCGGGCCTGCCGCCTGTCCTTGTCGGACGGCTTGACGCCGCGCCTGTGATGAAAGGAATCCTGATGAAGACGATCTGGAGTGGCGTGCTCGCGGCCGTGCTGGCCTTGTGCGGCGCCTGCAGCGATGCAGCCGACGGCCCGCCGGTGGACGACCGCCCGAAGACCGACGCGGCCGACTACCGCATCGGCGACAAGCTGGCCCCCGCCGTCGCGGCGCGGGCGGCAAGTGCCGCGGTGGCCGGCGGCTACAGACTGACGAGCTGGGAAGACCTGACGCCGAAGGACTGGGACCCGATGAAGGACGTGCAGGCGCTGAGCTTCCGGATGTTCGGCGACGGCGATCCGCGCGCGCAGGCCGCGCTCGACCGCCTGAAGCGCGCGTGGAACAACGCGCCGACCAATGCCGCAATGGACCAGCAGCGGGTGCGCATCGCCGGCTTCGTCGTGCCACTCGAAGGCGAGAGCGACCAGTTGCGCGAGTTCCTGCTGGTGCCCTACTTCGGCGCCTGCATCCACGTGCCGCCGCCGCCGGCCAACCAGATCATCCACGTGAAGCTCGCAAAGCCGCTGTCGGGGGTGCGCACGATGGACGCGCTGTGGGTCAGCGGCACGCTGCACGCGGCGTTCAGCGACACCGCGCTCGGGACCTCGGGCTACCGGATGGACGGGGACGTGACCGAAGCGTACCGGCGCAGCCGCTGAGCGTTTGACGCCGGGGCCGTCGGCCGCCGGCGCAGCTGGTCACCGCTTTCCGGCAGTTGGTCGCAAGCCGCTGGGCGCGCGGAAGGTGGACTCCTAGAGTTCACTCCATCGCAGCCCCGCTGCCCACGCCACACCAGGAGCCCACCATGACCAGCCGCCTCTCCGCCGTCGCCTTTGCCTTCGCCCTGCTCGCCACCGCATCGCTCGGTTTCGCCGCCCAGGCCCACACCGCGGCCCGCGCCAAGGCCGAAGCCGAAGCCCGCCTGCCGGTGATCCAGATGCCGGCCGTGACCGTGATCGGCAAGCGCGCTCCCGCCAACGACGCCTGATCGCTGCCCACGTCCCGACGGTTCCTCCCCGCCTGAAGCCATCTCCCATGTGATCTCCGGCTTCGGGCGTTTTTTCTTCCGTGGCCCTGCGCCGGCAGGGCCCTTGCCCCCCGCGCTACGATGCCTGTCCCTCCCCGAACCGGTTCGCGATGGACAGCCTCGATCTCCAAGTGCTCACCCAGGCCCGCCAGTGGCGCGCCGATGGCCATGCCGTCTGGCTGGTCACCGTGCTCGAGACCTGGGGCTCGGCACCCCGCCCGCCCGGTGCGCTGCTCGCGATGCGCGACGACGGCCTGGTGGTCGGGTCGGTCTCCGGCGGCTGCGTCGAAGACGATCTGATCGAACGCGTGCGCACCGGCGAGCGCGTCGCCCGGCCGCAACTCATCACCTACGGCGTCACCAAGGAAGAAGCCGCCCGCTTCGGCCTGCCGTGCGGCGGCAACCTGCGGCTGGTGCAGGAGCCGCTGCAGGACACCGCCTGGGTCGACGAGGTGCTCGAACGCACGCAGCGCCATGAACTCGTCGCCCGGCTGCTCGACCTCGACACCGGCACCGTGCAGGTCGAGCCCGCGTCGCGCGGCGACGGCTTCGCGTTCGACGGCCGCCGGCTGCGCGCGCTGTTCGGCCCCCGCTGGCGGCTGTTGATCATCGGTGCCGGCCAGCTCTCGCGCGTGCTCGCGCAGATGGCGCTGGCGCTCGATTTCGAAGTCACCTGCTGCGACCCGCGCGAGGAATACCACCTCACCTGGGACGTGCCCGGCACGCAGTTCAGCAAAGCGATGCCCGATGATCTCGCGCTCGAGATGCAGCTCGACCCGCACAGCGCGGTGGTGGCCGTCACGCACGACCCGAAGCTCGACGACATGGTGCTGCTCGAAGCGCTGAAATCGCCGGCTTTCTACGTCGGCGCGCTCGGCTCGCGCAGCAACACCGCGAAGCGCCGCGAACGGCTCGCGATGTTCGACCTGTCGCCCGCCGAGATCGACCGGCTGCACGGCCCGATCGGGTTGAACCTGGGCGGCAATTCGCCGGCCGAGATCGCGGTGTCGATCCTGGCCGAGATCATCGCGGTGCGGCATGGCGTGGGCGTCACGCAGAAGAAGCCGGTGGGCGCCGGCGCCACGCTGCCCGCCTGACCGGAGCGCTGCCGCTTGATCCCCTGGCTGCGCGACGCCCGCACCCCGCTGCCCGACACCCGCCAGGCCCTGCCGCCCGGCTCGGACGCGCCCGGCCTGCTGGCGGCCGGTGGCGAGCTGACGCCCGAACGCCTGACCGAGGCCTACAGCCACGGCATCTTCCCGTGGTACGGCGAAGGCCAGCCGGTGCTGTGGTGGTCGCCGGACCCGCGCATGGTGCTGCCGGTCGACGAGTTCAGGCTGTCGCGCTCGCTGCGCCAGACGCTGCGCCGCTTCGCGCGCGACCCGGCCTGCGAGCTGCGCATCGACAGCGACTTCGCCGCGGTGATCGGTGCCTGCGCCGGCACGCCGCGCGAGGGCCAGGACGGCACCTGGATCCTGCCGGAGATGGTGCAGGCCTACCGCCGCTGGCATGCGCTCGGCGCGGTGCACAGCTTCGAGACCTGGATCGGCGGGCAGCTCGTCGGCGGGCTGTACGGCGTGTGCCTCGGGCGCATGTTCTTCGGCGAATCGATGTTCTCGCACGTCACCGACGCATCGAAGATCGCGGTGTCCGGCCTGGTCGCCTTCTGCCGCGCCCACGGCATCACGCTGATCGATTGCCAGCAGCGCACGCGTCACCTGGCGTCGCTGGGTGCGCGCGAGGTGTCGCGCGAACAATTCGAAACCGGTTTGCCCCCCAGACTCAGGGAGCCCCCGGTGCGCGAATGGTCCTATGATCGTTCGATGTGGGCGCTGCTGGATCCGGGCGCGCCGGTGCAGGAACCTGGTCCGTGACCCATCCGAAAGAGCTACCGCTCGCCTCGCTGCAGTTTTATGCCACCGCACCGTACCCGTGCAGCTACCTGGGCGGCCGGATGGCGCGTTCGCAGGTCGCGACGCCCAGCCACCTGATCCACGCCGACGCCTACTCCGGCCTGGTCGCCAACGGCTTCCGGCGCAGCGGCATGTTCACCTACCGGCCCTACTGCGACGGTTGCCGCGCCTGCGTGCCGCTGCGGGTACCAGTGGCCGGCTTCGAGCCGACGCGCAGCCAGCGCCGCGCGTGGAAGCAGCACCAGGCGCTGCAGGCCCGCGTGCTGCGGCTGTGCTTCGTGCCGGAGCACTACCAGCTCTACCTGCGCTACCAGGCCGGCCGCCACAGCGGCGGCGGCATGGACAACGACAGCATCGACCAGTACACCCAGTTCCTGCTGCAGAGCCGTGTCAATTCGCGGCTGGTCGAGTTCCGCGAGCCGTCGGCCGACGGGCTGGGCACGCTGAAGATGGTGTCGATCCTCGACATCCTGAACGACGGCCTGTCGGCGGTGTACACCTTCTACGAGCCCGAGCCGCGCACCAGCTACGGCATCTACAACGTGATGTGGCAGATCGAGCAGACGCGGCTCTTGAAGCTGCGCCACGTCTACCTCGGCTACTGGATCGGCGAGAGCGACAAGATGGCCTACAAGGCCGACTTCCGGCCGCACGAGGTGCTGGTCGACGGCGAGTGGCGCGACGCCGAGCCGAACGAGCCGGAGCCGGACCGGCAGGCGCTCAGGCGCCCAGCCGGCTGAGCACGTCGTCGGCCAGCGCGAGGCTGGCCGTCAGCCCCGGCGATTCGATCCCGAACAGGTTCACCAGCCCCGGCACGCCGTGCTGCGCCGGCCCGTCGATGCGGAAATCGGCCGCCGGCTCGCCGGGCCCGACGAGCTTCGGCCGCACGCCGCTGTAGGCCGGCTGCAGCGCGCCGTCGGGCAGTGCGGGCCAGTAGCGGCGCACCTCGGCGTAGAAGCCGTCGCCGCGCGCCGGGTCCACGGTGTAGTCGATCGGCGGGCGCGTGTCGTCGGGCAGCCATTGGGTGTCGGGACCGAAGCGTGCCTGCCCGCCCAGGTCCAGCGTCAGGTGCACGCCCAGGCCGGCATGGTTCGGCAGCGGGTAGATCAGGCGCGAGAACGGCGCGCGGCCGGCGAGCGAGAAGTAGTTGCCTTTGCAGAAGCGGGCGTGCGGCTGCCCGTCGGTCGCCAAGCCCGAGCTCGCCCGCGCAAGCTCAGGCGCCCACAGGCCGGCGGCATTGACGACGATGCGAGCGGACAGCTCCATCGGCTGCTGGCCACCCACCTCGACGACATGGCCGTCCCGCCGCGCCTGCAGCGCCCGCACCGGCGAGGCCAGCGCCACCATGCCGCCGTGCCCCTCCAGGTCGCCCTGCAGCGCCAGCATCAGCCCATGGCTGTCGACGATCCCTGTCGACGGCGACCACAGCGCCGCCAGGCAGGTGAGCGCGGGCTCCATCGCGCGTGCCTGCGCCGCATCGAGCAGCACGAGGTCGTCGACGCCGTTCGCCGCGGCCTGCGCCTGCAAGGCCTGCAGCCCGGGCCACTGCGCCGCCTCGGTCGCGACCAGCAGCTTGCCGCAGCGGCGGTGCGCCACGCCGTGCGATTCGCAGAACGCATAGAGCTGCCGCTTGCCGGTCACGCACAGCCGCGCCTTCAGCGAACCGGGCGGGTAGTACAGCCCGGCGTGGATGACCTCGCTGTTGCGCGAGCTGATGCCGGTTCCGATGGCCGGCTGCGCCTCGATCACCAGCGTCTCGATACCGCGCCGCGCCAACGCGCGCGCCACCGCGAGCCCGACCACACCGGCCCCCACCACGACTGCTTCGACGCGCTCCATGCGGCATTGTCGCCAAGCCGCGCCGATCGCGGGGTCGTGTTCAGCCCGCCCGGATCGCAGGCCCCACGTCGACCAGGTGGCGCAACTGGCGCTGCAGCCGGATTTCGCCCGGCCGCTGCAGTTCGTCGCACAGGTCTTCGAGCTGCGACTTCAGCCGGCAGAAGGCCTGCGGTGCCATCAGGCACTGCAGCCCCTGCGGGCACTCCAGGCCGTCGACGAGGCAATCGGCCTTGGCGGCGCAGCCCAGCCGCTCGTCGGCGACGAAGCGGCGGATCAGCGCCATCGCGCCGTCAACGTCGCTGGCCAGCGCCGCGTGCCGGAGCTGCACGGCGATCTCGATGCCGCCGAGAAAGGCCGCGTCGTCGGTGGCTGCCATTGATGCACTCATGCGCGCTCCAGGTCGGAAACACGCTGAGTGGCATCGGGAGGCGTTCCAGTTCCCCGGCGCGCCCCGCCCCGCTGCCTCAGACGTAGCGGTTCAGCAGGTTCTCCATCGCCTCCTGGCGGCCGGACTTCGGCTGCACGTCGGTGTTGCGGTCGAGCACGCGCTGCGCCACCGCATCCAGCGTCAGCTCGCCCTTCAGCACCTGCTGGCCGAACGCGCCCTTCCAGCCGGCGTAGCGCTGCTGCACCGCCGATTCGATCTTGCCGTCCTGGATCATCCGCTCGGCCGCCAGCAGCGCGCGGGCGCACAGGTCCATCGCGCCGACGTGGCCGTGGAACAGGTCTTCGGCATCGATCGACTGGCGCCGCACCTTCGCGTCGAAGTTCAGTCCGCCGCTGGTGAAGCCGCCGGCGCGCTGGATGTGGAACATCGCGAGCGCCATCTCCGGCAGGTTGTTCGGGAACTGGTCGGTGTCCCAGCCGCACTGCATGTCGCCGCGGTTCATGTCGATCGAGCCGAAGATGCCGAGCGCGGCGGCGGTCGCGATCTCGTGCTCGAAGCTGTGGCCCGACAGCGTCGCGTGGTTGGCCTCGATGTTGACCTTCACGTCGTTCTCGAGGCCGTAGGTCTTCAGGAAGCCGTAGACCGTGGCGACGTCGAAGTCGTACTGGTGCTTGGTCGGCTCGCGCGGCTTCGGCTCGATCAGGATCGGCCCCTTCAGCCCGATCTTGTGCTTGTGGTCGACCGCCATCGAAAGCAGCCGGCCCATCTGCTGCAGCTCCGACTTCAGGTCGGTGTTCAGCAGCGTCTCGTAGCCCTCGCGGCCGCCCCACATCACGTAGTTGGCACCGCCCAGCCGCACGGTGGCGTCCATCGCCTCCTTGACCTGCAGCGCCGCCATCGCGAACACCTCGGGGTCGGGGTTGGTCGACGCGCCCGACATGAAGCGCCGGTGCGAGAACAGGTTGGCCGTGCCCCACAGCAGCTTCACGCCGGTGGCCTGCTGCTTCTCGCCGAGCAGGTCGACGGTGCGGCGCAGCCACTCGACGCTCTCGCGCGGCGTGCTGCCTTCAGCGACCACGTCGCGGTCGTGGAAGCAGTAGTACGGGATGCCGAGCTTGCTGAAGAAATCGAACGCGACATCGACCTTCACGCGCGCCTGCTCGAGCGGGTCGGCGATCTGGTGCCACGGGCGCTGGAAGCTGTCGCCGCCGAACGGGTCGCGGCCGTCCCACACGAAGCTGTGCCAGTAGCAGGCGGCGAAACGCAGCTGCTCTTCCATGCGCTTGCCGAGCACGACACGGTCCTTGTCGTACCAACGGAAGGCGAGCGGGTTGTCGCTCTCGGGGCCCTCGTACTTGATCGGCGCGATGCCCTTGAAGAATTCGGTCATGTCATGTCTCCTGGTGAAGGTCAGGCCGCGGCAAAGGCAGTCCGCAGCGTCGGGTACAGCGTCTTGAAACGGTCGTGGCGGGCCAGCAGCGCGTCGCGGCGCGCGGCGGGCTCGGGCAGGTATTCGGTGTTCAGCGCGGGCGAGAGGCACACGTCGGCCTCGCTGCCGCCGGTCGCCAGCCAGGCCAGGCGCGCGGCACCCAGCGCGCCGCCGGCCTCGCCGCCATGCACGGTGCGCACCGGCACGCCATACAGCGTCGCGAACAGCTGCGCCCACAGCGGGCTGCGCGAGCCGCCGCCGACGATCGTCAGCGGGCCGACCTCGGTGCCGGCAGCCTGCAGCGCATGCAGCCCGTCGAGCATGCCGAAGGCAACCCCTTCGAGCACCGACCAGCCGAGGTGCGCCGGCGTGGTGTCGTGCGACAGCCCGAAGAACACGCCGCGCGCCTTCGCATCGTTGTGCGGCGTGCGCTCGCCGCCGAGGTAGGGCAGGAACAGCGGCGCGGCCGCCTGGCCGGCCGCATCGAGCGCGCCGACATCCTTCAGCAGCGCGCCCTCGTCGGCCGCGCCGACCAGCTGGGTGACCCAGCTCAGGCAGCTGGCGGCCGACAGCATCACGCTCATCTGGTGCCAGCGGTTCGGCACCGCATGGCAGAACGCATGCACCGCGGAGGCCGGATTCGCGCGGAAGCGATCGGTCACGACGAACAGCACGCCGCTGGTGCCGAGCGAGATGAAGCCCTCGCCCGGCCGCACCGCGCCGATGCCGACCGCGCTGGCCGCGTTGTCGCCGCCGCCACCGGCCACCGGAATGCCGCGCGGCAGGCCCCAGGCATCGGCGAGCGTGTCGCGCAACTGCCCGGACACCGCGCTGCCTTCGACCAGCCGCGGCATGCGCTGCTCGCTCAGGTTGCTGACGGCCAGCAGCTCGCGCGACCAGCGGCGCTGCGCCACGTCCAGCCACAGCGTGCCGGCCGCGTCCGACATCTCGCTGACCTTCTCGCCGGTCAGCTTCAGGCGCAGCCAGTCCTTCGGCAGCAGCACGCAGCGCGTGCGCTCGAACAGCTTGGGTTCATGGCGCTGCACCCACAGCAGCTTGGGCGACGTGAAGCCGGGCATCGCCAGGTTGCCGGCGATCTCGGGCAGCGCCGGCAGGCGGCGTTGCAGCTCCAGGCACTCCGACGCGGAGCGCACGTCGTTCCACAGGATGGCCGGGCGCAGCACCTGGTCGTCGGCATCGAGCAGCGTCGCGCCGTGCATCTGGCCCGACAGGCCGATGCCGCGCACCCGTGCGAACTCGGCCGGCGCCTGTGCGCGCAGTGCGGCGACCGCCGATTCGGTGGCGGCCCACCAGTCGGCCGGGTCCTGCTCCGACCAGCCCGGGTGCGGACGCGACACCGTCAAGCGCGCGCCGGCGGTGGCGACGATGCGGTGGTCGTCCTGCAGCAGCAGGACCTTGACTTCCGAGGTGCCGAGGTCGATTCCGAGGTACATGGCGAGCGGCGGCGCAAGGCCGTGAGCAGCCCGGGATGGGCAACGCCCGCCACTTTAGTTCATCGGACAAACAAAATACACCACTCGCTTTCCCGAAGGCGAACCGGGCCGCGCCGGTGGCGACAATGCGCCGCATGACACTCACCGGCGACCAGCACCTAGTCAAACGCATCAACCGGATGGCGCTGGTGCGCCTGCTGCGCGAGGAGCCCGGGCTGTCGCGGGCCGATCTGTCGACGCACAGCGGGTTGACCAAGTCGACCATCAGCATCCTCGCGAAGGAGTTGATCGACGAGGGGTGGCTGCTGGAGGAAGAAGCCCAGCACACCGGCAGCCTCGGGCGGCGGCCGAAGCCGCTGCGGCTGAACAGCCAGCGGCTGGCGCTGATCGGCGCCGAGCTCGGCATCGACGCGATCCAGACCGCGGCCGTCACGATCAACGGCGAGGTGATCGAATCGCAGCGCACGCCGCTGCGCTCGCTGGAGCCGCAGCAGGCATGCCACCAGTTGATCGCGCAGGTGCTGGCGCTTGCGGCCGAGGTGAAGGAGCGTCACTACCGGCTGATGGGCATCGGTGTCGGCCTGCCCGGCGCGGTCGACGAACAGGCCGGTGTGCTGAAGTTCGCACCGAACATCGGCTGGCGCGACGTGGAGCTGGGGCGGCGGCTGTCGGGCGAGGCGGCGGCCGCGGGGCTGGCCGACGTGCCGATCTACTACCAGAACGAGGCCGACCTGGCGGCGATCGGCGAGTTCGAGTTCGGCGAGGGGCCGGCCGACGACCCGCTGATCTTCCTGAGCTGCGGCATCGGGGTGGGCGCCGGCATCGTGCTGAACGACCGGCTCTTCAGCGGCGCGAGCGGCCTGGCCGGCGAGGTCGGGCACACGATCCTGCAGATGGGCGGGCCGATGTGCTCCTGCGGCCGGCGCGGCTGTGCCGAGGCCTTGATCGGTGCACGGCACATCGCGACGCCCGAAGACGCGGCGCGCGCCGGGGCCTACCTCGGCGTGCTGATCCAGAACGTGTGGATGACCTTCAATCCGACGGTGATCGTGCTCGGCGGCGAGACGGTCGAGCGCGGTGCGGAGTTCCTCGACCCCGCGCTGTCGGCGGTGCAGCAGTTCGCGACCGAGGCCGGCATCGCGGCGCCGCAGATCCGCATCGCGCGGTATGGGTCACTGGCGACCGCCGTCGGTGGTGCGGCCTATGTGCTGCACTGCATGCTGCGGCCGATCTATGGCTGATCCCGGATTGGCATCCGGGCTGCGAAGCCGGTAGCCCGGATGCCAATCCGGGACCTTGCCGTTCAGGCGTGCAGCTTGTCCCAATACGAGGCGGCCTTGCCGACCCAGCTGCAATAGTGCGGATCGTTCAGCGCATAGAACGGGATGCCGCGCGAGACGAATTTCTCGACCTCGTTGCCCAGCGAACGATCGCCGGCCGGCAGCCGCTCGACCTCGACCTCCAGCGCGTGCAGCGCGATCGCGCGCTGCATCGGGTTGGGTGCCATCAGGTGGCGGCGCAGGGTCTGCGAGTCGACGACAGAGGTTTCGAGGTCCATTCAAGGCTCCAACAACATTCGGAAGAGGTTCGTGCAAATTCGGCCGTTTTCGAGCCGGCTTGAGGAACCCCGCGTGCTCAAGTGCGCAGAAGTCTTCCATGTGCGCCGGTTACGTGACCGTGTTGCGGGTAACAGCGTGTTGAAGCCCGCTCGGGTGCGACGCAGTTCACGGTCCGGCATCCTCAACCTGGGGGATGGATGCACTGTCACGCGTCCGATGTATCGTCGCGCCCTCGCAGTAACCAACGGCTTTTCCGAAGTGACCACCTCCCGCCTTCGCCTCGCCGCCCTCGCCGGGCTGATTTCGCTCCTCCCCTTGTTCGCCACGACCGCCTCGGCGCAGGTACGCGGCATCGGCGCCTCGTTCCCGTCGAAGGTCTACGAGCGCTGGGCCAGGACGTATGAGCAGCAGACCGCCGGCACCGCCGTCAGCTACAAGGCCACCGGCTCGGGCGACGGCGTGAAGCAGATCAGCGCGCGTGCCGTCGACTTCGGCGGCAGCGACACGCCGCTGCCCGCCGACGAGCTGACGAAGCGCAAGCTGGTGCAGGTGCCGATGCTGATCGGCGGCATCGTGCCGGTGGTGAAGCTGCCGGGCATCGGCGCGAACAGGCTGCAGCTGTCCGGCGATGTGCTGGCCGATGTCATGGCCGCGCGCATCGCGAAGTGGAACGATCCGCGCATCGCGGCGCAGAACCCGGGCGTCGCGCTGCCGGCGCTGCGCATCCTGCGCATCGTGCGTGCGGATCGTTCCGGCACCACCGAAGGCTTCACGCGCTACCTGTCGGAGGTGTCGCCGGCTTTCAAGACCGAGATCGGCGCGGGGCAGGCGCCGAAGTGGCCGGGCCAGGTCGTCACCGCCGAAGGCAATGACGGGATGGTGAAGGCGCTCGTGGAGACCGACGGCGGCATCGCCTACGTCAGCTACGACCGCGTCGTGAAGGACGAGCTCGCGGGGGTGCGGCTGGTCAACGGCTCGGGTGTCGCGGTGGCGGCGTCGGAAGCGGGCTTTCGCGCGGCGATCCTCGACAGCGATGTCTCGCGCGCCGGCAACGACCTGGCGTCGCTGATGAACCGGCCGGCCAGCGGCGCGTGGCCGATCACGCAGACGAGCTTCGTGCTGTTCGACGCCGAGCCGGCCGATGCCGAGCGCGCCGCGCAGGGCATGCGCTTCCTGTACTGGTGCCTGATGCACGGCGACGACCTGACGCGCGGCACCGGCTTCGCGCCGCTGCCGGTGAACCTGCAGGCTCGGCTGACGGCGCGCTTCGCGGGTGTGCGTGCGAAGGATGGGCGGGCGCCTCAGTACATGAATTTCTGATCTCGTTGCGTCGCGGCGGGTGGGGGATGGGCTGGGGGGCTCATGCCGGGGCGGTCGGCCTGGCGGCCGACTCCACGAAGAAGATCGGCTTTGGGGATGCGCCGGCAAACTCCCTCCGCTCACTGCGTTCGCTGTGGTCAAACAGTGCCGGCGAGTCAGTCCACGAAGCGCGCTGGCGCGCGCCA
>NZ_LMDM01000007.1:0-119012 GCF_001425825.1 Rhizobacter sp. Root1238
CAATCGTTCAAAACCCGCGGAAACTCGCGCTCGCCGCGGTGCACCGGTGTTCGCAGAGAAGCTGTCGGCTCCAGAAATTGAATTGATCAGCACATCCCTAGACAACCCAAAGCGGAGGTTGGCACGGACTGAGCAAGGCTCCGGAATGCGGACGCTCAACGTTTCCCATGAGGGGCGCGCAAAGGCGCTTGCCTTTGCGCGTCACCCTCGATGGGAAGGGTTCGGCCACACGCGTCACCGCCGTTTTCGTACGTCGCGATTCGTTCCTGAGCTTGGCCGAGTGAAAAGGCATCGAGGTCGCGTGCCCAGTCTTTGAAGTGAGCCATATTGAATCGCCCCGGGTTTCGAGGAGGCTCCAACCCTTGAGAAGATGGAGCCATGAACAAGTCGAACAAGTTTTCACCTGAGGTGCGCGAGCGCGCGGTGCGCTTGGTGCAGGAACATCGTGGGGAGTACCCATCGCTGTGGCTGGCGGTGGAGTCGATCGCGCCGAAGATCGGCTGCGTGCCGCAGACGCTGCTGACGTGGGTCAAGCGCCAGGAGATCGATGCCGGCGTGCGCGAGGGCGTAACGACGTCCGAGGCGCAGCGTGTCAAGGAGCTCGAGCGCGAGGTCAAGGAACTGCGTCGGGCCAACGAGATCCTCAAGGTGGCCAGCGCGTTTTTCGCCCAGGCGGAGCTCGACCGCCGACTCAAGTCCTGAGGGACTTGATTGACAAGCACCGAGACACATTCGGGGTCGAGCCGATCTGCAAGGTTTTGCAGATTTCCCCGTCTGGATATCGACGGTATGCGGCGCTTCGACGCAACCCGCAGGAGCGCTGCGCACGCGCCCAACGTGACGACGTTCTGAGCCCTCGGATCGAGCGCGTCTGGCAGGCCAACATGCAGGTCTACGGGGCTGACAAGGTCTGGCGCCAGCTGGCGCGCGAAGGCACGGCAGCGGCGCGCTGCACGGTGGAGCGGCTGATGCGTCGGCTGGGACTGCGCGGCGTGATGCGAGGCAAGATCGTGCGGACGACGATCAGCGACGGCAAGGCGCCATGTCCGCTGGACAAGGTCAACCGCCAGTTCCGCGCCGAGCGCCCGAACCAGCTCTGGGTCTCGGACTTCACCTACGTGTCGACGTGGCAGGGCTGGCAGTACGTGGCCTTCGTCATTGACGTCTTCGCCAGGCGCATCGTCGGCTGGCGCGTCAGCAGTTCGATGCGAACGGACTTCGTCCTCGATGCCTTGGAGCAGGCGTTGTACGCGCGGCAACCCGAACGGGATCGCAGCCTGGTGATTCACTCCGACCGCGGGTCGCAGTACGTGTCTATCCGCTACAGCGAGCGCCTTGCAGAGGCCGGCGTTGAGCCGTCGGTGGGCAGCAAGGGCGACAGCCTACCCGAGAACAGCCGTTCATGAACTTCTGCTCGTGGCCGGTCGACGTCATTCGTAGAACTTGCCGGCGACCAGGATTTGAGCAGCGCGCCTCTACGGGTTCTCCGGCTTCTCGTAGAAGCGTAAGCCGTCGATCGAGGCTTCACCCCAGGATGCGGCCGCTTCGAGCAGCGCACCGAAGGTCCTGTTCCAGCCCCAGTTCATCGACCCAGTGCCCGAGGATTCTGGCGTACTGCCGAGTACCCAGATGGAGCGACTCATGGAGGCGGCTTGGAAACAGATAGTCCTCCGGCTTCAGCCTAGCGAGCTTGATCCAAGCCTGCACGGCATCTCGGGCGGCTGGCGTGATCTCGAACTGAACCGGGCGCTGGGTCTTGTGCTGGACAACGATGGCACGCGTGGCCACCTGATCGCCGTGACACACATCGCGGACCTTCAGGCCGACCAGATCACAGGCGCGCAGCTTGCTGTCAATGCCGAGGTTGAAGAGTGCCAACTCACGAACCCGGCCTTCCATCTGCAACCGGACGCGCAGGGCCCAGATGTCCTTCAGCTTGAATGGCGCTTTTTACCCGACGAGCTTGCCCTTGTTCCACGGTTCGCGATGAACGGCGCTACATGCAGTGCCCATGATGGTCTCCCATCGAGTTGAGGGCCATGCAGGATGCGCGCGGTCACCGCTTGCACTTGCTCTGAGCCGCACCCCTGGCGGTGTAGCCTCGAATGCTGAAGGGCAGGGCGGTCTCAAGTCTGAAGTGCAACACCCGCCGGCATCAATGCGTGGTTGAGAGTTGACGTTGAGAGTCGGCGTTGAGTATGGCGGCAAATACCCGGATGGGCGAATCCCAGTCGTGCGTTGCGCGAGGTCGGTTGTTCATCTCGTCGGCGATGGCATCGAGCTCGTCCTGGCTGAACACCGACAGGTCCGTGCCTTTGGGCAGGTACTGCCGCAGCAGCCCATTGGTGTTCTCGCAGGTGCCTCGCTGCCACGGGCTGTGCGGGTCACAGAAGTAGACCTTCACGCCTGTGCGACGGGTGAGCTCCTGGTGCCTGGCCATCTCGCGCCCCTGGTCGTAGGTCAGCGTCTGGCGCATCGGCTCGGCAATCGAGTTGAGCTTCGCGCTGAACGCCCGCAGCGCCGATTCGGCCGTCGCATCCGCCATCTTCGCCAGCAACACCAGACGCGTGCTGCGCTCCACCAGCACGCCCACCGCCGACTTGTTCTCGGCTCCGCGGATGAGATCGCCTTCCCAGTGCCCTGGCATCACGCGGTCTTGCACCTCGGGTGGACGCACGTGGATGCTGACCATCTCGGGGATCTGGCCGCGCCGGTCCTGCCCCGCAGAACGCGGCCTGCGCGTGCTCTTGCTCTGGCGCAAGCAGCTGATGAGCTGGCGGCGCAGTTCTCCGCTGGCGTGCGCGTAGATCGCGGTGTAGATCGTCTCGTGCGAGACCTGCATGTCGGGTTCGTCGGGCCACATGCGCGCCAGTGTGCATGCGATCTGGCGAGGCGACCAATGCCACGACAGGCACGTCTTCACCACCAGCCACAGCTTGCCTTCGCGGTACAGCTTCGGCCATGGCCGCCCAGCCTTGCGACGGGTCTGCGCCATGCGTTGCGCCCGGGCCGACGCGTACGCCTTCCTCTGCTCCGTGTTGCGTTGCAGCTCCCGGCGCACTGTGCTCGCCGAGCGGTCAATCGCTCGCGCGATCGCCCTCACTCCAAAGCCTTGCTGCCGCAGGCTCGCAATGCTCATGCGATCTTCTGCCTGCAATTGCTGGTATCTCGTCTTGTGCATTCGCTGACCTTACCCGTTGGCAAGGTGTTGCACTTCAGGCTTGAGACCGCCCAGCTTTGGAGCGGTCTGGCAAACTCACGCTGCCGGCCACAAGCTGTCCGTCGCGGCTGACCGCTTTCGGGAGCCGAGAAAGCGCGGGAGAATGCGGTCCAAGCTTTGAGGCGGGTCCGAAAATGATGAGTGCGTGCGTGCGTGGTGTTGGCTATCTGCTCGTGCTCGTTGGACTGGCGCTGCTATCGCCAGCAGCTGACCTGCTGCCTGTAGATGTCTTGCTCATCTCTCGACCGTCCAGTACCGGTGAACATCAACAATTCCTGCGCCTCGTACCGGGAGCAACCGCGAAGCTCGCTCCGCTGACAATGTGCGGGATCGGTGCCGTAGCGATCGGCGTCTTCACGATCGCGGTTGGTTGGTTCATCGACTCGCGCAAGGCACGTTGAGGTGCGATGTGCAGGCAGTCCTCTTCACGGCTCTGCGATAGTGAGCGCCATGCCAAGATCAATAGGTGCCATCTTGCGGTCGTACTCCCAGGGCTTGAGAAGGTCGAGTGATCTGTCGTGACTTCCAGTGACGAGCTGCCCACCAAATTGCATCGCGGCGCAGCCGGGTTCTTGTTGCTTGGTTTTGCGCTCCTTTTTGCCTCTGTTCCCCTTGAACATGGCATATTGCGAAAGGTTGCCGTGGTCACGTTACTGGCGTCAAGCTGCGCTGTGCTGGCGGCAGATCTCTATCAAATGTTCGCCACTGGCGCAGGTTTCGGAAGGATTGGTCGCGGTGTTAGCCGAAGGTCCACTCCAGCAAGTTTCTGGCTTCACATCGTCATCCGCGTGATCCTGCTCTTACTCTTTGTCAGGCCGTTCCTTGTCTACGCGATGACATAGGGTCCAGTGCCAGACCATTGCCCGGGCGTTCAATCGACAGAACAACCCGAACGGCCTGTGTCGGCCAGATGCGGTCCTGTCGTGGTCAAGTCTTTTCGGACACGCCAATGAGTTGGTTGGGTTGAATATCAGTGAGTGAGTTCGGCGTGTCGCTCATGCTCGACAGGCGAGCGATAGCCGAGAGTGGAATGGAGCCTGACGGGGTTGTAGAAGCAGGCGATGTAGTCGGCGACATCGATCATCGCTTCGGCGTGATTGGCGTAATCGCGCTGCCAGACGCGTTCCATCTTCAGGTTCAGGAAGAAGCGTTCCATCACGGCGTTGTCCCAGCAGTTGCCTTTGCGGCTCATGCTGGCGACCAGGTTGTTGCTCGCGATCAAGGTGGCATGCTCGCTGCTGGCGTACTGGCTGCCGCGATCGGAATGCACGATCAAGCCAGCAGCGGGCCGACGGCTGACGATCGCCATGTTCAGCGCCTGGCACACCAGCTTTGCCGGCATGCTCGGCGCCATGGCCCAGCCAACGACTCGGCGCGAGTACAGATCCAGCACGGCGGCGAGATACAGCCAGCCGCTGCGCGTGCGGATGTAGGTGATGTCCGAGACCCAGGCCCGGTTCGGCGCCGCGGGACGGAACTGCCGATCCAGCACGTTGGCCGCCACCGGCAAGCTGTGACGGCTGTCGGTGGTGTGAACGAACTTGCGCCGCCAACGCGGCTGCAACGCGTGGCTGCGCATCAATGTTCTGGCTCTGTGGCGTCCCACGTTCACGCCCAGCGCCCGCAATGCCGCGCTCACGCGCCGGCTGCCGTAGCTGCGCCCGCTGGCCTCGAACACGGCCTTGGCATGCGTAGCCTGGGCACACGTGCGCGGTTCGCGCTGGCGCCTGGCGTAGTACCCCGAGCGGCTGACTTCCAGCACGCGGCACAACTGTTTGATCGAGGCCTTCCCCGCCCACTGTGTGATCAGCATGTGAATCACTTCAGTTCCCGGGCAAAGAAGGCCGACACTTTTTGTAGCAGGTCGTTGTCCGACTTCAGTTGCCGGTTCTCGGCTTCGAGCTGGCGAATGCGTTGCTGCTCCGCCGTCAGCGGCTTGCCCGCACCGGGGCGGCCCGCCGCTTCCTCGTCGAACTGATCGAGCCAGCGGCGCACGCCACTGTCCGTCAAGTTCATGTCGCGGCACACCTGCCCGACGCTCAATCCCTGGTCTCGCACCATGCGAACCACTTGCAGCTTGAACGCCGCATCAAATGCCCGGCGGGCTCTCTTTTTCTCGGTCATGCTCTTCTCGTCCTCTGCGGGAAAATCTCCCATCGAGGTGTCCATCAGAATTGGACCACGTCAGTCCTTCACGAGAGTCTGCTGTGGGGAAGATACACTGTCCCACCACGGATACGTCCTGTCGCCTATGCGTGCGTTGGTACATGTTCGGCGAGTCGGCTACTTTGCCGTTGCCCACTTCATACTGTGGTTCTCAGCAGCTGTCACCGCATTTGGCTTTGACTTGGATCAGGTACCCAGTCGCTCTGCACTTGCAGGTCGCGCTGCGTCCGTGGCTGCCGTGCTTCAGTACCCCCACGATGTCATCCTCCATGCGCTTCCCAGCACTTGGTTGCAGCATCTGCCACAAGGTGCTCTTGCGTTAGTGCTATTGAACTGCCTTCTGTGGGGTTGCGCGCTGGCCCTCGTCTTTCACGTGGCCGCACGTCGGGCGCGGCCGAACGGTGGGACGGACATCGATGGGCGGCAAGGATTGCGCAGGCGTCCCGGTGGATCATCCCCGTGAAGTTATGACTCAGTGCGGCCAGGAGTGGTCTCTCGCCGACGACCGCTTTCGAGCGGCACCCGTGACTTGAGGCAAGTACGATGTCGTGGTGCTGCTTCCGCCCCACACGTCGGGCCGCACGAAACCCATGCTCATGCGACCACTACTGATTCCAGGCTTTTCTGTGCGTCCAGCTCGGCTCGAAGACGCAGCCTCTTGGGCCAGGTATGCGTGCCTGCCGGAGGTGAAGCAGCACACGAGTTCCACAGCAGAAACTGTGGACGACGTCAGAGCCGAGATTCGCCGCACACTCGCTGGCGAACCCAACACACCTATCCGCTTCGTGCTTCTTCAGCAGGAGAGCAAAGCAATCGTTGCCACCGTCGGCTTTCACACCATCTCTGCTGCGTTTGGCACAGCAGAGGTCACATACGACGTCGCACCTGACCATTGGGGACAAGGCATCGCAACGGCTGCATGCCGCAATGCCGCTCTTTGGGCGTTCGAAGTCAAGAGGTGGAACAGAGTCCAGGCCACTACTGTTTTGCCGAACTTTCGATCTCAACGTGTTCTGGAACGGTGCGGCTTCAGGCGGGAGGGCCTCGTGCGCAATTTGAGGCTTGTACGAGGCACGCCTACCGACTATTGGATGTATGCGGCCATTCCTGGTGAGGTCCAGCAGGTGGCGTGACCCTAAGCATGGCGCGCGTAGGGGCTGCAACCGGCAAGAACCAGCCGATCAACGATGGCTGCTTTGCGGCAGCTTGTGCTGGTACTCTGGATGCGCTGCGCTTCCTGTAAGCGACTGAGGAGACGACGTGCGCCTTGTTTGGCCATCTATTGAGTTCTTGCCGAGCTACGTCACTGCGCTGAAGCGAGGCTGGTCCGCTGACAACGTTCGCGGAAGCGTCGCGGCTGAGGAAGAACTGGCTTCAATATCGCAGGATCCCGAAGCATTCCTTGTGAGCCTGGTCGACCGAGAGGCAACCGGTGCACGGGTCGCGTTGCCCGATGGCTCAACCGTTGCGAGATTGCCCGGATATCGACGCTGGATATGGGACGACGAGTTCTGTGGAGCCATAAGCTTCAGATGGCAGCGCGGAACTTCGGACCTTCCGCCATATTGTCTTGGGCACATCGGCTACGCCGTCGTTCCGTGGAAGCGACGACTCGGTTACGCAACGCGTGCTCTACGGTGCCTGCTTCCGGAAGCGCGCAGCGAAGGCCTGGAGTACGTTGAAATCACGACGGATCCAGACAACCTCGCGTCTCAACGTGTCATTGAGTCCAACGGCGGGGTCTTGCATGAGAGATTTGTGAAGCCCGGGCAGTTTGGCGGCACCGAAGGTCTGCGCTATCGCATCTCGCTTGGCTAACATTCGCGCCACGCCCAGTGTCCGAGTCCGGACAGAAGCAGGCGGTCACCGACGACCGCTGTGGGGTAGGCTAGTGCGAGGAAACAGCGACGTATGACGATGAATGAATCGAAGGATACCGATGCGCTTTGTGCCGCGCTGGATGCACTGCCAGAAGGTGAAGCACGTGTGCCGCTGCTGATCGGGCTTCTCGGCCAAAGCGGACATGAACGTCACGAAGACATCGTGTTTGAGCTGGGCCTGCTAGGTAGCAATGCCGCAGTCCTGTCCATCGCCAAGGCGGTTGTAGATCCCTTCCCATACATGGACGCGTGGGGCAATCGACACGAGTTCCAGCGCAAGTGCGCGTACGCACTGGCCCGAATCGGAACCCCTGAGTCCCGTTCCGTGCTCGAAGACTTGGCGAAGCACTCGGATCCTCATGTGCGAGAGTACGGTGAGGAAGGGTTAAGCCATTGGCCTCTGCCTTTCGAGGCGCGCTGACTCAGTTCGGCCACAAGCTGTCTATCACAGATGACTGCTTTGGAGCTGGTGATCGAAGGGGTTGCAGAGGCGTTTTTGCGCCGAACTTCATGCCGGCACAATGGGGTCGGAGGGGTGGCCCATCGAAGGACGACGAGGCCGTTGCCGAAGAATGCGTTTGCGTACCCTCTGAAGAGCGATTGCTCGGCGACCCTGACGAGCGGACACTCGCGTCAATCTGCTTTCCCTGCTGCGCATGAAAAACGGACTTCTTGGTGCCCTACTCCGATTCATCGCCGTCGGTATTGCCACCGTAGTAGTTTCGGTGCCGACGTCGATACTGTTGTGGGTGTCTTTCAACAACTTCAAGTTCCCGTTCCTGGCGGCCTACTTCTTTCCGTTCCTTGTTGCTGTGAACGCATCGGTATACGACGCCAACGGGCGCCCGGCCGCATCCTTCGACCCACAAGCGGCGGTGGCAGCGACGGTCGCCGAATGGGCAGTGGCCTGCATCGCCTACATCGCGTGGACGCAGAGGGCTTCAGTTGGGAGGCGCATCTGGACCAGCGCCTTCGTTGCGATGCTGATCATGCTCGCATTCAACTACTACTGGATGGTCGCCTTCGGGCTCTCGCTTCCTGAGGCTCACTTTCACTTTCACATCTAGATTCGTTCACCATGCGAGGACTGCTGCATCGTGATTCATTGTCAATGACGTTGAACGACTGCTTCGACGCGTCACGATCCGCATCCTGAATGTCGGAGTTGGGTCGATAGTGCCAGTTCGCGCGGGCGCACAGCGGACGTTCAACCGACCCCGATCCGCTGGCGGCAGTGCGCGTTGACGAGCGTCAGTGAGTGCCGCGTCGCTTGGCCGATCGGTTGGCTACCTCCGTAGCGCTGCTGCGCCCGCATTGAAGCAGCAAGCGGCCGGTCGCTAGCTCGAAGCGACCGACGGCAAACGCTGCACAGCCGACACTCGCAGCAATGCCGATAGACAGGACGGAGCAGGCATGGGGCCACGCTTTCAAGCGGGCACCGATGACTCAAAATCACTGCGAGGAAGCCTCTGAACGAGAGAATTATTTCTCGCAGAGACGTGTGGCAGTGCGCCGAAATTACGCCAAACCATCCGCAAGCAAGCATCTGTGCGGTCTTCCGACTCCGACCCGAGGCACCAGAACCCCTTTCTGGTCTGCGCCACAGTGCGCCACTATCTCCGATGACCTTCCATGAGCCGTGGCCCAGGGCGATCGTGCGCGAGATCATCGTTGTGGGCTGCACTTTCATCGCTGCCGCTCTTCATCGCCCGTCTGCTCACCCCGCCCGAGGCTGCCGGCGCTTCAATGGCGTTTGGCTGAAGACGAGTTGTTCAGCGTCGACTTGTTGAGTGTGCACATGGGGGCACCGCCGAGGTGAAGCTGGAGAACAAGGACATCGGCTTCGTCCGCGAGGGCCAACGAGACTGGCTGAAATTCCAGAAGTCGCATTGCGCATTCGAGGCGACGTATGAAGGCGCGGGCGGCTCTTTTGTTTCAGCCAAACTGGGTGACTGCATGGCCGAAACCACTGCGGAGAGAACGAAGTACCTTGAGGATTTGTTGTCCTACTTCAAGTGAGTTCCCGTCGGCCGCGGTCCGAGTTTCTCGAACAGCTGGCGACAAGTTCCATCGCCTCGCAATCTCAGGGGAGCATGTGCTTCCGAATCAGAAGGTTCTTCTCTTCATGGAGGTCGCGAGTCGCAGTTGCTTCGACGATCTCGACGAACTCGTGCAGAAGCTTTCAGCCCACGGCGTCGAAGAAGAAGACGCGGAATGCCTGATTGCGTTTGTGCCGATGGCGTTCGCGAAAATTCTGCTGTCGCCGCTCGGAGTCAAGTTCCAAGATACGTTTCTGATCAGGGATCTTGACGGCGGCAAAGCCTCACGAGGCGTCCTGGCGAATGAAGCGATCTACACGGCCGCTCTCGAGCTTGCGAGTGTGATGGCATCGGGGGATGCCAATTCGAGAACGCGGTTTGAGCAGATGGCAGCGATCAGCGCGGATACCAGGTTGCGCGGCAATTGGCAGCCGACGACGGCGACCCGCATGGCGTTGTTTTGACGGAGACTGTGTTGCCCCGCGTTCCACTCTCGCACCTGCAGGCCCCAGGTCGGGTACTCTGGCATCGATTCTGGCGCCGCGTTTTGGGTTCGTGACAAACCGAGACCTTCAAGGACGACGAGCCCGGCTTCGTGCTCATCGACATCAAGTACCTGCCGCAGATGCCCGATGGGCACCAGCGGCGCTACCTGTTCGTGGCCATCGATCGCGCCACGCGCTGGGTGCATGTGGGCACCGCACTTGTTCCGCAAACGCGTTCATGATCTCCCGGGGCTGGACAGAGCGTCCCGAAAGGGGTCGGGGGCGAGTGATTTTTGATCAATTCGGCGTCAACTTGCTTGCGCCTCAATGAACTCGCAGCACTTCAAACTGCTGTCGGATTGGAGCGACCTGTATCGACACCTCATCACCCTCGCATTTACCCAGTATGGCCCTGCCCAAAGGCGCTTCGCTGCTGATGACCTGAACGAGCTGACCGCCGCTGACCAACTTCATGCTGCCCCCATCCGGGCCGAGAAAGAGCTGTTGCTGCTTGTCGTCGGAATCGACGAGGCAGACCAGCGCGCCGAGCTGTATACCTTTGCTGGCGTCGTAGGGGCGCGGGCGGAATTGGCGCCAATTGGTCATCGCCTGACGGATGGCCGCGGCGCGGCGAGCTTGGCCGGTGGCCAGGTAGGCGGCTTCGAGTCCCAATGTGTCGTATTTGTTTTCGGCGATGTTTTCTTCGTGAGTCGCCGTTTCATGGGCCGCGCGCATTGCCTGTTCGGCTTGCAGCAGGTCTTCGGCGAGCTGTTTCAGCACCTGCTGCTGCAGCAAGAATTTATCCATGAGGAAAGGTCGGCATCTGGAACAAGCGGGGGTCAGGTTTTGATTATGAAGGGCTCCACCAGCCGTGGATTGCGTGTCGCTTGACCGATCGTTCGGCTAAGTATGCTTGGGCCACCCGGCGATTTGCTCCGGTGACCAAGCATCCGAAGCCTGTCCGCCACGATGCCAGCCAGAGCGCGGTTCTTGATCAACTTGCAGAGCTGCGGTCGAAGAGCGCGCTCCCAGGCGGCTTGGCCTGCCAAGGTCGCCCGATAGTCATCCAGGCCGCCGTTGCGTCCGATCTCCCGGCTGACGGTCGACGATGCTCTCCCAAGGCGGGCGGCGATTGAACGCATCGACTGGCCGAGACGCCTGCGACGCCACGTCGATAAACGGGTGGCGGAAGCCGCTTTCGCTGTCTAGTCCTCTGGCCGACTGCGGCGCTAGACCAACACGCCGCCACCATCCACCACCACGACTTGGCCCGTGGAGTAGCGGTTGCTCATCAGATAAAGGTAGGTTTCCGCGATGTCCTGCGCCTCGCCCACGCGACCCACCGGCAGGGTCGCACCGACGTCCGCGTACATGGCCTCGCGCTGGGCTTCGGGAATGTTGGCCCACAACGGCGTGCGCACGAAGCCCGGACTCACGAGGTTGACTCGGATGGGCGCCAGCTCCACCGCAAGTGCGCGCGTGAAGGCTTCCATCGCACCACAGATGCTGGCACCCACCGTCCAGCCTTTCTGCGGTCGCTGACTGGCCACGCCGCCGGTCAGCACCACCGAGCCCCCGGGGCGCAGGTGTGGCGCCGCGTGCTTCACGGCGGCCATCGCGCCGAAGAGGCGCAGGTCGAAGGCCTTGCGCACCGCGTCGAAGTCGGTTTCGGCGAGCCGGCCGATCTGCAGCGATTCCCCCGCGCTGTAGACGAGGTGGTCGAACGGGCCGAGCCGCTCGAACAGCCCGCGCACCGCGGACTGGTCGCTCAGGTCGACCACATGGCCCTCGGCGCGCTCGCCGAGCATGGCAAGCACTTCGGTCACGCGTTGGCTGCGCGAAGAAACGACGACCACCGAAGCACCGGCGGCCAGCGCCGTCTGTGCCGTGGCCAGGCCGATGCCCGAGGTGCCCCCAAGCAGGACGACGCGTTGATTCTGGAGATTCGTGAGAGTCATGGAGAGCCCCGTACAAGGTGTGAGTCGAACAAGGCCACGACTATCATCCCTGAATGCCGCTTGATAAACAGGTCCGCCCTTCGATCACTCCTTAACAGGGCTTATGAATGGATCGCTTCACCAGCATGACGATGTTCGCGCGAGTGGTCGAGTGCGGCAGCTTCGCGGCCGCAGCCCAAGGCAGCGGCATGACGCCCACCATGGTGGGCAATCACGTGCGCGAACTCGAACGGCACCTCAATGGCCGGCTACTAAACCGCACCACGCGACGCCAGAGCCTGACCGAGCTTGGCAGGCGCTATCACGCGCAGTGCGTCGAGATCATCGCGCGGGTCGAAGCGGCCGAACTTGACGCACGCGAGATGCAGACCCGCCCGCGTGGGCGGCTCCGCGTGAGCTGCCCTGTCATCTACGGCACGCGCGCGCTGGTGCCGGTGCTTGCGAGCTATCTCGATCGCTACCCCGAGGTGCAGGTCGAGCTGTCGCTCAGCGACCGTTTCGTCGACCTTGCGGAAGAGGGTTTCGACGCCGCGATCCGCGTCGGCGAGCTGCCCGACTCGGGCCTGGTCGCACGGCCGCTGCGGCCTTCTCAGCGCATTGCCTGCGCCTCGCCGGCCTATCTCGCGCGGCACGGAACGCCGCAGGTGCCAGCCGATCTCGCCCAGCACAACTGCTTGGCTCTCCTCTTCGCGACCGGGCCCGAGCGCGATTGGCGCTTTCCGAGGCCCGACGGTAGCGGGGTGGAGCACATCACCGTGCGCGGCCGGTTCGACGTGAGCGGTGGCATGGCGCTGCGCGAGGCCGCGCTCGCAGGCTTGGGTGTGATCCTGCAGCCCGAACTGATGCTCAAGGACGACATCGAAACCGGTCGGCTCGTGCGTCTGTTTTCCGACTGGCCGCCACCCACCTGGCCGGTGCACGTCATGCATCTGCCCGACGTCCGCATGCCGCCGAAGCTGGGGAGCTTCATCGCCTTCCTGCAGGAGACGCTGGGGCGCCGGTAGCTCAAATCTTCGCGAAGCGTCCGTCGAACGCCAGGATCGGCAACCCGCTGCTTCGCCAAGCTGCTTCATGGCCTGTCAGTCCGGCGCGAAAGAGACGGCCAGCCGAGAGTCATGCTTGATCTGAAAATGTGAGGCCTCGACTTGGCGGTGAATGACCGCAAAGCACCCTGTCGCCTATGACCGGTTCTGGCCGCCCTCTGCTTTAGCGAAGATCGTCCAAGCAGCCGTTGGCGACCGGCAGCAAGTGGCCGACTGTGCCCTTCGTTCGTGGCCTGCAAGCGGTCGCCCAGCGAGTCGGCATGGCCTCCGACCGACTGCTCGCGGGCGAGGCGGCGAACATGCACTGTCGGCCACTTGCCGGCACTCGCGAAGGGCTGCTTCTCGGCAGCACGATGGTAGGCTCCATAGCATGCAGACGATCAAGGTCCTCCCGGTTGGGGCGCCATGGCCAGGCATCGGCTATGTCGAATCGGCCCTCCTCGCCATCTCTGAGGTGGATCTGCAGGAGCGCATTTCTACAAAGCTAGCCCGGGGCACGGAAGACGGGTTGGGGAGCTGGGCTGCCGTAGGCTTGCGGCTTCCGTCCGGCGGGATTGTCGAGCTCGTCAACTATCACGAGAGGCCTGGGCAGAATGCTTTCATCGTTCGCACGGTCGCTACCGCAGCCCCAGAACTTGTGCTCGACGAACTGCTCTCGTGTCTTGGTCTCACACAACCGTCTGTCATTTGGCGTTGGGGCGATTCCACTGCCTAAGCCTGGCTATCGCTGGTCGAAAGTTCGAGTTGCGCCGAAGCCGTGCCTCGGTTCCACGATGCGTCGGCCGGTACTTCGCGGTCCATGCGAACAGAGGCCGCAGTCTGCCAAGAGCGGCCGCAGGCAAGCGACCGCTATGCGAATGTTTCTAGAGGGACTCCGCTGTGGAAGTTGGAATTCACGCCAACATGGTTGGCCAAGACACCCAGAAGATCGGAAGTGCCCTGCACGCCCCGTTCAAGGAGCTTGCCAATAGGCTGAGCGGCGACTACGGAGGTGTCATGGAGCACCTGTGGATCGACCTGGAACTGTTGCGCA
This sequence comes from Rhizobacter sp. Root1238, assembly GCF_001425825.1. Taxonomy (GTDB): domain Bacteria; phylum Pseudomonadota; class Gammaproteobacteria; order Burkholderiales; family Burkholderiaceae_C; genus Rhizobacter. The sequence continues at coordinate 13,825 of NZ_LMDM01000007.1, forward strand.
GCCATGCCAAGGAGGACGGCAGCGCGAAGCATCCGTTCAGATTCCAGAAGCGCGTTTCCGGCCGAGGGCCTTTCGGCCTTCCTGATCAGCCAGATTCGTTCAACGTCGGTCACTTCAGCGTGCGACCAGATTTTGATCGCTTGCTATTGCTTCCTATGGACGAGGTCATCCCATATGTTCTGTCGTTGATTTATCGAGCGTCGGGCGTCTTGATTGAAAAGAAGAAGAAGCTCGGCGCATTCGATGCTGAGTTGTTCTTGACCCGATTTAAGGCCGAGTCTCACACGCTCGGATTCGAGTTCGAGAGCTTGTTTCCAACCAACGAACTCGGTAGGAAACTCAAGGGGAAGTAGCGCGTCGAAAGACTGGTTCCGGGCGCCCGAATCGGCCTCTGCGATTTCCGCTATGGGTCGTCGGAAGCCCGTGATCGGCCACTTGCAGTCAATCGCGAACGACGCCTTTCGCGTGCTTCACGAGGTTGCCGCGATGATCCGATTGAGATGGCTGAAGCTCGACGTGGATTGAAGAGCGCCGCGGAATGCGACTAAAGGCGAGAGGTATCGATGTTGAGGATTGCTGTGCAGTGTTCAGGATTGTCAGAGGCGGAGGGGGCCGCCGCGGTGCCCGGCATCCTTGAGGAGTTCTCTCACCGGCCATGGCACACGGATGTGGAATGCAGTTGGGCTTCAGGCACGCTCACCCTTACTGCGTCAAACGACTTCGACTCAAACGGCCAGGCACTTCTTGACGAGTTCGGCGATGCGATCCTCGCGTGCATTCATTGTTCCGGGCCGATACGAGTGGACGTTGTGTCCGTGGTTCTGAGCTGATCAAGGCTCCTCGCCATCATGCCGTGAGACCGGCGCCGGTACGCGGAGCATGGCCCCGTCCAACGGTCCGCCCTGTCGTACCCGGAACTGTCGCATGTCGGCCGAGGCTGTGTGAGAACTACGCAATAGCACCGCATCCATCGGCGATGCGAGCCGTTGAACGATTGCGTCGCGATCCACAGTGTCGTGATGCCGCCTGAGGGCTTCACGCAGGCTACGGGACGCCCCCGAACGGGTATTTTGAGGCAACAAGGGGCTCACACCCCCATCGAACTGACCGCCTTCATCGTCTTGGCCATGCCCAGGATTCGCAACACGCGCTTCAGGTTGTAGGCGAGCACGTGCAGGCTCATCTCGGTGCCGACGTTGCGCAGCGGGCGGGTCAGGAAGTGCGCCGAACCCATCCAGTGCTTGAGCGTTCCGAAGACGTGTTCGACCGTGCACCGGCGCAGCGTCATCGCCTCGGGTTGCTGGTCCAGGCGCCGCTGCATGGCATCGAGAACCTCCTCGTGCTCCCACCGGGAGATCCGCCTGTAGTCGCTGGGCGGGCACTGCGCCTTCATCGGGCATTGCGGGCATGCGCTGCTCCAATAGCGCCGGATCTGCTGGCCACGCTCGTCTCGCGTAAAGCGGTAGATCGCGCGCTGGCCCGCCGGGCATTGATATTCGTCGTCCTTGGCGATGTAGATGAAGTCGCGCTTGTCGAAGCGGCCTTCGGCCTTCGCGTTCGAGGTCAGCGGCTTCGGCACGAACGGCACGATGCCCGCGTCATCGCACCCCTTGATCTGCTGCGCATTGAAGTAGCCTCGGTCGGCGTAGGCGCGTAGCTTCGGCTTGGCCATCGCTTCGCGCGCTGCGGCCGCCATCTTCGTGAGCTGCGCCCGATCGTTGCCGATGTTGGTGACCTCGTGCGCCACGATCAGATGGTGCTTAGTGCCGACAGCACCTGCACGTTGTAGCCCACAACGCCCGTGCCTTTGGCCTGCGACATCATCGAACGCGAGTCCGGGTCGGTCAGCGAGAGTTGTGGCTCGGGTTGCCGCGCCAGGCGCTCCTGCCACCGATCCATGCGCCGCATCTGCTCGCGCAGCGTCTTCACCTTGTCCTTGAGCCTGTCGGTCTTGGCGACGAACTCGCCGGGCTGCGTCCGGTCTGCCGAGTCCAGCACGTCCAGGTAGCGCTGGATGCTCTCCTCGATCTGCTTCTTGCGTGCCTCGATCTTGGCCGGCGTGAAGTTGCGGTCACGGCTGTTGACCGCCTTGAACTTGCTGCCATCGATCGCCACGGCCGCTTGCGAGAACAGCTTCAGGTCGCGGCACAGTTCGACGAAGCGGCGGCACACGGCGCGGATGCCCGCCCCATTGTCGCGGCGGAAGTCGGCGATGGTCTTGAAGTCCGGCGCCAGGCGGCCGGTCAGCCACATCACTTCGACGTTGCGCTGGCATTCCCGCTCCAGACGTCGGCTGGACTGCACGCGATTCAGGTAGCCGTAGATGTAGATCCTGAGCAGCACCGCTGGATCGTACGACGGGCGGCCTGTCACCGCTGGTGTCATGCCCTCGAAGCCCATTGATGCCAGATCCAGTTCCTCGACGAACGCATCGACGACTCGGACCGCGTTGTCTTCGGCAATGAACTCGTCCAGCGACTCGGGCAGCAGCGTCACGTGGTGCCGATCCTGACCTTCAACGAACCTCGGCATATCGACTCTTTCTCGATATGCCTTCAAACTCTACGCGGGCTCTCCAGATCTCGGATCGGGTTTTCACACAGCCTCGGCCACAAGCAGTCCTTCGCCGATGGCCGCTTTGAGGGACTCCGTCACTAACCAGTTGGTCGAGTGGTGGGCAGAGCGACACCTGCGCTGGTGAGATCGGACATTCGGTCGATTCGAACTACGATGCTGCGAGATGCCCCGTCGAGACTGAGAACACGTCCCATGTCGCCACTTCGCCAGCTGAGAGAGCCTCGCAATCTTCTCGCGTTGTTGCCGCTTGCCATAGCGGCAGTTGCGTGGTGGCGAGAGGCCATGTGGTTCCAGTCGTCCGGCTTCGATACGGGCGTTCAAGTGGCACTGTTCATCCTCCTGGCGGCTTCTGCCACCTATCCAGCATCGCTCCTTGTGCTCCACAAGGTCAAATCAAGAATCGGAGTATCCGTGCTCGCACTGGGTCTCGCTGCTGCGACATTGTTTATTGCCCGAGAAGCCGTCATTGCGCTTGTCCAATGGGGGTACAGCCAGGAACTCCACGCGTACACAAGTGTGATCGCCGTTGCGGCAAGCAAGCGAGGGTTGCTCTTCGTCCTGTGCGCAGCGGCAGTGCCTTTGCTCGTGGCCATCTTGCTCTTGCATGGACGCTTGCGTGCGGCAGACGAGTCTGTTGTCTCCCCGTACGAGCCTTCCGAGGCTCGGATTGACGGCTCGTTCGACGACCGACCCACTGATGGTTGACGGCCATGAGCTTCCTCTCGCGAGCGGCGGCTTTTGGATGGGGCTAACTACATCGATCATGCCCCGCGCAGTTCGTCACCGTTATCGATTGCATCTACCAACGACTGCCATGATGGAAAACGTGCGCCCTCGCACTGTCGACGACCTGCTACGTTTGCTCGACGCAGGCGCCTCGCTCAAGTACCTGTTCTTTTGGGGCCACCAACCGACCGCCGACGGCTCCGTCGGAAAGGGGTGTCTCAGCCAGTGGTTCGAGGCCGGCTTCGAGGTGGATGGACAGCACTACCCGACCGCCGAGCATTTCATGATGGCGGAGAAGGCGCGGCTCTTTGGCGATGAGGCGGCCCGCATTCGAATCATGGCCTGCAGAACGCCAGCAGAGGCAAAGAAGCTCGGCCGAACTGTGGAGGCCTTCGACGACGCCGTTTGGGAGACCTCGCGCTCTGAGATCGTCGTGAGGGCAAACCAGGCGAAGTTCTCGCAGAATCTTGCCATGCGGGACTACTTGCTCGCCACGGGAAACCGCGTGCTCGTCGAGGCCAGCCCGGTAGATCGCATCTGGGGCATTGGCTTGGCCGCGAACGATATGGCCGCCTCGCATCCGGGAGCGTGGCACGGGCTGAACCTTCTCGGCTTTGCTCTGATGGAAGTACGAAGCCGGCTGACGTAGGCACCGCTGTCTTACTCCGGCCAGATAAGGACGGTCGAGAACGCCCGGTTTCGGATACCGTTGCCCCTTATGCTCGTCAAGCTACAACCGCTGTCCGAGGAACGCTTCCTAGAAGCGCTCTCCCCATGCGCGACGTCACAAAGTCTGCCGAAGAAATCGTGGACCCGGGCTCCCCAGGTGTTCCAACGCATCGCCGATACAGTCATTGCTCCATCAACTGTGCGCTGGCGATTCGAAGATGAAGCAATCACTTGGGCTGGTTTCTGTCGTGGTTCGAGATTACGACGAGGCCCTGTCGTTCTACGTGGACACACTTGGGTTCTTGCTGGTCGAGGACTCAGTTGTCCCTGAACAGAACAAGCGATGGGTGGTCGTTTCCCCGCCTGGCGCCACAGAGTCGCGGCTTCTTCTCGCTCGCGCATCAGATCCTCAACAGGTGGAGCGGACAGGGGATCAGACTGGCGGGCGAGTTTTCCTGTTCCTCTACACCGACGACTTCGAACGCGACTACGCACGTTACAGGGCCAAAGGTGTGTCGTTCGTTCGCCCTCCAAAGGTCGAACCCTACGGCAAAGTTGCGGTGTTCGAGGATCTCTACGGCAACCTGTGGGACCTGCTTCAACCCAGCCTGCCCGCTGGTTGCGACACTGCCAACCCGCTTTGATGGGGGCCGCGTCGGACAGCGTGTGGAGAGGTCGTTCTTGCATGAACTTCTCGGACTCACCCGCCCGGCTCATCCCGACGCGATCGGCCACAAACCGTCTGTCGCCATTGACCGCTTTGGTGACTGGCTTCTGCCCTCCAACTTCGGTGACCTCTCTGATCAAAGAATCCTTCTTTGATCGACCAACCCCGAGGTTGCGGCCGGCTACCATCGAGAACAATATCCCCAACCCCATCAATACAGAGAGACTTCCATGGAAGAACTGCACCACGGCAGGCCGATCAATGAAACTCGACGGACTTCATCTGCAATGATCTTCGCCGTTGCCATGGGGCTTGCCAGCACTTCAGCCAACGCAGTCGATTGTGGTCCGTACAAAGTCGCGTCAGTACAAGCTCAACAAGGAGATGTCCTCATTTACGTAACTGATCAGAACGGGGGCTTCTGGAAGACGCTTGGCGCATGGTCGGCGCAATCAACGAAGCCTTATATGGCCGTCGCTCAGCAAGCGATAGCCATGGATCGTCCAATCCTCTTGCGCTATGCCGACGGCTACTCCTGCGCTTCAACGGACTTCACCACACAGCCGTATATGGTGCACATGTAGAGCGACTTGGGAAATCGCTGCTGAGCCGCCTTGCATCAACTCCGTGCATCGCCGATACGAGCAAGTCACCTCGACGCTCAGCGACCGCTTCTCGGTGCCGATTCGGCGACTTCGAACATCAGCCTCGGTCGACTGCGTGAATTCGTTCGTCTGCTAGCGACCGTTCAAGCGGCCTTGAATCGGTGAGATCACGCGAGGTTCCACGGGGGCTCGCTTCGGGAACTTCCGGACCAAGGCTGAGGCCCCGCGTCGGGCCACAGAACGCGTGGCCGAGATCGAAGATGGTCGCATTGGCAAGCTGCCTCGCAGGGCCCCTCGACAGGCCTTCGAGTGATACGAGGAAACCGAGTTTGAGGCGCCGATGCTGGTGCTGATCAATTGGGCCGATCACGGGCGCACATTCTTTCGCTGAACAACACGCCGAGAGGCGAAGGCAGGTGGAACAGGACGAAGCCGCCGGCCTCGGTTCGCTGCGTGACGCAGTCGAACCGTGCAAGGAGGCTGGCGTCGTCATCGCGCAGCGCGACAAAGCCGCCGTTCGGTGCCAGGCGCTTCAGCGCTTCGGCCAGGGACGTGACGAACTCCGCCCGGCCTGCGCTGTAGAACGAAGCCGAGTGAAGTCGTTCGGTCACGAACACCAACGGCTCGTCATTCTGTCGGCGCTGCGCTTCCCAGGCGGTGACAACGGCCTTGGCGGACCTGCTGCCGACAGTGCCCGCACGCTCGGCGTGGATGAGAAGTCCCAGTGCGCCGGCGGTCGACAATGCCAGTCCCCCGGCAATCCAGGCGTGCATGCGTCCTGAGCCGACGCGACGCCGCAGCCAATGGCTTGCCAGCAACGCCATCGCCGGGAGGGCCGGCAGCACATACGGCAGGATGATGTTGCGCGCCGTCGTGAAGAACACGAGCGGCGCCAGTGACCAGCACGCGAGGTAGGCTTGCCATGAGCGCGTGTCGGCATCGGGGGTGGCAGCCTCTGACCTCGGCACGCGAGGCGTGGATGCAGCGGCCAGCAGCAGCGGCGGCCACGGCAGGGTCGAAACCAGCGCGAAGAGCCAGATCGTTCCCGCAGGAAAGGCATGGGCAAAGCCATAGCGGTCGCCGGACCATCCCGGCGTGAGGAAGCGGTGCCAATGTTCGCCGACGATGTAGTAGTCGATGAAGCCGGGCGTCTTCAATTCCGCCGCGATGTACCACCAGGCCACCGCCGCGGTCGTCGCGGCCAGCCCCGGAATCCACGGGACGTCCCTCAGCAAGCGGCGCCCCTGCCCTGTCCACATGGCCCAGGCCGCCGTTGGAAAGCCTGCCAGCACGAGTACGAGCGGGCCCTTGGCCAGGAGTCCGATCGCCAGGCCTGTAAACAGCAAGATGGCGCCGTCGCGATGCCGCGGCCCATGCAAGGCCTGCCACAGGCCGCACAGGGCGAGCGTGGTACCGACCACGAGGGCTTCGTCGGTCATCACCGCGCCGGCCGATACCAGGGACAGGGCCGCACCGCACAGCAGGCCGACGGCGGCCAGCGGTGGGGTGTCGCGGCGTGATGCCGCCAGGCGGCCGCATGCCGCGGCGACGAACAGCATGCAGAGGAAATGGGGCAGCCGTGCCGCGAACTCGTTGACGCCGAACACCTTCATGCTGGCCGCGGTGAGCCAGAACGACAGCGGCGGCTTGGCCCAGAACGGCACGCCGTCGTCATGCCAGGGCGTGATCCAATCGCCGAGCTCGAGCATCTTGCGGCCGATCTCGGCATAGCGCGCCTCGGTGGTGTCCATCAACGGCAGCCACGCCATGGCGAACAGGCGCAGCGTCAACAAGGCGGCGATGAGCAGCACCGCGGCCAGCGTCCCGGCTTCGACACGGACGGGCAGCCGTCGGGCACCCGTGGCAGCGCTTGCCATCGCCTTCGACAGGCGACCCGGAGGGCTTGTGGCCTGCATCGCTCAGAAGAGATACAGGTAGCCGAATCGGACGCCGTCTTGCCTGGAGCGCTCCACCAGGGGGCTTTCCTTGATGCTGGAGCCCAGGCGGATCGTGCTCAGGTCGAGCGACAGGTTGTGGCGCGGTGCGAGCGAATAGCCGATCCGCACCCCGGCTTCAAGGTTCGTCGCGGCCTTGCCCAGGTAAGACCCGCGCGTCGAGGTGGCTTCGTCCGCGCGCACGCCGTAGTAGTAGGTGACGTACTTGCCGTCGAAGCGGTGGACTGCGAGGCGCGGCGTGAAGTCGAAGTCTCCGGCCTTGAACTCGCGTTCGATGCCCAGGCTGGCGCGTTTGCCCTTGCTGTTGCGGGAGGCGTCTCCCAGGAGTTCGACGGACAGCGTTGCAACATCGGTCTTCCAACTGCTCGCGCCGCCGACCCAGAAGCTCGCCTTGCGTTCGGCCATGCCGGCCAGGTAGGGGGAGTCGCCGGGCTCGTATCCGTCCCCGGCATAGTGCAGCCTCGCGCTGAAGGACAGGGAGTCGATCGACGGCAGCTTCAGATCGAGGGTCGGTCCGATCAGGCTGACCCAGCGGCTGTCGTAGAAGACGAAGGGCAGGGCCTTCGCCTTGTTGTCGAAACTTCGATAAGGCTTGCGGTCGTACAGGGTCACGAGGCCGAGGCCCCATTGCGAGCCCTGCCGGTCCTCGTCGGCCTGGGCAGGGAACAGTGTGAGGATGCCCAGCGCGAGGACACCGGCTCTGGCGACGAGACGAACGTTGGAAAACATGGAACTCCAGGGGTGGGTTGAAGCGGTGCGCCATCGGGCGCTTGTCTGCCGGACGTGGCCGGGTGGCCTCCGGTCGGTGAGTGCATTGAGGCACCCGATGCGTGAAGCAACCGTGATATTGGCCAGGCGTCCCGAGCCCCCTTTCTGGGGCGGCTTGAGCGAATGAGGTGACAACGGCCAGAATGAAAGGCAGTGACGTTTCCCGGCTGCGCAGCGAATCCGCAGGCGACGTCCATCCATGAGGCCCGTGATGCATCGCGAACGTGTTTTGCTCGTCGAAGACAACCGAGACCTGGCAGCTTCGATCCTGGAGATGCTGGAAGAGTCCGGCTTCGAACCGGACCATGCCAGCGACGGTGCCCAGGCGCTGCGACTGGTGGAGAGCACGTCGCCTCCCTTCGATGCGGTGCTGCTCGATGTCGGTCTCCCGCGCATCAGCGGATTCGACGTCTGCACGCGACTGCGCAATGATGGTTTTCGTTCACCCATCCTGATGCTCACCGCCCAGGGCGCCCCGGACCAGGTTGTCGAGGGGCTCGACCGGGGAGCCGACGACTACATCGTCAAACCCTTCGAATCCAGGGTGCTGGTCGCGCGCGTCCGGGCCGCGATCCGGAGGTTCCTGACCGTCCCGAACAGTGCCGGCGTCGTTCAGGGCGCCGGCCTCACGCTGGACACCAAGCACTGGAGGCTGCTGATCTCGTCGGGCGAGACCTGCACGCTGACGCCGCTCCAGGGACGCCTCCTTCACACCTTGATGCGACACGCGCCCCGCGTCGTCTCGCGCGATGAGCTCGAAAGCGCCTTGTGGGGCGATGATGACCGGCCTGCCAGCGACGCATTGCGCACGCATCTCTACCAGCTTCGCCGACTGATCCACCACGCTGGCGGCCGCGCAGTCATCCAGACGCGAGGCAAACAAGGCTATTGCCTGGAGCCCTGATGGCCATCTTCGTCTCCATCCGCGAGCGGTCGCAGACGCTGTTCGCGAGGATGTGGCATCTGCTGCTGTCGGTCCTCGTGCTGACGTTTGCGGTGAACGCGTTTCTCGTGAAGGGGGCGCTGCACCTGGGCTCGGACTTCCAGACCGAGCGCCGCCTGCAGTACATCGGCGACCACTGGGCCAAGCGGGCAACGTTGGAGGAGCCGCTCGGGATCGATCCTGTCACCGTCATCTATCCCCGCCATGACCTGCTCCCGCCCGAGCTGCAGCGGATGTTGTCGCCGGACAAGCGCGGCATCGTCGAGCTCGGCGACCAGGACCTGGACTACTACGTCCTGGCGCAGTCCCATGCGAGCGGCCGCACCTTCTACGTTGTCGAGTCCCATGCCGAGGTCAAACCGACCGAGACCATCGAATCTCAGGTCTTCATCTGGTACCTGACGGGCGTCGTTCCATTCGGCCTGCTGCTGCTGTGGCTGTGCAAGAGGATCACCGGACGCGTTACCGCGCCGATGCTGGAGGTCGGGCGCCTGGTCTCGGCGCGCGATCCCCGAAGCCTCGAGAAGGTCGCACTGCCGGCCAATTCCCCGGTCGAGATCGAGGCCCTGGTCGTCCAGATCAACAGCGCACTGCAGAGAACCACGGACGTCCTGGACCGGGAGCGCAGTTTCACCCGCTTCGCGAGCCATGAGCTGCGTACGCCGGCGGCCATCGTGCAGGCGGCTCTCGAGCGCATCGAGGCGCACGGCAGGCCTGAGCAGGGGCCGGCCATCGAGCGCGCTCGCCGCGGGCTGCGCGACATGCACGCGCTGGTCGACACGTTCCTGCAACTGTCCGGCGACACGGTGCGGCCGGTGTCGGACGCGGTGTCGATCGATGAAGCGTGGGTGAGAGCGTTGATCCGCCATCTGATGGGCGAGAACCCGAGCCATGCGTTCTCGGTCCTGGAGCGGCATCCGCTGTCGCTGTCGGCCCCAGCGACGACGGTCCACGTGCTCGTGGCCAACATGCTGAAGAACGCCGTCTTCCACGGTGGCCCGGATCGCATCGACGTGGTCGTCGACGAGTGCAGCATCGAGGTGCGGAACGGGCTTCCCGACACGCCATCGACGGCAGGCTTCGGTCTTGGGACCCAGATCGCGCATCGGATCTGCGAGCGGTTCGGCTGGACATTCGAGCTGACGGTGGGACAGCACCTCGCGGTGGCCCGGTTGCAGGTTCCCCCCGAGCGCGCATGACGTCAACGCATCGCATCCGTCCGCGCGGCGGGCATCCCAAGCTGGCGCCGCACTGAGACCGAGGTCGAGGGACCACTGCGTCGTCTTCGATCAGGAGAACTCTCATTCATGCATCCCATGCAACGGGTCAGGGTGGAGGTACTGCCATCGGGGGGCGGCCATGCTGGCCTCGAGGCCTTGGTGGCGACTTGGTCGACAAGGCAGCATCAGAAGCTGCGCTTGGCCTCGACGATGAACTGCACCTTCTTGATCGACTTGTCGCCGTCCATCGGGAAGGCAGCATCCACGTGCACCACGGTGCCCAGGCCGGAGCGGCTGTTGCCCAGGCGCAGCCCGAAACCGGCGTCGCGCAGCAAGCCCTGCGCCGAGTCGCCCGGCAGTGCGCCGTCCCAGGTGCGGCCCATGTCGTAGAACACGGCGCCGCCGACGTGGAAGAGGCGGAACGGGAACCAGTCGGAGAACGCCCGCTCTTCGATGGTGGCGAGCCACCGACCGCTGCCGCTCTGGTAGCGCAGCGGGTAGCCGCGCAGGCCGGTGTCGCCGCCCAGCGTGATCTGCTGGTCCGGGTCGAGACGCACGCCGCGGTCGATGCTGACCGAGGCGAACAGGCTGCGCTGCGCCGACTGCCTCTGGTACCAGCGGGCCGACAGCTTGAACAGGCCGCCGCTCAGGCCTGCGCGCTCGATGCGCCCTTCGGCGCTGCCCGCCAACAGCCAGGTCTGCGATGGATCCGGCATCCATCCCTTCGAGAAACCGGTGTCGAACACGCCGGCGCTGCGGTCGGACCCGAGCCGGCTCGAGCTCGCGCCGAGCTGGCCGCGAACGTTCCAGCCGAGCGCGATGTCCTCGGTCTTGCCGATCTGGTCCTGGTTGTGCGTCGCGATGAACTGGTCTTCGACCCAGCTGAATCCGACCCAGGGGTACAACAGCCGGCGGCCGTCCGGCGCGACACTGGCCGCGCCCAGCGCGGGCAGCGGGTCGTAGCGGCGCTCGTCGAACGTCGCACCGGCCATCCAGCGCAACGCAGCGCCGTCGTGCAGGCCCTCGGACCAGCCGGTCCAGCCCGTCGCGTGCCGATCGCGCACGTCGTACTGGTTGACGACCTCGCCCTGCGAGTAAATCGAGTCGACGCGGCGCTCGTTGCGCAGCGACAGGCCGCCGGCGCGGCGCGTGTCCAGCGCATAGAAGGGCCGCTCGAGCGCAAGTTTCTGCGCGCGTCCGTCGCTGTTGTCGTCGTACTCGCCCGACAGCGTCCAGCGGCTGCCGAACAATTGCCGGTCCTGGTAGGTCAGGGCCTTGGACGTGCGGTCCACGCCGGAGCTGACGTCCACCCCCAGCTGCTTGCCCAGGCCGAGCAGGTTGGTCTCCTGGATGCCGATGCTGCTGCTGTTGCGGCCGCCCTTGCGGCCGAACGACACGCCCGGCTTCAGCGTCCACACATCTTGCGTCGACACCACCAGGTCGACCACGCCGTCGTGCACCGCCGTCACCTGGATGTGTGCGTCGCGCAGGTACCCGTCGGCGCGAAGCGCGCGTTCCGACTCGCGCAGCAGCCGCGCGTTGTAGCGCTCGCCGCGCGCGAACAGCAGTTGCTGCTCGATGGTCTCGCGCCTCGTCTGCAGGTGCAGCCAGTTCGCGAGCCGGAACATGGTGTTGTCCTCTTCTTCGAGGCGCGTGTCGAAGATGTCGAGATTGTCGATGCGGATCTCGCCGATGACCACGCCAGCCTGCTCGAGTGCCTCGTCGGAAGGCAGTCCGGCCTCCAGTGGGGCAGGGGGTTCATCATCGGCCCACGAAGTCGACGGCGACAGCACCGTGCAGGCGATCGGGCCGAGCAGCAGGCTCGCGCAGATGCGGTGGATGGGGCGGGCGACGTGAATCAGGCTCGGCATGCACGCACTGTGCGGAGCCAAGCATTAGTCGATCCTTAAGACGCTGCGGTGCGGCCCCTCGGTCGTGGGAGATCGCACGGAATGGGCGGGGTCGCCGAGTCGCCATCGAGTGCCCGGCCGCCGCAGCGAGCCGGCTTCGCCGCTGAATGGCTTGAATGATGCCCGCGATGGATGCCGCCGTAAGGTGTGGCGTTCCGGCAGGCAGGGCTGCCGTCGCCCGGCGGGGGCAGATGCAAGTGAAGCAACACGAAACCGGCAACCGAGGTCCGTTGCGTGACGCAATCGAACTGTGATCACGAGGGCCAGTGCGCCGGCCGTCGACAGCGCCAGCCCGGCAGCGACCCAGGCGTGAATGCGTTCGGTGCCGACGCGACGCCGGAGCCACTGACCGGCCAACAACGCCATCGGCGGAAGGGCCGGCAGCGCATACGGCAGGATGATGTTGCGCGCGACGGTGAAAAACACCATCGGAGCGAGTGACCAGCAGGCGAGGTAGATCTGCCACGAGCGTGCATCGGCATCTGCGCCGGCATCGTCCGGCCTTGCTGCACGGGGTGTGAATGCGGCAGCCAGCAGCACCAGCGGCCATGGCAGGGTCGAGGCCAGCGCGAAAAGCCAGATGGTGCCCAGCGGGAAGGCGTGCGCGAAGCCGTAGCGGTCGCCCGACCATCCGGGTGTGACGAAGCGGTGCCAGTGTTCGCCGACGATGAAGTAGTCGATGAAACCCGGCGTCTTCAGCTCGGCCGCGAGGTACCACCAGCCGGCGCACGCGACCGTCGCCGCCATCCCGGCGATCCACGGAACGTCCGTCATCACGCGGCGGACCTGCCGCGTGCACACCGCCCATGCCGCCGTCGGAAGGCCTACCAGCACAAGCACCAGCGGGCCTTTGGCCAGCAGCCCGATCGCGAGGCCGGCAAAGAGCAAGGCGTTGCCGGTGCGCCGTCGTGGTCCCTGCAATGCCTGCCACAGGCCCCACAGGGCCAGCGTGGTGCCGACGACGAGTGCCGCATCGGTCATCACGGCACCGGCTGCCACCAGCGACAGTGCGGCGCCGGCCAGCATGCCGATGGCGGCCAGCGGCGAGGTGTCACGGCGTGTGGCCGCCAGGTGCCCGCAGGCGGCGGCCACGATCACCATGCAGAGGAAGTGAGGCAGCCGAGCCGCGAACTCGTTGACGCCGAACAGCTTCATGCTCGCGGCGGTGAGCCAGAACGAGAGCGGGGGCTTGGCCCAGAACGCGACACCGTAGTCGTGCCAGGGCGTGATCCAGTCGCCGAGCTCGAGCATCTTGCGGCCGACCTCGGCATAGCGCGCCTCGGTGGTGTCCATCAGCGGCAGCCAAGCCATCGCGAAGAGGCGAAGCAGCAGCAGGGTGGCGATGAGCAGCAGAACCGCTTGGGTCGGGGCTTCGGAGCGGCAGCGTGCTTGCGCCAAAGGGCGCGCGAGCGGCGCACCGTTCGCCGCCAGCGGCAGCGCGGCTTTCAACATGGGTGTCATCCACCCATGTTGGTTCGCTGTGGCTTGGCGCTCGCTTAGCGAAAGCTTAGGCGCGCCTTAGCGAAGGCCGGCCTCAGCGCTGGTGCCACACTGCGACCGATGAACAAACTTGCGAGCCATGTTGAACATGGCCATCAGATGGGTGGCAGTCTTGTCTGCACTTGTCATCGTGGGCCGAGAGGATGCGCATGCCTGGCATGACCCGGCTGTCGTTGTGTCGCGTCCTGGTCGGCGTCATCCTCGCGATCCTCGGCGTCGGAGCCCATGCCGGTGACGAATGCGCTCCGGAGCGGATCGTCGGCATTGCCAGGCTATGGAGCGCCGTTCGCTGGCAGCACCTGAATCTGTCGGCGTCCGAGGTCGACTGGGACAGGTCTCTGGCCGAAGCGCTGCCGGCGTTGTGCGCAGCCCGCAACGATCGCGAATTGCGGGTGGTCGTCGACCGGATGATGCTGCCATTGCACGATCCCTTCTACCGAGTCACGTCCGCAGGGTCCCGGTTGTTCGTGAAGCCGGTCCTCGGGCTGGACGAACTGGTCGAGTGGATGCCGGGAGACGTCGCATTGCTGCACCTTCACCAGGGCATGAGCTACTCGCGTGCGGGGAACTCCTTCGATGCGCGGCTGGAACGCGCGGTTGCCTCCCTCGCCGCTCGCGCGAAGGCCATGGTGATCGATCTGCGCCCCGTGAACCAGCACGACTTTCTCGACGCGAACGCGCTGGAATCCGTGCTGGCTCATTTCATCGACACGGACCTCTGGCTGCCCGGCGAGCGCAGCCTGGTTCGCTCCGACTTCCGATTCGACCCGGACACATTCGTGGGCGGGCGACGTTCGGGTGTGTTCGTGCAGAACAGCCGCGTGCTCCACCCGGCCGTGGCGGCCCGGCGGATCCCGATGGCGATGCTGGTCGACGCCGGCACGCAGCTGCCTGCAGTGGCGTTGTCGCTGCAAAAGCATGGAGCGGCCAAGGTGTTCAGCGTGGGGGCCGCCCTGCCACGGGCCGGTCGGGTGGAGATGGTGGCGCTGGATGCGGGGCTGGGCATTCAGTTCAGCGTGGGTGACTACGTCTTCGACGATGGCACCCAGCTGGCGGCCGTCGACGGCAGCATTCCGGACGACCGCCGCTCCGCGGCGACTGCGCCTTCCGTGGGCGTGGCGGTCGCCAGCCTGGCGACAGGCGCCGATGGGGGCGTCCCCCCGGTCTACCAGCGCGTGCCTGCCACCGTGCGCGCCCGCGGCGTGGATCCTCGCGTGGAGAGGGGCCTGCCCGATCTGCAATGGCGCCGGGTCGCGGCGATCAAGTACTGGTCCACTGCCGATGCCGTGATTCCCACGGACCAACGCCTCCCGGCGGCTGTTTCGGCCGAGGCCTTGGTGAAGGTCTTCAACGCGATGGCAGCGGCCGAGACGCCCGGCCGCTACATCGAGGCCTTGGCAGTCTTCACCGTGGCTCTGGCGGACACGCATGCCCAGTTGACCGGCGCGATGGCCTCCGACCATTTCGGCCGCGGCACCATCGCGATCCGGCTGAAACGGGTCGAGGGCCGGTACCTCGTCGTCGCGAAGACGGCCGGCCTCGTGCCCCGCAGCGCAGCGCTGGAGGTCGGGGACGAGGTGCTCGGGATCGACGGCGTGCCGCTGCAAGTCGCCATCGACCGTCGTCTCCCGTTGATCGGGGGCTCGACCGAGGCGGCCCGTGAACGCGACGTGTTGCGAAGCTTGTTGCGAGGTCCCGCAGGGAGCGTCGTGGACCTGTCCGTGATCGGCCCCTCGGGCGGCGTGCGTTCGGTCAAGCTCGATCGTTCAGGATCGAGCTTCCACCAGGAAGAGGCTCCCTCGGGGCCAAGCTATCGGCGCCTGGCGGGCGACGTGGGTTACGTCGACCTGGTCAATCTGTTGCCCGACCGGGTGGACGCGATGTTCGAAGCGCTGGGGACCTGCCGAGCGTTGATTCTCGATCTGCGCGGTTATCCGAAAGGCAGCGTGCAGGCTGTCGCGCGGCGGTTGAATCGCATCGGGGGCACGCAGGGCCCGGTCTTCAGCCAGCGCTTGGTCGCCGCGTCCGGGTCTGGACAGGACAGCACCGAAGTCGTTCCCGTCGGGTTCGATGCCACGCATGCGCCTTATGCCGGGCGCATCGTGGTGCTGACCAGCATCGAAGGGCAGAGCGCTACCGAGCACGCCGTCCTGGTCCTGGAGGCGGCTGCCCCCATCACGGTGGTCGGCGAGCCCACCACCGGAACCAACGGCGAGATCGCGGTGGACGTGCTGCCCGGCGGCGTCAACGTGACGATGACGACGATGGATGTCCGGCACGCCGATGGCACGCGGCTGCAGCGTGTCGGCATCCAGCCGCACGTCGTCGTGCATCAGACGATCGATGGAGTCCGAAGCGGGCGGGACGAGCCATTGGAAGCGGCGCAACAGTTGCTCTCTGTTGCACGGCAGAACTGACGGCGTGGTCAGGCATCTGGCTGGGTACGCGAGGCGCTTTTCGGAATGGCGGATCCGAGCGTGCTCTCGAATGTGCCGAAGCAGCAGATTCTTCCGTATTGGCTGAAGGAGTAAAGAGCGGCCGCCTTCGAGTCATTCTGCAGTTCCAGGGGCAATGGATGGGGAACGCGCAGCTTGTAGAGGTGGCTCTTGATCAGGTAGTCAACCTGCTGGAGGGCGAATGCGGATTCTTGAGCGCGTGATGCCCATATGCGGGAGACCCGCAACGACGTCTCCACAGGTGCGATCTCGGCCACCAGGATGAGCGATCCCGTCCAGCTGCGGCAGAAGTAGACGAGGTTCTCGTACAGGTAGATGTCCCATTTCTCTTCCATCACGGCTGACTTGAAGAGGATTCCATCGAGTGATTCACCTCCGTATTCGTACGACAGCGCGCAGGGGATCTCGATGCAATCTTCAGGGAGCCTGCCACGCATCGCTTGACCGTCTGCCGACCTGAGCGAAACGAACGATCTTGCGATGTCGGGATCTTTCGTCGTCGAAAGCATGGAGCTTGTAAATGCGTGGCAGTCGAACCCGTCAACCGCGAGTGTATTTTCGGGGTCGTCCTTTGCGAGCCATCGTGCGAGTGGTGCGTCGTCACCTTGGGGCGAGGACGATGGAGACTGCTGCTTCGTACTTGTGGAAGATGAACCCTGGAACAGGGAAAGGAGCTTCTTGAGCATCGCAGGTTGCCTGGTGTTTGAGCTGGGTGGCCGACGCCGGAATGACGCCTGGCCCGCGAGGCGGATGATGACAGCGAGCGCCTCGCGGGCCAAATGCCTTGCCGGTAGCCGACGGACGTTCGACCGATGACGATCGGCCCGCTTTCGCGACCACACGGTGGATATCTGGAATCGGCACAGCATCCGCCAGCTCGGATACTGGACCACGGCGGTCGGACCGGACAGCAATGCGCTCACCTACATGCTGGTGTGGGACAGCATGGCCGATCGGGAGACGAAGTGGGGCCAGTTCGTGACGGACCCGGAATGGATCCGGGTGCGGCAGGCCAGCGAGAGTTCGGGGCCGATCGTCGCCAGGATGGACAACTCCTTCCTGGCGCCGACTTCGTTCTCGCCGCTCAGATAGGCCGCTCCCTGGGCTGCGCGTTCACCATTTCATCTCGCCCTTGTTGACCTTCGCGCCGATGTCCAGCGCCATCCCGAGGCCGGCTTTCGGATACGACTTCTGCATCGTCGCGATCAACTCGGCAGCGTTCGCCGCCTTCGGCAGTTCGGCCTCGAAGCGCTTCAGGTAGTCGCGGGTATAGGCGATCGCGCTCGCGTCCAGCCGCGTGCCGGCAGCCATGTGACCGGGCACGACGAGGGTCGGCTGAAGCGCCTGCATCTCGTCGAGCTGCGCGAGCCATGCCTGGCGCTCGCTGGTCTTCTGCGTGTCCGCGGTCCACACGTGCAGGTTGCCGAACACGCCGATGTTGCCGGCGATGGCCCGGATCGACGGGATCCACACGTACGGACGGTGCGCCAGCTCGCCCGCGGTGCCGTGCACCTCGATGGCCTGACCGTCCACGCTCAGCGTGGTGCCGGCAATCGCCTCGGGCACGATGGGTTGCGTCGGCGCGTTGGCGCCCATCTTCGGGCCCCAGAACGCGAGCTTGCCTGCCAGCTTGGCCTGGATCTTCTCGCGCACCGCCGGCGTGCTCAGCACCTGCGCCTGCGGAAAGATTCCCTTGAGCGTCTCGGCGCCGAAGTAGAAGTCGGGGTCGGCGTTGCTGATGAAGATCGTCTTCAGCGTCTTGCCGCTGTCCAGCACGTTGGCGGCGACGCGCAGCGCGTCGGCGCGGGTGAACCCGCTGTCGATGACCATCGCCTCGCTGGGGCCGCTGACGACGACGGCGTTGACGTGGAAGCTGCTGGCCTCGGCGTTGTAGACCTTGACGGTCAATGGTGCGGCGGCGGTCTGCGCGCCGACGCCGTCGGCGACGACGATGCCGAGCGCGAACAGCGGAAGCAGACGGGCGTAGTGGAAGCGGGTGAGCATTCGGTTCTCCTGGGTCGATGGGATGGAGACGACTCTATTTGCTGCACTTCAATTGATAAACAGTGCGTCGATACAATGACCGTTGCACGTTTCGTTTGAATCCAGATCCTGCATGGACCGCCTCACCGCCACCCGCGTCTTCGTCACCGTCGTCGAGCACGGCAGCCTGACCCAGGCGGCCGAGCGCCTCGACATGTCGACCGCCATGGTCAGCCGCTACGTCGCCGCCCTCGAAACCTGGCTCGGCGCACGATTGCTGCATCGCACCACGCGGCGCATCAGCCTGACCGAGGCGGGGCAGGTGGCGTTGCCCGGGTGCCGTCAACTCCTCGACCTCGCAGAAGACGTCAAGCACCAGGCCGGCGAGATCAGCCGCGTTCCGTCGGGCCGGCTGCGGATCACCAGTTCCGCATCGTTCGCCGAGGCGCAGCTGGCCCCGGCGCTGGTCCGGTTCCAGCGGAAGCATCCGGAGGTGGTCTTCTCTCTGGTGGTCGCGGACCGCAGCGTCGACCTGGCCGCCGAACGCATCGATCTCGCCGTGCGCATCACCAACTCGCTCGACCCCACGATGATCGCGCGGCCGCTGGCGCTGTGCCGCTCGGTCCTCTGCGCCGCGCCCGCTTATCTTCGACTGCATGGCGAGCCCCAGACGGCGCGGGCGCTGCAATCGCACCAGTGCTTGACGCATGCGATCGTCGGGGCCGCGCAGTTCCGCTTCCGGCAGCGCAAGCAACTCGTGGAACTGCCGGTCGCCGACCGGCTGTCGACGAACGACACCGGCGTCCTGCGCCGTGCGGTGCTCGACGGCGGGGGCATCGGCATCCTGCCGACCTACCTGGTCGGCGACGACTTGAAGCGCCGTCGGCTGGTGCGTGTGTTGCCCGCACTCGAACCGGAGACGCTGGGCATCCACGCGATCTTCCTGTCGCGCCAGCATCAGCCCTTGGCCCTGCGACTGCTCGTCGACTTTCTCGTCGAACAATTCGGCGGTGAGACGCCGCCCTGGGACAGGTGATGCGGCGTCTGGAGCGCAGATCGCCAGGCGAGTCGCTAGACTGGGTCGTCGGTGCACTCTGCGAGCACTCGACCCGCCCGATGCCAGAACAGTCCGAACACCCCGGGTCCGCTGCGGCCGGTCCATCCTCTGCGAACGCATCGCCGCCGGTGCGCGCGCTCGACATCGCTGCCCTGGGTCTCGATGCACGCGATCGTGCCGTGCTGGTCTCGATGACGCGCATGCTCGACGGCCAAGCCGGCCTGCGCCTGCGCTGGGTGGAAGACGCCACCGCCTGCACCACGCTGTTCGTGCCGCACGACTGGTCGAAGTACGTCTCGCCACCGCGGGTGCTGGTTCGGCTCACGCCACGCGGCGCGACCCCGGCCGACTCGCCGCGCGGCCTGTCGGTGGCCTCGCCGCTGCGGGTCGGCGAGATGACCGATGTGCTCGAAGCCGCCGCGGCGCTGTACGAGCTGGCGCGCGGCGCCGTGCAGCGCGAGCATGCCCGCATGGCGCTGCACGCATTGCGGGACCAGCTGGTCGGTGCACTGCTCGCCGGCGAGCGCCGACGAACGCTGTTCGGCGTGGGTGACGGGCACGGCCTGGTCGTCGACTTCCGCACCGGCGACATCGCGAGCTCGCTGTCGCAGGCCGAGCTTCTGGCGCGGCCGTTGCATCTGGCCGACCCGCAACGCGCGCCCGACGCCGTGTCGTGGCCGGGTGCGACCCACGCCTTGCGACTGTCGACCCTGCTGTGGGGCCTGACGCACGTGCTCATCGACCAAGGCGTCTCGCCCCGCACCATCAATGGCCGCTACCAGCTCACACGCCCGCCGGAGCCTGCGGCCCTCGCGCGACCGAGCACGCCGCGGCTGGTGGCCGCCTGGACGCAGCGCGCCATGAGCGTTGGCGAAGCGGCCTCGGCGGGCCGGCTCTCGGCCTTCGAGATCCTGTGGTTCCTGAGCACGGCGTTGGCCCTGGGCATCGCCGTGCCGGCGACCGAGCCAGGCTGAAGAGAAGTCGACGGTCGGCCTGCACGACTGCCCGAACATTTCGAGCCTTGCACCGGCCTTTCGATCCCCCGCGAGGCGCCAACGCTAGAACGCGTACTGGACCCCGAAAGAGACCAGCACCGGCAACTGGTAGACGTCTTCGCGGGTCGTGTAGTCGAGGCTGTAGCGGTAGCCCGAGACGTTCTTCCGGTTGTAGGCGTTGATCAGCTCGGCGTAGTAAGTGAGGCGGGGCGACACCTTGCGGTCCAGCCGCAGGTCCAGCCGGTGGTAGGCCGGCACGCGCAGCGAATTGATGGCGCCGTAGACCGGCTTCGTGCGCCCGTCGGGGTACACGCCCGTGCCCACCACCGGCGTGTACGGCGAGCCGGTGTGGTAGCTCCACCTGGTGCCCCAGGTCCAGGCGTCCGACTGCTTGTACTGGCCCACCAGCGTGGCGATGACGGGCTGGTCGTAGTCGAAGCGGAAGCTCTCGCCCGTCAGGTCGTTGCGGCGTTTCGCCTGCGAGACGCTGAGCGAGAAGAAGCCGGTCAGCTTTCCGCCGCCGTCTTTCTTCACCAGCAGCTCGAAACCGCTGGCCGTGCCGCTGCCGCCGTTGCGGTACTTCAGCGCCGGGTCGTCGACGGCATAGCCGGTGAAGGTCTTGCGGTAGACCTCGGCACGCACCGACCAGCCCGCGTCGAATGCCTGCGTCACACCCAGCACGTGGTGCGTGCTGCGCAGGTGGGCGAGCTGGGGGTTGCCGATGTCGCGCAGCGCCTGCTCGATGGGCGGCGGCTGGTGGTGCCGGCCCACGCCCACCGACACCACGGTGCGCGGCAGCACGGTCCACTCCAGTCCCGCGCGCGGTTCGGTGAAGGTCTGTCGCAGGTAGAAGTCGCGGCTGGCGCGCAGGCCGCCGGTGGCCGTCCACTGCGGCGACAGCTGCCATCGGTGATGGGCGTAAGCCTCGGCCTGGTTCTGGCGCGTCTTCTGCAGCGAGACCACGCGGCCGGCGGTGCTGATGTCGCAGTTGGGGTCGAACTCGGTACAGCGCGGATCCTGGATGTCCAGCTCCAGATCGACGAGGCGGCTGTTCACCGCGCCGCCCAGCGTCGTGGCGTGCTCCGGCGTCCAGGCCAGGCGCAGTTGCTCGCGCAGGTAGGTGGTGGCGACCTCGGCGTCGTAGGAGCCCGCGCTGCCGATGCGCGTGAAGTCGCGCGTCGTCATCCGGCCCAGCGCGAGCTGGTGGGTGGTGGACTCGGTGAAGTCGCCTTCCCAGCTGAGCGCGAAGCTGCTGTAGGACTGGCGCAGGCTGCTGTTCCCCAGCAGCGCCGGGTCGCGCTGCACGGCCCTGGAGCCTTCCTTCGTCGTGAAGTCGATGCGGTCGTTTGCGGTGCTGAAGTCCAGGCGCAGGCGATGGCCGGGGTTCAGCGCCCACAGCAGCCGGCCCTGCGAGTCGTGGTACACGGGCACGGTGAGGCTGACGCCTTCCTTCTCGTCGTCCACCGTCCTGACGGCCAGGTCGAACCAGCTGCGCCGGCCGGCGACGAAGAAGGACAAACCCTCGCCGACGGGCCCTTCGGCCAGCGCGCTGGCCCCCAGCAGGCTGAAGTCGAGCTTGCCGCCGAGGCGGTCGCTGCGCGGGTTGCGCAGCGAGACGTCGAACACCGCGCCCACCACGTCGCCGTACTCGGGACTCCAGGCGGCGCTGGCCAGGTCGAAGCGGCGAATCAGGTCGGGGCTGAAGGTGCTGGTGAAGCCGCCCAGGTGGAACAGGTAGCCCACGGGCAGGAAGTCGACGTAGTAGGCGTTGTCCTGCGGCCGCGCGCCTCTCACGGCGGGAGCGCTGCTGCTGTCGTCGGTGGTGGTCACGCCGGGCAGGGCCATCACGGCCTTCATCGGGTCGCCGCTGCTTCCGGGGATGCGCGACAGCTCCTCGCGCGTCAGCGTCTGCTGGCCGGCGGCATTGCGCACGCGCTTGCCCTGGATCTCGACGGTCTCCAGGCGCATCGGCTCGGCGGGTGCGCCAGCGTCCTGCGCCCAGGCAGCGGGGACGCAGGCCAAGGCGATGGCGCCGAGGGCGAGGCGGTGTGGGGGGCGCTGGCGTGGCATGAAGCAACAGGGGCAGTGACGGGGAGCGAGATGCTCGCCGCAATCACCTTCGTGCTTCCTGAAGACGGACTCCTAGCTTCGAGGGAGGTCGACGGTGAAACTGCAGCCGCGCCCGCCCGGGCCGACCTGCAGGTCGACGTCGCCGCCCAGCGAGCGCGCTGCCTCGCGCACGATGGCCAGGCCCAGCCCCGCGCCGCGCTCGTCCTGGGATCTGGCGCGCCAGAAGCGCTCGAACACCTGCTCGCGGTGTGCGGCAGGAATGCCCGGGCCGTCGTCGACCACGCGCAGTTGCCAGCGCGCGGGCTGCAGGTCGACGCTCACGTCCACCAGCACGCCCCGCCCGCCGTAGCGCAGCGCGTTGTCCACCAGGTTGCTCAGCACCGAGCGCAACGCACGCGGGTCGGTGGCGAGCACGGCGTTGTCGGGGCCGCTCAGCGACAGCTCGCTGCCGAGTTCGGTCGCCAGCTCGGTCATGCCGGCCAGGGTGTCGCGTGCGAGGTTCATCACGTCCACCGGTTCGCGTGGCGCGAGCGCCGTCGCGTCGGCCTGGGCCAGGCGAAGCAGCTGGTGCGTCAGGTGCGAGGCGCGCTCCATCGCGCCCTGCAGGCGGCGTGCGGCCTCGTCGCGCGCCGGGCCCTCGCTGGTCTGCAGCACATGGGCCTGGGCGCCGATGACGGCCAGCGGGGTGCGCATCTCGTGCGCCGCGTCGTGCACGAAGGCCTTCTCCCGGGCGAAGGTGGCGGCCATGCGCTCGAAGAGCCGGTTCAGCGCCGTCTGCAGCGGCAGCAACTCGCGGTAGCCCTTGGGCAGCACGATGGGGCTCATGTCGGCGGGAGCGCGCACCGCCACCTGGTCCGACAGGCTCTGCAGCGGCGCCAGTGCGGCGCGCAGCGCCAGCCACACCGGCAGCAGGATGACCGGCAGCGTGAGCGCCAGGTAGCCCAGCAGCTCGACGCCGGCTTCGCGTGCGGCCCAGCGCGTGCGCCGCACATCGTCGTCGAGCAGCGTCACGGTCCAGTGCGGGCTGCTGGCGGTGTAGCTGCGCAGCGTGGCGCCCTGGTGCACGGCGTCCGACAGCCCCTCGGGCAGGCGCAGCGGGTCGGCGTCGCCGGGCCGCGCCGCCGGCAGGCGCAGGCTGCCGTCGCGGCGGGACACCAGCAGCAGCGGCCGGGGTTCGCCGCTCGGGTCGTTGGCCGAGGCGTCGGCCCTCAGGTTCAGGAAGACGGTGACGCCGGCGCTGGCGCTGGCGTCGTCGGGCATGCGCTCCAGCGTGCGCGCCAGGCTCTGCGCGTTGCGCAGCAGCGTGCGGTCCAGCTCGCCCGAATCGCGCCTGAGCGCTTCCCACAGGATGATGCCGAAGAAGACGAGGAACAGCAGCACGATCACGCTCAGCATCGCCAGCAGCACGCGCCGCTGCAGCCGCGGCGGGCGCGCCGCGGCGGCTGCGCTCACGCCCGTTCTCCGGCCAGCAGGTAGCCGATGCCGCGCACGGTCTTCACGCGCTCCGCGCCGACCTTGCGCCGCAGGTTGTGCACATGCACCTCGATGGCGTTGAAGTCCAGCGGCTCGCCCAGTGGCGCCAGGGCCTGTGCCAGGCGGTGCTTCGGCACCACGCTGCCGCCGGCGCGCGCCAACGCCGCCAGCACGTCGAACTCGCGCGCCGAGAGGCTCGTCGGCTCGCCGTCCACCGTGCAGGAGCGCTGGCGCATGTCGATGGCCAGCGTGCCGATGGTCCAGACCGACGCCGCCTGCTGCGCGGCACGCCGCGTCACCGCGCGCACGCGCGCAATCAGCTCGACCACGGCGAAGGGCTTGACGATGAAGTCGTCGGCGCCTTCGTCCAGGCCGGCCAGCCGATCGTCCAGCGTGTCGCTGGCGGTGATGACGATCAGCGGCACGGCCAGGCCGTCGCGGCGCCATGCGCGCAGCAGGTCGAGCCCGTGGCCGTCCGGCAAGCCCAGGTCGAGCACGATGCAGTGGTGCCCGCCTGCCATCGCGAAGCGGTGCGCATCGGATGCCGTGCGCAGCCATTCGCTGCTCAGTCCGGCGCCGCGCAGTCCCTGCTGCAGCGACGCGCCCAGGTCAACATCGTCTTCGATCAGGAGCAGGTGCATGGTGCGCGATGGTAGGCGAGCCGGATCGGCTGTCAGGCCTTCATCGTCGAACGGCGCGGGCCCACAGGCTCTCGCCGGGGGGCGCGAGGAAGCGCGCGCCTGCGGCGGCCGGACCCGTCATCGCGCGCAGGTGCAGGTCGGCACGTCGCGCACGTCGCCGTCCGGCGCTCGGGCTTCAGGCGGCGGCAACCGCCGTCATGTCCAGGCGGAATTCGCCGACGACTTCCGTCAGGCGCCTGGCCTGCGTCCGCAGGCTTTCCGCGGCCGCCGCCGACTGCTCCACCAGCGCCGCGTTCTGCTGCGTCACCTGGTCGAGCTGGTTGACCGCATCGCTCACCTGGCTGATGCCGAGGGATTGCTCTTCGGAGGCGTTGCCGATCTCGTGGATGAGCTGGCTCACCCGCTGCACGTGCGAGACGATGTCCTGCATGGTCGTGCCGGCGCTGCCCACCAGCTGCGAGCCGGCTTCGACGCGCCCGACGCTTTCGCCGATCAATGCCTTGATCTCCTTCGCCGCGGTCGCCGCGCGCTGGGCCAGCGAGCGGACTTCGCCGGCGACGACGGCAAAACCGCGGCCCTGTTCGCCGGCGCGCGCCGCTTCGACCGCCGCGTTGAGCGCCAGGATGTTGGTCTGGAACGCGATGCCGTCGATCACGCCCGTGATGTCGGCGATCTTGCGCGAGCTGGCCGCGATGTCGTCCATCGTCGACACCACCTGCGCGACGACCGCGCCGCCCTTGGTCGCCACCGAGGTGGCCGACGCGACCAGCTCGGTGGCGGCGCGTGCCGCCCCGGCGCTGTTCTTCACCGTGGCGGTGATCTCTTCCATGGAAGCGGCCGTCTGCTCCAGGTTGGCAGCCTGCTCTTCAGTGCGCTGCGAGAGATCGGCGTTGCCGGTGGCAATCTGGCCGGACCCGGTGGCGATCGAGTCGCTGCTTTGCCGCACCTGGTCGACGATGCGCACCAGGCTCTGGTTCATGGATTTCAGCGCGGTCAGCAGCTGGCCGGTCTCGTCGGTGCTCTTCACCTCGATGACCGAGGTCAGGTCGCCGGCCGCGACGGTCTGGGCGATCTTGACGGCGGTCGCGATGGGGACCGTGATCGAACGCGTCAGCAGGACCGCAACGCCGACCGCCACGAGGACCGCGAGCCCGGACAGGCTCACGGTGAGGATGCGCGCCGTGCTCGCCAGCGCGGACGCGTCTGCGCCGAACTGCTCCATGCCGTCGACCTGCGTCTTCGTGAAGGCCTCGATCGATGCCAGGTACGCGGTCTGCAGCGGCAGGATGGCCGCGACCAGCAGGCTGCGCGCTTCTTCGCTCTTGCCCGCCTTGATCAGCTCGACCAGCTCCACCTCGCGCTGCTTGAACTTCGTGCGGCTGTCGATCATGTCGTTCAGCGCCGCGCTGCCTTTCTGGGTGTGCACGGTGGCCGTCAGGCGCTCGATCGCCGCGTTGACCACCGGCGCCGAGTCCTCGATCTTGCGCAGCTCGGAGTGCGCGACACCGGCGTCCGTGGCGATGATGGCCGTGCGCACGGCCCGCAGCTGCTTGTTGACCTCGTTCTCGACCGTCTGGGCCAGCGCGACCTTGGCGTAGCGGTCGTGAAGGATCGTCTCGGTGCTGGCATGGACCGCATCGATCTTCGTGTAGCCGACGGCGGCCACGGCGATCAACAGGCCGATCACGATCGCGAAGGCCCCCGTCAGGCGCGTACCGATCTTCAGGTTGGCAACGGTGTTCAAGGTTTCCTCGCTCGGTGAAGCGCAGGACAGCCTCGGGGCCGCCGGAACGCGCGAATGCGCTTCTCTTCGGAGGCGAAGCCGTCTTCTTGAGCGGCAAGTCAGATGCGGCCGGCCCCGACCGTGCAGCAATCCTCAGCGGTGGCATGTGGACAGGCCGGACTCCAGGCGTCGTCCCGGTCCGCGAGGACGGAATTGATCCGGCTTCGCCGCGCTCTTCGGTGGACCGGCGGGGCCGCGTCCGGCGGATCATGGCGGCCACAGAAGGCACGCACAGTGCCGGGGAGCACTTCATGTCTTGCGTCATCCGTTCCAATCCGCCGGTGGATGTCGACGATCGCGATCTGCTGCGGGCGCTGTTGGACAACTCGCCGGACCACATCTATTTCAAGGACAGGCAGTCGCGCTTCATCAAGTCGAGTGCAGCCCAGGCCCTCCAGTTCGGGATGACGACGCCGGACGGGCTGGTCGGCAAGTCGGATTTCGACGTGTTCTCCGAGGCGCACGCCCGGCCGGCTTTCGAGGACGAGCAGCAGATCATCCGCACCGGCCTGCCGATGGTCGGCAAGGTCGAGCGGGAAACCTGGATGGACGGGCGGCCCGACACCTGGGCCCTGACCACGAAGATGCCGCTGCGCAACCGCGACGGCGAGATCATCGGCACCTTCGGCATCACCAAGGACATCTCCGAACTGAAGGAGGCCGAGCGCCGGATCGGCGAGGTGCATCGGCAACTGCTCGAAGCGTCGCGGCTGGCCGGCATGGCCGAGATCGCCACCAACGTGCTGCACAACGTCGGCAACGTGCTCAACAGCGTCAACATCTCCGCCGGCCTGATCGGCGACCGGCTGCGCGCCTCCAAGCTCAAGGGCCTGGAGCGCGCGGTCGGCCTGATGGACGAGCATGCCGGCGATCTGGGCGCCTTCCTGACGCAGGACACCCGCGGCAAGCTGCTGCCGGGCTACCTGCGCGACCTGGCGCAGGTGCTGCTGGCCGAGCAGGCTGCCATCGCCGAGGAACTCGCGTTGCTGGCCAAGAGCGTCGACCACATCAAGGAGGTCGTCGCGACGCAGCAGTCGTATGCCGGCGCATCGCGTGTCGTCGAGTTCCTGAAGTTCGACGAACTGCTGGACGACGCGCTGCGCATGAACGCGGGCGCGCTGACGCGCCACAAGGTCGAGGTCGTGAAGCAGGTTCCCGAGTTCCCCGAGCTCCCGCTGGACCGGCACCGCCTGCTGCAGATCCTGGTGAACCTGATCAGCAATGCGAAGCAGGCGATGAGCGGCACACCGGCCGGCCAGAGCCCGTGCATCACGCTGGGCGCCGCGCTGCTGCCGGCGGCGGATGGACGTGTCCTGCGCATCACGGTGGCCGACAACGGAGAAGGCATCGTGCCGGAGAACCTGGTCCACGTCTTCGCCCACGGCTTCACCACGCGCAGCAATGGCCACGGCTTCGGCCTGCACAGCTGCGCCATGGCGGCCCAGGAGATGGGTGGGACGCTGAGCGCGCACAGCCAGGGCGCCGGCTGCGGCGCCACCTTCGTGCTGGAGATACCGATCGGCTCGCAGGAGGACTCGCGATGACACCGGCGCAGAACCGCCGGATCCTGCTGGTCGACGACATGCCGGCGATCCACGAGGATTTCCGCAAGATCCTCGTGCCGCCGGCGGCATGCGGCGCACTGGGTGCCGTCGAGGCGGCGCTGTTCGGCGACGAACCGCCGGCGGCGGCGAGCGCCTTCGAACTCGACTCCGTCTACCAGGGGCAGGAAGCGCTGGCCCGCGTCGACGCTTCGATGGCGGCAGGCCTGCCCTATGCGCTGGCCTTCGTGGACATGCGCATGCCACCGGGGTGGGACGGCGTGCAGACGATCGAGCGCCTGTGGCAGTCGGACCCCCGGCTGCAGGTCGTCATCTGCACCGCGTATGCCGACACCTCGTGGGACGAGGTGCTGGCCACGCTGGACGTGCGCGACCGGCTGCTGATCCTGAAGAAACCCTTCGACGCGATCGAGGTGCGCCAGCTCGCGAACATGCTGACCGCCAAGTGGCAGATGACGCAGGACGCCGCGGTGCAACTGACGCGGCTGGAAGACGCGGTGGTCGAGCGCACGCGCGAGATCACGAGCAGCAACGAGGCGCTGCAGGCCGAGGTGGCCGAGCGCAAGCACCTGCAGGGGCAACTGGTGCAGTCGGAGAAGCTCGCGTCGATCGGCCAGCTGGCGGCCGGCGTGGCGCACGAGATCAACAACCCGATCGGCTACATCTTCTCGAACTTCGGCACGCTGGAGGACTACCTCGGCAAGCTGTTCGAGATGCTGGCCGCGTACGAAGCCGCCGAGGCCAGCGTCGGCCCGCCCGACGTGGCTGCGCGGCTGCGCAGGCTGCGCGACGAGATCGAGCTGGCGTTCCTGAAGGAGGACATTCCGGTGCTGATGCGCGAGTCCCGGCAGGGCATCGTGCGGGTGCGCCAGATCGTGCAGGACCTCAAGGACTTCTCGCGGGTGGATTCTTCGCAGGATTTCCAGCTGGCAGACCTGCACCAGGGCATCGACTCGACGCTGAACGTGGTGGCCAACGAGGTCAAGTACAAGGCCGACCTGGTCAAGGAGTACGGCGTGATTCCGGATGTCGAGTGCCTGCCGTCGCAGATCAACCAGGTGGTGATGAACCTGGTGGTCAACGCGGCGCAGGCGATGGGCGACGAACGCGGCCGCATCGTGATCCGCACCGGCGCGGCGGCCGACAACACCGACGTCTGGATGGAAGTGGCCGACACCGGATCGGGCATCCCGCCGGACACGCTGAAGCGCATCTTCGAGCCCTTCTTCACCACCAAGCCGGTCGGCAAGGGAACGGGGCTCGGGCTCTCGCTGTCGTACGGCATCGTGCAGAAGCACCACGGCCGCATCGACGTCGAGAGTGTCCTGGGCCAGGGCACCACGTTCCGCGTGACGCTGCCGGTGCATCGGCCGGCGACGAACGCCTGACGGCTGTTTCGCGGCAGGCCGGCGAACCCCGGCTGTCCATCGAAACGACGTGCCGTCACGCCTTCGCGCGTGCTTCCTTCTTCGCCTTTCGCGCCTCTTCGGCCGCCAGGCCGGCTGCCTGCCAGTGCGCGAACTCGTCGGGCGTCTCGAGCGTGACGCGGCCCCAGGCACCGCTGCGGAAGTCGTTCAACGTGACCTCGGCAGCTTTCTGCATGTTCACGCGGCCGCCGGGCAGCAGGCCGCCGCGCTTGCGGCCCACCTCGGCCAGCAAGGCCTCGTCGGTCATCGCCGAGATGTCGGCCAGCTTGTAGCGCGCCACCAGCCGGTCCGCGTAGCGATGGCGCACGCGGGCCAGCAGCGCCATCGACACCTCTTCCTCGTCGTAGGCATTGCGGCCGATGCCGCCGCTGGCCGCCAGGTTGTACCCGCCCTCTTCGATGAGGATCCGCGGCCACAGCATGCCCGGCGTGTCGAACAGGTGGAAGTCGCTGGCCAGCAGGATCCTCTGCTCCAGCTTGGTGATGCCCGGTTCGTCGCCCGTCTTGGCGGCGCGCTGGCCGTTCAGCGTGTTCACCAGCGTCGACTTGCCCACGTTGGGAATGCCGCAGATCAAGACCCGCACCGGCTTGACCATGCCGCCGCGGTGCGGCGCCAGCGCCCGGCACGCGTCGATCAGCGCGCGTGCCGGCGCGGTGGCGCCGGCATCCAGCGCCAGCGAACGGGTGTCCGGCAGGGCCTGGTAATGCGCCAGCCACAGCGCGGAGATCTCCGGATCGGCGAGGTCCTGCTTGTTCAATACCTTCAGCGCAGGCTTGCCTGCCGTCAGCTGGGCCAGCAACGGATTGGTGCTCGAGCCCGGCAGCCGCGCGTCGAGCATTTCGATCACGACGTCGATCTCCGGCAGGCGATCGGCGATGGCCTTGCGGGTCGTGTGCATGTGGCCTGGGAACCACTGGATGGCCATGGCGTGCTGCTTTCTGTGTCTCGCGGCGGGCCGCATCGGGGGTGTCGGGGCGATCGTTGCCGATCGTTCTGTTGCCATTTTCCGTCGGCGAGCGCCTCGTGGGCCTCCGTTTCACGCGCCGAGGCGCTGAAAGGCTGCCTGCTCGCGCGCGTAGTGCGTCGGCGGCCGTCCGACGTGGCGGGCGAAGGCCACGCTGAAGGTGCTCGCCGAGCTGTAGCCGACGCGCTCGGCGATGTCGGCGATGCTGCCTTCGTCGCGGCGCAGCAGGTCCTTCGCGAGCGCCATGCGCCATGCGAGCAGGTACGCCATCGGGGCCAGGCCGACCGCGCGGTGGAAGCGCTCGAAGAACGTCGAGCGCGAGAGCGCGGCTTCGCGGGCCAGCTCCGCGACCGTCCACGCCCGCGTCGGCTGCTCGTGCATCGCGCGGATCGCCGCCGCCAGGCGCGCGTCGGCAAGCCCGCGTGCCAGGCCCGGCGACGTGGCCGTGCCGGTGGTCGACCGCAGCGCCTCGATCAGCAACACCTCCAGCAGGCGCGCGAGCACCAGCTCGCGGGCGGGCCGTTGCGCGCTCGACTCCTGGCCCACCCACTGCACGAGCGTCGCCAGCCGCGGCTCGCCGCGCACGTGCACGAGCTGCGGCAACAGCGAGACCAGCAGTGCCGCGTCCGGCGAGCCGAAGCTGCAATGGCCCGCCAGGATGCGCAGGTCGGTCGGGCCGTCCTGCACGCCGATCCTGAACCGCCCCGGTCCCAACGCGACCGGCATCGAGTCGGCCGCGCCGGCCGGCGCGTCGAGGCTGGACATGGCGACCCCGAAGACCGCGGGGACGAGCAGGAAGTCGCCGGCCTGCAGCACGATCGGCTCGTGCCCGTCGAGCGTCAGGCGGCAAGCGCCCTCGAGGACGGCGCAGTAGAACGGCTGCCCGGCGTCCGAGCGGCGAATCTGCCACGCACCCGCGCCGACGATGTTCTTGGAGAACCGGGCCGTCGGCTGCAGCAGCGTGACCACCTCGGCGAGCGGATCCACCACGGCCGGACTCTCGCAAATGATTCATGGACTTCGGAGTGTAGCGAGTACGGTTCTGGCGGCCTATCGTGCGGTCATCGCCATCCACGTTGAAAGACCTCCATGAAGACCGTCCTGATCACCGGCTGCTCCTCCGGCTTCGGCCTCGAGACCGCACGCCATTTCCTCGAGCGCGACTGGCGGGTGATCGCCACGATGCGCACGCCGCGCGACGACGTGCTGCCGCCGTCCGCCTGCCTGAGCGTGCTGCAGCTCGACGTCACCGATGCGCAGAGCATCCGCCGCGCCGTCGACGCCGCCGGCCCGATCGACGTGCTGGTCAACAACGCCGGCTTCGGCGCACCGGCGCCGTTCGAGCTCACCCGCCTGGAGACGGTGCGCGAGCTGTTCGAGACCAACACCTTCGGCACGATGGCGGTCACGCAGGCCGTGTTGCCGCAGCTGCGCGAGCGCCGATCCGGTGTCGTCGTGAACGTGACGTCGAGCGCCACGCTGAAGCCGCTGCCGCTGGTGGGCGTCTACCGCGCGGCGAAGGCGGCCGTGAATGCGTTCACCGAATCGCTCGCGGCCGAGGTCGAGCAGTTCGGCGTGCGCGTGCACATCGTGCTGCCCGGATCGTCCGGCGAGACGCGCTTTCGCGACACCGCGCGGGCCCAGCTGCGTGGCATCGACGACGCGGCCTACGGCGAGTTCATGCGGCAGGCCATCGCCCGCATGCAGGCGTCGACGGGGCCGGGAACGCGCTCGAAGGACGTGGCCGAGGCCGTGTGGCGTGCCGCGACCGATCCGTCGGCGCCGCTGC
Source organism: Rhizobacter sp. Root1238 (assembly GCF_001425825.1). Taxonomy (GTDB): domain Bacteria; phylum Pseudomonadota; class Gammaproteobacteria; order Burkholderiales; family Burkholderiaceae_C; genus Rhizobacter. Next base: position 45,565 of record NZ_LMDM01000007.1, read on the forward strand.
GCCTCCCGGCCGGCGCCGACGCGGTGCAGTGGGCGGCCGAAGCCGGTTGATCAGCCCCTGCAGATCACTTCGGTCGCTGCCTCGGCTGGTCGACCCGGATGCCGACGCGGGTGGTCTCAAGCTCGTGAAGGTAGGCGGCGCCGCAGGCCTTGCCGCGCTCGGTCGAGCGCAGGGCTGCGTCGGTTTCGATGGCCCGCATCCGGCGCCGCAGTTCTCTCGCCGTCTGGGTCATCGTCCACGACGACGCGGCGGCGCAGATCTTCGGAACCTCGTTCAGCGAGAGCAGGGACAGCACGTTCTCGGTGCAGGTGCCGACGGCGATGCGAAGCGCTTCCCGGTGGCCGTCCGTGGTCTTCGAATTCCGGCCGCGACTCAGCTTGACGGTGAGGTCGATGGCCTGCGTGTCGCAGTCGGCGGTCCGCTGGTGCAGATCCGCCATGATCGACGCTTGCCCGCCCAGGTAGGCGTTGACGCCTTCGATGCCGTCCGCACGCAGGCGGGTCTCGAGCGGGCCGACGGGCTCGCTGGCCGGCATGGCTGCGGCGGGAAGCATGAGAAGTGCGATGAGGAGTGCGCGCATCGCGACGGTCGTGACTAGCGTCTGACGTGGGAGGCCGCACGGCCCGCACCGGCCGGCGGGCGCCTCTCGTTGGACGGGTGGGCGCGCTGGGGCCCATAGGCACCCACCATCGCCTGAAGGCTCGCCCGTTCGACGGCGGGAAGGCTCTGCGCGAGCGACCGATCGGCCAGGACACCTTGGGCCACGGCGGCCTCGTCGCTGTTTCGAATGGCGCCGCGTTTCAGCATCGCGGCGTACCGGCCCCAGACCCGCGACCGTACCTGCGACAGGCTGGGGATGCCGGTGGCCTGCATCTCCGCGTCGAGTGCGATGACCTGGGACAAGGGCCAGGGAGACGAGATCTCCAGGCAGTTGTTGACGGCCATGCGCAGTGCCGACTCGGCGCTGGCTGCAGACACCCGCTCGTGCCGTTCGAGCATGTTCATCGGCCGATCGTCCGCGGATCGGCAGCGCTGATCCAGAAAGCGTGAGGAGAAGAAGCGCAGGAACGCTTTCATCTCGGGGTACCCGAGCTTGGAGTTCATCGCGGGTACTCTAACGCCTGACGCAGCCCGGGCCCCGGCGACGCGGGGCCCGGGCCGGCCGGCCATCCGACGGGTGCGGCGCTTGCGCGCAGCTCACACCGACGAGTTTTCGCCGGCCTCGGCCAGCAGGTCGTCCTTGCGGCTGGCCATCGCGAGGCCCAGCACCTGCAGGTCGAGGCCGGCGTTGCGAACCTTCGGGAACATCTCGCCTTCCTCTTCCTCGACGTGGTGGTCGATCAGCTCGCCGAGCACCTTGACCTTCGCGTCGTACAGGTCGTCGCCCGGTTCCATGCCTTCGATCTGCGCGATCAGGTCCTTCGCGCTGGCATGCTCGACCACCGCCTCGTCGACCAGGTCGTCTTCCTTCAGCGCGTCGCGCGCTGCCGGATAGAAGAGCTCCTCTTCGATCGTGGCATGCACCGTCAGCATCGTGCAGATCTGCAGCGCGATCGCCTGCTTGTCGGCTTCGCTGCCTTCGTTGTCCGCCAGCTCGTCGTACTGGTCGAACAGGTCCTTCACCTCCTGGTGGTCCTGCTCCAGCAGTTCGATCGCGTCGGTGGACGCGTCGTCTTCATCATCTTGCGACTGGGATTGCGATTGCTTCGTGGCCATGTTCAGCTCCTGAGTGGGTGCGGCCGACATGGCCGCTCTGCCTGGGTGCCTGCAGGCTAGTACGTCGCTTCTCGCAATGGGAGTCCTCGCTGCAAAAGAGGACAGCGCCTACAAGTCCCAGGACACCTGCTCCTACAGGTTCATCGGCGTGTACAGCGCACGATCGGCTGTCACATGAAAGGGACTGAGCAAATGGCAGGGAAAGACATCGGCCAGCGAGGCAGCGCCACCGGCCGCAAAGGATTCGACTACCTCATCGTCGGTGCCGGGTTCGCCGGCAGCGTGCTCGCGGAGCGCCTGGCCAACGAGCTGGACAAGCGGGTGCTGATCGTCGACAAGCGCCCGCACATCGGCGGCAATGCCTACGACCGCTACGACGACCACGGCGTGCTGATCCATCCCTACGGGCCGCACATCTTCCACACCAATGCCGCGGACATCCGCGACTACCTGTCCCGCTTCACCGAGTGGCGGCCGTACGAGCACCATGTGCTGGCCAGCGTCGACGGCCAGCTGGTGCCGCTGCCGATCAACCTCGACACGGTGAACCGGCTGTACGGCATGACGCTCACGTCGTTCGAGATGACGTCATGGCTCGACTCGGTGGCCGAGAAGAAGACCGAGATCAACAACTCCGAGGACGTGATCGTCAACAAGGTGGGGCGCGAGCTCTACAACAAGTTCTTCCGTGGCTACACCCGAAAGCAATGGGGGCTCGACCCGTCCGAGCTCGACGCGAGCGTCACCGCGCGCGTGCCGACCCGCACCAACCGCGATGCGCGCTACTTCAACGACAGCTTCCAGGCGATGCCGCTGCACGGCTACACCCGCATGTTCGAGAAGATGCTGGCGCACCCGAACATCAAGGTGATGCTGAACACCGACTACCGCGAGATCGCCGGGCTGCTGCCGTGGGACCACATGGTCTACACCGGGCCGATCGATGCGTTCTTCGACTTCGAGTTCGGGCGCCTGCCGTACCGCAGCCTGCGCTTCGAGCACCGCAACCTGCCGACCGCGCAGTTCCAGTCGGTCGGCACGGTGAACTACCCGAACGACTGCGCGTACACCCGCATCAGCGAGTTCAAGCACATCACCGGGCAGCAGCACCCGACGACCTCGGTGGTCTACGAGTACCCGACGGCCGACGGCGATCCCTACTACCCGGTGCCGCGCCCCGAGAACGCCGCGCTGTACAAGCGCTACGAAGAAGCCGCCGAGCGCTGCACCGACGTCACCTTCGTCGGCCGGCTCGCGACCTACAAGTACTACAACATGGACCAGGTGGTGGGCCAGGCGCTGACGGCGTTCAAGCGCCTGCGCGCGCGCCACGGCGCGGTCGAGGCCGGGTCCGGAGCCACCGACGGATGACGCCGCTCGAGTTGTGGGCCGGGCCGGAATGCACGGTCAACCGTGTCGGCCCGACGACCCGCGACCAGCTTGAAGAAACCGGCTTTGCCGCGCGGCTGGACGACCTCGACCGGCTGGCCGATCTGGGCATCCGCTGCATCCGCTTCCCGATCCTGTGGGAGCGCACCCAGCGCGACGATGGCCGCTGCGACTGGGCCTGGTGCGACGCACGGCTGGACCGCATGGCGCGCCTGGGCCTGCGCTGCATCGCCGGCCTGGTCCACCACGGCAGCGGCCCGCCTTCGACGAACCTGCTCGATCCGGGCTTCGCACCTGGACTGGCCCGCTTTGCCGGCGAGGTGGCCCGCCGCTACCCGCAGCTCGACCGCTACACGCCGGTCAACGAGCCGCTGACGACCGCGCGGTTCAGCGGCCTCTACGGCCTGTGGCATCCGCACGGCCGCAGCGACGCCTGCTTCGTGCGCGCGCTGCTGAACCAGGTGCTGGCGGTCCGCTCGGCGATGCGGGCGATCCGCGAGCACGCGCCGCAGGCGCAACTGGTGCAGACCGACGACCTCGGGTTCACGCACGCCGCTGCCGCGCTGCAGTACCAGGCGGATTTCGAGAACGCACGCCGCTGGCTGGCCTTCGACCTGCTGGCCGGGCGGGTCGTGCCGTCGCACCGCATGTGGTCGTACCTGCGCCGGCACGGCGCGGCCCGCGACGAGTTGCGGGACCTGGTCGACCAACCCTGCCTGCCCGACGTGATCGGCATCAACAGCTACGTGACCAGCGAGCGCTACCTCGACGACCGGCTCGCGCTCTACCCGGTGGAGCGGCACGGCGGCAACCAGCGCCATCGCTATGTCGACACCGAGGCGGTGCGCGTGCGCGGCGCGCCGCTCGGCGGGCCGGTCGCGCGCCTGCGCGAGGCCTGGCAGCGCTACGGCCGGCCCGTCGCGTTGACCGAGGCGCACATCGGCTGCACCCGCGAGGAACAGATGCGCTGGCTGAACCAGGCCTGGCAGGGCGCGCTGCACCTGCAGCAGCAGGGCGTCGACGTGCGTGCGGTCACCGCCTGGGCCGCATTCGGCACGGTTGACTGGGACAGCCTCGTCACGCGCCGCGCCGGCCACTACGAGCCCGGCCTGTGGGATTCGCGCAGCACGCCGCCGCGGCCGACCGGGCTCGCCACGCTGGCGAAGGCGCTGGCGCAAGGCGCGGCAGCGGCGCATCCGGTGCTGCACGGCGCCGGCTGGTGGCAGCGCAAGCTGCGGCACCACGTCCCGGTCGTCGGCAGCCGGGCCGCGATGCCGCTGCAGGGGCCGGTGCTGCTGATCGTCGGTGCCGCCAGCGGCCGCGGCGGCGTCTTCGCCCGCTTGTGCCGCTTGCGCGGATTGCCGTTCCGGCTGGTCGACACGGCGGTGCGGCCCGACGGAGGCGAGGGCGCGATCGACAACGCGTTGAGGCGCCTGCGCCCGTGGGCGGCGATCGATGCGCGCAAGGCGGGCAGCGGCGATGCCGTGTCGCTGGCCGCGCGCTGCGCTGCGCAGGGCATCCCGCTGGTGGCCTTCTCGACCGACCAGGTCTTCGCCGGCGACAAGGCCGACGCGTACGTCGAAAGCGACGCGCCGTGTCCGGCGAGCCGCTGCGGCGAGCTGCAGGCCGAGCTGGAACGGCGCGTGATGGCCGAGCATGGCGGCGCGCTGATCGTGCGCAGCAGCACCGCATCGTTCTGCGCCTGGGACCGGGAGAACCTCGTCACCCGCGCGCTGCAGTCGCTGCGCCGCGGCGAGCGGTGGGATGCGGCCGGCGGCCACCTGTTGTCGCCGACCTACGCGCTCGACCTGGCGATGGCCACGCTCGATCTGCTGGTCGACGGCGAGCAGGGCGTGTGGCACCTCGCGAACCAGGGCGCCGCCAGCTGGCATGGGCTGCTGCTGCAGGCAGCGGCCTCGGCCGGCGTCGCGCGGCATGGGCTGTGTGCCGTGCACGACGGCGCCCGCACGCAGCGCCGGACCGTGCTGGTCAGCGAACGCGGCAGCGTGATGCCGGCGCTGGAGGACGCGCTGCGCCGCTACGTCGTCGACTCGATCGATCCACCGGTCAGACGCCGCCCGGGATGTGGGTCCGGGACGCGCGCGTCGCCTGCGCAATCGCTTCGATCGGGATCTTCGGGGTCCGGTCGGCGCACAGCAGGCCGTTCGCTTCCTGGAACGTGTCGGCGAACTGCGTGTAGCAGAAGCCGGAGAACAACGCCGTGTGGATGATGGTCTGCAGCAGGTCGGCGTACATGCGGTGGAACGTCTCGAGGTCCTCGGCCACGGTGTAGCCCCACACGGTGCCTTCCTTCGCGGATCCGGGCGCGGCGTACGCAATGCCGCCGAACTCGGTCAGCATGATCGGCTGCCCGCGGTGCGGGTAGCCGTCGAGCGTCAGGATGCGCCCGCCGGGCCGGCGCCGGTCGAACAGCTGGTCGGCCTTCACGTCGGCGCCATAGCGGTGGCGGATGTGCTCGACGTTCGCGTCGTAGTCGTGGATGCCGATGATGTCGGTGGCGCTGCTTTCCCAGCCGTCATTGCCGATCACCGGGCGCGTCGCGTCGAGCGTCTTCGTCAGGTGGTACAGCGCCTCGACCGCATGGCGCTGCTTGCCGACCGCGGGCAGCTCCGGCACGCCCCAGCTTTCGTTGAACGGCACCCAGACGATCACGCAGGGGTGGCTGTAGTCGCGGTCGATCACCTCGGACCATTCGCGCACCGTGCGCCGGATCGCGGTGCGCGTGAAGCGGTACGCCGACGGCATCTCCTCCCAGACCAGCAACCCGAGCCGGTCGGCCCAGTAGAGGTAGCGCGGATCCTCGATCTTCTGGTGCTTGCGCACGCCGTTGAAGCCCATCGCCTTCGCGAGTTCGACATCGCGCTTCAGGCCGGCATCGCCGGGCGGGGTCATCAGCGTGTCCGGCCAGTAGCCCTGGTCGAGCACCAGCCGCAGCATGTACGGCCGGCCGTTCAGCATGAAGCGGTCGCGCAGGATGGTGACCGAGCGCAGCGCGGTGTACGACGTGAAGGTGTCCAGCACCTGGTCGCCGCGGCGCAGCGTGATGGTCGCGTCGATCAGCGTCGGCCGCTCGGGGCTCCACAGCATTTCATTGCGGTAGTCGTCGATGCCCGGGTCGGGCAGCACGATGGAGCGCTCCAGCTCGCGGTCCGACAGCGCATAGCTGTCGCGTGCCAGCATCCGCTTGCCGCAGCGCAGCGCGACGTCGATCGACAGGCCGTCCGGCGCGTCGCCGGCGACATGCGCTTCGAACGCGATCGCGAAGTTCTCGACATGCGGCGTCCAGCGGATCTTGTCGATGTAGGTGCGGTCCACGCGTTCGAACCACACCGTCTGCCACAACCCGGTGGTGCGCGGGTACCAGATCGAATGCGGCTGCTCCTGCCAGTCCTGCTTGCCGCGCGGCTTCGCGAGGTCGTGCGGATCGTCTTCCACCAGCACGCTCAGCACCTGGCGGCCGCCGGGCGACAGCATGCCGGTGATGTCGACCGAGAACGGGGTGTGCCCGCCCTCGTGGGTGGTCGCCAGTTGCCCGTTGACCCAGACGGTGGCGGCGTAGTCCGCCGCACCGAAGTGCAGGACCACGCGGTCGCCCGCCGGCATGCACTCGAACTCGCGCTGGTACCAGCACGCGCTGTGGAAGCCGGTGTCGGCCACGCCGCTCGCGCGCGCCTCGGGGGCGAACGGCACCTCGATGCGCAGCGGCCAGTCGGTGACCTGGCTGGGGTGCGAGAACCGCCGCTCGTCGTCGAAGCGGAACTGCCACGCGCCGTTCAGCGAGGTCCAGTCGGCGCGTTGCAGCTGCGGGCGTGGGTAGGCGAACTCCATCGGTGGCATGGCACGGCGGCGCTAGATCGTCTTCGCCACGGCCAGCGCTGCGCCGCCGGCGGCCGGGCGCTGCGCCACGATGGCCTGGACCGGTTCCAGCGCGGTGTTCGCCGCCTGCACCGGCACGGGCCGCACCACGTCGCCGATGGCACGGACGATCGTCTCGGCGGTGCGGTCCCACGAGTACATCGCCACGCGCTCGTTCATCCGGCCGACGCGGGCCTCGTGTTCGTTGGCCGTTTCGTCCAGCGCGTCGGCGCAGGCGTCGATGAACGACGCCGCGTCGCGGCCGATGCGCACCAGGTCGCCATACAGCTCGACCACGTCGTGCACCGCGGTGCTCACCACCGGCTTCTCCGCAGCCATGTACTCGAGCGTCTTGGTCGGGCTGATGAAGCGCGTCGCCTCGTTCAGCGCGAACGGCAGCAGGCAGACGTCCCAGCTGCGGACCAGTTGCGGCAGCAGCGCGTACGGCTGCTGGCCGAGCCATGCGATGTTCGGGCGCTGCGGCAGGCTCGCCGGGTCGATCTTGACGACCGGCCCGACCATCACGATCTGCCAGGCGGGGTGGGCGTCGGCCAGCGCGGCGATCAGGCCGATGTCGAGGCGTTCGTCGATCACGCCGAAGAAGCCCAGCCGCGGGCCGGGCACTCCGGCCTGCAGTTCCTCGGCTTCGCGGACCAGGTCGTGCCGCTCGGCGGCGCAGCGCGGCGCGTAGTGGGCCGCATCGACGGCGCTCGGCAGGCACATCACGTTCGGATTCAGGTGGCGCTTCGCGGCGTACAGGCTGGGCCCACCGGTCAGCACCAGGTCGGCCCGCTTCATCAGTGCCGATTCGCGCTGGTGCAGTTGACGCGGCGCATCGCGAAACGCCGACAGCTCGTCCATGCAGTCGAAGATGACGGCACGCGGCTCCAGCTCGGCGATCAGCGGCAAGGCCATCGGCGTGTAGAACCAGGCCGCGTAGTCGGTGATCCCCTGGTTTTCGAGGTAGGCCCGCAGCAAGGGCAGTACCGCGGCCAGCTGGTCGTCATGGAAGCCTGGGGCCTCGACCGGCGTGTGCGGACGCAGCACGGTGATGCCCGGTGCCGGCGTGGTGACCTCCAGGCGCGCTTCGGACGCATCCTTCATCGGTTCTTCGACGAACAGGACGCGGTAGCGCAACGCCAGGCGCGACAGCAGGTGCTGGGGGCGCTGGTAGACGAAGTTCCAGCGCAGGTGCGAGAAGGCGACGAGGTGCATGGCGATCCTTCGGCAGGTCAGGCGTTGGGCGTCACGGGCGGTGCCGCGGGACGCCGGGAGGCCGTTGCGGCCGAGGGAGCGTCGACGCCGGCCTGGCGTGCGCGATAGACGTCCCAGGCCTTCTTGGCGAGGCCGGACGTGATGGCGAGGACGATGAGTTTGCGAAGCATGGTGGACTCCCGAGGTGGTGGCCCAGCTTAGGGGAGGGCACGCCGTTGCGCGATGGCGAAACGCGCATCGGCGCGTAGGCGAACGCGCCGATGCGTCGCAGGGGGTGTGGGATAGGGTGGGGCGTAGGCGCGCTTCGACATGCAAGGTGGCCGCTTCGCCTACGCGCAAATCCGTGTCGTTCCTAGGGACGTCGGCTCAGGTCGCTTCGATGATGCGCAGGCTCGAAGAGCACGCATTTCAAACGACTCAGGAGAATCGACATGGCAACTGCAACCCAGAAGACCGCCTCGAAGAAGGCGACGACCGCGCGCAAGGCGCCGGCCGGCAAGACCCCCCGCGCGAAGACGGCCGCGCCGAAGGCGCAAGACGCCACGGCATTGCTGCGCGCCGACCACCAGGCAGTCAGCGCGCTCTTCGAGCAATACGAGAAGGCGCGGGCGACGACGCGCAAGAAGGACATCGTCAGCAGGATCTGCAGCGAGCTGACGGTGCACGCGCAGGTCGAGGAAGAGATCTTCTACCCGGCCGTCAAGCAGGCGTTGAAGGACAAGGAACTGATCCCCGAGGCGACGGTCGAGCATGCGACGCTGAAGGACCTGATCGCCCAGGTCGAAGGCGTCGAGCCGGACGGCGAGATGTTCGACGCGAAGATCAAGGTCTTGTCCGAATACGTCAAGCACCATGTGAAGGAAGAGCAGAACGAGATCTTCCCGAAGGCGCGTGCGACGAAGCTGGACATGGCGGCGCTCGGCGCCGAGATCGCTTCGCGCAAGCAGCAGCTGATGGCCGGGGCGGCCTGACGGCGAGCCGGTCGTCGAGCGGGCGCAGGGGAATGGCGATTGCCGCTGTGCGGCATCGCCATCACCCCCGGAGGCCCCCATGCCCACACGCTCGATGCCCGGTTCGACCTGCTGCGCCACGCTGCTGGCTTGTCTCGCCGCAGCTGCAGTCGCCGCACCCCCCGGCGACGACAAGTCCGCCACCACGCGAACCCTCGAAGCCGGTGCGAAGCTGCTGCAGCGCTCGGCGCCGCTCGCGCCGATGGACGTCTACCTCGTCGGCTTCCATCCGATGAAGGAGGCGCCGTCCCGGCAGATGGAGGCGCATCACTTCTGCCACCAGATGAACGAGGACTTCGCGCAGTGCGCGCTGTTCGACGGCAACACGCGCGATGCGCGGCTGGTCGGCGTCGAGTACATCGTGTCCGAGAAACTGTTCGCGACGCTGCCTGTCGCGGAGCGGCCGTACTGGCACCCCCACAACGGCGAGATCCTCAGCGGGCAGCTGGCGGCACCCGGGATTCCGCTGATCGCCGAGAAGGCCTTGATGCGCCAGAAGATCAACAGCTACGGCAAAACCTGGCACTTCTGGAACACCGGTACCGACGGCCGGGGCGCCGACGCGCTGCCGCTCGGCCCGCCGATGCTGGCCTGGTCGTTCAACCGGGACGGCGAACTCGATCCGACACTGCTGCAGCGGCATGATGCCGACCTGACGATGCGCAGCGGCGAGCGCCGCCGCCAGCGCACCGACCTGTTGCCGCTGGCCCGTCCGCAAGCCGGTGTCGATGCGTTGAAGAACGCCTTCCCGCGCAGCTCGGCGATTCCCGGCGTCGTCGACAGCCAGGCGTCCGGCGTGCGCTGACCGCCGCTTTCGGTCGCTTCAGTCCAGCCCGCCGGACTGCACCGCGCGCACCATGCCGTACAGCGCGGCGCAGCCGACCAGGCCGTGCAGCAGCCGCGCCGACAGTCCATTGCCGCCGAGCACGGCACCGACCGCGTCGACGCCGAACACGGCGTAGAGCCCGAGGTTCAGGCCGCCGATCACCAGCAGCAGGAAGGCCGCCCAGTCGAGCAGCGTGATCCGGCGCTCGAGGGATGACGACAGTGGGGTCTGGGGCAACGGATTGACGTACGGCATGTGGCTCTCCTTGGGACAGGTGCACCGATCGGGCAATCGACGTTCCGCCACGAAGCGGTTCTTCGCATGCCGATTGCTGCGATGGCGGCAGCGACGGCGCGGTCACCTGGCCGGGACGTCGCATCCGCATCGTTTCAACTCCACAGGAGATCCTCATCATGACAAGCATCAGGTTCGCCAGGACGGCCCTCGCCGTCGCGTCGCTCATCGCATCGGTCACGCTGGCCGCGGCCCAGGGCACCTCCGGTTCCGGATCGACGACCGGTGGGACCGGCGGCAACGCAGGCACCAGCGGCGCCGGCGGCAGCGCGACCGAAGACCGTTCGAAGGACAGGGCCGACCAGGCAGGGTCCGCGGCATCGGCCGCCAAGCGCAAGCACAAGAACGTCAGGGACAGCGACAAGCGCAACGGCAACAACAGCAACGGGAACAGCAACGGCACCGGCACCGGCATGGGCGGCAACGGGGGCTCGAACAGCAACGGCACCTCCGGCAGCGGCTCGACCACGCCCAACGGGACGAGCGGCACCGGGTCCGGCACCGGCCGCTGACCGCAGCGACAAGACGCACCAGACCTGAACCGGAGCGAGCCTGCGTCGCGGGCTCGCTCCCTCGAGAGGGAGTGAACCGCGATGAGTACCTCGACGACCCTGGGCAGCGACCCGTCCGTGCCGGGTTCGCACGCCGACGAGGCGCACGCCCTGCCGCACGGCTGGCGGCGCTGGTTGTTCGCGACCAACCACAAGGACATCGGCACGCTGTACCTGTTGTTCAGCCTGACGATGTTCATGGTCGGCGGCGTGCTGGCGCTGCTGATCCGCGCCGAGCTGTTCCAGCCCGGGTTGCAGATCGTCAACCCGCACCTCTACAACCAGATGGTGACGATGCACGGGCTCATCATGGTGTTCGGCGCGATCATGCCGGCCTTCGTCGGCTTCGCGAACTGGATGATTCCGCTGCAGATCGGCGCGTCGGACATGGCCTTCGCGCGCATGAACAACCTCAGCTTCTGGCTCACCATTCCGGCAGCGATCGTGCTGGTCGCGAGCTTCTTCATGCCCGGCGGCGCGCCGGCCGCCGGCTGGACGCTGTACCCGCCGCTGACCTTCCAGATGCCGCAGAGCCTCGACTTCGCGATCTTCTCGCTGCACCTGCTCGGCGCGTCGTCGATCATGGGCTCGATCAACATCATCGTGACGCTGCTGAACATGCGCGCGCCCGGCATGACGCTGATGAAGATGCCGATGTTCTGCTGGGGCTGGCTCATCACCGCCTACCTGCTGATCGGGGTGATGCCGGTGCTGGCCGGCGCGCTGACGATGACGCTGACCGACCGCCACTTCGGCACCGGCTTCTTCAACGCCGCCGCCGGCGGCGACCCGGTGCTCTACCAGCACATCTTCTGGTTCTTCGGCCACCCGGAGGTCTACATCATGATCCTGCCGGCCTTCGGCATCATCAGCCACGTGGTGCCGGCCTTCGCCCGCAAGCGGCTGTTCGGCTACACCTCGATGGTCTATGCGCTGGCGGCGATCGGCGTGCTGTCGTTCATCGTCTGGGCGCACCACATGTTCGCGACCGGCATGCCGGTGACGGGGCAGCTGTTCTTCATGTACGCGACGATGCTGGTGGCCGTGCCGACCGGCGTGAAGGTGTTCAACTGGATCGCCACCATGTGGCGCGGCTCGATGACGTTCGAGACGCCGATGCTGTTCGCCGCCGGCTTCATCTTCGTGTTCTCGGTCGGCGGGCTCAGCGGCGTCATCCTGTCGGTCGCGCCGATCGACATCCAGGTGCACGACACCTACTACGTCATCGCGCACTTCCACTATGTGCTGGTCGCCGGTTCGCTGTTCGCGATGTTCGCCGGCTTCTACTACTGGGCGCCGAAGTGGAGCGGCGTGATGTACCCCGAGCGGCGCGGCCAGGTCCACTTCTGGGTCTCGCTCGTCAGCCTGAACCTCACGTTCTTCCCGATGCACTTCCTCGGGCTTGCCGGCATGCCGCGCCGCTATGCCGACTATGCGATGCAGTTCACCGACTTCAACCGGCTGGTCTCGGTCTCGGCCTTCGTGTTCGGCCTCGCGCAGGCCGGCTTCGTCCTCTTCATCGTGCTGCCGGTGCTGCGCAAGCGCGGCGCGCCGGCAGCCGCGAAGCCGTGGGAAGGCGCGGAAGGGCTCGAATGGGAGGTGCCGTCGCCGGCACCGTTCCACACCTTCGAGCAGCCGCCGCTGCTCGATGCGAAGGGGACTCGTGTGCGGCGCGAGCCCGGCACCGCTTGACCCGGGCCTGTGGCGCTTCCTCGCACACCGTTTGCCGCAACGGCAGCACCGTCACCGAGGAAGTTCCCCATGCGCATCCACCACCTGAACTGCATCTCGTCCTGCCCGCTCGGCGGCTGGCTGATGGACGGCCGCGCCGCGTCCGTCTTCGAACGTGGAAGGCTGTGCTGCCACTGCCTGCTCGTCGAGTCGAACGATGGGCTGGTGCTGGTCGACACCGGCTTCGGCCTGCAGGACATTGCGCGGCCGCGCGAACGGCTGAGCCGCTTCTTCCTGTCGGTGATGAGCCCGGACTTCAAGGAAGAGATGACCGCGTTGCGGCAAATCGAGGCACTCGGCCACCGCGCTGCCGATGTCCGGCACATCGTGCTGACGCACCTCGACTTCGACCACGCCGGCGGCCTGGACGACTTCCCGGACGCGCGCGTGCACCTGCTGGCCACCGAGCGCGACAGCGCACTCGCGCAGGCGACGTGGCTCGACCGGCAACGCTACCGGCCCGAGCAGTGGTCCGGGCAGGGCCGCTGGGTGGTGCACGGCGTGGACGGCGGCGAACCCTGGCAGGGCTTCGACGGCTGCTGCACCGGCAACGGGCTGCCGCAGGGCATTGCGCTGGTGCCGCTGGCCGGCCACACGCTGGGCCATGCGGGTGTCGCGATTCGCGGCGGAGCGGGCTGGGTGTTGCAGGCCGGCGATGCCTACTTCGACCGCCGCGAGCTCGACCCGCACCCGCGCTGCCGCCTCGGGCTGCGCCTGTACCAGGCGCTGATGGAAAAGGACCGCCGTGCCCGCCTCGCGAACCAGCGCCGGCTGCGCGAGCTGAAGCGGCAACGCGGCGACGTGTGCATCGTCTGCTCGCACGACCCGGCCGAATTCGAGCAGGTGTCGCAACGCGGGCTGGATGCGCCGCAGCGGCTGGCTGTTGCGTGAGGGTCGGGCGACGGCGGCGTGCTCGTCAGCGTGCGGCCTGTTGCAGTCCGCCGCCCTGCAGCGCACGCTGCACCTGCCACAGCGCGGCAGCCAGGTACGCCGCGCCGGCCGGCACCCACATGATCAGCCCGCCCAGCTGCTGGTCTTCCAGCGGATCGAGGCCGAGCACCGGCGCGCTGCCGAGGTAGTGCGGGTACCAGACCAGCGGCGACAGGCTGAACAACGCGCCGAGCGCGCCGGTGTGCAGCATCGTCGTGAACAGCGACAGCAGCGCGCCGCCGATCGCGCGGCGCGGCACCGCGGCCAGCGTGCACCACCAGAACAGCAGCGCGGTGCCGAGGAAGCTGGCGTGCTGCAGCGCATGCCAGGCCGGCGAGCGCAGCGCCGCCTCGAAACACAGCGGCAGGTGCCAGGCCCACAGCGCGAGCGCATGCAGGCTCCAGGCCGACAGCGGATGGGTCAGTGCCCGCCACGGCACGCGCCACGCCGGATGCCGCAGCCACCCGCCGACGCGCTGCCGTGCAGCCGGCGGCAGCGCCCAGGCCCACGCGGCGAGCGGCCGGCCCAGCACCAGCAGCGGCGCGGCGACGACCATCAGCAATTCGTGCTGCACCATGTGGGCCGCGAAGAGCCGGTCGGCCAGCGCATCGACCGGCGACGCGAGCGCGAGCGCGAGGACGGCGAAACCGGCAGCACCGGCTGCCACCGTGCCGGCATGCAGCCCGCGGCCGGCTCCCGCATGCCGCCACAGCCGGGCGGTGCCGATGGCATACAGGCCGATCGACAGCGCCAGCCATGCGAACACCCAGGGCTCGGTGCCGACGATGCTGGCCGGGGCCGCCTCGCCCGCCGGCGTGCCGGGGTGCGCGACCACGACCGCCGGCAGCAGCAGCGCCGGCAGCGCCGAATGCCTCGGCCGCGGCATCAGTTGATGCACGGCGAGAGCACCCACACCGGCATCCACATCGCGAGACTGGCCAGCGCCGACAGCGCGCCGGTCCAGGCCGCGACGGCGGCGAGCAGCCGGCGCCGGCCGTCGCCGGGCCCGTGCCGGCGTTGCCATTCCGCGATCGCGGCCGCGGTGGCCGCGAGCACCAGCAGCAAGGCCAGCGCCGAAACCGCGTGCAGCGTCGACGTGGACTGCCGGCTGCACGACGGCGTCACCAGCGCCAGCAGGATCGACTGCTGCGCGAGCGCCGCGAGCGGCGCGCCGATCAGGGCCGGCCACACCGTCACACCGCTCCCCCGCGCGGCGCCCAGTACAGCACTGCGTACAGCGGCAGCCAGCTCAGCACGACGAACAGCCAGTAGATCGCGTTCTCGTGCACGTCGACGAAGCGCTTGCCTTCCCACGGGCCGGTGAACAGCAGCGCGACCAGCACCGCGCTGTCCCAGGTGTCGGTCACCAGGTGCAGCGTGTGCAGGCCCAGCAGCGTCCAGACGATGGAGCCGTAGGCATCGCTGTCCCAGCGGCAGTTGAGGCTGCCGAACTCGAAGGCGCGCAGCAGCACCGCCAGCAGGGCGGCCACCAGGGTCACCGTGGCCCAGCGCCGGCAGGCCGCATGGTCGAGCCGCTCGCCGGCACGCTTCGCGAGGTGGTTGGGCAGCAGGCTGGCGACCAGCAGCACGGTGTTCAGCGTGCCCCACGCGAGTTGCGGCGGCGGCTCGTTCATCGGCCACACCTCGACGTGGCTGCGCAGGAAGAAGTAGCTGGCCACCGCCAGCGCGAACAGCGTGCCCTCGATCGCCATCATGCCGAGCGTGCCCCACCAGGTGAGGCTGCGCCGGCCGAAGCCGAAGCTCGGCAGCGCCGACACGTCCAGCGCCTGCGCGCGGTCGCTGTCCCGTGCCGCGCTCATGGGGCCTTCTCCAGCGCGACGCTCGCCCGCGTCTCGGCGGCCTTCGGCCAGAACCAGGCCGTCAGCGCCACCGCCACCGGCAGCGCGAACCACACCACCGCCCATGGCGTGAAGACCGAGCCGACGAACAGCAGCGTGGCCGCCACCGCGGCCCAGAACGGCCACGCCGTCGGTCCCGGCAGGCTGTCGCGCGATTCCGGTTCGGCATCGAGCACCGTCGTGCACAGCAGCTCGCGGCTGTCGACGGCGAGGCCGGCCACGTGCGTCGGCACGGCGGACGGCTCCCACAGCGGATCGCGCCCGTGCACCACCGGGATCGCATCGAAGTTGCAGGCCGGCGGCGGCGACGGCAGCGACCACTCCAGCGTGCCGGCCCCCCACGGGTCGGCACCGGCCGGCGCCCCGTGGCGCAGGCTGCGCGCGACGTTGACGACGAACAGCAGCACCGCCACCGCCACCACCAGCGCGCCGGCGCTGCTGAGCGCGTTCCACGCGCCCCAGCCCATCTCGGCCGGGTAGGTGTAGACCCGTCGCGTCATGCCGGCCAGGCCCAGCAGGTGCATCGGGAAGAACGCGATGTTGAAGCCGATCGCGAACAGCCAGAAGTGCCAGCGGCCGAGCCGCTCGTCGAGCAGCCGGCCGGTCATCTTCGGGAACCAGTAATAGACCGCGCCGAACAGCGGGAACACCGCGCCGCCGATCAGCACGTAGTGCAGGTGGGCGACGACGAAGTAGGTGTCGTGCACCTGCAGGTCGATCGGCACCGCCGCGAGCAGCACGCCGCTCAGCCCGCCGATCACCAGGATCACGAAGAACCCGAGCACGAACAGCAGCGGGGTCCTGAACACCAGCCGGCCGGTGGCCAGCGTCGCGAGCCAGCAGAAGATCTGCAGCGCCGACGGGATCGCGATCAGCATGCTCGCCGCGGTGAAGAAGCTCTTGCCGAGTTCCGGCAGGTTGGTCGCGAACATGTGGTGCACCCACAGCCCGAACGACAGGAAGCCGGTCGCGATCAGCGCGAGCACCATCGCGCCGTAGCCGAAGATCGGGCGCCGGCTGAAGGTCGGGATGATCGACGACATGAACCCGAGGCCGGGGATGAAGATCAGGTAGACCTCCGGGTGGCCGAAGAACCAGAACAGGTGCTGCCACAGCACCGCATCGCCGCCCTCGCCGGGGTTGTAGAAGTGGGTGCCGACGAGCCGGTCCATGATCAGCGCGGTGCTGGCGAGCATCACCGACGGCATCGCGAACAGCACCATGAAGGCGGTCACCAGCATGCCCCACACGAACAAGGGCATGCGGTCCAGGCGCATGCCCGGCGCGCGCAGCTTGAAGACGGTGACGATCAGGATCACCGCCTCCAGCAGGCCGGACAGTTCGGTGAAGGTGATCAGCTGGGCCCAGAAGTCGACCCGCTTGCCGGGCGCGTAGTCGGGGCCGGCCAGCGGCGGGTAGCTGAACCAGCCGGCGTCGGGCCCGATGTTCAACGCGAACGCGATGTACAGCATCAAGCCGCCGAACAGGTAGATCCAGTACGCGAAGGCGTTCATGCGCGGAAACGCGACGCTGCGCGAGCCGACCATCAGCGGCACCAGGTAGACCGACATCGCCTGCATCACCGGCACGGCGAACAGGAACATCATCGTCGTGCCGTGCATCGTGAAGAGCTGGTTGTAGAGGTCCGGCCCGACCAGCCGGCTTTCGGGCCGGGCCAGTTGCAGCCGCATCAGCAGCGCCAGCAGCCCGCCGGCGATGAAGAAGCCGAAGGCCGTCACGATGAAGCGCCGCCCGATCGCCTTGTGGTTGACCGCCGACACCCAGCCGCGCAGGCCCGGCGGGTCGCGCCAGGTCTGCTCCAGCCGGGCCGACTGCCCGGCGGTCGGTGGCACGCTGTTGCGCACAGGCGCTTCGCTCATCGCAGGCTCCCGAGGTAGGCGACGATCGCATCGAGTTCGTCGTCCGCGAGGTTCGACGCCGGCATCAGCGCGCCCGGCTTGAAGGCCTGCGGGTCGCGGATCCAGCGCTTCAGCTGGACGGCCGTGTTGGGCAGCGTGCCGGCGCCGAGCATGCGGCGCTGCGCAAGGTGGGTCAGGTCGGGCCCGCGCTGTGCGCCGGCCGCCGTGCCCTGGACCGCATGGCACATCACGCAGGTGCCGCGCGTGAACAGCTCGCGGCCGCGCCGCTGCACCGCATCGGCCGGCTCGGTGGCGGCCTCGCGCTGGCGCGCCGCCCAGGCCTCGTAGTCGGCGGCCGGCTCGGCGATCACGTCGAAGGCCATCCAGGTGTGCTGCGCACCGCAGAACTCGGCGCACTGCCCGCGGTACACGCCTGGCGTGTCGACGCGGAACTGCAGCTGCGCCGTGCGGCCGGGGATCAGGTCCTTCTTGCCGTGCAGGCTGGGTGCCCAGAAGCTGTGGATCACGTCGCTCGACTTCAGCGTCAGCACCACTGGCCGGCCGACCGGCACATGCAGTTCGTTCGCGGTGGTGAAGCTGCGCGACGGCACCGGGTCGTCGTAGCGCAGCTGCCACCACCACTGGCTGGCCGTCACCTGCACGTCGAGCGCGCCGGCCAGCGACAGCCGGGCCAATGCGCGGTCGGTCATCACGCTCGCGACGATCAGGAACAGCAGCAGCAGCGTCGACGCGGTGATGGCGGCCGACACGCCGCGCCGCGGGCCGGGCTCCGGCCGGTCCAGCGACGACAGGTCGGCGCGGCTGTCGGGCCCGGCACGCGGCGTGCGCCACAGCGACCACGCGAGCGCCACGGCGAGCAGCACGAACACCAGCGCGCAGATGCCCAGCCCGAGGCGCCACAGGTCGAGGATGTGGACGGCCTGCGGCCCGGCCGGCAGCAGCGCGTCCTGCAGCGGCGTGCCGGGGCCGGCGAGGCGGTCAGCGACGGGTTCCATCGTCGATCACCTGGGCTTGCGGGGTCTCGCGGCTGCGCCGCGTCTCGGGTTCGCGCCCGGCCATGCCGTCGCTGCGGCCGGGCGCCACGTCGGAACGCAACTGGCCGGACAGCGAGCGCACATACGCCACCAGTTGCCAGACCTGGTCTTCGCTCAGGTGGCTGCCGAACGACGGCATGCCGGCCGGCCGGCCCTGCACGATGGATGCATAGACCTGGGCCGGCTCGCTGCCGTAGATCCACGGCGCATCGCTGAGCGCCGGGCCCCAATCGCCCCCGCCACCCGGCGCGTGGCAGCCGCTGCAGTTGAACCAGCGGTACAGGCGCTTGCCTTGCGAGACCGCATAGGCGTTGCCTTCGACGGTGTAGCCGGTCGACGGCAGGTGGGGATCGCCGGCCGCGACGCCGGCGGGCTTGCCGGGCTGCAGGTCGGTGTGCCGCAGCGGCGGCGCGCTGGCCGAGGTCTGCGGCGGGTCGAACTCGCGCCGCTCGCGTTCGCAGGCGCTCGCCGCGCAGGCCAGCACGCAGGCCAGCGCCCGCGCTGCGGCCTGCGGCCACCACCGGTCACGGCAGCGAGAAGACATACAGGGTGCCCCCTTTCTGCGTGTGCTGCTTGAGGTCGGCCATCGCCCCGGAGAAGCCCTTGGCGGCGGTGCGGTCGCGCACGTCCAGGTCCTTCGACACGACCGCGCCGGCCCAGCCGCCGACACCCGAGACCACCGCGACGTACTGCTTGCCGTCGGGCCCGCGGTAGCTGATCGGCTGGCCGACGATGCCCGAGTCGGTCTTGAAGCGCCACAGCAGCTCGCCGGTGCGCGCATCGACCGCCTTGAACCAGCCGTCCATCGTGCCGTAGAAGACCAGGTCGCCGGCCGTCGCGACGGCGCCGCTCCAGACCGGGAAGTTCTCGCGGATCGACCACACCATGCGCGCGCCCACCGGGTCCCAGGCGCCGAACACGCCGCGGTGGCCGCCGGGGCCGGCGTACATGCGCACCTCGGCGCCGAGGTAGGGCGTGCCGGAGATGTAGCTCGCATCGAAGGCCGTCATGTCCTGGCACAGGTTCTGGTGCGGCATGTACAGCAGCCGCGTGCGGGGCGACCAGGCGGACGGCTGCCAGTCCTTGCCGCCGGGCGAGGCCGGGCAGACGTTGCGCACCACCTCGCCGAGGCGCGGGTCGACGGCCGGGTTCATGCGGGGTCGCCCGCTCGCCAGGTCGACGCCGGTGCTGGTGGTGACCTTGACGAAGGGCGTCGCCGACAGCACCTCGCCGCTCTCGCGGTCGATCACGTAGACGAAGCCGTTGCGGTCCGGGTGCACCAGCACCTGGCGCTCGCGGCCCTGCAGCGCGAGCGTCAGCAGCACGTTCTCGTTGGTGCCGTTGTAGTCGTGCCGGTCGTGCGGCGCGTACTGGTAGAACCAGCGCGCCGCGCCGGTGTCGGGCTGCCGCGCGAAGATGCCGGCCGTCCACTTGTTGTCGCCCTGGCGCTGCTCGGCGTTCCACGGCGCCGGGTTGGCGGTGCCGTAGTACACCAGGTCGAGCGCCGGGTCGTACGAGATCCAGCCCCATGCGGTGCCGCCGCCGCGCTGCCAGGCATCGGCCGGCCAGCTGTGCACGCCGAGGTCGCGGCCGCGGTCCTGTTCGTAGAAGGGCTTGAACCCGGGGCCGATCAGCACGTCGCTGTCCGGGCCGGTGCTCCAGGCCTTCCAGACGGTGCGGCCGGTCGCGGTGTCGAGCGCGGTCAGCCAGCCACGCACGCCCAGCTCGGCGCCGGCATTGCCGACCAGCAGCTTGTCCTTGACGACCAGCGGCGCCATCGTGATCGTCTCGCCGGTCGACGGGTCGCCGAGCTGGCGACGCCACAGCTCGCGGCCGGTGGCGGCATCGACCGCGACGGTCTGTGCATCGAGCGTGTTGATGAACACGCGCCCGTCCGCATAGGCGGCACCGCGGTTGACGACGTCGCAGCAGGCCACGCCCTGCGCATACGGCGTCGGGTGCGGTTCGAAGTGCCACTTGACGTTGGCGCCGGGCTTCGTCAGGTCCAGCGCGTAGAGGTCGTTCGGATACGGGCCGACCAGGTACATCGTGTCGCCGACCACCAGAGGGGCTTCTTCATGGCCGCGCTTCACGCCGGTGAAGAAGCTGAACGCGAGGCGCAGCTTCGCGACGTTGCCGGTGTCGATCTGGTCGAGCGCCGCGTAGCGCGTGCTGGCGTGGTCGTGCGCGGCCATCGGCCAGTCGCCCCGGTCGCCGCCAGTCCGGCCCAGCACGCCAGGAGGCCCAGCGCCTTCGCGAACCGACCGGCGGGCCCACCGCGTCGCGAACCTCGTTGTCGACCTGCCATCGCATCCCTGGATCGCACGGCACATGCCGCGCTGCAACACGGCAAGCGGCATGCCGCGGCGCTCACGCGAGTGCGGTGTCCAGCACCATCATCAGCACGAAGCCCAGCATCAGCGCGGTGGTGGCGCTGGTGGCGTTGCCTTTCTCGTGCGAGCCCGGGATGACCTCGTGGCTGACCGCGAACAGCATCGCGCCGGCCGCGAACGCCAGCCCCCACGGCAACAGGCTGCCGGCAATCGTGACGGCAATGG
This sequence comes from Rhizobacter sp. Root1238, assembly GCF_001425825.1. Taxonomy (GTDB): domain Bacteria; phylum Pseudomonadota; class Gammaproteobacteria; order Burkholderiales; family Burkholderiaceae_C; genus Rhizobacter. Next base: position 66,434 of record NZ_LMDM01000007.1, read on the forward strand.
CGCCCAGCAGCGACGCCACCGGCTCGACCAGCCCCGATGCGGCGCCGAGCCCGACCGACAGCAAGCGGCCATGGCCGACGCCGCGCAGCGCGAGCGCCACCACCAGGCCCTCGGGAATGTCCTGCAGCGAGATGCCGGTGGCCAGCGCACGGGCAGGGCCGGCGTCCTGGCCGGCGAAGGCGACGCCGATCGCGAGCCCTTCGGGAATGTTGTGCAACGAGATCGCCAGCACGAACAGCCAGGCGCGCTTCAGCGCGCGGGCCTGTGCGCTGTCGCCGGCCGGCTCGAACCAGCTCGACGGCAACCATCGGTCGGCCAGCCGCAGGAACAGCCCGCCGAGCAGGATGCCGCCGCCGACCACTGCAGCGGCGCCCCAGGAACCGGCGCCGCGCTCGCGCGCGGATTCGAGCGCCGGAATGATCAGCGAGAACGAGGTGGCGGCCAGCATCACCCCGGCGCCGAAGCCGAGCAGCGCATCGCTGCAGCGCTGCGAGATGCGCTGCGACAGCAGCACCGGCAGCGTGCCCGCCGCGGTGGCCGCGGCAGCCACCAGGCCACCCGTCAACGCGCCGGCGATGCGGTCGTCGAGCAGTGTGAACTGCCGCAGCGTTGCCAGGGCCAGCAGGCACAGGCCGGCGACGGCGACGACCGCGCCGATGCAGCGGCGCGGCTGACGCCACGCCGGCACCTGCACGGCGGGCAACGAACTCACAACTTGCCGCTCGTCGCCGTGCCGGATCGCGCTGCACCGGCGGCCTTCTTCGACCGTGTCGACGCGAGCCCGCCGGCGTCGGTTCCGTCCGCGCCGTCAGTGCCGTCAGTGCCGTCCAGGCCGTCGCTGCCGTCGAGCAGGCTGCCATCGACCTGCCCGCCGAGGCGCGCCAGGTCGACGCCGGTGGCCGGGTTCGATGTCGGATCGGACGCGGTCCGCATCGCCAGCTGCGACACGATGCCGGCTTCGTCGTCGGTCAGCTGCGGTTCGGGCAGCCCGGAGCCGCCGTCGACCGCCGGCGTCGCTTCGCGGTACTCGAACACCGGCTCGTTGTTCCACGGGCCGCGCGTGTCGCCGTCGCCCTGCGACATGTTGAAGTAGACGTTGCTGAACTCCTTCATGCCCGGCAGCTTGCCCGGCGGGAAGCTGGCCGACATCGAGTACAGCGCCTTCTCGAACGATTGCTGGTGCGAGATCTCGCGCGTCATCAGGAAGCCGAGCGCTTCCTTCACGCCCGGGTCGTCGGTCAGGTTGATCAGCCGCTCGTAGACGATCTTCGCGCGCGCCTCGGCCGCGATGTTCGAGCGCAGGTCGCAGCTCGGGTCGCCGATGCTGTCCACATAGGCCGCGGTCCACGGCACGCCGGCCGAATTGATGAAGGCCGGCCCGCCGCCATACAGCACCTGCGTGACGTGCGAATCGTTGCCCGCGCCATGGATGCTGCGGTACAGCTCGGCCTCGCTGTCCATCGCCTCGGCGAGCTGGCCCTTGGCGCCCTTGTTGAGCATCGCGACGATGGTGCCGATCACCTCGAGGTGGCTCAGCTCTTCGGTGGCGATGTCGATCAGCATGTCCTTGCGGCCCGGGTCTTCTTCTGCCAGGTACTGCGAGAAGTAGCGGCAGGCGGCCGCCAGCTCGCCTTGCGGTCCGCCGAACTGCTCGAGCATCAGGTTCGCGAGGCCGGGGTTCGTCTCCTGGACCCGCACGGTGTACTGAAGCCGCTTGTTGTGAGAGAACATGGAATTCCTTTCAGCCGCATCGCTGCGCGGCACTGCGTTGAGGGAAGGCGACGTCGACAGATGCACGCCTTCGGCTGATGTGGCATTCCGCGTTCCCATCGCACCGGCGCGCGGTGCAGCGCGAGGCAACGAGCGGTCGTCGCGTGCTGGTCGCGCGGTGGTCGCGGGGGGTCGAGCAGCCCGTGGGTTGCAGCACGGTTTTCCGATGGCCGGTTGCTTCCGACCCACCGTTGCTGACGATCCGTGCGGCCGGTCCGCGGGTACGGAGATTGCCGAAGAGGGGTGTCGGCAAGGTCGCCGATTCAACCCACAGGAGATCGCGATGAGCGAACAAAACCGCAACCAGCAGGCCACCAACCAGCAGGGCCAAGGCCAGTCGGGCAACAACCAGGCGCAGGGCAACGAGCAGAACCGCAACCAGGAGCAGCAATCCGGCCAGCGTTCGCAGAACCAGGCGGGCCAGGACGCATCGCAACAGCGGCAACAAGGCGGCCAGCAAGGTCAGCAAGGCCAGCAGGCCAACCGCGACGAGCAGAACCAGCAACGCCGCCAGGAATCCGGCAACGGCCAACGTTGACCGGCTGTCTGCCCGCGGGGCCTGGCCCTCGCGGGCTCTTCACCCTCCTTGCCCATGACCAGCCGCCAAGCCTTTTCCATCGATGACCTCTTTCTCGATCAACGCATCACCGACGTGCACCTCGCCGCAGGCGGGCAGCAGGCCGTCTGCGCGGTGCGCAGTCCGTCGCGCGCCGACGACCGCTACCGGTCGGCGCTGTGGTGCTTCGACCTCGGCGGCGCGCCGCCGCGCCGGCTGACGCACAGCGACAGCCGCGACGAGGCGCCGCGCTGGGCGCCGGACGGCTCGCAGATCGCGTTCCTGTCCGACCGCGCCGAGACGGGCACCTCGCAGATCCACCTGATCCCGGCCGATGGCGGCGAGTCGCGTGCGTTGACGCGGCTGCCGCGCGGTGTCGGCTCGTTCGCATGGCGGCCTCAGGGCGACCTGCTGCTGGCGGTCTGCCCGGTGTCGGTCGATCCGGACCGGCGCGCCGATGCCGACGAGATCACCGAGGGCGCGCAGGCCCGGGCGCGCGACACGCAGTTGCCGCAACTGGTGTGGCGCACGCCGTACAAGGCCGACGGCACCGGCTACGAGCTCGACACCCGCCACCACCTGTTCCTGATCGATGCCGACAGCGGCGAGGCGACGCAGCTGACGCACGGGCCGTTCAACGTGCGCAGCGCGGCGTGGGCGCCGGACGGCGAGCGCATCTGCCTGAGCCGCACGCGCGAGGACGCAGGCTTCGAGCATTGCACCGACATCTGGATGCTGAGCCTCGACGGCCGGCAGGCCGGCGCACGCCAGCGACTGTCGCACCGGCAAAGCAATTCGAGCTGGCCAGGCTGGTCGCCGGACGGCCATTGGATCGTCTTCAGCGGCTCGGTCGAGGACGGCGATGCACAGCAGTCGCTGTGGTTGATCGATGTCGAAGCCGTCGGCAAAGGCGACGGCAATGAACGGCGCACGTCGGTGCAGCCGCTGGGCGACGAATCGATCGAGGTCGTCGCGGGCGAGCTGCACTGGCACCGCGACTCCGGCGCCGTCGCGTTCGTGCAGGCCCACCTCGGCCTGCAGCGCATCGCGAGCATCGCGGTGCCGGGCGGCGCGTTGACCGCGGTGGTCGGCGGGCACCGCCATGTCGACCGCCTCGCCTGCAACGAACGCGATCTGGTGTTCACCGCGCAACGGGCCGATGCCGCCTGCGAGCTGCACCGTGCCGACTGGCGCGGCGAGGGCGAGACGCCCTTGAGCCGGCTGAACGACTGGTGGGACCGGCGCAGCGTGCCGCAGGTCGAACTGCGCCGCTTCAACGTGCCGGACGGCCGCGGGCGGCACGAGGAGATCGACGGCTGGCTGCTGCGCCCCGCCGGCGTGCGCGACGACGAGCCGACGCCGCTGCTGGTCGACATCCACGGCGGCCCGGCCAGCTACGCGATGCTGAGTTTCTCGACCCATGCGTATTGGCAGGTGATGGCGTCGCGCGGCTGGTCGGTGCTGGCCTTGAACACGGTCGGCTCCAGCAGCTACGGCCGCGACTTCGCGGCACGGCTGCGCACGCGCTGGGGCGAGCTCGACCTGCCGCAGGTGCTGGCGGCCATCGACGACCTGCAGGCCAAGGGGCTGGTCGACGAACGGCTCGCGATCATCGGCGGCTCGTACGGCGGCTACCTCAGCGCGTGGGCGATCGGCCATTGCCGGCGCTTCAAGGCGGCGGTGGTGTGCGCACCGGTCGGCAACCTCGAATCGCACTTCGGCACCTCCGACAGCGGCTACTACGCCGACGCCTATTCGATCGGCGGCGAGCCGAAGGAGCGGCGTGCGCTGATGGCCCGGCTGTCGCCGATGACGAGCATCGAGCAGGCGACGACGCCGGCGCTGTTCCTGCAGGGCAAGGACGACCAGCGCTGCCCGGTCGGCCAGTCGGAGGAGCTGTACACGAAGCTGCGGCGCTGCCGCCGCGCGCCGTGCGAGATGGTGCTGTACCCGGGCGGCGACCACCACGTGCTGACCACCGGCAAGCCGTCGCACCGGCGCGACGGGCTGCAGCGCATCGTCGACTGGCTGGAACGCTGGGTCGATGCCGATTCGCAGGCGGATTCGCAGGCCGATGCGGCCTGAACCACGACAAGGAGTCGATGATGGGGATGTCATTGCCGATCGACAAGCAGGCACGCCGGCTCGCCGGCGAGGCGCAGTCCGCGCAGGCCAAGGTGCCGACCTACCAGGAACTGCTGGACGAGGCGCTGGAAAACACCTTCCCGGCCAGCGATCCGGTCGCGACGAGCGTCGCGCTGCATGTGCACGAGCCGCGCCTGAGCGAGCGCGATGCGAAGGACTGGACGCTGGCCCCCGGCGCGTGCCCGCCGGTCGGGCAGCGCAGCGACGCGGTGGCGGCCACCACCGGACGCGCCGCTGCGCACGTCATCGTGCCGTTGTCGTGGAACGACGGCGCGCAGCGCTTCGTGATCGTGCCGGCCGGCCCGTGCACGATCGAGCAGACCGACGAGTTCGCGCTGCTGCGCTGGAACCAGCAGGGAACCAGCCGTTCGGTGTCGATGCGCCTGCAGGAATTGCAGGTGCTGCTGGCCGAGGGCCGGATCGAGCGGGCCGAACTCGAATGACCCGCGGCTGAACTCAGCGCCGCGCGCCGCCGTGCGCCGTGGCGACGCCGGCATCGTCGCGCGCGTGCAGCGAACTCGGCGCATCGAGGCCGGCGTGGTCGGAGATGCCGATGCCCAGCCGGTCCACCAGCTCGCCGCCGAGCCAGGCGGTGACCATCGACAACGCCGCGCCGAGCACCGACAGCAGCACCGCGAGGCCCGGTGGCTGCGCCGGCGCATCGATGCGCAGCCAGCCGCTGGTCGCGAACAGCAGCAGCACGATGACGTTGCCGATGCCGTGCATCGCCCCCACCGAGCGGGCGCGGGTGCCGTGCGGGATCGCCAGCCAGTCGATGGTGCCGAACGGCGCGGCCACCAGCCCGCCGATCACGCCGGCCCAGATCAGGTAGTGCGCAGCGGCGGCCATGCCCGGTAGCGTCAGCGCGATGTTCAGCACGTCGAAGATCACCGAGGTGGCCAGCAGCCCGAGCGGGAACACGATGAGCATCTGGTGCACCGGGTGGCCGAGAAGTTTCGCCTTGCTTTCCATGGAGGTTTCTCCGTCGAGGGGAAGGAACCGCAAAGACGGCAAGCCGCATGCCGCGAGCGGGCGTGCCGATTGCCGCGACGGCATGCTTGCCCGTCTGCGCGACATTCCGGAGCGAAACGAATTGACCCCTGCGCCTCTCGAACTGCTGCTGTTCGCCGGCCTGCTGCCGCTGTGGCTGGTGGCCGGCTGGGCGGACTGGCTGTGCCACCGCGTGCAGCGCATCGAGCACAGCAGCGGCCTGCCCGAGACGCTGATGCACGGTGCGATGCTGCTGTCGATGGCGGTCGCGGTGAGCGCGGCGCTGCTGCTGGAGATCGATGCCGCGGTGCTGCTGCTGGCCGCGGCCTGCTGCATCGTCCACGAGGCGGTGGTGTGGTGCGACCTCGTCTATGCCGACCGCTGCCGCCGCATCCCGCCGGCCGAACAATGGGTGCATGCGATCCAGATCGCCGCGCCGTGGGTCGGCCTCGTCGGGCTGGGTTGGGTCCACGCTGACCAGGTCCGCGCGCTGTGGGACGGCAGCGGCACGGCCGACTGGTCGTGGCGCGCGAAGGCCGATCCGGTGCCGCTGCGCTGGCTGGCCGCCACCGGGGTCGCGGCGCTGCTGCTGGTGCTGCTGCCGTTCGCCGACGAATGGCGGCGCGCGTGGCGTGCTCAGCTGCGCCGTGCGGCGAGTGCCAGCCCGAGCGCGAAGGCGGCGTAGACGCAGACCAGCCCGCCGGTCGACAGCCGCCGCTCGAAGCCGGGCGTCAGCCGCCGCGGCACCAGCTTCAGGTCGACCACCGCCGCGGTGGCGGTCACCGCCGCCGCATCGACCACGGCCGCCAGCGGCCCGGGGCGCGCGCGCCGCGAATGCAGCCACGCGAACGCGGCGCCCCACAGGAACGACGAGGCCGCATGGATCAGCAGGCCGGCGCCGGTGTGCCGCGCGTCGACCTCGTCGTGCTGCAGCGCCTCGTCGCCCCACAGCCAGTGGCTGACGGCGTTCAGCGGCGCGGCGGCGCTGGCGTTCTCGCGCCGGCCGCGCCAGGCCAGCACCGCGGCCGACAAGGTGTTGGCGAGGGTGCTGCTGCTCGCGGCGAGTCGCAGCATGTGGTTCGGGGGCATGGCAGGCTCCTTTCGTTCGTCGACACCGGTTCGCACGCGGCATCCGGATTGCCGGCAACGCAGCAATCGATGTTCCTGCGACTCCCATGAACGTATTGCTGACCGGCGCGAGCGGTTTCATCGGCAGCCACCTGCGCGATGCCTTGCTGCGTGCCGGGCACGCGGTGATCGGTGTCGGGCGACGGCGGCCGCCGGCGATGCCGGTCGACCAGTGGCGGGAGCTCGACCTCGGGAGCGCGACGCCGCAGGAATGGCGGCGGGCGCTGACCGGCATCGATGCGGTCGTGAACGCGGCCGGCATCTTCAAGGAGGGGCGCGGCGCGAGCTTCGACGCGGTGCACGTGCGCGGGCCGTGCCGCTTGTTCGATGCCTGTGTCGCCGCGCGCATCGCGAGGGTGGTGCAGGTGTCGGCGCTCGGCGCGGACGAGGCCGCCGGGACCGCCTACCACCGCAGCAAGCGCAGCGCCGATGCGCACCTGCTGGCGCTGCCGCTCGACGCGGTGGTCGTGATGCCGTCGCTGGTGTTCGGCACCGACGGGGCCAGCGCGCGGCTGTTCCTGGCCCTCGCCGCGCTGCCGGTGCTGCCGCTGCCCGCCGGGGGACACCAGCCGGTGCAGCCGATCCATGTCGACGATGCGGTGCAGGCGATCGTCGCGCTGTTGCAGGCCTCCGCCGACGAACGGCGCGGGCGGCGCATCGCGCTCGTCGGACCGCGGCCGCTGTCGTTCGGCGAGTACCTGCAGCAGTTGCGGCAGGCCTTGCAACTGCCGCCGGCGCGCGCGGTGAGCATTCCGGAGCCGGTGATGCGGTGGGCGGCGCGGGCCGGCGACGTGCTGCCGGGCAGCCTGTTCGACACCGCGGCCTGGCAGATGCTGCAGCGGGGCAACGCGGCGCCCGCGACCGACATCACCCGCCTGCTCGGGCACGCGCCGCGCGAGGTCGCGGGCTTCGTGCGGCCCGGCGAGGCACAGGCCTGGCGCGATGCGGCGCGGCTGGCCTGGGTGCTGCCGCTGCTGCGGATGTCGCTCGCGTTCGTGTGGCTGCTGACGGCCGCGGTGTCGTTCGGCCTGTACCCGGTCGCCGATAGCTACGCGCTGCTGCAGCGCACCGGCGTGCCGCCGGCGTGGCAGCCGACGATGCTGTACGGCGCGGCTGCGCTCGACCTGGTGCTCGGCCTGCTGACCTTGTGGCCACCGACGGCGCGGCGCTGGCTGTGGCTGGCGCAGGCCGCATTGATCCTGTTCTACACCGCGGTCATCTCGTGGCGCCTGCCGGAGTTCTGGCTGCATCCGTACGGGCCCTTGTCGAAGAACCTGCCGATGCTGGCGGTTCTCGCGGCGCTGCTGGCCCTCGACCCGCGAAAGGCACGCGCATGGAGTACCTGATCGCCAAGTGGCTGCACATCCTGTCGTCGACGGTGCTGTTCGGCACCGGCATCGGCTCGGCCTTCCACATGCTGCTCGCCAGCCTGTCGCGCAACCCGCAGGCGTGTGCGGTGGTGGTGCGGCAGGTGGTGCTGGCGGACTGGCTGTTCACCACGACGACCATCGTGTTCCAGCCGCTCAGCGGCCTCTACCTGGCCCACCTGGCCGGGGTCCCGCTGACGACGCCGTGGATCCTGTGGTCCTTCGTGCTGTACCTGGTGGCGGGTGCCTGCTGGCTGCCGGTGGTATGGATCCAGATCCGCATGCGCGCGCTCGCGCAGGCCGCCGCCGACAGCGGCGAGCCGCTGTCGCCGGCCTACTTCCGGATGCTGCGCTGGTGGACCGCGCTGGGCGTGCCGGCATTCGCCGCGTTGACCCTCGTGTTCTACCTGATGGTCGCGAAGCCGGCCTGAGCGAGGCGGCTACGCCGGGTCGTGGAAGCGCCGGGCCAGCCCGTCGCGCCCCGGGTAGAACTGGAACCAGGGCCGCGCCTCGTCGATGGCGTGCGCCACCGACGGGCGGTCGACCAGGCGCTCGAAGTAGGCCGACAGCCGCGCGTGCTGCGGCAGCAGCGGCACGTAGGTCAGCGCATAGAACAACGACGGCGCGGCCGCGCAATCGGCCATGCTGAACGCATCGCCGGCGATCCAGTGGCGGCCTTCGAGCTGCTGCTCGATCAGCGCATAGGCCGTCAGCAGCGTGTCGCGGGCGCGCGCCACGGCCTGGGCATCGCGCTCGCCTTCGGCGCGCAGCCGGTCGGCGGTGAAGGCCTGCATCGGCGTCATCACGTAGAGGTCGAGCAGGCGGTCCCACAGGCGCACGTCGAGCGCTTCGCCCGGATCGTGCGGGATCAGCGTGCGGCCCGGGCGCGCGTGGTGGCGCTGCAGGTGCTCGATGATGATGCTGGTCTCGGGGATGGCCCGGCCGCGGTCTTCCAGCAGCGGCATCTTGCCGAGCGGCCAGCGCGCCAGGTGTGCGGCCCGCTCGGCCGGATCGCCCAGGTTCAGCAGGCGCTTGTCGACCTCGATCCCCAGTTCGTCGATGGCGATCAGCACCTTGTGGCAGCAGGAGGACAGCGGGTGGTAGTGCAGGGTCGGCGCGGTCATGGGGTGCGATGTGCGGTTCAACTCGCGCAAGCGTCGGTCCAACCGCGCTGCGAGTCAAGTGCGGTCCGGACTTGGCGCGACAATCGGCCGATGACCTCTGCCGCCCTCGACGCCTTCATCGCCGAAGCCACCGCCCGAAGCTGCCGGCAGCCGGACCCGGCCGACTGCGTGCTGGCGCTGGCGCCGCTGATGCTCGACCTGATCGACCATGCCGGCAGCTTCCTGGAGCCGCAGCACTACCGCAGCAGTGCGTCGGGGTATGCGCGCAACCTGATCTACGACGCCCCCGATGCGAGCCTGTCGCTGTACGCGATCGTCTGGTTGCCCGGCCAGTGGACGCCGGTGCACGACCACGGCAGCTGGGGCGTCGTCGGCGTCGTCGAAGGCGTGCTGGAAGAGCGCAGCTACGTGCGGCTGTCGCCCGACCGCGGCGCCGACGACGAGATCGAGCTGGCGCGCGGCGGCACCATCCTGCTGCGGCACGGCGCGGTCACCAGCTTCGTGCCGAACCCGGACCACATCCACGTGACCGGCGTGCCGGCCGAACGGCCGCGCGCGGTCAGCCTGCACCTCTACGGCAGGACGATGAGCGACTTCAACATCTATGACGTGCCGGCGCGCAGCCGCCGGCGCATCCAGGTGGCGCACAACGAGAGTTGACGCGCCGCGGTGCTCAAGGCAGGTCGACGATCTCGACCCAGTTCGGGTTCTTGCCGACCGGCAGCCGGGTGACCTCGCCGAGCGCGCCGCTGCGGGCGTCGATCGCATGCACCGACAGCGAATGCGATTCCTGCCCGGCGGCGATCAGGAAGCGGCCCGACGAATCGATCGCGAAGCCGCGCGGGGTCTTCTCGGTCGGCGTGCTGCCGGCCGCTTCGAGCTTGCCGGTATCGGCATCGACCTTGAAGCGCGCGATGGTGCTGGACGTGCGCTCCGACGCATAGAGGTTCCTGCCGTCGGGGCTCAGGTGCAGGTCGGCCGCCCACGGCTTGCCGGTGAAGCCGTCCGGCAGCGTGGTCGTGCGTTGCAGCTCGCGCAGCGTGCCGCGCACCGCGTCCCAGGCGAAGACGTACAGCGAGGCATCCACCTCGTTGAGCAGGTACAGGTGCTTCTGGGCCCGGTCCCAGACGAAGTGGCGCGCACCGGATTTCGGCGCGTTCTGCACGATCGGCGGATCGTTCGGCGTCAGCTGCCCCTTGGCCGCATCGAAGCGCCACACCGACAGGTTGTCGCCGCCGAGGCTGGTGGCCAGCACGAAGCGGTTGGTCGCGTCGGCGTGGATCGCATGCGCATTCGGCGCCGTCGGGATCAGCTGCTGGATCGCGGTGACCGCGCCATTGCCGTCGATGCTGTTGACGGTGATCTTGTGCCCCGGGTACGAGGCGGCGAACAGCCACTTGCCGCTGGCGTCGACATCGATGTTGGCCATGCTGTCGGCCAGCGGCGCCTCGCCGAGCTTCTTCAGGCGGCCGCTCGCCGGGTCGACGGCGAAGCTGAGCACGCGAAATGGCTGCGAGCGCAGCGCGGCGTAGAGGAAGCGCTTGTCGGGGCTGACCGCCAGCGGCATCACCGTGCCGCCGACGGCCACCGTGTCGACCGGGCTCAGCCGGCCGGTCGCGCGGTCGAAGGCCAGCACCGACAGCTCCTGGCTGTCGGCATTGGACACGTACACGAAGGTGCCGGCCATCGCGGTGGTGGCGGCCAGCAGGCTGCCGGCCGCCACGACCGCACGCAGCGGGGTTGCGAATCGCACTGTCGTGGGTGTCTCCCGCCGCTGCGCGGCTTGTCGTTCGTCGTGTCGTCTGCGCAGGCTCAGTTGCAGCTCAGCACCGCCAGGCCCTTGCCTGCACCCGCCACCGCGGGCAGCTTCTGCTTCACGCAGGCCGGGTCGTGGGCAGTGTAGGCGTAGGGGATGCCGACCGGGAAGCTGCTGGTGCTGACCCAGTCGCTGGCGTCGCGCGACGGTGACGACTCGCTGGCCACCCAGGTGATGCCGTAGCGAGCGAAGTCGGCCGGGCTCCTGACGTTGTTGTTGCGCAGGTCCCAGTAGCCGATGGTCGAGCTGTCGCGCGAGGTCACCGGGTTCTGCGCGTTCTCGAACCAGTTGGCCTCGATCAGCGAGAAGCCGCCCATGCGGATGTTGGCGCCCGAGGTGTGCACGCCGCTGTAGAGGTTGTTGTAGAGGTGGGTGTAGCCGCCGCGCTGCAGCGGCAGCCGCGACTTCACGTTCTCGTAGACGTTGTGGTGGTAGGTGATGAAGCGGTCGCTGGCATCGCTGTCGCTCGACCCGATCAACCCGACCTTCTGGTGGTCGTGGAGGTGGTTGTACGAGTAGGTGATGTGGTGCGCGCCGGCCTTGTTGTCGACCAGGCCGTCGAACTCCATGTCGCCGGCGCCGGCGCATTCCTTGATGCTGCTGAACAGCGTGTTGTGGTCGACCCAGATGTAGCCCGGAGCCTTGCCGCCCTGGCCTTCGATGCCGATCGCGTCGATCGAGCCGGGCAGCAGGCCGATCGTCATGTTGCGGATGATGACGTTGGTGGCGCCGCCCTTGACCGCCAGCCCGAAGTTCGCGGCAGAGCCGTCGGCGCCTTCGATCGTGACGTTGCTCTTGTTCTTGACCTCGACGATGGCGCCGGCCGGCTTCGTGCGCTGCGCGCAGGAGTCGGTGATCGACGCGAAGTCGAAGCTGCCGGTGTAGCGGATCACCAGGCCGCCGGTGCCGGTGTAGGCGTCGATCGCGGCCTGCATCGCGGCCGCGGTGCTCACCGTCACGGCCGCGGCCTTGCCGCCGCCAGTCACGGTCCCGGCGAAGCCGGCGGTCTGGCCGCTCGGTGCGGGGGCCGGTGCAGGAGCCGGCGACGGAGCCGGGGCCGGAGCGGGGGCGGGGGCGGGGGCGGGGGCGGGCGACGGTGCGGGAGCAGGCGCCGGCGACGGTGCCGGTGCCGGTGCAGCCACCGGCCCGACCGCGCACTTCTCCTTCTTGTCCGCATTCGGGTTCGCGCCGCCGAAGGTCGCGCTGGTGCAGGCAACGGTGCCCGACAGCGTCTTGACCACCCACTTGTTCTTCACGCCGAACGACACCTGGTGCGCCCTCGAGCCGACCTTGCAACGCTCGCCTTCGTCCGCGCACTTCGAGAAGCCGGCCGGCCAGTCGACGGCGAAGGCGGGTGCCGCGGCAGCGCAGGCGAGCGTGATCAGGGACAGGCGCAGCGGCTTCATTCCGGTTTTCATGGGGAGCTCTCTCGGGGATTTGAATGGCCCGCAGGCTACCCGGTGAGCTGCGAAAACAAGCCGTGTTCGCATACTCTGAAACACTGCTTGCAAGCGCGAGACTTGCATGTCCGAGCCATCGCCGATCCATGACCGGCGAGTGACGAACCTCAGGCGCTCGTGGCCACGCGCTCCGGCGCCGCGCTCCACAGGCAGACGCGATGCTTGCCGGCCCGCTTCGCGGTGTACATCGCCTGGTCGGCGCGCGCCGTCAGCGTGTCCGGATCGTCGCCGTGCTCCGGCCCGATCGCGACGCCGATGCTCGCGCCGACCGCCACCTCGCGCTGCGCGAGGCGGATCGGCTGCTCGACCGCGTGCAGCACGCGCTGCAGCACCCGTTCGACCTCGCTCGCGTCCTGGATGTTGCTGAGGATCAGCGCGAACTCGTCGCCGCCGAAGCGGGCGACGACGTCGTTGGTGCGGATGCAGCCGAGCAGCCGCTTCGCGACCTCGCGCAGCACCGCGTCGCCGGCGTCGTGCCCGAACGCGTCGTTGACGCCCTTGAAGCCGTCGAGGTCGAGGTAGCACACGCCGGTCATCTGCCGGCGCCGCTGCGCATCGGCCAGGATGTAGAGCAGCCGTTCGGCGAACAGCCGGCGGTTCGGCAGCCCCGTCACCGCGTCGTGCAGCGCCAGGTGCTGCGCATGCGCCTCGCTGTCCTTGATGGCCGTGATGTCGGTCATCGACCAGAACGATTCATGCGGCGACACCGCGGCGCCGCACAGGTCGACCCAGATCGCATGGCCCTGCTTGTGGCGCATGCGCAGCTGCGCCCTGAAGCGGCCGCTCGCCTGCAGCATCGGGTAGGCGCGGCGGCCGATGTCGTCGAAGGAGTCGTCGTCGAGGTAGAGCTGCCGCATGCCGGCGCCGACCAGCTCGTGCGGCTCGTATCCGAAGATCCGGTCCAGCGCGCGGTTCTTCCACAGCACGACCCGGTCCTTCAGCTTCGCCATGCCGACGATCTCGTTGTCGAGCATCACGCTCTGCTCCTGCGCCAGGCGGGCGATCTCGCGGCGGGCGATCGCCTGGCGCCGCTGCTGCAGGAACAGCAGCGCCGAGAAGCCGGCGATCGTCGCGATCGCGATCGCGAGCAGCGCCGCCATCTGCGCCACCTCGCGCCGCCAGCCGGCGAGGAAGTCGCGGGTGCCGAGCCCGACGAACACCCGCAGCGTGCAGCCCGGGACACGCTTGTACGCGGTGTAGCGCTCGATGCCGTCGAGCGCCGTCGGGGTCAGGTAGGAACCGCGCTCGGGGTCGGCTGCGAGGCGGCGCGTCATCTCGTCGGAGATGGTCGACGTGCCGATGTTCTTCTCCTGCGCGCCGTCGATCACCGAGTACCGGGTGATCAATCGCAGCCCGCCCGACCGAAGCGCGACGGCGCCGGCGCTGCCCAGCGCGATGCGCCTGAACCGATCGAGGAAGTGGTCGCTCGACAGGTTGGTGAACGCGACGCCGGCGAACGAGCCGTCGGCCCGCTGCAGCCGGCGGGCGACGACGATGCCCCATTTGCGGACGATGCGGCCCTGGATCGGCTCCGAGACCACCATGCCGTCGCGCGCCTGCGCTTCGCGGAAGTAGTCGCGATCGGCGATGCTGACCGGTGCGGCGCCGGCCTCGATGCCGAAGCGGACGATGCCGTGCTCGTCGGCGACCCGGATCGCATCGACCTGGGGCAGCAGCGAGCGCTGCTCGACGATGCTGCGCTCGATCTCGGCGCGTCCGTCGACGCGGCTGGAGTCGGCGGCATGAACCCGCATCGCGATGGTCGACAGCGCATTGTCGAGCTGCTTCAGCTCGGCGCCGAGTTCGATGGCCAGGCCGTTGACCAGGTTCTCGGCCGATTCCCGGGCGCGCACCTCTTCGGATTCGCGTCCCGCGCGCAAGGCCACGGCGGCCGCGAGCACGAGCACCAGGATGACCACGACGTTGCCCGCCGCCAGGGCAAAAGCCAGGCGGCGGAGCGGCACTGCGAGGGAACGCGCTGCGCGCGAAGGGTCGGTCATGAGGCGCTGGGCGGATCGTAAGGCACGGCGCCCGGTTTTCGTCCCCATGTCCTCAGGGGTTGCAGGCCGCGCGCACCAGCTCGCGCAGCCAGCGGTGGGCCGGGTCGGCGTCGAGCCGCGGATGCCACAGCAGGGCGACCGCGAAGCCGGGCGTGGCCACCGGCAGCGCGAAGCTGTGCAGGCCGGTGCGCAGCGCGGCGGTGTGCCGCTCGGGCACGCAGGCCACCAGGTCGCAGGCGCGGGCCAGCGCGAGCGCGGTCGCGAAGCTGTCGACGACCGCGCCGACCTCGCGCTGCAGCCCGAGCGCGCGCAAGGCCTCGTCGACCGGCCCCTGCTCGCGGCCGCGGCGCGACACGACGACGTGCCGGCCGGCCGCGTAGCGTGCCGGCGTGACCTCGCCCTCGCCGAGCGGATGCCCGTGCCGCACGACGCCGATGTGGCGGTCGCGGAACAGCGACTGCGCGCGCAGCTCCGGGCCGGTCTCCGGCCCGACGACGCCGGTCTCGAGGTCGACCGAGCCGTCGCGCAGCGGCGTGCTGTCCTTGTCCGGCTTCTGCACGAAGCGCAGCCGCACGCCGGGCGCCTCGCTGGCGATGCGCGCCAGCAACGCCGGGGCGAAGCTTTCGGCAAATCCCTCGCGGGTGCGCAGCGTGAAGCTGCGCGTCAGCCGGGCGAGGTCGAGCGTGTCCGCCGGGCGCAGCACCGCCTGCGCGTCCTGCACGAGCACGGCGACGCGCTCGCGCAGTTCGAGCGCGCGCGGCGTGGGCACGAGGTCGCGGCCGGCGCGCACCAGCAGCGGGTCGCCGGTGGTGTCGCGCAGCCGCGCCAGCGCCCGGCTCATCGCCGACGGGCTGAGCTGCAGGCGCCGGGCAGTGCGCGCGACGCTGCCTTCGGCGAGCAGCGCGTCCAGGGTCAGCAGCAGGTTCAGATCGGGGGTCGACATGCGCCCACCATAGCCGACGAAGGGGCGTGCGTCGCGTGCACGGACTCAGTGCACGCGGCGCGCCTTCCGCCGGGCGGCACCGGCACCTACGCTTGCAGGCATCGAGCCGCCCTGCGGCGCCACGACCCGGAGTCCGCATGAAAACCACTGTCGCATTGCCCCACGACCCGGCCCGCTGGGCCCTCGCCAGCCTGTCGCTGTCGATGCTGCTGGCCTCGCTGGGCATCAGCATCGCCACCGTCGGCCTGCCGGCGATGGCGCAGGCCTTCGACGTGTCGTTCGAGCGGGTGCGGTGGATCGTGCTCGCGTACCTGATCGCCAACACGGCGCTGCTCGTCGTCGTCGGGCGGCTCGGCGACCGCGTCGGCGCGCGCCGCCTGCTGCTGGCCGGCATCGTTGTCGTCACGGTGGCCTCGGCGCTGTGCGGCCTCGCGCCCGGCTTCCGGCTGCTGCTGGCGGCGCGCGCGATGCAGGGGCTGGGCGCGGCGATCCTGGTGGTGCTGGCGCTGGCCCTGGTCGGCGATGCCGTGCCGAAGGCGCGTGCGGGCATGGCGATGGGCGTGCTCGGCACGATGTCCGCGGTCGGCACCGCGCTCGGGCCGTCGCTCGGCGGTCTGCTGATCGCGGGGTTCGGCTGGCGCGCGATCTTCCTGGCGCAGGTGCCGCTGGGGGTGGGGGCGTTGCTGCTGGCGCGCCGTCACCTGCCGGCGCAACCGGCAGCGGCGCCGACGGCGTCGGCGTGGATCTCCCCGGCGATGTGGCGCGATCCCGCGCTGCGGGCCGGCCTGGCGATGAGTGCACTGGTGTCGACGGTGATGATGACGACGCTGGTGGTCGGGCCCTTCCACCTGGCGCGCTCGCTCGGGCTCGATGCCGCGGCGGTCGGGCTGGCGATGTCGGTCGGCCCGGCGGTCGCGGCGCTGGCCGGCATGCCGGCCGGCCGGCTGGTGGACCGCTTCGATGCGTCGCGCATGACGCTCGCCGGGCTGGTCGGGATGGCGCTCGGGGCGCTGGCGTTGTCGCTGCTGCCGCCGTCGCTCGGCGTCATCGGCTACATCGCTCCGCTGGCGGTCGTCACCGCCGGCTATGCGCTGTTCCAGGCGGCCAACAACACCGCGGTGATGGCCGCCGCCGGGGCTTCGGGCCGACGCGGCGTTGTCTCCGGGTTGCTGAACCTGTCGCGCAACCTCGGCTTCATTGCCGGGGCCGCGGCGATGGGCGCGGTGTTCGCCCACGCGAGCGCGGCGGTGGATGTCGCGCTGGCGCCCGCGCAAGCGGTCGCCGGCGGCATGCGGACCACGTTCGCGGCGGCCACCGCGCTGCTCGCCGTCGCGATCGCCATCGCCGCGGCAGGCCGCGCGAGGCGCTACTTCAGCTGGGTCGTGTAGTCCACCGGCAGCCAGCGGTACGCGCTGCCGGCCTGGCGCAGCCGGCCGAGGCCGGGGAAGGGCAGGTGGGCCGCGCCGATCAGCAGGTTCTCTTTCGCCGCCTGCGCGAACACCGTGCGGCGCGTGGCGGCGGCGGCGGGCTCGTCGCTGTCGTACGCGATCGTGACCCGCGGGTCCTCGAGCTGCACCGCGCCGACGTGGACCAGGTCGCCGATCAGCAGCATCCGCTGCCCCTGGCTCTCCACCGCATAGACGGTGTGCCCGGCACTGTGGCCGCGCGCCGCGATGGCGCGGATGCCGGGCAGCAACTCGGCGCCCGCGGCGAAGGGCTTCAGCCGGCCGGCCTCGGCATACGGGTTCAGCGACGCCATCGCGCCCTGGAAGAAGCCCTTGCTCTGCGCCGGCGCGGCGTCCATCCGCGCGGTCGACAGCCAGTACTGCGCGTCGGCGTCATCAAGGCGCACCGTGGCGTTCGCGAACGCGACGCCGCCCGGGCCCATCAAGCCGCCGACGTGATCCGGATGGGGGTGGGTGAGCAGCACCTCGTCGACCTGCTCCGGCTGGTAGCCGGCGGCGCGCAGGCTGGCACCGAGCTTGCCGAGCGTCGGGCCGAACAGCGCGCCGGCGCCGGTGTCGATCAGCACCAGCCTGTCGCCGGTGTTGACCAGGAAGCCGATGACCGAGGTCTCGACCGGGTTGGTCAGGTGCGCGGCCGCGAGCTTCGCCGCGACGCTGCCGGCCGGGGCGTGCAGCAGCGTGGCGGCCGGCACGTCGACCGTGCCGTCGCTCAGCGCGGTCACCTCGAAGGCGCCGAGCATCATGCGGTAGAAGCCGGGCGCCTGGGTCTTGACCATCGGCGCGGCGGCCAGCGCGGCCGAGGGCGTGACCGAAGCGCCGAGTGCGGCCAGGGCGAGGGCGGTGGAAGCGAACGCGCCGGCGGTGGCGCGCAGGGAGAACAGGGAGGTGAACATGGGAGGCAGTCTTTCGATCAGGAAGGGGAAGGAAGGGCGATCAAGCCGACGCAGCCAGGCCGAGCGCGGCGATCGCCCGCTCGGCCACCTGGTGGTCCTGCTCGGCGTCGCCACCGGAAATGCCGATGCCGCCGACCAGCTGCTCGCCGTCGAAGACCGGGCAGCCGCCGCCGACCGCGACGAAGCGCGGCCGGTGCGCCAGCTGCGCCGCCATCGGGCGTTCGAGGATGGCCGTCCATTGGCGCGTCGACACGCCGTACGACGTGGCCGTCCAGGCCTTGTCGACCGCGATCGACGCGGTCAGGAAGCGGGCACCGTCGTCGCGCTCGAAGGCTTTCAGCTCGCCGGTCGCGTCGGTGATCGCCACGGCGACCTGGAGGCCGAGCGAGCGTGCCGCGGCCTGCGCTTGGCCGACCAGCAGGGTGGCCGCCTCGCGGGTGATCGAGGCCATCGGGCGGGTGTGGGTGGAGGGCGCGAAAGAAGAAGTCATGGGGCAGTGCTCCGTTGAAGGGTGTCGCATGATTCAATCGAAGCCTTCATCACGCAAATCGATTGAAATGATCGGCACTATCAGAGAGCGCGATTTCAGGGGCGTCGACCTCAACCTGCTGGTGACGCTGCTGGTGCTGCTGCGCGAGCGCAGCGTCTCGAAGGCGGCAGCGTGCCTGCACCTCGGGCAGCCGGCGGTCAGCGGCGCATTGGCGCGCCTGCGCGAGCTGTTCCACGACGAGTTGCTGGTGCGCGGCAAGGGCGGCATGCAGCCGACGCACCGCGGGCTCGAGCTGCAGGCGGCGCTCGCGCCGGCGCTGGCCGAGCTGCAGGCGGTGGTCTCCGACGCACCGGCCTTCGAGCCTGCCCGCAGCGACCGCAGCTTCGTGCTCGGCCTGCCGGACTGGATCGACACCTGGCTGCTGCCCGGCCTGCTCGCGCGGCTGGCCGCCGACGCGCCGCTGGCGCGCATCGCGGTCGTCGCGACCGATCGCTTCCGCGTCGCCGACATGCTGCTGCAGGAACAGCTCGACCTCGCGATCGGCGCCTTTCCGGCCGGCCCGGCCTGGCAGCGCAGCCGGCCGCTTGCGACGGTGCCGTACTGCTGCGTCGCGCGGCCCGGCGTGATCGGCGCGCGGGGCCGGCTGACGCTGAAGCAGTTCGTCGCGCTGCCGCACCTGATGGTGACCTACCGCGGCGCGTTCCACGGCACGGTGGACGAAGCGCTCGATGCCCTCGGGCTGGCGCGCCGCGTCGTCTGCACCAGCCCGCGCTTCTCGTCGCTGCCGCGGGTGCTGCAGCAGGTGCCGGCGATCGCGACCGTGCCGCAGGTGCTGGCCGCCGGCTGGCAGCGCGACTTCGGGCTGGTGCGCGCCGCGGTGCCGCTGCAGCTGCCGGCGAGCCCGGTGGCCATCGTCCACCATGCGAGCCGCGACAAGGACCCGGCGCTGCGCTGGCTGTGCGGGGTGATCGAAGCGCTGGTGGCCGAAGACGGCGCGAACGACCCCGGCGGGCGCCGCGGCTGAAGCCCTCGCGCGCGCCGCGCCATGCACTCCCCTGCGACAATCGCCCGAGGAGACCCCATGACGCCGTACAAGACCCTCGAAGACGTGATCGGACAGACGCCGCTGGTGCGGCTGCAGCGCCTGCCGGGCGCCGACAACGACCGGCGCGGCAACGTGATCCTGGCCAAGCTCGAAGGCAACAACCCGGCCGGTTCGGTGAAGGACCGGCCCGCCATCAGCATGATCCGGCGCGCCGAGGAGCGCGGCGACATCCGCCCCGGCGACACGCTGATCGAGGCGACCTCGGGCAACACCGGCATCGCGCTCGCGATGGCCGCGGCGATCCGCGGCTACCGCATGCTGCTGATCATGCCGGAGGACCTGAGCATCGAGCGCGCGCAGACGATGAAGGCCTTCGGCGCCGAGCTGATCCTGACGCCCCGCAGCGGCGGCATGGAATACGCCCGCGACCTGGCCGAGCAGATGCAGCGCGACGGCAAGGGCCGGGTGCTCGACCAGTTCGCGAATGCCGACAACCCGCGCATCCACTACGAGACCACCGGCCCCGAGATCTGGGCCGACACCGGCGGGCGCATCACGCACTTCGTCAGCGCGATGGGCACCACCGGCACCATCACCGGCACCTCGCGCTTCCTGAAGGAAAAGAACCCGGCGGTGCGCATCATCGGCGCGCAGCCGGCCGAAGGCTCGCGCATTCCCGGCATCCGCAAGTGGCCCGAGGCCTACCTGCCGAAGATCTACGACCCGCGCTGCATCGACGAGACGGTGAACGTCGGCCAGGAAGCGGCCGAAGAGATGGCCCGCCGGCTGGCACGCGAAGAGGGCCTGTTCGGCGGCATCTCGGCGGCCGGCGCCTGCTGGGTGGCGCTCGAGACCGCGAAACGGGTCGAGAACGCGACCATCGTGTTCGTCGTCTGCGACCGCGGCGACCGCTACCTCTCCACCGGCGTCTTCCCCGCCTGAACCGACCGAGTGCACCCATGACCCACGAGACCCGCTTCTGCACGAACTGCGCGACCGGCCTGCAGCCGGTGACGCTCGATGAAGACGGCGGCCCGAAGACCCGGCTGCGCTGCCCGGCCTGCGGCTGGACGCACTGGAACAACCCGACGCCGGTGCTGGCCGCGGTGATCGAGCTGGCCGATCGCGACGGGCAACTGCTGCTGGCCCGCAATGCGGCGTGGCCGGGCCGGTACTTCGGGCTGATCACCGGCTTCATGGAAGCGGGCGAGACGCCGCAGGAGGGCATCGCCCGCGAGGTGATGGAAGAAACCTCGCTCGCGGTCGATCGCCTGCAGATCATCGGCGCCTACGATTTCCAGCGGATGAACCAGGTGATCATCGCGTACCACGCGGTGGCCCGCGGCGAGATCAAGCTGTCGCCGGAACTCGTCGAGTACAAGCTCTTCGCGCCCGAGGCGGTGCAATGCTGGCCGGCCGGGACCGGCTATGCGCTGGCCGACTGGCTGACCGCGCGCGGCATCACGCCGCAATGGCGCGAGCTGATGCCGCGACCGGTCGTCGACCCGAACTGAAAGGACACGCGATGGATGTGCAGAAAGAAGTCGACGCCCGCGGCATGAACTGCCCGCTGCCGATCCTGAAGGCGAAGAAGGCACTGGCCGACATGAACAGCGGCGAGCTGCTGAAGGTGATCGCTACCGACCCGGGGTCGATGCGCGACTTCCAGGCGTTTGCGCGGCAGACCGGCAACGAGCTGGTGCAGCAGCAGGCGGTGAACGAGGAGTTCATCCACCTGCTGCGTCGCCGCTGAGACGTCTAGAACTCGAGGTTCTTCAGGTACTTGCGGAAATCCGCGCCGAGCACCGGGTGCGCCAGCGCCAGTTCCACGTTGGCCTCCAGGAAGCCTTCCTTGCTGCCGCAGTCGTAGCGCCGGCCTTCGTAGCGGTACGCGAACACCTTCTCGCGCCGCAGCAGCCCGGCGATGCCGTCGGTCAGCTGGATCTCGCCGCCGACGCCGCGCTGCTGGTTCGCGATCTCGGTGAACACGCCCGGCGTCAGGATGTAGCGCCCGGCCACGCCGAGCCGCGACGGCGCTTCTTCCGGTGCCGGCTTCTCGACGATGCGCGTGATGTCGATCAACCGGTCGTTGACCGCGCGGCCGTCGACGATGCCGTAGCGCCGGGTCTGCTCCGGCGGCACTTCTTGCACCGCCAGCATCGACACCCGCCATTCGGCGAACTGCTCGACCATCTGCTGCAGCACCGGCGTCTGCCCGACCATCAGGTCGTCGGCCAGCAGCACCGCGAACGGCTCGTTGCCGATCAGCCGCTGCCCGCACAGCACCGCATGGCCCAGGCCCAGCGCCTGCGGCTGGCGCACGTAGACGCACTCCATGTCGTCCGGCTTCACGCTGTGCACGACATCCAGTAACTCTTGCTTACCCGCCTGTTCGAGGGCTACCTCCAACTCGAAGGTCATGTCAAAGTGGTCTTCGATGGGGCGCTTGTGCCGGCCGGTCACGAAGATCATTTCGCGCACGCCGGCCGCATAGGCCTCCTCGACCGCGTATTGGATCAGGGGCTTGTCGACGACCGGCAGCATTTCCTTCGGTTGGGCTTTGGTCGCAGGAAGAAAACGCGTGCCGAGGCCCGCCACCGGAAAGATCGCCTTGTTGACAAACATTTAGTTACAATCCCCTGTGTGAATTAGTCGACAAAAAACCATTGTGTCATGGGCTTTCGGAAGGGCCTGTGACACTCGGGCAGAAGCCTCTCGAAGCCGCATGGACTTGCTGATCATCGAACCGCTGGAAGCAGAAGTCATGCAGTGGCTCGATGCGCGCTATTCGCTGCGGCATGCGCCCGAACTGGCGCGCGACACCCGGGCCTTCCGCCAGGCGCTGTACAACGTGCGGGCGCTGATCCTGCCGCCCACCGTCGCGCTCGATGCGCAGGCGCTGCACTACGCGCCGGTGCTGCGCGCGGTCGGCCGGGTCAGTGCCGGCGCCGAGAACATCGACCTCGACGCCTGCGCGCGCGCCGGCATCGAGGTGGTGCGCAGCCAGACCGCCACCGCGCAGGCCGAGGCCGAGTTCATGATCGGCGCGCTGCTGTCGCTGCTGCGCCGCGTGCCGGTGGTCGGCTCCGACGGCATGCTGGTCGGCCGCGAGCTGGGCGCGTGCACGGTCGGGCTGATCGGCATGCCGCCGGCCGCGAAGGCGATGGCCAGGATGCTGAGCGGCTTCGGCTCGAAGCTCGTCGGCTACGACCCTTCATTGCATGCGAGCGACAGCGTCTGGAACCGCTGGCATGTCGCGCCGCTGGGCTTGCGCGAGCTGCTGGAGCAGGCCGATGCGGTGTGCGTGCAGCTGAACTACTTCAGCCGCTACCACGGCCTGCTCGGCGAGCGCTTCCTGCCGTTCTGCAAGCCGAACCAGGTGATCGTCAGCATCGCGCACTCGGGCCTGTTCGACGAGAAGACGCTGGCCGACGTGCTGACCAGCGGCCGCGTCTCGGCCGTCTGGCTCGACAGCCTGGAGCCGGGCGCCACCGAACCGGGCCGCCCGCTGAGCGGCATGGACACGCTGCAGGTCACGCCGCGCGTGGCGAGCACCACGCGCGAATCGCGGCTGCGCAGTTCGTGGGCGGTGGCCCGGCGGATCGACGAGCTGCTCGCGATCACGCCCGGCGCACCGCGCGAGTTCAGGACGACGGACCCAGGCGTGCCGCTTGATGTCGAACCCGATCCAGCTCTGCCGTGAAGTCCGCGACGCGCTGCTTCTCCTGGTCGACCACCGCCTGAGGCGCACGGGCGACGAAGCTCTCGCTCGACAGCTTGCCCTGGGCCTTCGCGATCTCGGCTGACAGGCGCTTGTCTTCCTTGGCCAGGCGCTCGCGCTCCGCGGCGACGTCGATCTCGACGTGCAGCGCGAGCCGCGACTCGCCCTGCACCGCCACCGGCAGCTGGCCGGTTGCCGCATGGAACGCGGCTTCGTCGTCGAACACCTGCACGGTTTCCAGCTTTGCGAGCGACTGCAGCAGCGGCGCGGCCTCGCGCAGGTAGTCGCTGCCGCCGCAAGCGTACAGCGGCACGCGCTTCGTCAGCTGCATCTCGCTGCGCAGGTTGCGCACCGCACCGACCATGCCCTTGAGCCGCGCCACCCAGGCATCGGCCTGCGGGTCGACGCGTTCGAGCTGCGCCTTGGGGTAGGGCGCCGTCACGATGCTCTGGTCCGAACCCACCGGCTTGCGGCCGGCGATCGGCGCCACGGCCTCCCACAGCTCGGCGGTGATGAACGGCATGATCGGGTGCATCAGGCGCAGCACGGTTTCCAGCGTGCGGATCAGCGTGCGACGCGTCGCGCGCTTGACGGCGTCGTCGCCGTTCTGCATCTGCGCCTTCGCGATCTCGATGTACCAGTCGCAGTACTCGTCCCAGACGAACTGGTAGATCGCGTTGGCCACGTTGTCGATGCGGTAGTCGTCGAAGCCCTGTCCGACCGCCGCTTCCACGCGCTGCAGCTCGCCGGCGATCCAGCGGTCCGCATGCGAGAAGCTCAGGTAGCCGGCGAACTCGCCGCCCGGCGCGCACTGCGCCTTCGTGTGCTCCGCAAGGCCGCAATCCTGCCCCTCGCAGTTCATCAGCACGAACTTGGTCGCGTTCCAGAGCTTGTTGCAGAAGTTGCGGTAGCCCTCGCAGCGCTTGGTGTCGAAGTTGATGTTGCGACCCAGGCTGGCGTACGACGCCATCGTGAAGCGCAGCGCGTCGGCGCCATAGGCCGGCATGCCGTCGGGGAACTCCTTCTTCACGCGCGCCGCCACCTTGGGCGCGGTCTCGGGCTTGCGCAGGCCGACGGTCGACTTCTGCACCAGCGTGGCCAGGTCCCGGCCTTCGATCAGGTCGACCGGGTCGAGCACGTTCCCTTCGGACTTGCTCATCTTCTTGCCTTCGCTGTCGCGCACCATGCCGTGGATGTAGACGGTGCGGAACGGCACGCGGCCGGTGAAGTGCGTGGTCATCATGATCATGCGCGCCACCCAGAAGAAGATGATCTCGTAGCCGGTCACCAGCACGCTGGACGGCAGGAAGAGATCCATCTCCTTGGTCTTCTCGGGCCAGCCGAGCGTCGAGAACGGCACCAGCGCCGACGAGTACCAGGTGTCGAGCACGTCCTCGTCGCGGCGCAGCGTGCCGCTGTAGCCGGCGGCCTCGGCCTTGGCGCGCGCGTCGGCCTCGTTGCAGGCGACGAAGATCTCGCCGCCGCTGCCGTACCAGGCCGGGATCTGGTGGCCCCACCACAGCTGGCGCGAGATGCACCAGTCCTGGATGTTCTTCATCCACTGGTCGTAGGTGTTGACCCAGTTCTCGGGCACGAACCTGACCTCGCCGGACGCCACCGCGTCGACCGCCTTCTGCGCAATCGACTTGCCGTCGGGGCCCGGCTTGCTGACGGCGACGAACCACTGGTCGGTCAGCATCGGCTCGACGATCGCGCCGGTGCGGGCGCAGCGCGGCACCATCAGCTTGTGCTTCTTCACCTCGACCAGCAGGCCGAGCGCTTCCAGGTCGGCGACGACCTTCTTGCGGGCGACGAAGCGGTCGAGGCCGCGGTAGGGCGCGGGCGCGTTGTCGTTGACCTTCGCGTCGAGGTCGAGCACGCCGATCATCGGCAGCTGGTGGCGCAGGCCGACCGCGTAGTCGTTGACGTCATGCGCCGGCGTGACCTTCACGACGCCGGTGCCGAACTCGCGGTCGACGTAGTCGTCGGCGATCACCGGGATCGTGCGGTCGCACAAGGGCAGCGTGACCTGCCGGCCGATCAGCGCCTGGTAGCGCTCGTCGTCGGGGTGCACCATCACCGCGGTGTCGCCGAGCATGGTCTCGGGCCGCGTGGTGGCCACGGTGATCGAGCCCGACCCATCGGCCAGCGGGTACTTGATGTGCCACAGCGAGCCTTCTTCTTCCTCGCTCTCGACCTCCAGGTCGGAGACGGCCGACTTCAGCACCGGGTCCCAGCTCACCAGCCGCTTGCCGCGGTAGATCAGCCCCTGCTCGAACAGCTGCACGAAGGTGTCGGTGACGATCGGCGAGAGCTTCTCGTCCATCGTGAAGTACTCGTGCTGCCAGGCCACCGAGGCGCCCATGCGGCGCATCTGCTGCGTGATGGTCGAGCCCGACTGCTCCTTCCATTCCCACACGCGGGCGACGAAGTTCTTGCGGCCGAGGTCGTGGCGGCTCTGGCCGGCCGCCTCGAGCTGGCGCTCGACGACGATCTGCGTCGCGATGCCGGCATGGTCGGTGCCCGGCACCCACAGCGTGTTGTCGCCCTTCATGCGGTGCCAGCGGGTCAGCGAGTCCATGATGGTCTGGTTGAACGCGTGCCCCATGTGCAGCGTGCCGGTGACGTTGGGCGGCGGCAGCTGGATGCTGAACGACGGCTTGGCGGCGTCCAGCGTGGGTTCGTAGACGCCGGCCTGCTCCCACAGCGGTGCCCAGCGGGCTTCGATGGCGGCAGGTTCGAACGATTTGGCGAGCTCGGTCATGGTGGGGTCGGGTCGGATCCGCAGGCAGGGCAGGGGGAAGGCGGAATTGTAGGCGGGCCCCCCGTGCTGCTATGGTGGCGGATCACGCCGATCCTGGAACGGGAGCCCCCCATGCGACGACTGCCCACGAAGCTGTTCGCGTCCGCCACGCTGGCGCTGCTGACCGTGCTGGCCGGCTGCGGCGGCAGCGACGACGGCCTGCCGCGCAACGGCGGCGCCCCGAGCTGCGACCTCGGCACCCAGAAGAGCTGGCTGCGCGGCTACATGGCCGACTGGTACTACTGGAGCGGCAGCTCGCCGAACCCCGAGCCCGGTCCCTACGCGAGCGTGCCGGACTACTTCGATGCGCTGCTGTTCACCGGCGCCGCGCCGGTGCCGGCCGACCGCTGGAGCTACATCGAGAGCAGCGCGTCGTACAACCAGTTCTTCGGTGCCGGGCGCACGCTCGGCTACGGTGTCTCGGTCAACGGGCTGGAGCTCCAGCTGCCGCTGAAGGTGCGGTATGTCGAGCCGCTGTCGCCGGCCGCCGCGGCCGGGCTGGCGCGCGGCGACACGATCAACTCGGTCAATGGCCGAAGCGCCGCCGAACTGGTCGCGGCCGACGATTTCTCGATGCTGACGCCCGCACAGGCCGGCGACGTGCTGACCCTCGTCATCGATGCCGCCGGCGGCCCGAAGACCGTCACGCTGACGGCGGGCACCTATGCGCTGACGCCGGTGCCGACGACGCGGCTGCTGACGCTGTCGAGCGGCGCGAAGGCCGGCTACCTCGTGCTGAAGGACTTCATCACGCAGGCCGAGCAGCCGTTGGACGATGCATTCACGCAGTTCCGCGCCGCCGGCGCGACCGAGCTGATCCTCGACCTGCGCTACAACGGCGGCGGCCGCGTCTCGACCGCCGCGCTGCTGGGCACCGAGGTGGTCGGCTCGGCGCGGCTCGACCAGGTGTTCGCGCGCCTGACCTTCAACGCCCGCCAGTCGGCATCGAACGGCCGCTATGTGTTCGGCTCGGTGCCGGGCGCCGCGTTCGGCCGCATCGTCGTGCTGACCGGCGCGCGCACCTGCTCGGCCAGCGAGCTGGTGATCAACGGGCTGAAGCCCTATGCCACCGTCGTGACGATCGGCGACGCCACCTGCGGCAAACCGGTCGGCTTCCAGCCGCGCGAATCGTGCGGCAACACCTACAGCGCGGTCAACTTCGAGAGCACCAATGCGCTCGGCGAAGGGGGCTACTACGACGGGATCGCGCCGACCTGCAGCGCGGCCGACACCTTCACCGGTGTGCTCGGCGATCCGGCGGAGGCGTTGACCGGGGCGGCCGTCGCCTACCTGCAGAGCGGAAGCTGTCCGGTGGCCCGGGCGTCTGAACGCGAGCGTTCAGCGCGGTTCACGCAACGGGCGGCGCAGCGCGCGGAACCGGGTGAGCGAAGCGGGATGTGGGCGGACTGAGCTTTCCCGGCTGGGCATCCGGCGGCGACCGGGGGGATGTCATTGACATGATTCGACATGCGAAGACACGCGCCAGAAGCAAGCCGGCAACCCGGTCTCACTAAGCTGAGCGCCCATGAGCAAGCCCTACCACCTCTACGTCGTCGAGGACGACAACCCGCTGCGCACGATGCTGTGCGACTACCTGGAGAAGCAGGGCCTGGTCGTCACCGGCATGGCCACCGCCGAAGACCTGCTGCGGCGCATCCACCGGCTGCGGCCCGACCTGGTGGTGCTCGACGTCAGCCTGCCCGGCATGAGCGGGCTGCAGGCCTGCCAGAAGCTGCGCTCCGAAGGCGACCGCGTGCCGATCATCATCCTGACCGCGCGCAGCGAAGAGATCGACCGCGTGCTGGGGCTGGAAATGGGTGCCGACGATTTCCTCGGCAAGCCGTTCTCGGCGCGCGAGCTGCTGGCGCGGGTGCATGCGGTGCTGCGGCGCGCGATCGTGCCGCCGGGGTTGTCGCAGATGAACCAGGCGCCGGTCAAGTTCGGCGGCAGCGTGTTCGACGTCAGCGCGCGCTGCCTGTTCCGCAACGGCGCCACCCGCGTGCTGAGCACCGTCGAGTTCTCGGTGCTGGCCGAGCTGGTGGCCAACCCGGGCGTCGCGGTGTCGCGCGAGCGGCTGCTGGCGGTTTCGCACTCGCGCAGCGAGTCGCTGCTGCTGCGCGCGATCGACGTCACCGTGATGCGGCTGCGCAAGCTTGTCGAATCCGATCCCGGCACCCCGCGCTTCATCCAGACGGTGCGCGGCCACGGCTACATGTTCGTGCCTGAAACCTCGCGCTGATGCACTGGCTGCCCCGCTCGCTGGCCGGCCGCGTCACCTGGCTGGTGGGGCTGATCAGCGTCGCGTCGCTGATCGCGCAACTGCTGCTGCTGCGCGCGCTGCTGTTCGAGCCGTTCAGCGAGGGCATGCTGGTCGCGGTGGTCGGCGAGGCGCACCAGGCGCAGCAGAACCTGCTGACGACGCCGCCCGACGAGCGTGACCGGGTCGCCGTCGAGCTGTCGTACGGCCCGTTCTGGGTCGGCCGCAGCGGTGCGCCGGACGGCGGGGCCGACATCGTCGGGCCGCTGCGCCGGCCGTCGATCGAGCTGCCCAGCGGATTGCAGGACATCGTCACCCGATCGCTCGGCCATGACGCGGTGCTCGACATCAGCGACCGCAACGGGCTGGTGCTGCGCATCGAGGCCGACATCGACGGCGAGCGCTGGAATTTCGTGCACCGCCATGCATCGCCGCGCAACGCGCCGACGATCACCTTGCTGGCGCTGCTGGCGCTGTTGTTCGGCACCGCGGCGCTGAGCCTGTGGATCGGCTTCCGCGTGATCGCGCTGCCGCTGAAGCGCCTGGCGCACGAGATCGCGACCCGGCGCGGCGCGCTGCGGGCGATCGAACTGCAGCCTGGCGCGAGCGACGAGCTGCAGCAGATCGCGCGCGCGTTCAACTCGCTGGCGCGCAGCCTCGACGAGGCCGATCGCACGCGCGGCCAGCTGCTGGCCGGCGTGTCGCACGACCTGCGCACGCCGCTGTCGCGGCTGCGGCTGCGCATCGAGACGCAGTGCGACGAATCGGTGGGCGACGCGCTGCTGCACGACCTGGGCTCGGTGCAGCGCATCGTCGACCAGTTCCTCGCCTACGTGCAGGGCGGTGCCGACATCCAGCTCGGCCGCCTGCAGCCGCTGTGGGACACCGGCCGCGCGGTGGTCGCGATGTACGCCGACCCCGGCGTCACCTTGCGCGGCGATGGCGTCGACGAACTGCTGCCCGACATCGCGGTGCAGCGCCTGCTGAGCAACCTGATCGACAACGCGCTGGCCTACGGGGTGCGGCCGGTGACGGTCGACCTGTGCCGCTGCGAAGGCGGCGTGTCGATCGCGGTGTTCGACCACGGCCCCGGCCTGAACGCCGCCGAATTCGCCCAGGCGCTGCAGCCCTTCGTGCGGCTGGACCGCCAGCGCAGTTCGCTCGGCCATTGCGGCCTGGGCCTGGCGATCGTGTCGCAGATCGCGCGCCAGCTCGGCGGGACGCTGAGCCTGGCGCGGGCGCCCGACGGGGCGTTCGGCATCGCGTTGACGCTGAAGATCGCCGCCTAGCGCTCACCCCGCAGGCCGAGCGCCGCGTCGCCCGACGTGCTCGTCGGGCGAGGGGTTGTCATCTGTCCAGCCGCAGCACCGCAGAAGGCGTCGCCGCATCCCCCAGCATGAACAGCGTATAGACCCCCGGCGTCAACAGCGCGACGTTCGCGGCGTACAGCGCGCTCGACGAGGTGGCTGAATCAACCTCCAGCGGCGTCGGGCTGGCCGTCGTGCTGCCGATCACCTGCGTCGATTCGGCGGCGGCACCGAACGCGATGTTCGAGCTCTTCGTCAGCACGCCGTTGTTGGCCTGCAGTGTCAGCGTCGAATTCAGCCCGTTGACGCCGTTGACCAGCCGCAGCTTCACATACCCGCTGGTCAGCGCCGGGCTGTTGTCGTCGCTGATCAGCGAGACCTGCGGTGCCGCAGCGGTGCCCAGCACCAGCAGCGTCAGGTCGGCACCCGGTGCGGCGGTCAGGCCGGTCGGGCTCACGTCGGTGCCGTTGATCGACACGCTGGCGGTCAGCGCACCGGCCGGTACCTGCAGGTAGGTGCCGATCGCCGGCGGCTTGCCGGTCGACACCGTGCCGCTGGACAGGGCGATGCCGTTGACGGTTGCCGCCACCGTGCCCGAGGCCGCCGCGCCCGCGACCAGCCGTACGCGTGCGTAGCCGTTGACCTGGGCCTGCAGCGGACCTTGCTGGTTCAGCAGCAGCCCGTTGACCAGCACGCCGCCCGGCGTCGAGGTCAGCACCAGCGTCAGGATCTGCTGGTCGGTCAGCACGACCGTCGGGATGTCGAGCCGCACGTCGGTCTTGTCGCCGGCGGCGGTCACGCGGATCCGGTAGGTGCCGGCGGTGATCTCGCCATAGGTCGAGAAGCGTTCGCCGCCGACCGTCAGCGCGTTCGCGGTCGCGTTGGTGAGCGAGTCGGTCGGCGCGGTGACGTAGATGTCGACATTGCCGGCTTCGTACGAGGTGTTGAAGACGCGGAACTTCGCGGTGCCGGAGGTCGGCGCCGCTTCGTTGTCGGTCAGGTAGCGGGTGCGCAGGCTGCTGGCGGTGGTGTAGGCGACCAGCGTGTTGTGCACGCCGTCGCTGACCGACTGCGCCGCTGCAGCGACCGCGGTGCTGGAGCCGGCCGGCTTCAGGTAGAAGGTGTACGAGCCCGCGCCGATGGTCGCGTAGTCGCCGACGGCGTTGCTCGCGACCGCCGCGCTGGCCTTCACGTCGTTGTCGTACAGGTCCAGCGACGCGTAGCTGGCGGTGGCATTGACGAGGCGGACATAGCCCGGGCCGTCGTCGCTGCTGCCGCCGCAGCCGGTCAACAGGAGGGGCGCGGCCACCACGGCCGCGAGCAGGGGCGCGAACAATCTCAGCTTCACAATGTTTCCTTTGGATCGAGGGGGACGATGGCGTCGCGCCCGCAGTCGCGGGCGTGGCGCTGTCGCACCGGTCGATTCAAACGAAACCGTGTTGCGCGCAGGTTGCGTCTTCGTGGGGCCGGGTGTCGCCGGGTGTCGGGGTTGACACACGGCGCTCGCCGGCCTTCGTGCTACATGAGCAGATGTTCCCCCGCGTTGTCCCCACCCAGGATCACGTAGTTCACCTTGCGGATGTCGTTCAGCCGCGTGCCGCCGGCGTAGCTGATCGAGCTCTGCACGTCCTCGCGCATCTCGCGCAGCGTGTCGGCCAGCCTGCCCTTCACCGGCTCGAGGATGCGCTTGCCTTCGACGTGCTTGTACTCGCCCTTGTTGAAGTCGCTGGCCGAGCCGTAGTACTCCTTGAAGACCTTGCCGTCGACCTCGACCGTCTTGCCGGGCGACTCCTCATGGCCGGCGAACAGCGAGCCGATCATCACCATCGCGGCGCCGAAGCGCACGCTTTTCGCGATGTCGCCATGGTCGCGGATGCCGCCGTCGGCAATGATCGGCTTGGTCGCCACGCGGGCACACCACTTCAGCGCGCTCAGCTGCCAGCCGCCGGTGCCGAAGCCGGTCTTCAGCCGCGTGATGCAGACCTTGCCCGGGCCGATGCCGACCTTGGTCGCATCGGCGCCCCAGTTTTCCAGGTCGATCACCGCCTCGGGCGTGCCGACGTTGCCGGCGATGATGAAGGTGGCCGGCAGGCGCTGGCGGATGTGGTCGATCATCTTGCGCACGCTCTCGGCATGGCCGTGCGCGATGTCGATCGTGATGTAGTCGGCGCCGACGCCCTCGGCCGCGAGCCGGTCGATCACCGCGTAGTCGTCGGGCTTGACGCCCGAGCTGATCGAGACGAACAGGCCGCGGTCGCGCATGCGCTTCGCATACGCCACGGTGTCGAGGTCGAAGCGGTGCATCACGTAGAAGTAGCCGTTGGCGGCCAGCCACTGCGTGATCGGTTCGTCGACCACCGTCTTCATGTTGGCCGGCACCACCGGCAGCTTGAAGCTGCGGCCGCCGAGTTCGGTCGATGCGTCGCATTCGGCGCGGCTCTCGACGCGGCACTTGCGCGGCAGCAACAGGACGTTGTCGTAGTCGAAGATTTCCATGGTCAGGCTCCAAAGGGTGATGAAGAGCGCTTGACTTGGAACCCGGCCGGCCGGCGGAAGGCCTCGAAGCAATGCGAGGGCGCCGAAACGAAAAACCGGGCGCCAAAATTTGGGCCCGGTGACGAATTCTACGCGGCGGGGCTTGCCCCCTCGGCCGGTCCTGTTTCTGTGGTCGCGGCCGCCGCGGGCGGGCGGGATTTGCCGATGAACTGCGGCACGAACCGGTTCAGCAGCGCCACCAGCGGCACGCACGCCACCAGCGACGCCGCGCTGATCGCCGCGGCATACGCGGCGACCGCCAGCGGCGTGTCGGCCAGCGGGATGCTCTCGGCCAGTTTCGGGTTGAAGAAGTGGAAGAAAACGCCGTTCAGGCCCATCAGCGGCAGGCTGTTGCGGCCGATCCAGGCCGCCGCCCGCGTGGCCGGCAGCAGCATCGCGAGGCCGATCACCGCCAGCGTGCCGGCCAGCGCGCTGAACGCGAAGCCGAGCGCATCGCCGTGCTGGGCCGCCGCCATCATCACCGCCTGCGCATCGTGCGGATGGTTCAACCGGTAGGTCGCGAGCAGCGCGCTGCTGCAGGCCAGCGTCACCACCAGCGCGATGCCGCGGTGCGTGGCGAGCTGCTGCAGGAAGGGCCGCAGCACCTGGCCGATCGTGTAGAAGCCGAGTGCGACGATCGCCTCGCGCACGAACCAGACGCGGCTGACCTGCGCGACCCAGCCCTCCAGCGCACCGCCGTGGTTGCACAGGAACACGCCACCGACGATGCAGGCGGCCGCGAAGGCGAGCCGTGCCGCCACTTGCTGCAAGCGCGGCAGCAGCACCAGCGCCATTGCCTCGCAGACGAACATGCAGACGAGGAACCAGGTCACCCAGTTCAGCTCCGGCATGCCGCGCAGGTAGGCCGCGCCGAGCGGCTGCGCGTAGTACCACCACGCGAAGTGGTGCTTGACCGCGCTCAGCGACCACAGCGGCAGCAGCAGCAGCCCGAAGAACAGCACCGGCAGCAGGCGCAGCCGCGCGAGCGTGCGCAGCCGCGGCAGCAGTGCGGCCACCGGGTGGAAGAACAACCCGGCCAGCACGAAGAACAGCGGCATGTGGAACGCGTAGATCAGCCGCAGCTGGTCGATCGCCGACGCGTTGTCGCCGCCGGCGCGGCTTTGCACCACATGGCCGTAGAACATCAGCACGATGCCCAGGGCCTTGGCGGTGTCGACCCAGGGCAGGCGACGCGACGCGCGCTGCGGGGCGAAGCCAGGATCCATCTCGGCCCTCCGACCAAAGCGCCATCGTAGGAAACGGGCTTGCCGGCGTCCATCCCTACAATCGACGGATGCATGACGACGGCTCCAGCGAGCACTTCTCTTCGCCACAGCGCGACCCCGGCGCCGACGGCCGCCTCCTCGACAACCTGAACCCCGAGCAGCTCGCCGCGGTGACGCTGCCGGCCCGGCCGGCGCTGATCCTGGCCGGTGCCGGTTCCGGCAAGACGCGCGTGCTGACCACCCGCATCGCATGGCTGCTGCAGACCGGCCAGCTGACGCCCGGCGGCGTGATGGCGGTCACCTTCACGAACAAGGCCGCCAAGGAAATGCTGACGCGCCTCGGTGCGATGCTGCCGGTGCCGGTGCGCGGCATGTGGATCGGCACCTTCCACGGGCTGTGCAACCGCTTCCTGCGCGCGCACTGGAAACTTGCCGGGCTGCCGCAGGGCTTCCAGATCCTCGACTCGGCCGACCAGCTGTCGGCGGTCAAACGGGTCATCAAGTCGATGAACCTCGACGAAGAGCGCTTCGTTCCGAAGCAGGTCACCTGGTTCATCGCCGGCGCCAAGGAAGAAGGTCGCCGGCCGAAGGACGTCGAGCAGCGCGACGAGCAGGAGCGCACGCTGGTGCGGGTGTACGAGGCCTACGAGGCGCAGTGCCAGCGCGAGGGCGTGGTCGATTTCGCGGAACTGATGCTGCGCACCTACGAGCTGATGCGCGACAACGCCGCGCTGCGCGAGCACTACCAGCGGCGCTTCCGGCACATCCTGGTCGACGAGTTCCAGGACACCAACAAGCTGCAGTACGCCTGGCTGAAGATGTTCGCCGGCCCGCACACCGCGGTGCTGGCGGTCGGCGACGACGACCAGAGCATCTATGCGTTCCGCGGCGCGCAGGTCGGCAACATGGCCGATTTCGAGCGCGAATTCCATGTCGAGCAGGTGATCAAGCTGGAGCGCAACTACCGCTCGTTCGGCAACATCCTCGATGCGGCCAACGAGCTGATCTCGCGCAACTCGCGGCGGCTCGGCAAGAACCTGCGCACCGAGGCGGGCCCGGGCGAGCCGGTGCGCGTCTACGAAGCCACCAGCGATTTCGCCGAGGCGCAGTGGTTCGTCGACGAAGCGCGGCAACTGCACCGCGACGGCATCGCGCGCCGCGACATCGCGATCCTGTACCGCAGCAATGCGCAGAGCCGGGTCATCGAGAGCGCGCTCTTCAACGCCGCGATCCCGTACAAGGTGTACGGCGGCCTGCGCTTCTTCGAGCGCGCCGAGGTCAAGCATGCGCTGAGCTACCTGCGGCTGATCGAGAACGCGAACGACGACACCAGCTTCCTGCGCGTCGTCAACTTCCCGACGCGCGGCATCGGCGCGCGCTCGATCGAGCAGCTGCAGGATGCGGCGCGCCAGAGCGGGCGCAGCCTGTACCAGAGCGTCGGCGCGTTGAGCGGCAAGGCGGGCGGCAATCTGCAGGCCTTCACGGCGCTGGTCGACGCGATGCGCGAGGCCACGCGCGGGCAGACGCTGCGCGAGATCATCGAGCACATGCTGCATGCGTCGGGCCTGGTCGATTTCTACAAGACCGACAAGGAAGGCAAGGACCGGCTCGAGAACCTGGACGAACTCGTCAACGCGGCCGAGGCCTTCGTCACGCAGGAAGGCTTCGGCAAGAACGCGGTGGCGCTGCCGGTGGACGAGCATGGCGGCGCCGAGACGATCGCCGCGCTCGAGCAGACGCCCGACGCCGAGACCGGCGAGATCATGTCGCCGCTGGCCGCCTTCCTGACGCATGCGTCGCTGGAGGCCGGCGACAACCAGGCGCAGGCCGGCCAGGACGCGCTGCAGCTGATGACGGTGCACTCGGCCAAGGGGCTGGAGTTCGACGCGGTCTTCATCACCGGGCTGGAGGAGGGGCTGTTCCCGCACGAGAACAGCGTGTCCGACCTCGACGGGCTGGAAGAAGAACGGCGGCTGATGTACGTCGCGATCACGCGGGCGCGCAAGCGGCTGTACCTGAGCTTCAGCCAGACGCGCATGCTGCACGGGCAGACGCGCTACAACGTCAAGAGCCGCTTCTTCGACGAGCTGCCCGAGGCGGCGCTGAAGTGGATCACGCCGCGCAACCAGGGCTTCGGCTCGGGCTATGCGCGCGAGTACCAGGCGGCCTGGGCCCGCGGCTCGGGACTGAACTCGATCGTCGGTGCCGGGCGGGTCGAGCCGCGGCCGTCATCGGTGGTGCAGCCCGGGGGCCCGAAGACCACCGCGAGCCACGGCCTGCGCACCGGCCAGAGCGTGTTCCACACCAAGTTCGGCGAGGGCGTGATCGTCACGCTCGAAGGCGCCGGCGACGATGCGCGCGCGCAGATCAACTTCGGCCGGCACGGCATGAAGTGGCTGGCCTTGTCGGTGGCGAAGCTGACGCCGGTGAACTGAAAACGCCGGCTCATGGTGAACCCGCAGGCGGCTGCCGGCCCCTTGCGCCGGCGGTCGTCGCATCACTCGGGTTCTACCCGCGATGCTGCCGCCGCGTCTGTCCTGGTAGCGCTTTCACGAATCCGCAGCCGGGGGCGCCGGCATAAGCCTCTCTTATCCCGCCGATCAGCTTTCGTCGTTTGATCGGCGCATCGACACTCCGTAGAGTCCCGCTCCACAACAGGAGGCAAGACCATGCAGGGACGCAACGGAGCGGGATTCTTCATCGTCGCGTGGGCGACGGCCTGGGGCGCGCTGCTCGGCGCCTGCGGTGGGGGCGGCGACCCGGGCGGCACGACGTCGGCGCCCCGCGATGCGAACGCATCGGCCGGCGCGTCGGAGAAAGCCGCCGCCGCCGCGACGCCATGGAGCCGCTACATGCTGTCACCGTCGTCGCGCACCGTGACGCCGGTCGCGGTCTTCAAGACCGTCGGCACGGTGCAGAACCCGAACAACCTGCTGACCGGCAACACCGCGATGATGTCCGGCCGCGGCAGCTACGTGGTGCTGGACTTCGGCAAGGAGGTCGGCGGCTTCGTCTCGCTGGACTTCCCCGCTGCCGGCAGCAGCGCCGAATCGGTCGGCCTGGCCTTCACCGAGTCGAGCGAGTACGTCGGCCCGATCAGCGACGGCTCCAACGCCGGCCTGAACCACGGCGCCGGCAGCTCCACCGACGGCGCGATCTACGCGAGCGTCAACAGCACGACCGGCACGACCTACACGATGCCGGCGGCCAGCCTGCGCGGCGGCTTCCGCTACCTGACGCTGTTCATGAACTCCGACGGCTGGGTGCACCTCGCGAACATCCGGCTGCGCTTCACGCCGGCGCCGGCGATGGCCGACCCGAGCGCCTACCCGAACTACTTCTACAGCAACGACGACCTGCTGAACAAGCTCTGGTATGCCGGCGCCTACACGGTGCAGACCAACACCATCGCGCCCGACCAGGGCCGCAAGCTGCTTGCCTCCGGCTGGGACAACACCGCGGTGGTCAGCGGCGGCACGACGGTGCTGACCGATGCCGCCAAGCGCGACCGCACGGTGTGGTCGGGCGACCTCGGCATCTCGGCCGCGGTCGGCTATGTGTCGACCGCCGACACCTTGTCGGTGAAGAACGCGCTGCAGCGCCTGTACGACAGCCAGAAGGCGAGCGGTGAGCTGCCGTACTCCGGCCCGCCCTTCGACCTGTACGGCTCCGACACCTACCACTTGTGGACGCTGATCGGCACCGAGACCTACCACCTCTACAGCGGCGACATCGACTGGGTGCGCTCGATCTGGCCGAAGTACCGGCAGGGCATGGCCTTCATCCAGGCCAAGGTGAACGGTGCCCATGGCCTGCTGAACGTGACCGGCACCAACGACTGGGCGCGCGGCGGCCAGGGCGGCGAGAACATCGCGGCGAATGCGATGCTGTACCGCGCACTCACCACCGGGGCCAAGCTGGCCTCCGCGCTGGGCGACGGCGCGACGGCCACCGCCTACGCGAGCGCGGCCGCGACGCTGAAGGCGCGCATCAACGCGACGCTGTGGGACGCCGCCGCCGGCGCCTACCGCGACAACCCGGACAGCGTGCTGCTGCCGCAGGACGGCAACTCGCTCGCGGTCTGGTACGGCGTGACCGACAGCGCCGACAAGCCGGCCGCCATCGCCCGCTACCTGAATTCCAACCTCGGCACGCTGGGGGCGCTGACACCGGAGTGGGGCGGCAACATCTCCGGCTTCGCGGGCTCGATGCAGCTGATGGCGATGTCGGTGGCCTCGCGCGATGCCGATGCGCTGGACCTGATGCGCCGGCAATGGGGCTTCATGCTCAACCACCCGACGCGCGGCACCGGGACCTTCTGGGAAGGCTACGGCGCGGACGGCGGCAGCGGCGGCTATGCACCGTGGTTCGTCAGCCACGCGCACGGCTGGTCGTCCGGGCCGACCTCGGCGCTGACCTTCTACACGCTCGGCATCAGCCCGACCACGGCGAAGGGGCAGCAGTACGGCGTGATCCCGCACCCGGGCGACCTGACGCACGTCGAAGGCCAGCTGACATTCGACGGCAGCCGGCGCGTGAAGAACAGCTGGGACCGCGGCAGCGACGGCAGCTTCACGATGACGGTCGACAGCAGCGCACACACCGGCTCGGTCGGCGTGATCGGCATCCCGCGCTTCGGCATCGACCGGCGCGTCAGCATCGACGGCGTGGAGGTGTGGAACGGCAGTGCCTTCACCGGCGCGGCCGGCATCGCGAGCGCCGACCAGGACGCCCGCTACATCTACTTCCGCGGCGTCCAGCCGGGTGTGCGCAGCTTCCGCACGGCCGGGACCGGTGCTGCGTGGGCGAGCTGCGCGCCAGAGGCGGGGCAGTGCGTCTTCGAGGGCGCGCGCGGCGTGCGCTACGGCAACGGCAGCAGCTTCGTCTACGGCAGCTTCAACGGCGGCGTCGCCTGCAACAACGCGACCTTCGGGGACCCGGCCCCGAACGTCGTGAAGCACTGCGAGCTGAGCGACACCGAGCGGCCGCCGGCGATCGGCATCTGGACGCCGTGCGCACTGGAAGGCCAGAGCTGCAGCTTCGACCGCACCAGGACGGTGGCGTATGGCGCGCAGTCGTCGTACCGCCTGCTGACGCGCAGCGGCCCGGTGGCCTGCGACAACGCGAGCTTCGGCGACCCGATCTTCGGCGTGGCCAAGCGCTGCTGGACGAGCAACCTGCCGCAGAACCCGGGCTTCGAGTCGCCGGCGGTGGCCACCGGCAACGGCGTGCAGTACGGTGCGGCGAACGCCGGCTGGACCTTCACGCCGGAGAGCGGCCCCAGCGGCTCGGGCCTGCAGAAGAACGGCAGCGCGTTCGGCGCGGTCGCCGCGCCGGAGGGCGTGCAGACGGCCTTCGTGCAAAGCGGCGGCGCGATGAGCCAGGGCCTGGCCGACCTGTCGGCGGGGCGCTACGCGGTGCGTTTCAAGTCGGCGCGGCGGGGTTGGAGCTTCGGCGGCGTGCAGACCCTCGGCGTCTACCTCGACGGCAACCTGCTGGGCAGCTTCACGCCGGGATCGACGCAGTTCGAGTCGTTCACGACGCCGCCGATCGCGCTCGGTGCCGGCGCGCACACGCTGCGCTTCGCGGGCCAGAACGCCGCCGGCGACAACACCGCCTTCGTCGACGAGGTCGTGCTGCTGAGCCACTGAGCCGGCGTCACGCGCCTGTCATGGCGCCCCGCGATCATCCGACGAGCTCGGGGAGTCGTGGAGGGAGACCCATGCGTCGTTGTTGTAAAGCGTGGCTGCTGGGTGCAGCCACGCTGCTGGGTTCTGTCGCGGCCCAGGCCGGACCTGCGCCCGTGCCCGGGGTCGCGGCCACCGAGCTGAAGTTCCGCGAGTTCTTCCAGCTGCCGGTCGGCCCGCGCGGCCTCGCGCCCAGCGCACGCCTGCTGTCGCTCGACGGCCAGCCGGTGCACATCACCGGCTACCTCGCGCACCAGGACGCCGCGTCGGCCCCACCAGGCATCGCGCTGCTCGCGCCGCTGCCGGTCTCGCTCGGCGACGAAGACGAGAGCTTCGCCGACGACCTGCCCGCGTCGACGCTCTACCTGCACCTCGCCGGCCCGCTGGCCGCGCGGACGATCGCGTACCGCCCCGGCCTCGTCTCGCTCAGCGGCACGCTGCAGGTCGGCGCGCAGCGCGAGGCCGACGGTCGCGCCTCGTTCGTGCGCCTCGTGCTCGACCCCGAATCCGCATCCGTTCTCCTGGAGTCCCCGAAATGATCCGCCTTGCTGTTGCCGCTCTCCTGCTCGCTGCCGCCTCGGCCCAGGCCGCCCCGGGCGTCACGCGCCTCGTACCGCCGAGCGAACTGTTCACGTCGAACGACCCGAACCCGCCGGTGATCGCGCGCTTCCTGCCGGGCCAGCGCTTCGACCTGCAGGCCACCGTGCGGCTCGATGCCGGCGCCACGCTCGCCGCCTTCGAGTTCGCGGTCGACGGCGTGCCGCTGAAGCCGGCCAAGGCCGTCACCAGCGTCGTGACGACCGGCCTGAGCCTGCCGGCCGGCAGCAACGCCGCGGTGGTCTCGCAGCGCGCCTACTCCAACGCGAAGCCCGGCATCCACCGGCTGACGGTCAACGCGACGCAGAGCGACGGCCAGCGCGTCAGCGCCACCGGCAACTTCGAGGTGGTCGCGCTCAAAGGCTTGGAGGCTGGAGGGGCCGGCCGCAAGGCGAAGAACATCATCATCCTGCTCGGCGACGGCATGGGCGCGGCGCACCGCACCGCGGCGCGCATCATGGCCAAGGGCTATGCGCAGGGCAAGGCGCATGCGGCGCTCGCGATGGACACCTTCCCGAACACCGGCATGGTGATGACCTCGTCGCTCGACGCGATCGTCACCGACTCGTCGCCCGGCATGTCGAACTACGTGACCGGCAACAAGGCCGCGAACAACCAGGAAGGCGTGTTCCCGGACGACACGCTGGATGCGTTCGACAACCCGCGCGTCGAGTACCTGTCGGAGTACCTGCACCGCACGCAGGGCAAGGCGCTCGGCGTCGTGACCACCGCCGACGTGTTCGACGCGACGCCGGCCGCGAATGCGGTGCACACCGCGAACCGCGGCAACGGCACCGGCATCGTCGACCAGTTCCTCGACGACCGCGGGCTCACCGGGCTGTCGGTGCTGATGGGCGGCGGGCGCAAGTGGTTCCTGCCGAACGGCGATGCGCTGAAGGCCGATGGTTCGCGCAACGGCCAGGCCGTCAACGGCTCGCAGCGCGACGCGAAGACCGACTACGTGCTGCCGTCGGACCTGGTGGCCGGCTGGGGCGCGGCGGTGGGTGCGAAGGACCCGTCGCGCGACCTGATCGCCGACTTCCAGGGGGCCGGCTTCGCCTATGCGCCCGACCGCCTCGGGCTGGCGGCGGCGGCCGGTGCCGACAAGCTGCTCGGCCTGTTCGCGTACTCGAACATGAACGTCGCGTTCGACAAGATCAACAAGCGCCGCGGGGTCTCGACCATCGTCGACGACTACGGCTTCCCCGACCAGCCGATGCTCGACGAGATGGCCGCCGCCGCGCTGCAGGTGCTGTCGCGCCAGAAGAACGGCTTCGTCGCACTGATCGAGGGCGCGTCGATCGACAAGCAGGCGCACCTGATGGACACCGACCGCTGGCTGCTGGAGGTGATCGAGTTCGACCGCGCGGTGCAGGTGGCGAAGGACTTCGCCGCGAAGCACCCGGACACGCTGGTCATCGTGACGGCCGACCATGAATGCTCTGGCGCGGCCATCATCGGTGCGTCGACCAAGCCGGTGGCCGCGATCCGCGCCGCCGCCGCGCCGGCCGAGGGCGCCAGCGCGCCGAGCGCTGCGACGCTGCGCGACCCGGTGGTCGGCGTCTACCAAGCCGCGAAGTTCCCGAAGTACGTGATTGCCACCGACGGCTACCCGCAGAGCACCGACGTCGACTACAAGATGCTGATCGGCTACGGCGCGAACGCCGACCGCTACGAGAGCTGGCTGGCCAACGCGACGCCGACGCAGGATTCGCAGCAACCGTTCGTCGGCCAGGCACCGCAGAGCGGCTACCCGGCGAACCCGAGCGTGCGCAACCAGGGTGCGGGTTTCCTGGTGACCGGCCAGGTGCCGGGCGACCAGGCCGTGCACACCGCCACCGACGTCCCGCTGTCAGCGCTCGGCCGCGGGGCGTCGCTGTTCAGCGGCGTGATGGACAACACCGACATCTTCTTCAAGATCGCGCAGGCGGCGACCAAGGGTGCGAAGTAGCGTTCAGACCTCGACGTCGTCGACTTCGCGGTAGACGTCGCGCATCCACATCTTCAGGCGCTGGCGGTCCATCAGCCCCAGCGTGCCGTCGGCCTCGCCCTCGCGCGCATTCCAGAAGCTGACGCTCGCCGCGTCGATCTTCTGGATCACGTTGTCGTGCAGCTTGCGCAGCGTCACCACCTTGGCGCCGAACGACAGCGCGCGCGCCTGCTCGCCCGACTGCTCCAGCACCGAGAAGTCGCTGCCGCGGATGTGGTTGCGCACCAGCACGTACTTGAAGCTCGGGCCGAAGCGGTCGAGCAGCTTCTTCAGCAGGTCCACCGAATCCTTGCCGGCGTCCATCACGTGCCAGTAGAAGACCTGCGAGTTCGTCTCGTCCAGCAGGTTCAGCACACCCGATTCGTCCATCCAGCGCACCAGCGGGTCGTGCGTCTGCGCGGCCAGGTCGACCAGCACGCGGCGGTCGGGCTGGTCCACCGCGGCCTCGACGATCGCGTCCAGCGCCTCGTAGCGGTCGACCAGCACCGGCGATGCGTAGCCGGCATAGAAGCGCATCAGCGCGCCGTGCGACCGGTCGGTGTCGAAGCCGAGGAAGGGCATCTGCCGGTCGATCAGGTACTGCGCCAGCACCCGTGCCATCAGCGACTTGCCGACGCCGCCCTTTTCGCCGCCGATGAAGTGGATCTTGCTCATGCCAAGGCTTCTCCGTGTTTGGTGGTCGGGCGACAGTATGAACGCAAGCGCGCAAGCGGCCTTCCGGCGTGCCGCGGCAAGGTGTTTCGAGGCGTCATGCGACTGTCATGTGGGTGTCACGCCGCTTTCACCGAGCCTGCTTAACCTGCCGCACGCCAAGACACACCTCGACACGACCCGCCACGGCGCGGTGACGTGCAACCCTCACTCTCCAAGGAAGCCCAGATGAGCCACCCCACCGTCGACGCGCGCCGCCGTCTCCTGAAGCTGTTGTCCGGAGCCCCGTTGCTGCCCGTGACGAGTTCCACCGCGTTCGCCGGCCTGCTGGCCGCCTGCGGTGGCAGTGATGACGGCCCGGCGCCGGCCGCCCCCGCCGCGACCGTCACCTCGGTCGAGTTCACCGCGATGGCCGCACCCACGAAGGCCGAGCCGGCCGCGATGGCCACCGCCACGGTCGGCTCCAAGCTGGTCGCCACCTACAGCGACGGCAGCAAACAGACCTTCGCGCTGAAGTACGAGCCGTTCTTCGTCACCGGCGACATGGTGCCGGACGGCAAGGGCAGCACCATCCTCGCCGGCGGCTACGTCAACATGGCCGGCGAGAAGATCATGGACACCTCGGTGGTCGGCAAGGAGCGCCAATTCTTCTCCGACTCGCCGGACGGCAGCTCGCTGCTGACCGTGCCGAACCCGACCGTGCCCGGCATCAAGGGCAAGGCGGTGTTCGCCGTCGTGCAGTTCGAGTACACGACCGCCGGCCAGGACGGTGTCAGCACCTACGGCACGCTGCCGTCGCCGATCGCGGTGCTGACGCTCGACCAGGACCAGGCCACCGGCAAGCTGAGCCTGGTGAAATATCACAACGTCGACACC
Organism: Rhizobacter sp. Root1238; assembly: GCF_001425825.1. Classification (GTDB taxonomy): domain Bacteria; phylum Pseudomonadota; class Gammaproteobacteria; order Burkholderiales; family Burkholderiaceae_C; genus Rhizobacter. The sequence continues at coordinate 109,277 of NZ_LMDM01000007.1, forward strand.
TCGTCGGTGCACGGCCTGTGGATCACCTGCGGCGCCAGCCTGTCGCCGTGGGGCACCCACCTGTCGAGCGAGGAGTACGAGCCCGATGCGCCGTTCGCCAGCACGACCGCGCAATTCCTCGCGTTCAGCAAGAACACCTTCGGCGACCCGGCCAAGGCCAACCCGTACCACTACGGCCACCTGCCGGAAGTGACGGTCAACCCGGACGGCACCGGCAGCATCAGGAAGCACTACTGCCTGGGCCGCATCTCGCACGAGCTGATCCAGGTGATGCCGGACCAGCGCACCGCGATCATGGGTGACGACTACACCAACGGCGGCTTCTTCATGTTCGTCGCCGACAAGGAGAAGGACCTGTCGGCCGGCACGCTGTACGTCGCCAAGGTCGGCGCCGGCTTCTCGATCGACCCGGCCGCCGCGGGTGCGCCGCTGACCTGGATCAACCTGGGCCACGCGACCAGCGCCGAGATCGAGGCCCTGGCCAACACGCTGAAGCCTTCCGACATCATGGCCGTCAGCAAGACCGATCCGGCGGATGCGAGCTACACGAAGGTCTTCTGCGACGGCAAGGCCAACTGGGTCAAGCTGGTGCCGGGGATGGAGAAGGCCGCGGCCTTCCTGGAAACGCACCGCTATGCCAACCTGAAGGGCGCGAGCATGGCCTTCACGAAGATGGAAGGCACGACCGTCAACGCCAAGGACAAGATCGCCTACTCGGCGCTGCAGAACATCCAGGCGTCGATGGTGAAGGGCGATGCCGCCTGGCGCGAAGAAATGGGTGTGAGCCTCGACAAGAAGCTGGTGGCCGGCGGCGTCCTGGCGCACACGCTGGCCGGCGCGCAGAAGGACACGGCCGGTGCGGCGATCAACAGCGAATGGGTGCCGGTGCAGACCAAGGCGCTGCTGGTCGGTGAAGACCTGGCCCTCGCCGACGGCCTGGGCAACACGACCAACCCCGAGAAGATCGGCAATCCGGACAACATCAAGTTCTCCGAGAAGATGCGCACGCTGTTCATCGGCGAGGACAGCAGCACGCGGGTCAACAACTTCCTGTGGGCCTACAACGTCGACACGAAGAAGCTGTCGCGCATCCTGTCGGTGCCGTCGGGCGCCGAGTCGACCGGCCTGCACGCGGTCGACGACATCAACGGCTGGACCTACATCATGAGCAACTTCCAGCACCCGGGCGAGTACATCTCGGCGATCCCGGCCGAGGTGAAGACCGCGGTGGATCCGCTGGTCAAGGCGAACTACAAGGACAAGTTCGGCGCCGCCGTCGGCTACCTGACGGGGCTGCCGGAACTCGGCTGATCAGGGAGGAGCTGGCCGCATGAGTGGCCCACGCTCGAGAGAAGAGGAAAGGGGCCGCAGTCAAGCCTGCGGCCCCTTTTTTCCACGGCTCAGGGCGCGGTGGGCGACGGGACGAAACTCGACGACCCCGGCCGCTCCCGCGCCTGCAGCTTCCAACGCATGTAGGCGGGATCCAGTTCCGGAAGATGGATCGCCGGAATGTGCTCGTCGCCCTCCAGATAGCCGTTGATCAGTCCGGCAACCGTCAGGCCGTGATCGAGCGTCGCGTCCTCGGTCCAGTAGACCGCGGGCATCTGGTCGGCGCCCGTCAGGATCGGGTAGGGGTGGGGTGCCCATGGCAGCTTTCCGATGGCGGCCTTCGACACCGCGAACAGTCCCCCGGCCACCTTCCCCTTCTTGTGCACCGTGCGGTCTTCGACCGGGTACGTCCGCAGGCGCAGGCCCGTCGGATCCTTTCCAGTTCCACCACAGACCTCGCAGGCCTGCCCGAACGCGGGGAACCCGGGCTTGCGGCAGCGCGGGCAGGCGTCGAAATGCGTCACCGTCCCACCCTCCGGAGCGACCGAGTTGAAGGGGTGGAAGCGCGGCGCAATCATCCCCATGCCGGGGCGCCGCGCCGCCGCGACGAGCGCCGCGAGGTGGGCGCGGTCGGCAACGATGTCGTCGTCCATGCAGATGTAGCAATCGGCGTCCGGCATGGTGTCGTTGACGACCTCGAAGAGGTAGCGCATGGCCAGCGCCTTGCCGACGTTGACCGGCTCCTGCGTGGCCTCGTCGCGAACGCACTGCCATTCGAGCCCGGCCTGCCTGAGGATCGTGGCCGCGCCCCCGTTGTCCCAGGCGAAGATCTTGTAGTCGCTTTCGGCGCCGATGGAGCGCAGCCACTTCAGCACGGCATCGAGGTAGCGCGGCCGGTACGCGCAGATCAGCAAAGGAATTTGGGTCTTGTTCATCAGTGCGCCTGGTCCCAGTTCCGCCCGATCCCCACTTCCGCCACCAGCGGCACCTTCAGCTGCGCGACGCCGGCCATCAGTCTCGGTACCTCGGCCTTCACCCAGTCCAGCTCGGCTTCCGGCACCTCGAGCACCAGTTCGTCGTGCACCTGCATCACGAGCTTCGTCGCGCGCCGCTCGGTCAGCAGCGCGTTCTGCACCGCGACCATCGCGAGCTTGATCAGGTCGGCCGCCGTCCCCTGCATCGGCGCATTGATCGCCTGCCGCTCGGCACCGGCGCGCCGCGGGCCGCTGCCGCCGTTGATCTCGGGCAGGTAGATGCGGCGGCCGAACAGCGTCTCGACGTAGCCCTTGTCCTTGGCCGACGCCCGCGTCTCGTCCATGTAGGCCTTCACGCTCGGGTAGCGCGCGAAGTAGCGCTCGATGTAGTTGGTCGCCGCGCTGCGCTCGATGCCCAGGCTCGACGCCAGCCCGAACGCGCCCATGCCGTAGATCAGCCCGAAGTTGATCGTCTTCGCATAGCGCCGCTGCTCGCTGGTGACCGCCGCCGGCTCGATGCCGAACACCTCGGCCGCCGTCGCGCGGTGCACGTCCATGCCTTCGGCGAAGGCCTTCAGCAGGCTCGCGTCGCCGCTGATGTCGGCCATGATGCGCAGCTCGATCTGCGAGTAGTCGGCACTCAGGATCACATGCCCCGGCGGCGCGATGAAGGCCTCGCGCACGCGCCGGCCCTCGGCCGTGCGGATCGGGATGTTCTGCAGGTTCGGGTCGGTGCTCGCGAGCCGCCCCGTCACCGCCACCGACTGCGCATAGTTGGTGTGCACGCGGTGCGTCTCGGGGTTCACCATCAGCGGCAGCTTGTCGGTGTAGGTACCCTTCAGCTTCGCGAGGCTGCGGTGCTCCAGCAGCTTGGCCGGCAGCGGGTAATCTTCGGCCAGCTTGTCCAGCACTTCCTCATCGGTGCTCGGCGCGCCGCTCGCGGTCTTCTTGACCACCGGCAGCCCGAGCTTGGTGAACAGGATCTCGCCGATCTGCTTCGGCGACCCCATGTTGAACGGCTGGCCGGCGAGCTCGTGCGCCTCTTGTTCGAGCGCCAGCATGCGCTCGCCCAGCTGCTGGCTCTGCGCCGACAGCACCAGCGCATCGATCAGCACGCCGTTGCGCTCGATCTGCTGCAGCGCGATCGCGGTCGGCATCTCGATGTCCTGGTAGACGCGGCGCAGCCCTTCCTCGGCCTGGATCTGCGGCCACAGCGCCTGGTGCACCTGCAGCGTCATCTCGCTGTCTTCGCCGGAATAGCGCGCGGCACGCTCGATGTCGACCTGGCCGAACGGGATCTGGCTCGCACCCTTGCCGCACAGGTCTTCGTAGCTGAGCCCCTTTCGGCCCAGGTGGCGCTCGGCGAGGCTCTCCAGGCTGTGCGGCCGGTGCGCCTCCAGCACGTAGCTCTGCAGCAGCGTGTCGTGCACGAAGCCGCGCGCAGTGACACCGGCGTTCTGCAGCACGTGGATGTCGTACTTGATGTTCTGGCCGAGCTTCGGCGCCGCGGCATCCTCGAGCCACGGGCGCAGCCGCGCCAGCACCTCGTCGATCGGCAGTTGCTCGGGTGCGCCGGCGTAGTTGTGGCGCAGCGGCACATAGGCGGCCTCGCCCGGCTGCACCGCGAACGAGATGCCGACCAGCTGCGCGCGCATCGGGTCGAGCGAATCGGTCTCGGTGTCGAGCGCCGCGAGCGGCGCGACCTTCAGCCGCGCAATCCACGCGTCGAGCGCCTCGAAGCTGGTGATGGTGTCGTAGCGGCCGTCGGCGGCCGGCTCGGTGGGTGTGTCGGCAGCGGGCTCGTCCGGAGCACCGTCGCCGAACATGTCGGCGGTCGCGCTGTCGGCTGGCGGCTTCGGTGGCTTGGCCGCCTTCACCGGCGCCGGCGGCGGCGCGGCGACCGCCGCTTCCAGCTCGCGCTTCCAGCTCTTGAAGCCGTAGCGGCCATAGAAGTCGAGCAGCCCGGCGTCGTCGGTCGGCTTCAGCGCCAGCCCGGCCAAGTCGGGCCAGCCCGCGAGGTGCTCGGCCAGCTCGCAGTCGTCGCGCACCGTCACCAGCTTGCGGCCGGTCGGCAGCCAGTCGAGCGCCTTGCGCAGGTTCTCGCCGGCCACGCCCTTGATGCTCGCGGCAGCGTCCATCACGCCCTGAAGCGAGCCATATTCGGCGATCCACTTGGCGGCGGTCTTCGGGCCGACCTTCTCGACGCCCGGCACGTTGTCGACGGCGTCGCCCATCAGCGTCAGGTAGTCGACGATGCGGTCCGGCGGCACGCCGAACTTGACCATCACGCCGGGCACGTCGAGCTTCTCGCTGCTCATCGTGTTGATCAGCGACACCCGCTCGTTGACGAGCTGGGCCAGGTCCTTGTCGCCGGTGGAGATCACGACGCGGTGGCCGCGCTCGGCCGCCACCCGCGCCAGCGTGCCGATCACGTCGTCGGCCTCGACGCCCGGCACCATCAGCACCGGCCAGCCGAGCAGCTTCACCACCTCGTGGATCGGCTCGATCTGCTGCACCAGTGGCTCGGGCATCGGCGCGCGCTGGGCCTTGTACTCGGGGTACCAGTCGTCGCGGAAGGTCTTGCCCTTCGCGTCGAACACGCAGGCCGCATGCCCGGCCTTCACGTCGATCAGCGCGCGCTTGAGCATGGCCACCATGCCATGCAGCGCGCCGGTCGGGAAGCCTTCGGCGCTGCGCAGGTCGGGCAGCGCGTGGTAGGCGCGGTAGAGGTAGCTGGAACCGTCGACCAGCAGCAGCGTGCCGGCATCGTTGGGAAGGGTGTCGTCCATCGGGTGATTGTGGCGGATGGTGCGGGCGATGGAACCCGGGAGGGGTGGCGGTTACTCATGCGGGTGTCCTGTGGCCACGACGGCGGCGGGACGGAACGCAGGCAACCCTTTTGATGGAAGACCGCTCGCATGACACCGCCCCAATCCCCGTCCGGATCCAGCTCCGCTGTTCGCACGACACCGTCGAACTCGACGCCGCCATCGCCCCGGAACCCTCCTCCCATCGTGCATGACATGAGCCGTGCCAGGGTGGGAGCAACCGGAACCGTCCCGACATTCGGGCAGGACCGCTGCACGCCTTATGCGATGTCCATGGCCGCTCAAGACAGGGAAGCGCGCCTGACTCAGGCCCTGCTTTCAGGGTACGACGAACACACCGCAAGAAGGATGGCCACCTTCCCTGGGTCCGAGCCGTCGGCTGACGGGTCGGTTCGCGAGACGACGAGCGACGAAAAGCTGTAGGCAGCTGAACGAATTCATCCACCGCGAAGGCTCCTCATGTCGCCCCCTGTCGCGCTGTCCCTCCTGGTCGTGGCTCTGCAAGTCGGTGTGCTGCAGGTGGGCGTCGCGCAAGCCGTGGCAGCGGCGCCCGCGGTGATGCTGGCCCAGCCGTACCGCGCGGGCGCCTTCCAGCCTGGCCTGCACTGGGTCAGCGAGAAATACGACGGCGTGCGCGGCTACTGGGACGGCCAGCGCCTGCTGACGCGCCACGGCCACCCGATCCGGGTGCCGGCCTGGTTCACCTCCGGCTGGCCGCAGCGCGCGATGGACGGCGAGCTGTGGGCCGGCCGAGGCCGCTTCACCGCGGCGGCGTCGGCGGTGGCCGCCGAGGTGCCCGACGACGCCGCGTGGCGCGAGATGCGCTTCATGGTGTTCGACCTGCCCGACGAGCCGGCCGATTTCGACCACCGGCGGGAAGCGATCCTGCCGCTGGTCCGCACCGTCGGCACGCCGTGGATCGAGGCGGTGGTGCACGGCCGCGTGGCCGACGAGGCCGAGCTGCACAGGCTGATGCGCCGCGTGGTCGCCGTCAATGGCGAAGGCCTGGTGCTGCACCGCGGCGACGCGCTCTACCAGCGCAACCGCAGCGACGCCTTGCTGAAGCTGAAGCCGCAGGACGATGCCGAAGCCCGCGTCGTCGGCCACCTGCCTGGCGAGGGCAAGTACGCCGGGCAGGTCGGCGCGCTGCTGGTCGAGCTGCCCGACGGCCGGCGCCTGCGCCTCGGCAGCGGGCTGAAGGATGCCGACCGCCGCCGGCCGCCGCCGATCGGCGCGACCGTGACCTACCGTTACCGCGGGTTTCATGAAAGCGGCCTGCCGCGTTTCGCCAGCTTCCTGCGGGTGAGGCCGGACTGAGCGGGCCTTGACCCTGGGGGGCGCCGCGGGCGGCAGCGCTGCCTACAATGCGCCCCATGAAGCTGCTGCCCGCGCTGGCCTGCCTGGCCCTGACGTCCGCCTCCCTGGCGCTCCATGCCGAGCCCGTGCCGGCCCCGAAGCCGATCCCGGCCCCGGTCGAGAACTTCGACACCGGCGAGCCGCAGGTCGACCGCCTGGTCCAGGAAGACGAAGGCTCGCGCATCGAAGAGCTGCGGGTGCGCGGTGAAACCCGCCGCATCGTCGTCAAGACCAAGGCGCCGCTGAAGGGCGAGTACGAGATCCTGCCGGACAACGCCGCGAAGGGCGTGCCGCAGGCGCCCAACGGCTCGCGCGGTGTCGCCGGCCAGCGGGTCTGGCAAGTGCTGGCCTTCTGAGCGGGACGATGGCTGTCTTCACCGAGGTTTCGTTCGACACCGCCGCCGCGCTGGTGGCCCGCCTGCAGATCGGCGAGCTGAGCACGCTGAAGGGCATCGCGGCCGGCATCGAGAACACCAACTACTTTGCCGACACCACGCAGGGCCGCTACGTGCTGACGGTGTTCGAGCGCCTGAGCTTCGAGCAGCTGCCGTTCTACCTGCACCTGATGAAGCACCTGGCGCGCCACGGCATCGCGGTGCCCGAACCGCAGGCCGATGCCGCCGGCGAGATCCTGCACCAGCTCGACGGCAAGCCGGCCGCGGTGGTCGACCGCCTGCGCGGCAGCCACCAGCTCGCGCCCGACGAGCTGCACTGCCGCAGCGTCGGCGCCGCGCTCGCGCAGATGCACCTGGCCGGCGCCGATTTCGCGATGCAGCAGCCCAACCTGCGCGGCCTCGCGTGGTGGACCGAGACGGTGCCGGTGGTGTTGCCCTTCCTGAGCGACGCGCAGCGCGAGCTGATCGAGACCGAGCTCGCGTTCCAGCAGCAGGTGGCGGCGTCGCCGGCCTATGCGGCGCTGCCGCGCGGGCCGATCCATGCCGATCTGTTCCGCGACAACGTGATGTTCGAAGGCCATGCGCTGACCGGCTTCTTCGACTTCTACTTCGCCGGTGTCGACGCGCTGCTGTTCGACATCGCGGTGTGCCTGAACGACTGGTGCATCGACCTCGACACCGGGCGCCTGGCCGAAGACCGCGCGCTCGCCTTCGTCGAGGCCTACGACGCGGTGCGGCCGCTCGGCTCCGGCGAGCGGCGGCTGATGCCGGCGCTGCTGCGCGCCGCGGCGCTGCGCTTCTGGATCTCCCGCCTGTGGGACCTGCACCTGCCGCGCGATGCGTCGGTGCTGAAAGCCCATGACCCCAGCCACTTCGAGCGCGTGCTGCGCCAGCGCGTCGAGAACGCCTGGCACCCGGCGATGGCCTAGGGCCCGCTCACGACCTCCCTGCACCGATGAAATTCCAGCATGTTCCCGCGAGCCGCGGCGCCCTGTGGGTGCGCCAGGGCCTGGCCGCCTTCGCGACACGGCCGCTGGCCTTCTCGGGCCTGCTCGGCCTGTCGCTGTTCGCGAGCTTCGCGATCGCCTTCGTGCCGGTGCTCGGGCCCTTCCTGCTGCTCGGGATGTTCCCGCTGCTGTCGCTCGGCTTCATGATCGCGACGCGCATGACGCTGGCCGGCCAGGTGCCGCTGCCCACCGTCTTCATCGCGCCGCTGCGGGTCGACCGCGCGCGCCGGCGCGCGCAGCTGTGGCTCTATGCCGGCTACGCGCTGGCGGCCTTCCTGATCTGGCTGCTGACCTACACCATCGCCGGCTCGCGCATCCTCGAGCTGCAGCAGCTGCTTTACAGCACGAACACCACGCCCGAGATGATCGACGCCCGGCTGTCCGACGGCAGCCTGCAGCTCGGCATGCTGGTGCTGTTCGTGCTGAGTTCGGTGCTCAGCGTGGTCTGGTGGCATGCGCCGGGGCTGGTGCACTGGGGCGGCATGAGCGCGTCGAAATCGCTGTTCTTCAGCCTGGTGGCCTGCTGGCGCAACCGCGGCGCGTTCGTCATCTACCTGCTCGTGTGGTTCGGCGTGGTGCTGGCGGCCGTCATCCTGGTGAGCCTCGTGTCGTCGCTGCTCGGCCAGGTCGAGGTGGGCAAGGTGCTGATGCTGCCGCTGTGGCTGATGGTCATGAGCGCCTTTTACGCATCGCTGTTCTTCACTTTCGCCGACAGCTTCGAGCTGCCGTCGGCGGACACCGGGAGTCCTTCGCCATGAACGCCTTCACCGCCGCCACTGCCTCCTTGAAGATTGCCCTCGTCACCGGGGCCGGCACCGGCATCGGCCGCGCCTGTGCGCTGGCGCTGCTGCGCGAAGGCTGGGGCGTCGTGCTGGCCGGCCGGCGTGCCGAGCCGCTGCAGGAGACGCTGGCGCAGGCCGGCGAGCGGGCCGCGAACGCGCTGGCGGTGCCCACCGACGTCGGCGACCCGGTGTCGGTGGCTGCCTTGTTCGCGGCGACCCGCGAGCGCTTCGGCCGGCTCGACCTGCTGTTCAACAACGCCGGTGCCGGCACGCCGGCCGTGCCGCTCGAAGACCTGACCTACGAGCAGTGGAAGGCGGTGGTCGACGTGAACCTGACCGGCGCTTTCCTGTGCACGCAGCAGGCCTTCCGGATGATGAAGGCGCAGACGCCGCAGGGCGGGCGCATCGTCAACAACGGCTCGATCTCGGCCCACGCGCCGCGGCCGTTCTCGGCGCCCTACACGGCCACCAAGCATGCGATCAGCGGGCTGACCAAGGCCAGCTCGCTGGACGGGCGGCCGTTCAACATCGCGGTTGGCCAGATCGACATCGGCAATGCGGCCACCGACATGACCGAGCGGATGACGCGGGGTGTGCCGCAGGCCAATGGCAGCACGATGGTCGAGGCGCGGATGGATGTGCAGCATGTCGCGAATGCGTTGCTGCACATGGCGAGTCTGCCGCTCGAAGCGAATGTGCTGACCATGACGGTCATGGCGACGCAGATGCCCTTCGTCGGCAGGGGCTGAACGGGGGCCCTCATCCCGGTGGGGGACTCGCTGCGCGCGAGGGCGTTGGTTCTTCTCACTGCGTGAGGCCGCGCCGGGTCTCGCCCCGGCAGGCGAGTCACTTTCATTTGAGCCCAAATGAAAGTAACCAAAGCAAAGGCTTGAACCCGAACACCATACGGTTCGTTCAGTCTCGCTGCGGACAACACGGCCACGCCGCTGGTGATCCGCCTTGACTGGGATTGTTGGCCGTTCTTCTCCACCCGGCTCGCTGCGCTTCGCCTCATGACCTGATGGTCGCGGGGGCGAGACGAAGCGACGAGCGCGAGTCGAGTGG
>NZ_LMDM01000007.1:119018-135655 GCF_001425825.1 Rhizobacter sp. Root1238
AGACTGAACGAACCGTATGGTGTGTGTTGAGGCCCTTTGCTTTGGTTACTTTCATTTGGGCTCAAATGAAAGTGACTCGCCCGCCGGGGCGAGACCCGGCGCCGCCTCACGCAGTGAAGAGAAGCCTCTTCCGTTGCCGCGCCAACTGCGCCCGCACCTGGTCCGGCGCCGTCCCGCCCAGCACATTGCGTGCGTTCAGCGACCCGCGCAAGGTCAGAACGTCGAACACGTCGTCCGTGATCGCCGCATGGAACCCCTGCAGCACATCCAGCGGCAGATCGCTCAGGTCGCGCTCCTCGCTCAGCGCGAACTTCACCGCATGCGCCACCACCTCGTGCGCATCCCGGAACGGCAGGCCCTTCTTGACCAGGTAGTCGGCCAGGTCGGTCGCGGTCGCATACCCCTTCAGCGCCGCGCGCTCCATCGCCTCGGGCTTCACGACGATGCCGGCCACCATCTCGGCCATGATGCGCAGCGTGTCGCGCACCGTGTCGACGGTGTCGAACAGCGGCTCCTTGTCTTCCTGGTTGTCCTTGTTGTACGTCAGCGGCTGGCCCTTCATCAGCGTCAGCAGGCCCATCAGGTGGCCGACCACGCGGCCGCTCTTGCCGCGCGCCAGTTCGGCGACGTCGGGGTTGCGCTTCTGCGGCATGATCGACGAGCCGGTGCAGTAACGGTCGGCCAGGTTGATGAAGCCGAAGTTCTGGCTCATCCACAGCACGATCTCTTCGGCCAGCCGCGACACATGCATCATCGTGATGCTCGCGAACGACGCGAACTCGATCGCGAAGTCGCGGTCGCTGACCGCGTCGAGGCTGTTTTGGCACACGCCGTCGAAGCCCAGCGTCTTCGCGACGCGCTCGCGGTCCAGCGGGTAGCTGGTGCCGGCCAGCGCCGCGGCGCCCAGCGGCAGCAGGTTCACCCGCTTGCGCACATCGGCCAGGCGCTCGGCGTCGCGCGCGAACATCTCCACATAGGCCAGCAGGTGGTGCGCAAAGCTCACTGGCTGCGCCACCTGCATGTGCGTGAATCCCGGCAGGATGGTCTCGACATGCCGCTCGGCCACGCCGACCAGCGCCTGCTGCATCGCCGCCAGCAGCGGCAGCAGCCCGTCGATCTCGTCGCGCAGCCACAGCCGCACGTCGGTCGCGACCTGGTCGTTGCGCGAGCGGCCGGTGTGCAGCCGCTTGCCGGCGTCGCCGACCAACTGCGTCAGCCGCGCCTCGACGTTCAGGTGCACGTCTTCCAGGTCGAGCTTCCAGTCGAACGCGCCGGATTCGATTTCCTGCGTGATCTGCGCCATGCCGCGCCGGATGTCGGCCAGGTCCTGCGCCCCGATCACCGATTGCGCCGCCAGCATCTCGGCATGCGCCAGGCTGCCGGCGATGTCGGCCTTCCACAGGCGCTTGTCGAAGGTCACGCTCGAGGTGTAGCGTTTGACCAGGTCGCTCATCGGCTCGGAGAACAGGGCCGACCAGGCTTCGGATTTCTTGTCGAGTTGATTGGCGGACATCGTCGGGGCGCTCGGGACGGGGCGTCGTGTAACGCTTGGTAGGCTCGGTTGCCGGGCGCCGCCAGTTGGCGACAATGCGCTGGTGGCCGCAGGAACCGGGGGAAGCCCCGGATTCTATTCGGGCCACCTTGCTGCCATGCCCGAACCCCACGCGACCACCTCCGCCTTTGCCCCCACGCCCAGCCGCCCGGCGCCGCTGTGGCCCGACTCCACCCGCTCCGGCGACCCGCACGAGCGCGGCAGCAGCATCTTCAATTCCACCAACTTCGGCGCGGTGCCGCTCGCACGCCAGCCGCTCGGGCCGGTGTCGGCCTTCGACGTCTGCCACGTCGGCGTCGTGCTGCGCGCGCTGTTCTTCGTGCACGCCGTCGTCGCGATCGGCGTCAGCTTTGCGGCGCCCACGCTGGCCGCCTGGGTGAACCTGCTCGCGCAGGGCGCCGGCATCGCGCTGCCGGCGGTGCTGCTGTGGCTGGTGTCGGCGTGCCTGCTGAAGCGCTGGCTCGCCAGGCTGCCGGCGGCCGGCCAATGGGCCGCCGCGGCCGCCCTCGGCGGCCTGAGCGGTGGGTTCGGCTGGGGGCTGCTGGTGGCGGTCGACATCCGGCTGCAGGAGACGATGCACCCGGTGGCGCCGGTGCTGGCCGGCGCCGCGCTGGCGGCCGCGCTGTTCTACTGGCTCACGCTGCGGGCCCGCGCCCGGCTGCCGGCCGACACCGCGGCCCGGCTGGCCGAGCTGCAGTCGCGCATCCGCCCGCACTTCCTGTTCAACACCCTCAACACCGCGATCGCGCTGGCGCGGCTCGACCCGGCCCGCACCGAGCACCTGCTCGAAGACCTGGCCGAGCTGTTCCGCGTGGCGCTGAGCGCGAGCGACGAATCGGTCAGCCTGGCCGAAGAGGTCGCGCTCGCGCAACGCTACCTGGCGATCGAGCAGATCCGCTTCGGCGACCGGCTGCAGCTCAGCTGGGACCTCGATGAAGACGCTGGCGCCGCGCGCGTGCCGCCGCTGCTGCTGCAGCCGCTGGTCGAGAACGCGGTGCGCCACGGCGTCGAGCCGTCGCCCGACGGCGGCGTCATCCGCATCCGTACCCGCGTCAAGCGCGCGCATGCGGTGGTCAGCATCGCGAACACCGTGCCGCGCTCCGGCTCGCGCCCCGGCAACGGCATGGCGCTGCGCAATGTGCGCGAGCGCCTGAAGCTGATGCACGATGTCGCCGCGCAGTTCGAGACCCAGCTCGAGCGCGATGTGTTCCGCGTCCAGATCGTGGTGCCGCTGTGAGCCTGGACCTTCCATCCGCCGTGCCCGCGCTGCGCGTGCTGCTGGTCGACGACGAGCCGCTCGCGCGGCTGCGCCTGCGCGGCCTGGTCGGCGATTGCGCCGAGCCGCGCGCCGAGGTGGTCGGCGAGGCCGGCAGCGCCCAGCAGGCGCTCGACTGGCTGGCCACGAACGACTGCGACCTGCTGCTGCTCGACATCCACATGCCCGGTCCCGACGGGCGCCAGCTGGCCGCGCAGCTGCGGCGCCGCAGCGACCCGCCGGCCATCGTGTTCGTCACCGCGCATGCCGAACATGCGCTGCAGGCCTTCGAGCTCGACGCCACCGACTACCTGACCAAACCGGTGCGCCGCGAGCGCCTGCAGGCGGCGCTGCAGCGTGTCGCGCAGCGCCTGAGCCTGCAGACCGCGCGGGCCGCGCCGGCCGCGGCGCCGGCCGTGCCGGACGACCAGCCGGTGATCCTCGTGAACGACCTGGGCCGCAAGCTGCGCGTGCCGGTCTCGGAAGTGCTGTACCTGAAAGCGGAGTTGAAGTACGTGACCCTGCGAACCGCCACCCACACCCATGTGCTCGACGACGCACTGACCGACCTGGAGCAGCGCCTGGGCGATCGCTTCCTGCGCATCCACCGCAACGCGCTGGTCGCGCGCCGGGCGCTGCGCGCGCTGGAGCGGCGCACGCTGCCGGGCGAAGACGGCGAGGAGGCGACCGAAGGCTGGGTGGTGCGCGTCGCGCCGGTCGACGACTGGCTGGTCGTGTCGCGCCGCCAGGTCGCGGCCGTCAAGGAAGCGATTGCCGAGGGCGGGGTATGACGCCGCCTGGCAATGCAACGCGGGCGACGGTCGGGTTCGCCGTGGTCGTGCTGCTGCTGGCGTTGGTCTGGCAAGGTGCGCCGGACGCGCCGGTGCCGCACCAACGGGTCGTGGCCGACGCGGTCGAGCCCGCCGCCTCCGCGCCCGCGATCCCGATGCCTGGCCCGCCGCTGATGGACGGGTTTGCCGCGGTCTACGGCGAGGCCGCGTCGGCCGCCGCCGCAGCCGCCAGCGCGCCGCTCGCGGCCGACGAGATCGAGGTCTGCGGCATCGGCCGCATGAAGGCGAAGGGCGGCCAGCCGCTCGACCGCACGGTCTTCACGGCGGCCGGCGACGCAGCCCACCAGCGCGTGGTGGCCGCGCTGGCGCAGCAGCCGGACGAACTGGCGCGCGCCACCGCGCTGCTACTGCAACGCGACGAGGGCCCGTCGCATGCCAACGCACCACAGGCCTGCGAAGGCGCCGACTGCGTCGCGCCGGCCGAGGCGCCGGAATCCGACCCGCAGCGCCAGGCGCGCACCGGCGCCAATGCCACGCAGCGCGACGCGCTCGCGCAGATGGCCGTCGCGACCCGCTCGCCGGCCGTCTACACGCTGGCCTGGCGCGCGTGCCGGGCGAGCCCCGGCGGGGCCTGCCAGATGCTGTCGACCCGCCAGCTCGCGACGCTCGATCCGACCAATGCCGACGCCTGGCTGGAGGTCGCCTCCGAAGCCGACCAGCGTGGCGAGACCGGCCTCGTCGACGAAGCCCTGTACCGCGCGTCGAAGGCGAGCACGGTCGACCTGCGCTGGGGCCAGGTCAGCGCGCTCGCGTTGCGCAGCCTGCCGCCGGGCGCGCCGGCCATCGAACGCCGCGCGGTGATGGAGCGCGCGGCCGGCATCGAGTCGGCGCTGGCGATGCCGGGGCTGAAGACGCTGATGCAGCACTGCGATGCGACGGCGGTGCGCGACGGCAACCGCCTGCAGGTGTGCGCCGACCTGGCCGAGCTGATGTCGAAGCGCTCGACCTCGCTGCTCGACATGGCCATCGGCCAGGCGCTGGGAGCGCGCGTCGGCTGGCCGTCGGAGCGGCTGCAGGCCCTGCGCCAGGAGCGCGATGCGATGGCGCAGGCGATGAAGCCGATGGCGATCGCGACCGGCACCGAATGGTCGTGCGCGCAGATCGAGCGCGAGACCCGGTGGACACTCGACCGCGGCCAGTTCGGCGAGATCGGCGCGGCGCGCATGCTGATCGCCCGCACCGGGCAGAACGTCGCCGCGCTGGCGAAACAGTACAACGACGACCGCGCCGCTGCGTCGGCGCGCGCGGCGAGCAGCCCGGCCTCGGGCGTCGTCGCGCTCGCGAACTGACGGGCCCGTCAGACGGCGAGCTGCTGCTTCAGCAACTCGGCCGACGGCCCGAACGCATAGGCGTCCATCCCCAGGCAGCCGTAGGTCACCGCGTCGTGCAGCCGCTGCGGCGCATGCGCGCGGCCGCCGACGCCGGCCGCCACGTACCACGGCAGCAGGTGCTCGTCGGTCGGGTGCATGTCGACGGCCGACGGGGCCTGCCGGCGGTAGTCGAACAGCGCGTCCCAGTCGCGTGCGGCGCTGCGCTCGAGCATCCAGCGCCGGAACCCGGCGCTCTCGGCCACCTCGACCGCGTCGAGGGCCGGCCGGCCGCTGCTGAAGATGCGGCGCAGGTTGTGCGTGATGCTGCCGCTGCCCATCACCAGCACGCCTTCGTCGGCCAGCGAGGCCAGCAGCTCGCCGAGCGCGAACTGCTGCGCCGGCGGCAGGTTCGGCACCCACGCGAGCGGCAGCACCGGGATGTCGGCCAGCGGGCGCATGAAGCGCAGCATGCTCCAGATGCCGTGGTCCAGGCCGCCTTCGTCGCTGTGGTGCACCGGCAGGCCGGCCGCGCGCAGCCGGGCCTCGACCTGCGCCGCCAGTTCGGGTGCGCCGGGTGGGCTGTACTGCAGCTGGTACAGCGCATCGGGGAAGCCGCCGAAGTCGTGCACCGCCTGGTGCGTGGCCGCACCGAGCAGCACCGGCTCGCGCGCGACGCTGTGCGCCGATACGGCGAGGATGGCCTTCGGGCGCGGATGGTGGGCCTCGAGCGTCGCGCCCAGGCGCTGCAGGAACGGGCCGGTGGCGCCGGGTTCCAGCGCCAGCATCGGCGAGCCGTGGGACAGGAAGATCGCGGGCAGGGTGTTCATGCCACAAATTACAGCACCCTGCGTGCCCGGCGCCGTTCGGCGGATTTGCACGCAGGGTTCACGGTGCTTGCTGGACTAGACCGGCCTGCCTCGGGCCGTTGTTTCGTCCTTGCGGCGCTCGGTGACGGACCGCCCCGCCACCCCCCAGTTGTCGGTCTCGACCTCGTCGATGATCACGAAGGTCGTCGCCGGGTCCTTGCCCAGCACGCGGACCATCATCTCGGTGGCTTCGGCGATCAGCTGCTGCTTCTGCGGCTGCGTGACGCCTTCACGGGTGACTTCGATGCGGATGAGCGGCATGGCGGTTCACCAGTGGCCGGCGGACTGGCCGCCATCGACGTGCAGGATCTCGCCCGTCACGAAGCTCGCCTTCTCGAGGAACAGCACCGCGTCGACGATGTCGCTCATCTCGCCCATGCGGCCCACCGGGTGCAGGCTGCTCAGCGCGGCATGGTTCTCCGGCGGGTGCATCGGCGTCTTGATGATGCCGGGCGACACCGCGTTGACCCGGATGCCGCGCGACGCGTACTCGATCGCGAGCGCCCGGGTCGCGGCGTTCAACCCGCCCTTGGTGATCGACGCCAGCACCGCCGGCACGCCGTTGATCGGCTGGTCGACGATGCTGGTCGTGATCTGCACGATGTGGCCCGAACCCTGCGCTTCCATGCGCGCCACCGCGCGCTGCGTCACGTGGAAGAAGCCGGCCAGGTTGGTCGCGATGTTGGCCGACCAGTCGTCCGCGGTGAACTGCGTGAACGGCTTGGCCGTGAAGATGCCGGCGTTGTTCACCAGCGTGTCGATGCGGCCGAAGCGGTCGACGCCTTCGCTGAAGATGCGCTCGGCGGTGGCCGGGTCGGCGATGTCGCCGGCGATCGCGAGGATGCCGGGGTCGTCGCTCGCGCGGATCGAGCGCGAATTGGCCACGACGCGGAAGCCCGCCTCGCGGTAGGCCTTGACGAGGGCGGCGCCGATGCCGCTGGACGCGCCGGTGATGACGGCGACTTTGGGTTCGTGTTTCATGGTGAATGGCTCCTGCAGACAGAGTGGAAAGAACAGGCCTTCACTCTAGGAACCGGGCGCCTTCCGATAAAGACGGTTCGCTTAACATCTGGCGCTACACCGTGTAATCAATGCGGCCGCTGGGTGCGATGACATGAAACGGCAGTTCGACGACGTGATGCTGGGCAGCATCGAGCTGTTCTGCCTCGCGGCCGAACACCAGGGGTTCACCGCCGCCGCGGCGATCGCCGGCGTGACGCCGGCCGCGGTCAGTCGCTCGATCGGCCGGCTCGAAGAGCGGCTCGGCGTGCGGCTCTTCGTGCGGACGACGCGCCAGATCCGGCTGACCGACGCAGGGCGTTCCTACTTCGAGCGCTGCCGCGCCGCGCTCGACCAGCTGGTCGATGCCGAGCGCGAGGCCGGCGGCCAGCAGGCACGCGCCTCCGGCCTGCTGCGCATCAGCGTGCCGACCACCTACGGCCACCACCGGCTGCTGCCGATGCTGCCGGCCTTCATGCAGGCCCATCCGGACGTCAAGGTCGAGCTGCACGTCAGCAACCGCAACATCGATTTCGGCGACGAAGGTTTCGATCTCGCGATCCGCGTGCGCCCGCCCGACGACTCGACGCTGATCTGCCGGCACCTGGAAGACGCGGAGCTGGTGCTTGTCGCGTCGCCCGACTACCTCGCGCGGCACGGGGCGCCATCGACGCTGGCCGAGCTGGCCGGCCACGACTGCATCCAGTTCGAACTGCCGAGCAACGGGCGCCCGATCCCATGGCTGTTCCGCGACGACGGGGAGGACGTGGACCTGCTGACCGCCGGCCGGTATGCCTGCGCCGATGATGTGCTGGCCGGCGTGACGCTGGCCCGCCATGGCGCCGGCATCTTCCAGGCCTACCGCTTCGTCGTCGACGCCGACCTGGCGGCCGGCCGGCTGACCGAGCTGCTGACGCCCTTCGGCGGCCGGTCCCGGCCCTACAACCTGCTGTACCCGCACGCCCGCCATGTCCCGCTGAAAGTGCGGGCCTTCGTCGACCACTTGCTCGAGCGCAAGCGTCAATGGGACGATCCGGCTCCCACCCGAAAGAAATCCCGATGACGTCTGCCGATTCCGCTGTTCCCGTGTCGCCCGCCGCTCCCCGCCCCGCATCGGCCTGGACCCTCGCCTGGCGGCAGGCCGCGCGCGACTTCCGCGCCGGCGAGCTGCGGCTGCTGCTGGTCGCGGTGATGCTGGCGGTGGCGGCGTTGAGCGCGGTCGGCTTCTTCGCCGACCGGCTGAATGCCGGCCTCGCGCGCGACGCGCGCCAGATGCTGGGCGGCGATGCGATCGTCGCGAGCGACCAGCCGGCACCGGCCGACATCGCCGAACGCGCCCGCGGCCTCGGGCTCAAGCTCGCGCAGACCGCGACCTTCCCGAGCATGGGCCGCGCGCCCGACGACAAGGGCGGCGCGTCGCGGCTGGTGGCCGTCAAGAGCGTGACCAGCGGCTACCCGTTGCGCGGCAAGCTGACGGTCGCCGACACGCCCGGTGGGCCGCAGCGCAGCGTCGCGAGCGCGCCGGCCGCCGGCACCGTGTGGGTCGATGCCGGCGTGCTCGACGCGCTGCAGCTGAAGGTCGGCGATGCGCTGCTGCTCGGCGACGCCCGCCTGCGCATCGCGTCGGTCATCGTGATCGAGCCCGACCGCGGCGCCGGCTTCATCAGCTTCGCGCCGCGCGTGATGCTCAATGAGGCCGACCTGCCCGCCACCGGGCTGGTGCAGCCGGCGAGCCGTGTCACCTACCGGCTCGCGGTGGCGGCCCCCGACGGCCGCGAGGCCGCGCTGCGCGAATTCGTCGGCTGGACCGAGGCGCAGGTCAAGGCGCGCCAGTTGCGCGGCATGCGCGTCGAATCGCTCGAGACGGGCCGCCCCGAGATGCGCCAGACGCTGGACCGCGCGCAGAAGTTCCTGAACCTGGTGGCGCTGCTGGCCGCGTTGCTGGCGGCCGTTGCGGTCGGCATCGCGGCGCGCGACTTCGCCGACCGCCACCTCGACGACTGCGCGATGCTGCGCGTGCTCGGCCAGCCGCAGCGCACGATCGCGGCGCAGTACCTGCTGGAGTTCGGCATCGTCGGCGTGCTGGCCAGCGTGGCCGGCGTGCTGCTCGGCTTCGCGGTGCACTACGTGTTCGTCTGGCTGCTGGCCGGGCTGGTCGACAGCGCGCTGCCGGCCGCGAGCGTGTGGCCGGCGCTGTTCGGCATCGGCGTCGGCTTCACGCTGCTGATGGGCTTCGGGCTGCCGCCGGTGCTGCAGCTGGCGCAGGTGCCGCCGCTGCGCGTGATCCGCCGCGATGTCGGCGCGCTGAAGCCGGCGTCGATCGCGGTGCTGGCCGCCGGTGCGATCGGCTTCGCGGCGCTGCTGCTCGCGGTGTCGTCCGACCTGACGCTCGGGCTGATCGCGGTCGGCGGCTTTGCCGGCGCGATCGCGGTGTTCGCGGCGCTGTCGTGGATCGCGGTGCAGCTGCTGCGCCGCGCGGTGCCCGAATCGCGCGCGCCGCGCTGGCTGGTGCTGGCGACGCGGCAGATCGCCGCGCGCCCGGCCTTCGCGGTGCTGCAGGTGTCGGCGCTCAGCGTCGGGCTGCTGGCGCTGATGCTGCTGGTGCTGCTGCGCACCGACCTGATCTCCAGCTGGCGCGCCGCTACGCCGGCCGATGCGCCGAACCGCTTCGTGATCAACATCCAGCCGGAGCAGGCCGATGCCTTCCAGGCGCGGCTGAAGGCCGCCGGCGTCGCACGCTACGACTGGTTCCCGATGATCCGCGGCCGGCTGGTCGCGGTGAACGGCAAGCCGACCAGCGCCGACGACCTGCAGGAAGAGCGCGCCAAGCGCCTGCTCGACCGCGAGTTCAACCTGAGCCACGACGCGAAGCTGCCGGAGCACAACACCGTGACGGCCGGCCGCTGGACGCCCGACGAAGCGGGCGGCCTGAGTGTCGAAGAGGGGTTGGCCGAGACGCTGCACCTGAAGCTCGGCGACACGCTGCGCTTCGACATCGCCGGCATCACCGCTGAAGGCCGCATCACCAGCCTGCGCAAGGTCGACTGGGGCTCGATGCGGGCCAACTTCTTCGTGATGTTCCCGAGCGCGCAGATGCCGGACCTGCCGGCCACCTACCTGACGGCCTTCCGCGCGCCGACGACGCCGGGTTTCGACAACGCGCTGAGCCGCGAATTCCCGAACATCACCGCGGTCGACGTGTCGGCCTCGCTGGGCCAGGTCCAGCGGGTGCTCGACCAGGTGATCCGCGCGGTCGAGTTCCTGTTCGGCTTCACGCTGGCGGCCGGCCTGGTGGTGCTGTTCGCCGCGGTGACGGCCACGCGCGAGGCGCGCGCCCGCGAGTTCGCGGTGATGCGTGCGCTCGGCGCGAGCGCGCGGCTGCTCGGCCAGGTGCAGCGTGCCGAGCTGCTCGGCGTCGGCGCGCTGGCCGGCTTCCTGGCGTCGGTGGCGGCCGCCGCGGTCGGCTGGGCGCTCGCGAAGTACGTGTTCCAGTTCAGCTGGAACCCCTCGCCGTGGCTGCCGCTGGGTGGCAGCCTGGCCGGCGCGCTGCTGGCGCTGGCGGCCGGCTGGTGGGGGCTGCGCGAGGTGGTGTCTCGGCCGGTGATCGAGACGCTGCGCCGCGCGGCGGAGTAAGTCGGGTGGCCAGCGGGGAACGGCGTCCGACCACGGCCCGGATCGGCATCCGGGCTGCGAATCAGGCGAGCCGGAACACCGACACCGCGCCGGCCAGCACGCGCGCCTGATCCTTCAGGCTCTCGGCGGCCGCGGCACTCTCCTCGACGAGCGCCGAATTCTGCTGCGTCATCTGGTCGAGCTGGGTCACCGCGGCATTGACGCTGCCGATGCCGTCGCTCTGCTCGGACGAGGTGGCGGTGATCTCGCCGATGATGTCCGAGACGCGCTGCACCGAGCCGACGATCTCGCCCATCGTCTTGCCCGCATCGGCCACCAGCCGCGAACCGGCTTCGACGCGGTCGACGCTGGCGCCGATCAGCCCCTTGATCTCCTTCGCCGCCTGCGCGCTTCGCTGTGCGAGGCTGCGCACTTCGCTGGCGACGACCGCGAAGCCGCGGCCCTGCTCGCCGGCACGCGCCGCTTCGACGGCCGCGTTCAGCGCGAGGATGTTGGTCTGGAACGCAATCCCGTCGATCACGCCGACGATGTCGTTGATCTTCTTCGAGCTGGCGTTGATCTCGTCCATCGTCGAGACCACCTGCGAGACCACGGCGCCGCCGCGTGCGGCGACCTCGGCGGCCGACGCGGCCAGCTGGTTCGCCTGCAGCGCCGAATCGGCGCTCTGCTTGACGGTGCCGGTCAGCTGCACCATCGACGACGCCGCCTGCTGCAGGTTGCTCGCGGTCTGTTCGGTGCGGACGCTCAGGTCCTGGTTGCCGGTCGCGATCTCGGCACTGGCGGTCGCGATGTTGTCGGTCGATTGCTTGACCTGCGAGACCAGCGTGCGCAACGCGTTCTGCATGCCGTCCATCGCATGCAGCAGCCGGCCGATCTCGTCGTCGCTGCGCGGTTCCACCGCCTGCGACAGGTCCCCCTGCGCGATGCGCCGGGCCAGCTCGCTCGCATGCGCGATCGATGCATTGATGCTGCGCACCGTCAGCACCGTCAGCGGCAGCAGCACCGCGAGCGCCGCCAGCACGCCGCCGGCCAGCAGCGCCGATTGGGTGCCGATCGCGCGTTCGACCGCGGCCTGCCCGGCCGCCACGTGCTCGCGCGACGCATCGGACAGCACGCCCAGTGTCTTCTCGACCGCGTCGATGTTGTCCTTCAGCTGACCGGCGTAGGCGCCGGCCACCGCGCCGTCGATGGTCGCCCGTTCCAGCTGGTCGATCACCGGCAGCATGCCGTCGTGGTAGGCCTTCAGCTGTTCGAGCGCCGCGGCGATGGTCTTGGCCTGCTCGGCGTCCAGCCGCTTGCCCAGGCCGTCCAGCCGCGCCAGCGTCTCGGCATGCGCCTTCGTCCACGAGGCCTTGTTGTCGGTGACCTCGTTGACGTTGTTGAAGTTGATGATCATCTCCTTCTCGAAGCGCCGCAGCCGGCCGAGCGTCGTGCGCAGCTCGCCGATGTCCGAGGCCATGCCGAAGTCGTCGGCCACCAGCGTGCGCACCGTGCCGCGCGTGCCGTGCAGCGCGGCCCAGCCGATGCCGCCGATCAGGCCGAGCAGCAGCAGCGAGAAGCAGGTCGCGAAGTAGAGCCGCGAGCGGATCGAGAGGCGGGAGAGATAGCGCATGGGCTTGCGCAGACGGTTCAGTGCGTGCTGTCGATCAGGCCCATCTCGGAGCTGGCCATCAGTTCTTCGATGTCCATCAGGATGAGCATGCGGTCGTTGACGCTGGAGATGCCGGTGATGAAGCTGGTGTCGACGGCGGAGGCCATCTCGGGGGCGGGCTNGCTGGCCATCAGTTCTTCGATGTCCATCAGGATGAGCATGCGGTCGTTGACGCTGGAGATGCCGGTGATGAAGCTGGTGTCGACGGCGGAGGCCATCTCGGGGGCGGGCTTGATGGARTCGCGCGAGAGTTCGAGCACGTCGCTGACGGAGTCGACGACGGCRCCGACGACGCGGCCGCGCACGTTGAGCACGATGACGACGGTGAAGCTGTTGTAGTCGTTGGAGTCGCAGCCGAGCTTCAGGCGCAGGTCGACGATGGGGACGATGACGCCGCGCAGGTTGACCACGCCCTTGATGAAGGCGGGGGCGTTGGCGATGCGGGTGGGGGCTTCGTAGGAGCGGATCTCCTGGACCTTCAGGATGTCGATGCCGTATTCCTCGGCGCCGAGGCGGAAGGTCAGGAACTCGCCACCGGACTGGGTGGCGGCGGAAGCGCGGGCGGCTTCATGCCGGGCCACNGATGTCGATGCCGTATTCCTCGGCGCCGAGGCGGAAGGTCAGGAACTCGCCACCGGACTGGGTGGCGGCGGAAGCGCGGGCGGCTTCATGCCGGGCCACGTGGGAAGCTTCGTGGATCATGTCCATGGGGGAGTCCTGTGCAGAGCTGGTGAACGTTGGGGCAGGGCTGATGCGGTGCCGGTACCGGTCTATCGACCGGCCGCCGGCAAACTGAAGGTCGACACCACCGACGCCAGGCGCTGGGCCTGGTCGCGCAGGCTTTCGGCGGCGGCGGCGCTTTCCTCGACCAGCGCGGCGTTCTGCTGGGTCATCTGGTCGAGCTGCGTCACCGCGGTGTTGATCTGGCCGATGCCGTCGCTCTGTTCGGACGACGCGGCGGTGATCTCGCCGATGATGTCCGAGACGCGCTGCACCGAGCCGACGATCTCCTGCATCGTCTGGCCGGCGTCGGCCACCAGGCGCGAACCGGCGTCCACCCGCTCGACGCTGGCGCCGATCAGGCTCTTGATCTCCTTGGCCGCCTCGGCGCTGCGCTGGGCCAGGCTGCGCACCTCGCTCGCGACGACCGCGAAGCCGCGGCCCTGTTCGCCGGCGCGGGCCGCTTCCACCGCGGCGTTCAGCGCCAGGATGTTGGTCTGGAACGCGATGCCGTCGATCGTGCCGATGATGTCGGCGATCTTCTTCGACGAGGCATTGATCTCGTCCATCGTCGTGACGACCTGCGCGACGACCGAGCCGCCGCGCGCGGCGACCTCGGCCGCCGACGACGCCAGCTGGTTGGCCTGGCGGGCCGAATCGGCGCTCTGCCGGACGGTGCCGGTGAGCTGCTCCATCGACGACGCGGCCTGCTGCAGGTTGCTCGCGGTCTGCTCGGTGCGGGCGCTCAGGTCCTGGTTGCCGGTCGCGATCTCGGTGCTGGCGGTGGAGATGCTGTCGGTGCTCTGGCGCACCTGGCCGACCAGGCGGCCGAGCGATTCCTGCATCGCCTTCAGCGACTGCAGCAGCTCGGCGGCCTCGTCCTGGCCGTGCACCTGGATGTGCTGCGTCAGGTCGCCGGCGCTGATGGCCTGGGCAATCCGCTGCGCCTGCGCGATCGGCCGGGTGACCGAGCGCGTCACGCGCCAGGCCAGCAGCGCGGCCAGCAGCATCGCGCCGGCGCCGCCCAGGCCGAGCGCCAGCATGCCGACGAAGCCGGCGCGGTCAGCGCGCTCCTTTGTCGCGGTCATGCTGTCGCGCTGGCCCTGGACCAGCTTCTCGACGGTGTCGCTGTAGGCCTTGGCGGCCGGGAACAGCTTGTCCATCACTTCGGCGGTCACGTCCTCGCCGCCTTCCTTGCGCTTGAGCAGGCCGTTGCGCAGGCCCTGGTAGGCATCGCGCTGCACGTTCACCGCCTCCAGCAGCCGCTTGTCGGCATCGGAGGTCGCGACCTCCTGCATGCGCTTCAGGCGCTCGGTCTGCGTGGTCACGACGTCCTTCATCTCGGCGCGCACGCGGGTCTTGATCTGTTCGTCGTTCGCGAAGAACACCACCCAGTTGCGGGCGGTGTTGGCTTCGATCGCGCGAGCCCAGCGCTCCGACAGCGACAGTTTCTCGGCGTCGAGCGTGCCGAGTTCCTCCGACAGCGTGCGCATCGTCGAGATGCGGTCGAGGCCGAAACCGACGGCGGCGGCGCACAGCAGTGCGATCGAACCGAACCCGACCGCGAGACGCGGACCGAGGCGCATGGCAGACAACGAGAACATCGCGAACTTCCCTTCTTGTAGACCGCCTCCCAGGCGGCATGTCGATCGTTCGGAGTGCAGGCCCTGCCCGTGGTGGCTCAAACCTGCTGGAGACGGAAACTGCCGACCGCCTGCGCGAGCCGCGCGGCCTGGTCCTTCAGGCTTTCGGCGGCGGCGGTGGATTCTTCGACCAGCGCGGCGTTCTGCTGCGTCATCTGGTCGAGCTGGTTGACGGACTGGTTGACCTGGCCGATGCCGTCGCTCTGCTCGGATGCGGCGGTGGTGATCTCGCCGATGATGTCCGAGACGCGCTGTACCGAGCCGACGATCTCTCCCATCGTCTTGCCGGCGTCGGCCACCAGCCGCGAGCCGGCCTCGACACGGTCGACGCTCGCACCGATCAGGCCCTTGATTTCCTTCGCCGCCTCGGCGCTGCGCTGCGCGAGGCTGCGCACCTCGCTGGCGACGACCGCGAAGCCGCGGCCCTGTTCGCCGGCGCGCGCGGCTTCGACCGCGGCGTTCAGCGCCAGGATGTTGGTCTGGAACGCGATGCCGTCGATCACGCCGATGATGTCGGCGATCTTCTTCGACGAGGCATTGATCTCGTCCATCGTCGTGACGACCTGCGAGACGACCGAGCCGCCGCGGGCCGCGACTTCCGCGGCCGACGACGCGAGTTGATTCGCCTGGCGGGCCGAGTCGGCGCTCTGCTTGACGGTGCCGGTGATCTGCTCCATCGACGACGCAGCGCGCTGCAGGTTGCTGGCGGTCTGTTCGGTGCGGGCGCTCAGGTCCTGGTTGCCGGTCGCGATCTCGGCGCTGGCCGTGGTGATCGAGTCGACCGAGCTGCGCACCGAGCCGATCATCTGCTGGAAGCGCTGGCGCATGCCTTCGACATTGCGGATCAGCTCGCCGATCTCGTCGCGCTGGTCGCTGTGGCAGGGCTGCGTCAGGTCGCCAGCCGCCAGCACCGTGACGGCGCGCGACAGGTCCTGCAGCGGCTGGCCGACCCAGCGGCGCATCATCAGGAACAGCCCGCCGCCGAGCAGCAGCGCGGCGATGCCGAGCAGCGTCGCGAACGGCACGATGGTGGCCCAATGGGTCTTCATCGCCTCGCTGTCCGACACCTCGGACACCACCCATTGGTTGCCGGCCTTGGCCTTGCGCAGCACGGCCCAGTGGTCCTGGTGCTTCGTCTCGAGCACGGCGCCGCCGTCCTTCGCCCAGCCGTTGGGAGCGGCCTCGAGGCGCGCCAGCAGTTCCTTCGCGTCCGGAAAGGCGTCCAGCACCTTCTTGCCCTTGGCGGTCGGGTGCACGACGAAGACGGCCTCTTCGGGCGACTTCTTCGGATCGATCACGTAGACGCCGCCGCTGTCGAAGAAGCGGATGTCGCTCGCGAGCTTGTCGATCGCCACCTGGAAGGCGCTGACGTCGAAGCCGATGTACAGGATGCCGATCACCTTGCCGCTCGCGTCCTTGATCGGCTCGTAGCGGGCCATGTAGGGCGTGCCGAACAGCACCGCGCGGCCGGTGTAGGTCTGGCCGGCCATCATCAGCGCATGCGCCGGATGGCTGCTGCCGAGCATCGTGCCCATCGCGCGCTCGCCGTTTTCCTTCTTCACCGAGGTGGTGATGCGCTGGAAATCGTCGCCCTTGCGCGCGAACACGGTGGCCGTGCCGCCGCTCTGCTGCGCGAACTCGTCCACCTGCGTGAAGTTGCCGTTCAGCGGCGTGTCGCCGACCTTCAGCGTGGTGGTGGCCTCATCCAGCGTGAACGGCTGCTTGAACTCGTTCTTGAAGTTGACGAAGAACTTCTCGACCAGCACGCGCGAGGTCATGTCGAACGCGTCGATCGAATCGGCGACCGATTGCGTCTTGTCGGCGACCCAGGTGACGATGCGCTCGCGCGAGCGGTCGGCGGCGACCAGGCTCATCGTGGCGCAGATTGCGAACAGCACCACCGACAGGCTCAGCGCCCCGATGATGGAAACCTTGCGCGCGACCGAGCCGCGGCTGTGAAGCGCCGTGTTCATGAAAACCTTGGGAAACCGGGAACGGGAAATCGGGGGAAGGGATGTCAGGGGCTGTCGATCAGGCCCATCTCGGCGCTGGCCATCAGTTCTTCGATGTCCATCAGGATGAGCATGCGGTCGTTGACGCTGGAGATGCCGGTGATGAAGCTGGTGTCGACGGCGGAGGCCATCTCGGGGGCGGGCT
>NZ_LMDM01000008.1 GCF_001425825.1 Rhizobacter sp. Root1238
GCCACCGAACTTTGCCGACAGCACCGTCGTGATCGCCGCCGTCAGCGTCGTCTTCCCATGGTCCACGTGACCAATCGTGCCAACGTTCACGTGCGGCTTGGTCCGCTCGAATTTGCCTTTTGCCATTTTTCGCGCTCCTAGCGGTCGAGATTGACAGTGCTGAAAACAGTACCGAGAAAACTGGTGCCCATGGCGCGGATCGAACGCGCGACCTCTCCCTTACCAAGGGAGTGCTCTACCACTGAGCCACATGGGCAGGTCTCTTGTGCCTCGTCGACACAGGGCTGACAACCTCTGGCAGTCAAGCCTCTGACGACACCTCTCTTGCAACGACGTTCTGGAGCGGGAGACGGGAATCGAACCCGCGTCATTAGCTTGGAAGGCTAGGGTTCTACCATTGAACTACTCCCGCCCGGGAGCCCCACCCGCCCCGGCCAAACCCCTCATCGAGGCCTGCACCGGAACGGTCTTGCAACGTCTAGCAACTACAAAAATATGTTTCGCCGTGGTGGAGGAGGCTGGATTCGAACCAGCGTAGGCGTAAGCCAACAGATTTACAGTCTGCCCCCTTTAGCCACTCGGGCACCCCTCCGCGGCGAACTCGGGACTATACATCGAGTTGAGGCCTCTGACAAACCAACGCCGCAAAAAACGGCCTCGCGACGGTCACCCGGGGCCGGGATAATCGCGCCCGCCCCAGCATTTTCGCGGGTGACACGGAGGAGAGACCCCATGAAGAAGATCATCCTGGCCGCCGCGGTGCTCGCGCTGTCGGCCTCGGCCCAGGCGCAATCCGACACCGGCGGCCCCGGCGTGCAGCTGCGCCCGTTCGTCGGCCTCGGCCTGACCTGGGGCGGCGACAAGCTCGATTCGGTCGAGTTCGAGGACGGCTACAGCACGACGATCCGCGCCGGCGGCCTGATCGACGTGAAGGCCGGCGTCGACGTGCATTTCGACAGCCCGTTCTCGGCGCAGATCAGCGTCGGCTACCACTTCCAGACGGTCCGCGGCGAGACGCGCCACGGCGACGATGGCCGCAAGACCTTCGACCGCTACCCGGTCGAGGTGCTGGGCCACTGGGACCTGAACGATCAATGGCGCATCGGCGGCGGGCTGCGCTGGTCGCAGAACGCGAAGTTCTCGTCCAGCGGCGCGCTCGACGTCGGCAATGTCGAATTCGACTCGTCGACCGGCGCCGTGATCGAAGGCGAGTACTTCATGACGCGCGCGATCGCGCTGAAGCTGCGCGCGGTGCACGAGAAGTTCACGCTAAAGGGCTACTCGACCGCGCCGGAATACGACGGCAGCCACGTCGGCTTCTACGTCAGCTACTACTTCAACTGAGGCCGGGCCGCTGGAGCCTCACCGGCTCCAGTCGATCGGGTCGCCGTGCGCCTGCAGGTGCCGCTGCGCGGCACCGAAGTGCCCGTTGCCGATGAAGGGCACCGGCGGGCGGCGCGCCGACAGCGGCGACGGATGGTTCGACGCCAGCACCAGCGCATCGGGTCCGCCGGTGTCGCGGATCAAGGCAGCGAACTGCTGCGCATGCGCGCCCCACAGCAGGTAGACGCAGGGCCGCCGCCGCCCCGCGACAGCCGCGACGATGCGCTCGGTCAGCGGCTCCCAGCCATGGCGGGCGTGGCTCGCCGGCGAAGCCTGCTCGACGGTCAGCGTCGTGTTCAGCAGCAGCACGCCCTGGGCGGCCCAGCCGGACAGGTCGCCGGTCGCCGGTGCCACCCCGAGGTCGCGCACCAGTTCCTTGAAGATGTTGCGCAGGCTCGGCGGCAGCGCGACACCGGCCGGCACCGAGAACGCGAGTCCGTGCGCCTGCCCCGGGCCGTGGTACGGGTCCTGCCCGAGGATCAGCACGCGCACATCGGGCAGCGACGTCAATTCGAGCGCGCGCAGCGGCTCGGGCGGGTAGACCACCGCCCCCTCGGCCACCCGCCGGTCGACGAACTCGACCAGGCCCTGCCCCGCGGCCGAGGCGCGCCACGGCAGCAGCACCTCGCGCCAGCCGGCCGGCGCGGCATCGAGCACCTGCGCCAGCGGCGTCGTCAGCGACGCCGAACTCACCGGAACAGCTCGGCCAGCGCCACGCCCGGATCCGGCGCCCGCATGAAGGCCTCGCCGACCAGGAAGGCATGCACGTTCGCGTCGCGCATGCGCTGCACGTCGGCACGCGCGAGGATGCCGCTCTCGGTCACCAGCAGCCGGTCGCCGGGCACCTGCTTCAGCAAGCCGATCGTGGTGTCGAGCGTGACCTCGAAGGTCCGCAGGTTGCGGTTGTTGATGCCGACCAGCGGCGTCTTCAGGCGCAGCGCACGGTCCAGCTCCGCGCCGTCATGCACCTCGACCAGCACCGCCATGCCGAGCGCCAGCGCCTGGGCTTCGAGGTCGGCCATCTGCGCGTCGTCGAGGCTGGCGGCGATCAGCAGGATGCAGTCGGCTCCCATCGCGCGGGCCTCGAACACCTGGTAGCTGTCGACCATGAAGTCCTTGCGCAGCACCGGCAACGCGCAGGCCGCGCGGGCCGCCTGCAGGTACTCGACCGAGCCCTGGAAGAAGGGCCGGTCGGTCAGCACGCTGAGGCAGGCCGCGCCGTGCTTCTGGTAGCTCGCGGCGATCTCGGCCGGCACGAAGTGCTCGCGCAGCACGCCCTTGCTCGGGCTCGCCTTCTTGACCTCGGCGATCACCGCGGCCGAGCCGGCGGCGATCTTGTCGCGCAAGGCCTTCGTGAAGTCGCGCAGCCCGCCCAGCGATTCGGCGTCGCGCCGCACCGAGGCTTCGTCGCGCAGCTTGCGGGCCGCCGCGATCTCGTCGCGCTTGACCGCGTTGATCTTGTTCAGGATGTCGCTCATGCCGTCTTGAACTGGTTGGTCACCGCGACGAACTGGCTCAGCTTGGCCAGCGCCTTGCCCGAGGCCACCGCCTCGCGCGCCATCCGCACGCCCTCGCTGACCGACGACGCGACGTTCGCGCAGTACAGCGCCGCGCCGGCGTTCAGCAGCACGATGTCGCGCACCGGCCCGTCTTCGTTGGCGAACGCACGCTGGATGCACTGCACCGACTCGGCCTTGTCGGCGACCTTCAGCACGCGGGTGTCGTAGACCGGCATGCCGAAGTCGCTCGGGTGCACGACGTACTCGCGCACCTCGCCGTTCTTCAGCTCGCCGACCAGCGTCTCGCCCGACAGCGAGATCTCGTCCATGCCGTTCATGCCGTAGACCACCATCACGTGCTCCGAGCCGAGGCGCTGCAGCACGCGCACCTGGATGCCGACCAGGTCGGCGTGGAACACGCCCATCAGCTGGTTCGGGGCGCCGGCGGGGTTGGTCAGCGGACCGAGGATGTTGAAGATCGTGCGCACGCCGAGCTCCTTGCGCACCGGCCCGGCATGCTTCATCGACGCATGGTGGTTGGGCGCGAACATGAAGCCGATGCCGCTTTCCTGCAGGCATTGAGCCACCTGCGCGGCATTCAGGTTGACGTTGGCGCCGAAGGCCTCCAGCACGTCGGCGCTGCCGGAACTGGACGACACGCTGCGCCCGCCGTGCTTCGCGATCCGCGCGCCCGCCGCGGCCGCGACGAACATCGCCGCGGTCGAGATGTTGAAGGTGTGCGCCGCGTCGCCGCCGGTGCCGCACAGGTCGACCAGGTGGGTCGTGTCGGCCACCACCACCGGCGTCGCGAACTCGCGCATCACCTGCGCGGCGGCGGCGATCTCGCCGATGGTTTCCTTCTTGACGCGCAGTCCCATCGACAGCGCGGCGATCATCACCGGCGACATCTCGCCGCTCATGATGCGGCGCATCAGCGTCAGCATCTCGTCGTGGAAGATCTCGCGGTGGTCGATGACGCGGGCCAGGGCTTCGGTGTTGCTGATGGACATGGTTCGACTCGTCAAGGCCTCAGGAAGACATGTGCTCGCGCACCGCGGCGATCGCGCGGTCGACGCCGGCGGCGTCGACATCGAGGTGGGTCACGAAGCGCAGCCGGTACAGGCCGGTGGCCAGCACGCCGCGCGACTTCAGGTGGTCGATCAGGCCGGCGGCCTTCGGGCCCTGCACGTCGACGAACACGATGTTGGTCTGCGGCGGCTCGACCGTCACGCCGGGCACGTCGGCCAGGCCGGCGGCCAGCCGCTGCGCGAGCGCATGGTCATCCGCCAGGCGCTCGACGTGGTGGTCGAGCGCGTGCAGCACCGCGGCGGCCAGCACGCCGGACTGGCGCATGCCGCCGCCGAGCATCTTGCGCCAGCGGTGCGCGCCGTGGATGAAGGCCTTCGAGCCGACCAGCGCCGAGCCGACCGGCGCGCCCAGGCCCTTCGAGAAGCAGACCGACACGCTGTCGAAATGCGCCGCGATCTCGCGCGCGGCGATGCCCTGCTTCACCGCGGCGTTGAAGAGCCGCGCACCATCGAGGTGGGTCGCGAGGCCGCGCCGGCGCGCGAGGCCGGTCGCCTCGGCCAGGTAGGCCTGCGGCAGCACCTTGCCGCCGAGCGTGTTCTCGAGGCACAGCAGGCGCGAACGCGCGAAGTGCGCATCGTCGGGCTTGATCGCGGCGTCGATGTCGGCGAGCGCCAGCGTGCCGTCGGGCTGGTGCTCCAGCGGCTGCGGCTGCACGCTGCCGAGCACCGCGGCACCGCCGCCTTCCCAGCGATAGGTGTGGGCCATCTGGCCGACGATGTATTCGTCGCCGCGGCCGCAGTGGGTCATCATGCCGACCAGGTTGCTCTGCGTGCCGGTCGGCACGAACAGCGCGGCCTCCTTGCCGAGCAGCGCGGCGATGCGCTCCTGCAGCGCGTTGACGGTCGGGTCGTCGCCGAAGACGTCGTCGCCGACCTCGGCCTTCGCCATCGCCTCCCGCATGGCCGCTGTCGGCCGGGTGATGGTGTCGCTGCGCAGATCGACCACGTTCATGCGCGCAACTCCAGGAAGTTCTTCAGCATCGCGTGCCCGTGTTCGGTGAGGATGGATTCGGGGTGGAACTGCACGCCTTCGAGCGGCGTCTTCGTGCCGGCCAGCGCGGTGTGGCGCACGCCCATGATCTCGTCGTCCTGCGAGGTCGACGTGATCTCCAGCTCGGCCGGCAGCGTGTCGCGCTCGATCACCAGCGAGTGGTAGCGGATCACGGTGAACTGCTGCGGCAGTTCGGTGTAGACACCGCGCTTGTCGGTGGTGATGACGTCGGTCTTGCCGTGCATCTGCGTCTTCGCGCGGATGATGTGGCCGCCCAGCGCGGCGCCGATCGCCTGGTGGCCGAGGCACACGCCGAGGATCGGCATCTTGCCGGTGAACTCGCGGATCGCGTCGACGCAGATGCCGGCCTCAGCCGGCGAGCACGGCCCGGGCGACAGCACCAGCTGGTCGGGCTTCAGTTCGCGGATGCCGTCGAGCGTGATCTCGTCGTTGCGGAACACCCGCACGTCCTCGCCGAGCTCGGCGAAGTACTGCACCAGGTTGAAGGTGAAGGAGTCGTAGTTGTCGATCATCAGCAGCATGTGCTCAGGCCTCTGGAATCAGTGGGTTCGGGGCGGGTGCCGGCCGACGGCGGTGGATCGCGTGGGCACAGGCAGGGGCGCGGCGGAAGACTGCGGCGCCCGCGCGGGCGCGCCATGAGGTGGGTTCAGGTCGTTGGCTTGCGCCAACGCCAACCGCGGAGCGTCGCTGTGAATGAACGCGTGGAGACCATGGGGCCGCATTATGGCTGCGCAATGGGGATCGGGGAAGCCGGCGGGCTATCATGCCGCCCACGTTGGTGCTCGCCGCGGCCGTCCGGCTGCGGCAGTGAAACGGGAATCAGGAAGACGAGCCCTGTCGGGGCGGATCCAACCTGAGCTGCCCCCGCAACGGTAAGCGGACGCCCTCCCCGGAGAGCGCTCCCGTGCGAATCACCCACTGTCGGCCCCGTGCCGATGGGAAGGGTGCACGGAAGATGTCCGCCAGCCCGGAGACCGGCCAACCCAGTGGGTGCGCGCCCGCGGCAACGCAGCGCATGCCTGTTCACGAAACCCTGCGGGGAAGCAGGGCGACGGCCGGTCTGTTGCGAGTTGTCCATTCGATGGAAGTCCCCGAGCTGCGCCCCGTGCGCTGCCCTGCCCTGCTGGTGTCCGCGCCCGCGTCGGGCCAGGGCAAGACCAGCGTCACCGCCGCGCTGGCGCGCCTGCACGCCCGGCGCGGCCGCCGCGTGCGGGTCTTCAAGGCCGGCCCCGATTTCCTCGACCCGATGATCCTCGCCCGCGCCAGCGGCGCGCCGGTGCAGCAGCTCGACCTGTGGATGGGCGGCGAGGCGCACTGCCGCGCGCTGCTGCACGAGGCCGCGCAGCAGGCCGACCTGGTCCTCGTCGAAGGCGTGATGGGGCTGCACGACGGCACGCCGTCGACCGCCGAGCTCGCGCTGCGCTTCGGCCTGCCGGTGCTGACGGTGATCGACGGCAGCGCGATGGCGCAGACCTTCGGCGCGATCGCGCTCGGCCTCGCCAGCTACCGCGACGGCCTGTCGATGGCCGGCGTGCTGGCCAACCGCGTCGCCGGCGACAGCCACGCGAGCCTGCTGCGCGAAAGCCTGCCCGCGTCGCTGCGCTGGTGGGGTGCGCTGCCGCGCGACGAGCAGATCGCGCTGCCGGAACGCCACCTCGGCCTGGTGCAGGCGAGCGAACTCGACGACCTCGACGCCCGCCTCGACCGCGCCGCCGATGCGCTCGGCCCCGATGCCGGCGAACTGCCGCCTGCGGTCAGCTTCGAACCCGGCAGTGCGGCGCCCATCGAACCGCTGCTGCACGGCGTGCGCATCGCCATCGCGCGCGACACCGCGTTCTCGTTCCTCTACACCGCCAACCTCGCGCTGCTGCAGGCGATGGGCGCCAACCTCGCGTTCTTCTCGCCGCTGCACGACACCGCGCCGCCGCCGTGCGACGCGATCTGGCTGCCCGGCGGCTACCCCGAACTGCACCTCGATGCGCTGGCCGCCAACCGCTTCATGCACCAGGCGCTGCGCGACCACCATGCGGCCGGCACGCCGATGCTGGCGGAATGCGGCGGGCTGTTGCTGCTGCTGCAGGCGCTGACCGACGTGCAGGGCCGCCGCGCCGCGATGGCCGGGCTGCTGCCGGGCCATGCGGCGATGCAGACACGGCTGGCCAGCATCGGCCTGCACGAGGCCGCGCTGCCCGAAGGCACGCTGCGCGGCCACAGCTTCCACTACTCGCGGCTCGAATCGCCGCTGACGCCGCTGTGCACCACGCAGCCGATGCGTGCCGGCCGGCGCGGCGAGGCGGTGTACCGCAGCGGCCGGCTGACGGCCTCGTACTTCCACGCCTACTTCCCGTCCAACCCGCAGGCCGTCGCACGCCTGTTCACGCGATGAGCGCCATGAACACGACATCCGGCCGCGTCTGGTTCGTCGGTGCCGGCCCCGGCGACCCCGAGCTGATCACCGTCAAGGGCCGCGGGCTGATCGAGCGCGCCGGCGCGATCCTGTTCGCCGGCTCGCTGGTCAACGAGGCGGCCACCCGCTGGGCGCCGCCCGGCTGCGTGGTCGCCGACAGCAAGGACATGACGCACGAGCAGATGGTCGCGTGGCTGACGGCGCAGGCCGCGCGCTGCGACACCGTCGTGCGGCTGCAGACCGGCGACCCGGCGCTGTACGGCACGCTGATCGAGCTGGTGCAGCCGCTCGACGCGGCCGGCATCCCGATCGCGGTGGTGCCCGGCGTGTCGTCGGCGATGGCATCGGCCGCCGCGGCGGTCGAGAGCTTCACGCTGCCCGAGGTCACGCAGACGGTGATCTTCACAAGGGTCGAAGGCCGCACGCCGATGCCGCCCGGCGAATCGCTGGCCGAGCTGGCGGCGCACCGCTGCACGTTGTGCATCTTCCTGTCGATCACGCTGCTGCACAGGATCGAAGCCGGGCTGCGCGAAGCCGGCTGGGCCGAAGACGCGCCGATGCTGGTGGTGCACAAGGCCAGCTGGCCCGGCGAAGAACGCATCGTGCGGGGCACGCTGGCCACCATCAAGCAGCAATGCCGGGAGGCCGGCATCGTCAGCCAGGCGATGGTCATCGCGAGCCCGGCGCTGGGCGCGCGCGGCTGGCCCGAGCTCACGAAGTCGAAGCTGTACGACGCCGCATTCACCCACCGGTTCAGACGAGGGACGACCACGACATGAACGACACCATCCTGCTGGTCGGCCACGGCTCGCGCGAGAAGAGCGGCAACGACGAGATCGAGCGCTTCACGCAGCTGTGGCGCGCCCGCCATCCGCAGTGGCGCACCGAGCTGTGCTTCATCGAGTTCGCCGAGATCGAGGTGGAAGAAGGCCTGGACCGCGCCGCGACGGGCGCCGAACGCGTGATCGTCGTGCCGCTGATCCTGAACGCCGCCGGCCACGTCAACGTCGAGATCCCGTCGCACATCGCGCGCGCCCGGCAGCGCCATGCCGGCGTGCGCTTCGACTACGCGCCGCACCTGGGTGTCTGCGAGCCGGTGCTGGACGTGCTGCGCCGCCAGCTGAAGCAGTGCATGCACGCGCTCGACATGCCCGACCCGACCGGCACCGGCGTCGTGCTGCTCGGCCGCGGCTCGTCGAACCGCGAGGCCAACGGCGAGATGGCGCGGATGGCGCGCTGGCTGTTCGAGGACGGCGACCACGAGCTGGTCGACCTCGCCTTCACCGGCATCGCGTGGCCGCGGCTCGAGCGCGTGGTGCAACGCCAGGTGCAGCTGGGCATGCGGCAGGTGATCGTGCTGCCCTACTACCTGTTCACCGGCACGCTGATCCAGCGCATCGGCCGACAGGTCGAGCACCTGCGCGCCCAGTACCCGCAGGTGCGCTTCGCAAGCGGCACGCATTTCGGCTTCGAGCCGGAGATCGCGCAGCTGCTGGCCGGCCGCGTCGACGCGCTGATGCACGGCGCGCTGGCCGCGGTGCCCGTGAGCGAGGAAGCCGCGCAGTGGGAGGCCCATCACCACGGTCACGATCACGCGCACCACGCTGCACACGAGCACGCGCACGAACACGCGCATCCCCACGACCACGCCCACGCCCATGACCACGCCGAACACGGTCACTGAACAGCTCACCCGCGCCGGCCGCGCGATCGAGCACGACAGCTTCGCGGTGATCGACCGCGAGGTCGGTCCGCACGCCTACCCGCCGCACCAGTGGCCGATCGTGCGCCGCATGATCCACGCGAACGCCGACTTCGACTTCAACGGGCTGACCGCCTTCCACCCGCGCGCGGTGACGGCCGGCATCCACGCGATCCTGTCGGGCCGTTCGCGCGTGGTCGCCGATGTCGAGATGATCTGTGTCGGCCTGTCGGCACCGCGCCTCGCGCACTTCGGCATGCGCACGCACCAGTTCATCGCCGATGCGGACGTGATCGCGCAGGCCAAGGCCGACGACACGACGCGCGCGGTGCAGGCGATGCGCAAGGCGCACCGGCTCGGGCTGCTCGACGGCGCGATCGTCGGCATCGGCAACGCACCGACCGCGCTGATCGAGCTGGTGCGGCTGATCCATGAAGAAGGCGCGCGCCCGGCGCTGGTCGTCGGCATGCCGGTCGGTTTCGTGTCGGCGGCCGAGTCGAAGGAGCTGATGTCGCAGGTCGACGAGGTGCCATGGATCGTGATCCGCGGCCGCAAGGGCGGCTCGACGCTCGTCGTCGCGGCCATCCACGCGCTGCTCAGCCTCGCGGAGGCCACCCCGTCATGATGGAGAAGACCGTCAAGCGCGGCACCCGCACCGGTTTCACGACCGGTGCGTGTTCGGCTGCGGCCGCGCGCGCGGCGGTCCTGGGGCTGCTGGACGGCACGGTGCCGCCGACGGTCGAGGCGCTGCTGCCGAACGGCCAGCGGGTGCGCTTCGACGTCAACGACGGCCTGTGCGACGGCCGCAGTGCGCATGCGATGGTGATCAAGGACGCCGGCGACGACCCCGACTGCACCGACAAGGCGCACCTGACCGCCGACGTGCTGCGCCTGCCCGGCGCGGCCGGCGAGGTGGTGCTGCTCGGCGGCTTCGGCGTCGGCACCGTGACGATGGCCGGGCTCGGCCTC
Source organism: Rhizobacter sp. Root1238 (assembly GCF_001425825.1). Lineage (GTDB taxonomy): Bacteria > Pseudomonadota > Gammaproteobacteria > Burkholderiales > Burkholderiaceae_C > Rhizobacter. The sequence goes on from NZ_LMDM01000008.1 coordinate 10,061, forward strand.
GCGGTCGGCGGGCCGGCGATCAACCCGGTGCCGCGCCGCAACATCGAGGACAACGTGCGCGAGGTCGGCACCGCGCTGCTCGCGAGCGACGGCCTGCAGGTCACGATCTCGGTGCCGCAGGGCCTCGAGATGGCGAAGAAGACGCTGAATGCGCGGCTCGGCATCCTCGGCGGCATCTCGATCCTCGGCACCACCGGCATCGTGAAGCCCTACAGCACGGCCGCCTACCGCGCGAGCGTGGTGCAGGGCGTCGAGGTCGCGGCCACCACCGGCAGCGACACCGTCGTGCTGACCACCGGCGGGCGGACCGAGAAGTTCGCGATGGCCGAACTGCCCGGCCTGCCCGAGCCCTGCTTCGTGCAGATGGGTGACTTCCTCCGCTATGCGCTCGACACCGCGGTGAAGGCGAAGCTGAAGCGCGTCGTGATCGGCGGCATGGTCGGCAAGCTGACCAAGATCGCGCAGGGCGAAACCATCACGCACGCAAACCGGGCCGAGGTCGACACCGACCTGCTGGCCGCGATCGCCGCCAGCATCGGCGCACCGCCCGACGAATGCGCGGCCATCGCCGCGGCCGAGACCGCGCGCTTCGCGGCCGAGCGCATGGCGGTACTGGGGCTGATCGATGCCTTCCACACCGCGCTGGCGCGCCAGGTGGTCAGCACGGTGATGGGTCGCTACCCGAACCGCTTCCGGCTCGACGTGCTGGTCTGCGATTTCGACGGCAAGAAACTCGCTGAGGCGACTTCACATGAATGATTCGACAGACGCTTCCCACCTGCGCCCGCCGCGCTGCCGCATCGTCGGCGTGCTCGACGACGGTGCCGCGAGCCTGGGCGCGCCGGCCCTGCAGGCACTGGCCGAGGCCGACCTGGTGATCGGCGCGAAGCGCACGCTGGCGCTGCTCGAATCGCGCATCCAGCCCGAGGCCGAGCGCCGCGCGATCGGCGGCCTGGCGGCTGTGGCCGAAGACATCCGCCAGGCGCAGGCCGCCGGCAGGCGCTGCGTGGTGCTGGCCACCGGCGACCCGCTGTGCCACGGCATCGCCGGCTACCTCGGCATGCAGCTGTGCCTGGACGCGATCGAGGTGCTGCCCAACCTGTCGACCATCCAGCTCGCCTGCGCGCGCGTCGGGTTGGTCTGGCAGGACCTGAAGATCGAGAGCATCCACGCGAAGGACGCCGGCGAATGGCCCGGCCCCGGCGCCGAGCCGTCGCATGGGCTGTACGCGCTGGCGCAATCGCTGCGCCGCCATGCGCGGCTCGCGGTGCTGACCAGCCCCGATAACACGCCCGACCGCATCGCGCGGATGATGCTGGCCGAGGGCCTGGCCGACGACTTCCAGATCGCGGTCGCCGAGCGGCTGCTGCAGCCCGACGAGCGCATCGTCACCGGGGTGTCGATCGCCGACGCGGCACAGGCCCGCTTCGCCGACCCGAACGTCGTGCTGCTGTGGCGCCAGTCGGCGCTGGCCCGGCCGGTGCGCTTCGGCCTGCCGGACGCGAGCTACGAGCAGCGCCATCCCGACAAGGGGCTGATCACCAAGCTGGAGGTGCGCGCCGTCTCGCTGGCGCGCATGCAGTTGCGCGAAGACAGCATCGTCTGGGACATCGGCGCCGGTTCGGGCGCGGTCGGCCTGGAGGCGGCGCGGCTGTGCCCGGCCGGCCACGTGTACGCGATCGAGAAGAACGACGACGACGTCGCGATCGCCGGCCGCAACCGCGCGGCGCTGGGCGTTGGCAACCACACGCTGGTGCAGGGCAAGGCGCCGCAGGGGCTGGACGGCTGGGCCGATCCGGATGCGGTGTTCATCGGCGGATCGGGCGGCGAACTGGCCGAGCTGATCGCGCTGTGCCTGCGCCGGCTGCGCCCGGGCGGCCAGCTGGTGATGAACTTCGTGACGATCGAGAACCTGGGCACGGCCACCAGCACGCTCGCCGGACTCGGCGCGGAGTGGGACGTCGTGATGCTGCAGGCCTCGCGCAGCAAGCCGATCCTGCACATGCACCGGATGGCGGCCGAGAACCCGGTGTGGATCGTCTGCGCGCGAAAGGCGGCCCCATGACGTTCGGTCGATTGATCGGCGTGAGCCTGGGTCCGGGCGATCCGGGATTGATCACGCGCGCCGCCTGGGCCCAGCTGGAGCGCCGCGACACCGTGTGGACCTACCCGACGCGCAGCACGAAGACGCCGAGCTACGCGTTCGACATCGTCACGCGCAGCGAACTCGCGCCACCGGCCGAGCACCTGCCGCTGCTGTTCCCGATGACGCACGACGAGGAGAAGCTGCTGCGCAGCTGGCACCGCGCCGCCGACACCGTGCTGCCGATGCTGCAGGCCGGCCGCGACGTGCTGTTCCTGGTCGAGGGCGACTCCAGCACCTATGCGACCTTCGGCCACCTGGCGCGCACCGTGAAGGCGCGCGACGAGCGCATCGCGGTCGACACCCTCGCCGGTGTGAATGCCTTCAATGCCGCCGCGGCGACGCTCGGCCGCCCGCTCGGCGAGCAGGACGACACCATCGCGGTGGTGCCCGCGGCCTATGGCGTCAGCGCGCTCGACCGCCTGCTGCCGGAGTTCGACACGCTGGTGCTGATGAAGGTCAAGCCGCTGATCGAGGACCTCCTCGACTGGCTGCAGCAGCGCGCGCTGCTGGACGGCGCGACCTTCATCGAACGCTGCGGCGCGCCCGACGAACGCGTGCTGCGCGGCGCCGAGATGCTGTCGCTGCGCGGCCAGAAGGTCAGCTACCTGTCGCTGATGCTGGTGCACAGCCCATTGCGCATCCGCGGCGAGCGCATCCGCGGATGCCTGAAGAAACGTAGCCCGGATGCCAATCCGGGATCGGCCGCCGCCATCAACCCAGACGACCCGGATTGACATCCGGGCTACGCATGAACACCACACCTCGCATTGCCATCGTTGCCATCACGAAGCACGGCGCCACGCAGGCCGCGCAACTGGCTGCGCAACTGCCGCACGCGCACATCGTCTGCGCCGAGAAATTCGCCGCCACCTTCGCCGGCCTCGCGAACCCACTGCGCGCCTACACCGCCGCGCTGCGCGACGAGATCGGCCCGCTGTTCGCGGCCTACGACCAGCTGATCTTCTTCGTGTCGCTCGGCGCCGTCGTGCGGCTGATCGCGCCGCACCTGAAATCGAAGGACGAGGACCCCGGCATCACCGTCGTCGACGATGCCGGCCAGTTCGTGATCCCGGTGCTGTCGGGCCACGTCGGCGGTGCCAATGCCTGCGCGGAGCAGGTGGCCGCACTGCTCGGCGCGACGCCGGTGCTGACCACCGCCTCCGACGTCGGCAAGACCATCCCGGTCGACATCCTCGGGCGCGAACTCGGCTGGAAGGTCGAGGCGCCGAAGCTCAACATCACCCGCGTCTCGGCCCACGTGGTCAACGGCGAGCCGATCGCCTTCGTGCAGGAAGCCGGCAGCCCGCACTGGTGGACGCGGCCGACCCCGCTGCCGGCCAGCATCCACCGCTTCGAGCGCTTCGAGGACGTCGACCTGGCGCGCTTCAAGGCGGTGCTGTGGGTCACACGGCGCGCGATCGACGATGCGCTGTGGCAGCAGCTGAACGAGCGCCTGGTCGTCTATCGCCCGCCGGTCGACGAGGTGGCCGCATGAGGGTCGCGCTCGGGCTCGGCTGCGACCGCGGCACGCCGGTCGAGACGCTGTCGCGCGCGGTCGGCGAGGCGCTGGCGCTGGCCGGCGCGGCACTCGCCGATGTCGCGGCGGTGGCCAGCATCACGCTGAAGGCCGACGAGCGCGGGCTGCTCGACCTGGCGTCGCTGCGCGGCTGGTCGCTGCACTTCTACGACGCCAGCGAACTGGCCGAGGTGCCGGTGCCGAATCCGTCGGAGACGGTGCGGCGCTACACCGGCACGCCATCGGTCAGCGAGGCGGCCGCGCTGCTGGCCGCCGGTGCGGCGCCGGCCAGTTCGCTGCTGGTCGAGAAACACATCCTGCGTGGCGACGACGGTCGCCACGCCACCGTCTCGGTCGCCCGCTGCCGCTGACTCCCATTTCGCTGTCATCACGTCAACCCAAGGAAAACCCATGAACCCGCAAACCCTGCAACCTTCGATCGCCCTGCCCGTCGCCGCCTCGCGCGGCGTGATTCGCCAGCTGGCGTCCGCCGCGCTGCTCGGCATGGTCGTGCTGTACGGCGTCGCGTTCGCCGAGAGCCCGCTCGCGCACAACGCGGCGCACGACGTGCGCCATGCCACCGGCCGTCCGTGCCACTGACCGGGAGCCGATGATGCTGTTCCGACGCCTGGTGTGGTGTGCGCTGCTCGTCGCCTTGGCGGTGGGCAGCCTGCAATGGATCGTGCAACGCTGGCAGGCGGTGCCGATCATCCTCGCGGCCGAGGCGTTCGAGGTGCAGAAGGCGCCCGTGCAGGCCGCCCTCGACGACCATCCCCACGCGCCCGAGGAAGCCGGCCATGCGCACCACCACGACGTCGACTGGACGCCGGCCGACGGCATCGAGCGCAGCGCCTGGACCTGGGTCGCCAACCTGCTGAATGGGTTCGCGCTCGCGCTGCTGGTGTTCGCGGCGATGGGCGCATGGGCGTGGAAGCGCGGGCTGTCGGCAGGCACGTGGCAGATCGCCGCGGCGGTCGCCGCGACCGGCTGGCTGAGCCTGCACCTGTGGCCTTCGCTCGGGCTGCCGGCCGAGGTGCCGGGCATGGAAGCCGCCGACCTGCGGCTGCGCCAGCTGTGGTGGCTGCTCGCGGCCGGCAGTGCGCTGTCGGCCTGCGCGCTGGTCGCGTTCGGCCGCAAGCCGTGGCGCTGGGCGGCTGCCGCGGCGTGGCTCGCGCTGCCGTTCGTGATCGGCGCACCGCAACTGATCGGCGACCCGCTCGGCGCGTTCGGCGGCGAGGCGCACCAGCGGCTGCAGGTGCTGGGCCGCGACTTCGTGCTGGCGACGCATGTGTCGGCGTCCGTGTTCTGGTTGTCGATGGGCGTCGTCGCCGCGCCGGTGTTCAAGCGGTGGCTCGCGCCCTTGCTCGATCACCCGTCCAGCGCTGCGGCACTGCCGACCAGGAGCCTGGCATGAGCGGCAAGATCACGCTGGTCGGCATCGGCCCCGGCGCCGTCGAGCACATGACGCAGCGCGCCCGCGAGGCGATCGCCGAGGCCGATGTCGTCGTCGGCTACGTCACCTACATCAAGCTGGTCGCCGACCTGCTCGACGGCAAGGAGGTCGTGCGCAAGGGCATGACCGAGGAGCTCGACCGGGCCGTCAGCGCGCTCGATGCGGCGCGCGCCGGCAAGAAGGTCGCGCTGATCTCGTCGGGCGATGCCGGCGTCTACGGCATGGCCGGGCCGACCTACGAGGTGCTGTTCCAGGCCGGCTGGACACCGGCCGACGAGGTGCAGGTCGAGGTGGTGCCCGGCGCATCGGCGATCAACGCCTGCGCCGCCCGCGTCGGTGCGCCGCTGACGCACGACTTCTGCTCGATCTCGCTGAGCGACCTGCTGACGCCGTGGCCGGTGATCGCGCGCCGGCTCGATGCGGCCGCGCAGGCCGACTTCGTCGTCGCGCTCTACAACCCGAAGAGCGGCCGCCGCACGCGGCAGATCGTCGAGGCGCAGCGGCTGTTCCTGCGGCACCGCCGGCCCGACACGCCGGTGGCCGTCGTCAAGAGCGCCTACCGGCGCCGCGAGCGCATCGAATTCACCACGCTCGACACGATGGCCGACAGCGAGATCGGCATGCTGAGCACGGTGCTGATCGGCAACAGCCACACCTTCGTGCGCGACGGGCTGATGGTCACGCCGCGCGGCTATGCGAACAAGTACGACATCGAGCAGGGCGGCGAGACGCGCGACGGCGAACGCGCCGGCCGCTCGCTGAGCACCGGCCTGCTGGGCTGGCTCGACACGCTGCAGGCGCAGCTCGCCGCGGGCCACACCGTGGCCGACCTGGCGCGGCTGCACGGGCTGCCGGCCGACTACTTGGCGGCCACGCTGGCCGAGCCGGTCGAGCAGGCTGCCACCGACACGACGACGAACGACGAGGGAGAGGGCTGAGACCCGCGCGGGGGCGAACGATGGCCCCCGCGCGGCGACGAGTCTTTCAACGATGCAACAGCGCAAGCGGCCCCCCGCCCTGGCCGCCACGGCCCTGGCGATGAACTTCTTCACCCCTGTCCCGGCCGCGGCCGCGGAGCTGGCCGCTGCGCTGCCCGGCGTGACCATCGTCGGCCGCGGCCAGGACCTGATCGGCGTCGCCGATTCGGCCACCGAAGGCAAGGTCAGCGCGCAGCAGCTCGCGAACCGGCCGCTGCTGCGCCCGGCCGAGGTGCTGGAGACGGTGCCCGGCATGACCGTCACGCAGCACAGCGGCGACGGCAAGGCCAACCAGTATTTCCTGCGCGGCTTCAACCTCGACCACGGCAGCGACTTCGCGAGCTTCGTCAACGGCATGCCGGTCAACATGGCGAGCCATGCGCACGGCCAGGGCTACATGGACCTCAACTTCCTGATCCCCGAGCTGATCGGCGCGATGCGCTACCGCAAGGGCGTCTACGCGGCAGAAGACGGCGACTTCGCGACCACTGGCTCGGCGCGCATCGAGTACCAGCGCGTGCTGCCGGCACCGATGGTCGACCTGAGCGTCGGCGCGCACGACTTCCGCCGCGTGCTGGCTGCCGGCAGCCGACGGCTCGGCACCGAACAGGACAGCGGCCCGACGCTGCTGGCCGCCTTCGAGGCCGCGACCAACGACGGCCCCTGGCAGCAGCCCGAGCGGCTGCGCAAGGTCAATGGCGTGCTGCGGCTGTCGGAAGGCACCGCGCGCGACGGCTATGCGCTGACCGCGATGGCCTACCACGCACAGTGGACCGCCACCGAGCACGTGCCCGAGCGCGCGATCGCGTCCGGCGAGATCGACCGCTACGGCGAGCTGGTGCCCGGCGACGGCGGGCGCACGCACCGCCACAGCCTGTCCGGCGACTGGGCCGGCAGCGATGGCAGCACGCGCACGCAGGCCAGCGCCTATGTGATCGACTACGGCCTGAATCTGTTCTCCAACCCGTCCGGCTACATCAACGGCCCGCAGGGCGACCAGCACGAGCAGGCCGACGAGCGCACCGTCTGGGGCGGCCAGGTGGCGCGCCACTGGGCGATCGCGCCGGCCGATTGCGAGACCGAGCTGACGCTGGGCGCGCAATTGCGCCACGACCGCATCGGCACGCTGGGTCTCTACGACACGGTGAACCGCGAGCGGACCGGCACGCTGCGCGAAGACCGCGTGCGCGAGACGCTGCTCGGCCTCTACACCGAGGCCCGCACGCAATGGCAGCCGTGGCTGCGCAGCGACCTGGGCCTGCGCGTGGACACGGTGCGCGCGAACGTGACGCCGACCGGCGGCGACGACAACGTCCAGAACGGCGGCAGCGCGCGCGCCCATCAGGTCAGCCCAAAACTCGGGCTGGCCTTCGGGCCGTTCGGCGACACGATGCGCACCGAGCTGTATGCGAACTGGGGCCGCGGCTTCCACAGCAACGACGTGCGCGGCGTGACCGCCGCCGTCGCCCCGGTGCCGGCGCTGGTGCGCGCGACCGGCCGCGAGATCGGCCTGCGCGCGGTACCGCTCCCGGGCTGGAACACCAGCTTGTCGCTGTGGCAGGTGAAGCTCGCCTCCGAACTGGTGTTCGTCGGCGATGCCGGCGTGACCGAGCCCAAGGGCGCGTCGAAGCGCACCGGCGTCGAGTGGTCGAACGACTGGCAGCTCAACCGCTGGCTGCTGCTCGATGCCGACGTGGCATGGTCGCGGGCGCGCTTCGAGCAGGAAGAGGAACCCGACAGCGGTACCCACGTGCCGAACGCGATCCCGCGCTCGGCCTCGTTCGCGCTGGCGGCCGACGACCACGGCGCGTGGTTCGGCGGGCTGCGCTGGCGCTACATCGGCAGCTACGCACTGGAAGAGACCGGCACGCAGCGCTCGGCGTCGCTGTGGACCGCGAACCTGAAGGCCGGCTGGCGCGCCAGCGCGTCACTGCAGTTCACGCTGGACGTGCTGAACCTGTTCGACCGCGAGGCCTACGACATCGAGTACTGGGGTGCCGCCTGCTCGAAGACCGATGGCCTGGCATGCAACGGTGGCGCCGGCATCGACGGGCGGCTGGTGCACCCGATGGAGCCGCGCACGCTGCGCGTCTCGATGCGGGCCACGTTCTGACGATGGGTCGCGCGTCGACGGATTCGGCACTGTTCGGGCAGGGCTTCGACAGGCTCAGCCCGAACGGGGTTGGGTCGTGCGATTTATTTTCCGAACACAAGTCAACGCCTCCTCGCGGCAGGCGGTGGCAGGCGCCGGAGCCGATCTTCTTCGTGGAGTCGGCCCGCCAGGGCCGACCGCCCCAGCATGAGCCCTCGGCGCCTGCCACCGCCTGCCCGCGACGCGCCACAGCACGCAACACACCGATCCAGGAGAGTTCCCGATGACCGACGAAGTGATCAAGCCGAAGATCGGCGAGTACCGCCGCCACCTGCTGATCTGCACCGGCCCGCGCTGCACGCAGCAGGGCGAATCGCAGGCGCTGTTCGACAGCCTCGGCGACAAGTTCAAGGCCGCCGGCCTGCACGAGGGTGAGTTGCGCGTGAAGCGCAGCCGCGTCAGCTGCTTCGCCGCCTGCAAGGGCGGCCCGGTGATGTGCGTGCAGCCCGACGGCACCTGGTACTACGACGTGACACCGGCCAACATGGACCGCATCATCGAGCAGCACCTGGTGGGTGGAAAACCGGTCGAAGACCTGGTGTTCCACCAGGGCCCGACCGGCTGATTCAGAAGCCTTCTTCCACCAGCTCGGCCGCGCGGATCAGCGCGCGCGCCTTGGCCTCGGTTTCCTTCCATTCGAGCTCGGGCACCGAATCGGCCACCACGCCGGCCGCCGCCTGCACGTACAGCGTGTTGTCCTTGACGATGCCGGTGCGGATCGCGATCGCGACGTCCATGTCGCCGGCGAAGCTGAGGTAGCCGCAGGCGCCGCCGTAGATGCCGCGCTTGACCGGTTCGAGCTCGTCGATGATCTCCATCGCCCGCACCTTCGGCGCGCCGGTCAGCGTGCCGGCCGGGAACGTGGCGCGCAGCACGTCGAGGCTGGTCATGCCGTCCTTCAGCAGGCCCTCGACGTTGCTGACGATGTGCATCACGTGCGAGTAGCGCTCGACCGTGAAGGCCTCGGTGACCTTCACGGTGCCGGTCTTCGCGATGCGACCGATGTCGTTGCGCGCCAGGTCGATCAGCATCACGTGCTCGGCGCGCTCCTTCGGGTCGGCGCTCAGCTCGGCCTCGAGCGCCTTGTCCTGTGCCGGCGTCGCGCCGCGCGGACGGGTGCCGGCCAGCGGGCGGATCGTGACCTTCTCGCCCTCGGGCGTGGTCTCCTGGCGCACCAGGATCTCGGGCGACGCGCCGACGATCTGGAAATCGCCCATGTCGTAGAAGTACATGTACGGCGACGGGTTCAGCGAACGCAGCGCGCGGTACAGGCTCAGCGGCGATTCGGTGTAGCGCTTCTTCAGCCGCTGGCCGACCTGCACCTGCATCATGTCGCCGGCCGCGATGTACTCCTTGGCCTTCAGCACCGCGGCGAGGTAGTCGTCTTTCGCGAACTCGCGCTCCACCGCGTGCGAGGTGCCGCGGCGCACTGGCGGGGCGGTGACGCTGTACTTCAGCTTGTCGCCCAGTTCTGCCAGGCGCCGCTTGGCCTTGAAGAAGGCCTCCGGCTGGCCGGGGTCGGCGTAGACGATCAGGTAGAGCCGGCCCGACAGGTTGTCGATGACCGCCAGTTCCTCGCATTGCAGCAGCAGGATGTCGGGCGTGTCGAGCCCGCCGGGCAATTCGGTCTTCGCGAGCTTGGGCTCGATGAAGCGCACCGCGTCGTAGCCGAAATAGCCGGCCAGCCCACCGCAGAAGCGCGGCAGCCCGGGGCGCAGCGCGACCTTGAAGCGCTTCTGGTAGGCGGCGATGAAGTCGAGCGGGTTGCCGTCGTGCGTCTCGACGACCTGGCCGTCGGTGACGACCTCGGTGCGAAAGCCGGTGGCGCGCAACTGCGTGCGCGCCGGCAGCCCGATGAACGAATAGCGGCCGAAGCGTTCGCCGCCGACCACCGATTCGAGCAGGAAGCTGTGCTTGCCGCTGCCGGTGCCATAGGCGAGCTTCAGGTAGAGCGACAGCGGGGTTTCGAGGTCGGCAAACGCTTCGGCGATCAGCGGGATGCGGTTGAAGCCCTGCGCGGCGAGGCTCTTGAATTCAAGTTCGGTGATCACGTTCGAGGGCCCTCCACGGCCCGGCGCGGCGCCCGGGGGGCCGGCCTGGTGACTGCATTCTTCGGGGTGGCGCGCGGCGCGCGCAGTGTGCGGCGAGCGCGGCGGCCGATGGAGCCGGAGGGCGGGGACTGGAAGCAGCCCGGGGCCCACGGCAAGCAAACCTTGCGTGGATCAGGCCCGCCAGGGCCAGGCTCCCCGGTCGTTCGACCCTTTGGTTTGCTTGCGTGCGATGAACATGGAAAAAGTGTAGCAGGCTTGACATTCCATCCCGGGAAGCGATCGGTCGTCCGTGAAATCATGAATGGACCGGCGCTTGTCACTGTCAGACACTCTCGCGTTGCCTGGAGGGCTCCATACTGGGGCTTCGGGCCCTGATCACAACGAGATGGAGACTGCCGTGATTCGTCGAATCTTCCTGCTGGCCGCGACGGCCACTGCCTTCGCGGCACCGCTTGCGGCGCAAGCCCAGACCCAGCCCCCGGCCGTCGAACTGGCCGGCGTGCGCTACGAGCCCACCGTGCAGGTGGCCAACACGAAGCTGGTGCTGAACGGCGCCGGCATCCGCTACAAGGCGATCTTCAAGGTCTACACCGCCGGCCTGTACCTGACTGCGAAGGCGACGACGCCCGAAGCGGTGCTCGCGACGCCGGGCCCGCGCCGCATGCACATCACGATGCTGCGCGACATCGACGCGAACGAACTCGGCAAGCTCTTCACCCGCGGCATGGAACAGAACACGACGCGCGACGACTTCATGAAGTCGATCAGCGGCACGCTGAAACTCAGCGAGGTGTTCTCGGCGAAGAAGAAGCTGGTGGCTGGCGATTCGTTCTACGTCGACTGGCTGCCGGGCCAGGGCACGGTGATCGTCGTCAACGGCAAGCCGGCCAACGACCCGATCAAGGAACCCGAGTTCTATTCGTCGCTGCTGAAGATCTGGCTGGGCCATTCGCCCGCCGATTCGACGCTGAAGGACGCGCTGCTGGGCAAGACCGCCACCGGCAATGGCGCCGGTGCCGGGAACAATTGACCCCTCGGTCGACGGGTACGTCGACCGATCCCCCGAGGGGATGCGGGCCGGCTTGGGGCGGCCCGGCGCTCGGCCCTAGGCTTCGATCCGCAGTTGATCCAGGCGGTCGATGAAGCCATCGGCGTCGACCTCCCGCACCGGCTCGCCGTGGTTGTAGCCGTAGGTCACCAGGATCACCGGGCAGCCCGCCGCGCGGGCCGCCTGTGCGTCGTTGGCCGAGTCGCCGACCATCAGCACCTGTGACGGCGGCACGCCGAGCGCCCTGCACGATTCGAGCAGCGGCAGCGGGTGCGGCTTCTTCTGCGCGAACGCATCGCCGCCGAACACGTGACGGAAGAAGCCGGCCAGCTGCTTCTTCTCGAGCAGCGCCTGCGCGAAGGCCGTCGGCTTGTTCGTCAGGCAGGCCAGCGGCACGCCGGCGCGCTGCAGGCGCAGCAGCCCGTCGACCACGCCGGGGAACACCTCGGCCTGCTCGCCGTTGACGCGCCGGTAGTGCCGCTGGTAGCTGGCCCAGGCCTCTTCGTAGCGGTCGTCCGCGCCGTCCACTTCCATCAGCGTGCAGCGGATCAGGTGCTCCGAGCCCTTGCCGACCGTGTGGGCGATGAAGTCGCGACCGATCGGCGGCAAGGCGAGCTCACCGAGCATCGCGTTCAGCGCAACGACGAAGTCGCCGAGCGTGTCGACCATCGTGCCGTCGAGGTCGATCAGCGCGGCGCGCCAGGCCGGGTGGTTCGAGTGGAGGGAGTTCACCAGCCGTTCACTCCTGCGCGGCACTCATTCGCGTGAGAACCTCGGGCAGCACGCCGTACGCTCGCGCAGAAGCCAGGTGGTCAATGTAGTCCCGGGACTCCACGATCAGGCCGTCGACCACGCGGACGACGAAGATGCAACGCGTACTCAACGGCCGTTGATCGATGCGGCCCTCGTAGCGGAACTCGGCAATGACAAGGTCCGGATCGGCCGTCGTGTGCAGCGTCCAGTCAGCAACGCTGGACGAGACCGACACGCCCGCTTGCGGCAGCTTTGCAAAATGCGCTCGCAGGGCTTCTCGACCGACGGTCGCCGAGCCTGCATGCTCCGGATGAAAGGGATGGGTGACGTGGGCGTCGACGGCGTACAAGTTCGCCAGATCGTCGATCTGAGTCGCGTCACCATTCCTGAGTCGGGTGACGCGGTCAACGAGTTCTCTGACGGTCTCACTGGCGGTGCGTGTCAATTGGAGGTCCCGTTGGGTGCGTGCGACAGACTCGCGTGACTATGCTTCATGGCGGCCCCCCACCCCCGAACGACACCCGCAGCCCGATCCAGCCGGCCCGCGGCGCGCCCGGCGCAACGAATTGCTCGTGCTTCCAGTCCGCCGGCGCCTGCACCGCGCCGTTCGCATCGAACGCATTGGTGCCGAGCAATCCGCCGGTTGAATACTTGCGATCGAACACGTTCGACAGCTTGCCGAACAGCTCCCAGCCCGGCCGGAAGGTCCAGCCGGCCGTCAGGTCGAGCACCGCGAAGCCGGCGGTGCGGCCGCTGCCCAAGAAGTCGATGCCGTCCGGCTGCTGGGCGTTGTTCTCGTTGCCGCGCACGTACTGCTTCGATTGCGCGCGAAGCTGCCCGCCGACGCGCCAGCCCGGCGTGGCCTGCAGGTCCAGGCTGAGCTTCAGCGTGTGGCTCGGCAGGCCGGGCAGGCGGTTGCCCTTGCGCACCTCGATCTCGTCGTCGCCGGTGCAGTCGGCGCTGGTCTCGGCGCTGCTGTTGGCTTCGGAGACCAGGCAGGCCGACGAATCGAAGGTGGCGCGCAGCCAGCTGTACGACAGTGCCCAGCTCAGCGCGCCGGCCTGCTGCGAGAGGCCGAGCTCCAGTCCCTGGCGCACGGTCCGCCCGACGTTGCTGAAGTAGCCGGCCGACAGCCCGTTGCTGATGAACAGCAGGTCGTCCTGGTTGACGGTGCGGAACACCGACGCATTCCAGCGCAGCCCCTGTGCCAGCGTGCCGCGCACGCCGGCCTCCAGCGTGCGCGACACCACCTGCTTCAGCGGCGGATCCGACTGCAGCGCATTCGGCAGCACGCAGGCGTTGGCCGGGTCCGAGCAGCCGAGCTCGATCGGGCTCGGCGCGCGGTTGCCCTGGCTCCAGCTGCCATAGGCGGTGAAGCCTGGCGTCACCTGCCAGGTCGCACCGATCGCCGGGTTGAACTTGCGGTAGCGGTCCGCCGCATCGAGGTTGGTCGACAGGCCGAGGTCGGCACGACCTTCGTCGACGGTGCCGACGCGGGTGTCGTTGTAGCGGCCCGAGACGGTGAGCTGCAGGTTCGGCCGCAACGCGAACAGGTCGCTGAAGTAGGCGCTGCTCGTGCGGCTGCGGCCAGAGATCTGCGCGTTGACCTCGGCGTCTTCGGTCGGGATCACCGCGCGGCTTGCATCGAGCTCGCCCTCGGCCTCGCTCTGCATGAAATGGTGGCGCGAGCGGTCGTGCGACAACCCGAAGGTCAGGCGGTGCGGCCGGGCATTCCAGGTCGCCTGCACCGCCAGGCCTTCGCTGTCGGTGCGCGTGCGGGTGCGGTTCTCGACACCGGTTTCCTCGACGGCGGGCGGGTCGTAGTCGTCGTTCAGGTCGCCGTTCAGCGTCGATGCGCGGTTGCGGCGCGCATACGCCGTCGCGGCCATCTCCCACTGCGGGGCCAGCTTGGCCGTGGTGTTGAAGGTCAACAGCGTCGCCTCGTTGTCGGTCAGGTCGGGCCGGGTGTAGACCTGCTCGCGGCGCTGCGCCAGCATCGATTCGGGCAGGCCGCCGTTGCCGACCAGCTGGTTGTCGGCATGGCCGAGGCTCAGGTCCCACGAGAAGCTGCTGCTGCGCTGCCCGCCCTTGACGAACAGCTGCCGCACCCGCGACGGCGACTCATCGCGCCAGCCGTCTTCATTGAGCGCACCGAAGGCCATGAACAGGTGGCCCGTCTCGCCGAGCTTGCGGCCGTGCGTCAGCTCGGTGCTGATGCGGCCGAACGAGCCGCCCTCGACCTCGACCTCGGTGCCGGGGTGGGTGTCGCCGCTCTTGGTCTGCAGCGACAGCGCGCCGCCCAGCGTGTTCAGCCCGAACAGCGGGTTCGAGCCCGGCAGCAGCGTGATGCTGGCCAGCGCGGCGCGCGGCAGCAGGTCCCAGTTGACGACATCGCCGAAGGGCTCGTTGACGCGTACGCCGTCGAGGAACACCGACAGGCCCTGCGGTGTGCCGAGCAGCGGGCTGGCGGTGAAGCCGCGGTAGTTGACGTCCATCTGGTACGGGTTGCCCTGCAGCTCGTTGACGTTGACGCTGGGCAGCTGCGTTCGCATGAACTCCGGCAGGTTCAGGCTCTGCAACTGGCGCAGCCGCCGGTCGGTGGCGGTCTGCACGTTGGACGGGATCTGGTCCTTCGGCACGCCGGTGCCGGGCACCGGCGTGGTCAGCACGATCTCGACCTCCGGCAGCTCGACGACCGGCGGCGAAGGGTCGCCGGCCGGAGCTGATTGCGCGTGGACGGCGGGCACGAACGCCACGAGCGCCAGCAGCGATGCATTCGCAAGCGGGTGGTGTTGTCGGCTGGGCCGACGGGAATACTGCATGTCTGGTCTCCGGTGGTTTGTCCTTGTCTCGGAGTTGCGGGAGTCGTCTGGGGGTGGTGGTGATGCCACGCTAACAAGCGGGCTGCGCAGGGCACAGGGAAATATTCCCGGCCGCGCTGCTCGTTAACACCAGGGGCCGCCTGTCCCGTGGGACTGGTGTTGACGCGGGCGCCGTGCTGCGGATAGATTGCAGCCACTTCAGCGCCTCACGGGGCGCAGCCTCAGCGGCATGCTCACCACACGGTCGGCACAGCCCGTCAGCGCAAGTCCTTTGCGCCCGACATCCACGATGTTCCAGCGCTTGCGGTGCAACTGACTCGAGTCAGTGCACGGCGAGGTTCATGGCGTGCGCCCGGCTGGCGCGCGTGTATTCAGTCTGCGGAAAGATCATGAAGATCCTCTCACCCTGTATTGCTGCGCTGCTGCTCAGCTGCGCGGCCGCCTTCGCCCAGGACGCTCCCCTGCCGAAGCCTGTGGCATTCACGGCGCACTTGCAATCGATCACGGCAGCGCTCGAGAAACCAGACGAGGAGCTTGACCTCGGCGAATTCATTCTCACGCTGCAACGCATGATCGATCCGAGCATCGACGTCCCCGGCAACCTCAAGCGGCTCGACCGCATGGCAACGGAGATCAACGCAACGTTGCCCCTCATGGCGAACAGCCGGGTGAAAGTGGAGGCCCTGAGGAAGTATCTGTACATGGCGGGCCCTTGGAACGACAACCGGCCCTTCCGGTACGACCTCGAAGACCCTCTCGGAAAGAACCTTCGCAACAAGCTTCTGTCCAGCTACCTCGACAGCCGCAAGGGCAATTGCGTTTCGATGCCCAGCTTGTTCGTCGTCCTCGGTCAAAGGATCGGGTTGGATGTGACGCTGGCGACAGTGCCCAGGCACATCTTCGTCAAATACCGCGACGAGGGCGGTCAGCTCTACAACATCGAGGCGACAAGCGGCGGTGGATTCGCTCGCGACGTCTGGATGCGGCAGCTGTATGTGATGACCGACCTGTCGCTGAGAACCGGCATCTACATGCGGCCGCTTTCAAAGAAGGAAGCGGCCGTCGAGATGGTCGACACGTTGCTTGAGTTCTATGCAGCGAACGGCGTCCTGCAACCTCGCGTGGACCTGGCCCTGCTCCTGTTGGCTCATGCGCCGAAGCACGTCAACGGCATGCTGCATCTCGCAGCCGCCTACGGCTGGATGGCCGAGGTCTCCTACATGCTCGACTACAACAGTCCCGATCCACGGATGCCCTTGAAGGAGCGGCTCAAGTACCGGGAACTGAGTCGACAGGTCATGGAATGGGAGCAACGCGCACGGGCGCTCGGATGGCGCCCCATGGATCCGGAAGCCGAATCCACCTATCTCAGGCGGGTCGACGATGCCAAGAAGCCTTTGTAGACAAAATCAATCCGGAGAAACGAAGATGCTCGATCGAATTGATCTCACACCTTTGGTGATCATGCTGGCTCTGACCTCTCTGCACGAAAGCGCGGCTGCGAACTACACCCAATCCGATCCGATTGGATTGAATGGCGGACCCAGCACCTACACCTATGCGCTGGGTGCCCCAACGATGTACACGGACCCGACAGGGCTGTTCACGTCCAGTACGCACAACGAAATCACGACCGCTGCGATTGCGATTGCAGGCAGCCCTTGCCCGAACCTGCCTGCGGCCGTGGCCAATGCGGATTGGTTCACCGGAAGTCAGGCTCCTGCCAATGCCCATTGGCACGCGATGCGTGATGGCACCAACCGGAACGCAACCGTCGATTCGGCCAGCCGCGACTTCAACGAGTTCGTTGATAGGCAATGGAAAACCTGTACGTGCGAAGGGCTGGCTCGCGCGATGCACGCGATTCAGGACTCCTATGCGCGAGGGCATGCTGGCTTCCAACCGTGGAGCGGAGGTGTGCCCTCGGTGAGTCACGCCTACGCCGATGCGTACCCCTCGAAAAGTGAGCGCGATGGAGCGATAAGGGCCGCCGTCGAACTCATCCGCAGACACCAAAAGGACTGCAAAGACCAATGCCCACGATGATGAACGTGACCCTCCGCCAGAGGGTGTTGACGTCGATTGGCCTGTATTCGGTGCTTGTCGCGTTTGCAGGCTTCGCCTTCTTCTTTGTGCGGCAAGGCGTACCGGCGGGATCGCCGACGCAATACTTCTATGCGCTCTTCGGTCCCGCGCTCTCGCTGTTCACGCACATGAGCTACTTCCTGTTCGCTCTACAAAGCATCTTGCTGCTCCCTTGGCTGCTGCTCGGGGCCGTTCGAATTCAGGCGCGGAAGTTTTCGCTCATGGCATTCATCGTCTGTTGGCTGGGGACAGGGTGGTACACGCACGACCTGTTCTGACGCACTACCGCTGAGCGGGTGCACGTGCGGAGTGGCAGGGATACCTGTTCGCGCCAAGGCAACGCTGAGCAAGTCTCCGATCTCGGCGACACCATCGGGATGATCTTGTCATGCGCATTTGGCTCGACAAACGCTCGCTCTCCGGTCTGGTTTCCGGGCTGTCACTGGCAGGCGCCGCGTTCGCAATTGATGACCGCACGGTGCATGTGCCGGCGGACGGACAGACCATCGTTGGGGGCATTCGCGCTAAACAATCGGTATGCGCGATGGTGACCACGACTGTGATGTCGGGAGTGAAAGGATCCGCCGACGTTTCGGCATTGGTCGAGCGAGAGTGTGCAACACAGGGCAGCTCGTGCAGCCTCGTCACGAGCCTCGAGATTGCCGTGAATGGTCGACCACTCGTCGTTCCGCGATCGTCATTCCGTGGTCTCGGCAACGTTCGAACTGCCAAGCTGGTTCCGAAGGGAAATTCCTTCCACCTGGTCCTTCGCGGAGGGGACGGAGCGGACGGATTTGTTGCAACCATCGTGTTCGATCGGGATCGCGTCCTCAAACGCTGGCTCGCGAGCAACTTGGCCCCCGAGGGCGTGCTCGAGGAGACGACCTACCGGGCTCAGAAGGAATCGTTCGATCGGTAATGCACGCGGACTACACACCCGCCGTGCTGATCACCTGGTTCCGTATCGCCAAGTGCACCAACGCCGCCGACGTCGCCACGCCGAGCTTGTCCTTGATCGCCGTCTGCAGGTTGGCCACCGTCTTCGGGCTGAGCTTCAGCATCTCGGCGCAGGCGCCGGCCGAATGGCCTTGCGCGAGCAGCCGGAACACCTCGAACTCGCGCGCGCTCAACTCGGCCAGCCGGTCGGCCTCGTCGTGCGGGTCGCGTTCGAGCAAGCCGGGCGACAGCTCGGGCCCCAGGTAGCGGCGCCCCGCCTGCAGCTCGCGCACCGCGTCGACCAGGCACTCCGGCGCACTCGCCTTGGTCAGGAACCCGAGCGCGCCGGCCTGCAGCGCGCGCCGCACCAGCACCGGCGCGTCGTGCATGCTGAACACCAGCAGCCGCGCCTGCGCGTCGCGCAGCAGCACGCGGCGCAGCAACTCCAGCCCGCCGCCGCCCGGCATCGCGAGGTCGGTGACCAGCACGTCGGGCCGGTGCGCGATGAACGCCGCATACGCCGCATCGGCGTCACCGGCTTCGGCGATCACCTGGATGTCGCCCGCCTGGTCGAGCAGGCGCAGGTAGCCGCTGCGCACCACCGGGTGGTCGTCGGCCAGCAGCACGCGGATCACGCTAACTCCCGGTGCGGCGGCGCAGCGTCCGCAAGCGCAGTCGCGGGCATCGGCACACGCAGCACCAGTTGCACGCCGGCACCCGGCGACGCGCGCACCTCCAGCTCGCCGCCCAGCGCCGCGGCACGCTCGGCGGCACCCAGCAGCCCGAGGCCGCGCGTCGCCGCGGCCAGGTCCATGCCCCGGCCGTCGTCCTCGACGCTCAGCTGCAGCTCGCCCTGTGCGCTGCGGACCAGCTTCACATGCACCGCGCTGGCCTGCGCGTGCCGCATCACGTTGGTCAGCGCCTCCTGCACCACGCGGTACAGCGCGATGTCGACCGCATCGCCGAAACCGTGCTCGAAAGCCTCGTGGTGAAAGATGCAGGCCACGCCGCTGCGCTCTTCCCACGACTCGCACAGCTCCTGCAGAGCGGCGATCAGCCCCAGCTCGTCGAGGTTGGCCGGACGCAGCCGGCGCAGCATGCCGCGCACCGCCTGGTACAGCTGCTGCGCCGCGCGGTCGGCCCGCTCCACCGCCGCCAGCGTGGCGCTGCGATCGGCCGCACCGCACAGGCGAACGAAGGCCGTCTCGGCACGCACCGCGGCACAGCCCTGCCCCAGCTCGTCGTGCAGTTCGCGCGACAGCGCCAGGCGCTCGCTCTCCTGCACAGCGATCAGCTGGCGCGCCAGCTCGCGGTTGTGCATCAGCAGCTCGCGCGCCTGCGCCTCGGCCTGCTCGCGCAGCGCGAGCTGCGCGCGCGCATCGTGCGCGCGGCGCAGCGCGTACCAGGCCAGGCCGCCGGCCAGCACCGTCAGGCTGAAGGGCAGCTCGTCGGCCTGCCAGTGCTCGTGCGGCAGGGCCCAGCGCTGCACGCGTTCGCTCAGTTCGAAGAACGACGCGAGGCCGTAGCTCGCCAGCGTGGCGAGCAGCACCAGGCCGACGTCGCCCAGCGGGCGCCAACGCCGCAGGCGTGCCTCAGCTGCCGCCACGTGACAGGCCCATGCGTTCGACGATGAGCCCCTCCTTGATGAACTGCTGGCGGCACACCTCGGCGTACTCCGCCGTGCCCAGGTAGTCGATCTCCTGGTCGTATCGGGCCAGCTCCTGCGCGAACAGCGGGTCGAACATCGCGGCCTTGAACGCGTCGTGCAGCACCTTGACGATGTCGGCAGGCAGGCCGCGCGGCCCGCCCAGCCCGTAGGGCGACATCGCGACGATGTCGAAGCCGAGCTCACGCAAGGTCGGCACCTGCGGCCAGCGCTTCGACCGCTGCGCGGCAAAGGTGGCGAGCAGGCGCAGCCGGCCCGAATCGACGAAAGGCCCGAAGCCGGTCGAGTTGACGCCGACCATCACCTGCCCCGAATCGATGGCGATCATCTGCTCCGACGTTCCCTTGTACGGCACGTGGATGTACTTCAGGCCGCGCGCGGTGAACAGCTCCTCGAGCACCACGTGCGGCGTGGTGCCGACGCCGTTGGTTGCGATGGTCAGCCGGCCCGGGTTCTTGCGCGCATAGGCGAACAGGTCGTCGAGCTTGCGCAGCTTGCTGCTGGCGCCGACCAGCACGCCGAAGGTGACGCCGGAGACCTGGATGATCGGCGTCACGTCGCGGATCGGATCCCACAGCACCTTCTGCGTGTGCACCGCCCGGAAGATCGGCTGCGGCAGCTGCGCGATCGTGTAGCCGTCGGGCTCGGCCTGCTGCAGCACCGGCATCGCCAGCGTGCCGCCGGCGCCGCCGCGGTTCTCGGTGACGACCGGCTGGCCGAGGTGGTGCGCGGCCAGCTCGGCCAGCAGGCGCAGTGACATGTCGGTCGCGCCGCCGGCCGGCCACGGGATCCACATCACGATCGGGCGGGACGGGTACGGCGTTTGCGCGCGCGCCAGCGGCCAGGCGCCGAGTGCGGCGGCGGCACCGACAAATCCGCGTCTGGTGATCGGCGCACCGGGCCGAGCGCCGGGCCGCTCCCAAGCCGGCCCGGATCCCCCCGGGGGATCGGCTCGCGTACCCGCGGGACGAGGGGTGGTCATGATCCGCGCTTGGCGAGGCCGCCGAAGCCACGTTGCGGGTCGTAGCCCCAGCAGGCCACGGCGAAGAACACGACCAGGCAACCCAGCACGACCCACGGCGCGATGCCCGGGTCCTTGCCGTACAGCGCGAAGCGGATCCACTCCACCGCGTGCGTGAACGGGTTGAAGCGCGCCGCCTGGTACACCCACTCGGCGCCCGACTCCTGCAGCTTCCACAGCGGATAGAGCGCCGTCGACAGGAAGTACATCGGGAAGATCACGAAGTTCATCGTGCCGGCGAAGTTCTCCAGCTGCTTGATGTGCACCGACAGCAGCAGCCCGAGCGCGCCCAGCATCAGCGCGCCGCACACCAGCGCGAGCAGCGCATGCAGCCCCGCCCACGAGAACAGCGGCAGCTCGGTGCCGAGCAGCATCGCCACCACCACGAAGGCCAGCGCCTGCAGCACCGAGAGCAGCGCGGTCGCGCACAGCTTGCTGAACAGCAGCCACGAGCGCGGCAGCGGCGCGGTCAGCAGCAGCCGCATCAGCCCCATCTCGCGGTCGTAGACCATCGCCAGCGACGACTGCATGCCGTTGAACAGCAGCACCATGCCGACCAGGCCGGGCGCGATGTAGACGTCGTACGGGATGTAGGTGTCGTACGGCTCGACGATCGCGACGCCGAACACGTTGCGGAAACCGGCGGCAAACACCGCGAGCCACAGCAGCGGGCGCACCAGGGCTGAAATCAGCCGGCCGGTCTGCTGCGAGAACTTGAACAGCTCGCGCACGACGATGGCCTGCAACGCCTGCAACGCATGGATGACGACCCCTCGCCGAACGGGTACGTCCGGCGATCCCCCGAGGGGATGCGGGCCGGCTTGGGGCGGCCCGGCGCTCGGCCCGCCGTCCGCCTCGACAGCCTTCGCTAGCGTGTCGCTTTGCATAGCTTCTCCGGGGCATCGGCGCCCAACGTATCGAGCACCTCGGTCGGGTGCAGCAGTCCTTCGATCGGCGCCTGCGCGATCACGCCCTGGCCGTCGGTCAGCAGCATCGACTGCCGCAGTTGCCCGTCCCACGGTCGGAAGCTCAGGCTGCCGCCCTTGGAGCCATCGACCGGTGTCGCGGCCAGCGCCTTGGCCCACGCGGCGTTCGGCCCCTTCGGCTCGGCCGCCGCGATCGCGATCAAGGCCTTGCCGCCCATCCACGCCGCCCAGTCGTGGTCGGTCATCGGCCGCTTCGCGGCCTTCGCGAACCGGCGCGACACCTGCGGCGCGCCGTAGCGCTCGAACTGCGCATGCCAGGCGAGCGCGACCAGACCGGCATCGCCGACCACCGGCCGCGGCAGCACGGTGCGGTAGGGCAGGCTGCGCGCGAACTCACCGTCGCTGTCGACCACCCACACCGCGTCGTACGCAGCCCCGGCGGTCAGCAGCAGCGGGTTCGCGAGATCGCGCTCGCGCGGGTCGGCCGACAGCTTGTAGGGCTTGCTGGCGACCACCTGCAGACCGTAGCGCTTGATCGAGGCCTGCGCGGTGGCCGCGCGAACCTGGTCCTGCGGGCTGCTGCCGATCAGCAGCAGCAGCCTGGTCCACTTGCGGGACACCAGCGTCTGCGCCAGCGCGTCGGCGCGCATGCGCTCGCTCGGGATCAGGTGGAACAGCCGCGCGCGGCAGTCCTGCTGGCGCAGCCGGTCGGCGCTGTCGCCGAGGTTCAGCACCGGCAGCTTCACCGCATCGGCCACCGCCAGCGTGGCGTCGCTGCCCAGGTCGGTCAGCACGATGGCCGCGCCGGCCTTCTCGGCGGCCTGCGCGGCGGCGCGCGCCGCATCGGGCGTCGCCGCGGTCGCGACGCTCAAGGCCACCGCCGCGCCGGCGGCTTCGAGCTCGAACCTGCCTTCGTCCAGCGCCACCTGCAGCCCGTCGGTCACCGGGCCGCCGGCGTGGCCGAGGTAGGCGCGCTCCAGCCGCGTGCGTTCCAGTCGTGCATCGTCGGCCGGCACGATCAGCGTGGCCTTCAGCGTCGCGGCGCCCGCGGTCGAGGCGGTGGCGGCACAGCACATCGACATCACCGTCCAGCTCGCCCAGCGGCCCGCGACACCGCGTGTCATTCGAGGATCGCCACGCCGTACGGCACGCGGCCGACCGGGATGCTCTTGATCGCCTTGCCGCCGGCCACGTCGACCACCGTCACGTCGTCGCTCAGCCCGTTGACGACGAACAGCCGCGCCTCGGCCTTGTCGAGCGCGACGTTCCACGCCCGCTTGCCGACCAGCACCAGTTGCGTCGTCTTGCGGCTGGCGACGTCGATGAAGGCCACGTGGTTGGCCTTGCCGAGCGCGACGAAGGCCCGCTTGCCGTCGCGCGACATCAGGATGCCGACCGGCGTGATGTCGGTCGCGCGCGCGCCCTTCACCTCGAGCTTGATGGTGTCGGTGACGGCATGGCTGGCCGTCGCGATGATGCTGATGCTGGCGCCGAGCTCGTTGGTGACCCACAGCTCCTTGCCGTCCGGCGTCAGCGCCATGCGGCGCGGCCGCTTGCCGACCTTCACGTTGTGGGTGATCTTCGCGCTCGCGACGTCGATCACGTGGATCAGGCTCGCGACCTCGGACGTGATGTACAGCGTCCTGCCGTCGGCGCTGACCTTCACGCCCTCGGGCTCCTGGCCGACCTTGATCGACTGCAGCGTCTTGCCGCTCGCGGCGTCGATGAAGCTGGCCTCGGCGGCGTCTTCGTTCGACACGTAGATCGTCTTGCCGTCGGGCGACAGGTCGAAGGCCTCGGGCTCGTCGCCGAGCGGCACCCGGCGCAGCGATTTGCCGGTGGCCGGGTCGATCACGTCGGCCGCGTTCGCATCGGTGCAGGCCACCATGATCTTGCGGTCGGGCGTGACCTGGATGTGCCGGCCGCGCTTGCAGGTCGGCACGGTGCCCTTCACCGCGAGCGTCGCGAGGTCGATCATCGTCAGCGCATCGTCCTTCTCGCTCGACACGTAGGCGGTGCCCTGCGCCGATGCGGCGGTGCAGCAGGCGATCAGCGCCCAGGCGGTGCCGACGAGGCGGCAAACAAATCCCGTTCGCCCTGAGCTTGTCGAAGGGTGGGACCGAGCTTGTCGATGGCCCTGCCCAGGGCGAACGGGAGCGTGTGGGGAGGTCATCAGGCCGTGCGGGCGATGAAGCCCGCCTCCAGCGTGGGTTGGCCGAGCGCTGCGGTCACCTCGGCCGGCGAGCCGTCGGCCAGCAGCGCGCCCTGGTGCAGCACCAGCACGCGGTCGGCGGCCAGCGCCTCCTCGACCCAGTGGGTCGCCCACAGCACGCAGACGCCGCGCTCCTGCACATCGCTGCGCAACGCGGCCAGCAGGTCCTGGCGAGATTTCGGATCCAGCCCGACGGTGGCTTCGTCCATCAGCATCACCGCCGGATGGTGCAGCCCGGCGCGCACCAGCTCGACCTTTCGGCGGTTGCCGCCCGACAGCTCGCGCACCTTGCGGTCGAGCTCGCCGCCCAGCCCCAGCCGCGCGCAGCCGGCATCGATGCGCTCGCGCGCCAGCCGGCGCGGCAGGCCGTGCAGGTCGGCCTGGAACAGCAGGTTGCGCCGGATGCTGAGGTCGAGGTCGAGCGAGATCTGCTGGAACACCACGCCGATCTGGCGCAGCGCCGACGCCGCCGCGCGGCGCAGCGAATGGCCGGCGACCTCGACCTCGCCCTCGTCGGCCGCGAACAGCCCGGTCAGCAGCTGGAACAAGGTCGACTTGCCGGCGCCGTTGGGGCCGAGCAACGCGACGAACTGGCCCGCCACCAGCTGCAGCGACAACCCGCGCAGCGCCGCGCGCTCGCCATAGCGCTTGGTCAGGCCGGTGGTCCGCAGCATCGTCGAAGGGGGCGTGGCGAAGCTCATGAACCACGAGCACAGCAATACACGGGCCTGCGCCGATGCTGCAGTGCAATGCCGCGCAATGCGGCGCCACGCCATGGCGCGCACGGGCGCCGACCCCTCCGCGTCACGCCCGTTGCGCGGCACTGAAACACTCTGTGCCGAACGTGGTTGCCACGAATTCGGCGCAAGGTGTCAGCGGCATTTCATTTCCGGAACACCGGCGTCACAGGGCTGGAGCGAAACCTGGGTTTTCCCTCTTCGGGCAATCCCGCGGCCACGCATGGGCGCAGAACTTGCGGTTCTGCACCCGCCGAGTTCTGTGGGTCGCTGGGTGTGGTGGATCTCGGGTGGATCTGGAAACAGTGCTTCGCGACCGGACTCTGGTCACTTCATAAAACAGGAGACTTCGATGCGAAATTCCGGTCTGTCGACATGGCGCGTCTGGCGCCATCTGGGCATGGTGTTGCTGGCGCTGCCGCCATTGGCGATGGCCAATGCGGACGTCGAGAAGAACATCGCCAACTCCAAGAACTGGGCGATGCAGGCTGGCGACATGTACAACCAGCGCTACACCAAGCTCAACCAGATCAACACCGGCAACGTCGGCAAGCTGCAGGTCGCGTGGACCTTCTCCACCGGCGTGCTGCGCGGCCATGAAGGCTCGCCGCTGGTGATCGACGGCACGATGTACCTGCACTCGCCGTTCCCGAACAAGGTGTTCGCGATCGACCTCGACAGCCAGAAGATCCTCTGGAAGTACGAGCCGAAGCAGGACCCGGCCGTGATCCCGCAGATGTGCTGCGACACGGTGAACCGCGGCCTGGCGTATGCCGAAGGCAAGATCGTGCTGCAGCAGGCCGACAGCGTGCTGGTCGCGCTCGACGCGAAGACCGGCAAGGTCGTCTGGAGCGTGAAGAACGGCGACCCGAAGCTCGGTGCCGTGAACACCAACGCGCCGCACATCTTCAAGGACAAGGTCATCACCGGCATCAGCGGTGGCGAGTGGGGCGTGCGCGGCTTCATCGCGGCCTACAACCTGAAGGACGGCAAGCCGGCCTGGAAGGGCTACAGCGTCGGCCCCGACGCCGACATGCTGATCGACCCCGACAAGACGATGACCTGGACCAACGGCGCGATGGCGCCGGTCGGCAAGGACTCGTCGACCAAGACCTGGAAGGGCGACCAGTGGAAGACCGGCGGCGGCACCACCTGGGGCTGGTACAGCTACGACAAGGCGCTGAACCTGATGTACTACGGCACCGGCAACCCGTCGACGTGGAACCCGTCGCAGCGGCCGGGCGACAACAAGTGGTCGATGACGATCTTCGCGCGCGACGTCGACACCGGCATGGCGAAGTGGGTCTACCAGATGACGCCGTACGACGAATGGGATTTCGACGGCATCAACGAGATGATCCTGGCCGACATCGACGTCAAGGGCAAGCCGACCAAGGCGCTGGTGCACTTCGACCGCAACGGCTTCGGCTACACGATGGACCGCGTGACCGGCGCGCTGCTGGTCGCCGAGAAGTACGACCCGCAGGTCAACTGGGCCACCCACGTCGACATGAAGACCGGGCGCCCGCAGGTGGTCGCGAAGTACTCGACGGCGCAGAACGGCGCGGACGTCAACACCAAGGGCATCTGCCCGGCGGCGCTGGGCAGCAAGGACCAGCAGCCGGCCGCGTTCGACCCGGAGACCAAGCTGTTCTACGTGCCGACCAACCACGTGTGCATGGACTACGAGCCGTTCAAGGTGGAGTACACCGCCGGCCAGCCGTACGTCGGCGCGACGCTGTCGATGTTCCCGGCCCCGGGCAGCCACGGCGGCATGGGCAACTACATCACCTGGAACGCCGGCACCGGCAAGATCGTGCAGAGCCATGCCGAGAAGTTCTCGGTCTGGAGCGGCGCGCTGAACACCGCCGGCGGCCTCAGCTGCTACGGCACGCTGGAGGGCTACCTGAAGTGCGTCGACAAGAAGGACATCAACAAGGAGCTCTTCAAGTTCAAGACGCCGTCCGGGATCATCGGCAACGTGTTCAGCTATGAGCACAAGGGCAAGCAGTACATCGGCGTGTTCTCAGGCATCGGCGGCTGGGCCGGCATCGGCATGGCCGCGGGCCTCGAGAAGGACCAGGACGGCCTGGGCGCCGTCGGTGGCTACAAGGAACTGGCCCAGTACACCGAGCTCGGCGGTTCGTTGACGGTGTTTGCCCTGCCGAACTGAACGGCGTCCGGCGACTCCGACGAGAAGCAAGAAGAAGAATCGAGACAACCTGGGCACAGGGACGGCACCCCGGGGGATGCCGTCCCGCCCCCTTGATGGTGGATGGTTCAATGAAATTGAAGCAGTCTCTCCTTGCCGTGGCCGCGTGCCTTGCCGTCAGCGCGCTGGCCGACGACAAACCCTACACCGTGGTCGACGGCTACAAGGTCGACGCGAAGACGATGGAGGGCTTTCGCACCTGGCGCGCGGCCGCCTGCGACCGCTGCCACGGCGCCAACCAGGAAGGCCTGGTCGGGCCCTCGCTGATCAACAGCCTGAAGACGCTGAGCCAGGACGAGTTCGTCAAGACCGTCACCGAAGGCCGGCTGCCCAAGGGCATGCCGAGCTTCGCCGAAAGCCCGCAGGTCAAGGAACACATCAACGACCTGTACGCGTACCTGAAAGGCCGTTCGGACGGCGCGATCACGCGCGCCAAGGTCGAACCCAACAAATGAACAACACCCGCAGCATCTTCACGCTGGCGCTTGCGCTGGCCGGCGCAGCGGCGTGCCTGCCGGTCACCGCGCAGGACGCCGACAAGCCGCCGGCGCGCCAGGCGCTGCGGGTGTGCCAGGACCCGAACAACCTGCCGTTCTCGAACGTCGAGGGCGCCGGCATCGAGAACCGCATCGCCGAGGTGTTCGGCAAGGCGCTCGGGCTGCCGGTGCAGTACTACTCGTTCCCGCAGCGCCTCGCGTTCATCCGCAACACGCTGCGCTACAAGCTGCCGGGGCAGGACTACCCGTGCGACATCGTGATGGGCGTGCCGGTCGGCTACGACCAGGTGTCGGTGACCAAGCCCTACTACCGCTCGACCTATGCGCTGGTGTTCCCGCAGGGGCAGGGGCTCGACCAGGTGAAGACGGGCGACGACTTCCTGAAGCTCGATCCGGCGCGCCTGGGCAAGCTGCGCATCGGCGTCTACGACCGCTCGCCGGCGTCCGACTGGCTGAACCTGCACCGCCTGGTCGACCGTGGCGTGCCGTACCCGATCATGAACGCCGACCCGCAGCAGTACCCGGGCGAGATCATCGAGAAGGACCTCGCGGCCGGCAAGATCGATGCGGCCATCGTGTGGGGCCCGATCGCCGGCTACTTCGCGCAGCGCGTCAAGTCGCCGCGGCTGACGGTGGTGCCGCTGAAGTCGGAACCCGGCGTGCGCTTCGACTACGAGATGGCGATGGGCGTGCGCTACGGCGAGCGCGAGTGGAAGCAGAAGATCGAAGGCCTGATCGATTCGCAGCAGGCGGCGATCCAGGCGATCCTGAAGGACTACGGCGTGCCGCTGGTCGACGAGTCCTTCGCATACAAGGAGCCGGGCAAAGACAAGCCGGCAATGAAGTGACCCACCCCCGAAGCGCCTTCGGCGGTCGCTGGATCATGCGGTTGCATGCATGGCAGGTCGCGCTGGCGGTCATGCTGCCGGCCGGCGGCTTCGCGGCACAGGACTTCTCGCCCGCCGAGCAGGCGATCTTCATGGCCGACCAGCTCGCGAACCTGCGGCCGCCGTCGACGCTGCGCTACAGCTTCCACAAGGCCGGCAGCCTGGAGGCCGGCTTCGACGACACCGTGGTGCTGGCGTTCCGTCGGCAGCCCGACGGCAGCTGCTGCACCTCGACCGGCGAGTTCCTGACCGGCCCGCGCCGGCTGCCGCTGCCCGACATCGACAACGCGAAAGCCAACCCGGTGATCCTGTACTTCCTGGAGCACGACATCCGCGAGATGCGCCGGCTGACGCAGGGCCCGGAGAACTACTTCCGCAAGCGCATCCGGATGGCGGTGTACCAGGGCGCGACGGTGGCGCCGGCCTCGTTCGTCTACCAGGGCAAGCCGGTCGCCGGCCGCGAGGTGTCGTTCAGGCCCTACCTCGACGACCCGAACCGCTACCGCTACGAGAAGCTGGCCGGCAAGGAGTACCGCTTCCTGCTGTCGGACGCGGTGCCGGGCGGCGTGCTCGGCATCCGCACGCACGTCGCGGCCGCCGCGGGGGCCGAGGCCGGAACACCGCCGCTGCTCACCGAAGACCTGCTGATCGACGGCGCCGATCCTCTCCCGAGAACACCACCATGAACCCTTCGCATCGATTGCTGTGCGCGCTCGCGCTGCCGTGGCTGCTGCTCCCGGCCGCCGCGGCGGCGAACGACTTCCCGACCGCCGAGCGCGTGATCTACGTGCAGGAGTGCATGCGCACGCACCCCGGCCCGCACTTCGAGATGATCAACAAGTGCTCCTGCGCGGTCGACGCGATGGCCAGCGAGGTGCCGTTCGACGACTACGTCGGCATGACCACGGTGGTCAACGCGATGTCGATCGGCGGCGAGCGCGGCGGCGCGCTGCGCGACAACGAATCCGTCAAGCCGCAGATCAAGCGCTACCGCGAGCTGGAGACCAAGGTCCACAAGGCGTGCTTCATCAACGACAGCAAGTAGCCGCGGCCCTGCGCCGTGTCGCGTGCCTGGCGGCGCTGCTGCCGGCGCTCGCGGCCGGTGCGCTTGCGGCGCCGTTCGCCTGGATCACCAACCAGGGCAGCCACGACGTGTCGGTGATCGACCTCGCGTCGCAGCAGGTGGTGCGCACCGTGGCGGTGGGCCGCTCGCCGGCCGGCGTGGTCGCGGCATCGCGCGCCGGCAAGGTGTTCGTCTCCAACCCCGACAGCCGCGACATCTCGGTGATCGACATGCGCGAGCAGCGTGTCGTCGGCACGCTGGCGGCCGGCGACGGTCCGGTCGGCATCGATGCGTCGGCCGACGGCAGCCGGGTGTTCGCCGCCGACTGGTTCGCCAACCGGCTGCTGGTGTTCGACACCGCCGGCAGCGGCCCGCAGCAGGCGCCGCTGGCCCGCATCGAGGTCGGTCGCGCACCGGCCGGCGTCGCCGCCCACGCCGGCAACCAGGTGGTGTTCGTTGCCGAGCGCGACGACGACAGCGTGGCCGTGGTCGGCCTGCGCGAGCGCCGCGTGCTGTCGCGCGTGAAGGTCGGCAGCCATCCGTTCGCGCTGCTGGTCGACGCGCCGCGCGAGCGGCTCTACGCGCTGAACGTGCAGAGCGACGATGTGTCGGTGATCGACGTGCGCGACCCCGCGGCGCCGCACGTGATCGCCACCGTGAAGGTCGGCAAGGCGCCGTACGGTGCCGCGCTCGCGCTCGGCGGCGCGCTGCTCTACGTGACCAACCAGCATGACGACAGCGTCAGCGTGGTCGACGCGAATTCGCTGGCGGTCCTGCGCACGCTCACCGGCTTCGGCTACCCCGAAGGCGTCGCGGCGCACGGCGACCAGGTCTACGTCGTCAACTGGATGGACGACGACGTCAGCGTGCTCGACGCCGCCAGCGGTCAGCCGTTGCGCCGCATCGCGACCGGCAAGAACAGCCGCGGCTTCGGCGCCTTCATCGGCGCGCCCGCACCGCCCTGATCCCACATCACGAAGGAGGATGTCATGCCCATGAAACTGCCCGGCGGCTGGCTCGCGCCACTGGCCGCGATCACGATGCTCGGCGTCGTGCCCCCCGGCGAAGGCCACGGCCCGACGCGGCAGAAGGTGGTCGAGAAGATCACCATCGATGCGCCGGCCGCCGCGGTGTGGGGCCGCATCAGGAACTTCGACGCGCTGAAGGACTGGCACCCAGCCATCGCCGAGAGCCCGGCCTCGCAGGGCAACACGGTGGGCTCGGTGCGCTCGCTGAAGCTGCACGGCGGCGGCGAGCTGACCGAGACGCTGGAGGGCTACGACGACGCGGCGATGAAGTACAGCTACCGCGCGAAGGACGGCGGCGCGCTGCCGGTGACGAACTACACCTCGGCGATCACCGTCACCGCGAGCGGCAACCAGTCGGTCGTCGAATGGCGCGGTGCGTTCTACCGCGGCTACCCGCAGAACGACCCGCCGCCGGACCGCAACGACGAGGCCGCGCTCAAGGCCATCACCGGCGTGTACCAGAGCGGGCTGGCGAACCTGAAGAAGCTGGCGGAAGCGAAGTAGAGCGCGTGCTCAGGCCGGCTTGGCGCTGAGGCGCCGCGAGTTCGCGGGGTCGCGGAACACCAGCGGGTGCTCGACCACCGCCGGGCCGGCCGGCGCCGAGGCCGCACGCTCGACCGCCGCCTGCACCAGCGCGTGGTGCGGGCTCTTGCTGCATACCGGGTCGGCCATCGCCGGGTCGTGCGCGATCAGGTACGCCTGGCAGCGGCAGCCGCCGAGGTCCACCTCGCGTTGGTCGCAACTGGCGCACGGCTCCTTCATCCAACCGGTGCCGCGGTAGCGGTTGAAGCCTTCGGAATCGAACCAGATGTCGCGCACGCTGTGCTCGCGCACGTTCGGGAAGCTCAGCCCGGGCAGCATCTTCGCGGTGTGGCAGGGCAGCGCGGTGCCGTCGGGCGCCACCGTGAGGAACATGCTGCCCCAGCCGTTGACGCACTTCTTCGCCTTGCCCTCGTGGTAGTCGGGTGCCACGAAGAACAGCCGCATGCTGTCGCCCAGGCGTTCACGCCATTCGTCGGTCACCGCCTCGGCACGGCGCAGCTGCTCGTGCGTCGGCAGCAGCTGGTCGCGGTTCAGGAAGGCCCACGAGTAGTACTGCGTGTTGGCGAGCTCCAGGTACTCGGCGCCGAGCTCCGCGGCCATGCCGATGATGCGGTCGATGTGGTCGATGTTCATCCGGTGGATCACCACGTTCATCACCATCGGCCAGCCGTTGGCCTTGATGATCTGCGCCACCTTGTTCTTCAGCCCGAAGGTCTTGGTGTGCGACAGGAAGTCGTTCATCTCGCGCGTGGAGTCCTGGAACGACAGCTGCACGTGGTCGAGCCCGGCTTGCTTCAGCGCCGCGGCGCGGGCCTCGGTGAGGCCGACGCCGGAGGTCAGCAGGTTGGTGTAGTAGCCCAGCCGGTGCGCCTCGGCGACGATCACCTCCAGGTCGTCGCGCAGCAGCGGCTCGCCGCCCGACAGCCCGCACTGCACCGCGCCCAGTTCGCGGCCCTGGCGCAGCACGCGCAGCCAGTCCTCGGTACCGAGCTCGTCTTCCTGGCGCGCGAAATCGACCGGGTTGTAGCAAAACACGCAGTGCAAGGGACAGCGATAGGTCAGCTCGGCGAGCAGCCACAGCGGAGGACCGATCTGCGCGGCCATCGTTCAGTCCCAGGCCAGCCAGCGCTGCTTCGCGGCCAGCTCGATGAAGCCCAGCACGTCCGGCTCCAGCCCTTGCGCCGAGAACGCCTGCTCCAGGTCCTCGACGATCGCGGCGACGCTGCGCTCGCCGTCGCAGCGCTTCATGATCTCGCCGGCGCTGCCGTTCAGCTTGACCATGCCCTCGGGGTAGAGCAGCACATGGCAGTCCTGCACCGGCTCCCATTGCAGCCGGAAGCCGGGGCCGACACGCGGCAGGGTCTCGGTCGTCAATGCATTCATGCCGAGACACCGTAGCGCGTCGCCATCGCATCGTTCATCGCCCACAGGATGTCGAGCTTGAACTGCAGCACCTCCAGCGCGCGCTCCTGCAGCGGCCGCGTCGTGAAGTGGTCCAGCGTGATCGACAAGCCCTGCTCGACATCGCGCCGCGCCTGGCTCAGGCGGTTGCGGAAGTAGCTGAGGCCTTCGGGTTCGATCCAGCCGTAGTGCTGCGGCCAGGTCGCGAGGCGCTGCTTGTGGATCTCGGGCGCGAACAGTTCGGTCAGCGACGAGCACACCGCCTCCTGCCACGGCGCGCGGCGCGCGAAATCGACATACGCATCGACCGCGAAGCGCACCGCCGGCGTCACGTGGCGCAGGTCCTGCACCTCGTCGCGGCCCAGCCCGACGGCCTGCGCGAGCCGCAGCCAGGCCTCGATGCCGCCGGCATCCTTCACGCCGCCGAGCTCGAAGCCGTCGTGGTCGAGGATGCGCTGCACCCAGCCGCGGCGCACCGCGGCATCGGGGCAGTTCGACAGCACCGCCGCGTCCTTGATCGGAATCGCGATCTGGTAGTAGAAGCGGTTCGCCACCCAGCCGCGCACCTGCTCGGGCGTCGCCTTGCCGGTGTTCAGCATCACGTTGAACGGATGGTGGATGTGGTACGACTTGCCGCGCTCGCGCAGCTGCGCCTCGAACTCGGCGCGGGTCCACGCCGGCGGGCCATCGTCGGCGGGGTGACGGCCTTCCTTCAGCATGTCGGCGCGCAGCGTCATGGTCAGACCTCGATCGTCATGCCGTCCTCGCAGACCTCGATGCCGGCGCGCTGCAGGTGCGCACGCTCGGCCGAGTCCTCGTCGAGGATCGGGTTGGTGTTGTTGATGTGGATCAGCAGGCGCCGCGTGCCGGCCGGCAGCCGGCCCAGCCACTCGAGCATGCCGCCCGCGCCCGACTGCGGCAGGTGGCCGATGTCGCGCGCCGATTTCCTGCTCAATCCGAGCGTCTTCATCTCGTCGTCGGTCCAGAAGGTGCCGTCGACCATCACGACGTCGGCGCTCGCCATCGCGTCGAACACCGGCGGCGTGATCGCACCCAGCCCCGGCGCATAGAACACCGAGCTGCGACGCGCCGTGTCGACCAGCGTCATGCCGATGTTGTCGCCCGGCACCGGCGCCTCGCGGTGCGGCGAATACGGCGCGGCCTTGCTGCTCAGCGGCATCGCCTTGAACGCGAGGCCGGCCACGCCGGGCACGCTGAACGGCGTGCCGTCGAGCGCGATGCGCTGGCGCTGCACGCCGCAGAAGTGCGACAGCACGCGCAACACCGGGTTGCCCTGCGTCAGGTCTTCCTCGACCGGATCGGTGCACCACAGCGGCAGCGGCGAGCCGCGTTCGCGCAGCATGAAGAGGCCGGTGGCATGGTCGATCTGGCCGTCCATCAGCACGACGCCGGCGATCGCGGTGTCGCGCAGCGCGCGCGCCGGCTGCAACGCCGGGTGGCTGCGGATCTGCTCGAGGATGTCGGGCGAGGCGTTGAAGAGCACGCCGTCGGCCATGTCATCCGTTGCGACACCGGGCCGCACGAAGATCGACGACTGCGTGCGGGCCTTTGCGCGCACGCGGCCCGAGCGCACGCCGGCGCAGTTGGCGCAGTTGCAGTTCCACTGCGGGAAACCGCCGCCTGCCGCCGAGCCCAGAACGGTGATGCGCATGAGGGAGGTGTTGGAGCCGGCACCCCAGGGTTGCCAGGGTGCCGGCGAGAACGAAGCGCCGCGATCAGCGGGCCGTGACGTACATCGTGATTTCGAAGCCGAAGCGGAAATCCGTGGCAGTCGGTGTTTGCCAAACCATGAAGACTCTCCTTTCGTTGACTCACAGTGCCGGTCGGCAACTGCGGGGGCCTCTGGGTCCCGTCCTGCATGGTGGCGCGATGCGGGCCGTCGGCCCAGTCGGGTGATCATGAATGCGAACTGGCGATTTTCATGAATCGCCGCGGCGGGGGCTCTCCAACTGACAACTCGCAGGCTTGCCTCTTGCTTCCCAGCCCCGGGCGCAGGCCTTCAGCCCAGTCCGTTGCAGGGCTGACGCAGAGTGTCCCGCGTCGAACCCCCTTGGAGAGGAACGGCATGGACCGCAACGATGCGCTGCTGACGGATTGGCGCGAACGCGCGCTGGCGCTGGAGGCCGAAGTCGGCAAGGCGGTGATCGGGCAGGCCCGCGTGATCCGGCTCGTCAACCTGGCGGTGTTCGCGCGCGGCCACGTGCTGCTGCAGGGCGACGTGGGGGTCGGCAAGACGACGCTGCTGCGTGCGTTCGCGCAGGTGCTGGGCGGCCCGTTCGCGCGCACCGAAGGCACGATCGACCTGATGCCCAACGACCTCGTGTACTACACCTACATCAGCGCCGAAGGCCGGCCCGCGGTGGAGCCAGGGCCGCTGATCCGCCATGGCGACAACCTGGCGATCTTCTTCTTCAACGAGATCAACCGGGCGCGGCCGCAGGTGCATTCGCTGCTGCTGCGCGTGATGGCCGAGCGCAGCGTGTCGGCGTTCAACCGCGAGTTCCGCTTCCCGCACCTGATCGTGTTCGCCGACCGCAACCGGGTCGAGCGCGAAGAGACCTTCGAGATCTCGTCGGCCGCGCGCGACCGCTTCATGCTGGAGGTCACGATCGACGCGCCGGCCAGCGATGCGGACCGGCGCGAGCTGATGTTCAACCCGCGCTACCACGACACCGACCGGTTGGTGGAGGAGCTGCCGGCGGCGATGCTGAACCACCAGGCGCTGAACGAGGTGGCCGAGGCGATCCAGCGCAGCGTGCAGGCGTCGCAGGCGCTGCAGGACTACGCGCTCGGGCTGTGGCGCGCGACGGCGGCGCCGGCGGAGTACGGCGTCAAGGTGTCGGGGCTCGACACCGCGCAGCTGATGCTGGCCGGGGCGAGCCCGCGCGGCATGAGCTATTTGCTGCGGGCCGCGCGCGTCGCGGCCTGGCTGGACGGGCGCGGCTTCGTCACGCCGGAGGACGTGCAGGCGGTGTTCGTCGAGACCATCGCGCACCGGCTGTGCTACCAGCCGGTGCACGAGATGCGGCGGCAGGAGATCTCGGGGCCGCTGATGCGCGGGATCCTCGCCGGCGTCGCGGCGCCGTAGCAGCATGCTGCAAGCCACTCCCGAGATCCACTACCGCATCGGCAATGCGGCGCTCGGCCACTTCCCCGGCCACCACCGCAGCCGGCGTGGCGACAGCGGCTTCGAGTTCCGCGGCCATGCCTCGCTGCTCGACGCGCCCGACCCGCGCCGGCTCGACCTGCATGCGAGCCTGCGCGATCCGTTCGGCCAGTGGTCGGTGCGCGTCTACAGCCAGCGCAAATCGATCCCCGTCGCGGTGGTCGCCGACCTGTCGGCGTCGATGGGCTTCGCCGGTGCACAGGCCCGGCTCCAGGTGCTGGCCGATTTCGTCGACAGCCTCGCGTGGTCGGCCTGGCGCACCGGAGACAGCTTCGGCTTCGTCGCCTGCGACGAGCAGGTGCGCACCGACCTGCTGCTGCCGCAGGGCCGCTCGCGCGCCGCGGCCGGCGAGCTGACCCGCACGCTGCGCGACCTGCAGCCCACCGGCCGTTCGGCGCACGGCCTGCAGCTGGCCCACCGCCACCTGCCGCAGCGCCGCTCGCTGGTGTTCCTGCTGTCGGACTTCCATTGGCCGCTCGACGAGGTGCAGGCGGTGCTCGCGAGCCTCGCCCACCACGACCTGGTACCGGTGGTGCTGTGGGACCCGCAGGAGTTCAGCCTCAGCGCCGCGCGCGGCCTGGCCCAGGTGCTCGACCCCGAGACCGGCCGCCAGCGCCTCGTGTGGTGGCGCGCCGCGCTGCGCGAGCGGTGGCGCGTGCAGCAGGCCCGGCGCCACGACGCGCTGCTGCAGGCGTTCCGCGCACAGCGCCTGAGCCCCCTGTTCATCGAAGGCGCCTTCGATGCCGACGCGGTGACGCGGCACTTCCATGCGTGACCGCCTCGCCGCGCTCGCGCTGATCGCCTGCTGCGGCCCGGCACCGGCCGCCGGCACGCTGCGCGCCGGCACCGTCGAGCCGCGCGCGTTCGGCTACCACGTCGGCGATCTCGTCGAGCGCCAGCTCGTCGTCCACATCCCCGACGGCTTCGCGCTCGACCCAGCCTCGCTGCCGCGCCCCGGCGCGCGCGGCAAGGCGATCGAGCTGCAACAGGTGTCGCAGCGCCGCGACGCCGAACCCGGCGGCACCCGCCTGACGCTGCAGCTTCGGTACCAGGTGTTC
The DNA here is from genome assembly GCF_001425825.1 of Rhizobacter sp. Root1238. Lineage (GTDB taxonomy): Bacteria > Pseudomonadota > Gammaproteobacteria > Burkholderiales > Burkholderiaceae_C > Rhizobacter. The sequence continues at coordinate 46,438 of NZ_LMDM01000008.1, forward strand.
CTCGCGCCGACCGACGTGCGCACGCTGGAGATCGCGCCGCTCTCGCTCGGCTTCCACGGCGACGGGCGCGAGCAGTCGTTGCGCGTCGACGCCTGGCCGGTGACGGTGTCGCCGCTGGTGCCGCTGGAGGTCTCGCCGCGCGACGGCCTGGGCGAGCTGCGGCCTGACCTGCCGCCGCCGCCGATCGACACCCGCCCCGCGCAGCGCCGCCTGGTGGCGTATGGCGTGGTGCTGCTGGCGTGCCTCGGCTGGCTCGCGCAGGTGTACCTCGCGCTGCCGTGGTGGTCGCGGCGCCGGCGGCCGTTCGCGAGCGCCTGGCGGCAGCTGGACGACCTGCCGGCGGACAGCCCGGCGGCCGACCGGCGCGCCGCCTTCCAGCGCGTGCACGAGGCGCTCAACCGCACGGCCGGCGAGGTGGTGTTCGCGCACGGCGTCGACCGCTTCGTCGCCGCGCAGCCGCGCTACGCCGGGCTGCGCGACGAGCTGCTGATGTTCTTCGATCAGTCGCGCCGCGAGTTCTTTGCCGACGCGCCGCCCGCGGCGAACGACGGCCGCTGGCTGCGCGAGTTCTGCCGCAAATGCCGCGATGCCGAGCGGGGTGCCGCATGATCCATTTCGACACGCCGTGGCTGCTGGCCCTGCTGCCGCTGGCGCTGTGGCCGTGGTGGGCGCGTGCCGGGCAGCCGGTGCGCAACGCCTGGGTCGCGCTGATGCCGCGCGACCGCGCGTCCGATGCCCTCCACCGCCTGCTGAAGGGCGCCGCGGTGCTCGCGCTCGCGCTGCTGGTGTTCGCGATGGCCGGGCCGTACCGGCCGGAGTACACGGTGGAGCGCGTCGGCCAGGGCGCCGAGATCGTCGTCGTGCTCGACCGCAGCCGCAGCATGGACCAGGGCTTCTCCGGTGCCCGCCTCGCGGCCGGCACGGTCAAGCCGCGCGGCACCGGCCCCGAGGCGCTCGACTACTACATGAGCCTGTCGCCCGGCCGCTCGCGCGATGCGAAGGGCAAGGTCGCGCGCCGGCTGCTGTCGGAGTTCGCGGCCGGCCGGCCCGACGACCGCTTCGGCATGGTGGTGTTCAGCACGCTGCCGATGCGGGTGCTCGAGTTCACCCAGAAGAACGACGTGGTGCAGGCCGCGATCGCCGCCGGCGAGATCGGGCGCGGGCTGTCGGAAACCAACATCGGCCTCGCGCTGCTGGAGGCGCTGTCGTTCTTCGACGACCGGCCCTACACCGGCTCGCGCATCGTGATGCTGGTGTCCGACGGCGGCGACCACCTCGACCCGGCGACGCAGGAGCGCATCGCATTCGCCGCGCGCAAGCAGCGCACCGCGATCAACTGGTTCTACCTGCGCTCGGCCAACAGCCCCGGGTTGACCGCCGGCGCCGACGATCCGCTCGGCGCGGCCGACACCGTGCCCGAGCACCAGCTGCACCGCTTCTTCCAGTCGCTCGGCACGCCGTACCGCGCCTACGAGGCCGACAACGACCAGGCCTTGCAGGCCGCCATCGACGACGTGAACCGGCTGGAGAACCTGCCGATCACCTACCTCGACACCGTGCCGCGGCGCGACCTGTCGCCCTGGGGCCATGCGCTGGCGCTGCTGTGCGTGCTGCTGCTGTGGGGCGCGCAGCGGCTGGAGATCCGGCGATGGGCGTGATCACGCGGCGGCGCACGCGGACCGTGCTGGGGGTGCTCGTCGTCGCCGCGGTCGCGCTGCTGGCCGACGGCCTGCACCTGTGGCGGCTGCAGCGCTGGAACCACGCCATCGCCGCCGACCCGCCGGTGGCGCTCGACCACCCGCCCGCCGAACTGCAGTTCGCGCTCGCCCACGCGCAGGCCGCCAGCGGCGCGGGCGAGGAGGCGTTGAAACGCTACCGCGTGCTGCAAGGCGACACGCCGCTCGGCCAGGCGGCGCGCTACAACAGCGCGAACCTGCTGATGCGCCAGGCCATCGCGGTGCGCGCCACGCCGCAACCCGGGCTCGCGATCCCGCTGCTGGAGCTGGCCAAGGAGGGCTACCGCGAGGTGCTGCGCAACGACCCCGGGCAGTGGGATGCCCGCTACAACCTCGAGCGCGCGCAGCGCCTGCTGCCCGATCCGGACGACTCGCTGGCCGAACCGGCCGACGGCCGGCGCGATGCCGAGCGTGCCGTCACGACGATGCGCGGCTACTCGCCGGGCCTGCCATGAGGCCCCTCGCGTGGCTGCGCGCGTCGTGGCGCGGCCGGCGCGACAGCGGGCTGCTGGCGCTGGCCGCCGTCGCACTCGCCGCCACCTTCCTGAACCCGAGCCTGCGCATCGAGCGCCGGCTGTTCGAGCATGTGGTGGTGCTCGACATCACGCAGAGCATGAACGTGACCGACCAGGTGCTGGCCGGCAAGCCGGCGTCGCGCCTCGCGTTCGCGAAGGACGCGCTGCGCCAGGGCCTGCTGGACCTGCCGTGCGGCTCCAAGGTCGGCTGGGCGGTGTTCACCGAGTACCGCTCGTTCCTGCTGCTGGCGCCGGTCGAGGTGTGCGCGAACCTGGGCGAGCTGCGTGCGACGCTGGCGCGCATCGACGGCCGCATGGCCTGGTCGGGCAACAGCGAGGTGGCCAAGGGGCTGCACAGCGGCCTCGGCATCGCGCGCGAGCTGCCCGGCAAGCCGTCGCTGGTGTTCATCACCGACGGGCAGGAGGCGCCGCCGCTGAACCCGCAGTACCGGCCGTCGTTCGACGACAAGCCGGGCGAGGTGCCCGGGCTGCTGGTCGGTGTCGGCGAGCTGCTGGCGTCGCCGATCCCGAAGACCGATCCGCTCGGGCGGCCGCTCGGCGTCTGGCGCGCCGACGAGGTGATGCAGACCGACCTGCGGCGCCAGGGGCGCGGCGCGAGCGTCAGCGGCGAGACGCTGTCCGACGACGGCGCAGGCCCGGCGGCGGCAGGGCTCGGCGCGACACCGGGGACCGAGCACCTGTCGGCCTTGCGCGAAGGCTACCTGCGGCTGCTCGCGAGCGAGCGCGGCCTGGTCTTCCACCGGCTGCAGACGGCGCAAGGCCTGTCGCAGGCGTTGACGTCGCCGGCGCTCGCGAAGCCGGTGGTGGCGCGTGCCGACGGGCGGGTCGCGCTGGCGGCGCTGGCCTTCGTGCTGCTGTTGGCGCCGATGTGGGCGCGCAGCGCATGGCCGACAGCGCTGCGGCTGCGTCAGGCGCTGCGCAAGAAGGCTGCGGCCGCGGCAACCGCCTCGGCATCGGACTGAACCGCATCGGGCGGGCCGCCCTTGCCCCACAGCACGCCGGCCATCGGCATTGCGAGGAACTCGGCACAGAGTCGGGTGGAATCGATCATCGGCTGCGCCTTCGCGCGGTTGCCGCTGGTGGTGACCAGGTGCAGGCGCTTCTTCGCCATCTCGGCCTTGAACGGCAGGCCGTCGATGCGCATCCAGGCGCTCCAGTGGTCGAGGTAGGTCTTCAGCGAACTCGGGAAGCTGTACCAGTAGACGGGGGCGACGAGGACCAGGTCGGTGCAGTCCATCGTCGCGTCGAGCAGCGTGCGCAGGTGGCCTTCGGGCCAGGGGTAGGTGCCGACGGTGTGGCGCTGGTCGGTGAAGGGCGGGACCGGCATCTGCGCGAGGTGCAGCCAGGTCTGCGTGGCGCCGGCAGGCAGGCCCTCGGCGGCGCGCCGGGCGAGCCATTCGGTGTTGCCGACGTGGCCCGGCTCGCGGGTGGAGGCGACAATGAAGAGATGGTGAGACATGGGCTGTTGACGGCAACGAATGAAACGCACGCAGTGTTCCATGAAGTCGGCTTGAAGCACGCCGCATCCACACTTCCCTTCCACCCGACATGCCCCTGGAGTTCTCGATGTCCCGCCCCTTTGCCCTTCCCCTGTCCTGCCTTGCATTGCTGCTGGGTGCCCTGATCGCCGCGCCGGCCGAGGCCCAGGCCGTCGAGGCGGTCGTCGTGAACGACTACGACGTCTTCGTCGATCCGCCGACCGCGTTCGCGTTCATCAAGCTGCCGACCGGCTGGAAGTTCATCGGCAAGCTCGATGCCACGCAGCTGCGCCATCTGCCGCCGGGCACGCTGACCTCGCTGCTGCCGGTGGATGAAGAAGCCACGCGGCTGGCTGCGGGGTCGAAGCCCGCGGCGGTGAAGCGCAAGGGCTGACGCGCCGGCCGTGCCCGCGCGATCCCGGATTGGCATCCGGGCTACAGGCCTTTCGCGCTCGCGCGGCCTTTCACATCGGTCAGGATGACGCCGTCCAGCACCGCATCGGTGAAATCCGCGCCGGTGACATCGGCGCCGCGCAGGTCGGCCCCGGCCAGCTTCGCGTTGAAGAAGTTCACGCCGCGCAGGTTGGCGTTGACCAGCTTCGCGAACGACATCAGCGAGCGGTTCAGGTCCGCCCCGTCGAGGTCGGCGTCGCTCAGGTCGGCGCCCGACAGGTCGGTGCGCATCTGCCCCATGCCCTGGTTCTTGATGTTGACGCCGAGGTTCGCCTTCACCAGCTTCGCGCGGCGCAGGTTGGCCCCCGGAAAGTCCGCGATGATGCGCGCCCCGCTCAGGTCAGCGCCCGCGAAATTCGGCGGCGCCTTCACCTCGCCGCCCAGCACCACCACGCTGAGCAGGCTGCTGCCGACCAGCGTCGCGCCGCCGAAGTCGGTGCCCATCAGCCACGCGCCGTTCAGGTTGACGCGCGTCAGGTCGGCACCATCGAAGCGGCTCAGCACCAGCTTCGATGCGAACAGGCTGGCCCCGGCGAGCCGCGCCCGGCGGAAGTCGATGCGGCTCAGGTCGAGGTCGGACAGGTCGTGGCCCGACAGGTCGGCCGGGCCCTGCGCCAGGCGCTCGCGCACCTGTTCGGCCGTCAGGCGCTCGCCCGCCGCCCGGGCGCGGCCGAGGCCGAGCAGGGCCGACGCGATGCCGATGTTCCAGACCCTTCTGCGCATGGTGCTTGCTCCTGCGGAGCGATGATGCTGTGCGGTGCCGCGCAAAAGATCAAGGCCGTCAACCCTGCCGAGGAGACCGACATGTCGCAATGGCGCAAGAAGACCCCCGATGAGACCTACACGGTGGACGAGGTCGAGGCTCGCCTGAAGGCCGAGCTGCCGAAGTGGTTCCTCGAAGACGGCTGGATCCGCCGCAAGTACAAGACCGGTGGATGGAAAGGCACGCTGATGGTGGTGAACACCGTCGGCCACCTCGCCGAAGCGGCCTGGCACCACCCGGACCTCACGGTCTCGTTCGCCTTCGTCACGGTGAAGCTGATGAACCACGCGGCCAAGGGCATCACCGACAAGGACTTCGCGCTCGCCGCGAAGATCGAAGAGGTCGTGATGTGGCAACCGGGCGTGGTCGAGGGCTCGGCGCTGGAAGGCACGCCGGACGATCCGCGCTTCAAGTACATCAAGTACGACTGAACGCGCAGGACACTGTGTCACCCGCCCGGGACAGGCGCGGGATTCCCGACACCGCGCACGCGCCGGCGCAGCCCGTTTCCCTGGGTAAACCCGAGCGGAACGGCGCTTGCTTACCGAGGCTGCGATGCCTGTCTCCGCCGCCGATCCCCACCGCCTGCTGACGCTTCGCGCGCCGGGCCGATTGCACCTCGGGTTCCTCGATCCGGCCGGCACGCTGGGCCGCCACTTCGGCAGCCTCGGCCTGGTCATCGACGGCTTCGCGACCGAGCTTGCATTGAGCGCCGCATCGACCGACGACATCGTCATCGTCGACCCCGCCGCGCAGGCCGAGGTCGAACGCGCCGCGCGCTTCCTGCACCTGCTGCGCGAGCACACCGGGCTGCGCGCGCCGCTGCGCCTGCAGCTCACGCGCGTGCTGCCGCCGCATGCCGGCTTCGGCTCGGGCACGCAGCTCGCGCTGGCCATCGGCCGGGTGTTCGCGCACTGGCACGGCCTCGCGATCGGCAGCGCAACGCTTGCCCACTGGCTCGCACGCGGGCTGCGCTCCGGCATCGGCATCGCCGGCTTCGACCAGGGCGGCCTGCTGCTCGACGGCGGGCCGGGCCCGGACGGCCTGCCGGCACCGCTGCTGTCGCGCATCGCGTTCCCGGCCGCCTGGCGCGTGATCGTGGTCCAGGACGAGCGCCACCGCGGCCTGTCGGGCCCGCAGGAGAAGCAGGCCATCGCGACGCTCCCGCCGTTGCCGCAGGCGCTGTCCGCCGACATCTGCCACCAGGTGCTGATGCGCGTGCTGCCCGGCGCGGCGAGCGGCGAGTTCGCGCTGTTCGCGGCCGGCATCAACCGCGTGCAGCAACTGCTCGGCGCGCACTTCGCGCCGGCACAGGGCGGCGCGTACACCAGCGCCGCGGTGGGTCGCACCGTGCAGGCCATCGACGGCGCGGCCATCGGCCAGAGCTCGTGGGGGCCGACCGGGTTCGCGATCCTGCCGTCGCAGGCGAGTGCCGACGCAGCGGTGCAGGCGCTGCGGGCGCGGGCACTCGAACCCGGCCTGACGCTCGGCATCGTCGCCGGGCTCAACCGCGGCGCGCTGCTCGGCGAGCACGCCTGCGAACCCCACTGACCCTTGACGCCACAGACCCCGGGAGCCGCGATGGAACGCCCCTACATCCTCCACCTGTTCACCCCCGGCCGGCAGGCCAGCCCGTTCGACGTCAACATGGCCGCCGACGCCGGCTACCAGGTGATCGCGCCGTACTGCGAGGTCGACCTCGACGGCATCGCCGCGCTGACGCAGGACGCGATCTTCTCGCGCGGCCCGAAGGGCGTCGCACGCACCGGCCTGTTCATCGGTGGCCGCAACGCCATCCTCGCGACCGACATGCTCGAGCGCGCGAAGGCATCGATGGTCAAGCCCTTCGTCGTGTCGGTGATGGCCGACCCGAGCGGCGCGTACACCACGGCCGCGGCGATGGTCGCCTGCACCGAGGCCGCGCTGCAGAAGCACCAGGGCCACGGCCTCACCGGCATGCGCGTGGTGGTGCTCGGCGGGCTGGGCCCGGTGGGCCGCATCGCCGGCGTGCTCGCGGCGCAGGCCGGGGCGCTGGTGTCGCTGTCCAGCCGCAGCGGTGCGGCCGCCGCCGAATCGGCCGCGCACGACACCGCGACGCGCTTCGGCGTCACGCTGCACGGGGTGTCGGGCGCCGACACCGCGACGGTGCGGGCATCGCTCGCCGAGGCCGACGTGGTGCTGGCCTGCGCCGCGGCCGGCGTGCAGGTGGTGTCGGCCGACGACCTGCAGCACGCGCCGCGGCTCAAGGTGGCCGCCGATGTCAACGCGGTGCCGCCGGAAGGCATCGCCGGTGTCGGCGTGATGGACGACGGCAAGCCGCTGGCCGGCAGCGCGGCGGTCGGCATCGGCGCGCTCGCGATCGGCAACGTGAAGTACCAGACGCAGCACCGGCTGCTGGTGCAGATGCGCGAGTCCGACAAGAAGGCGCTGGTGCTCGGCTTTCCGGAGGCATTCGCGACCGCGCGTGCGTTCCTCGCGGAGCGTGCGGCCGGCACGGCCGCGTGAGCGCCGCACGCGACGTGAAGGGCGTGATCGCCGTGGCCGCGCTGTCCGCCCGCCTGATGGCCGAGGCCGCGGTGCGCGACGGCTTCGAGGTGGTCGCGCTCGACCTGTTCGGCGATGCCGACACCCGCGCCGCGGCGTCGCAGTGGATCGGCCTCGGCGAACCCGCCTCGCTCGAGATCGACGACGCGCTGACGCTCGCCGCACTGCGCGACCTCGCGCACCGCGGCGACGTGCGCGGCTGGATCGCCGGCAGCGGCTTCGAAGGCCGGCCGCGCCTGCTGGCCGAAGGCGCGCAGCTGCTGCCGCTGATCGGCACCGCGGTATCGGCGGTGTGCCGCGTGCGCGACCCGGCGCTTTTCTTCGACGTCCTCGCGTCGCACGGCATCCACCATCCGCCGGTGCGGCTCGGCGCCCTCGCCCGCACGCTGCCCGACGATGGCGCCCGCTGGCTGGTGAAGGACGCGCTCGGCTGCGGCGGCTGGCAGGTGCGCCCGGCGACACCGGAGCAGCTGGCCGAGCTGCCGGCGCACCACTACCTGCAGCAGCAGGCGCCGGGCGTGCCGATGTCGGCCACCTTCGTCGCGAATGGCCGGCAGGCGGTGATCCTCGGCTTCAACGAGCAGACGGTGCGCCGCTTCGGCACGCGGCCGTTCGTGTTCTGCGGCGTCGTCGGACCGGTGGCGCTGGGCACCATCGCCGCGTCGCGCGTGCAGGCCGCCGTGCGCGCACTGACCGGCGCCTTCGAGCTGCGCGGCCTGTGCAGCCTCGACTTCCTGCGCGACGGCGACGAGATCGCCGTGCTCGAGGTCAACCCGCGCCCGCCCGCCAGCCTGGCGCTGTACGGCGATGGCGTGATGGCGGCGCATGTGCAGGCCTGCCTGCACGGCGTGCTGCCGGCGCCGCCGGTGAAGCGCGAGCGGGTCGACGGTACCGAGATCGTGTTCGCGCGCCACGACGGCCAGGTCGATGCCGCGCTGGCACGGCGCCTCGCGGCCCGGCCCGACACGCACGACCGCCCCAACGCCGGCACGCGCTTCGCGGCCGGCGACCCGCTGTGCAGCCTGGCCGCGAGCGGTGCCACCGCCGACGCCGTGCGCGCCGCATTGCACCAGGCCCGCGAGGCCTTGCTCGACACCCTGGAGACACCGTCATGACCGAGCTCAGCGTCAACACGCGCGCGCGTCCGCTGGTCGAGCGCCTGATCGCCGAGGCCGGCGCGCTGCAGGTCGCGGTGCGCCGCGACGAGCGCGGCACCTGCCTCGTCGACGCCGGCATCGAGGCGCGCGGCAGCATCGCCGCCGGCCTGCTGATCGGCGAGATCTGCATGGGCGGGCTGGGGCAGGTCCGCCTGCAGGCCGGCGAGCGGCATGGCTGGCCGACCTGGGTCGAGGTTCGCAGCTCGCAGCCGGTGCTGGCCTGCCTGGGCAGCCAGTACGCCGGCTGGAGCCTCGCGGCGACGAAGGAAGAGACCGGCGGCAAGAAGTTCTTCTCGCTGGGCTCGGGCCCGGCGCGCGCGCTGGCCGGCAAGGAAGACCTGTTCGCCGAACTCGGCTACCGCGACCGCGCCGACTGCGGCGTGCTGGTGATGGAGGTCGACCGCCCGCCGCCGACCGTGATCGTCGACAAGCTGCTGCACGACTGCGCGCTGCAGCCCGCCGGGCTGACGATCGTGCTGACGCCGACCACCAGCCTCGCCGGCACGACGCAGATCGTCGCGCGCGTGCTGGAGACGGCCCTGCACAAGGCGCACACGCTGGGCTTTGCGCTCGAGCACGTCATCGAGGGCGTGGCGAGCGCGCCGCTGCCGTCGCCGACGCCCGACGGCGCGCAGGCGATGGGCCGCACGAACGACGCGATCCTGTACGGCGGCCAGGTGCACCTGACGGTGCGCGGCGACGACGCGGCCGCGCGCGCGCTCGCGGAGCAGCTGCCGTCGACCCGCTCGCGCGACCATGGCCGCTCGTTCGCCGACCTCTTCAAGGAGGCCGGCTACGACTTCTACAAGATCGACCCCGGCCTCTTCGCACCGGCCGAGGTGTGGATCAGCAACCTCGACAGCGGCAGCACCTGGCACAGCGGGTCGCTGAACATGGCGCTGCTGCGGCAGCTGTGGCTGCAGGTGCTGTGATGCGGGTCGCGATCATGACCGACGAGGTCGGCTGGCACACCCGGCAGCTGCAGGCCGCGTTGCGCGCGCGCGGCGCGGTCGGGCGCTGCATCGACCTGGCCGACTGCCACATCGACACCACGCTCGCCTGGCACGGCCTCGCGCTGCCGGGTCACGGCCGCGCGCTGCCCGATGCGGTGCTGGTGCGCGGGCTGGCCGGCGGCAGCTTCGAGCAGGTCACCAAGCGGCTCGGCGTGCTGCATGCGCTGCGCGAGCTCGGCGTGCCGGTCTACAACGATGCGCGGGCGATCGAGCGCAGCGTCGACAAGTCGATGACCAGCCTGCTGCTGCACGCGGCCGGCGTGCCGACGCCGCCCACCTGGGCCACCGAATCGCAGGCGCAGGCCCGGCGCATCGCGATGCGCGAAGGCGCGGCCGGGCATGCGCTGGTGCTGAAGCCGCTGTTCGGCTCGCAGGGCAAGGGGCTGCAGCTGGTCGGCGAGGTCGACGGCGTGCACCATGCGCTGCCGGCGCTCGACCGCGGCTTCGGCTCGCTCGCCTACCTGCAGCGCTTCGTGCCGGCGACCGCCGTGCCGGGCTTCGACTGGCGCGTGCTGGTGGTCGGCGGCCATGCGATCGCCGCGATGCGCCGCGTCAGCACGCACTGGATCCACAACGTCGCGCAGGGCGCGCGCTGCGAACCGGCCGAGCTGACGCCGGCCCTCGCGCAACTGGCCGAGCAGGCGGCGGCAGCGCTCGACATGGACTACGCCGGCGTCGACCTGATCCCGTCGGCGCAGGGCACGCAGGTGATCGAGGTCAACGGCGTCGCGGCCTGGCAGGGGCTGCAGCGCGTGACCGGCTTCAACATCGCGCGGGCCATCGTCGACGACCTGCTCGACCGCCGGTGCGCACTGCAGCGCACGCTCGGCGACGCGGCGTGAACCGCGCGCTGCCGGCCGCCGTGGCGCAGGCGAAGGCCGCCTTCCTGTGCGCCTGCACGCTCGACGTGGCGGTGCGCAAGCCAGGCAACGTCAGCCTGCAGTCCAGCGGCCACCGCATGCAGGCGGCGCTGTTCACCGACAGCGCGACTGCCGCCGCCGGGCCGCTGTTCGCGCCGGGCGCGGGCGTCGGCGAGCGCATCGAGGCCGCGGTGGCGGCCAGCTGGTCGGCGGCGCACTGCAACACCAACCTCGGCATCCTGCTGCTGTGCGCGCCGGTCGCGGTGGCGGTGGAGCGGCGGCCCGAGGCGGCGACGCCCGCGGCGCTGCAGCAGGCCATCGGCGAAGTGCTCGCCGGCCTGGGCCTCGCCGATGCCGAACACGCCTACCGCGCGATCGCCCGCGCGAACCCGGGCGGCCTCGGCGACGCACCGGCCGAAGACGTGCGTGCGGCACCGAGCATCGACCTGCGCGCCGCGATGGCCTTGTCGGCCGGGCACGACCTGATCGCGCGGCAGTACCGCGACGGCTATGCCGATGTCTTCGGCGTCGCGCTGCCGGCGCTGGGTCCGGGCTTTGCATGTCCGTCGGGGGCCGGCTGCGGCGCTCCGGATGCCGGCACCACGGCCGCGGTGCAGCGCCTCTACATCGCGCTGCTGGGCAGCTTTGCCGATTCACACATTGTTCGCAAACACGGCGACGCGGTGGCACAGACTGTCATGGCCGCGGCGCATGCGTGGCGCGGGGCCGAGGGCGTCGACGACGAGCCGGCCTGGGCGGCGTGGGACGAATCGCTGAAGGCGCGGGGCATCAACCCCGGTACCAGCGCAGATTTGACGGTGGTCACGCTGATGATCGCCGGCCTCGCGTCGCGATGGCACGGAACGTGATAACAGCCGTGGAACATTGGCGCGTTGCCAGTGTCGGGAACGTCCCCGGAAAACGCAAACAGGAGATGACACAGCCATGGCCAAGATCGATCGCATGATGGTCGGTGAGTCGCTCGTCGGTGACGGCAATGAAGTTGCCCACATCGACCTGCTCATCGGACCGCGTGGCAGCCCCGCCGAGAGCGCATTCGCCAACGCACTGACCAACAACAAGGACGGCTTCACGTCGCTGCTTGCCGTGGTGGCGCCGAACCTGCTGACCAAGCCGGCGACGGTGATGTTCAACAAGGTCACCATCAAGGGCGCGAAGCAGGCGGTGCAGATGTTCGGGCCGGCGCAGCGCGGCGTCGCGATGGCGGTGGCGGACTGTGTCGAGGACGGCACCATCCCGATGGCGGAAGCCGACAACCTGTTCATCTGCGTCGGCGTCTTCATCCACTGGCTGGCCGAGGACGACAAGAAGATCCAGGACTACAACTACCGCGCGGTCAAGGAGTCGATCAAGCGCGCGGTGGCCGGCTCGCCGACGGCCCAGGAAGTGGTCCAGAAGAAGGGGTCGAGCGCGCACCCGTTCGCGGCGGCGTGAGCAACACTCCGTTCGGGCTGAGCACCTCCCCGTTCGGGCTGAGCCTGTCGAAGCCGGGCTCCCTGCGAACAGGCACTTCGACAAGCTCAGTGCGAACGGAGGGTGATGCGAACAGGGTGCTCAGCGAGAGCCCTCACCTGGCACCAGCCCCGATCCCAGCAGTTGCACGACGGTCGCCGAGCGGCCGATCGTCGTCGACGGGCCCGCGACGCGTTCGATCTGAACGCCAACGGACGCCACGTCGGCGAACTTGTGCGGCTTGACGACCTTCACGCGGACCCAGCTCGCGCCGAACTCGCCGAGCAGGATGTCGGCGATGGTCTCGGCCAGCGCCTCCAGCAGCTTCAGCCGGTGCTCGGCCAGCAGGCGCAGCAGGCGTTCGCGCACCACGCTGTAGTCGATGGTGTCGCCGATGCGGTCGGTGTCGCAGGCACGGGCCCGCGGCACGCCGGCATGCACGTCGATCACCAGCGGCTGCGGCGCATGGAACTCCGACTCGTGGATGCCGATGACCGTTTCGCCGGTGAGGCCTTCGATGAAGATCAGGTCGAGCGGGAGCGGCGCGTCTTGCGCGGGGTTCGGGCTGCGGCTGGCGTGGGTCATCGGGTCTCCAGGAGTGTTCAAGAATGGGACAGCAGGCTCTTGCGCGGCCTGCCGCACGGGCCGATCGCAATAACCAGGCCACGCGAAGGCCCCCTCGTTTCACCGGGTAGGCAGGACCCGCCATCGCACCAGAATCAGGATCCTGCGGTCCTTGGGGGAACACATGACGCTGGTCTTGCGAACAGGCGACGATCGCCACGCCGAACATGTGATGGACGTGGTGCGCAGCGGCGTGCACGAATCGGCGAGCGACGTGGTGACGCAGTCGTGGAGCCGCTGCCTCAACGAATATCGGCTGCACCCCGACAAGGCGCGCGAGCCGGCCGTGATCAGCCGCGCCGCGCTCGAGGAACGGCGCGAGCGCCAGGCCGACGTGATCGACTGCGCGCGCTACGAGATGACCACGCTGTACCAGCAGCTCGCCGATGCCGATTCGGCGGTGGTGCTGACCGACATCGACGGCGTGATCGTGCACATGGTCAGCTCCACCGAGTTCGCCGCCGAGATGGGGCCGCTCGGGCTGCGCCCCGGCGGCATGTGGAGCGAGACCGAGGCCGGCACCAACGGCATGGGCACCTGCCTGGCGGCCGCGGCGCCGATCTCGGTGCGCCGCGAAGACCACTTCTTCACGCACTTCACGCAGCTCACTTGCTCGGCGGTGCCGGTGTTCGACCCGTCGGGCCACATCGCCGCGGTACTCGACGTCAGCAGCCGCTCCAGCATGATGCAGCAGCACCTGCTGGTGCTGCTGGGCATGACGGCGCGGATGATCGAGAACCGGCTGATCGACCGGCGCTTCCGCAATGCGCACCCGTTGCACTTCCACAGCCGGCCGGAGTTCGTCTACACGCTGCACGAGGGCAAGCTCGCGGTCGGCGACGACGGACGCATCCTCGCGGCCAACCGCAGCGCGCTGTTCCAGCTCGGGCTGCAGTCGGTCGACGAGATCCGCTCGCGCCACATCGAGGACCTGTTCCAGACCTCGCTCGAAGACATGCTGAGGCGCAGCACGCAGTCGTCGTTCCACCCGATCGTGACCTTCCGCGCGAATGCGGCGCTGCGCTTCTTCGCGGTCGCGCGGCGGCCGGCGACCGAATCGGACCTGCCATCGCCCGCGACGCCATCGATCGCCGGCACGCTGCCCGCGACGACCGTGCCGCGCCTCGCGCCGCGCAGCGCGCAGGCACGCCCCGCGGCCCAGCCGCCGACCTTCAAGGACGCGCGGCTGGCGGCCCACTTCGAGACCGCGCGACGCGTGATCGCGCGCCAGACGCCGGTGCTGCTGTGCGGCGAGACCGGCGCCGGCAAGGAGGTGTTCGCGCGCGCGGTGCACGAGGCCAGCCCGCATGCCGGCGGCGCGTTCGTCGCGATCAACTGCGCGAGCCTGCCGGAGACGCTGATCGAATCGGAGCTGTTCGGCTACCGCGCCGGCGCCTTCACCGGCGCGCAGCGCACCGGCCGGCGCGGCAAGATTTTGCAGGCCGACGGCGGCACGCTGTTCCTCGACGAGATCGCCGACATGCCGCTCGACCTGCAGGCCCGGTTGCTGCGCGTGCTCGACGAGCGCCAGGTGACGCCGCTGGGCACCGAGGAGACGCATGCGGTGGACTTCCAGCTGATCAGCGCCAGCCACCAGCGCCTGCCGGAGCTGGTGCGCGAAGGCCGCTTCCGCGAGGACCTGTACTACCGGCTGGCGGGCATCGAGCTGCTGCTGCCGGCGCTGCGCGAGCGCAGCGACCGGCGCGAGCTGATCCGCGGCGTGCTCGAAGCCGAAGGCGGCCGCGGCAGCACGCTGAGCGCCGAGGCCGAACGCATGCTGATGGACTACGCCTGGCCCGGCAACATCCGCCAGCTGCGCCATGTGCTGCGCACCGCGGCGGCGCTGGCCGACGGCGACACCATCGCCAGCGCGCACCTGCCGTCGCTGCAGGACAGCGCCGCGGTGGCACCCACCATGCAGGCGGCCGTGAGCACCGCGCCGCTCGCATTGACGTCGCACGTGACGACGATGCCTGCCGTGCCACCGGCGGGCCCGCCTGCGCATGCGAGCGCCGACCACCCGCCACCGCCTTTCAAACTGAACCCGATCCAGGCGAACGAACGGCAGGTGCTGCTGCAGATGCTGGAGCAGCACCGCTGGAACGTGAGCAATGTCGCCAAGGTGCTCGATGTCAGCCGCAACACCCTTTACCGCAAACTCCACAAGCTCCACATCGAGATCTCGCATCCCGAGTGATGCGCTGCCGCACGACGATGACGATGCGGCGCCTGTCGACGCGCCACCGCGCTCGCGCTTTGCGTGGTGCATCACCGGCTCGGGCCACGGCCTGGACGAATCGATCGCACTGGCCGCGCGGCTGCCGGGCTGCGACCTGTTCCTGTCGGCCGCCGGCGAAGAGGTGCTGTCGATCTACAAGATGCCGCTGGACGAGCTGAAGCAGCGCTTCAGGATCTTCAGGGACAAGACCGCGAGCGGCGTGCCGGTGGGCATGCTGTACGACGACGTGTACCACACGGTGGTGCTGGCGCCGGCCACCAGCAACACGGTGGCGAAGTGCGCGTTCGGCTTCAGCGACACGCTGCCGACCAACATGTTCGCGCAGGCCGGCAAGCTCGGCATTCCGGGCATCGTGTTTGCATGCGACACCGAACCGGTGGTGGTGACGAAGTCGCCGCACGACTGGGTGACGCTGCGGCCGCGGCGCATCGAACTCGACAACGTGGACCGCCTTCGTGCCATCGACTTCTGCCATGTGGTGTGCTCCCCCGCCGAACTGGAGGCCGCGCTCGACGCGCGCCTGAAGGAGCTCGCTCTCGCATGGACCAGTCCGTAGAACACATCGTCTTCCTGACCGGCCACCTGGCCCGGCCCGCGCTGGAGCGGGTGCTGGGCGGCATCGACGCGGCGCCCTTCACCTGGGAGGTGCGCGACCTCGGGCTGCAGGTGGCCGCGCTGATGACGGCCGAGATGATCGCGCGCCGCGTGCCGGGCCCGGTGCAGGCCGACCGCATCCTCGTGCCGGGGCGCTGCCGCGGCGACCTGGGGGCGCTGACGCAGCACTACGGCATCCCGGTGCAGCGCGGGCCGGAGGAGCTGAAGGACCTGCCGCGCTTCTTCAACCGGGCCGCGAAGCCGATGGACCTGAGCGAGTACGAGGTCGCGATCTTTGCCGAGATCGTCGACGCGCCGAAGTTGTCGGTCGACGCGATCGTCGAGCGTGCGCGCGGGTTGCGTGCCGATGGTGCCGACGTGATCGACCTCGGCAGCCTGCCGGCGACACGATTCGACCACCTGGCCGACAGCGTGCGGGCGCTGAAGGCCGAAGGCTTCTCGGTGAGCGTCGATTCGAACGATGCGCAGGAGCTGCTGCGCGGCGGCCGGGCCGGTGCCGACTACCTGCTGAGCCTGACGCTGGACACGCTGTGGGTGGCCGACGAGGTCGACGCGATGCCGGTGCTGATCCCGCGCACGCCGGCCGACGAAGCCTCGCTGCACGCGGCCGTGGAGCGGATGCAGGCGAGCGGCAAGCCGTACTTCGCCGATTCGATCCTCGACCCGATCCCGTTCGGGCTGACGGCCTCGATCGTTCGCTACCACCGGCTGCGCGAGCGCTTTCCGGACGCGCCGATCATGATGGGCATCGGCAACGTGACCGAGCTGACCGAGGCCGACACCAGCGGCATCAATGCACTGCTGTTCGGCATCGCGGCTGAACTGGATGTGGCCGCGGTGCTGACCACGCAGGTCAGCCAGCATGCGCGCCGCGCGGTGCGCGAGGCCGACTGGGCGCGCCGCATCATGCATGCGGCGGCGAGCCACGGCAGCTTGCCGAAGGGCATCAGCGATGCGTTGATGACGGTGCATGCGAAGCACCCGTTTCCCGACACGCCGCAGGAGATTGCCGAGACGGCAGCGCAGGTGCGCGACCCCAACTTCCGCGTGCAGGTCTCGCCGCTGGGGCTGCACGTCTACAACCGCGACGGGCTGCGGCTGGGGCAAGGCGCGTTCGAGCTGTGGCCGCAGCTGAAGCTGGAGAACGATGCGGCGCATGCGTTTTACATGGGCGTGGAACTGGCCCACGCCGAGATCGCGTGGAAGCTGGGCAAGCGCTACGTGCAGGACCAGCCGCTCGACTGGGGCGCGGCGGTTGAGACGGGCGCGCAGGACCTGAACGGCTGGTGCGCGCCGGGCACGACGATGGCCACCGGCAAGGCACGCAACGGAAGCGACCGATGAACGACGTGATCTACGAGACGGTGGTGACGACGGTGTCGGCGGAGGGCGTGCCGCATGTGGCACCGATGGGCGCGCGCTACCAAGGCGGGCAGGTGGTGCTGATGCCGTTCAAGCCTTCGGCGACGCACGACAACATCGTCGCCACCGGGCATGCGGTGCTGAACCTGCTGACGGACACGCGAGTGTTTGCCGGCTGCGTGACGGGGCGCAAGGTGTGGCCGCTGGTGGCGGCCGACACGATCCTCGGCCAGCGGCTCGCGAGCGCGCTCGGGCATGTGGAGTTGAGGCTGGCCGAGCGGCGCGACGACGCGCAGCGACCGGTGCTGCTGATGGCGAGGGTGCACGAGGTGACGCATGCGCCTTTCATCGGATTCAACCGCGCGCAGGCGGCGGTGATCGAAGGGGCGGTGCTGGTGAGCCGGCTGCACATGCTGGCGGCGGAGAAGGTCGACAGCGAGATGGCGTACTTGCAGATTGCGATCGACAAGACGGCCGGCGAGCCGGAGCGCGAAGCCTGGGGATGGTTGCGCAGCGCGGTGGCGCGGCATCGCGCGGGCCTGAAGGAGGCGCGGTGATGCGGTTGCTGGTCAGCGTTCGAAGCCCGGCCGAGGCCCTGCTCGCGGCCGACGGCGGGGTCGATTTCATCGACCTGAAGGAGCCGCGCGACGGGGCGTTGGGCGGGCTGCCGGTCCCGACGGTCCGCGCCATCGTGCAGGCGCTGCGCGAGCGCGGCATCGCGCTGCCGATCAGCGCGACCATCGGCGATGTGCCGATGCGCGACGCGGCGCGGATCGCCGCGCGGGTCGACGCGGTGGGCGCGTGTGCGGTCGACTACGTGAAGGTCGGCATCGAGCGCTCGCCCGACGCTGCGGTGGTGCTCGACCTGCTGGCCGGCCGCCGGCACGCGGTGGTGCCGGTGTTCATCGCCGACCATGGGCTCGACGAGGCGTTGGTCGCGCAGGCCTGCAGGCTGGGTTTTCCCGCGCTGATGGCCGACACCGCGGACAAGCGGGCCGGCAGCTTGTTCGACTGCGTGGCCGCGCCGGACCTGCGGCGCTTCGTCGCGACAGTGCGCCGGGCCGGCAAGCTGGTCGGGCTGGCAGGGGCCTTGCGCCTGCCGGACCTGCCGGCGCTGCGAGCGCTGGCGCCGGACTTCGCGGGGTTCCGCAGCGCGGTGTGCGCGGGTGACCGGGCTTCGGCGCTCGATGCGCAGAAGGTGCGCGGGTTGGCGGGCCTGCTGGGCCGGGCTCCCGTGGCACACCACTGAACGGCGGCGTTCGCGGCGACAGCCCGGCGCCTGTCGGTCGGGCCGGAACGGCAGGGCGCACTGCTGCCGCGTCGCGCTGGGCGATCCTCCGCTTCGCTTTTCCGTCGCCGGCCAGGGCCGGCCCGCTTCCACACTGGAGACACGTCGGAACGGGCTGCAACCCGCCGTCGCCGCCCTCCCAACACAGGAAGCCATTGCCATGAAAGTCAACCAGAACAACGGAGTTCGCGCTGCCTCCGCCACCTCTGAAGCGCCACGCCAGGACAGCCCCGCGTCGAACGCCCCTACCGGCGCGCGCTCGCGATCGACAGAGGGCACGCTTGGAGCGCTGCAGACGCGCACCTCGCGCGCGTCCAGCACGCCGCCCAGCAAACGCGGCCCCACCAACAGCAAGTTCGAGCTCTCGAGTGCCGTGACCTACCAGCCCGGCAGTGGCCAGAAGCCGTCGCAGCCCAATGGCGAGCCGTATGCGACACCCCATTTCGTCGATCCGAAAACGGGCGAGCGCGTCCACCTGACGGGCGTCGAGTTGAACTCCGGCGAATTCATCGTCACCAACCACGAGACGCACAAGGCCGTGGCGAGCCTGCGCATCATGGGCAGCGGCGACGACAAGGTCGCCGTGCGGCCGGAGGATTACGGGCTGAAGGGCGGCACGCGCTACACGCTGCGCGACGGCACGCCGTGCGACAGCCGCGGCAACCCGCTGCGCAGCTACAGTTCGTCCCCGCCGCGCCCGCGCACCACCCATCCGAGTTCCGGCCTGAGGCTCAGGGACGAGCCGTCGGGCTACGAAAGCGACGACTCCAACGGCTCGGCCTACTCGGGCAACGCGCTGACCGGCCGCGCACCGTCGCAGGCCGAGATCCAGCAGCGCACCGACGACCTGCGGCGGCGCGGCTTCCAGCCCATGGGTTACCACGGCACCAACCAGGAGGGGATGAACTCGCTCGTCCGGCAGGGTCCACGCCGCGGCCATGGTGGCTCCAACAGCGGGCTCGAACGCGGCAACGGCTTCTATGTCTCGCGCCAATCCGGCTACGCCGAGGACTGGGCCGACAGCGCCACCCAATCGGGCGAGCCGCAGCCGCCGCGCTACGAGACGCCGCGCTATCCCGGCGAGCGCGGCATGGCTGCCGTCGGCGCCGTCTATGTGCAGCATCCCCAGCACTTCACCCCGGGACGCGATATCGCCTGGGGCCAGCAGTCGTCGCAGGGCGACCCGAATGGCGACCGCCGCCTGTCGCACCGCGACACCCACGGCGACATGGCCGACGGCCGCTACGCGACCGAGGCTGTCATCGCGCCGCGCCAGTACCGCAACACCCGCATCGTGCCGACGTACTCCTCCTCGCCGGGCCGGATGGGGTCGTATCCGTCGCATGAGGCGCCGGCGTATTCACGGCCCTACCATCCGGACGACGACGACTATTGAAGAGAGGGATCGAGATGGCGTCCTGGCCCGGCTCGCAGACCCGACCCACGGGAGCGAGATCGGCCAGGGTCCTGATGCCCTGATCGCCCCATGGTTCTCGACCCAACGTCTGTCAAGTTTCAAGCGCGACATCGATCTCTTTAGCAGATGCCGGTATCTGCAAAGGCTTCACCCCTGGTCATTTGTACGCTCCCATTGCGGTGAGAAGTCGGCGAGGCTGCGCGCTCACTTGCACAGCCATTGACGAACAGATCTCAGGGAAGAATCCATGCAAAGCACTGCACACGCGCGTCGGCGCGGGAACACCCATTTCATTTCCGTAGCAGCGCTGCTTGGTGTTGCACTCGTCTACCTCCACTGCCGGGCCCAAGGCGTGCCACCACCGCCAGAATCGCCGGGGCAATACGCGGATGCACAGAGTGAGCTTCGGAGCAACTACGCTCGCTACTACGGACCTGAAATGGGCACTACACGAAGAGTGATCCCAATGACCAAGATCAAATCAATGGCGGCATGAATTTTTGCCAATGCATGGGGTATCGATGATGCGCGCCCTTCTGGCAATGCTTCTTTCAATCTTGACAGCCTGCTCGCCGATCTTTGATGGCAGCGATTGCGCGGATACGTTGGTGAGCGCAACCACATCTGCGGATGGAAATATTGTCGCGAACACGATTCGTCGTGACTGCGGAGCCACGACGGCATTCTCAAACATTGTCTTTCTGAAAAAATCAAACGATGCCAGCGGTACGGACGGAAAGTGGGGGGACAAAGTTTATGTGTTGCAGGGTGAGGTGAACGTTACCGTCCAATGGAGCGGTAAAAACCTGAAGATCAAGGCGCCACCATCGGGAAAAGATGTCTTCTTGAGAAGGGATGAGTGGGCTGAGATCAAGATCGTCTACGAGTAGCATGACAAATACTGTCGAGACTCTCGCCGTATTCTTGACGTGGGCCGGCCTGGCTACGGCAAGTGGGTTCTTGGTCGGGGCGACAAGCCCACACGGAATGGCCGGATTCATCTATTCCAGTGTTGCGCTTGGAATTGCTGGGGGAATCGCATTCCCGGCCTTCTCGTACCTCATGGGCCTCGATCTCGACATCCACCCAAGAATCTACGCCGGCGGCGGAATTGGTCTGGTGTTCGGGGCTCTTGCGTTTCCCCTCAGTACAGTCATTGCGGAGCGCACCCTCCATTTCCCTCGCGACACTGTCCAACTTGTCTTGTTCGCCTACCTGTGCGCCTTGGGCGCTTTGCTTGGATGTTTGGCGACGGTGGTCAAGCGCAGCATGAAAAGGCGGAACAGAGCGCCCCGTTCTTCTTCCGGCTCAACCGCCACGACGGACCACTAGAACCCCCGCGCGCCCAGCACCGGATTCTCTCCAAACAACAACGCCCGCATCCCCTCCAGATCATCCTTGTGGATGATCTCGATCGGAAACGACGCCCCATCCGCGAGCGACGCGAAGCGCTGATCGACGATGCCGTCTTCGCTCAACTGCGCGAGGCTCGATGCCCCATCGACCCGGCACGACTTCACCACCACCAGCCGCTCGGCATTCAGTCGCCGCGCCAGATCCAGCGCGATGCTGTCCGACGTGACCTCCCAGTTGGTGTGCCCGTCGGCGTGCTCGCGCTGCAGTTCGAACGGCAGCCACAGCGCCGTCTGCCCCTTGTGCAGCACCCGCCGGATGTCGCCGCGGCTGGTCGCCAATTGCAGCGCGGGGTTCAGCGCATTCAGCTGGTACGCCGTCTGCGCCATCGCGAGCACCGCCATGTTGTGCGCGGCCAGGTCGTGAAACTGCCAGTGCGACTGCAGCCGCCGCACCTCGTCAGCAAAGGTGCCGCCGCCGCACACCAGCGTCACCCGCCCGCCCCCGAGCTGCGCCAGCAGGTCGAGCCACTGCGGCAGCACCGGGTCCGCGCACAGGCTGCCGCCGAGCTTGACGATCCACATCAGCGCAGCTCCATGTCGAGCAGCATCGCCACCGCCACGCTGGGCGCGCACACCTGCGCCCAGCCGGCCACGCCGGGTGCGGCGCCGGGGCCGATGCGGGCCAGGTCGGCGCCGTACGAGCGGCAGGCGCACGCGGCACCGTGCGCGCTGGCCAGCACGTCCGGCACCAGGAAGTCGCCGCAGCCCGCACTCACGACGACGGCATCAGCCGACAGCCCGTGCATCGCCATCACGCGGTGCAATTGCGCACCCAGCTCGGCCACCTGCGCGGCACGCCAGTCCTGCGCAAACACCAGCCATTCGGCATCGCTCGCATCGCGCGCGTCCATGCCGATCATGCGGGCCAGCCGCTTGCGCGTGGCAGCCGCATCCTTCGGCGCGTTGTCGGCGCTCGGGTACAGGTCGTGCGCCGCATCCAGCTCGCCGGTCAGCCGGTACACGTCGGCCACCGTCGCGAAGTACTCGTTCATCACGTTGAGCTGCTGGCCGCGCCACGGAATCTGCCGCGCCAGCCCGCACAGCGGCGTGCGCACCACGCCCTGGTAAACCAGCTCGCCGGTGGCCAGCCGCTGCACGTCGCTGCGCGCCTGCGTGACGACCCGGCCGCCCTTGAACGCGATCACGTCGGTGGTGGTGCTGCCGATGTCGACCAGCACGCCGTCGCCCAGCTCGCGCGCCGCATGCATCGCGGTCGCCAGCCAGTTGGCCGACGCAATGTGCGCCCACTCGCCGGCCACGCGCTCGCGGCCGCACCAGCCGCGGTCACCGGCGAAGAACTGCAGCGGCGGCGCTTCGGGCCACGCATCGCACAGCAGCGCGGCAATGCGCTGCACGCCTTCTTCGCGGTGTTCGAACAGGTCGACCATCTCGCCGGTCATCGTCACCGCATGCCGCGCCCGCGCGGCCGTGGGCCAGCGTTCGCGGGCCGACTGCAGCGCGCGCTCCAGGTGCTCGATGCCCTGCCACAGCGGACAGGCCCATTGCGCCACGTCGATCACGCGGCCTCGCTGCAGCAGGCAGGCCTTGACGTGCGCGCCGCCGATGTCCCAGCCGATCACGGTGGCCTCAGCCATCGCGGCCCTCCGCGTCGTGACCGGCGGCATGGTCCTGCAGCAGCTCGGCAGCCAGGTTGCGGCCCAGCGCGGCCGACAGCCCCACATACGCGCACGTCACGCGCGGGTTCACCTCGATCACCACCGGTCCGCAGCGCGGGTGCCACACCAGGTCGATGCCGACGAAGCCGCGCAGGCCGGGGATGCCCTTGGCCACCTGCTTCGCCAGCCGCGACAGCACCGGCCCGCGCTCGCCGCCCACCGCGATCGCGTTGACGTCGACACCGTCGAACGACAACGCGCCCGCGCCGTCCACGGTGATGCGCTGCCGGTTGACGCTGAGCAGCTCGGTGCGCCCGGCGGTGCACAGCATCGACACGCTGAGCGGTTCGCCGTCGACCCACGGCTCGATCGCCATCGGGCTGCCGGCCGTCGAGCGCCGGTCCCAGTCGGCCAGCGCGTCTTCCTGCGACCGGTGCACGCGGGTCGCGACACCGCCCGCGCCGTCGTCCGGCTTGACGACCCAGCGCTCCACCTCCGGCACGTGCTCGAACGCGAGCGGCGTCGCGAGCCCCTGCCCGGCCAGCCGCAGCAGCGTCGCGCGCTTGCCCGAGGCCACCGCGATGGCCGCTGCCGAGCACCCCAGCCAGCGCGCCGGCCCGACCACCTGCTGCATCTGCGCCAGCAGGCCGCCGGTCTCGGGCGCAACGACCCAGGCCACGTCGTGCAAGGCGGCCTGCCGCGCGACGAAATCGAAGGCCGATTCGCCGGCGCGCAGCCGCACCGGCTCGGCATTGCCCGGCACGCGTGGCGCACGCGCGCTGGCGGCGACCGACAGCGACACGCCGTCGACCTGCAGCAGGTCCTGCGCCAGCGCATCGCGCATCGACAGGCCCAGCGGCAGCAGCGCGGCCGCGGCCGCCTCGTCATTGACCGATTCGTCGCCGGCCGACGGAATGATCCCGCCGCCGCTGAGATACTCGTACACGAAGACGCGTTTCATCGATGCTCCCGATCCGTTCAACATGACCGTCATTCCCGTGATCGACCTGCTGCAAGGCCAGGTGGTGCGAGCGCTGCGCGGCGACCGGCAGCACTACCGGCCGATCGTCTCGGCACTGTGCGCCAGCAGCGATCCGCTGACCGTCGCGCGCATCCTGTGCGACCACGTGGCGGCACGGCAGCTGTACATCGCCGACCTCGATGCCTTGCAAGGCGGTGGGGGCCACGTCGCCGTCGTGCGGCAACTGCTCGAAGCCCTGCCGGACCTCGAGCTGTGGCTGGACGCCGGCTTCGCCGACGTGTCGCAAGCCCAGGCGCTGGGTGCAGCGCTCGGGCCGTTGGCGCAACGCCTGGTGCCGGTGTTCGGCAGCGAATCGCTGCGCTCGCGCGCGGCGCTCGCGGCCTGCTTCACGCCGCCCGGCCGCGGCATCCTGTCGCTCGACCGCCGCGACGGCCAGCGCCTCGACAGCGCCGGCTGCTGGGACTCGCCGGCGCTGTGGCCGTCGCGCGTGATCGTGATGACGCTGGAGCGCGTCGGTGCCGGCACCGGGCCCGATGTCGACACGCTGCGCGAGGTCGCGACCCGCGCACCGCACACGCAGCTGATCGGCGCCGGCGGCATCGGCAGCGAGGCCGACCTGGCGCTCGCGCAGGCCTCCGGTGCGAGCGCCTGGCTGGTGGCCAGCGCCTTGCACGACAGGAAGCTGCCGCGGATGTCGACCTGAGGGGGTTTGTCAAGGACCGTCGCAGCTGGTGCGAATGAAGCAGTGGCGTTCATGACGAGACGACACATCACGTTTCGTGCCAAGCGCAAGCCGCGCCACACGGGCGGCCACAGCCGCCTCGATCGGCCAGAAACGCGACACAGTGTCTCGGTTCCGGCCGGCGCAGCAGCTGCCGGATAGGGGTTTGCGCGGTGTTGCCTCGTGGCACATCGCTTGCGTTGAAGCAGGCAATGACCGACACCCCCGTGCCCTCGCGCGCCGGCGCCACGCGTTGGACCTGCCCGTTCTGCCTGCTGCTGTGCGACACCTCCGCCGTGCAGGTCGACGCGTCGGGCGCGCTGACGCTGTCGGGGCCCGGCTGCGCTTGCGCCCGGCGTGCGCTGACGCGCTTCACCGCTCGGCCGTCGACGGCCTCGCCGCGTGTGGACGGACAGGACTGCTCCCTTGACCAGGCCGTCGCGGTCGCCGCCCGCGTGCTCGCCGCCAGCCGGCAACCGCTGTTCGGCGGCCTCGGCACCGATGTGTCGGGCGCCCGCGCGCTGTACCGACTGGCCTGCCGGACAGGAGCGATCAGCGACGCAGCCGAAGGTGCGGCGCTGATGACGACACTGCGCGCGACGCAGGACCGCGGCAGCTTCTTCACGACGCTGGGCGAGGTGCGCACGCGCGCCGACCTGCTGCTGTGCGTCGGCGGCACGCCGGTCGACCAGGCACCGGAGTTCTTCGAGCGCTGCGGCGTCGGCGAAGCGCTGGTGCCGCAGCGGCAGGTGGTGGTGCTCGGCGGCAGCACGGCCGACGACGCAGTGCTGGCCGGCCTGCGTACGCGGCCGGGCGTCACGGTGGCATCGGTCCCGCTGCACGGCGACCTGTTCGCGACCGTCGCGCTGTTGTCGGCGCTGGTGGCCGGCCGTGCGGTGCGTGACGCGCCCGCCGCGCTGCAGTCGCTGGCCACGCAACTGCAGCAGGCGCGTTATGCGGTGATCGTCGGCGAGGCCCGCCGGCTGCCGCCGCAGGGCGCGCTGATCGTCGAGGGCCTGCACCGCGTCGTCAACACGCTGAACCAGCGCACGCGCGCCGCGGCACTGTGGCTGGGTGGCGGCAACGGCGCCGGCACGGTGAACCAGGTGTTCACCTGGCTGTCGGGCCTGCCGCTGCGCTCGCGCGCCGGACCGCTGGGCCTCGAACACGAGCCGCTGTGCTTCGACGCACAGCGCCTGCTGGACGAGCGTGCGGTCGACAGCCTGCTGTGGGTCTCCAGCTTCGATCCCGAGGTGACGCCGCCCTCAACCACGCTGCCGACCGTCGTGCTCGGCCACCCCGACCTGGCCACGTCGACCGCGTCGGTGTTCATCCCGGTGTCGACGCCGGGCATCGGCTCGCCGGGGCACCTGTTCCGCGCCGACGGCTCGGTGATGCTGCCGCTGTTCGCGGTGCACGACGACGGCCTGCCGACGCTCGCGAGCGTGGTCGACCGCATCGCGGGGGCCTTGGCATGAGCAGCCTGCGCCTGCGCGGCGGCCTGGTCATCGATCCGGCGAACGACCGCGCGCCGGTCGTGCGCGATGTCGTCGTGCGCGACGGCCGCATCGCCGCGCTCACGCCCCACGAAGCAGTCGACGACGAGGTCGATGCGAGTGGCTGCGTCGTGATGGCCGGCGGCATCGACATGCACACCCACATCGGCGGCGGCAAGGTCAACCTGTCGCGGCTGCTGCTGCCGGAGATGCAGCGCCGCGGTGCCGAGCCGTTCGCGTTGCCGACCAATCCGCTGGAGCTGGCCTCGTGCGGCGGTTGCACGCCGGGCACGCTGGCCACCGGCTACCGCTACGTCGAGATGGGCTACACGGCGGCCTTCGAGCCGGCGATGATGCCGTCGAACGCGCGCCACACGCACATGGAGATGGGCGACACGCCGATCCTCGACCACGGCGCCTACGTGATGCTCGGCAACGACGAGCTGTTCCTGCAGATGCTGGCCGAGGGCCAGGATTTCGAGCGCATCCGCGACTACACGGCGTGGACCATCCATGCCACCAAGGCGCTCGGCGTGAAGGTGGTGAACCCGGCCGGCATCTCGGCCTTCAAGTTCAACCAGCGCAAGCTGAACGTCGACGAGAACCACGTGCACTGGCAGGTCACGCCGCGTCAGGTGGTGCACACGCTGGCGCGCGCGCTGCGCGAACTCGGCGTGCCGCACCCGCTGCACATCCATGGCAGCAACCTGGGGGTGGCCGGCAACATCGAGTCGACGCTGGCCACCATCGCCGCGCTCGAAGGCCTGCCGGCGCACCTGACGCACGTGCAGTTCCACGCCTACGGCACCGAGGGCGCGAAGAAGTTCTCGTCGGCTGCGGCGCAGCTGGCAGAGGCGGTGAACGCCAACCCGAACGTCAGCATCGACGTCGGCCAGATCATGTTCGGGCAGACCGTCACCGCGTCGGGCGACACGATGCGCCAGCATGCGCAGTCGGGGCTCGCGAGCCCGCGCAAGTGGATCGGCGCCGACATCGAATGCGATGCCGGCTGCGGCGTGGTGCCGTTCCGCTACCGCGAGCAGAGCTATGTCAACGCGCTGCAATGGGCGATCGGGCTGGAGATCTTCCTGCTCGTCGACGACCCGTGGCGCGTCGCGCTGACCACCGACCATCCGAACGGCGGGCCGTTCACCAGCTACCCGCACCTGATCCGGCTGCTGATGGACAAGAGTTTCCGCAACGAGCAGCTGGCGAAGATCCACCCGGACGTGGCGGCGCACAGCGCGCTCGGCTCGATCACGCGCGAGCTGAGCCTGCACGAGATCGCGATCATGACGCGCGCCGGCCCGGCCCGGCTGCTGGGCTTGCGGGACCGCGGCCAGCTGGGTATCGGCGCGGCGGCCGACATCGCGGTGTACCGCGACAACGCCGACCGCGAGGCGATGTTCAGCACGCCGGAGCGCGTCTACAAGGACGGCACGCTGGTCGCGCACGCCGGCCGCATCACCGCGGTGCCGACAGGCGGCACGCATTTCGTCGAGCCCGAGTACGACCGCGGCATCGAGCGCTACCTGCGGCAGCACCTGGCGTCGCACGGGTCGGTGAACTTCGATGCGGTGGCGATCGATCGCGACGAGCTGTGCACCTGCTGCAACGGTGGTCGGCTGCTGCCGGCCGCCTGCTTCGAGACGACACCATGATCGAGAATGGCGTCGCCATCGACGACAGCTTTGCCGAGGCCTTTCCGATGAAGGCCACACGGCTGGTCATCACCGCGCACAACCTGAGCTGGGCGCTGAATGCCGCGGTATCGGCCACCGGTTTCGCGACCTCGGTGATCGCCTGCGGCTGCGAGGCCGGCATCGAGCGCGAACTGGGGTCCGCCGAGACGCCCGATGGCCGGCCCGGCGTCAGCGTGCTGATCTTCTCGATGTCGGGCAAGGAGCTCGCGAAGCAGGTGGAGCGGCGGGTCGGCCAGTGCGTGCTGACCTGCCCGACCACGGCCGTGTTCGCCGGCATCGCCGACGGCGAGGCGATCGCGCTCGGCAAGAACCTGCGCTTCTTCGGCGACGGCTGGCAGATCTCGAAGGTGATCAACGGCGTGCGCTACTGGCGCGTGCCGGTGATGGACGGCGAGTTCGTCGCGCAGGAGACGACGGCGGTGGTCAAGTGCGTCGGCGGCGGCAACCTGCTGCTGATGTGCACCGACACCGACGCGGCGCTCGCGGTGGCCGAGGCCGCGGTGGCCGCGATGAAGGCGCTGCCGAACGTGATCATGCCGTTCCCGGGCGGCGTGGTGCGCTCGGGCTCGAAGGTCGGCAGCAAGTACGCCACGCTCGGCGCTTCGACCAACGATGCGTTCTGCCCCGGGCTGCACGGCCTCGCGGCGCGCAGCGAGATCACGCCGCAGACGCGCTGCGTGATGGAGATCGTGATCGACGGCCTGACCGAGGCCGACGTCGGCGCGGCGATGCGCGCCGGCATGCAGGCCGGCATCGCGATCGGTGCGGCCGGCGGGCTGCTGCGCATCTCGGCCGGCAACTACGGCGGCAAGCTCGGCCCCTTCCACTTCCACCTGCGCAAGCTGCTTGCTGCGCCGGCCGCGGCATGAGCGGGTTTCGCCTGAGCCTGAAGCACGCGCCTGCGGTGCGCGTGGACCTGCGCGGCGTGCTGCCGGCGGCGCTGGCGGGGCGGTCGGTGGCGCAGGTCGAGCAGGTGCCTGTCGGGCATGGGCGGGCGCTGGTGCCGCTGGCGGAGTTCTTCAAGGTCGAGCCCGACGGCGACGACGGCACGCTGCGCTTCGTCGGCGACCTGTCGCGCTTCGACCGCGTCGGCTGGCAGATGGCGGGCGGCCGCCTCATCGTCGACGGCCCGGCCGGGCATTACACCGGCGGCTGCATGACCGGCGGCGAGCTGCGCGTGAACGGCGCGGTCGGCCTGCTGGCGGGTTGCGAGATGGCGGGCGGGCAACTCACGATTGATGGCGATGCCGGCGACTTCGCGGCCAGCACGTTGCCCGGCAGCATGGACGGCATGCGCGGCGGCACGCTGGTCGTCACCGGCAACGCCGGCCAGCGCTTCGGCGACCGCATGCGGCGCGGCACCGCGCTGGTGTTCGGCGACGCCGGCGACTTCCTCGCGTCGCGCATGGTCGCCGGCACCATCGGCATCGGCGGGCGGGCCGGCGCGCATGTGGGCTACGGCATGCGGCGCGGCAGCCTGGTGTTCGCGACGACCGCACCGCAGATCGCGCCGACCTTCGTGCCCGCGGTCGCTGACGCGCTGGTGTTCTGGCAACTGCTGGCCCGCGACCTCGCGCGCCATGGCGGCCCCTTCGAAACCTTGCCGTCGCGCGCCATCACGCGGCACCTCGGCGACCTCGCCTCCGACGGCCGCGGCGAACTGATCCTGGCAACCTGAGGCAGACCATGAGCAAGACCTATCTCTTCCACGCCGGCGAGGCGACGGTGTTCGCACGCGAAGGCCAGTTCACCGACGCGATGCCCGAGATCCTGATCGGCCGCACCGACGGCCCGGTCGGCCAGGCCTTCGCGAACATGATGGCGCAGAGCAAGGGCCACACCGCGATGTTCGCGATCCGCGCCTGCAACCAGCTGGTGCGGCCCGCGACCATCATCGTCCCGAAGGTCACGCTGAAGGACTTCGCCAACATCGACCTGTATGGCGGCGTCGTGCAAAGCGCCACCGCCGATGCGATCGTCGACTGCCTGATCGACGGCACGATCCCGAAGGACATCGCCAACGAGCTGTGCATCATCAGCCTGGTGTGGATCGACCCGCGCTGCGCGAAGGACCCGAACCTCGACAAGAAGGACATGTACCGCACCAACCACGAGGCGACGAAGCTCGCGCTGCGGCGTGCGTTGAACAACGAGCCGTCGGTCGACGAGCTGATCGCCAACCGCCACAAGATCAAGCACGACATGGACGACTGGAGTTAGGGGAATGAGTTGCTTCGCGCTGCTCGACGACTGCCACGCGACGCGCGGCAATCCGATCAGCCGGCTCTGCACCGGCTACGAGCGCGAGCACCGCTGTGTCGATCCGTCACGGCTCGAGGCCATGTGGGAGGCGGTCGACACCGACCTGCGCGCCGGGCTGCATGCGGTGCTGCTGGCCGACTACGAATGGGGCGCGAAGCTGCTGAAGGCGGGGCATGCGACGCTGCGGCCGGACGATGCGTCGTCGCTGCGGGTGCTGATGTTCCGCGACCTCGCGCGCCTGTCGAGCGACGAGGTGGAGGCCTGGCTGGCCTCGCGCGGCGGGGATGCGGACTGCGGCGTGACGAACCTGCGGCCGAGCGTCGACCGGCCGGGCTTCACGCGCGCGATCGCCCGCATCCACGAAGCGATCCGCCGCGGCGAGACCTACCAGGTCAACTACACGTACCGGCTGCATGGCGAGGCCCACGGCTCGCCGGTCGACCTGTACCGCCGCTTGCGCGCGCGGCAGCCGGTGGCCTTCGGCGCGCTGATCGCGCTGCCCGACGACGGGCGCGGCACGACGCACGTGCTGTCGCGCTCGCCCGAGCTGTTCCTGCGCCACGACGCCGGGCTGCTGACCGCGCGGCCGATGAAGGGCACCGCCCCGCGCATCGCCGCGCCGGAGAGCGACAGCGAGACCGCGCGGCTGCTGCAGCTCGACATCAAGAACCGGGCCGAGAACCTGATGATCGTCGACCTGCTGCGCAACGACCTGGGCCGCGTCGCGCAGACCGGCTCGGTGACGGTGCCGTCGCTGTTCGCGATCGAGCCGTATGCGACGCTGTTCCAGATGACCTCGACCATCCAGGCGCGCCTGCGGCCCGAGGTCGGCTTCCCCGAGCTGCTGCGCGCGGTGTTCCCGTGCGGCTCGATCACCGGCGCGCCGAAGCACCACACGATGGAGCTGATCGCAGCCCTGGAGACCACGCCGCGCGGCCTGTACTGCGGCGCGATCGGCTGGCTCGGGGCGCCGCAGGGCGATGCGCGCCTCGGCGATTTCTGCCTCAGCGTCGCCATCCGCACGCTGACGCTCGGCGCCGAAGCCGGTGGGCTGCGGCCGGCACGGCTGGGCATCGGCGCCGGCATCGTGCTCGACAGCCGCGCCGACGACGAGTTCGAGGAATGCCTGCTGAAGGCGCGCTTCCTGACCGGGCTGCCCCAGCCGCTGCGGCCCCTGGAACACAGCGCGCGATGAAGCTCGCGCTGTTCGACCTCGACCACACGCTGATCCCGTTCGACAGCGGCATGGCATGGACGCGCTTCCTCGCGCAGCGCGGCGTGCTGCCGCCCGAGGCGCCCGCGGCCTACCTCGCCTGCTGCCAGCAGTACGTCGCGGGAACGTTGGACATCCGCGCGATGCACCGGGCCACGGTGGCGCCGCTGTCGGCGTTTGCGCGCGCGCAGATCGACGCGTGGAGCGGCGAGTTCGAGCTCGCGATGGCGCCGCAGATCCCGCGCGACATGCAGGCGCTGGTGGCGCGCCACCGCGAGGCCGGCGACCGGTGCGCCGTCGTCACCGCGACCACCCGCTTCATCGCCGAGCCGTTCGCGCGGCTGTTCGGCATCCCGCAGGTGCTGGCGACCGAAGGCGAGTGGCGCGATGGCGTCCTGACCGGCGAGATCGACGGCGAGCCCTGCCACCGCGAGCACAAGCTGAGCCGCGTGCTGGCCTGGCTGCCGCGGCCCGGCGGCCTGGGGGCGTTCGAGCAATCCTGGTTCTATTCCGACGCTGCGAGCGACCTGCCGCTGCTGCAGGCGGTCTCGCACCCGGTGGCCGTGAGGCCGGAGCCGGTGCTGCGCGCGCATGCGCTGCGGGCCGGCTGGCCGGTGCTCGACCAGGGCCCGTGACCGCGGGCGTCCCGCACAACAACAAGGAGACAGACATGGAATGGATTCGACAGGTCAGCCTGGTCAGGCGGGTGATGATCGGCTTCGTCGCGATGGGCGTGATCGTGCTGCTGCTGGGCGGCGCCGCCGCCTGGACGATTCAGCAGCTCGCCGCGGGCGCGAAGCTCGATGCCGAGGCGGCCGCGTGGTGGTTCATGCTGTGCGCCGTGGCCGGCTGCGGCGTCGCGCTGCTGGCCGGCTGGCTGATCCGAGGCAGCATCAAGGAGTCGGTCGAGTCGACGGTGCAGTGCGTGATCCGCATCGCCGGCGGCGACCTCGAGACCAGGATCACGTCGTCGGGCAAGGACGAGATCTCGTGGCTGCGCGCCGAGCTGAACGGCATGCGCAAGAAGCTGCGCACGATGGTGATGGACGTGCGGCAGACGGTGGAGAGCGTCAACACCGCATCGGACGAGATCGCCAGCGGCAACACCGACCTGTCGAACCGCACCGAGCAGCAGGCGAGCGCGCTGCAGCAGACCGTCAGCTCGATGGCGCAGCTGGCCGCCACGGTGAGCAGCAATTCGAACAGCACGCGCGATGCGCGCAGCGTGGTCACCGGGTCCAGCGAGATCGCGGCGCGCGGCGCGCAGACCATGCAGGACGTGATCGTGCGCATGGACGAGATCAACACCAGCGCCGGCAAGATCGCCGAGATCATCGGCGTGATCGACAGCATCGCGTACCAGACCAACATCCTCGCGTTGAATGCGGCGGTGGAGGCGGCGCGCGCCGGCGAGCAGGGCCGGGGCTTCGCGGTGGTGGCCGAGGAGGTGCGCAGCCTCGCGCAGCGCAGCTCGACCGCGGCGCGCGAGATCAAGGCGCTGATCGGCGATTCGAGCGCGAAGGTCACCGCCGGGTCGCAGCTGGTGGCGGACGCCGGCCGCACGATGCGCGAGATCGTCGACAGCGTGGGCCAGGTGGCAAGCCTGATCGCCGGCATCGCGCAGGCCGGCGAATCGCAGGGCGGCGACATCGGCCGCATGCAGCAGGCGGTGTCGCAGCTCGACACGATGACGCAGCAGAACGCCGCGCTGGTCGAGCAGCTGGCGGCGTCGGCGCTGTCGCTGAAGGGTCAGTCAGGCCGGCTCACCGAAGCGATGAGCTCGTTCAGGGTGGAATGACGACCCGTCGTACCCGGGCTACTGGGCGCGCAATGCGGCCAGGCGCCGCTTCGTGCCGGGGTGGGTGGCGGTGTCCCGGCTCGCGCCCATGCGCATGAGGGCCGAGAACACCGCGTCGCGCTGCACCCCGAGGCCCTCCAGCGTGCGCAATGCAAACGCATCGGCCTCGTACTCCTGCTGGTAGGCCAGCGCCGAGGCCTCGCGCCCGAGCCGCGCGGCAATCGGATCGGTCTGGTCGGCCGTGACGCTGCCGGGCACCCATTTCTGGTACATCTCGCCCATCTGCGCCCAATGCGCCAGCGCGACGTGACCCAATTCGTGCGCCAGCACGAACATGCGCCCTTCTTCCGGCCAGTCGCCCATCGCCTCGTGCGCGATCACCACCCGGCCGCGCAGCGTTTCGGCCACGGTGGCGCCGCGCACCACGCGCAATTCGGCGGCCCCCTCCAGCCCCAGCGTGCGCACCAGACTGTCGAAGCTGTCGCGCACCTTCTGCGCCCGCTCGCTCTCGACCGGTGCCGGCGCGAGCCGCTCCAGTTGCGCGGCCTGCGAACGCGCCAGCACCTGCGCGATGTCTTCTTCGCCACGCGCGACGCCCGCCGCCAGTGCCATTGCGATCAACCACCACCAACGCATGCCGTGTCGCTCCTGCGCAGAACCTCGTGCCCGATTACGGCGCAAGAACCGGGCCCGATTCAAGGGTTTACCCGAGCATTCACCGCGAACCGGGGGGCGCCGTGCCGGAATGCACGGGCAAACGCGGTGCCTTCGGCGCCGGCAGGGGCCGCGATCAGGCCTGGATCAGGCCCCAGTGCAGCGCCACCAGCGTCAGCTCCGACTGGTTGCTCGCGCCCAGCTTCTGCTTCACGTGGTACAGGTGCGTGCCGACGGTGCTGGGCGACAGGTTCAGGTTGGCGGCGATCTGCGCCACGCCGAGGCCCCGCGCCAGCTGGATGAAGACCGAGAACTCTCGCTCGCTCAGCATCTCGGCCGGGTTCGCATCGCCCTTCACCTGGGCCAGCGCCAGGACCTGGGCGGTCTGCGGATCGACATAAGGCCGGTGCGCCGCCACCGCGCTGACGGCGGCGATCAGCGCCTCGGGCGCGCCGCGCTTGGTCAGGTAACCCAGCGCGCCGGCCTGCATCACCCGCCGGGGGTGCGCGGTGTCCTCATGCGCCGACAGCGCCAGCACGCGCGCCTTCGGGTCCTGCGCCAGCAGGCGCCGCACCGCCTCCAGGCCGCCCATGCCGGGCATCGACAAGTCCATCACCACCACGTCCGGCTTCAGCTTCGGGTAGTCGGCGCAGGCCTGTTCGCCGGTGTCGGCCTCGGCCACCACGTCGATGCCGGCATCGGCCAGCAGCATGCGGAAGCCCATGCGCACCAGCGCGTGGTCGTCGACGAGCATCACTCGGATCATTCGGGGACCGCCTCGGTTCGGGGAACAGGCCCCGGCAGGCGCACCGCCAGGCGCACGCCGCGGGGGGAATGCGGCAGCAGCTCGAAGCTGCCGCCCAGGCCTTGCACGCGCTCGGCCAGCCAGCGCAGGCCGTGGTGGCCCTTCTTGTCGGCCCAGTCGGCGGCCAGACCGGCGCCGTCGTCGACGAGTTCGAGCAGGACGCCGTCGGCCAACGCCTGCAGCCGCACGTCGACCCGCTGCGCCTGGCCATGGCGCAGCGCATTGGTCAGGCCCTCCTGCGCGGCGCGGTACAGCGCGAGCGCCGCTTCGCTGCCGAGCGGCACGCCGGCCAGGTCGGCCTGCAGTTCGATCCGTGCGCCGGGGTGGCTGCGCCGCGTGCGCTCGGCCAGGTCGGCCAGCGCATCGGCCAGGCCGAAGGTGTCGAGCACCAGCGGCGTCAGCCGCGGGATGATGCCGTGCATCGCGTCGTACAGGCGCGAGGCTTCTTCGGCGATCAGGCGCGCCGCCTGCTCGGCCTGCGGGTCGAGCGCGCGCATGCGTTGCGCGATCGACAGCGCCATGCTGCGCATCGCCGTCACCGACTGGCCCAGTTCGTCGTGCAGCTCGCGTGCGATCAGGTGGCGCTCCTGCTCGATCTGGTGGTCGACCCAGCGCGTCAGCTCGCGGCTTTCGGACAGCTGCAGCTCGGCGCGCACCGCGCGGCGTTCGGTCTCGATGTGGCCCTGCAGCATGCCGACCATGCGGTTGAAGGCCTTGCCGATGGTGCCGGCCTCGGCGCCCGGCAAGGGCGGCAGCACGACGTCGAAGCGGCCGGCCTCCAGCTGGTTCAGCGCCGCGACGATGCGGCCGAACGGGCGCACCGTGTGGCCAACGAGCCAGTACACCAGCCCGTTCAGCACCACCAGCGTCACGACCGCGCCGAACACCAGCACGATGGCCTCGTCCCACGCGTCGAGCACCGCGCGCGACGCGTTCGCCTGCACCGTCAGCCGGCCGTCGGGCAGCTCGAGCGACTGCACCGCCGGCGGCGGCGCGACCAGCGCATCGAACCAGTCGGGCGCATCGCGGCCCGGCTTGTACGGCGAGCTCGGCGAGGTGTAGAGCACCGTGCCCTGCTTGTCGAGCAGCGTGATGTCGTTCGACCGCACGCGGCCCATGCCCTGCAGGAAGCCGAGCACCGCCGGCGTGCCCTGCGCCGCATAGCGCCACACCGTGCGGTTCATGAACTGCGACGCGACGCGGTTGGCCGCCACCACCTCCTCGTTGACCGACTCGCGCATGCTGCGCAGCTGCAGGCCGAGCATCACGACCAGGAACAGCAGCGTCAGCAGCCCGACGATCAGGTGGATCTTGAGTCTCAAGCTCATGAGGACCACCCGTCCAACGTCTCGACCATCGCCTGCGCCATCGCCGGATGGGTGGGGTCGTGGCCCGCGCCTTCGACGAGGCGCAAGCGGCCGTGCGGCAGGCGCCCGTGCACCGCGACCGACGCCTCGGGGCGGCAGATGCGGTCTTCGGTGCCGTGCAGCAGCAGCGTCGGCACGACGGGCAGGCGATCGCAGCGGTCGAGCAGCGGCGGCGCATCGAGCCAGCAGCGGTGCAGCAGGTAGTGGCTCTGCACGCGGTAGCGGTCGACCTGCGCGTCGAGCGCGGCGCCCGACGGCTCGGGCTGCGCCAGGGTGCCCGTCGCCAGCGTGCTTTCCCAGCGCCACCACGCAAGCGCCAGGCGGCGCGCCGTGTCGGCATCGGCCGCCAGGCCGCGCGCCAGGAAGGGCAGCAACGCGTGGCGCTGGTCGGCCGGTGCCACGGCGGCGAACTGCGTCCACGCCTCGGCATGCTCGCCATCGCGGGGCTGGAAGAAGCCGGCGATGTCCTGCTCGCGCGCGAGAAAGGTGGCGCGCAGCAGCAGCCCCGTCACCGCGCCGAAATGCGCCGCTGCATAGGCCAGCGCGAGCGTCGCGCCCCACGAGCCGCCGACCACCAGCCAGCGGTCGATGCCGAGCGCCTCGCGCACCGTTTCCAGGTCGGCGACCAGGTGGTCGGTGGTGTTGTCGACGATGCTGCCGCGCGGCTGGCTCCGGCCGGCGCCGCGCTGGTCGGGGCTGACGATGCGGAAGCGCGCCGGGTCCAAGAAGCGGCGCAGCAGCGGCGAGCTGCCGGAGCCCGGGCCGCCGTGCAGCACCACCGCCGCGATGCCATCCGGGTGACCGCTTTCCTCGACATGCAACACGTGGCCACCCGACACGTGCAGCGCGTGCACGCGGTACGGTGCGGTTTCGGCGTAGAGCATGGCGGGGGGATCGTAAACGGAGATCCCCGTTCGGGCCGAGCTCGTCGAAGCCCCGGTTCGATGTGAGCAGGCCCTTCGACAGGGTCAGGGCGAACGGGGGGTTCACGCCGCCAGCAGGTTCTTCTGCTGCGCCACCAGCCGCATGATCATCGGCGTGAAGATCAGCTGCATCGCCAGCTCCATCTTCCCACCCGGCACCACCAGCGTGTTGGCGCGCGACATGAACGAGTCGTGCAGCATCGACAGCAGGTACGGAAAATCGATGCCGCGCGGGTTGGCGAAGCGGATCACCACCAGGCTTTCATCGGCCGTCGGGATGGTGCGCGCGATGAACGGGTCCGAGGTGTCGACCACCGGCACGCGCTGGAAGTTGATGTGGGTGCGCGTGAACTGCGGGCAGATGTATTCCACGTACTCGTGCATGCGGCGCAGGATCACGCCGGTCACCGCCTCGGTCGAGTAGCCGCGCGTGCTGCGGTCGCGGTGGATCTTCTGGATCCACTCCAGGTTGATCACCGGCACCACGCCGATCAGCAGGTCGGCAAAACGCGCCACGTCGACCTTGTCGGTCGTCACGCCGCCATGCAGGCCCTCGTAGAACAGCAGGCTGCTCGGCGGCAGCGGCTCCCACGCGGTGAAGGTGCCGGGCCGCTGCTTGTACGGCGCGGCCTCCTCGTCGTTGTGCAGGTACTTGCGGCTGTGCCCGCTGCCGGTCTCGGCGTAGCTGCGGAACAGCTCCTGCAGCTCGGCGAACAGGTTCGCGTCGTCGCCGAAGTGGCTGAAGTGCGGCTGGTGGTTCTGCTCGGCCTCGGCCATCGCCGCCTTCATCGCCTCGCGGTCGTAGCGGTGGAAGCTGTCGCCCTCGACGATGGCGGCCGCCACGCCCTCGCGGCGGAAGATGTTCTCGAAGGTCTTCGTGACCGAGGTGGTGCCGGCGCCGGACGAGCCGGTGATCGCGATGATGGGGTGCCTGGCGGACATGGCGCTTCCTTCAGGCGGTGGCCGCGAACAGGCCGCGCTTGCCGAACAAGGGCGAGTCGTAGTTCGCGGCCGGTTCGTCGCGGTGGTACGTCTCGATGCGGGCCACCTCGTGGCGCGATCCGAACACGAAGCCGATGCGCTGGTGCAGCGCTTCCGGCTTCACCTCCATCAGCCGCGAACGACCGGTGCTCGCGCCGCCGCCGGCCTGCTCGATCAGGAACGAGATCGGATTCGCCTCGTACAGCAGCCGCAGCCGGCCGGCGCGCGACGGGTCCTTGCTGTCGCGCGGGTACAGGAACACGCCGCCGCGCATCAGGATGCGGTGCGTCTCGGCCACCAGCGAGGCGATCCAGCGCATGTTGAAGTCGGCGCCGCGCGTGCCGGTCTGGCCGGCCAGGCATTCGTCGACGTAGCGCTTGACGGCCGGCTCCCAGAAGCGGCTGTTCGACGCATTGATCGCGAACTCGCAGGTCTTCTCGGGGATGCGCAGGCCGGGGTGGCTCAGCACCCATTCGCCGAGCAGCGGGTCGAGCGTGAACGCATGCGTGCCGCGGCCCAGCGTCAGCACCAGCATGGTCGACGGGCCGTAGATCGCATAGCCGGCGCAGACCTGCTGCGTGCCCGGCTGCAGGAAATCCTGCGGCTGCGGGTCCTGCCCCGGCGTGACGGCACGCAGCACCGAGAAGATGCTGCCGACCGCGACGTTGACGTCGATGTTCGACGAGCCGTCGAGCGGGTCGAACAGCAGCAGGTACTTGCCGCGCGGGTGCTCCGGCGGCAGCGTGTACGGCGCCTCGAGTTCCTCGGACACCATGCCGGCCGTGTGGCCGCCCCATTCGGTGGCGCGCAGGAACAGCGCGTTGCCGAGCACGTCGAGCGTCTTCTGCTCCTCGCCCTGCACGTTGCCGGTGCCGGCGCTGCCGAGCACACCGTCCAGCGCGCCGTACGCGACCTTGCGCGCAATGGTCTTGCAGGCGAGCGACAGGTCGGTGATCAGCGCGTTCAGGTCACCGGTGGCCTCGGGATGGTGGCGGCGTTCCTCGATCAGGAACTGGGTCAGGGTCGATCGTCCTCCGGTGAGCATGGCGGGTCTCCTGGTCACTGATGAATCGGCGTGCGCACCGGCAGGTGGGCGAGCAGGTCGGCGGGTGCGGCCAGCCGCCACACGCCGGCGGGCGCGACCGGCGCCGGGCCGTAGCCCCAGCCGGCCCACGCGGCGGGGCTGCCGGCGGCGCTCGCGGTCGCCAGGTCGGCCGGGCCGTCGCCGACCATCAGCACGCCGGCAGCCGAGATGCCGAAGCGGCGCGCCGCCTGCTGGATCAGCAGCGGCGACGGCTTGCGCTGCGCCGCCGTGTCGGCGCCATGCACCTGCGCGACGTGCTGCAGCAGCCCGGCGGCGTCCAGCACCGCGCGCGCCAGCGGCGTCGGCTTGTTCGTCACCACCGCCATCGGGTAGCGCCCGGCCAGCCGTGCCAGCAGCGCGGCGATGCCGGGGTAGGCGTTGCCCTGCGCCGACGGCGCGGCCAGCGTGGCGGCGTCGAAGCGCAGCCGCAGGCGGGCCGCGAGCGCCGGCAGGTCGTGCAGCCCGCTGGCGTCGAGCGCCCGCACGATCAGCGCGTCGGGGCCGTCGCCGATCCAGCCGCGCACCGTCGGCAGGTCGAAGGGCGACAAGCCGTCCTCGGCCAGCGCGGTGTTGAGCGCGAGCGCGACGCCGGCGGCGCTGTCGACCAGCGTGCCGTCGAGGTCGAAGCAGAGGGCGGCGATCCGCATCACGCGCTTTCGGCCAGGTCGCGCCGCTGCGCGTTGACGCACAACGCGGCGATCGCCTTCGGGTAGTCGCCGCCGCTGAACACCGCCGAGCCGGCAACCAGCGTGTCGGCGCCGGCGGCCACCACGCGCGCGATGTTCTTCGCGTTGATGCCGCCGTCGACCTCGAGCCAGATGTCGCGCCCGCTCGCGTCGATGCGCCGTCGCGCCGCCTCGATCTTCGGCAGCACGCCCTCGATGAAGGCCTGGCCGCCGAAGCCCGGGTTGACGCTCATCAGCAGCACCAGGTCGAGCTGGTCGAGCACGTGGTCCAGCAGGTTCAGCGGCGTCGCCGGGTTCAGCGCCAGCCCGGCCTTCACGCCGAACGAGCGGATCAGCTGGATCGTGCGGTCGACGTGTTCGCTCGCCTGCGGGTGGAACGAGATGATCGACGCGCCGGCCTGCGCGAACATCGGGACCAGCGCGTCGACCGGCTTGACCATCAGGTGCACGTCGATCGGCACCGGCTGGCCGCCGCGCCGGCAGTGCGGCGCGATGGCCTGGCACACCATCGGGCCGATCGTCAGGTTGGGCACGTAGTGGTTGTCCATCACGTCGACATGGATCAGGTCGGCCCCGGCGTCGATGACCGCGCGGACCTCGTCGCCGAGGCGCGCGAAATCGGCCGACAACAGGCTGGGGGCGATGCGGATGGCGGGGTTCATCGGGTGGTCTCGCGGTAGAGCGCCTGCACGGGCGACGCGGGCCGGGCCGGGCGGGCGATGCGGACCAGCTCGTCGAAGCCGAGGTCGCCGAGGTCCGGCAGCAGCAGGCCGGCCGCGCGGAAATCGCCGTCCTGCGTCCAGAAGGTCGGCGTCACCAGCGTCCACAGGCCGGCCGCCGTGGCGGCACGCAGCCCGTGCGCCGAGTCCTCGACCGCCAGCGCCTGCTCGGGCGGCAGGCCCAGCGTGTCGAGCGCCAGCCGGTAGATGTCGGGCGCCGGCTTCTTCGCGCGCACCTGGTCGCCGCAGGCGATCACCGCGAACAGGTCGAGCCCGCGCGGGCCCAGCGTGGCGTTCAGCAGGGCGTTGATGTTGGCGGCCGTCGTGGTGCTGGCGATGGCCAGGTGGCAGCCCTGCTCCAGCGCCTCGTTCAGCAGGCGCTCGACGCCGTCGCGCAGCGGCACGCCGCCGGCGTTCACCACCTCGCCGTACAGGCGCGTCTTGTCGGCATGCAGTTGCGGCACCAGGGCCAGCAGGCGCTGGCGCTCGCCCGGGCCCAGCGGCAGCGACGCGATGTACGACGCGATGCGCTCCTTGCCGCCGGCCACCTCCAGCAGCTGCCGGTAGTCGGCGCGCGTCCATGTCCAGCCGAGGCGGTGCTGGTCGAACGCGCCGTTGAACGCGATGCGGTGCGCTTCCTCGGTGTCGGCCAGCGTGCCGTCGACATCGAAGATCAGGGCTTCCACGCTCATGGCGATGCTCCTAGGGCCTGTTAACACTACGGGAAGGCTCGCGCCGGTGTCTGCCAAGGCGCTGGGCAAGGCGCGACGCGCGGCCCGGGCTTTGTGCCCGGGCAAGCGGCGCAACGCGGCCCAGCGCCTTGGCAGGCACCGGCCCGAAGGGTGATCTCATCAAAAGGGCACCCGCGGCGTTGCACGGCTTGCCCAGGCAACAAGCCTGGGCTGCGCCGTGCGCCTTGCGGGTGCCCTTTTGATGAGTCACGCGAGCCTTCCCGTCGTGTTAACAGGCCCTAGACCCGGGCCGGCGAACACGCGGCTCGCGAGCACGTCCTCGGCCTGCAGCGTGCACAGCTGCTCGCGCGTCAGGCGAAGGTCGGCGGTGAAGAGCCGCGTCGCATGGCGCAGCCGGATGCGGTCGAGCGCGTTGCGGATCGAGCGCGCATTCGCGAAATGCGGCTGCTGCCGGCGCAGGCTCAGGTAGCGCGCGAAGGCCGGCTCGGCGGCGGCGTCGAAGTGGTAGTTCAGGCGGGTCAGCATCAGCCGCGCGATCAGCATCAGCTCGGCCTCGCTGTAGTCGGGGAAATCGATGTGGTGCGCGATGCGCGAGGCCATGCCGGGGTTGCTCGAGAAGAAGCCGTCCATGCGGTCCTTGTAGCCCGCGAGGATCACCACCAGGTCGTCGCGGTGGTTCTCCATCACCTGCAGCAGGATCTCG
Organism: Rhizobacter sp. Root1238; assembly: GCF_001425825.1. Taxonomy (GTDB): domain Bacteria; phylum Pseudomonadota; class Gammaproteobacteria; order Burkholderiales; family Burkholderiaceae_C; genus Rhizobacter. The sequence continues at coordinate 87,816 of NZ_LMDM01000008.1, forward strand.
ATCGATTCCTGCCCGTAGTCGCGCTCGTTCTCCGGCTTGTAGAGGTAGTAGGCCTCGTCGATGAAGAGCACGCCGCCCATCGCCTTCTTCAGCACCTCGCGCGTCTTCGGCGCGGTGTGGCCGATGAACTGGCCGACCAGGTCGTCGCGCGTCACCGCCACCAGGTGGCCCTTGCGCACATAGCCCAGCTGCTTCAGCACCTCGGCCATGCGCAGCGCGACGGTGGTCTTGCCGGTGCCGGGGTTGCCGGTGAAGCACATGTGCAGCGACGGCGGCTGCGACTGCAGCCCCTGCTCGGCGCGCAGCTTGTCGATCAGCAGCAGCGCGGCGATGTCGCGGATGCGGCCCTTCACCGGCGCGAGGCCGATCAGCTCGGCGTCGAGCTGGTCGAGCATCGCGCGCGCGGCCGACGCCTCCGGCATCTCGCCCGGCGGCTGACACAGACTGTCGCGGTCCTCGTTCATGCGGCGCTCACTCCTGGCGCATTCCGTACCGTTCGCCTTCCGGCGAGCGCTGCACGGCGTAGCTTTCGATGCTGTATCGCAAGCTTCGTCCCGCCTCTTCGGTGCGGATCAAGCGGAAGCCCGGCTCGTGCTTCGGCCGGTTGACGATGAAGGACAGCACCACCGATTCGGTGCCGTGCGTCGAGTCGAACGCGGTCAGGCGGATGTAGTGGTCGGGGAAGGTCTTGCGGCACTGGCGCAGCTCCAGCATCACGCCGGCCGCGTCGGACACGTCGAACATCGGGTTGCCGAACATCTCCCAGAAGGTGTTGCGCGGGTGCGGGTCGTCGGTGGTCTCGATGCCGATGGCCCAGCCCCGGCGCAGCGCGTGCTCGACCTGGGCGGCGACCTGCGCATCGCTCAGGTCGGGCAGGAACGAGAAGGTGCCTTGGGTGATTCGCATGGTGCTAGCTCCGCAGAGGTTGGTCAGACGCGCTCGGCCGGCGCCGGGCCGCCCCAAGGCGGCCGAGCACCCGCTCGGCGGGTGGTGTCACGTACCCGTGACGCCGGGTGCCCCATCAAACGACCGCGAGGGTCGGGACGTAGTCGGAGCTGTCGGTCGGCGTGTAGTTGAAGCTGACCTCGCCCCAGGTGTCGAGCGCGGCGCGCAGCGGGCCGCACCAGCGGGCCGCCTCGGCCAGGATGTCGGGGCCTTCCTCGCGGATGTCGCGGCCTTCATTGCGCGCCAGCACCATCGCCTCGAGCGCAACGCGGTTGGCGGTGGCGCCGGCCTGGATGCCCTGCGGGTGGCCGATGGTGCCGCCGCCGAACTGCAGCACCACATCGTCGCCGAACAGGTCGAGCAGCTGGTGCATCTGGCCGGCGTGGATGCCGCCGGAAGCGACCGGCATCACCTTCTTCAGCGCGCCCCAGTCCTGCGCGAAGAAGATGCCGCGCGGCAGGTCGACCACCGTGTGCGTGTCGCGGCAGACGTTGTAGTAGCCCTGCACCGTCATCGGGTCGCCTTCGAGCTTGCCGACCGCGGTGCCGGCATGGATGTGGTCGACGCCCGCCAGCCGCATCCACTTCGCGACCACGCGGAAGCTGACGCCGTGGTTCTTCTGGCGGGTGTAGGTGCCGTGGCCCGCGCGGTGCAGGTGCAGGATCATGTCGTTCTGCCGGCACCAGTGGCTCATCGACTGGATCGCGGTGTAGCCCACCACCAGGTCGATCATCACGATCACCGAGCCGAGCGACTTCGCGAACTCGGCGCGGCGGTACATCTCCTCCATCGTGCCGGCGGTCACGTTCAGGTAGCTGCCCTTGACCTCGCCGGTGGCGGCACTCGCCTTGTTGACGGCGTCCATCACGAACAGGAAGCGGTCGCGCCAGTGCATGAAGGGCTGAGAGTTGATGTTCTCGTCGTCCTTCATGAAGTCGAGCCCGCCGCGCAGGCCTTCGTAGACCACGCGGCCGTAGTTGCGGCCCGACAGCCCGAGCTTGGGCTTGGTGGTGGCGCCCAGCAGCGGCCGGCCGAACTTGTCGAGCCGCTCGCGCTCGACCACGATGCCGGTCGGCGGGCCGGCGAAGGTCTTCACGTAGGCGACCGGGAACTGCATGTCCTCGAGCCGCGCGGCCTTCAGCGGCTTGAAGCTGAACACGTTGCCGATGATCGACGCGGCGACGTTGGTGATCGAGCCTTCCTCGAACAGGCTCATGTCGTAGGCCACGTGGCAGAAGTACTGGCCGGGGCTGTTCGGCACCGGCTCGACGCGGTAGGCCTTCGCGCGGTACATGTCGCAGGCGGTCAGCCGGTCGGTCCAGACCACCGTCCAGGTGGCGGTGCTCGACTCGCCGGCCACCGCGGCGGCGGCCTCGATCGGGTCCACCCCGTCTTGCGGCGTGATGCGGAACAGCGCCAGGATGTCGGTCGCCTTCGGCTCGTAGTCGGCGTTCCAGTAGCCCATCTGGGCGTACTTCAGCACGCCGGCCGAATAGCGCTTCTTCGCGTCGGTGATCTGCGTGGCATCTTTCATGTGGCCCATGGGCACTCTCCTTGCTGGTTCTCTTGCTGGTTCCCTTGCTGATGCACCGACTGTAGAAACCGCAACGCATGCAAAAAAGTGAATTCTTTTCGTCAACCCATAAGCTTCGACTGATGCTCAAGAACGCCACCTTCCGCCAGCTCGCCGCCTTTCATGCCGTGTCGCGCCTGGGCAGCGTGTCGCGTGCCGCGAGCGAGCTGCACCTGACGCAGCCGGCGGTGTCGATCCAGCTGAAGCTGCTGGAAGAGACCGCCGGTGCGCCGCTGCTGGAGAAGGCCGGCCGCGGCGTGCGCCTGACGGCGGCCGGCGAGCTGATGGCCGGCTACGCGGCGCGCATCCTCGACCTGTGGCGCGAGGCCGGCGACGAGATGGCGGCGCAGCAGGGCCTGTTCTCGGGCACGCTGCGCGTCGGCGCCGTCACCACCGCGGAGTACCTGCTGCCGCCGCTGCTGGTGGCCTTTGCCGGGCAGCACCCGGACGTGAAGGTGAAGCTGCAGGTCGGCAACCGCGACGAGATCGTGCGCATGCTGGCGGCGCAGGAGGTCGATCTCGCGATCATGGGTCGGCCGCCCGCCGAGCTGAAGACGAGCGCGGTGGCGTTCGCCCGGCACCCGATGGCCTTCCTCGCGTCGCCGAAGCATCCGCTGATGGCCCGGCGCAAGCCGACGCTGGCCGACCTGGTCGACGCCAACCTGCTGGCACGCGAGCGCGGCTCCGGCACGCGCACGACGCTGGAGCGGCTCTACAAGGACGCCGGCGTGCCGCTGCGCATCGACTCCGAGTTGTCGAGCAACGAAGCCATCAAGCACATGTGCGCGGCCGGCCTCGGCGTGGCCTTCCTGTCGCTGCACACCTGCGCGCTCGAGCTCGAGGCCGGCCTGCTGGACCTGCTGCCGATGGCCGGCAACCCGCTGCAGCGCGACTGGTACGCGATGCACCTCGCGACGCGCCGCCTGCCGCGGGTCAGCGCGGCCTTCAAGCAGTTCCTCGAAGACGAGGGCCAGGGCTTGATCGATGCGCAGATGCGCGCGCTGGGCCGCAAGCGGCGGAAGCCGGCCGCCCCGCCGTCGCCCCCCGCTGCCGTGCCCGCGCGCCGCCGCTGACGGCCCTGGCGGGCCGGGCGGCGACTCAGGCCGGCGTTCCGTTCGGCGGGGACGACTCGCGCACGGCGCGCTCCACCAGCGCGGCCAGCTCGGAGACCTTCTTCACCTGGCCCAGGGATGCGAACGCGTCATCCCTCACCCCGACGCCCGCCGTCACGGTCGACGGCTGGAACTCCAAGGCCGCCTGGGCCTGTAGCGACAGGCAGTGCCTGATCAGCCGCGACGCGATCTCCAGCTGCAGGCCGGACGGCGGTGGATCGATCGTCGGGCCGGCCGCGACCGCCGCCTGCGCTGCGGCGCTCGGCTCGATCGGCGGCATGTCGGTGCGCGGCACGCTGCGCGTCAGCACCGACTCGAAGGTCGGCGCGTTGGCAACCCGGTTGCCGAGCTGCCACTCGCTGCGCGGGATGCCCATCATCTTCAGGATGGTCGCGATGACCGAGGTGTGGTCGAACGGCTGGCCGGCGCGGGCGCGGAACACGGTGTTCGGCTCGATGTAGGGCGACACCAGGATCAGCGGAACGCGCACGCCGAACCGGTCGAATCCGAAACCGAGCTCGCTGGCCGTCGGCGGCGGCGTGGCCGACTCCCCGCCCCACGGCACCGCCGCCTTCCACGGCGGCGCCACGTGGTCGTAGGTGCCGCCGTGTTCGTCGAAGTTGATGATCAGCAGCGTCTCGTTCCATTGCGGCCCCGACCTCAGCGCGTTCAGCAGGGTTGCGACGAAATCCTCGCCCGGCGCCACGTTTTCCGGCGGATGGTAGTCGGTGCCTTGCTTGCCGATGCCGTGGCGCGTGTAGCCATAACCCCAGGACGGCTCCAGGAAGCTCACGGTCGGCAGCTTGCCGTTGCGGGCACGCTCCAGGAAGGCATCGAGCATGTCGAAGTGCGGATCGAATTTCGAATCGCCCAGCTGGGTCAGGATGTCGCGCGTGAAGCACCACTTTTTCATGACGGTCCAGGCCTCGCTGGCGAACACCATCCAGTCGTTGGTCGAGTTCATGCCGGCGTCCGACATCACGTTGAACATCGTGCGCTGGTTGAAGTAGAGCCAGTTCGTGCCTTCGAACCACATGTTGTTGTCGACCCAGGCCTGCAGCGCGCCGCCCGCATCCGGATTGGGCGCCAGCGAATTGCCGGTGGCGGCGAACGCGCGGTTGCAGTTGGTCTGCGTGGGCACCGAGGCGAAGTACGCATCGGAGACGGCATAGTGACGCGCCGCGCCGTTCAGCACCGGCAGCTCGGCGGGCGTGTAGGTCTGCATGATCTGCTCGTGCCCGTAGCGCCAGCTGTCCTCGACGAAGTCGTTGTAGAACCCGCCCATGCCCGCAGGTTCGCCGCGGGGCGGATTCTCGTGCCGTCCGAACAGCTGCTTCGTGACGTGCGTGTAGTCTTCATTCGGGTCGCACTCCGGCACCCAGGTGTTCTTCGTTCCCTTCGTGACCCAGTGCCGCACGCCCTGCGGGTCCAGGTTGTAGAAGGTCTCGGGGTGCAGGCCGTTGAAGTCCGGGGCGTTGTTGTCGGGCGGCGCCATCACCCGATCCGGGCGCTGGCCGTCCGCATAGAGCCAGCCGAGCACGTTGTCGAGGGAGCGGTTCTCGAGCATCAGGTAGACGATGTGCTTGACGCGCGACGCGACGTTGTTGTCGACGCCGAACAGGATGCCGTCGCTCGTCATGAAGACGTTGGCGTACCCGTCCCAGCCGCCGCGGCCGACCAGGTTCCCGCCGGCCCAGCGCGCGCTGCCATCGCGCCAGCCCACGTGGTGGTACCAATAGAGGTTGCCGTCCGGCGTTGTGCCGTACAGCCGGCCGTCGCTGGTGGCGAACACGCTGGCGTATCGGTCCCAGCCGCCGTTGCCGACCTGTTGCTTGCCGGTCCACCGCTCGCTGCCGTCCTGCCAGCCGTCATGCCGATACCACTCGAGATCGCCGTCCGGCGTCACGCCGTAGAGCACGCCGTCGCTGGTTGCGCACAGGCTGGCGTACATGCCCCAGCCGCCACGGCCCACCAGCTTGCGTTCGCTCCAGCGCTCGCTGCCGTCCTGCCAGCCGTCGTGGCGATACCAGTACAGGTTGCCGTCGAAGTCCGCGGCATACAGGATGCCGTCGCTGGTCGCGAACACGGTGCGGTAGCCGGCCCAGCCACCGCGGCCCACGACGCGCGACAGCTCCCAGCGCTCGGTGCCGTCGGTCCAGCCGTTGTCGCGGTACCAGTGCAGGTTGCCGTCCCAGTCGATGGCGTAGAGGATGCCGCCGCTGGTCGCGAAGACCGATTTGTACGCCTGCCAGCCGCCTTGGCCGACCAGGTTCCTGCCGGTCCAGCGCTCGGTGCCGTCTTCCCAGCCATCGTGGCGATACCAGTAAAGATTCCCCAGCGAAGAGGTGCTCTCGACGTTCATGGTTTCACTCCCGGTTGAAGGAGTGAAAATTCTGCGAACCCCTCGGCCGCCTGACCATGGGCGTTCGCTGAAACGTTCTGAAGCGATGCCGGCGCCGCGGGGAGGGCCCCATGAAGAACGGCCCGGCGCTTTGCAGCGGCGGGCCGTCGTCGGAACAGGTCACGGCCCGGGCGCGAACCCGGGCCGGGGCATCACGGGAAGTTGATCACGTTCACCGGGATCGTCGACACGCCTTGTGCCGGGCCGCCGGTGTTGTTGACCACGTGGTCGATCACGCCGACGCCGCCGAGCGAGACCGTCATCACGCTGTGCAGCTTGACGCCCGGCGTGGCCGGAACCTCGAAGCCGCGACCGGCGTGGATCTGCGGGTTGATGTTGAAGAAGCAGTACGCACCGCCGCCCCACAACTCGTGCGTCGTCACCGAGTCGGCCACCTTGTAGGCCGCGTAGCCCAGTGCGTCGCTGCGCCAGGTGCCCTGGTTCGGCGGGTCGTACGGGAACTCGTTCTGGAAGAAGATCGTCTTGCCGTTCTGGCCGTTCCAGATCACTTCGTACTTCTGGTAGTGCTCGACGAACAGGCCGGTGGCCAGCACGTCGTTGCCGTTCACGACCACGCCGGTGTCGGCGGTGTTGATGCCCCAGCCGGTCGCGGCGATGCCGTGGTCAGCGCGCCAGGCCCAGATGTGATCGATGATCGTGTTGTGGCTGTTGACGATCAGGCTGTTGGTCGCCTTGCCCGACACCGCGCCGCCGATGCGGAAGAAGATGTCGTGGATGCTGATCGGGTTGGCCGCGTGGTTGTTCGCAGCGCCCGTCGGGCCGACCGTCAGCAGCGATTGGCTGTTCACGGTGCCGGCATCGAACAGCAGGCCGGCGACCTTGACGCCGTCGACGTCGGCCACGCTCATCGGCACCACGCCGCCCACCGGCACCAGCGCCGGGAAGCCCAGGCCCAGCACCACGGTGTTGGCCCGCGTGATGCGGATCGTGTCGTTCAGCTGGTAGGTGCCCGGCGTGAAGAACAGGTTCAGGCCCTGCGCCAGCGCCTGGTTCAGCGTCGCGGCGCTGTCGGACGGCTTGGCCACGTAGAACTGGCTCATCGGGATCGACGTGCCCGCGGTCGCGCCGTTGGCCCAGCTCGCGCCGGACGCATTGGTGCGCAGCGACGGCACGAACACGCGGTACTTGCCGGCGCCGTCGATGTACAGGTAGGGCTTGTCGCGCGAGAACGGCGTCGTGCCCAGCACGGTGTAGACCGGCGACGGGAAGGTGGTCGCGGCCGGGCCGCCCGGCACGCCGGAGAACACCATGTTCCAGACGCCACCGGTCCAGCTGCCGAGGTTGCTGTCACGCGTGTACCACTGCTGCTGCGAGCCGGAGCTGATCTGGCCGTCGATCTTGCTGTCGGCGATGTAGCCGCCGCTGGCGTAGCCCTGGCCGCCGTCCATGTTGGACGGACCGAGCGTCATGTTGCCCAGCACGTGGATGCGGCGCATCGGTGCGGCCTGCGAGACGGCCCAGCGGTTGGTGCCGCCGTTCGGGACGATCGACAGGTTCTCGGCGGAGCGCCAGAAGTTCTGCGTCGCGTTCTTCTCGTCGCCGAGGTTCCAGCCGCTGTCGACATTGAGCGCGCCGTTCTGGAAGCGCACGTCGTCCGGGTTCTGGCCGAGGCCGGCCACCGTCGTGTAGAAGCCGAGGTTGATCCACAGGTCGTTGTAGGTGCCCGGCTTGAACAGGAAGGTGAAGCGCTGGCCGCCGAACTGGGCGGTCGAGCTCTTGTTCATCGAGTCGAACGCGCTGTTGACCTTGGTGCGGATGGTGTCGATCGGCGTCGACGGCTCGAAGATCGAGACGTTCGGCCCGAAGTCCGGCGTGTCCGAGGTCGGCAGCGTCGTGCCGTTGGTCGTGATCTTGAACGACGAGGCCAGGTCGTTGAAGCCGACCGTGCCGAGGTTCGGCGTGTCGCCGGTCAGCGTGACCGAGCCGCCACCGTAGTTGATGTCGTTGAAGAGCTGCACCTTGTAGCCGGCGCGCACCTTCACCGACGAGAAGCGGTCGTTCCAGGTGCCGCCGACCCAGCTGCTGTCGGCATCGGCGCAGGTCACGGCGCCGGCGTAGTTGGCGTTCTCGTAGAAGCAGGCGATGCCGGTGGGCACCGGGTCGACCGGCGGGGTGGTGCCGCCGACGGTGTAGCTGAACGCCGGCGTGTCATAGGCCGGGTTGCCGTTGTTGTAGGTGAACGAGTAGCCGAGCACGGTGCCCTGCGCCGCGCTGCCCACGGCCTGCTCCCAGCGCGCGTTGGCGCTGGAGTAGGTCATGCGCACGTTCAGCTGGCCGCCACCGTTGACGGTGTAGTGGGCGTCGACCCAGGTCGTGCTGACGCTGGACTTGAACCAGATCGTCGCGGTGCTGCCCGAGACGGCGACGCCCTGGGTGTAGTCGGCCGCGCGGGCCGGAAGGGCGATGGCCGCGAGCAGCGCGGTGCAAGCCCACAAGAAGAGCGTCACCCACGCCCCGGCGCGGGTCGCGCGCGGGCGGGGGACGCGGTGCATCCCTGTTGAAGTCAACATGTCGATCTCCGTCAAAGGCCGGCCCGGCGGGGCTGGCGGAATTCACGGGCGCAGAGGCTGCGCCCGCCGCCTGAGGAACCGGTGCGGTGGATGTTTGCGGCGGGATTTGACGGCTGTAGTTGCTCTTCAGGCCACTTGGAACCGATTCCAAGGCGTGAGATTACGGCAGATCGTGTGTTGGGCGATAGAGGGAAACCCGAAACAACGGTGCGGGGTTGTGGCGGGGTGTAAGTGGCTACGGGCGACTACAGAGCAGAAGAGATCCATCATTCAGCCGGTCAGCTCTCCCTTCTTCTGTACACAACCCTGCTTGGCGCCTCTGCCCAAGGCAAATCCCCTGCTCCAATGACAATTTCAATCTTATATTTAACCGCCGAGCCATAGCGGACTTCGAACTCAGATCCGACGTCAGAAATCTCCTCTCGATCCAATTCATCTTCGTCTTCGAGATGGAATTTCAACAACCAACCATCACTTCCCCCATCTGACAGGACGACCATTCGAAAATTCGAAGAAACGGCACCCAAAAGGGCATCCACTAAATTAATTACAGCCTCATTCCACAAATCTATGGATATTTTATTCATCATGGCATCCAATCAGGCTTCATTGGAACAACACTGGGACTGGCAGTTCCTTTGATCATAAAAACATTCGTAGGCTCGCCCGAAATCCCCTTGTTAGCGTTCACATTAGTTCCGGAAACAGATTCCACCCGAACAATTGGGAATCCTTGCTGTGACTGACCGAGTACTGTTGCATTACCGGAATGATATGCATCAAGAACGGCCTGAGCATCCTCTTTACTAGCCAGATACCCTCCCCCGCGATATTCCCGCCTGCCCTCGACATGCCGGTACTGCTTCTGACTGACTTGCTTACCCACAGCGGGAAAATTTTTCGCCGACAGCCCGTTACCAAGCTTTCCGGCAAAAATCGTAGCAGCCGCTTGAAATATAGCAACTTTTGACTGAGTGGAAAGCTCACCCTTGTCAATATCCGCCATAAGGCGATACACCTTTGCCGCCTCCATAGAATTTGCACCCTGATGCGTGAACTCCTCCAAGATTGGATGCTCACTCACATATGCTGCGGCAATGGCCTCAGCTTCGTCTGCCTTTTTTGCCCAGTCAACACCCTTACTGCCCGCCGCGTTTTGGCGAGCCTCCCGGCGTTCCTGCTCGCGCACGGCCGCTTCTCCACTAACGGGTATCACCGCACAAACATTTGCACTGGACCGTCCGCAATCCGGGTCAAAGGGTGCCCTGACTGGCTTGTTCCCATTACCTGCGGCGCCGCCCTTCTTGTCGCCGTCCTGCGGTGTCGTATCGCCCGAGCGCCCATCCGATCCGCTGCCATCGGATTTCGCGGTGCCCCCACTGCTCCCGCCGAATGCATTGGCAATGCCCGATAGCGCCCGCAGGAACTCTCTTATTGCATCCCACTGCGGATCGCCTCCTTCGTGCCGGTATTCCTTCCCGTCCGTGTCAAACCCGCTCGGGTCCGTCGCGTTCAGCGGGTTGTTCAGCACGTAGCCGTAGCGGTTGTAGTTCTGCAGGTTTAGCGGATTGGTGACATTCGAGTCCGCCTGGATGAACATGCCTGCGGTGTCGTCGTACAGCCGCCCGTTCATGTTGACGAGGCCAATGTCGTCCAGCTCCTCATGGCCAGTGAAGCCACGCGCGGTGCCGTAGTTGACTGCCGGATTCCAATCCACCACCACGTTGCCGAATTCGTCGTACCGCCCGTTCGTGTAGCGTCGCTTGCCGAAGGGGTCGTACGCGTAGCGCTGCGTCACGTTGCCAAGGTGATCGGTCGTCGCGCTCAGGCTGCCCAAGTGATCCTTGTGCCAGTACTCGACCTTGGTCAACCCGATGAAATCCAGCTTCGTCGGCGCCAACTGCCCGGCAGCCAACGCCTGCGTAGCGCCGGTCGATACCAGCACACCCACCACCTTGCCACCCGCGCTGATGAAGTGCCGGTTGCTCTGCGTCGCGGGGCTGCTGTCGATCGCACTTTCGAAACCCAGTCCACCCACGTTGTCCGGGTGCAGATACCAGAGCACCCGCGTGTTGCCGCTGGACACACGAGTCTCGCGGATGCGCGCGTGCATCTCGTCGTACTGCCAGCTGTATTGCGCGCCCGAACCGGTGGCGGTATCGACGTTGTCGAAGCTGGTGTACGCGAGCTGCGTGTATTTGCCGCCGCTCGCACCGGTCACGTTGCCGTTCAGGTCGGTGCCGTAGCTTGTACTGTTGAGTGTCTTCAGGGCATGCGGCTGCATCGCATTCGAGCCCTGCGGACCGTAGGCGTAGTTGCCCACGTCGCCCTTGCTCAACAACATGCCCAACGCGTTGTATTTCAGGTCCACGCTGCGGCTCAGTTGCGGGATCGCGGGCGCCGCCACGGTGTACTGCGTCAGACGGTTCAGCCCGTCGTAGCCGAAGGTCTCGCTCACCGCTGCGCCCATGCCGTCGCCGTTGTTGTCGATGCGGCTCTTCAGGTTGTTGACGCTGTCCCAGACATACTGGTGACTCAACACGGCACCGCCTCCGCCCACGCCAGCATTCACCGCGAGCACGTGGCCGGTCGCCACTTCGTACGTGGTGACGCCGATGACGTTGTTCAGCAGGCGGTCCTGCTCGATGCTGCCGCGCGCATCCACCACGTTGGCCTGCCACAGCACGGTGTTGGCCGGCAGGCTCCTGCTCGCGGCCACCTGGCCCTGTGCATCAGGCAACGGGTTCACCGTGGCCGCAGTCTTCAGCGACAAGCTTTGCAGGAAGCCACGCACGCTGTAGTTGTAGCCAATCTGCAGCCCGGTCGGGAACGTCTTGGTCGACAGCCTGCCGGTAGTGGCGTCGAAGCTCACGGCACTGGCAAAGCTGGGACCCCCACTCACGTCGGTGCGGTTGCTCAGCTCACGGCCCAGGTTGTCGTAGGCGACCTTCTTGTCGACTCCGTTGCTCGTCACCACCTCGCACAGCTTGCCGGCTCCCTTGTTGCAGTCTGCACCGCCGGCATAGCGGTCGTAGCTCCAGGTGCTGGAGAACTCGGGCTCGATGCGCTGCGTCAGGCGGCCCAGTTTGTCGTAGGCCAGCGTCGTCCAACCGGCGATTGCCGTGGCGGTGATTCCGCTGTCGTTGCTTTCAGGACAGGCTGCAGCTGTGTGGCTGCCACGCATCTTCGAGTTCTGCTGCGATTTGAGTTGCCCGAGCGGATCGAAGCAGTAGCTGATGACGCCCTTGTCCGGGTCGCGCAACTCCACTTTCCGCCCCCTGAGGTCATACAGCACGACCACGCTGTTCTGCAAAGCGTCCAGCGTCTTCACGACGTTGCCGAATGCATCTGGCAGGTAGGCGATCTGAGCGCCGGTGGAGTCCGTCACACGCAGGACGTCGCCACGTGCGCTCTTCTCCTCCGTTCGCACTTGGCCCTTGTCGTTGGTGGTGGTCGTGACCAATCCGTCGTAAGCATAGGTGGTAGACGACGCCAGCAGATAGCCATAGCTGCCATAGCCCACCGGACCGCTGCCACCGAAATTCCGGCCTTGCGATGCAGCCGCATTGGGGTTGGCGGTGTAGACGGCAGCCGTGCGGCCCAGCTCATCCACCACGGTCAGCACCACGCCGACGCTGTTGCTGCCGCCGGTCGCCGCCGAGCCACTCGCGAGGAAATACGGCTGGGTCTCCATCACCTTCGTGCCGTTGGCGTCGTACACCGTATCGGCAACGATCACTGTGCCGCTGCGCCCGGCAGGCTGGTTGGGGCCGTCGAAGCTCTCTGTCGAGGCGCGGATCGCGCGGCCCAGCTTGTCGTAGTAGGTGCGAGTGAAGGCGCTCATCTTTGCGCCGTTTGCATCCCGCGCTTCGCTGTGCGTGAAACGAATGGCGAGCAAGGGCTGCTCATTGGCAGCCGGTGTGGGGCAGGCAACGCCAGCAATCACCGTGTTGCTGCTGGTGTCGAGCCCTGCGCCGGTGATGCAATGCCACGTGAGCGTGCTGGTGCCGTCAGGAAGCTTCCGCTTGATCGTGCGACCGAAGTCGTCGACGATCACACTGGACGTCAGCCCGTTGATGTCCTTCACCTCGGTGGCCACACCGAAACGCGGGTCGTACAAGCGCTGGTCGTACTGGAGCAGCGCGTTCTGCGAGCTGCTGACGAAGAGCCCGCCGGGGACCGTCACGGTCACATTGGGTGTCAATGACCCGTTCGTCGTGATGCCCTGGGATCCGCCGTCGTAGTCGGCCTTCGCAGTGCGAGTCGCGAACAAGGCGCGCCCACCCGCTCCTGGGCAATTCGCCACTGTCGTATCGGTGATGTTGCCAATCACCGTATCGCGCACATAGCTCGTCGTGACGCACAGCGGCGCGATGCCTGGCTCGACCGTGGAGCTTTGCAGGGTTCCGTTCGCGTTGTAGGTCGCGCTCGTGGTGCGCGTGTAGTCCAAGGGGTTGCCAGGCAGGTCCGATCGGGTCTGCGCGATGGCGTGGGGCAGGCAGGCGGCCAGCGCCAGCCCCAACGGCAGGAGCCGGGCAAGCTGGGTGGCGGCCGATGTCTTGATCTGGGTGAGTCCGGTCACGGGGCTTCCCTCGGGGCAAATGTCGCGCCACCCTTCGGGTGGCAATTTTTTTGGTGTTGCTGCATGCCTCTTGACGAAGCGTTCAGGTCGATCAGTCGTCCAGCAGCAACTGCAGGATGAGGCTGATCAGCGCGGGACTCACCGGTGGCTTCGCCGAAGTGCCCGCCGTGGCGGTCGCGTCCTGCGCCGTCCCCGCCGACGTTGGCAGGATCGAGCCAGGCGATGTCGCACGCTCGGTGTTCTGCTTGACGCGACTCAAGATCCACGCGCACGTCTGCGTGTCGGCGCAACCGGTGTTGTCCGGCCAATACTGGTTGGTGGCGATCTGCGTGTACGTATTGGACGGACTGTTGGTCAAACTGGTCGTCGTGGTGGTCTGCATCGGATCCCCATTGGGATTGACGGCGGTCTGAACGATCACCGTCGGCAACGCGACACCTTGAAGATCGACGCCCGTACTGCGCGACCGTGGGGTGTATGGACGCTTGATGACCTGACTCGACGTGCAAGGCAAACCACTTGCAATGGCTGCTGCTTCAGCGCCGGCGGCGGCGGTCTGATCGCAGTAGACCGATGTCGTGCGGGACAGCAGGTTGCTGGACGACACACTGTTCAAGGCACTGCGGTGGACCGACGTGCTCAATGGCAACCCGATGTAGGGGAAGTCTTGAGCAATGACGACTTCACTGGTGCGCGGCGCGCCGTTGGGCGCAACGGTCTGACGCCGCACGACGCGGAAGCCCAGCGCATCGCGGCCGGTGGTGTCTGCCTTCAGGCCCTGGTAGCTGTACTCGGATTTGACAGTGCCGCCCGCGCCGTTGTCGGTCTGCAACGTAGCCACGACGTAGCTCGACGGCGTGATGTCGATCCTGGGCAGCGCGGCTGCGTTCGCCGTCCGCAGGTCGCTGGCATAGCGCGGTCCGAGCGGGTCGCCCGGCAGTTGAGGATTGCTCAAGGGCACATAAGTCAAGCTGGTGGCGGCGCCGGTGTCGCTCGTGACGCCGATGAGCAGGTCCGGCGGGCTCGGGTCCTTCTTGACGTACAGCGTGTTGCCGGAGTCTGTGAGCCGAAGGAATTCGGCATTGCCGCGGCCGGTGAAGTCGCCGATTACGAACGAGCCGAGCGGCAGAAAACTGTTGTCCAGCGGACGCAGGCGCACATCGGTCAGGTTGAAGTCGGTCGACTCGACGAAGCTGCCGTTGCCCATGCTCAGGTACAGCGCGGTGCGCGAGGACCCATTGACGTAGAGCATCAGGATGTCCTGCCTGCCATCGCCGTCCATGTCCATCGGCACCATGCCGGAGCCGAAGCGAGCAGGCATGTCGATGAACGGCCGGCCTTCACTGGTCGGATTGGACGATATGGCCGCAGTCGAGAGCTTCTTGTCGACGTCGCCAAGCACCATCAGCCAGGGCCACTGATAGCCCTGCATCAGCAGGTCGGTGCGGCCATCGCCGTTGTAGTCGAACGGAATGGCCAAGCTGTCCATGATGACGCTGGGCGCCACCAGGATCTGGTCGAAGTTGCCGTCACCGCGGCTGCGCAGCACCTCCGTGCGACCGGACCAGGGGCGCGCATCGAAGAGATCGGGCAGGCCGTCATTGTCCACATCGAGTACCAGATCGCGCATTGGCGCCGGGTTCGACGGGTACAGCGACAACCGGCTGATGTTGGTCGGGATCTCGCGGAACCCGTTGGCGCCTTCGTTGCGAAACACGCGCGTGCAGACGGTGTCGCAGGGCTTGTCCACCAGCGGGTCCATCCGATGGTCAACGTCGCGAGCATCGCGGTGTACTGTCACGAAGTCGAGTTGCCCGTCGCCGTCGACATCGACGATGTAGAACATGTCGCCGGCGCCCCAGATCGTTCCGCCGACGAACTCCTTGTCGAAGGCCTCGCGAATGGCCAGGTTCACATTCGCGAGCGATTGCTTGTCGAAGCTGCCGTCGCCGCGGTTCTTGTAAAGCACCGACGGAGTGGCGGGTCCGCAGGCGGCCGGCTGCTGCCCGCTGGCATCCGAATACGCCAGCACGTCGACGAGCCCGTCGCCATCGAAATCCCGCAGAATGGTCCGAACGCATTCGCTGCCGCCGCCAGCCAACCGCCTGTCTTTGATGTTGAACAGCGGCGCCTCGGAAAAACTGCCGTCGCCGTTGCTGAAGTACAGCCGGTTGTTCGCGGGGGAGGACTCCCAATGGAGAATGTCGGTGCGGCCATCACCGTTGAAATCTGCGGTGAAGATCCCGGTGGGAAGGCGCTGGCCCAGCGGGCTGTCGAAACGTCCCGTGTTGAAGATCACCGTCGACGCAAGGTTGAAATTTGCCGCCTGGTACTCGCCATTGCCACCGGCCGAGTACCTGAACTGAGTTAAGGGCAGACACTTCGTGCTGGTGGCATCTCCGGCGCAGGTCCAGATGCCGGCAAGGCGGGAGCGCTTGGTCACTGGCCCGGGTTGATAGCCCAGCTGCGTCGTCGCGATCGCCACGGCGCCGGTTGTCACCCCGAGGCTGCCGGTGTTCGGCGCATTGGTGTACGTCGTGATCGACGCGAGCCGCTGAGCACTGATGCGCTTGGTGACACCTCCACGGAGGTCTTCGCTGATGTCCTGCAATGGCCCGCCGACGCGATCGGTGTAGTTGAAGATCACCTTGTTGTTGCTGTACTGGATCTCGGCCAGGTACCACTCATGTCCCTTTGCATAGGCTGAGCTTTGCGTTCCGGCAGTGACATCGCGCTGCGCGTACTTGAAGTCGACGTGGTTGCCGAAGATGTCGGCGATGCGCGAGCTGGCCCACAGATCGGCATAGCGCACCGTCTGGCCGGGTGGGTAGTACGCACCAATGGTTGCGTTGGTGTTGGCGTCAGAGCTCTGCGGGTTGTTGCCGTAGTCGACGATGCGGCCGCTCTTGGTCCAGACGCGGAACCACGCCGGCCCCGATGCAGCGTTGGTGCCATCGGCCATGCCATAGGCGCGGATGCGCGAGTAGCTGTCGCGCTCGGTGCGGTATTCGCGGTAGCCGCCGGCCGACAGGCCGGCGGCATCCCCCTTGCCGGCGCCCACCACCGCGTTGCCCGATGCATCGAGCGGGATCAGGCGTTCGCCGTCCAGGCACAACTTGTCGTTGGCGGTGTAGCCGACGCTGACGTGCACACCGTCGGTCGCGCGCACCGCGGCGCAGCGGGTGATGGTGGACGGGCCACGCAGAGACCAGCCATAGCCGACAACGCCGTTGTGCCGGTCACCGCTGGAGTACGACAGGCCCAGCTGCGGTGCCAAGCCCCCGATGCCCGGCGGTACCGCGATCGCGTGTTCGTAGCTGGCGGTACCGCCGTTGGAAACGGTCACTTGCGACTGCGCCGCCGCGGCGGCGAAGAACAAGGGGGCAACACACGACATGCGCGTGAGTACCCGCTGGACCGCGCATACAGTTGGATGACGCATGGTTGTCACTAAGGGAGTGGCGCCAAAGGGCGCATTGGAGATGGGACGAGGCGGACAGAGCCTCGGGGTGAGCGGAGTACTTCAAGGCAGCGCCACCGGAACGTGCGCTGCTGATGCGGCCTATTGCGCGATCGAGATGTACCCGATGTGGCAGAAGCCCCCTTCGGTCGTCGTGAAGAGCCTCACGCTGGTTCCTTGAACCTTGGCCACCATCAGCGCAGCCACGTAAGTCTTGTAGTTGCTGTCGGTCTCGTTCAGAAATGCCCACGTGGTTCCGCCGGCACACATCTGCGTCCCGCCGTCGAGCACGACACGAAAGCCGTAGTTGCTTCCGCCGGTGACGTCGATGGATGTCACCTTGCCACTCGCAAGTCCATCCCACGCTCCAACCGGAGAGCTCAGCGTTGCCGCGAGCAGCAGCGCGATTGAACCAAGGAATTTGTGAAGTCGACGGTTCGGGGAAACAAGCCGCGCTGAAATCATGATGTCCTCCGCAGGTCGACTCGGTCGACCCCTCTTTGTTGTGGGATTTCGTTCTTTTTGGTCGCGGCGCAGATTAGCTCACGCGCCCCCCTTTTGGCAAACGCTTCGCATCGTCAGCGGCTTCACGCCACCCTGCAGCAAACATTCCGAGTTCACGTTGTCATCAATTTGGACATCGGGCTCATCGCTGTCAACAACTCAATGGTTGGTCCTCGCGACGAAGGCACAAATAAAAAAAGGGCGAGGCATCGCCGCCCCACCCTTGATCCCCATCACCGGTCCCCTCGCGGGGCCGATGCTGTTCTCGACGTCCTCTGCAATTACATCTTCAGTCGCAGCGACAGGTAGTACTGCCGGCCGTTCACGTAGAACGCGGTCGGCTGGTCCGGGTTGTTCGCGTAGTACTTCAGCTTCGGGTTGTTCAGGTTCATCCCGTCCAGCGTGATGGTCAGGTTGTCGCTGATCTTGTAGCCGATCGACGCCGACACGTTGTCGGTGTCGTCCTGGTACTGGGCCGTGCTGCGGTCCAGGCCGTTGTAGAACTTCGAGCGGAAGCTGTAGTTCACGCGGGCGCTGAAGCTGTCGTTCTCGTAGTAGCCGGTCAGGTTGTAGGTGTTCTTGGACGCACCCACCAGCGGCCCGCCACCGGTTTCCTCGGCATCGGCGTACGTGTAGTTCGCGATGGTGCCGAAGCCGGCGCCGATCGGTTGCTGGTACGAGAGTTCGAAGCCTTGCACCTTGCCGCTGCTGTTCGTCGGCGACGAAACGTTGTAGGTCTCGTACGCGCCCGTCTTGATGTTCAGGTACTGCAACTGCGACTTGCCGTAGCTGACGTAGTTGTTCAGGTCCATGTAGAACAGGCCGGCAGACAACAGCGAACGCGGCGCGAAGTACCACTCCAGGCCCACATCGACGTTCGTCGAGCGGATCGGCTCCAGGTTCGGATTGCCACCGCTGCCGTTGTGAGTGGTGTCGTCCAGGCTCACCGAACCTGCCAGCGCACTGTAGTCGGGGCGCGCCATGGTCTTGGCGAGGCCGAAGCGGGCCACCAGGTCCTTCGACAGGTCGTACTTCAGGTTCAGGCTGGGCAGCACGTCCGTGTAGGTGTTCGTGATCTCCTTGCGATAGAACGGGCCGAAAGCCGAGGTGGTGATCGCTCCAGGAACGGTCGTCGGATCTGCAACTCCGGTGATGGCGACGTTCTGTGTCACGTTCTCGTTGGTGCGCACCACGCGCACGCCGACGTTGCCGCTCCAGTGGTTGCCTTCGAGGCTGGCCATCAGGTACGCCGCGGTGTTCTTCTCGCGCATCGAGAACTCGCCCGGCCAGTACTGGCGCGCCAGAGGATCGCGGTTCGAATACTGATCGCCCCAGGCTTCGAGGGCCGCCGGATCGAGTTGCCACGGCGCATGCGGGAAGTTGCCACCACCCAGGCCACCGCCGAAGTTGCCGGGATAGGTGGTGCCGTTCCAGGCGGGGAGCGGCAGAGTCGCAACATCACCCAAAGGCCCCTGTGCAGTCCAGGTCGACTCACGCGTGTGCTCGGCAAAGCGCGCACCGAACTTCAGCCCGGTGACGGTTCCGGCCTCCAGGGCGTATTCCCCATCGAGTTGGCCCCAGTTCTCCTTGTCCTTCGTCGCAGCCGGGCTGGCGCCGAAGACCCAGTCGAGCCGCGTCTGGCCCGGGACGCTGAAGGTGCCCTGATTGATCCCCGGCAAGGCGGCATCTGCCGGCGAGCCGATGCCATGCAGCGTGTAGCTGGCACCGGTGTTCAGGATGTCCTGCTCGTAGACCGCCTGCTTCGGTGTTTCGCCCTTGCCCTTGGACGTGCCGATCTTGCTCATCAGCGTCAGCTTGTCGTTGACGTTCCACTTGCCATCGAGGTTGTAGAAGTCGCTGACGGCATTCGCACCCGGACGGTAGATCTGGTCGACGATGCCGTATTGCTTGTCTTGCGATGGCGTCTGGCCGGGCACACCGATGTTGGTGAAGTTGGCCGACACCAGCGTGCCATTGCGGATCACGTAGCCGGGATCCGGCGCCTGGCCATTGCCGCCGTCCAGGATCTTCGACGGGAAGATCAGGTAGTTGCGGTTGTAGTTGGTGGCTTCCATCTTCGAACGGAAGCCGCTCAGGTCCAGCGTCAGGTCGTTGGTCGGCTTGATCTGCAGGTCGATGAACGCGCCTTCGCGCTTGCGCTCCTGCTCGAACAGGGCCGAGCCGATGCCGTTCGGGTACAGGACACCCGCAAGATCGGGATTCGACAGCGCGATCTTGCTTCCCGGTGCGATGGCGGTGTAGCCCAGCATTTCCTGCCCGTCGCGACGCAGGTGGCGCTTCTCCGAGAAGCCCTGGACGAGCACGCCGAAGTTGTTGGCCTCGTTCTTCCAGTTGAACAGCGCGTTGAACTGCGGATCGGTCTTCTCCGGCAGGTCGG
Source organism: Rhizobacter sp. Root1238 (assembly GCF_001425825.1). GTDB lineage: Bacteria > Pseudomonadota > Gammaproteobacteria > Burkholderiales > Burkholderiaceae_C > Rhizobacter. The sequence goes on from NZ_LMDM01000008.1 coordinate 107,322, forward strand.
CATACACCGCACCAGCCGTCGCTTCCAGCGTCAGCTGCTTCTTGAAGTCCAGCGGCTTGCGGGTCTGGATGTCGACCGTGCCGGCGACGCCGCCTTCGACCAGGTCGGCGCGCGAGCTCTTGTTCACGACGACGGCACCGACCAGTTCGGACGGCAGCAGCGAATAGCTGACGCTGCGACCCACCGTGCCGACCTGGTTCAGCACGAACCAATCGCCGGAGCCGACCATGTGGCCATTGATCATCGTCTGCGTCAGGCTGGGGTTGGTGCCCCGCAGGCTCACGCGGTCGGCTTCGTCGAACCCACCTTCGCCGGCACCGGCCGAGCTGATGTTGACGCCCGGGATGCGCTGCAGCGAATCGGCGACGTTCTTGTCGGGCATCTTGCCGATGTCTTCTGCCGTGATGACTTCAACCACCGAATCGGCATTGCGTTTCTTGTTCAGCGATTGCTGCAGAGAGCCCCGGATGCCGGTGACGATCACGGCCTCCAGGTTCTGGGCTCCCTTTGCCGGGGCTGCCGCTTCGACCGGCTTCTCGGTCGCCGCGGGCGCCGAAGCGGCCTCGGCAGCCTGCGGTGCCGACGCGGCCGCGGCCGCGGCCGGCGCGGCGTCCTGTGCATGGGCCGCGGTCATCGCGCTCATCAATGCAAGCGCGACCGCCGATGCGATGGGAGTCCTTTTAGCTTTCATGTCTGCCTCTGTTGCCTGGGTTAATGGGCCGCCGAAACTGATTCGGCCTGTTAGGAAACCTGGGACCTCATCTGCAGACCACCTGGGAAGTGGACTGCAGCTCCTTCCCCCGAGAACCGTGACGCTTTTGATGCCAGTTCTAGTACCAGTAAGCTACCACTAGAGGCCACTATGCTACCAATTTCACACGATTGCAATAGCGTCCGAGGCCTGCAACAGCGGGGTAACCACTGATGTAAAGTGCGGTCTGGCGGCCACCCAAACTGTCATTCGTGCGGTCCTTTCGGACCTCTTGTATTGAATTGGTATGGTCGATCCACATCTACCCTTGAGAGATCGCCGCAACCCGGCCTGTCGGCCGGACAAAACAAAAGGGGTTTGCATGACCACATTGGCCCAGGTGCTGAAGCCGCTGGACCCGAATCACAGCCTGCCGCTGTACCAACAGCTGCAGCGTGCAGTTCGCGAAGCCATCGAGCGCCGCGTGCTGGGGCCCGACGACGCGCTGCCCTCCGAGCGCCAGCTCGCCGAGGATTTCGCGGTCTCGCGCATCACGGTGCGCCGAGCGATCGAGGGGCTGGCCGAAGAAGGCTGGCTGGTGCGCCGGCAGGGGTCGGGCAACTTCGTGTCGTCGCGCGTCGAGAAGAACTTCGCGAAGCTGACCTCGTTCTCCGAGGACATGCGCGCCCGCGGCAGCCGCCCGCACAGCGTGTGGCTGAAGCGCTCGCAGGGCACGGTGACCCCCGAAGAGGCGTTGAAGCTCGCGCTGAGCCCCGGCGCGCAGGTCTACCGCTTCAACCGGCTGCGCTATGCCGACGACGCGCCGATGGCGATCGAGATCGCGACCGTGGTGGCGAGCTGCCTGCCCTCGCTCGAGGCGGTCGGCGATTCGCTGTACGCGGCGCTCGAGCAGCAGGGCAACCGCCCGGTGCGCGCGCTGCAGCGGCTGCGGGCGCTGCTGCTGAATGCCGAACAGGCGCGGCTGCTGGAGGCGAACGTCGGCGATGCGGGCTTGCTGGTCGAGCGACTCGGCTACCTGCGCGACGGCCGGGCGATCGAGCTCTCGCAGAGCTTCTACCGCGGCGACATGTACGACTTCGTCGCCGAGCTGAACGCCGGCTGAGCACGTAGCCCGGATGCCAATCCGGGTCGCGTTTCGGCGGCACCGACCCGGATTGGCATCCGGGCTACGAGGGTTCGTGCTGCAAGCGGTCATGTGAATGGGCGCGTACTGCACGGCGTGACCTCAGAAGTCGCAGGTGGAGGTGAGCGGCGGCTCGGCCGCCGGCACGGTGTCGATGGCGGTCTGCCCGCTGCGGCGCAACGCCTGCACCGCCTGCTCCACCTCGGCGGGCGTCATCACGCGGTTGCGGGCGTGGTAGACCCAGTCGACGTCCTCTTCATACGCACGCGGTGCCGAGACACCGGCCAGCTGGCCCGCCGGCACGAACCACTGGCTGAAGGCGATCGCCATCGGCACCACCGGGTGGTTGCGCCCGCCGTGCTCGTCGAGCTGGCGGCCATCGAGGAAGAAGCGGCTCTTGCCGCCGGCCACCTGCATCATCAGCACGTGCCAGCCGCCACCGGCCGCGCCGAGCGCGTCGACGTGCTGCAGCGGCTGGTTGTACGCATCCCATGGGTCGAGGCGCACCGTCTGCCAGGTCACGCCATAGAGCCGCGTGCGCGCATCGCCCCAGCCGCCGTTCGGCAGGTACTCCCAGTCGATCTCGCTGTACTGGGGGTCGTAGGCGAAACGCAGCGGGCTCACGGTGTAGAAGGTCTGCACCAGCACGTCGCCATCGGGCCCGCGCACCGGTGCGTCGCTGAAGCGGATGCGCGCGGCGTAGGTGCCTTCGAGATATTTCCGCGCATGGCACAGCTGGGCCTGCGTCGTGCCGGCCGGTGTGCCGTCGGTGCGTGCGGTCAGCCGCAGCAGGCGGTTGCCGCGCTGCGCCGGGTCGTCGACCAATGACAACGCACCGGCGCCCCAGCCCGCACCCTCGATGCCGGGGTGGCCGCGCTGGTCGCGCACCGTCCAGCCGCCGGCGGCGAGCGCGGCCACGCTCGGCTGGCTGAAATCGTCGAAGAACACGCCGGCGTCCGATGCCGGAGCCGGCGCGACGGCACAGCCCGCCAGCGCCAGCAACGAGCCGGCGATGACGCATGCAAGTGACAGGCGGCGCGTCGTCATCGCATTCAGGCCTCGGCCACCTGCGCCGGGGCCGCGGGTTCGACCGGCTTCGATTCCAACGGCACGAAGCGCGCGAGGATCAGCACCGGCACCGCGCACGCGAGGCCCCACAGGAAGAAGTTCTGGTAGCCGAGGGCCACCTGGATGTCGCCGCTGATGGTGCGGAACAGGCTCATGCCCAGCCCCATCACGCCCGAGCCGATCGCGTAGTGCGCCGTCTGGTAGCGGCCCACCGACACCACCTGCATCAGGTACAGGATCACACCGACGAAGCCAAAGCCGTAGCCGAACATCTCCAGGCTCAGCGCGGCGGCGATCACGGCGAAGTGGGTCGGCATCGCGGTGCTGAGGAACACGAACGCGACGCTCGGCAGGTTCATCGCGAGGATCAGCCACACCATCGCGCGCTTCAGCCCCAGCCACGCGGCGAAGTAGCCGCCGACGATGCTGCCGGCGATGAACGCGATGGTGCCGGCGGTGCCGTAGGCCCAGCCGACCTCACCTGTCGACAAGCCCAAACCACCTACGTCGCGCGCGGCACGAAGGAAGATCGGACCAATGGTCTGCACCTGACCCTCGCTCGCCCTGAACAGAATGATGAACGCTATCGCCAGCCAGACGCCGGGTTTGCGCAAAAACTCCTGGATCACGTGCCACAGCGTGCGCCCGACGTCGGCGGTCGACTTGTCGCTGGACACGACATTGCGTGTACCGGGAAGCGCCCACGCGTTGTAGAGGCCGATGACGAGCATCGCACCGGACAGCACCGCGAAGATGGTGCTCCACGCGCTCACGACGCCTTGCGATTTCTCCATCGCGTCAGCAAGCACCATCAGCCCGCCTGCAGAGATGTAGCGGGCTACGTTGAAGAAGGCCCCCTGCCAGCCGGCGTATGCGGCCTGCTGTTTCTTGTCCAGGCTCGCGATGTACAGGCCGTCCGACGCGATGTCGTGCGTCGCAGACGCAAGCGACACCAATCCAAGTGCAGCGATGCACACCACGAGGAAAATCGGAAGGTGCAAAGCGAATGCCACCAGCGCCAGCCCACCGCAGCCGATCAGCTGGAACGTCACGACGATGGACTTCTTGCTCGGCGCCAACTCCAGGAACGGACTCCACAACCATTTGATGCCCCATGCAATGCTCAACACGCCGAGGCAACGCGTCATCAACGCGTTCGGCACCTCCATGCTGATGAGCATCTGCTGGGCAATCAGATTCACCGCGAAGAATGGCAGCCCCTGCGCCAAGTACAGGCTGGGCACCCAGAACATCGGTGATCGCTTCGCGGCGGCGGTGGACATGCGGCAGGACTCCAGGAACTTCAGTGGCGATCAGCGACGGGTGTCCAGCCGCACCGGCGAACGCCCGGGTGCGGTGGTGCGGCGTTCGAGCCAGTCGCGTAGCGCGACCAGCGCCCCGGTGGCATAGCCCCAGGTGATGACGGCGGGCGCCGGGATGTCCAGCGCCTGGTAGGGGTTCCACAGCACGACGTGCAGGTCGGCGCGCCAGGCTTTTGCGCGTGCGTCGTAGCGGTCGCGGTGGTTCGAGACGATGACGTTCAGGCGCCCGTCGCGCGGGATCGTCGACCAGTCGAGCTCGGCCAGCGACGCGAGCTCGACCATGTCGACGCTCGCGAAGCCGCCGAACAGGTCGGCGACCTGCGCGCCCGCCAGGCCGGCTTCCGACACGCCATCGCTCGGCACCGCGCGCTGCGTGAACACCCGCAGCCGGTGGTCGCGGCGCAGCACCGGCGGCGTGCCGCGCGTCGTCAGGCCGGCGGCCCAGGCGCGGTGCATCAGGTCGTCGTCGCGCTCGGCCTGGGCCGGCGTGTAGTCGTTGTGACGCACCGGGTAGCGGGCGGCCAGCTTGTCGAGCCGCGCGTTCGCGGTGGCCAGCTGCGCGGCGCCCAGCTCGCCGCTCGCCTGCGCACGCTGGATCGCGCGGATCGCGGCCAGCTGCTCTTCCTGCGAGCCGAGCGCCATCACCATGTCGGCGCCAGCCTGCAGCGCGAGCACCGCGGCGCGGTCGTGGCCGTAGCGGTCGTGGATGGCCTTCATCACCAGCGAGTCGGTGATCACGACGCCGTCGTAGCCCCAGCTCTCGCGCAGCAGCGTGCCCAGCACGCGGCGCGACAGCGTCGCCGGGTGCTCGGGGTCGAGCTGCGGGTAGACGATGTGCGCCGTCATCATCGCCGGCGCCTCGCGGCGCAGCGCGCGGAACGGCACGAACTCCAGCGCCTCCAGCTGGGCCAGCGACTTGTTCACCTCGGGCAGGTCGCGGTGCGAATCGACGTGCGTGTCGCCATGTCCGGGGAAGTGCTTCACGCAGCAGGCCACGCCCTCGCGCAGCGAGCCCCGCATCCAGGCGCCGGCCAGCTTCGTCACCGCCAGCGGGTCTTCCGAGAAGCTGCGCTCGGCGATCACCGGGTTGGCCGGGTTGTTGTTGACGTCCAGCACCGGCGCGAAATTCCAGTTGATGCCCAGGCTCGCCAGGCCACGCGCCACCGCCGCGCCGACCTCCTCGGCCATCGCCTCGTCGGCCGCGGCGCCGAGCGCCATTGCCGCCGGCGCCTGCGGCAGGAAGGTCGAGCGCACGACGGAGCCGCCTTCCTGGTCGATGCCGATCAACGCATGCTCGCCCATCACCTCGCGCAGGTCGGCGGTGAGCTGGCGCACCTCGGCCTCGGTGCCGAGGTTCCAGCGGAACAGGCAGATCGCGCGCAGGTGGTGCTCGCGCAGGAACGCCGCGGTGGTGGCATCCAGCGTCTTGCCCTGGATGTTCACCATCACCAACTGCCCCGGGTGGAACACCGTGCTCATTGCGTCCTCGTCACCTTGGCCAGGAACTTCGGTTTGTCGGGATCGAAGCCGCGCGCACGCGCCAGGGCCTCGACCATCGGGTAGAAGCTCTGCACGACCGAGATCGGGTCGAGCTCGATCGACGCGGTCTCGACGATCGGCAGGTTCGCGTGCGGCGTGCCGCCGGGCGCGGCCAGCAGCACCTTGGCGCCGCGCCCGCGCATCTCGTCGGCCAGCGCCAGCAGGCCGGCCTGGGCCGGGCCGCGCGGCGCGAAGATCAGCAGCGGGTAGCCTTCGTCGATCAGCGCCATCGGGCCGTGCTTGACCTCGGCCCCCGAGAACGCCTCGGCCTGGATCGCGCAGGTCTCCTTGAACTTCAGCGCGGCTTCCAGCGCGACCGGCAGGCCGGTGCCACGGCCGATCACGAACAGCTTGTCGGCACCGACCAGCGCATCGACCGCCGGCGTCCAGTCGGCATGCGCGGCGCGCGACAGCACGCCCGGCAAGGCCGACAGCGCCGCCTGCAGCACCAGGTCGTCCTGCCAGGCGGCCACCGTGCGCGCGCCGGCCACCATCTGCGTGATGAAGCTCTTGGTCGCCGCGACGCTGGTCTCGGCGCCGGCATGCAGCGGGAACACCCACTGCGCGGCCTTCGCGAGCGGCGACTCCGGGTCGTTGACGAAGGCCGCGGTGCAGGCGCCGCCGTCGGTGAAGTAGCGCATCGGCGCGACCAGGTCGGGGCTCTGCCCCGATTGCGAGAACGCCATCGCGGCCAGCCCGTCGCACTGGATCTGCGACTGGTACAGCGTGATCAGCGACATCGGCAGCGAGGTCACCAGCCGGCCCATGCGCGCCATGATCAGGTAGGCCATGAAATGCGCCGCATGGTCGGAGCTGCCGCGCGCGACGGTCAGCACCGAGCTCGGCGGCTTGCTGCGCAACAGCGCACCGAAGTCGCTGTAGGCCTGGTCGTTCTCGGCCAGTTGCCGTGCGACCGCAGAGGGGGCTTCGCGGGCCTCAGCCAGCATGCGCGAGTTCAATCGAGCTTCCTTCAACATAGACGTCCGAAACGGTGAGATCGCGGTCGAGCACGACGGCATCGGCCCAGGCACCGGCGGACAGGCGTCCGCGGTCCGAGGCGCCGAGGTAGTCGGCCGCATGGGTGGAGACGCGGCGCGACGCGTCGATCAGGTCCATGTCCAGCTCGTTGACCAGGTTGCGCAGCGCCTGGTCCATGGTGAGGGTCGATCCGGCCAGCGTGCCGTCGGCCAGCCGCACGCCGCCGAGGCACTTGGTGACCTTGTGGCGGCCGAGTCGGTAGTCGCCGTCGGGCATGCCGGCGGCGGCGGTCGAATCGGTGACGCAGTAGAGGTGCGGAATGGCGCGCAGCGCGACGCGGATCGCGCCCTTGTGCGCATGCAGCAGGTCCGGAATGATCTCGGAGTACTTGGCGTGCGCAAGCGCTGCGCCGACCATGCCGGGCTCGCGGTGGTGCAGCCCGCTCATCGCGTTGAACAGGTGCGTGAAGCCGCCGGCGCCGCGCTTCAGCGCCTCGACGCCGTCTTCGTAGCTGCCCAGCGTGTGGCCGAGCTGCACGCGGAAACCCGCAGCGCACAGCGACTCGATCAGGTCCATGTTGCCGGCGATCTCGGGGGCCAGCGTGATCAGCCGGATCGGCGCCAGCTCGTTCAGCCGCGCCAGCTCGGCGGTCTGCACCGGCCGCGCGAAGTTCGGCTGCGCGCCGAGCTTGCCGCCGTTGATGTACGGGCCCTCGAGGTGCACGCCCAGCACGCGCGCGCCTTTCGGGCTGCGGCTCGCGCACACCGACTTGAGGCCGGCGAACGCGATCTCCAGGTCGGCCATCGGCGCGGTCATGGTCGTCGCGAGCAGCGCGGTGGTGCCATGGCGCGCATGCAACTCCGACACGCGGGCGGCCGAATCGCCGCCTTCCATGATGTCGTGCCCGCCGCCGCCGTGCACGTGCAGGTCGATGAAGCCGGGCAGCACGATCGGGGCCGCGCTGTCGCGCACCTTGCGCACGTCGATCGGCGTGCCTTCGATGCGCGCGATGCGGCCGGCGTCGTCGAACTCGATGCGGCCGTTCACGAAACCCTGCGGGGTGAGGACCTTGCCTTCAAGGTGGGTGCTCATGCGTCTCTTCTCATTTCGGCGACGAAGTCGTAGTAGTCGCTTCGGCAATAGGAATGGGTCAGCTCGACCGCCTGGCCGGATTCCAGGTAGCCGATCCGGGTGATGAACAGCACCGCCTGCCCGACCGGCACGCCGAGCTGCTCGGCCAGCCGCGGCTGCGCGTTCAGCGCGCGGATGTGCTGCAGCGCGCGCACCGGTGCCTGGCGCGTGCTGGTCAGGTATTCGTACAGCGAGCCGTTGACCAGCTCGGGTTGCGGCAGCACGCTTTGCGGCAGCACGCTGACCTCGTAGGCCATCACGACCTCGTCGGCCAGCCGCAGCCGTTCGAGCCGCGCGACGCGCGCGCCGGGCGACAGACCGAGGCTCAGCTGCTCGTCGGGCACCGCCGCGGTGATGCTGCGTTCGAGCCACTGCGAACTCGGCGTGTAGCCGCGCTGGTGCAGCTCTTCGGAGAAGCTCGTCAGCCGCGACAGCGGCTGCTCGATGCGCGGCGCGATGTAGTTGCCCGAGCCGCGGCGGCGCACGATCAGCCCTTGCTCGACCAACTGGTCGATGGCCTTGCGCGCGGTCACGCGCGACACGTCGAGCGACTCCGACAGCACGCGCTCCGACGGCAGCGCTTCATCGGCCTGGTAGCGGCCGTCGCGGATCGCCTGCCCCAGCTTGCGGGCCAGCTGCACGTACAGCGGCGAGCTGTCGCGCGCGTCGGGCTTGAAATCGAACAGGGGTTTTCTCATCGGTCGGTCTCGACCTCTCGTCGGATCAGGGTCAGTGCGCCGGCGGCCGGGCCGTCGGCGACGGCGACGGCGACGCAGCGCGCGAGCAGCGCGGGTGACAGGCGGGGCGACAGGCGCTGGCCGACGCTGCCGAGCACCGCGAGCGGCAGTTCGCCGGCCGGGTCCAGCGCGTGCGCAATGGCTTCGAGTTCGGCCACCGCGCGTGCGAGCAACTGCGCCGAAGCCGGGTCGCTGCCTTCGGTGTCGAACACCGCCGGTGCGAGCTGGGCATACGCGAACTGGCCGGCACGGCCACACCAGGCCTGCAGCGTCTCGGCGTCTTCGCCGCACTGGGCCCAGACGCGGCGCGCCAGCGTGCCGGCCGGCAGCCGGCCGTCCATCGCGCACTGCGCGATGCGCATGGCCCGCAGGCCCAGCCAGGCACCGCTGCCTTCGTCGCCGACCGGGAAACCCCAGCCGCCGACGCTGGCGCGGGTGCCGTCGGCACGCCACACCTCGCCGATGCTGCCGGTGCCGGCTGCGAGCAGCGCACCGGGGCGGCCGTCATGGGCGCCGACCAGCATCGTGAAGCCGTCGGTCTCGGCGAGCAGCTTCGCGTAGCCGGGGTTCTGCGCCAGGAAGGCATCGCGCCACGGCGCATTGCTGATGCCGGACAGGCCGGCGCCGAGGGCGCATTGCGCGAAGGGCGGCCTTGCAACGGCAGCGGCATCGAAAGCGCGGGCAATCGCCAGCTCGATCTGCTGCCACGCGGACTCGATGCCCTGGCCCAGCGCCGACGGACCCGCCTCGCCCTGCCCCAGCACCGGCCCGCCACGGCGCGCGACGAGGGCCCGGGTGCCGGTACCTCCTCCATCCACGCCGATCAGGTATTCGATCATCGACTGCTCTCTGGCACGTTGTTCATGGACGGGCATCGATGCCCGCGATGAAACCAGTTTAGTACCAGCAATACCAATAAGTCAATTGGTATTAGAGTTGTCTTAGAGAAGGAATTTTTCTTTTGAATTCAATCGCTTACATGCGATTGTCAGACAGCGCGACGGCTGCGCCGCGTTTTGGGACCCGCCCCGTTGCGGGGCGGCTCGGAGTAACGATACCAGTCCAAGCCGGTGCACGCCACTCCCGTGATTCTCCGTAGCCCGGGAGACATCCCGGGGAGCGGCGCGCGCAGGTCAGCGCCGCTCCCGGATTGGCATCCGGGCTTGTATGTTCCGACTGCACCCCCAGACGCAGCGGATGAGGGTGTCGGGATGGAGGGACGATCCGGGCTATCTGCCGTCAGCAGCGGACAGACCACCGTAGTGAATTCCCCATTTCACCTCGTCCGGCGTGGGCGGCAGNCCCGGATTGGCATCCGGGCTTGTATGTTCCGACTGCACCCCCAGACGCAGCGGATGAGGGTGTCGGGATGGAGGGACGATCCGGGCTATCTGCCGTCAGCAGCGGACAGACCACCGTAGTGAATTCCCCATTTCGTTTGCCCGAGCGTCGATGAGGAACGCAGCCGCAGCAACCCCGGTCGTGAGAGCGGGGGATGCTGACGGCCCATAGATGCAAGCCAACGCCAGCGCAAACGCCCACCCCGACCGAGCCAGTCTAGCCGCTGCATGCATCGAGGCTCAAGCATGCAAGACCATCACTTCGATCCCGCCAAGGCCATTGGAGCGGACGTCAGCAGCAAGCTGCTGGTGATCGCCTCGGCTGAGCCGGGCAAGCCCGTCCTCACCATCCCCAATACGCCCGCGGGCATCACCCGCTGGCTCAAGTCGCTGCCGGCGCGATGCCACATCGGCATGGAGGCCACCGGCTCCCATCACCGCGGCCTGGCCGACCTGGCCGTGGCCGAAGGCCACACCGTGTGGGTCTTCAACCCCGCACACATCGCTCACTACCTGCGCAGCCAGAACGCGCGCGGCAAGACCGATCCGCAGGACGCACGCGGCATTGCACGCTACGTCCTCAATGAGGCCCATCGGTTCCACCCCTACACCACGCCCAGCGCCCTGCAAGATCGCTTGCACCTGCTCATCCAGCGCCGCCACCAGATCGTCAAGCAGCGCGCCAGCATGCGCATGAGCCTGGCCGACCTGCCGGACTGCAGCACCCCGCTGCGCACGCTCTTCGCCGCCCTGGACGCCATGCTCGCCCGGATCGACGCGCTCATCAACCTCAGCTTCGCCGGCGAGCCCCAGCTGAAGGCGCAACGCAAACGGCTGCGCTCAATCAACGGCTTCGGCCCCTTGGTCAGCGCCGCCGTCGCCGCCCGCCTCAGTCGCGTGTCTTACGCCAACAGCGACGCCGTCGTCGCCGCCTTCGGCATGGACCCCAGGCCTCGCGACTCCGGCACCTACCAGGGCACCCGCAAGCTCTCCAAGCTCGGCAACGCCGAGGAGCGTCGGCTCATCTATTGCGCCGCCATGTCCGCCTGCCGCACCCCGCTCTTCAAGGCCATCCACGACAAGCTCCTCGCTCGCGGCTTGTCCAAGATCCAGGCCTACTGCGTCATCGCTCGCAAGCTCCTGCGCATCGCCTTCTGCCTCTGGCGCTCCGACCAGCTTTTCAATCCTCTCCTCGTCGGAAAGGCTTGACGCGCGACATAGAACCTACCG
>NZ_LMDM01000009.1 GCF_001425825.1 Rhizobacter sp. Root1238
GCGAGACTGAACGAACCGTATGGTGTGTGTTGAGGCCCTTTGCTTTGGTTACTTTCATTTGGGCTCAAATGAAAGTGACTCGCCCGCCGGGGCGAGACCCGGCAATGCCACGCAGGGCAAAACCTGCCCCCACAGCGCAGCGTTCACTTGATCGTGACCCACCTCCACTCGAGCCAGTTGTCCGCCCGGTGCACGACATCGACATTCGACCGCGCAGCCCACGGAATCACCTGCCGGTGCAGCGGAATGTTCAGCACCTGCTCGTTGTGCTCTCGAAGCGCCGCCTTGATCAGCTGCTCGCGCTTCTTCGGATCCGCTTCCTTGCTCGACGCGGCCGCCAGTTCATCCAGCTTCGCGTCCTTCGTGCCACCGAAGTTCCAGGCCCCCACCCCGCCCTCGCCGCGGCTGCGCAGCACCGGCGTCAGCGTGACCTCGGCGTCGGTGATCGAGCCGCCCCAGCCGAGCATGAACATCGAGGTGTCGAACTTCTGCACCTTCGGGAAATAGGTCGCGCGCGGCATCGCGTTGACGCGGATCTTCACGTTCAGCTTCGCCCACATCGACGCCAGCGTCTGGCAGATTTCCTCGTCGTTGATGTATCGGTTGTTCGGGCAGTCCAGCGTCACCTCGAAGCCCTGCGCATAGCCGGCATCGGCCATCAGCTTCTTCGCACCCTCCAGGTCGAACGGCAGCCGCTTCTCGATCTCCGGGTCGTTGTACGCGCCGAGCGGCGACGACGTGATGCCGCCGGTGGGCACGGCCTGGCCGCGCATCAGCTTGGTCCTGATCGTCTCGATGTCGACCGCCTGGTACAGCGCGCGGCGCACGCGCTGGTCCTTGAAGGGGTTCTTGCCCTTCACGCTGCCGTACAGCAGCTCGTCGCGGCTCTGGTCCATGCCGATGAACACGATACGGTTCTCCGGCCCGTCGATCACCTTCACCTGCGGCGTGTTGCGCAGCCGCGCGACGTCCTGCGGCGCCGGGTCGAGCACGAAGTCGATCTCGCCCGACAACAGCGCCGCGACACGCGTCGGGTCGCTCTTGATCGGCGTGTACACCACCTCCTGCACGTTGCCGTCGAACTTGCCCCACCACGCCGGATTGCGCTTGAAGACGGTCTTCACGTCGGGCGCGCGCGAGACCAGCATGTACGGCCCGGTGCCGTTCGCGTTGAACGACGCGTAGCTTTCTTCCTTGTTCTTGAAGTCCAGCGGCTTCGTGACCTTGTTCTTCTCGCTCCAGGTCTTGCTCATGATCTGCACCAGCGTCGCGTGCTGCAGGAAGATCGGGTTCACCGCCGGCAGGTTGAACTCGACCGTCAGCGCGTCGACCTTCTTCGGCTCGCCGAGCGCGTTCGCGTATGCCTTGATGTCCGACGTGCCCTCGCGGGCGCGCTGCACCGAGAACACCACGTCGTCGGCGGTGAACGGCGTGCCATCGTGGAACTTCACGTTCGGACGCAGCTTGACGCGCCACTGCGTCGGCGCGGTCTGCTGCCACTCGGTCGCCAGCACCGGCTCGATGCCGAGCTGCTTGTCGCGGTTGACCAGCGTCTCGTAGACCTGGCCGTTGATCGCGTTCGTCAGCAGCTCGTTCTGCGAATGCGGGTCCAGGGTCTGGGCGTCGCCCTGCGAGGCCCAGCGCAGCGTCTGGGCATGGGCTGTGCCGCTCAGCGCAAATGCCAGCGTGGTGGCCAGGGACAGCATCGGAATCCAGCGTTTCATGAAACGGATCTCCCGGAAGGTGGATGGCGTGAAGTGCCGCAGTCTACGGCGCAGGTTCGGGCACCCCAAAGAAAAACGCCGCTGGGTTGCAGCGGCGTCTTGCATATCGGGGGAGCTTGCTCAACGGAAGCGCGATTGCGGCACCGTGTGCAGTTCGCTCGGCAACGAGGCCAGGTACTGCGCCAGCGTCTTCAGCTCGGCATGCGAGAACTGCTTGACCTGGCCGACCATGATCGCGTTGCTGCGGCCGATCTGCGGGTTGCCGTTGGTCTGGTACGCCTTCAGCGCGACGAACAGGTAGTCGGCATGCTGGCCGGCGAGCTTCGGGTAGCTGCCGTCGATCGGCTTGCTGAAGTTCTCGCCGTGGCACGACACGCAGTTGCCCTTCTTCAGCAGCTCGGCGACCTGCGGCGCGGCCTCGGCCTTGTCGGCCAGCTTCGGCTGTTCCTTCGGGAGCTGTTCGTAGAAGGCGGCGAGGTCGGCCATGTCCTGGTCGGACAGCGGCGCCGCGATCGCACGCATCGTCGGGTGCTTGCGCTCGCCCTTCTTGTACTCGCCGAGGGCAGCGACAACGTACTTGGCGCCCTGGCCCGCGATCATCGGCACCTTGTGCACTTCGGGGAAGCTCGCCTGGTAGCCGGGGATGCCGTGGCAGCCGATGCACATCGCGGCCTTCTTCTCGCCGGCCTTGGCATCGCCGGGCTTCGCATCTTGCGCCGCCGCGGTGCCGGCCAGCACCAGGGATGCAGCGATCGCCGGGATCAGTTTCGTCAGATTCTTCGTCAGACTCATCAGGGAAACCAGCTTTGTCATGGCAGCTTTTTTGAAGTTGGCGAGGGCTTGTCTTCGAACCGCGGGCGATTATAGGGCCCGCCTTATACTGGCCCGCACCCCTTCCAACCCTGCGCCGCATGAAGTTCAAAGGCTCTGACAACTACGTTGCGACCGACGACCTGATGCTCGCCGTCAATGCCGCCGCCACGCTGAAGCGGCCGCTGCTGATCAAGGGCGAGCCCGGCACCGGCAAGACGATGCTGGCCGAGGAGGTCGCGCAATCGCTGGGCATGCCGCTGCTGCAGTGGCACATCAAGAGCACGACGAAGGCGCAGCAGGGTTTGTACGAATACGACGCGGTGAGTCGCCTGCGCGACAGCCAGCTCGCCGACGTCGACGGTGGTGCGCGGGTGCACGACATCCACAACTACATCGTCAAGGGCGTGCTGTGGCAGGCCTTCACCGCCGAGCAGCCGGTGGTGCTGCTGATCGACGAGGTCGACAAGGCCGACATCGAGTTCCCGAACGACCTGCTGCGCGAGATCGACCGGATGGAGTTCTACGTCTACGAGACGCGCGAGCTGGTCCGGGCGAAGCACCGGCCGCTGGTGTTCATCACGTCGAACAACGAGAAGGAACTGCCCGACGCCTTCCTGCGCCGCTGCTTCTTCCACTACATCCGCTTCCCCGACGCCGACACGATGAAGCGCATCGTCGAGGTGCACTTCCCGTCGCTGAAGAAGGAGCTGCTGGCCGCCGCGCTGCGCAACTTCTACGAGGTGCGCAACCTGCCGGGCCTGAAGAAGAAGCCGAGCACCAGCGAGCTGCTCGACTGGCTGAAGCTGCTGGTGGCCGAGGACATCCCGCTCGAGGTGCTGCAGAGCAAGGACGACAAGGTGAGCCTGCCGCCGCTGGTGGGCGCGCTGCTGAAGAACGAACAGGACGTGTCGCTGTTCGAGAAGCTCGTCTTCATGCAGAAGCACAACCGATGACGCTGGCCGAGGGACCCCTCCGGCCGGCCCGCGCGCGTTGAGTTCGACACCTCCGCGCGATCCCGTTTTTCCACGAACGCCGCTCACGAGGCGGCCCCAGACATGGCCCGACACCGCACCCTGAGCATCGATGACCTGTGGGCGCTGCAGCGCGTCGGCGGACTGGCCTTGTCGCCCGACGGCGCGCAGGCGGTCTGTTCGGTCGGCAGCTACTCGATGGAGGACAACAAGGGCACGTCGGCCCTGTGGCTGCTGTCGACCTTCGGCGGCGAGCCGCGCCGGCTGACGCAGGCCGGCGAGAAGGACGGCCAGCCGGCGTGGTCGCCGACCGGCGAGCGCATCGCGTTCATCGCGCGCCGCGAGCAGCAGGGCAAGAAGGACGACACGCCGCAGCTGTACGTGATCGCGCCCGATGGCGGCGAGGCGCGCCGCGTCAGCGATTTCGCGCCGGGCGTCGATGCCTTCAAGTGGTTCCCCGACGGCAGGCGCATCGCGTTCGTCTCGTGGGTGTGGCCCGATGCGCGCGGCAGCGCGGCGCAGGCCAAGCGCCACCAGGCCTTCAAGGACCGCAAGGAAACCGCCTACGTGACGAGCGAGGCGCAGTACCGCTACTGGGACCGCAACCTGCCGATGGACCGCGTGGCGCACGTGCTGGTGCTCGATGTCGAGAGCGGCCGGGTGCGCGACCTGTTCGAAGGCAGCGACTACGAGCTGCAGCGCGGCGACCCCGACGCGCATTCGTTCGACATCTCGCCCGACGGCCGCCACATCGCGTTCGCGTTCGACCCGGCGCCCGAGAAGCGGCTGGACCATTGCAAGTCGCTGGCCGAGGTGGCGGTGCGCAGCGGCCGCATCGAGGTGATCGCGCAGGACAAGGCCTGGGATTTCGAGGCCCCGCGCTACAGCCCCGACGGCAAGCGCATCGCGTTCCTCGCGAGCCACCAGGGCAAGCGCCACACGATGCCCAACCATGCGGCGGTGCTGCAGCGCGGCGTCGACGCACCGGTGAAGCAGCAGGTGCTGAGCGCGGCGTGGGACCATGCGGTGAACGCGCCGATCCGCTGGTCGGCCGACGGCGACGCCCTCTTCTTCACCGCCGAAGACCAGGGCCGCTGCCACCTGTGGCGCTTCGACGTCGCGACCCGCAGTGCCGCGGTGGCGGCGCAGGGCGGCTGGGTGCAGGGCTTCGACGTGGCCGGCGACGTGGTCGTGACCGCCGCCGACGCGATGGACCACCCGGCGCGGGTGCACGTGCACCGTGCGGGCGAAGAAGCACCGCAGCGCCTCGAGCACTTCAACGACGACCTGCTGAAGCCGATTCGGCTGGGCAAGCATGAAGACGTGCGGCTGAAGGGTGCGCAGGGCGACGAGATCCAGGCCTGGGTGATCTACCCGCCGGGATTCGATCCGAAGAAGAAGTACCCGCTGCTGCACAGCATCCATGGCGGCCCGCACGCGGCGGCCGGCGACACCTTCCACTACCGCTGGAACACGCATGTGTTCGCGGCGCAGGGCTACGTGGTCGTCTGCGTGAACTACCACGGCTCGAGCGGCTTCGGCTACGGCTTCCTCGACAGCATCACGCACCGCTGGGGCGAGCTGGAGCTGCAGGACGTCGAGGCCACGACCGACCTGATGCTGAAGGCGCCGTACATCGACCGCGGCCGCGTCTTCGCGACCGGCGGCAGCTACGGCGGCTACATGGTGGCGTGGATGAACGGCCACGTGAAGCCGGGGCGCTACCAGGCCTATGTGTGCCACGCGGGCTGCTTCGACTGGACCGCGATGTTCAGCGACGACGCCTACACCTGGCATGCGAAGGAGCTGGGGGCCTGGTACTGGGACGACCCCGCCAAGGTCAGCTCGCAGAGCCCGCATGCGTTCGCGAAGAACATGAAGACGCCGACGCTGGTGATCCACGGGGCGCTCGACTTCCGGGTGCCCGACCAGCAGGGGCTGGCCTACTACAACACGCTGAAGGCGCGGGGCGTCGACTCGCGCCTCGTCTGGTTCCCGGACGAGAACCACTGGATCCTGAAGCCGCGCAACAGCAAGCTCTGGTATTCGGAGTTCTTCGGGTGGCTCTCGTCGCACGACAAGAAGTAGGTCCTTGCCGTCACCTCAGGAGATTCGAAATGTCCCAGGTGACGGCAAAGCGCGGATCCTCCCAGCCCGGCACGCCAGGCCGCTGCGCCGTCCCGAGATCGAACGACAGCCGCCGCGGCACCAGCCACCAGCGCGCCCCCACCCGGTTGACCTCGGTCTCGCTCGCCGACGGCCCGGTGCCGACCCATTCGGCATAGAGCGTCCCGCTGCGCAGCGGCTGCCACACGCTCGACAACGTGGCGCGGTTGCGCGGCACGCCGGCCACGTCGCGCCCCAGGTTCATCTGCAAGGCCCAGCTGTCGGCCAGCCGCACCTGCGCACCGGCCGCGACGATCGCCTGCTCGGTGCGCAAGCCCGGTTCGGTCTCGGTGCGCCGGCCCGCCCAGCTCATCCGCACCGAGGTCTTCAGGCCACTGCCCAGCGTTTCGGTGGTGCTGGTCTCGACCCGCGAGCGCAGCTGGCTCGGCCCCACGTCGGTGGGGTTCGCGCGCGGGGTCTCGATCTTCCAGTCGATGTTGTCGCCGCCGCACCGCTTCGCCAGCAAGGCCTCGCGGTCGGCCACGCCGGCGTCGGCGAACGGCGCGACACGGCACGGCACCGGCGGCGCGGCCGATGCGGCAGCGGCACCGCCCGCCATCAGGATCGTCATCAGGGTGCGCTTGCGCGCCGGAAACTTCATGTCACAAGGCCAGGCAAGGATGTCGGCCCGGACATGATGCGCGAAGCCTCCGTAGGACAACCGGAATGCCGCACCGCAACAATGGGGTATGCGCACGCGGACGGTGCGCGCGGACGAAGTCACAATACGAGGTACTGCCCGCGGCTCTGCCGTTCCAGCCCGCCATGCTGACCAACTTCTTCTTCACCCTGCGCGCCGCCAAGCTGAAGGTCTCCGTCAAGGAATACCTGACGCTGCTCGAAGCGCTGCAGGCCGGCGTGATCGACGGCGACGACGAGGACGGCACCGGCCCCACCATCGACAGGTTCTACCTGCTCGCCCGCACCACGCTCGTCAAGGACGAAGCCAACTTCGACAAGTTCGACCGCGCCTTCGCCGCGTACTTCAAGGGCGTCGAGCTGCTCACCGACTTCACGCAGGACATCCCGCTCGACTGGCTGCAGAAGAAGTTCGAACTCGAGCTCAGCCCCGAGGACAAGGCCGCCATCGAGAAGATGGGCTGGGACGAGCTGATGGAAACCTTGAAGAAGCGCTTCGAGGAACAGAAGGAACGCCACGAGGGCGGCAACCGCATGATCGGCACCGGCGGCACCAGCCCGTTCGGCGCCTTCGGCTACAACCCGCAAGGCGTGCGCATCGGGCAGGACAAGAGCCGCAACAAGAGCGCCGTGAAGGTCTGGGACCAGCGCCAGTTCAAGGACTACGACGACTCGCTCGAACTCGGCACTCGCAACATCAAGGTCGCGCTGCGCCGGCTGCGCCGCTTCGCCCGCGAAGGCTCCGACGAAGAGCTCGACCTCGACGACACCATCCGCTCGACCGCCGCCAACGCCGGCTACCTCGACATCAAGATGGTCCCCGAGCGCCACAACAAGGTGAAGGTGCTGCTGCTGATGGACGTCGGCGGCACGATGGACGAACACATCCACCGCGTCGAAGAGGTGTTCAGCGCCGCCAAGGCCGAGTTCAAGCACCTGGAGTTCTACTACTTCCACAACTGCGTCTACGACTTCATGTGGAAGAACAACCGCCGCCGCTACAGCGAGAAGTTCCCGACCTGGGACCTGATCCGCAAGTACAACAAGGACTACAAGCTGATCTTCGTCGGCGACGCGACGATGAGCCCCTACGAGATCCTGCAGCCCGGCGGCAGCGTCGAATACAACAACGAGGAAGCCGGCGCCGAATGGCTGCAGCGCCTCACGCATGCCTTCCCGAAATTCGCATGGATCAACCCCGAACCGCAAGGCGTCTGGGGCTACCGCCAGAGCATCTCGATCGTCGCCCAGCTGATGAACCAGCGCATGTTCCCGCTCACGCTGCAGGGCCTGGAAGGGGCCATGCGGCTGCTGAGCAAATGAGGTGGCTCGCGCTGTCCCTGTTGGCGATCTCCTTGTCGGGCTGTGCGATCTTCAAGCCCGAAGGCGCTGACGCGAAGACGCCCGAATCCGCGGCCGCACCGGCAGGCGCCGCGTCCGCGCCGGCCTTCGCCGCCTACCGGCTCGAGGTCGACGCCCCCGACGACCTGAAGAAGCTGCTCGCCACCTACCTCGACCTCGGCCGCTTCCAGTCGTCGACGCAGGAAGGCATCACCCGCGCCGAGCTCGACCGCCTTGCCGCGGCCGCGCCGGCCCAGGCCAGGACGCTCGTCGAGACCGAAGGCTACTTCAACGCCGAGGCCACCGTCGAGCGCAGCGAGACCGCCGAAGGCCTGCCGGTCATCAAGCTGGTGCTGCAGGCCGGCCCGCGCACCCGCGTCGACCACTGGGACCTGCAGATCGAAGGCGAGCTGAAGAAGGGCCTCGATTCGAAGGACCCCGCCGCGCGCGAAACCCTCGACCGACTCGAAGACCAATGGCCGCTGAAGCTCGGCCGCCCGTTCCGCCAGGCCCTGTGGAGCGAAGCGAAGAACGAGACGGCGGCCCGGCTGCGCGCCGACGGCTACCCGGCCGCGCAATGGAAGAGCACCGAGGCGCGCGTCGACGCGTCGACGCAGAAGGCCAGCATCACCGCGGTGCTCGACAGCGGCCCGCTGTTCCACCTCGGCGAGATCCGCATCGAAGGCCTGCAGCGCTACGACGAAGGCGCGATCCGCAACCTCGCCGACTTCGGGCCCGGCACGCCCTACACCGAGAAGCGCATCCTCGATTTCCAGGAGCGCCTGGGCAAGCTCGGGCTGTTCGAAGGCGTCTCGGTCGAGATCGATCCCGACGAGAGCAAGGCCGCCGCGACGCCGGTCACCGTGCGGGTGCGCGAACAGACGCTGCAGCAGGCCACCTTCGGCATCGGCTACAGCGACAACACCGGCGGCCGCATCACCCTCGAGCACCGGCACCGCCGGCCGTTCGGCTTCAACGCGCAACTGCACAACAAGCTCGAGCTCGGCCGCGACCTGCGCTCGTGGGACGCCGACCTCACCTCCAACCCGACCGACGGCCAGTACCGCAACCTGATCGCCACCAGCGTGTCGCGGCTCGATTCGGCCGGCGCGATCACGCTGAACTCGCGCGTGCGGGTCGGCCGCTCGCTCGACACCGAGCACATCGAGCGGCTGATCTTCGTCGAGGTGCTCGATTCCAAGCTGACCAACGACGACGTCGAGCAGGACAGCCGCGCGGTTTCGCAGAACTACAACTGGGTCTGGCGCGACGTCGACAGCATCCTGCTGCCCACCAAGGGCCTGACCGCCTCGATCCAGGCGGCCGGCGGCTATGCGGTGAACAACTTCGCCAGCAACGGCCCGTTCGGCCGCGCCTACGGTCGCCTGACCGGCTACTGGCCGTTCGGCAAGCAGTGGTACGGGCTGGCGCGCGTCGAGACCGGCGGCGTGTTCGCGAAACCCGACGTCGGCATCCCGGATGCGCTGCTGTTCCGCGCCGGCGGCGACGATTCGGTGCGCGGCTACTCGTACCGGTCGCTCGGGGTGATCAAGGACGGCGAGGTCTACGGCGGCCGCTTCCTGCTGACCAGCAGCGTCGAGATCGCGCGCCCGATCTCGCCGCGCATGCCCTCGCTGTGGTGGGCGGTGTTCGCCGACGGCGGCAACGCGTCCGACACCTGGGGCCATGTGAATTCGGTCTACGGCTACGGTGTCGGCCTGCGCTGGCGCAGCCCGGTCGGGCCGCTGCGCATCGACTATGCGCACGGGCAGGCGGTCGATCAGAACCGCCTGCACCTGAGCGTCGGCATCGCCTTCTGACGAGTCCATGAGCGACGACACCGACGCCACGCCCGCCCCCGCCACGCCGCTGCGCCGACGCCGCTGGTGGGTCGCGCTGCTGGTTGTCGGCTTCGTGCTGCTGGTCGCGCTGCCGGCTGCGCTGGTCGGCACCGCGCTGTGGGCCGCCGGCAGCGACAGCGGCACGGCCTGGCTGCTCGGCAACGTCGTGCGCTCGCTGCCGCTGCTGCAGGTCAGCGAGCCGCGCGGATCGCTGGTCGGCGATTTCAGCGCGAAGCAGGTCGTCGTGGTGCTCGGCGAACACGACCGCATCGTGATCGACGCGCTGCGCTGGCGCGGGCTGTCGCTGTCGTTCACGCCCTACCCGCGCAGCTGGGCCGCGGTGCATGCCGATGCGGTGTCGGCCGACCGCGTCACGGTGCAGATCGGCCCGAGCGACAAGCCGTCGTCGGGGCTGCCGACCTCGCTGCGCTCGCCGGTCGAGCTGTATGTCGACAAGCTGACGGTCGGCACGCTGCTGGTGCCGGGCCTGGAAACGCATCCGCTGCGCGACATCGCCGCCAAGGTGGCGCTCGGTGCCGAGCGCGGCGGGCTGCACCGCGTCAGCGACGCCTCGCTGCGGCTCGATGCGCTGAAGATCACCGGCCATGCGCAGATCGGCACCGACGGCGACCTGCCGCTCGAGCTGCAGCTCGACGGCGTGCAGGGCAGCGGCAGCGATGCCGCGCTGCCGCCGCTGCCGGCGTGGGCGAAGACGCTCAGCAACGACTGGCGCGCGAACCTGTCGGCCAAGGGACCGCTCGCACGCTTCAGTGCCCAGGCCGTGCTGCGCGCGCAGGGTCAGTCGCTCGACGCCACCGCCGTCGTCGCGCCGGCCGACCCCTGGCCGCTGCCGCAGGTCGATGCCAGCACACAGGCGCTCGACCTGTCGGCGCTGCTGACGAACGCGCCGGTCACCGCGCTGAGCGGCAGCATCGCGATCGCGCCGACCGATGCGCAGGCCGGCAAGGGCGGCCTCGCCGCGCGCGGCACGCTTCGCAACGACAAGCCCGGCCGCTGGGACGAACAACGGCTGCCGTTGCGCCAGCTCAGCGTCGACCTGCGCGGCCGCGCCGACCGGCCGCGGCAGTTCGAGCTCGTCGCCTTCGAGGCCCAGCTGGCCGGCAGCGTCAAGCCGGCCGGCAGCGTCAGCGGCAGCGGCCGGGTCGACGGCGGCAACTTCGAGCTGAACGCGACGCTCGACAAGGTGGCGCCTTCGGAGCTCGACCCGAACCTGCCGGCGATGACGATCGGTGGGCCGGTCAGCCTGTCCGGCCAGACCCACCCGCCGCTGCCCGACGGCAGCGCGCGGCCGCCGAGCTTCAAGGCGCTGGTCGACCTGAAGGGCCAGCTGCTGCAGCCGGCGCGCGCGGTGCAGCTGAAGGTCGATGCGCAAGGCGACGAGCAGCGCATCGAACTGCGCGAACTGCGCGCCAGCGCCGGCGCCGCGCAGGCCACGCTGAGCGGCAGCGCGGAGCGCGGCACGGAGCAATGGCAGGGCAAGGCCAAGGGTGCGCTGGTCGACTTCGACCCTGCGGCCTGGTTCCCCGGCCCGCCCGAATCGAGCTGGCACCTCGGGCCGCACCGGTTGAACGTGAAGGGCGAGCTGGCGCTGACGGTGCCCGACAGCGTGATCGCGCCGGCCCCGCGCGGCGCGACGCTGCTCGACCGGCTGGCCGGGCTGCGCGGCGACCTGAGCGCGGTGATCGGCGACAGCGTGCTGGCCGGCGTGCCGCTGAGCGGCGACATCGCGCTGCACCACCCGAGCGCCGGCGCGCCGTTCGCCGCAACCGTGAAGCTCGACGCCGGCGGCAATGCGCTGAACGCCGAAGGCGCGCTCGCCACCGATGCACGGGGTGCGGCCGACCACTGGCATGTCGACGCCCGCGCGCCGGTGCTGGCGCGTCTGCAGCCGCTGCTGAAGCTGCTGCCGGGCGCGCAGGCGTCGGGCCTGCTCGAAGGCCTGAACGGCAGCTTCACCGGCGAGGCGGAGCTGAGCGGCCGCTGGCCCGACGTGAAGACGCAGGGCAAGGCCACGGTCGCGAAGCTGCGCGCCGGCGCGCTGGCGGTCGGCCAGGCCGAGCTGCGCTGGCAGGCCGGCACCAGCGCCGACGCGCCGCTGGAACTCGCCGCCGACATCGCCCAGGGCGCCTGGCGCGGCCAGGGCCTCGACAGCAGCAGGCTGCAGTTGCAGGGCACGGTCCGCGCGCACACGCTGAACTGGCGCACCGAGCTGAAGGCCCTGCCACCGGCCTGGGTCGACAACGTGCAGCCGCCGCCGGCCGCGCGCGCGGCCAGCGCGCCGCCCGCGGCCGCCTCGGCTGCTTCCACTGCATCTGCCGCCTCGGCTGCGTCCGCTGCGTCTGCCGCCTCCGCCCCCACCGGCCGCACGCTGGTGCTGCTGACCGCGCGCGGCGGCCTGAGCGGCGCGCCGTTCGACGGCTCGTCGCTGCGGCCGGCCGCCGGCAAGCCACCGACCCCGCTGAACTGGAAGGGCACGCTGCAGCAGGCCGAGGTGCGCAGCAGCCAGCCCGGCAGCACGCCCTGGGTGCTGGCGCAGAACGTCGACGTCGAGGTGCAGGCCGGCGACGCGCCATGGGCCAGCGTGTCGGCCGGTCGAGCCGACATCCTCGGCGCCGGGCTGCGATGGGATGCGATCCGCTGGCAGGCCGGCCAGGGCGTGCAGACGCAGCAGCTCGACGTGCAGGCCGAGCTGCAGCCGGTCGCGATCGCCCCGCTGCTGCGCCGGCTGCAGCCGGATTTCGGCTGGGGTGGCGACCTGCAGATCGGCGGCAGGATCGTCGTGCACCAGGCCGCCGAGTTCAGCGCCGACATCGTGCTCGAACGGGTGCGCGGCGACCTGTCGGTGACCGACGAGACGGGCACGCAGCCGCTCGGCCTGACCGACCTGCGGCTCGGCCTGAGCGCGCAGGACGGCGTCTGGAACTTCACGCAGGGCCTGGCCGGCAACCAGCTCGGCGTGGCCGCCGGCGCGATCGTCGTGCGCACGTCGCCGAAGCGCGCCTGGCCCGAGCCCGACGCGCCGGTGCAGGGCGTGCTCGAGGCCCAGGTCGCGAACCTCGGCACCTGGGGCTCGTGGGTGCCGACCGGCTGGCGCCTGGGCGGCAAGCTCGGCACCACCGCCACCATCGGCGGGCGCTTCGGCGCGATCGAGTACACCGGCCACATGAAGGGCTCCGACCTGTCGGCGCGCAACATCCTGCAGGGCGTCAACGTGACCGACGGCGAGGTCGACATCGCGCTGCAGGGCGACAACGCGAAGATCAACACCTTCCAGGCGCGTGCCGGCAACGGCACCGTCAAGCTGACCGGCAATGCCGAGTTCGGCGAGAAGCCGCATGCGCAGATGACGCTGGTGGCCGAGCGCTTCCAGCTGCTGGGCCGGGTCGACCGGCGCATCGTCACCACCGGCCGCGCGCAGGTCGACCTCGACCGCGACAACCTGAAGGTCGACGGCAGCTTCAAGGTCGACGAAGGGCTGTTCGATTTCAGCCTGGCAAACGCGCCCAGCCTGTCGGGCGACGTGCTGGTGGTCAACCGCACGGCCACCATCGAGGCCGCCGGGCCGGGCGCCGCGCCGAGCAACCGCAACGTCGCGGTCGACCTGACGGTGAACCTCGGCGACGCGCTGCGGCTGCGCGGGCGCGGCATCGACACCCGGCTCGAAGGCGAGCTGAAGTTGACCACGCCGGGCGGCAAGCTGGCGCTGAACGGCAGCGTGCGCGCGGTCGACGGCACCTACAACGCCTACGGCCAGAAGCTGACGATCGACCGCGGCATCATCACCTTCAACGGCACGCCGGAGAACCCGCGGCTCGACATCGAGGCGACCCGGCTGAACCTGGACGTGCGGGTCGGCGTCGCGATCACCGGCACCGCGTTGACCCCGCGCGTGCGGTTGTTCTCCGAGCCGGACCTGTCCGAGATCGACAAGCTGTCGTGGATGCTGCTCGGCCGCGCGAGCGACGGGCTGGGCAAGGCCGACACCGCATTGCTGCAGCGCGCAGCACTCGCGTTGCTGGCCGGCGAAGGCGGCGGCGCCGACCCGCTGAAGGTGCTGGGCATCGACGACCTGTCGGTGTCGCAGAACACGAACAGCGCGACCGACGTGCGCGAGACGGTGGTGTCGCTCGGCAAGCAGCTGTCGCGGCGCTGGTACGTCGGCTACGAACGCAGCCTGAACGCGACCACCGGCAACTGGCAGCTGATCTACCGCATCGCCCAGCGCTTCACGCTGCGCGCGCAGTCGGGGCTCGACAACTCGCTGGACTTCATCTGGACGCTGCGCTGGCAGTGAGCCTGGCGCAGCCATCGACGGCCAGCCTGGCAGCAATTGCGGCATGGCCGTGAACTTGCAAGGTGAGCCCGTGTCACGACGCTGACACGCCGGCGCGTCAACCTGCGCGGCTTTGTCGACCGCCCCTTTGCGGGCGGTTTGCTTGTCGAAGTTGCGGACGGAAGTTCCGTGAACAGGGAGAACTTGCATGTCGAATTCCAGATGGCACGCTTCATGGACGTCCGGCGTCATCGTCGGCCTGCTCGCCGCACTGTCGGCCTGCGGCGGCGGTGGCGGTGACGACTCGCCGCCCCCCGGCGGCGGCAACCCGCCCGTCACCACGCTGCCCGACTGCCCGGCCGCGCCGAACACGCTGCGCGACATCACCGCGGTGCAAGGCCCCGGCGCGCTGAGCCCGTTCGACGGCCAGGCCGTCACGGTGCGCGGCGTCGTCACCGCCGACTTCCAGGGCGATGCGCAGCTGAAGGGCTTCTTCATCCAGCAGCCGGTCGCCGATGCCGACCCGAAGACCTCCGAAGGCCTGTTCGTCTTCGCGCCCGGCGGCGCCGACGTGAAGCTAGGCGACTACGTGCAGGCGAGCGGCACCGTCAGCGAATTCAAGAGCGGCACCACCGATCCCGAGCGGCTGACCGAACTGGCCACCGTGACGGCGATCAGCACCTGCGGCGCCGGCCCGGCCATCGCCGCGCGCGAGGTCACGCTGCCGCTTGCGAGCGCCACCGACCTCGAAGCGGTCGAGGGCATGCTGGTCGAGTTCAAGCAGACGCTGACGGTGTCCGAGGTCTACAACCTCGGCCGCTACGGCGAGCTGGTGCTGTCCACCGGCGGCCGGCTGTTCCAGGCCAACAACCACCCCGGCACCGCGACGCGCGACGAAGTGAACGCCGCCAACGCGCTCGCGAAGATCGTGCTGGACGACGGCGCCGGCATTCAGAACCCGACGCCGATCCCGTACCTGTCGGCCGCCGACAGCACCGGCACGCGCCGCGTCGGCGACACCGTGGCCGGCGTGCGCGGCGTGGTCACCTGGACGGCCGATGCGTTCCACGTCCACCCGGTCGCCGCCCCCGCCTTCACGGCCGCCAACCCGCGCCCCGCGGCGCCCGCGGCCGTTGGCGGCACGTTGCGCGCCGGCAGCCTGAACGTGCTGAACTACTTCACGACGCTCGGCCAGCGCGGCGCCAACACCGCGGAAGAACTGACCCGCCAGCGCGCGAAGCTGGTCGAGACGATCGTCGGGCTGAACGCCGATGCGCTCGGGCTGATGGAGATCGAGAACAACGGCACCGCCGCGCTCGCCGACCTGGTCGGCGCGGTCAATGCGAAGCTCGGCGCCAACACCTATGCGTGGATCGACGCCGGCAAGCCGGGCACCGATGCGATCACCGTCGCGATGATCTACAAGCCGGCCCGCGTGACGCCGATCGGCAACGCGGTGGTGCCGACCGATCCGGACTTCGCGGTCGACGGCGGCCTGCGCCCGCCGGTCGCGCAGCGTTTCGCCGCGGTCGACAACCACGGCGGCTTCTGGCTGGTGGTCAACCACCTGAAGAGCAAGGGTTCGTGCCCGACCTCGGTGGACGACCTGGATGCCGACAAGGGCCAGGGTTGCTGGAACGTCTCGCGCTTCCGCCAGGCGCTGGCGCTGCAGAAGTGGGTCAACGGCCTGATCGACGCCTCGGGCGAGACCGACGTGCTGATGGTCGGCGACTTCAACTCGTACCTGAGCGAGGACCCGGTCAAGAGCCTGGAGGGCGGCGGCTTCGAGGCGCTGCTGAAGCGGCTGCCGGAAGACGCCCGCTACAGCTATGTGTTCAACGGCGAATCGGGCGCGCTCGACCATGCCTTCGCGAGCGAGACGCTGGGTGCGCAGGTGAACGGCATCGCCGTGTGGCACGTCAACGCCGATGAGCCGCTGGTGCTCGACTACAACACCGAGTTCAAGACCGACGACCGCTATGCCGTCACCCCGTACCGCTCGTCGGACCACGACCCGGTGCTGGTCGGCCTGACGCTCGCGGCCGACGCGCCGGCGATCGTGCCGGCACTCGCCGCCACGCTGCCAAGCAGCGCGGTGGCGGGCACCGCCGTCAGCATCACCGGCATCGCGGCGACCAACGGCACGGCCTTGTCGGTCGCCTGGGGCGACGGCACGACCGAGACCCCGGCGGTCGGCGTGACGACACTGGCCCACACCTATGCCGCGGCCGGCAGCTACGCGCTGAAGCTGGTGCTGAGCGACGCGGGCGGGCAGACGGCCGAACGCAGCGGCACGGTCGTGGTCAGCGCCGCGCCGAGCACCGGCGACACGCCGGAGCTGTTCTTCAGCGAGTACGTCGAAGGCAGCAGCAACAACAAGGCGGTGGAGATCTACAACCCGACGTCCGGCACGGTGGACCTGACTGCCTACACGGTGCGGCTGTACGCGAACGGTGCGGCCGCGCCGACCAGTTCGCTGGCGCTGACCGGCACGCTGGAGTCGGGCAAGACGCTGCTGCTGATCAACACCGCGTTCACGACCAGCGCCACGCTGCCGGGTGCAGTGAAGCATGGGGTCGCCAACTTCAACGGCGACGACGCGGTGACGCTGGAGAAGTCGGGCACGGTGATCGATGCGTTCGGCCAGGTCGGCTTCGACCCGGGCACCGCATGGACCGGCGGCAGCTTGTCAACGCTGGACCGCACGCTGCGCCGCAAGCCGGGCATCGTGCACGGCAGCGTGCCGGCCGCGGCGCCGGCAGTGTGGGACCCGAGCGGCGAGTGGGCCGGCTTCCCGATCGACACCTTCGACGGGCTCAGGAGCCACGCCGCGCGGTGAGTGAGCCGGGCGGTGATGTTGGCAGTGAGGTCTGCAATCGAGGGGTCGGTAACGGCAGATGTGCTGCAACAACTGCGACAACGCTGAAACATCGCTGATACCGGGCGCGGGCATCCTTGCGGGCTTCATCAACAGGGAGCCTCGACATGCAAACCTCCAACGACCTCACCCGCCGCTTCATCGCCATCGCCGCCGGATCCGGCGTGCTCGCCCTCGTGCTGTGCCTGACGCCGATGCTCGGCACCAACGCCCCCGACGCCGGCGCCTTCACCGCGTCGGGCGGCCTGGTCGCCGACACCGCTCCCGCGGCACCGGCGGACGATGCCGGCATCTACGCCGGCCCGACGGCCAACGAGTCCGCCGCGACGACGCAGTGATCCTCAGGTGACCGTCACTTCGCGACCGGCGTGTACACCTTCGGCTGTGCCGGCTTGCCCATGCCGGCCCCGAGGAAGAAGCTGGGGTTCGGCGGCTGGTTGTAGGCCGAGTTCTGGTTCGCGATCGCCGAGCGGTACTGGGTGTCGTGCATCAGCGTGCGCAGCCGCTCGGTGCTCGGGATCGTCGTCGTGAAGATCATCAGCTCGGTGTTGTCGGCATTGCGCCAGATCACCTCTTCGCGCCAGTCGCCGAACAGGTCGGCCGACAGGTTGGGCGTCGCCTTCGTCGTGTTGTTCGACGCGGCGTTGTAGTTCGACGCCGTCAGCAGGCGGTCGAGCTTCTCGGTCGCCGGGTTCCACTTGTCGATGGTCGTGCCGTCGAGCAGTTCGCGCAGCAGGTCGCCGTCCCACCAGACGCCGAAGTTGACGCGCGCCGGGCGGCGCACCGAGATCGACTCGCCCTTCGCGCTGGTCAGGCCGCCCACCGTGGCCCAACTTTCGGCGCCGGGGTAGCGCGCATCGACGTCCATCGCGACGCCGCGTCCCACGTCGACACCGCCGCCCGGCAGGCTCCACAGGATCTTGCCGGTGGCCGCGTCGTGCATCTCGACGCCGTGCGCGCCGTAGTGGCCCGGCTCCTCGTGGACCATCATCACCTCCTTGCCAGGGCGCGTCGGGTCGAAGTCGCCGACGTGCAGCGCATCGCCGTGGCCGAGGCCGGTCGAGTACAGGCCCTTGCCGCTCGAATCGATCGCGGCGGCGCCGAACACGATGTCGTCCTTGCCGTCGCCATTCACGTCGGCGATCACCAGGCTGTGCGCGCCCTGCCCCCGGTACGCCGAGTTGCCGGCGGTGTTGGAGTCGAAGGTCCAGCGCGACGCGAGCTTGCCGTCGCGCCAGTCCCAGGCCGCGATCACCGCGCGGGTGTAGTAGCCGCGGCTCATCACCAGGCTCGGCCGCTGGCCGTCGAGGTACGCCACGCCGGCCAGGAAACGGTCGACGCGGTTGCCGTAGCTGTCGCCCCAGCTCGACACCGTGCCGCGCGCCGGCAGGTAGGCGGTGGTCGCCATCGCCTTGCCGGTCAGGCCGTTGAAGACCGTCAGGTACTCGGGGCCGCTCAGGATGTAGCCGGTGCTGTTGCGGTGGTCCGCGGTGGCGCTGCCGATCACGGCACCGGTGCCGTCGATCGTGCCGTCGCCGGTCTTCATCGCGAGCTCGGCGCGGCCGTCGCCGTCGAGGTCGTAGACGATGAACTGCGTGTAGTGCGCACCGGCGCGGATGTTGCGCCCGAGGTCGATGCGCCACAGCCGCGTGCCGTCGAGCTTGTAGGCGTCGACGAACACGTTGCCGGTGTAGCCGGACTGGGAGTTGTCCTTCGAGTTGGACGGATCCCACTTGACGATCAGCTCGTAGTCGCCGTCGCCGTCGACATCGCCGACGCTGACGTCGTTCGGGCTGTAGTCGTAGGCGACGCCGTCGGGCGTGGTGCCGCCGGCCGGGCGCTGCAGCTTGACCGTCAAGTACTGCTGCGGCCAGGTCGCGGTGGCGCTGCTGTGCGCCTGCTCGACACCGTTGACGATGGCGGCCACGCTGTACGTCGCGCTGGCGCTGCCGCCGGCATCGACGTAGTTGGTGCTGGTGGCGATCGGGCTGGCGTTCAGCTTCGCGCCGTTGCGGTAGAGGTTGTAGGCGACGCTGTCCGCCTCGGTGCCCAGCATGCGCCAGCTGACGAAGACGCCGTTGCCGGTGGCGACCGCGACGACGCCGCGGTCGAGCCGCTCGACCTGGCGTGAGCCGGCGACCGGGCCGGTGGACGGCGCAGGGGCCGGTGCCGGCGCGGGCACCGGTGCGGGAGCAGGCGCCGGGGTTGGAGCGGGCGCGGGTGCCGGGGACGGCGCAGGCGTGGGTGCCGGCGCGGCCGCCGAGGTCGCGCAGAAGCCGACCGACTCATTCGTCGCCTTGCCCGCCAGCGACTTGTTCCATTCGACCCCGCTCACGGCGAGGCTCGAACCGGTCTGCTTCCACACCCCGTTCCAGAGGTTGCCGACCTGCCCCGGCACCGTCAGCGTGCCGCTCCATTGCACGGCCTCGCTGTTCGGGTTGGTGACGCGCAGCGTCGCGCAGTAGCCCGAGCCCCACTGGTTGTTGACCACGTAGGTCAAGGTCACCGGGCTCGCGGCCTGAACGGCGGGCGCACACAGCCCGGCGATGGCCATGCAGATGGCCAGCTTCTCGAAACGGATCATGTTCACGGCCGCCAGGTCAGCGTCGTCTTCGTGTTGACGTCGGTGGCCGAACCCACGTTGGACGTCGCATCGACGAAGCCCGAGCGGTTGCCCGCACTGAGGTTCAGCCCGTTGCCGCGGTACTCCACGTCGCCATGCAGGTTCAGGCTGCCCGACGCRCCCTGGTTCGSCTCGAAGAAGCCGAGCGGGTAGAACGTGGTGCGCACCTGCGCCGAGCCCGACACCGAGAAGCTGTTGTTGCCCCACGGGCTGCCGGTCACGCCGATCACGCTGAGCCCGCCGACCGTGCCGCCGGWGACCGAGCCGTTCGCAATGATGGCCTGGTCTTCGATGCGCGCGGTGCCGGTGGCACTGCCGCCCGGCAGGATSGTGGCGTAMGGCCCGACGTACACGCTCGCCGCGGTGCTGGTGGGCGCGCAGCCGCCGCCGTTGGCGTGGCGCAGCGTGCCCGACGGRCAGGCATCGCGCTGCCCGTTCTGGAAGCCCTGCGGCCAGGCATTCGCCAGCTCGACCATGTACGGGTAGCGCCAGATGCTTTCATAGGCCTGGTCCCACACCACCGTCTTGAACACCGACGGCGTTGCGCTCACCACCATGAACAGCGGCTCGCCCCTCGAAGAAGCCGAGCGGGTAGAACGTGGTGCGCACCTGCGCCGAGCCCGACACCGAGAAGCTGTTGTTGCCCCACGGGCTGCCGGTCACGCCGATCACGCTGAGCCCGCCGACCGTGCCGCCGGWGACCGAGCCGTTCGCAATGATGGCCTGGTCTTCGATGCGCGCGGTGCCGGTGGCACTGCCGCCCGGCAGGATCGTGGCGTAAGGCCCGACGTACACGCTCGCCGCGGTGCTGGTGGGCGCGCAGCCGCCGCCGTTGGCGTGGCGCAGCGTGCCCGACGGACAGGCATCGCGCTGCCCGTTCTGGAAGCCCTGCGGCCAGGCATTCGCGAGCTCGATCATGTACGGGTAGCGCCAGATGCTTTCATAGGCCTGGTCCCACACCACCGTCTTGAACACCGACGGCGTTGCGCTCACCACCATGAACAGCGGCTCGCCGGCGTTCACCTTGAACGTCAGGTCGGCGTCCAGCCCCTTCTGCAGCGCGCTGTAGCGGNNCGTCGCCCCGTTGGTCGGGTACAGCCGCACGACGTTGTAGCCGAAGCGCTGCGGTGCGCCGTAGAACGGCGACGCGAAGCGGCGGTTGCTCGCCCAGTTGCTGTCCAGCGCCTCCAGCGGCATCAGCCGGTGCATGCGCTCTGCCTTGTCGRTCAGCGTGATGTTGCCGTAGGTGCTGCGGAAGGTGTCGGGCGTGGCCTTGTAGTCCCACACCACGTTGTGCAWCGCCCAGTCGCCGATGAAGTCGTTGAGCTGCGGCAGCGTCCAGCCGCGCGACTTCTGGATGTTGGTCAGCGGGTCGGCACCGCTGGTGGTCCAGAYCTGCGTGACCGCGCCGGGGCCGTACTTGTCCTTCAGGAACTCCATGAACTGCCAGTTGCAATASCGGTCGCGCGTGGAGCCCAGGTACAGGTGCGGCGCGTTCGGCAGCATCTCSGAGCAGTGCGCGTTGCYYTGGTATTCCGGCAGCTGGTGCGGCGTGAAGTTSGCGTGGCTCTCGAACAGCCAGCCGCAGGTGTTCGACTGGTAGCACTCGAGGCCGCCGTTGTTGCCGGCCCACGACTGCCAGCCGTGCGTGAACTCGTGCGTCAGGCCCCAGTGGTCCTTCAGCGCGGCCGGGGCGATCCACATGCCCAGGTGCAGCCCGCGCTGGTTGTCGACCCACGCRCCGCCGGTCAGGCCCCAGTCGGAATGGATGTGRATCGCCGGCTTGATCTTGTCCGTCTTGTTGAAGAACGGCTCGGGCATCAACAGGTTCGAGTTGAACAGGTTCTCCCAGACGGTGTTCTCCAGCGTGTTGGCCGCGAGCGTCAGGTCGGCGTCNTTGTTGAAGAACGGCTCGGGCATCAACAGGTTCGAGTTGAACAGGTTCTCCCAGACGGTGTTCTCCAGCGTGTTGGCCGCGAGCGTCAGGTCGGCGTCSGAGATCGCTTCGTCGGAATAGAACGCGAAGTGGGCCGACTCCTTGACGAGCYTGAAGCTGGCCTGGTCGGGGTTCGGGCCGCCGGCGCGCCAGGTGCCCGGCGTGACGGTGGGCTTCTCGGTGGAGTTGGCAGCGGCCCAGGTGGTCAGCGTGCTGCCTTGGTCGACCGTGGGCGCTGGCGCTGGCGCTGGCGCTGGCGCTGGCGCTGGCGCTGGCGCTGGTGCAGGTGCAGGTGCAGGTGCAGGTGCAGGTGCAGGTGCAGGTGCAGGTGCAGGTGCAGGTGCAGGTGCAGGTGCAGGTGCAGGTGCAGGCGCGGGGGTCGGCGCTGGCGCTGGCGCGGGAGCAGGCGTCGGCGCGGGCGCAGGGGCCGGCGCAGGGGTCGGTGCGGGTGCGGGTGCGGGGCTCGGTGCTGGCGCTGGTGCAGGCGCTGGCGCTGGCGACGGAGCTGGCGCGGGCGCAGGAGCCGGTGCCGTTCCGACCGGCGCAGACGCCCCATCGTTCGACGATCCGCCGCAGGCGGTCAGGCACAAGGACATCAGCAGGCTGCTGATGCCATGCGAACGGAGGGATCCCTTTTTCATTCTGTTCTTTCGCGCTGTCGAGTCGTGCCGGAAGGCCGGGCGATTCTGAGTTGCGCTTTCGGCCCAGTGTTGACCGGCGAATGACGGAGATGCGCCCGTGTGCAACCAAACGTCAGGCCCCCGGCGGGCACCGATCTCTCACGCGCGCA
Source organism: Rhizobacter sp. Root1238 (assembly GCF_001425825.1). Lineage (GTDB taxonomy): Bacteria > Pseudomonadota > Gammaproteobacteria > Burkholderiales > Burkholderiaceae_C > Rhizobacter. The sequence goes on from NZ_LMDM01000009.1 coordinate 22,017, forward strand.
GCGGCCAGCGCCGGGCCATCGCGGCATACAACGCGATCCCCACCACCAGCGCCGCCGCCGCGGCCGCCAGCGCCTGCTGGAAGCCCTGCGCCGGCGTCGCGCTGTGGTGCAGCAGCAGCGCGACCATCGGCGGCCCGGCGATCTGGCCGACGCCATAGGCCGCGGTCAGCAGGCCGGTGAAGCTGTCGCCCGCGGCCGGCCACACCCGCCGCGCCTCTTGCAGCGCATAGAAGGTGATCGCGGTGAACGGCACGCCCAGCAGCACGCTGCCCAGCGCAAACCCCGCGGCCCCCGGCCAGAACAGCCCCAGCGCGATCGCCGAGGCCTGCACCGCGTAGCAGCCGCCCAGCAGCCAACGGCGATCCCAGTGCGCCGGCGTGCGCGTCGACAGCACGGCACCGGCGGTGACGCCGGCCCCGAACATCGGCCAGAACAGGTCGGGCCACGCGGAGCCGGCCGGCAGCACGCCGCGCGCGATCACCGGCAGGAAGGTCGCGGTGACGATGTAGCCCAGGCCCGCCAGGCCGTAGGCCGCCGTCAGCAACGCCCGCTCGGCGCGCGGTGGCGCGGCCTGCACCGCACCAGCCTGCGTAGCGCCGCTGCGCGGCGCGACGGCGCCCTGCACCACCGGCCACACCAGCGCGCACAGCACGGTGGCCAGCAGCCCGAACACCGCCCAGCCGGCGGCGGCCCGCCCGTCCAGCGCCACCATCGCGCTGGCCGACAGCCCGCTCAGCGTGATGCCCAGCCCCGGCCCGCAGAAGATCAGGCCCCCCATCGCCGGCCGGCCCAGCGCCACCAGCCGCCCCATGCACCAGCCTGACACGTTGACGAAGACCAACGCGCTCGCGACGCCGGCCACCAGCCGCAGCGCGGGCCACGCGGCGCTGAAGGGCAACGCCATGCCGAGCGCCAGCAGCGCGGTGGCGACCAGCCCGCTGCGCGCGAGCGCCGCGGCGCCCGGCACCCGAGCGCCGCGCCGGGCCAGCCACGGCAGCGCCATGCAGGCCAGCGCGCCGAGCAGGTAGCCGATGTAGTTGGCAGTGGCCAGCCAGCTGCCGCGGGCCAGGTCGACCACGCCGTCGTGCAGCATCATCGGCAGCAGCGGGGTGAAGGCGAAGCGGCCGATGCCCATCGCCGACGCGAGCGCCGCCATGCCGGCCAGCGCCACCACCATCGGTCGATCGCGCAGCGCGGTGGAACCCGCGGGGGAAGAAGAAGACAACTCGTGGGCCATGCGGTGCCGCCGGGACGGGCGGTGGTTTATCATCTCGTTTGACGATTCTATTTTCAAAATCAATCTCGAAACAAGAATCATGGACCTGGTAGCGCTGGAGATCTTCTGCACCGTGGCCCGCGAGGGCAGCGTGACCCGTGCGGCCGAGCTGCTGCAGCGCGCCCAGTCGAGCGTGACCACCCGCGTGCAGCAGCTCGAAGAAGACCTGGGCACGACGCTCTTCCTGCGCGAAGGCCGGCGCATGGCGCTCACCGCCGAGGGCGAGACGCTGCAGGGCTACGCGATGCGGCTGCTGGCGCTGGCCGACGAAGCACGGCAGGCGCTGCGGCCGGGCCATCCCGGCGGCCGGCTGCGGCTGGGGTCGATGGAGAGCACCGCGGCGAGCCGCCTGCCCGGCCCGCTGGCCCGGCTGCATGCGCGCTGGCCCGACGTGCAACTGGAACTGCGCACCGGGCCCACCCGTGCGCTGGTGGACGCGGTGGCCACCCATGCGATCGACTGCGCGCTGGTCGCGCTGCCGCCGCCCGGCATCGATGCGCTGCCCGCGGCGCTGGAGGCCGCGCCGGTCTTCGCCGAATCGCTGCTGCTGGCGCTGCCGCCCGGGCACCCGCCGGTGCGCAGCGCGGCCGACCTGCAGGTCGCGACGCTGGCGGCGTTTGCGGCCGGCTGCACCTACCGGCAGATCGGCGAAGCCTGGATGACGCGCGACGGCACCGGCCCACGCGTGCTGGAGCTGGCCTCGTACCACGCGATCCTGGCCTGCGTGGCCGGCGGCCACTGCGCGGGCGTGGTGCCGCGCTCGGTGCTGGCGCTGATGGCGGCGCCGCCGGCGCTGCGGATGGTGCCGCTGCAGGACTGCGACACCGTGCTGGTGCAGCGGCGCGGCTACCGCTCGGCCGCGCTCGAGGCGCTGTGGGCCGAGCTGGCGATGCCGGCGCGCTGAACGCCGATGGGAGCGTCAACCGCGCCGCGCGGCCTCGATCGCGGCGACGTCGATCTTGCCCATCTTCATCATCGCGTCGAACACCCGCTTCGATGCCGCGCGATCGGTGCCCGAGAACGCCTCGATCAGCACGCGCGGCGTGATCTGCCACGACAGGCCCCACTTGTCCTTGCACCAGCCGCAGGCGCTCTCCTGGCCGCCGTTGCCGACGATCGCATTCCACAGGCGATCGGTCTCGGCCTGGTCGTCAGTGGAGACCTGGAACGAGAACGCCTCGGTGTGCTTGAAGGCCGGCCCGCCGTTCAGGCCCACGCACGGGATGCCGAGCACCGTGAACTCGACGGTCAGGACGTCGCCCTGCTTGCCGTCCGGGAAATCGCCCGGTGCGCGCGTCACCGCGCCGACCGCGCTGTCGGGAAAGACCTCGGCATAGAAGCGCGCCGCGTCCAGCGCCGTGCCGTCGTACCAGAGACAGATCGTGTTCTTCGCGATGTGCTTGCTGGGCATGTGTCGTCTCCTTCGGAAAGGGCCTGAGAGAATACTCGGCCCGGACTCTGCGGCAACCCGCGTGCCCGCTCGACTGCATTTCCGGGCTCGCCAACCTCGCGGCGCCATTGAACACCGACCGGCGCCGTCCAGCAACTCCATCGTGAAAGCTCAGCCATGACGCACCAGGGAAGCTGCCATTGCGGCCACGTCAGATTCGAAGTCGACGGCGAGATCGCCTCGGCGCTGTCGTGCAACTGCTCGATGTGCCAGCGCAAGGGCTCGTTGATGTGGTTCGTGCCTCGCAGCGACCTGCGCCTGCTGACGCCGGACGACAACGCCAGCACCTACCTGTTCAACAAGCACCTGATCCGGCACCGCTTCTGCCCGACCTGCGGCGTCCATCCCTACGGCGAAGGCACATCGCCGTCCGGCGCGGCGATGGCCGCCGTCAACCTGCGCTGCATCGAGGGCATCGACCTGGCGGCGATTCCGGTCGACCACTTCGACGGACGGTCGAGGTAGCCGAGGCCGAACTCACGCCGACGAGCTGGCCCGGATCGATGCTTGATGGGCGGGCTGCTCACCGCGCAGCCCGCACGATCACCTTGCCGCGGGCGTGGCCTCCAGCGACCTGCTCCAGCGCCGCGCGCGCGTCGTCGAGCGGGTGGATCGTGTCGAGGACGATCTGCAGCTGCTTCTCGTTGAAGCGCTGCAGGACCATGTCCAGCGTGCCGGCGTCGTGGTTGAAGAACACGAACGACCCCGGCCGGCCACCGCGCGCCTCGATCGCGAAGTCGACGGTGCTGACGATGGCACCGGTGGCCGCGAGCACCTGCCACGAGCGTTCGAGCGTGTCGCCGCCGACCGTGTCGAGGACCAGGTCCACGTTGCGCAGCACGGCAGAGAAGTCCTGGCGCTGGTAGTCGATCGCTTCGTCGGCGCCCAGCTCGCGGGCCAGGCCGAGGTTGCGCGCCGACGCGGTCGCGATGACATGCGCGCCGGCCTGCCTGGCCAGCTGCACCGCGAAACTGCCGACCCCCCCGGCAGCGGCGTGGATCAGCACGCGCTGCCCCGCCTGCAGGCGGCCTGCGCCGAACAGCGCCAGCCAGGCCGTGCCCGCGGCCGTCGGCAAGGCCGCGGCCTGTTCGAAGCTCATGTCGGCCGGCATCGGGCTCAGTGCCTGTGCGGGAACGACCGCCGCCTGCGCAAACGCGCCGCCGGCCGTCGGCTCCAGGCGACCGACGACGCGGTCGCCCGGCTTGAATCGGTCGACGCCCGGACCGACCTGCTCGACCACGCCGGCCAGGTCGGTCCCGAGCGTGTACGGCAGCGTCACCGGAAAGACCTGCTGCATGTGGCCGGCCAGCATCTTGAGGTCCAGCGGATTCACGCTGGCGGCCTCGATGCGGAGGGACACCTGCCCCTGGGCCGGGCTGGCCAGCGTGGTGTGCTCGAGCTCGGCGTGGCTCGGGTTGCCGAAGGCGTGGATGCGAAGGGATTTCATCGTGATGCCCTCGGTGCGTCAGTCGTGGGTCAGTGCAGGGAATGCACCGAGCTGCAGGAACGCGCCGAACCAGTCCTCCAGGTGCCAGGTGCGCTTGATGCGCTCGCCGTCGAATTCATGGAACTCGTGGATGCGGATGCTGACCTTCCGGCCGGTCGCGGCGATGCCGAACAGCGGCCCGCGGTGCGTGCCGGTGATCTCGGCACGAACCGCGGCGCGGTCTTCGCCCATCAGGACATCGTGGATCGTGATCCGCACGTCGGGCAGCGCCTCGACCACGCTGCGGATGATGGGCTTGAGGCCGTCCGGCCCGGGCCCCTGGCCGGGCGCGAGCGGGATGTCGTCCCAGTCGGCCGTGACGGCGAGGTCCAACAGGTCGGGGTCGTGGTCGCTGAAGGCCCGGTACAACAGCTCGATGGCGTGGCGCCGGGCCTGGTCGGAGGAGCTGGGGCGGAGGAGGTTCGAGGGGCTCATGCTGACGTGCCTTGCGGGCGGTGTGAAGTGATGAGCCCAAGTCTCGGCGCCGCGCTACCATCTGTCCAACAAATGACTTGTATACGTGAGTATTTGATTCATGGATTTTCATGGCATCGACCTGAACCTGCTCGCGGCCTTCGATGCGCTGATGGACGAGCGCAACGTGACCCGCGCGGCGGTGCGCGTCGGCGTGAGCCAGCCGGCGATGAGTGCCGCGCTGTCGCGCCTGCGGACGCTGTTCGACGACCCGCTGTTCCTGCGCAGTGCCGAAGGCCTGCAGCCCACACCGCGTGCCAGGGACCTCGCCGGGCCGGTGTCGCAGGCCTTGCGGCAGCTGGAACTGGTCCTCGTCAAGAGGCCCGACTTCGAGCCCGCCGACGTGGCGCTGGATTTCACCGTCGGCCTGTCGGACTACCCGGCGTTCGTGCTGCTGCCCGCGCTCGCGAAGGCCCTCGAGGCGCAGGCGCCCGGGGTCTCGCTGCGCGTGCGCAGCTTCACCGATCGCGACAGCGCCGTCGACCTGCTCGACGCGGGCACGATCGACGCAGCCGTCGGCGTTCCGCCGACCCAGGCGGAAAGCAGGATCCTGACCCGCCCGATCCTGCGCGACGACTTCGTCACGATCGTTCGCCGCGACCACCCGAGCGCGCGGCGCGGCATGAGCATGAAGGCCTTCCTGTCGCTGTCCCACGTGCTCGTCTCCCCGGAAGGAGACCGCCACGGGCTGGTCGACGAAGCGCTGGCGCAGCTGGGCAAGCGGCGCCGGCTGGCGCTGACCTTGCCGCAGATGTTCGCGGCGCCGGCGGTGGTCGCCCGCACCGACATGGCGGCCACGGTCATGAAGCGCGTGGCGCTGCATTCGTCGGCACGCCGCAGCCTGGCGCTCTTTCCACCGCCGGTCGCGCTGGCCGAGGTGGTCTTCGACCTGATCTGGCACCGGCGCAACGACACGCACCCGGCGCAGCGGTGGCTCAGGGACCTGATCGAGTCGCTCGCGAAATCACTGTGAACGGCGCCGGCGGCAGCGGCTACTTCGCGGCTTCGACGATCAGCCGCGCGAGCTTCTGGTACTCGCCGCCGAAGTGGTGGTCGCCCTTCATCACCAGCACCCGCGCATGCGCCGGTGCAAGCTTCGGGCACAGCGAATCCCGCTCGCGATCGCCCTGCACGCACAAGGTGTCGGCGGCCGACAGCCGGCGCGCCTCCGGCAGGATCGGCTTGTCGCCGCTCGGACCCAGCCAGTTGCTGAAGTGGAACTCGAACGACGCCTGCTGGGCCAGGCCGAGCAGCGCGGTGAGCTTGACCGTCGCACGCGTCGCGGCCGGCAGGCGGTTGACGGCGAACGGCAGCACGTCGGCCCCCTGCGAGTAGCCGATCAGGATCACCTCCGGGCGCTGCCAGCGCGCCGCGTAGTAGCGGACCAGCCGGTCCAGGTCGGCGGCCAGACCGTCGGGTGTGCGGGCCTTCCAGAAGTAGCGCAGCGAATCGAAGCCGGCCACCGGAATGCCTTGCGCCGCCAGCGCTGCCGCCAGTTCCTTGTCGATGCCGGCCCAGCCGCCGTCGCCCGACAACAGCACCGCAAAGCGCTTGCCGCTGCCGGCCGCCGGCACCTCGACCATCGGCAGGTCGGCCAGTTGCTGCGGCACCGGCGGCGCGGTCGGCGCCTGCTGGGCCGCCGAGAGCTGCGCGTAGGCCGCAGCGAACGCATCGGGCCCGTCGGGCACCCAGCGCGCCTTCGGCACCTGCTGCACGAAGGCCTGCGCGCTGTCGGCCGTGCAGGCGGCGCCGGGCGCGGCGGCCCACGGGGTGGCCAGCGATGTCGCGGGCAGCAGGTCGAAGCCGTCGGCCGCCGATGCGGTCGCAGGCAATGCGGCCGCGCCGGACGCCGCGGCGCCGAGCGTGCTGGTGACCTCCCAGCGCAGGCCGTTGGTCGCGCACAGCGGCGTCTTCAGCAGCAGCCGCGGGCAGAAGCCGATCGACAGCGCCGACGAGAAGCTGCCGGCCGGCGCCTGCGCCAGCACGCCATACGCGAACGATGCCGCCGTGCCGGTGCCGACCAGCATCGGCAGCCGGTAGCCCGGCACCTGCTCGTACGCCTGCAGGTGGCGCGACAGGTTCTCGAACGCACCGGCCGCGTAGGTGCACTTGCCGTCCTGCTTCTCGAGCCGCTTGTAGAACGGCGCCAGCGGCACGGCGGCCACCAGCGCGCCGTCGTCGACCATGCGACCGATCGCGCGCCGCTCGGCGGCGTCGGGCGCGTCGTTCGACGACAGCATCAGCACGAACTGCTGCACGGGGCCGGCCGGCTTGAACAGCCGCACGTCGTTGAACAGCCCGTGCGCCACCGTGCCGGGCGCGGTCTGCATCGGCTGCGGCGGTTTCGCCGGCTGCGGCCGCGCCTGGGCGCGGCAAGGCGCCGCCGCCTGCGCGAGCACCAGGCCGAGGCCGGCGAGCACCGCGAATGTCCGCTTCATCGGCCGATCGCTCCCTTGAGGCCGCCACCGATCAGCGCGGCCACGTCGGCCAGGATGAAGACCGGCGCCAGCCCGGGTGGCGCCGCCAGGTAGCGGGCCTCCCAGTCGGGCTCGAACTTGTCCTTGAAGCTGTGCAGCCCGCGGAAGTTGTAGAAGCGGTCGCCATGCTCGAACAGCAGGCGTCCGAGCCGCTGCCAGCGCGGCGCGCGGCGGCGTTCGGCCATGCCCGCCATCGGCGACATGCCGAGCCCGAAGCGCTCGTAGCCCTCGGCCTGCAGGTGCAGCATGATCTTCGCGAACAGGAAATCCATCGTGCCGGGCGGTGCGTCGGGCACGTGGCGCATCAGGTCGAGGCTGGCGTCCTTGCGGGCGTCGGTGGTCAGCAGGTTCGCGAAGGCCAGGATCCGGTCGTCGCGCCGCACGATCGCCACCGGCAGCCGCTGCAGGTAGTCGGCATCGAAACGCCCGACCGAGAAGCTCTTCTCGCGGCCGCGCTGCTCGGCCAGCCACGCATCGGACACCTGCTTCAGCTGCGGCAGCAGCGCGGCCACGCCGTCGGCCGGCACCACCTCGAACAGCAACCCTTCGCGTTCGCCGCGGTTCACGCCGGAGCGCAGGTTGGCGCGCTTGGCACCCTTCAGGCTGAAGCCGGGCAAGGGCACGGTGGCGTATTCGCCGAGCTTCAGCGCATGCAGCCCGCAGTCGAGGTACAGCGGCAGCGTGGCCGGCCGCACCTGGTAGAACGCGGCACGCCCGCCGTGGTCGTTGGCACGCTCGATGAACTGCCAGACCAGGTCGGGCCATTCGCGCGCGTCGCCGAACGGGCCGTACAGCGAGACCCACGAGCGCCCCTGCTTGCCGAACATCAGGAAGCTGCGGCCGGACGGCGAGAACATCAGGTGCTTGTCGCCGACCAGCACATGGCAGCCGTCGGACGACGGGTTGGCGCGCACGATGTCGGCGGCGCGCTGGATCTCTTCGGGCGTCGTCGTGGCCACGGCGCCGGCGGGCGGCCGCAGCAGCTGCCACAACCCGTAGGCCAGCGCGATCAGCGCGACGCCGGTCAGCGCGCGCAGCGAACGCGGCGCCTGGCCGTCGAGCTCGAACTGCCACCACAGCCGGTTGCTGTAGCCGACCTCGCGGTAGGCGAAGAACAGCACCCACACGCAGGCGAGCAGCACGCCGCCGAGCGCCAGCAGCCATTCGGGTTCAAGGCGCTGCGAGAACAACGACGAGCGCCGGTCGAACTGGTTGCGCGAGATCACCAGCAGCAGCGCCAGCGTGCTCAGCATCGCGGCCTCGGTGATCGCGATGCCCTTGGGCAGCGCCAGCACCGCGGCGATCAGCGACAGCACCAGCGCGGCCCACCACGCGGCGTCGAGCTGGTGCAGCAGCCCGCGCGCGACCAGCAGCAGGCCGAGCCCGGCCACGCTGCCGAGGAAGTGCGAGGCCTCGATCAGCGGCAGCGGCAGGTTGAGGTGCGCCAGGATCTCGCGCGCGTCTTCGGTGAACGGCGTCACGCCGGAGACCATCAGCCACAGCCCCGCGACCAGCGTCAGCGCGGCCATCAGCCGCGGGCTCAGGTGCACCGCCATGCGGCCCACCGGCGCGGCCACGCCGGAGCGCAGCTCGTAGGCCACCAGCATGCCGGTGGCCAGCACCAGCGGCAGCACGTAGTAGATGCCGCGGTTCAGCAGCAGCGCGCCCAGCATCGCGTCGGTCGGCACGGTGCCGCCGCTGGCCAGCAGCATCACCGCCTCGAACACGCCGACACCGCCCGGCACGTGGCTGACGATGCCGGCGGTGACGGCGATCGCGTAGAACGCGATGAAGGTCGGCAGCGCGATGTGCTGGCCGGGCAGCAGGAACCACAGCGCCGCGGCCGAGGCGCAAAGTTCCAGCGCCGAGATCACCAGCTGGCGCAGCGCGAGCTCGGGCGTCGGCAGGCGCATGCCCCAGCGGCCGATGCGCAGCCCGCGGCGCTTCGTGCACAGCCAGATGAAGCCGGCCAGCCCGACCAGCAAGGCCGCCGACAGCAGGCGCAGCAGCAGCGGCGAGAGGTGCAGCAGGCCGCCGACCTCGTCGGCGCCCCACAGCAGGCCGAGCGCGCCGAACGCCGCCATGCCGAGCCCGAAGGCGGCCGCGTTGAACGCGATCACCCGGCCGATCTGCGACGGCTCCAGCCCGGCCGCGGTGTACAGCCGCATGCGCACCGCACCGCCCGACAGCGGCCCGAGCCCGATGGTGTTCGACAGCGCGTAGGCGACGAACGAGGTCAGCAGCACGGTGGCCCGCGCGACCCGCGCACCGGCGTACTGCAGCGACGAGCTGTCGTAGCCGGAGAGCGCGAGGTAGCTGAGCGCGGTGGCGATCAGCGCGAGGCCGATGCTCGACGCCGGCGTGCCGGCCACCGCGGCCATCACCGCGCTGTAGTGCACCTGCAGCAGCAGCTGGCGCAACGCGAGGCCGACCGCCAGCGCGAGGCCGAACGCGACCGTGCCGAGCAGCCAGGGCCGCCAGCGCGGCCACCGGTCGCCCCAGCGCGCCAACGCAGTTTTGGAAGGGGTGAAGCTGGGGTCCAGGGAGGACGCTGACACGGTTCGGTTCAAGGAGCGGCAGAGGAGAGGCCGCTATTGGATCGCGTTTCCGGCCGGACTCCAAACGCGCGCTTTTGCGGTGTGGCCGTCAGCACAAACCATTACCACTTTCACCGTTGATTGGTACTGAAATGGTATTGCTCCGGCATACAGTCCCGGCACCGACAGCAGTAGCGCCGGAAAGCCCCATCCCGACCCGCCCCTTCGGAGAGTCCTCCATGCCTGCCACCACCCCCTTCCCTCGCCCGCATCCGGACCGGCTGCGCCTGCTCGCCGCCTTCGCCGCGGTCGTGACGGTCACGTCGATCCAGGCGGCCAGCTATCCCGCATGGAAGGCCGACACCTTCTACGCCGCCGGCTCGCTGGTGACCTACAACGGCCGCAACTACCGCGCCACGGTGGCGCAGACCGACTACGCGAGCACCGGCTGGAATCCGACCACCGCGAGCCTGTGGACCGACGTCGGCGCCGCGGACGGCCCGGCTCCCGCTCCCGCTCCTGCTCCGATCCCTGCACCGGCGCCCGCGCCGACACCCGCACCGGCGCCCGCCCCCGCGCCGACCCCGGCGCCAGCGCCCGCCCCCACGCCGGCACCGGCGCCCGCCCCTGGCTGCCAACCCGCCTGGCTCGCCGCGACCGCGTACAGCGGCGGCCAGCAGGCCAGCGTCGGCACGGTCAACTACAAGGCCAACTGGTGGACCCAGGGCCAGAACCCGGCCACCAGCAACGGCCCGACCGGTAGCGGCCAGCCGTGGACCCAGGTGAACGACTGCGGCGCCCCGGCGCCCGCGCCGGCCCCCTCGCCCGCTCCGGCACCGGCTCCGGCCCCTGCACCGGCCCCTGCGCCGTCGCCCGCCCCGTCCCCGGCGCCGCGCGCCTACATCGGCTACTCCGGCACCTGGAACACCAGCCTCTACGACCTGACGCCGGCCAACATCCCGAACTACTTCACCCACCTGAACCTGGCCTTCGCGAAGCCCAACACGCAGTACGTGAAGGGCAGCTACGCGTTCGACCAGTCGATGGCCGGCTTCGAGTTCGCCGAAGGCGCGTCCGGCAACAACGGGCAGCGCTTCTTCAGCGCGCAGCAGGCGCAGGACCTGCGCAACAACATCGCGGCGCTGAAGGCGCGCGGCACGCAGGTCTGGCTGTCGTTCGGCGGCTGGGCCTACAGCCAGGGCAGCGAATGGGCCAACTACAACGCGAAGGGCGTGGTCGACCTCGCGCTCGACCTGGGCGCCTCCGGCGTCGACCTGGACTGGGAAGTCAACGGCGCGTCGTGCAACAAGCTCGATGCCGCCAACTTCAGCTGCAACACCGATGCGCAGATCGTCGGCATCATCGACGCGACCTACAGCGAGATCCAGTCGCGCGGCGCGAAGCTCGGCATCTCGGTGGCCGGCTGGTCGACCGGTGCGTACTACGTGAAGGGCTCGCCGTTCGAGGAAGGCAAGGTGCAATGGGGCTCGCCGTTCGGCGGCGTGATGTACACCGCCGTCAAGACGCGCGGCAGCAAGCTCAGCCACATCAACCTGATGGCCTACGACGGCGGCGACTACTACGACCCGCGCGAAGGCTACGAGTCCTACCGCGCGATCTACAACGGCCCGATCCACATGGGCATGGAGATCGCCCCCGAAGGCGCCGGCGGCGCGGTGCTGAAGATCCCGGCCAACGGCGTGCAGTACGACGCCGAGATGCTGAACGGCAGCAACAACATGGCGACGGCCTACTACAACGTCGAGACGCTGGTGAACTACGTGAAGCACAAGGGCCGCTCCAACGACGGCTTCATGCTCTGGCAGATCTGGAAGCAGCGCGTGCACATGCCGGCACCGGCCGGCGCGGCCACCGAGAACACGGCCGGGCAGTACGTGTGCCGCAACCTGCCGTTGCAGGGGGACTGCAACCAGGCGATCCCGAACCTGCCGAAGCAGTGAGACGTGACGGTCAGGCCGGGCTGGACCTCAGCCCGTAGGCCTTGTCGCCGACGAAGAGGTACTCGACGCGCATCACCGCGTCGCCCTGCTCGCCACTGCTGGCGTAGCCGATGGCCGAGACCTGCGCCCCCACGCGGATCTCGGCCACCTTCCAGGCGTCGAGGCGCGTCAGCGGCGCGAGCTCCAGCTCCCAGCGCCGGTCGCTGCGCCGCGGCAGCGTGGCCCGGGCCAGCAGGCCGGGGCCGTCGACCGCAGCGGTCTGCGCCGGCAACGCGCGCCTTGCCAGACCGGCAGGCAGCTTCAGGCCGGCCGGCAGCTCGATCATCAATTCGGCATGCGGGTTCTGCCACTTGCTGCCGACCACCGTCCCTTCGAGGTACAGCGGGCGCTCCTGGTCGAAGCCGCTCCACCCGTGGTGGGCCGATGCGGGACGCACGGCCCACGGTGCGAAGGCAGCGAACACGGCGAACTGGCGACGGCTCAACGGCATGGTGTTGCTCCTGGGGCTGAAGGTGGCGATCCGGTCCATCGACGGGTGATCCCTCAATAGGCGATCCAGCGACCGCAGACCACCACCGCGATCCAGAGGCCAGTGGACACCAGCATCTGTAGCCGTGCCGCCGTGTCGAGTTTGCGCAGCGATCCGCGGCGGTGGAACCAGGCGGCGTTGAGCCCGGCGAGCGCCAGCAGGCCCATCTTGGTCACGAAGGCGCGGTTGGTCAGCAGTTCGCCGGGCTGCGTCGCGAACATCAGCAGGCCGCTGGTGGCCGCGAGCGAGAAGCCGATCAGCGCCAGCGTCAGCGACAGCCGCGCGAGCGCCGGCACCGGCAACTCGGCCGCCCGGCCGAACACGCGCATTTCGAGCGCGACCAGGTTGCCGAGCAGCAGCGCGATGCCGACGATGTGCGTCGCTTCGAGCGCGGGATACGCCCACGGGATCGTGGTCAGCGGGGTGAACATCGGCGGTGCGCGGTGGCGGCAACGCGGATGATGCCCGCGAAACCCGGTCCAGCCGCGACGGCGCCACTAGAATCGCAAGCGATCCCCGACGTGTCCTTCGTCGGGACGCCCCGGCACATCCCACCGAACGGTGCTGCCCATACGTCAGCGAATCCCTTCTTTCGCCCTGTCGAATCGCCAATCGCGTTGAAGTGCCAAGCCGGTTCAAGCGTGCGATCGACCTCCTGACTTCGTCGCCCTGAGTTTCTGCGTGTTGCCTCGCCTGGACAGGCGCAGCCGCGACCGCACCAGGGCGTGCTGCTGCCCCTTTGCGTTGGATCCATTCATGAGCTTCCCCTCCTCATCCCACCTCCACGACGTCGTCATTGCCGGCGCCGGCCCGGTCGGCCTCTTCCTCGCGTGCGAACTCGCGCTCGCGAAACTCGACGTGCTGGTGCTCGAGCGCGCCGACCGCCCCGAAGCGCCGCTGAAAGCGCCACCGCTCGGCACCCGTGGCCTGTCCGTCGCCACCGCCGAAGCGCTGTACCGCCGCGGACTGCTGGACCCGCTCGTCGCGGCGGCGAGCACCCCGCGCAAGGCCCAGGCAGGCCACTTCGCAGGCATCGCGATCGACCCTGCGAAGATCGATCCGACCCGCTGGAAATACCGCCTGCCGAACCCGGCATCGGCCAACTTCGCGGCCGACATGTCGTCGGTGGAGTCGGTGCTGGCCGCACGGGCCGTCCCGCTGGGCGTCGCCATCCGGCGCGGGCACACGGTCACCGGCCTCGACGACCACGGCGACGCGGTCACCGTCCACGCGGGCGGGCACGCGTTCCATGCGAAGTGGCTCGTCGGTTGCGACGGCGGCCGCAGCGCGGTGCGCCAGCTGGCCGGCTTCGAGTTCCCCGGCACCGAGCCGGAGTTCACCGCGTACTCGGCCCTGGTCGAGATGGCCGACCCCGGGAAGCTGCCGCCCGGTCGCCATGCGACACCCGCCGGCTTCTACATGAACGAGCCCGGCCGCATCGCCATCGCCGACTTCGACGGCGGCGCCTTCGACCGCTCGCAGGCGATCACGCCGGAGCACCTGCAAGCGGTGCTTCGACGCGTGTCGGGCACCGACGTGACGCTGTCGGCGGTCCACCTCGCCACCAGCTTCACCGACCGCGCGCGGCTCGCGACGACCTACCGCCAAGGCCGCGTGCTGCTCGCCGGCGACGCCGCGCACATCCACTCCGCGCTCGGAGGCCAGGGCCTGAACGCCGGCCTGGGCGACGCGATGAACCTCGGCTGGAAGCTGGCCGCCACGGTGCACGGCAACGCGCCCGCCGGCCTGCTCGACACCTACCACGCCGAGCGGCATCCGGTCGGCGAATGGCTGCTGGACTGGACGCGGGCACAGGCCGCGGTCATGCGGCCCGACGCGCACGGGCGGGCCCTGGAGGGCATCGTCCGCGCCCTGGTCGACACGCCCGATGGCGCCACCTGGTTCGCCGAGCAACTCTGGGGCCTCTCGCTGCGCTACGACCTGGGCGGGAGCCATCCGCTGGTCGGTCACAGCGCCCCCGACTTCGAGCTCCCCGATGGGAGCCGGCTCGCGTCCCACCTCAGCACGGGCGCGGGCGTGCTGGTCGACTGCGACGCCTCATCGCCGCTGCGCCATGCCATCGCCCCGTGGCACGATCGCATCCGACATGTCACCTGCGGCGCATCGAACGCACTCGGCCTCGCGGCCTTGCTGGTGCGCCCGGATGGCTTCGTCGCATGGGCATCCGACAAGGCAGCGGTCGCGAGCGAGGTCGAAGCTGCGGCTCTGCGATGGTTTGGCCGGCCAAGCCATGCGATCTCGAGTGACCGGCGGCGATGAAAATCAGTACAGTGGCGCGGCGTCCCCTTGAATGCGATGGCTCGACTCGCCGCAACTCAACACTGATCGGAAACGCCGCATGCCCACCATCCTCATCGTCGACGATTCGGCCTCCATGCGTCAGATGGTGGCGTTCACGCTGAAGAGCGCCGGGTACACCGTCGTGGACGCGGTGGATGGCGAAGACGCCTACGAGAAGACCTCGGCCACCGATTTCGACCTGGTGCTGACCGACCAGAACATGCCTCGCCTGGATGGCATCGGCCTGACCAGGAAGCTTCGGGACAACCCGAAGTTCAAGACCACGCCGATCCTGATCCTGAGCACCGAGTCGAGCGACAGCATGAAGCAGGCCGGCCGCGCCGCCGGTGCCTCCGGCTGGCTGGTCAAGCCCTTCGATCCGGCCAAGCTGATCGAAGTGATCAAGAAGGTCCTGCGCTAGCGCAGGCAGCCGCCGCGCCGGCGGCTTCGTGGACTTGTGCACAGGGGCCGCGGTACCGGCAGGGCTCGCTTCAAGCCGGCCGCATTCACGTCGATAACCCCCGCAGCATCCACGAGAGATGCATGTGAATCGTCCCGATGGAGACCACACCATGTCATCAGTTGTTGCCAGTACCCTCCAGGGCGCCCCGCCGGCGGCGCATGCGCTGAGCAGCGACTCCCAGCTTTCGCCTCGCACCTACCGCGAACTGCTCGAACAGGCGCAGGTGGGCGTGTTCGTCGTCCAGAAAGGCTGCTTCAGGTACGTCAACCCGAAGGTGGTCGAGCTGCTCGGCCACCCCGAAGCCCAGCTGCTGGGCATGTCCGCGACGGCGGTCGTGCATCCGCAGGACATCCCGCGGGTGGCAGAACACATCCGCCAGCGCATGGCCGGCGTCGCCGGCGTGGCCTACGACATCCGCTGCGTGCGGGCCGACGGCAGCCTGTTCGTGGGACGGGTGTTCGGCCGGGCCATCGTGTTCGAAGGCGAACCCGCCGACCTGGTCACGCTGAGCGACGTCAGCGAGATCCAGCGCGCGCGCGAACTGGCCGAATGGCGGGCCCGCATGCTGGCACAGACGGAATTGCTGTGCCGCAGCGGCTCGGTCGAGATCGACCTCTCTGCACGCCGCGCGACGCTGTCGTCGGGCGCCTACGCGCTGCTCGGCGAAACCCATGAACCGGGGACCTTGTCGATCCTGGCCGCACTGCGCTGGATCCCGCGCGACGAGCGCCGCTTCCTGCTGTCGATCTGGCGCGGCGCCGCGCGCGGCGACCCGTTCGAATTCCAGCACCGCATCCTGCGCGCCGACGGCAGCCGCCTGGTGGTGCTGCACCGCGGCGTGGTCGATGTCGGCGCCGACGGCGTGTCGTTGCGCGGCGTCGTGATCCTGCAGGACATCACCGCCCAGCGCGAGGCCGAAGGACGGATCCAGGAGCTGGCCAACTACGACGAACTGACCGGCCTGCCGAACCGCGTGCTGCTGCTGGACCGCGTGGATGCGGCGGCCCATGCGGCGCAATGGGACGACGGCCGCTTCGCGCTGCTGTCGCTCAACATCGCCCAGGTCGACCAGGTCGAAGAGACGATGGGCTTCGGCGCCGGCGACACGCTCGCGATGGCGATCGCGGCGCGACTGTCCGGGCTGTGCCGCTCCGAAGAGACGCTGGCCCACCTGGGCGGCGGCGAGTTCGCGATGCTGCTCGACCCGGCGCTCGGCGACGGCGAAGACGCGGTCTCGCAACGGGCGCGCGCGATCCTCGACGGGCTGCGCCTGCCGGAGAACGTCGGTCAGACCGAGGTCTACCTCAGCTGCTCGGTCGGCATCGCGACCTACCCCGCCGACGCCGACGGCGCGCAACGCCTGCTGGAATGCGCGCAGACCGCGCGCCTGCACACCGACAGCGGCGCCAGCCGCATCGCCTTCTTCACGCCGCAGGCGAACGTGCATGCGGTGCGCCGCATGACGCTCGAATCGGCGCTGCGCCGCGCGATCGGCCGGCAGGAGCTGCTGCTGCACTACCAGCCGCAGGTCGACCTCACCGACGGCCGGCTGCTCGGCGTCGAAGCGCTGGTGCGCTGGCATTGCACCGAACTCGGCGATGTCGAGCCGACCGAGTTCATCCCGGTGGCCGAGCAGACCGGGCTCATCATCCCGATCGGCGAATGGGTGCTGCGCAGCGCCTGCGCGCAGGCCGCCTCGTGGGCGCGTGCCGGCCTGCCCGGCGTGCGCGTGCATGTGAACCTGTCGCCGCTGCAATTGCAGCAACCCGACATCGCGCGCCGCCTGCACGGCATCCTGCTGGAGACCGGCGCCAACCCGGCGCACCTGGGCGTCGAGGTGACCGAGAGCATGCTGACGGTGGACGGGGCGCATGCGGCCCGCACGCTGCGCGAGCTGAAGGCCATCGGCGTGGAGATCTCGCTCGACGACTTCGGCACCGGCTACTCCAACCTGGGCGTGCTGCGCACCTTGCCGATCGATGTCGTGAAGATCGATCGCTCGTTCGTGCACGACGTGACCTCCGCGCCCGAAGACGTCTCGATCACGCGCGCCGTGCTGAACATGGCCCACAGCCTGCAGATGAAGGTGCTGGCCGAAGGGGTCGAGACCGAGGGCCAGCTGAACCTGCTGATCGCCAACGGCTGCGACATGATCCAGGGCTTCTTCTTCAGCGAGCCGGTGCCTGCCGCCGACATCGAGCAGATGCTGCGCGAGAACCGCCGGCTGCCCGAGCGCTTCCTGACGCGCGCGCAGCGCAAGCGCACGCTGCTGCTGGTGGACGACGAGGAGAACATCGTCTCGTCGCTGCGCCGCCTGTTCCGGCGCGACGGCTACCACATCGTCACCGCCCACAGCGGCGCCGAAGGCCTGCAGCGCCTGGCCGAGGTGAACGTCGACGTCATCGTGTCCGACCAGCGCATGCCCGGCATGACCGGCGTCGAGTTCCTGCGCCGCGCCAAGGAGCTGTATCCCGACACGGTGCGCATGGTGCTGTCGGGCTACACCGAACTGCAGTCGATCACCGATGCCGTCAACGAAGGCGCCATCTACAAGTTCCTGACCAAGCCGTGGGACGACGAACGCCTGCGCGCCCACGTCGCCGAGGCGTTCCGCCAGAAGGACCTGGCCGACGAGAACCGGCGGCTGGCCCGCGAGGTGCACAGCGCCAACAACGAACTGGCGCTCGTCAACGAGCGCCTCGAGGGGCTGCTCGCGCGCCAGCGGGAGCAGACCAGCCTCGAAGAGTCGCGTGCCGCGAATGCCCGCGGCGTGCTGGAGAACGTCCCGACGCCGATCGTCGGCGTCGATGCCGACGGGATGATCGCCTTCGTCAACCGCGACGCGCAGATGCTGTTGTCCGACGCCGGCGCGCTGATCGGCTGCGACGCCGACGACGTGCTGCCGGCCGGACTTCGCGAGGTGCTGTCGCTGGACGACGGCATGCACCACCGCGTCGAACTGCACGGCCGCTGGCACCGCGCGGTGTGCCGCGCGATGGACGACGCGACCTCGCGCGGAAAGCTGCTCGTCATCACACCCGAATTCGAGACGGAGGTTTCCTGACATGACCGAACTCACCTGCCCTGCAGCCCCCGCGGCCGAACCGCCGGCCGCCTCGTCCGGCGCGCGCAACGCCGCCGAGGTGCGCGAGCGCCTGAACTACCTGTTTCGCGCGTCGCTCCAGGACGGTCGCCTGCACCCGCTCTTCCACCTGATCCAGCAGTACCGCCTCGGGGAGCAACCGTGACGCAAGCCCCCCTCCACCCCGACGCGGTGCATGCCAAGGTGCGCACGCTGCCTGCGCTGCCGCAGGCGGTCATCGAACTGCGTTCCGCGCTGAAGCGCGAGGACGTCGCCGTCGACGAACTCGCTGCCACCATCTCGCACGACCAGGCGCTGACGGCCAAGACGCTGCGCCTGGCCAACTCGTCGTTCTATGGCGTTGCCGGCCGCGTGTCGTCGATCCGCGGCGCGATCAACATCCTCGGGCTGCGCACCGTGGCCACGGTGGCGACGACGGCGGTGGTGATCTCCAGCTTCGACCGCACCGCCTGCACCGGTTTCGACTTCGACGGGTTCTGGCGCCATGCGCTGGCCACCGCGTTCTGCGCGCAGGAGCTGGCGGCGGTCACCCACATGGATGGCGAAGCGGCGTTCTCGGCCGGCCTGCTGCACGACATTGGGCGGCTGGCGCTGGCCACCTACTTCCCGCTCGAACTGGGCCAGACGCTTGCGTGGGCCGGCGAGCACGACGTGCATGCGATCGAGGCCGAGCGGCTGATGCTCAACACCGACCATGCCGCCGTCGGCGGCCTGATCGCCGAGCACTGGAACTTCGCGCCGGCCATCGCCGAGGCGATCCGCTGCCACCACGAGCTGCCCGCGCACACCACCGCGACGCTGGCCGACCTGGCCCACGTGGCCGACAACATGACCCATGCGCTGGACCTGTCGGGGCTCGACGAGGACATGGTGCCGCCGCTGTCGCTCGCGGCCTGGGAGCGCCTCGCGCTGTCGCCGCAGCAGGTGCAGAGAATCTTCGAACGAACCGAACGGCAGGCGCAGGGCGTGCGCGACTCGCTGACTGTCTAGGAGACGCCATGGAACTGTCCACTTCCCGCTCCGACGCGCCGGCCGGCGACGCCGCGGCCACCCAGCTCACGCCGGTGCAGATCGAAGCCCTGCTGCGCGCGAACGAGGAGCTGACCGAGCTCAACCGCAAGCTCTCCGAAGCCCAGGACAAGCTGGTGCAGTCGGAGAAGCTCGCGTCGATCGGCCAGCTGGCGGCCGGTGTCGCGCACGAGATCAACAACCCGATCGGCTTCATCTTCTCGAACTTCGGCACGCTGGAGAAGTACCTGGCGCAGCTGTTCGGCATGCTCGCCGCCTACGAAGCCGCCGAGCCGGCGCTCGCCGGCACCCCGGCCGCCGCGCAGCTGCTGCGCATGCGCGAGGAGATCGAGCTCGACTACCTGAAGGACGACATCCCGGCGCTGATGACCGAGTCGAAGGACGGCATCCAGCGCGTGCGCAAGATCGTGCAGGACCTGAAGGACTTCTCGCGCGTGGACGCGCGCCAGGAGTGGGAATGGGTCAGCCTGCACACCGGCATCGATTCGACGCTGAACATCGTCAACAACGAGATCAAGTACAAGGCCGACGTCGTCAAGAAATACGGCGAGCTGCCCGACGTCGAATGCCTGCCGTCGGAGCTGAACCAGGTGTTCATGAACCTGCTCGTCAACGCCGCCCATGCGATCAGCGCCGAGCGCGGGACGATCACGATCAGCACCGGCACCGCGGGCGACATGGTCTGGGTCGAGGTCGCCGACAACGGCTCGGGCATCGCGCCCGAGAACCTGAAGCGCATCTTCGACCCGTTCTTCACGACCAAGCCGGTCGGCAAGGGCACCGGCCTCGGGCTGTCGCTGTCGTACGGCATCGTCAAGAAGCACGGCGGCCGCATCGAGGTGAACAGCGAACCGGGCCGCGGCACCGCGTTCCGGGTCAGCGTGCCGGTGAAGCGCGTCGACGCGCCGGCGGCCTGAGGCGAGACCCATGCAGGAAGCCGCCGTGTCCGCCGCTCCGCTCGAAACGCCGACCCCGCCGGCGCCCGCGCTGCCGGTCGCGTCGCCGTGGACGATCCTGTGCGTCGACGACGAGCCGAACATCCTGTCGTCGCTGCGCCGGGCGCTGCGCAATCCGCGCTACCGGGTGCTGACGGCGCCGGGCGGCGAGGAGGCGCTGGCGCTGATGGAAGCGGCACCGGTCGACCTGGTGATCTCGGACATGCGCATGCCCGGCATGGACGGCGCCCGGCTGCTCGGGCAGATCCGCCGGCGCTGGCCGCGCACCATGCGCATCCTGCTGACCGGCTATGCCGATGTCGACTCGACCGTCGCCGCCATCAACGAAGGCCAGATCTACCGCTA
Organism: Rhizobacter sp. Root1238; assembly: GCF_001425825.1. Lineage (GTDB taxonomy): Bacteria > Pseudomonadota > Gammaproteobacteria > Burkholderiales > Burkholderiaceae_C > Rhizobacter. The sequence continues at coordinate 42,404 of NZ_LMDM01000009.1, forward strand.
CGTCAACAAGCCCTGGGACGACGGCGAGCTGCAGGTCACGGTGGCACAGGCGCTGGAGCGGCTCGACCTCGAACGCGAGAAGGAGCGGCTGGAAGCGCTGACGCGCACGCAGAACGAGGAGCTGCGCCGCTTCAACGCGGAACTCGAGCAGCGGGTCGAGGAGCGCACGGCCGAGGTCACGCAGGCCAACGACAAGCTCAAGCGCAACTACATGACCTCGATCAAGGTGTTCGCCAACCTGATCGAGCTGCGCGGCACGCAGCTGGTCGGCCACGGCCGGCGCATGGCCGAGATGGCGCGCGCGCTGTCGAGGGCGATGGGCTGCAACAGCGAAGACACGCAGGCGGTGTTCGTCGCGGCGCTGCTGCACGACATCGGGCTGATCGGGCTGTCCGACGAGATGCTGGCCAAGCCGGTTCCGAAGCTCGGCGCCGAAGAAATGGCGCTGTACCGCAAGCACCCGATCCTCGGCGAGCAGTCGCTGATGGCGCTGGACGACATGCAGCCGGTCGCCGCGCTGATCCGGGCCCACCACGAGCACTTCGACGGCAAGGGCTTCCCCGACGGGCGTGCCGGCGCCGACATCCCGCTGGGCGCGCGCATCCTCGCGATCGTCGACGCCTACGACGACCTGCTGAACGGCCACATGGGCGCCGCCGGGCTGAAGACGGCGCAGGTGCGCACGCTGCTGATGCACGGCCGCGGATCGCAGTTCGACCCCGAGGTGCTGGACGTCTTCCTGCACATCAACCAGCCGAGTGCCCCGACGCCGCCGGCGCCGATCTCGATGACCACCGAGCACCTGCAGCCGGGCATGGTGCTCGCCGCCGACCTGGTCTCGCGCGAGGGCGCGGTGCTGCTCGCGACCGACCACGTGTTGACCGCCGACACCATCCGCCGCATCCGCCAGTACGAACAACGCGAAGGCCTGCGCATCGAACTGCGCGTGCGTCCCACGAGGAAAACCTGATGAAAGCCTCCATCCTGCTGGTCGACGATGAAGAGTCCGTGCTGGCCGCGCTGCACCGCGTGCTGCGGCTGCCGCTGCGCGACCGGGCGCGCATCGAGCTGTTCAGCGACACGCGCCTGGCGCTCGCCCGCGTCAAGGAGCGTGCGTTCGACGTCGTGGTGTCCGACTTCCGGATGCCGCACCAGGACGGCATCTCGTTCCTCGGCGACGTGCGGGCGGTGCAGCCGCGCGCCGTGCCGTTGATCGTCAGCGCGTCGGCCGACGTCTCGACGCTGGTGCGGGCCGTCAACGACGCCCAGGTGTTCCGCTACCTGCTGAAGCCGTGGGACGACCAGGAACTGCTGACCAGCATCGATGCCGCGCTGCGCCGCGCCGGCGAGCTGCGCGAAGAACACCTGCTGGCGGAGGCGACGCGCCTGCGCCAGGGCAGCCTGACGGCCGCGGAGGCCGAGCGGCGGCGCCTCGAAGCGATCGAACCGGGCATCACCCAGGTCGAGTGGGGCCCGCACGGCGAGGTGCTGATGCCGCCGCTGGACGACTGAGCCCCTCAGGACTGCGAAGGCCCCTTGCGCTCGCGGGCGCCGAACTTCGGCACCAGCATGCCGACCTGCTTGCGGTACATCAGGTAGCGCTGGCCGAACTGCGCGACCAGGTCGCGCTCCTCGAACCAGATGCCGACCAGGATGTAGCCGGTGCTGCCGGCGGCGAACAGCAAGTGGCCCGCCGACATCTGCGGCGTCGCCCAGAACGCGAGGATGAAGCCGAGGTAGATCGGGTGCCGCACGTGGCGGTAGAACAGCGGCGTGTGGAACACCGGCGCCGGCAGGGCCTGGCCGCGCAGGTTCGCCCACACCTGCCGCAACCCGAACAGCTCGAAGTGGTTGATCAGGAAAGTGCTGATCAGCAGCACCGCCCAGCCGAGCCAGAACACGCCCTGCAGCAGCCCGCGGCCGACCGGATCGCTCACCGACCAGATCACCGGCTCGGCGATCGGCCGCCATTGCCACAGCAGCAGCGCCAGCACGGCCGTCGCCGCGAGCACGAAGCTGCTGCGCTCCATCGCTTCGGGAATCACCGTCGTCCACCAGCGCTTGAAGCCGCGCCGCGCCATCACGCTGTGCTGCACCGCGAACAGCCCGAGCAGCGCCAGGTCGACGAGCAGCGTCTCGGCGAGCGGCGCCGCGCTGCCGCTGTCGATGGTCTTCGGCAGCAGCGGCAGGTTGCCGACAAAGCCGATCGCGTAGGTGAAGGTGACCAGGAAAAAGACGTAGACCACCAGGCCGTAGAGGGCTGCGAGGATTGGCATTTCAGTCTCCCATTGCAGAGGGGTGCGGCAGGTCAGCGGGCCCACTCGCGGTTGTCCAACACCTGCGCAATGCGCAGGGCCGCCCGTGCGGCACCGTCGGTCTCCACCGGCCGGTAGCGCACGGGTTCGTGCATCGCGGCCAGCGCGCGCGCGGCCAGTCGATCGGGGTCGAGCGTCGCCGCGTAGTCCATCGAGCGGTCGGCGGCGTAGTTGGCCAGGCGCTGGCGCACGTGCACGCATTGCTCGAAGTGGCGCTGCAGCGGAAAGCTCAGGAAGGGCCGCCGCGTGGCGACCAGCTCCATCGTCGTCGACAGCCCGCCCTGCACCAGCGCGAGGTCGCAGCAGGCCAGGTGCTCGTACAGCTTGTGCACATAGGGCCGCAGCTCGAGCCCCGGTTGCGGCTTGAACGCATCGGTCGACAGGCGCGGGCCGGTGACCAGGATCAGGCGCAGTTCGGGCAACTCGCGCTTCATGCGCGGAAAGGCTGCCGCGATGCGCTGCAACAGGTGCCCGCCGGTGGCGGTGCCGCCCACCGCGGCGATCGCGATCTTTTCATCGCTGCGGTAGCCGTGCTGCGCGCGCAGGCGCTCGGTGTCGGCCAGCGTGCGCGGATCGAAGGGCAGGCAGTAGCCGCAGTAGCAGAAGTTGCGATCGGTCCATTCGCGGATGACCGGCATGCCGGGGCCGAAGGTCTGTTCGCTGACGTCGTCGCGGTTGCCGACGAAGATGGCGGCGTCGCGCAGGTAGGGGTAGCGGGCGACGTGCTCGATGTCGTCGGCATTGCGGTCGGCGCACAACGCGGCTTCGCGTGCATTGCCCGGCTCCATCGGCAGGCAGCCGACGAAGTCGGTCAGGAAGACATAGGGCTGGCGCTTCAGCTCCGGATTCTCGTGGTAGTGGTAGTCCACATCCCAGGCCTCGTCGCCGATCACGATGTCGTAGTGCTCGGCCTCCATCAGGTCGACGAAGGTCATGAAGTTGCGGCTCATGATCTCGTCCATCGAGCGCAGCGCGAAGAAGGCCGACAGGTCGTGCTCGCCGGCCACCTGCTCGAAGTGCCGGCTTTCGTTGGCCAGCCGCTGCGTGATCGGGTGAAGGCGCTCGCCCTCCTGCACCAGGTAGCGGGCGGCCGGATCGACGGTGAACCAGTCGATCGCCAGGTCGGGCTGCAGCTTGCGCAGTTCGCGGGCGATGGCCAGGTCGCGCTGCACGTGGCCGAGGCCGATGGCGCTGGAGATGAACAGCGCGCGGCGCGGGCGCGCCATCGCGCGGACCCAGGTGCGCTGGCGTACCGGCCCGGCGACGAACTCGCGCAGCGTGCGGTTGAAGAGCGCCGCATCGCGCACCGCGGTGACATGCCCGCCGCCGGCGACGGTGAGCATCTTCGCGCCCGGTACCAGCGCGTGGATCTGCTGGCCCTTGGCGAGCGGAGCGCGCCGGTCCTCGTCGCCATGGATCACGAGCGTCGGGCAGGTGATGCGGCGCGCCAGTTCGCGCACGTCGTTGCCCACCCATGCATTGCGGCACGCGCCCAGCCATTCGGCGCTGGTGGCCCAGCCGAAGCGAACGCCGTCTTCATACGGTTTCGTCGAGTGCGGCTCGCTGAAGATGGTGGCCATGAACCAGTCGACGTAGCCGGGCCAGTCGCCGTGCAGCAATTCGCCTTCCATCTTCAGGCGTTGCGCGAGTTTCTCGTCGCTGGGCAGCGAATCGGCAAAGCCGCCGGCGGTGATCACGTGGGTCACGCGCTGCGGTTGTTCGGCGGCCAGCCGCAGCACCGTCATCGCCGAGGCCGAGATGCCGACCAGCGCGGTGCGATCGGCGCCGGCGGCATCGAGCACCGCGACGAAATCATCGAAGAAGAGCTCGAAGCTGTAGGCCGCCTGCCCGGTCGGCCGGTCGGAGCGGCCATTGCCGCGGCCATCGGTGGTGATGACGCGGAAGTGCTGCGACAGGTAGGGCACCGTGGCCTTCAGCATCTCGCTGTGCACGACCTGGAACGACGGCGCAAACGCGATCCACGGACCGGCATCGCCCCACACCGCGTACCAGATCTTCACGCCCGCGCGGTCGACGAAGCCCTGCCGTGCCGGTTGCACCGTCTCGTACGGCGAGGCATCGGCATCGGGCACCGACCCCGGCTCGGGCAGGGCCCCGGCGATGCGCTCGAAGCGCTCGGGCAGCGGGCGGGGCGGCGTGGTCATGCACGCCTCCGCGGGCGGCGAGCGGGCGAGCTTCGTTCGGCGAGCTTCTCGTCCAGCGATTGCAGCAGCCACTGCACGGCATCCAGCGCCGCGTGGTGGGCCAGCGATTCTTCCTTCACGCCGAGCAGGTCGGCGAACTCCATGCCCAGCCAGAACTCCGAGATCCAGCAGGCGACGACCTCGGCGGTGAACGGCGGCGGCAGCTTCGCGCCGGTGGCTTCGTACGCGACCAGGGCCTCGCGCACGCCGCCGAGCACCAGCTGTTTCCACGCCAGCAGCCGCGGCAGGAACTTCTCGCGCAGCCCGGGGTTGGACAGGCTGGCCGCCCACAGTTCGGCCTGCAGTCGCACGAAGCCCGAGGCCAGGTCGTCTTGATAGAAGCGCCGCGCACTGGCCCACTTCTGCGCGAACCCTTCGCTGCCTTGGTACATCGACGCCTGGCGCGACAGCAATCGCTGGTTCACCGCGTCGAGGACCTCGATCACCAGTTGGTCCTTGCTGCGGAAGTGGTAGTTGATCAGCGCGTGGTTGACGCCGGCGTCCTTCGCGATCTCGCGCACGCTGAGCGCCGCATAGCCTTCGGCCACCAGGCGCCGGAACGTCGCGTCCAGGATGCGATCGCGGGTCTGGCTCGCATCGCCGTCATGCAGGCTCACGTCGGCCGGCGAGGGCCTGCGAACGGCTGGAGTCGAGGGCATGGTCCACCAAGTGGTTTAAACAGTTGTTCAACTCTAGGCGGGACATCGCCGATGTCAAGCGCCGATCCGGCGTCAAACAGGGGGGTGGAACGGGACCGGCTCAGGCCCGGGCCGACATGTCGCAGCGAATCTCGAAGCCCGGCGACAGCCGATGGGCCGTCAGCCGCCAGCCGTGGGCGGTGGCGATCTCGGTGCAGATGGCCAGGCCCAGGCCCGCGCCCTGTTCGCGCCGCTCCGGACCACGCCAGAAGCGCTCGAAGATGCGCGGCAAGTCCTGCTCGGGCACGCCCTGGCCCTGGTCGGAGATCGCGAAGCCGGTGGGCGAGACCAGCAGCTTCACCACGCCGTCCGGTGGGCTGTGCTGGATCGCGTTCTCCAGCAGGTTCTTCAGCAGCGTGAACAGCGCGCCCCGGTCGGCTTGCCAGTGCGGCAGCGCCTGGCCCAGTTGCAGCCCGAGCGTCACGCCGTGCCGGGCGGCGACCCGCTCCATGAAGTCGAACACCTCGCGAATCGACGGCTTCGGGTCGACGGTGTCGACGCGGTAGTTGTGCGATTCGCTGGCCTCGGCCAGCAACAGCAACTGCTGGACCTGGCGGGCGACGCGGTCGACGTCATCGAGCACGCGGTCCCGCCAGCGGCCTTCGTCGGCCAGTTCCACTTGCGCGCGGATCAGCGCCAGCGGCGTCTTCAGTTCATGCGCCGCGTTCGACAGGAACGCCTGCTGCGTCGTGAATCCGCTCTGCAAGCGGTCCAGCGCCTGGTTGAACGCGTCGACCAGCGGCCGCAGCTCCCGCGGTTGCTCGGCAACGGGCAGGCGGGCGCCCAGCGTGCGGGGAGCGATCCGGCGCGCTGCATCGGAAGCCTGCCGGACCGGATTCAAGGCCTGCTTCAACGCCAGGTGGATGGTGGCCAGGAAGACCACCAGGAACGTCGCGCACAGCGCCACCGTGCCTTGCTTCAGCACATCGAAGCCGATCGATTCGCGCATGCGCAGGAACAGGCGATCGCTCACCGCCAACTGCAGGTACCACCGCCGGCCGTCGCGTTTGAACGGGATCGTCGCCGCATGCATGACGACACCCTGCCGATGGAACGTGAACGAGTTCCTGCGACCCGTGAACACCGTGTCGTCCGGCGCCAGCATCTCGGCGCGCTCATCGTTGGCGACGACCACCTTCCCGTCGGCGTCGGCGACGCGCAGCAGCACTTCGGTGCGCAGGTTCTCGAGCAGCCAGGGCTCGACCTCTGCCGGGTCGAGCCGCACGGGGCGCCCTTGCGGATCGAACTGCAGGTGCTCGACCAGCTCAGCGGCGCTGTCTTCGATCTCGTCGCGCAGCGTCCACCGGGTGAACGGCTCCCACAGCAGCGTTGCGGCGCCGCCCACCAGCACGGCGCTCGCCACCATGCTCGCCGCCAGCACCGCGAGGACGCGGTTGCGCAGGCTATTCGGCCATCGAAGCATCATGGAGGGCATATCCGAGGGTCCTGACATTGACGATCCGCAGCTCCGACTGGAGTGCGGCCAACTTCTTGCGCAGGCGGTGCAGCGCCACGTCGAGCGCATTCGGCGTGACCGCCTCGGCAATGCCCCAGGCGGCCGCCTCGAGTGCCGAGCGCCGCACCGTCCGCCCCCGGTGCTGAACCAGCGTCAGCACGATCTGCAGTTCTGCCGGCGCGAGCAGCACGGTCGAATCCCCGCGCAGCAGCAGGCTCTCCTCCACCACGACCTCCAGGTCGCCGTGGGCAGCACGCAACGGTCGAACCGCCGGTGGCCGGCGCATCAGCGCCCGCACGCGCGCCACCAGTTCTTCCATCGGGAACGGTTTGGTGAGGTAGTCGTCGGCGCCCGACTCCAGGCCGTCGACCCGGTCATGCAGCGCATCGCGGGCGGTGAGCATCAGGCACGGCGTGCCCTGGCCGGCCGAACGCAGCCGCTTCACCAGCGTCAGGCCGTCTCCATCCGGCAGCCCGCGGTCGATGACCATCGCCGCGTAGCCGAACTCGCGGTGCGCGACCCACGCGGCGTTGACCTCCTGGAACACGTCCGACAGGATGCCGGCCTTCTGCAACGCGTCTTGAATGAGTTCGGCGAGACGGTCATTGTCTTCGACCAGGGCGATTCGGTTCATGGGTGCATCGTCGAAGCGCTCGACTTACCTGCTCCTTACGCGCCGGTGATGCCGGGCTGCGGTTGCAGCAGATCCCACGGGTTGCCCCAGAGATCCTTGAACACGGCCACGGTGCCGCAGGGCTGTCGAGCCGGCTCGCGGACGAAGGTCACGCCCTTGGCCTGGTACGCGTCGTAGTCGCGTGCGAAGTCGTCCGTGTACATGGGTGGGGACTGGCTGGGGTAAGGGGGCGGCAATGGTACGCATTGCATGTAAGCTACACGCATCAATCACCCGCTTCGTCGCATGGCGCAGAAGAAGACACCCCGCAAATCGATCGACCGCGAGATCCGGATGCTGCACGGTGCGCTGGTGGACCTGGTCGGCATCATGAACCAGCCGCAACGCGACGCGGCGATGGTGCGGGAGGCCGGCATCAACCTCGACAGCACCTTGTTTTCGCTGCTCGTGGGGATTGATCGATTGGGCCCGGTCGGCGTGATGGAGCTGGCCGACCGGACCGGGCGCGACTACACCACCGTCAGCCGGCAAGTGAGCAAGCTGCAGGCGCAAGACCTGATCGTTCGCCGGCCTTCGCAGGCGGATGCACGCGTCAACGAGGCAGTGACCACCGACAAGGGTCGGCAGATGGTGGCCGCGATCGACGTGGCGCGCAACCGGATCGTCACCGACATGCTCACCGACTGGTCCGACGAAGACGTGCAGAGGCTGGCCCTGTTGATGCGGCGACTGGCCGACAGCGCGCTGGTGTGGACGCGCTGACGCATCGGCATCACGACGTCGTTCCGGTGTGCAGCCCCAGGCCGACCGACCGCAGGTACGGCTCGAGGGTGGCCGCGTCGCCTGCGGCCAGCACGGCGCCGATGTAGCCATCGGGACGCACGAGCACCCAGTCTCCCGCCTCGACGCCATAGACGGACCGGAATTCGCCGTGCTCGTCCACGATGTCACCGCGTGCATCGAGCACATGAATGTGCAGGCCGCTGCGTGGCATCGGCCGCGAGGCGGCGTCGACCGGGCCGTGGCACAGCAGGGTCCAGTGGGTGCCGCGGAACAGCTCGAACAGACGGCGCGGCTGGCCGGCGGCGCCTCGGCACGTGGCGTCCGGCGCGCGGTCCCCGGCGGCCCGCGTCCTGCCCTGCCCGCGCGTGTCCAGCGCGAGCGAGGATCCCGCGTAGCTGATGTCGAGCTGCTTGACCTCGCGCCCCCGCTTCAGCGTGCCCTGCTGCGCCGACTGCAGCAACCGGCGGGTCATGCCCAGCATCTCGGCAGCGAGTGGGCGCCGCTCTTCTTCGTAGGTGTCGAGCAGGGCCGACGGTGCGCCGGCCAGCACCGCGCCCAGCTTCCACGCCAGGTTGCACGCATCCTGGATGCTCGTGTTGAGCCCCTGCCCTCCCGTCGGCGGGTGGGTGTGGGCCGCATCGCCGACCAGCAGCACGCGATCGACGCGGTAGCGCTGCGCCAGCCGGGCATTCATCTCGAACACCGAGCCCCAGCGGACGTCGTCGATCACGATGTCGTCGCGACCGGAGCGGCTGGCGACCAGCTCATTCAATGCCTCGGCGGACACCGCCATCTCGCCCTGCATCGGCACCGGCGCCTGCAGTTGGAAGAGCTCGGTGCCGGCCAGCGGGCAAAGCGACATCTGGCGTTCCATCGAGCCGTCGTTGAAGCGGTGCCAGGCGTCGCGGCCGAGCCCGCGCAGCATGACGTCGGCCACCACCGCGCGAACCCCGAGCGTCTTGCCCTCGAACTCGATGCCGAGCGCGCGCCGCACGAAGCTGCGGCCGCCGTCGGCGCCGACCAGGTAGCGCGCGTGCACCAGCTCCTCGCCGCGGGGTCCGGCGACGCGGGCCGTGACGCCGTCACCATCCTGCTCGAACGCCAGCAGCTGGTGGCCGAAGTCCACCTCGTGCCCGAGTTCGGCCAGGCGCTCCCTGAGCACCGCTTCGGTGAGGAACTGCGGGACCATCAGGGCCAGGTGATACGGCTCGCCGGGCTGGACGTCGGAGGTGTCGATGGACGGCGAGTCGGCGAACGTGCCGTCGTCGCGGTACTCGCGCTGCGGCGGGTAGACGCCGCCCGCGGCCACCACCCGGTCGAGGACACCGAGGTCCTCGAAGACCTCCTGCGTGCGCGGCTGGATGCCCTTGCCGCGCGAGCCGGCAAAGGGCTGCCCGAGTTTCTCGATCAGGCGGAACGACAGCCGGCGGCGCGCCAGCTCCAGGGCAAGGGTCAGGCCGGCAGCGCCGGCTCCGACGATCAGGACGTCATGCGTGGGGATGCGGGGCACCGGAGATCCTTTCGTGTCAGCGGGTCCGAAGATGGACGGCATGCAAATGCATGCACTTTGCACATATTAGGATTTTTCTCTGATGAGTGCAAGTTGCACTCAAATTCGCGAGGCCGCCTGCGCGATCCGTCGCCTGCGGCAGATGGTGCAAAATCCTGCCCTGCCCGTCGCTCGTGCGGCGGGCTCGCTGGGGGTGCTGACCCGTCGATCCATCGACGAGCCGGCTGAGAGAGTCCCTTCGAACCTGATTGAGGTAATCCTCGCGCAGGGAAGCGTCGTGCCGCGGATCCTCTCTTCTTTGCCGCTGCCCGGTTGCGCCGACCTGCCATCGCCAACCCGAGAAGCACGATGGCATTCCGTTCTTGCAAGTCCCCCGCCCTGGCGCCGCTGGCCCTGGGCATTGCATCCGCATTCGGTGCGCATGCGCAATCCTCCCCCATCGATCCGCAGACACTGCCGCCGGTCACCGTGACCGGCCGTGCGCCCGACGCGATCGCCGCCATCGGCGGCTTCGGCGAGCTGCCGCTGTCGAAGCTGCCGCTGCAGGCGACCGTGGTCACCGGCGTCGCGATGAAGGATGCCGGCGTGCAAAGCCTTGCCGACATCACGCGCTTCGACGCGAGCCTCGGCGACGCCTACAACTCCGAGGGCTACTGGACCACGCTGATGGTTCGCGGCTTTGCGACCGACAACCGCTTCAACTTCCGCCGCGACGGCCTGCCGATCAACGCCGAGACGTCGTTGCCGCTCGCCAACAAGGAGCGCATCGAGATCCTGAAAGGCACCAGCGGCATGCAGGCCGGCACCAGCGCGCCGGGTGGGCTGGTCAATCTGGTCGTGAAGCGGCCCGAGGGCACCGTGCGCTCGGCCGCGCTGGAGTGGAGACAGAGCCACACCTGGCGCGGCGGCGTCGACATCGGCCAGCGTTTCGGCGAAGGCGAGGCCTTCGGCCTGCGCGTCAACGCGCAAGCCGACGACCTCGATCCACAGACGCATGACCTGCGCGGCCACAGCCAGCTGCTGGCGGTGGCCGGCGACTGGCGCGTGACGCCCGACACGCTGCTCGAGGCCGAGTTCGAGACCAGCCACCGCAGCCAGCCCAGCGTGCCGGCGATGAGCCTGCTCGGCAGCCGCCTGCCCGATGCATCGGCCTACGATCCGCGCACCAACCTGAACAACCAGCCGTGGTCGCAGCCGGTGGTGCTCGACGGCGACACCGCATCGCTGCGCTGGCAGCAGCGCCTGTCGGCCGACTGGCGGGCGGTGGCGCACTTCGCGACGCAGCGCCTCGTCAGCGACGACCGTCTCGCCTTCCCGTACGGCTGCAGCACCGAAGGCAACTACGACCGCTACTGCAGCGACGGCAGCTTCGATCTCTCCGACTACCGCAGCGACGACGAGCATCGCCGCACCGATGCACTCGACCTGGGCGTGCGTGGCACGCTGTCGGCCGGAGGGCTGTCGCACGAGCTGCAGACCGGCGTGCTGTTCTCGCGCTTCAGGAGCCGCCTGCAAGGCCAGGCCTACAACTATGTCGGCGTCGGCAACATCGACGGCACCGCAGTGACGCCGGCAGATCCCACGCTGAACGCCACCAACACCAACCGCGACGAACGCAACACCGAGCTGTACCTGCGCGACGCGATCACGCTGACGCCGACCTGGAGCGCGTGGCTCGGCCTGCGCCACACGCGGCTGAAGCGCGAGAGCGTCGCGACCGACGGCAGCCAGCCGGTCTCGTACACCGATGGATTCACGACCCCATGGCTCGCGCTGAGCCATGCGCTGCAGCCGGGCCTGCTGGCGTATGCGAGCTGGGGCCAGGGCATCGAATCGGAAGTGGCGCCGAACCGCGCGCGCTACGCGAACGCCGGGCAGGCGCTGGCACCGCTGAAGAGCCGCCAGATGGAGCTGGGCCTGAAGGGCAGCGCGACGGACCTGAGCTGGGGCCTGACGGTGTTCGACATCGTGCGTCCGCGCTTTGCGGACGTCGGCAGCGACTGCGCCGACGACACGACAGGCAACACCTGCACGCACCAGGAAGACGGCGAACAGCGCCACCGCGGGCTCGAAGCCGAAAGCGCGTGGTCGGTCGGTGACTGGACGCTGCAGGGCGCGGCAATGTGGCTGCACGCGCGGGTCAACGACGTCACGAGCGACACCACGCTGAACGGCAAGCGGCCGGTCAACGTGCCGGACCGCACGCTGAAGCTCAACGTGAGCTACCGCGTGCCGCTGCTCACCGGCCTGAACCTCTCGGCCGGCGCGGTGCACGAGGGCGAGCGGATGGTGCTGCAGGACAACAGCCTGGCCATCCCCGGCTGGACGCGCTTCGACGCGGCGGCCCGCTACGAGCAGCGGGTGGCGGGCATCGGCACGCTGACCTGGCGGGTGGGCGTTGACAACCTGAGCGACCGCCGCGCCTGGAAGGAATCGCCGCTGCAGTTCGGGCACGTGTACCTCTACCCGCTCGGGCCGCGCACGGTGCGTGCGTCGGTTCAGATAGATTTGTGAGCCGCCCGCCAGAACACCCGTTTTTTCTGTCTATAATCTGAGGCTCAATTCCTCGATAGCTCAGTTGGTAGAGCGCCGGACTGTTAATCCGTAGGTCCCTGGTTCGAGCCCAGGTCGAGGAGCCAGTATTGACGGGGCCCGCAGCGATGCGGGCCCTTTGTCGTTTGGCGCCGATATGAGACGTTTATGAGACGGTGTCTCATATCCAGTAGTTGTGCGCCCGTCTTGGCGCGTCGCCGGCCGGATCGCCTGGACATGAGCAACGGTGCGCGAGGATCTTATTCAGCGGCGTGGCCCGTAGTCGTCCTACGCCAACACGCGACGTTTGTAGACAGCAACGACCAACTCTGGGGGTAGTATCCACTGCGTCACGCTAGCGTAACTGGATCAATACACATGACGACTGGGGCGGATCGCGTTAGAGCGGCGTTCGCGCACCTGGTTGCCCGGGATGCGGGAGTCGGCAGGGTTGCCGCAGCGACCGAGTCGCTATGGAGTGGCGTTCACGGAGCGCTTTCGCCCATCATTGGTGACCAAGGCGTTGCAGCGTTGTACAGGCGTAGCCTCCATCTAACCCGATCGGGGCCTACCAGCTTTCCCAACGTAGGAGAGCCGGCAGACTCAACGGATTTCACTACCTTGCGGGAAGCCTTGACTTCCCTGGCGCCACCTGACGCTGCGGCGGCGAGCACCGCGCTCTTCGCCACGTTCTACGAACTCCTGTCCGCCCTGATCGGCTCTTCGCTCGTCGAGCGGCTGCTCGGCACGTCTCTGGACAGACCCTTCACCGAAGAACCCGCGCAGGATCCCTCACCATGACTACAGGCAAAGCAACCATCAACCGCCTGTCCACCGGCGTACCCGGGCTGGACATCGTGCTCGGCGGTGGCCTGCCGGAGTTCTCCTTCAACATCATCGCGGGGGCGCCGGGCAGCGGAAAGACGACGCTCGCGCACCAGATGATGTTCGCGCTGGCCACCCCCGAGAGACCGGCGCTCTACTTCACGGTCCTCGGCGAGCCACCACTGAAGATGCTGCGCTACATGCAGCAGTTCGAATTCTTCGACGACGCCAAGGTCAACAGCTCGATCCACTTCATCAACCTGGCTGATGACACAGCAACCGGTGATCTCGAGAAAGTATTGAAGAGGATCGTCGCCGCGGTGGAAGAGCACGGCCCGGCACTGGTTTTCGTCGACTCATTCCGCTCTGTGATGCTGGCTAGCGAAGGCGCGGGCAGCAGCTACCTCGGGCTGCAGCAGTTTGTGCAGCAACTGGGAATACTCATGACGAGCTGGCAGGCCACGACGTTCCTGATTGGGGAGTACTTCACCGACGCGGATCCAAACCCAGTCTTCACCGTCGCCGACGGCTTGCTCTGGTTTCGCCAGAGCACGCAGAGGAATTCGGTGGTGCGCAAGCTCGAAATCATGAAGATGCGAGGTCAGGCAACTTTGCCGGGACTTCATACGTTTCGCATCGACCACGACGGCCTCCACGTGTTTGCGCCAGCTCAGGCCGAGCAACGCGGCCATGTTCTGCCCCGGGTCGTTAACGACCGGCTGAGAATGGGTGTCCGCGGTCTAGACCAGTTGATGGGCGGAGGTCTGCCGCGCGGCTATTCGCTACTGGTCGCTGGGCCTTCCGGCTCCGGCAAATCGATTCTCGCTTCTGCTTTCCTGGCCGAAGGCGCAAGCCACGGCGAGAAAGGTGTAATCGCCGCCTTCGAGCAGCGACCGGGGCTGTCACATTCACCTGCCGTCGCGGCGCTGATCGAAGCGGGCCACGTGAGCATTGTTGAAACAGGCGCGGAGAACCTGTCGGTCGACGAAATGAGCCACTTGCTCCTGAATGAGGTCCGGCGACTAGGAGCCAGCCGGGTGGTGATCGATTCCCTGTCGGGATTCGAGCTGGCGCTGGCTCCAACCTTCCGGGAAGATTTCCGCGAATCGCTGTCGCGCATGGTGAGAGCGCTGGCCCGCACCGGCACCACCGTCCTGATGACTTCGGAACTGGAAGACCGCTACGACGACCTCCGCTTCAGTCCGTACGGAACCGCCTTCCTAACCGACGCGATCATCGTGCAGCGCTATGTGGAAGTAGACAGCCGACTGCAGCGCGTGCTCGCAGTCGTCAAGGTGCGAGGGAGTGCTCATTCGAACGAGCTGCGCCTCTTTCACATTGATGCACAGGGCATCCAGATTGGGGACATGCTCGCTGAGCATGAAGGCATCTTGGGAGGCCGCCCCACCAGGCGCCCGGCCCGCTCCCTTCTCGCTTCAACCCCAGGCGACGGCCCTGCTCTCCGTTGACGGATCGATGACACCATGAGCGGCGATCTCGGCCAGCCCTCTGCTGGATCGGCGGGCTCGTCGGAGTCAACATCGGCCGTCGAGGAACTCCGCAAGGAGCTGTTTCGCCTTAGACGCGACATCGAGCAGGTTCAGCGGGAGTTCGACGACACGAAGGCGGCCCAGCTGCTGCAGGCCAATGAAAAGTTGGTGTTGGCGGTGATGACCGCCGAACGGATCGCGCAGGAGACAACGGCCAGGCTGAGCGAACTAACGCAGAGCACACAGCGCGACGCGTTGACCGACACGCCCAACCGCGCCTTGATGATGGACAGGTTGCACAACGCCATCGTCATGGCCCATCGGCGTGAATCGAGCTTTGCAGTCCTCTTTGTCGACATCGACAAGTTCAAGGAAGTCAACGACACGCTCGGTCACGCTGTAGGCGATCAGGTGCTGCAAGTCGTTGCTCGTCGACTAGAGGGAGTCGTGCGAGCCTCCGACGCCGTGAGTCGGCACGGCGGAGACGAGTTCGTAGTGCTGCTTACGGAAATCTCGGATGCCGCCGACGCTGCGTTGGTGGCCGAGAAGATGCTTCAGGCCCTGCAAGCCCCGACCGATCTCAGGGATGCACCTGCAATGAAGTTGAGCGCGAGCATCGGAATCGCGATCTATCCGCAGGACGGCGACGACTCCGCGCGCCTCATCGACGCCGCAGACGAGGCGATGTATCGAGTCAAACGCCGCGGCGGCCGTGCCTATAGCTTCCATCACGCGTTTCCGGAAAATGACGCGGTTCAACTCGCTGCCTCAACTGAATCAGGAGAAGCCTCACCTGCGGAGCGACAGTTCTCTCATGCACCTGATCCGCGCAGTTTGCGTGACGCGAACGAACAGTTGGTCCTGTCGTCGTTAGCCTTGCAGGAGTCTGAAGCTCGAGCAGTGAAGACTCATCAGCAGCAGGTCAAATTCCTCGCCATCGTCGCTCACGAGTTGCGAAACCCACTGGCGCCTATCCGCTCGGCTACAGAACTGCTCAAACGCGTTCGCACCGACGAAGCGCAGCACGCCCGGCTGCAGGAGGTTATCCAGCGTCAGGTGTCTCATCTAGCGCGCATCGTGGATGATTTGCTGGACAGCTCGCGAGCTCAGACTGGCAAATTTCACTTGGAACCAATTTCGGTCAACCTTGTTGAAGTGCTCAGGCTAGCGATTGAATCTTGCCGTCCCGCGATCGACAAGCACCTGCAACACTTCAAGATGAAGCTGCCAGTTGGTCCCCTATGGGTCTTCGGCGACCCTGTTCGACTGGCCCAGGTCTTTCAAAATCTACTGGACAACGCCTCCAAGTACACACAGTCTGGAGGAGTCGTATCGATGTCCGTCGTCAGCACAATCGACACCTGCGTCGTGAGTGTGTCCGACAACGGGATCGGGATAGCGGCCGAGGTATTGCCTCGCATATTCGATCTGTTTACACCAGATCCTCGGGCGTCCGCCTTCCACGGGCTCGGCCTGGGAATCGGCCTCGCGGTCGTCCATGAGCTGGTAGAAGCGCATGGCGGAAGCATCACCGCCAGCAGCCCAGGGCCAGAACTCGGGAGCGAATTTCTTGTCTCCCTGCCGTTGCTCAACACCATACATCGTAGCTCTGATCAAGGCGGCGGTGGATGGCATCGCGGGAGTGCTTGATAGATCGGTTCGGCGCAACTTCAGACCCGGCGAGTTGGGCCTCCGCGTACGAGAGTCTTGCGGCCTCGATCAACCGCCCGGCTGAAACAGCGTATCGAACACCCAGATGTCACCAGTGCCGTTGCATACCGAGAAAAACTGGACATGCGGCTATTGAGCAAACGGCAACCAATTCGGTAGCCGTCATGTCTTTTGACATGTGCAGACGCCTGCACATCGCTGAAATATTCAACTGCACAGCGGTTGGAGAAGCGGAGAATCCAAACTCCGGGCAAGTTGCTATGTGCACCGGCGTTCGAAGGGAGCACTGCTTTGATTCAGCAGGAATTTTTCAGCGCCCCGAGTGTTGATACTCGCAGCGAGGCTGTGCGGTTTGTCGTTGTCATCGGCGGGCTGATCGTCAGAGCCTTGGTCTCCAGGGAATTTCTGGAAGACCGTTTTGTGGCCGGTCCAAGCCCGTCGGATTGGCTTGCGGCCTACGAATCCCACCGGCAAGAGATCCACCAGATGGTCTCCAGAAAGTACCTCCGCGAAGGGACTTCCCCGGTGCTCATCCACACCGATGAGTTCTTGGACGGTAGCCGCTGAGTCACTGCAGTCCAGCGGTCTATTTCACTGCCGGCGCTCTCGCGAGGAGTTCGGTCTTCTCGGCCGAACCGCGGCTCGATCCGAACTCGAACTGGTGTGCGTCGCGCAGGCCATTGGCGAACTGCTGGGTCAGCATGCCCAGCGGGCCATTGAGCGCCATGATCAGCGGGCTCACGTCGCCGCCCTTCGTCACGCCCAGCCAGGTCACGAAGACCATCGCCGAAAGGCAGGCCAGCATGCCCACCACGTCGCCGACGATCATCAGGTCCGCGCGCTTGGTCGTCCGGCCGAGCTGGGCAAGCTGCACGTCGCGCTTGCGGGCGTCCTGGCGATCGGCGAGGAAAGCCTTGTCGAGGTCGACCTCGGCCGCGATCACCGCCTGGCGGAAGGCCAGCAGCGCAGCAGGATCGGCCTGGATCGCGCTCAGCGCGGCCTGGCCAGTGTCCTTACCGGTGACCTGCTTGGCGATGTCGATCACGGTGCTGGCAGCCTGCTCGGCCTGGTCGCTGCCGGTGATCCACTTCAGGATGCCCGGCACGAACTGCGCGAGCGCAAAGGCGGTGCTGATCGGGTCCATCAGGCCTTGCCTCCTGCCGCGGGCGTGATCTCCACGCGGTTCAGCAGCCAGCCGTAGACGAAGGCTTCATCCTTCGCGCGGCGCTCGGCCAGCTCGACGTAGAAGGCGCCCTGCAGCGCGTTGAGCGCGCGCAGCAGCACCACCTGCCCCCCGGCTCCGCGGCGGCGCATGTACTCCCGCAGCGCGGCGATCGTCATCGGACCGATGCGGCCGTCCGCTTGCACGTCGGGATACCAGGTGCCTTCCATGTTCAGCACGTTGAGCGCGCGCTGCAGGAAGGTGCCAGTCGCGCCAGGCCGCCGAGAGCGCTGCGGCGTAATCGGCATGGATCTCGCCGCTGAGCGTACGCGGCTGGAACTCGACACCGATGTCACCGCCGGCACGAAGCAGAGCGCGCTTGAGGAGCTGGGCCTGAGCTTCAAGACCGGCGCGCTCGGCCAGGCGCCGTGGTCGTACCTGCAGGGTGCGAACCCTGCGCAGGCGCTCGGCTACAGCGGCCTGGCCTATGTCTGCGCGAAGGACTACGACCTCGGCGGCTCGGCACAGGTGGAGAACCACACTTTCGAGATCCAGGGCGCTCTCGCGTACTCGCTCGGCAGTGCCGTGCCCGACGTGGACCCGAGCCGTGCGTTGCTGGATCTGCTGATGAACGGCCGCTACGGCGCCAACATCGCAAGCGACCGGCTCGACGGCATGCAGGACTGGTCGGACTACTGCGTCGCGGCGGGCCTCGTGATGTCGCCCGCGCTGACCGAACAGATCTCCGCGGCCGAACTGGTGCAGTTGCTCGGGCGGCTCACGAACACCGCGCCGGTGTGGAGTGCCGGCCGGCTCAAGATGATTCCCTACGGCGACAGCCCGGAAGCTGGGCTCGGCCGCACCTTCACGCCCAACGTGACGCCGGTCTACGACCTCACCGACGACCACTTCATCCCGAGCCCGGGCGAGCCGCCGGTGAAGCAGGAACGCAAGAGCCCGGCCGACGCGAAGAACCATTTCCGGGTGCAGTACCGCAACCGGGCCAACAGCTACAACGTCGACGTGGCCGAGGCGAAGGACCAGGCGGACATCGATGCGCACGGGCTGCGCTCGGAGGCGATCGTGAAGGCCGACTGGATCACCGACGGCGTTGTCGCGCGCCTGGTCGCCCAGCTGATGCTGCAGCGCTCGCTGTACATCCGCGCGACCTACACCTTCAAGCTGCCGGCGAACTTCAGCCTGGTGGACAGCTTCGCGACGGCCATCGTCGTCGGGGTGTTCCAGATCACGCGGCACCTGCGCCGCATCGACTGGGGCGGCGCCAGGCGTTGGTGGGTCGCGGCGATCGACGTGAAGGGCACCCAGTCATCATGCGGTCCGAGCTTGAGCGCGTGTTTGGCGCTGCTCGCTTGGCTCCCTCGGGCCAGGGGCGCTCTGCTGCGATGGAACCCAACGTCACAGGGCTGCAAGACTGGGCAGCAAAACGAAGGAGACCTCTCAATGGGGCGCAGGCGCAAGGACGGTGACCCACTCGGTCTGGCAGGCACGCGATTGGCCGTTCGCCGCGGAAAGTTCTGGTATCGGCATCGCAACGGACGATGGGAGAACATGGGCACCGACCTGGCCGCCGCCAAGAAGGCCGCAGCCATGCACAACGATCCTGGGAAGGCGTATGGAACTGTGCAATGGTGGTTCGGTGAGTTCCTCACGGACTGCAAGCTTCGCGTGTCGGCCGGCACGCTGAGTCAGCGCACGCTCGACGACTATGCAGGGTATGCGGACTACGGTGGCCCGCTGCTCGCGTACTTCGGCCGCATGTTCCCCGACCAAATCAAGCCGTCGCACGTGCAGAGCTATCTTGAGGACAACGCGGCGCTAGGCCGGCCAACACCAGCCAATCGGGAGCGCGCATGCCTGTCCTCCATGCTGAGCTGGCTAATCCGTACTGGCCGCGCCGCCGACGGTTTCAGTGTCAACCCATGCATGCGCGCCAGCGGTGTTCGCCGCAACCCGGAGTCGCGCCGCGAGCGCTACGTGACCGATGCCGAGTACCGAGCGGTTTATGACGCGGCGGGAGGCGCCGTCAGGCTCGCAATGGAACTGGTCTACAGGACTTTGCAACGGCCAGAGGTCGACGTACTTGCGTGGACTCCTGCGAACATTCGCAACAAGGAAGGTGGTCGAGTTCTCAGCTTTGTTCAGAGCAAGACCGGCCGCAAGATAGATATAGCACTCGTTGGAGTCCTCGACAGCCTGGTCAATGCAGCAGTAGGCCAAGTACCAGTGCTGCGCCAGCCGATCATCCATACCCGCGACGGCAATGCGTACACATACACCGGGCTCAGCGCGATGCTTCGGCGCTCGATTGAGCGCGTCAAAGCAGCGCACAAGCTCGCCAAAGGGCCTTTGGCCGAAATGCCAAGTTTTGGCCTGCGCGACCTGAAGGGCAAGGGTGCGACAGATATGTACCTTGCGGGTGAGCCGATTGAGCGCATTCAGTTGCTCTGCGGCCACGCAGACAAGTCAACGACCGAGATCTACATCAAGCAGCGGTGGCAGCAGACAGCACAACCCAACCTGCGCGCAATTGCGTGAGTTTCCGCGCTCTGGCAACACAGGCGCAATTTGTGCCTCCAGGCCGGATGCAGCCGGTCGGTTCTCAAGAGAGAAAGCCCGTTGCCCCTGAGACCATTCGTCGTGCGCCGCGCGCACTGCGGCTGTGCCTTGACCTGTGAACTCCAACGACGGCGAACAGTCCTTCGTCTTGCCGCACGCCTGCGTGCGCTGGCAGACAGACGGCGGTGTCACACGGTGCCATGGTCTGCTTATCGGCGGCGCCAAGTGACATCGCACGTTGAGCTACGTATGCGTCAAGGGGTGCAGGCGCAGACCACCCCCACCGTCCTCCCCTGTTCCCATCACACCGAAAAGGAGTCCCTTCATGAGACTCATGCACTTGCCTTGCCTGTCGTTTCCGCAGGCACCCCGTCCCATCATCCTGGCCGGGCTGATGGTCCTCATCGCTAGTGGCTGCGCTACTGTGCCACCGCCGACTGAACAGCTGGCCAGCGCCAAGGCCGCGGTCGACAGCGCCGCCGTCGACGGCGCGCCGGCCTATGCACCCACCGAGACGCGCCTGGCCACCGAGAAACTGGCCGCCGCGCAGAAGGCCGTGGTCGCGAAGGATTACGTTCTCGCGAAGCAACTGGCCGAGGAAAGCCAGCTCGACGCGCAGCTCGCGGTGCGCAAGATGCAAACCGCCAAGTCCAACAAGGCAGCCGACGAAGCCCGCAAGGCCGCGTCCTCCGGAGGTACCCAATGAACACGCTTTCGATCTTCACCGTCACCGCACTGGCCGCAGCGCTGGTGGCCTGCGGCACCGTGCCGCAACCCAACGCCGCCCTCGACAGGGCCCACGCCAGCTATGAAATGCTGCAAGGCGACCCGAAGGCCGCCGAGTACGCCGGGCCGGAAATGACACAGGCTCGCGAAGCGCTCGCAGCCGGCGATGCGGCCCGCGCACGTGGCGACACGCTGCGCAGCGTCGACCACTTCGCCTACCTGGCCCAGCAGCGCGTGGCCATCGCGCGGGAGGCCACCAATGCCAAGACCTGGGACAAGGCCGCAGCCGATGCCAAGGCCGGCAGCGTCGACGACAAGGCGGCGCGCGAGGTGGCCGCTGCCCGCATGGCAACCCAGGCCAAGGGCGCCGAACTGGCGGTCGCCACGGCCGGTGCGCAGCAGGACAAGGCGCGTGCCGCCGAGCTGGAGTTGCAGCTGAAGGCGCTGGGCTCCAAGCAGACCGACCGCGGCGATGTGATCACGCTGGGTGACGTGCTGTTCGACTCCAACCGCGCCCAGCTGCGTCCCGGCGGCGTGCGCGACATGGGCAAGCTGGTCGAGTTCATGAGGAACCACCCGAAGCGCACCGCGATGATCGAGGGCTTCACCGATAGCCAGGGCACCGAGAGCGGCAACTTCGACCTCTCGACGCGCCGCGCCGAAACCTTGCGCATGGCCTTGATCGACCAGGGCGTCACTGCCGACCGGCTGCGCACGCGCGGCTACGGCGAGGCCTACCCTGTCGCCAGCAACGACAGCGCCGCGGGCCGGCAGATGAACCGCCGCGTCGAGATCATCCTATCGGATGAGAACGGCGTGTCCAAGCCTCGCTGAGATCTGGAGCGCACCATGTCCAAGGAACGCAAGCAAGGCAACAAGGAAGTGAAGAAACCCAAGCAGGCGCAGGCGCCGATTGCCAAGCCGGGAATGCCGGTGCTGGCAATTCCCGCGATCGCGCGGGCGACACCGGATCGCCAACCCAAGCGGTGATCAGGCCGCGCTAATAGCCGGGGCCGGGGCCCGGCCGATCGACAGGCCGTAGATGCGCCGGTCGGCCAGGTAGCAGCTGCAGGCTGCTGCCTCCAAGCCGGCGCGGTCGACCACGCGTAACTCGCCGCGGTGGTATTCGATCAGACCGTTTGCCTGCAGCGTACCGGCTGCGGCCGTCACGCCGACACGCCGCACGCCCAGCATGTAGGCCAGGAACTCGTGCGTCATGTGGAAGTGGTCGGATTGCGCGCGGTCCTGGCTCATCAGCAGCCAACGCGCCAGGCGCGGTCCGATCAGGTGGAAGCGGAGGCAGGCGGCCGAGCCTGCCAGTTGCGCCATCAACACGTGGATGTAGCGGCTCAGGCTGCGTTGCAGCGCGGCGCTGCGGGCCAGTTCGCGCCGGAATGGGGCGACGGCGATGCGCAACGCCGTGCCCGGCCCCTGCACCACTGCATGCAGCGGCGCGACCGGCACGCCCAGCGCCACGTGCACGCCCAGCATGCCCTCGCGCCCCACCATGCCGACCTCCAAGCCGGGATGGGTATCGACTCGCGAGATCAGCGACACAAAGCCCTCCATCGGGAAGTACACGTGCCGTGTTGGCTGGTCAGCGTCGCTGAGCACCTGGGCGAGCGTCATCTCGACCGCACCTCCCCCAGCAAGAAGACGTTGGCGGTCCGCCCGCGGAAGCAGTTCGATCAAGCCGTTCTCGAGGTTTTTCATGGCGCAGGCAGTCTGGGGCCTGCGCGGCTGCGTCACCGTCTGCCAGCGTACACAGAGCGGCTCAGTCCACCAGCGGCGCGGGCAACAAGCGGTCGTATTCCTTCTTCACCACCGCATAGCACTCACACGTGCGCTGCTCCACCCCCGGCCGGTCGAGCACCGTGATGCGCCCTCGTGCATAGCGAATCAGCCCCGCCTTCTGCAACTTCACCGCGGCCTCGGTGACACCTTCTCGGCGCACGCCCAGCATGTTGGCGATCAACTCCTGAGTCATTACGAGTTCGCTGCCGGTCAGCCGGTCGAGACTCAGCAGCAGCCAGCGGCACAGCTGCTGATCGAGCGAGTGGTGGCGGTTGCACACCGCCGTCTGCGCCATCTGGGTGATCAGCGCCTGCGTATAGCGCAGCAGCAGGTGCAGCACCGGCGCGCGGTTGAACTCTTCCTTGATCGTCGATGCCTTCAACCGGAAGCCTCCGCCGGCGCTCTGCACCACTGCGCGGCTGGGCGTCGATTCGCCCCCCATGAACAGCGAGATGCCGACGATTCCCTCATTGCCCACCACGGCGATCTCGGCAGACGAGCCGTTCTCCATCACGTACAGCAGCGAGACGATGGCCGTGGTGGGGAAGTAAACGTGACTGAGCGCGCGCCCGGGTTCGTAGAGCACCTGGCCGAGCGGCAACTCGACCCATTCGAGCTGTGGTAGCCAGCGCTGCTGCTCTGCGTCAGGCAGGGCCGCCAGCAGATGATTCTGCTTCGGGTCGGGGGAAAGGGCCATGTCACGAAGCTCCGCACAGGGTCGGAGCCGGCGTGGAACGCGTACCGCGCCATACCGCCGATGGCGGCGACTATAGGCGCTCACGGAGTCGCGGTATGTTCGCTATCGAACATATCGCCAAGAATGGAGTGGTCTATCGCTGGTTCTCGTCGCGTCCCGCACCGGCCAAGCGAGCGAAGTTGGCCGCGTCGTGCAGGTTGTCATACGGGATGCAGGCGAAGCGATAGGCACCTTCCTCAAAACGGATTCCCAGCGTGGCCATCAGCGGCAAGTCGGCCTCTGCGGGCGGTGCCGCGACCACCGGCGCCTCGGATCTGTCGGACTTCAAGCGGTGCGTCCTGGTCATGATTTGCCTTTCCTAGAGGTGCAGCAGGCACGCTAGTCATGCGTCGCTGGGGCGTCTGTGCGGTAAGTAACGTTCGCTAGGAATGCCACGACCCTGCGTTCGCCATCGCACAGACCGGATCGGGGCGGGCCCGGCAGACTCGCCGACGGAGCGCTCCCCCATCCCCAAAAGGAAGCCTGCGCACCTGGGTGTTGCGATTCGCTGCATCCTGGGGCTGGGACTTCCCGCCTGACCCACACGCGCTCCCTTTCGGAAGGACACCGCAATGTCTGTCACGCTTCACCCGTCCGACGCCCTCGCCGGACTGCCGCCCAAGAAAACGCTCTCCGCGCCCCACCACAGCACGGCAGCGACACGCAGGCGCATTGCGCCGCGCGCCCCCCTATTCGGCCAGCAAGCGGACGCTGCAGCGCCCGCCACTGGCAGGCGCGCCCGCGCGACTCTCGCGCGACTGCGCAAGGTCAACGAGCAGTTGCTGCAGGCCACGCTGCTTGCGCAGCGCGGGCAGCGCCAGGCAGAACTGGCGCTGAACCGCCAGACCCAACTGATGGCCGTCGTGGCCCACGAATTGCGCAACCCGCTGATGACCTTGTGCACCACTGCCACGCTCTTGCCGCGCGTTGCCGCCGACAAGATTGCACGCCTGCTGGAGATCATCGAGCGGCAGACCGGCCGCATGTCGCGCGTGATTGGCGATCTGCTCGATGTGTCGCGTGTGAATGCCGGCAAGCTGCGTCTGGAGTTCGGCGATGTCGACATCGCCGACGTGGTCGAGGATTCGCTCGTCACCTGCCGCCATGCGATGGCCCGACACACGCAGACGCTGCGGCTCGAATTGCCGTCCCCGCCGGGCAGCATACGCGGCGACGCGGTCCGCCTGACCCAGATCTTGAGCAACCTCCTAGGCAACGCGTCCAAGTACACACCGGCCGGCGGCGAGATCGCCCTCGTCGTACAACGCATGCCGGATGCCATGGTGTTCACCGTCGAGGACAACGGCATTGGCATCTCGCCACGGGCCTTGCTGGAAGTCTTCGACCCGTTCGTGCAGGAACAGCATGCGGTGAAGTTCAATGGCGTCGGCTTGGGACTGGGCCTGGCGGTGGTGCGCGAGCTAGCCGAAGCCCATGGCGGCAGCGTCGAGGCGAGCAGCGCCGGGCTTGGGCAAGGCAGCCGCTTCGTCCTCAGGATCCCGATTCGCGATGGAAGACGCTGGACCGAGGCTTCATGACAACCACCGCTTGGTGGCCTGCCTAGTCACCTTGAAGCTGGGGAGAAACTGCCTTCAAGCTGGTACCCGGTCGCGGCTGCCGGCGAGGGTTCTTCTGTCGGAACTTACGAAGAACAACCGCGGCGCGGTGGCCGCAGGCCGGATCCCCAAACTGTCACATATACAGTACTTGCCCGCGCAGACGCCGGGAGACTGCGGTGTTGGACGGACGGCGCCCAATGAGACACCGAATGACAACTAAGCCAATGGTGGTGCGGCCAAGCCACCGGCTCCGCGATCCGACTGTTAATCCGTAGGTCCCTGGTTCGAGCCCAGGTCGAGGAGCCAACGTTTACGGGGCCCGCAGCGTGTTTCACGCTGCGGGCTTTTCCGTTTTCTGGGCCGAATTCCAGTGCTGGAAGTATCGAGGTGGTGCCGACCATCGACGAGTTGCGGGCCGCCGAGGGCCGTCATCGCTGGTCGGCAACCGCAGGAACCCGGGGCGATCCGGCGCCTCGGAGATTTGCCGATGCGATATCAGCTTGGATCCGATGGCATGCATTTGTTTGCCGGTGCAGCATCGACGACATCCCCTTGTCGGGCAACGCATGGCCATGCGGAAGCAACGAAATCCGAGGAAGACCGCGATGAAGATTCATGCTCCCGCAGATTCCTCCAGGACATGCGTTGACGAAGGCGCCACAAGGGTCGCGCCTCAACAGGCGTCCCTGACGGCGCGGAGCATGGCCAGCACACTCGATGCATCGCCCCGCATGGTCGCCCAGGCACAACAGATCCAGAGGCTGTTCGGCCCGTCCCGGTCCAACGCCAAACCGCTTGGTGGAGACTCCCGGGCCCCGGCGCAGCGTGTCTGCTACTCAATTGCGGATGGCGATCACACAACGGGGAGTGAAGTTCCGGGGGCAGGATTCAATCAGGACATCGCGGATGGGTACTACCAACAGCAGGCTGAAGGGCACGCCGAATTCAATGAAGCTGATCACGATGAGGAAACCAACGCCTTGGTCGTGCGAACGCGCCAATTGCAAGGCGTGCTGGGGAACATCGACCACATTGTCCCAGCTGCGTTGGGTGGCGGAGGCCTCGAAAGCAACAGTCGAATGTTGAACGCCGGCAGCAACAATGCCCGATCGAACAACTTCAACCTGCACAACAACAATCATCCGTTGGGCCACGTCAGGCTGATCCACAACCAGAATGAGTACACGCACGCATTGGCGGCGAGACAAGCCGGCGCGACGGACCCGCAGATCGACAACCTGATAAATCTGTGGGGCGCCCCCTGGAACGGAGGGCCGCTGCATGACAACCGCCCTGTTGTCGCGATGGACGACAGTGGCGATTGAATGCTCAGGTGCCGGCCACCGTACGCTGCATCACCATTCCCGTGAAGTGAGCCCGGACACAAAAACGCATGTCTCTGCCCCGTCGGCAATGGCCGGTCGAGCGCAATGCACGGGGCATCCTGGCGCAATTCCGGATCGAGCGCATCAGCCAATCTGAGGAGACTGGAAAGCGCACCAGCGCTCAGTGACCAGCCTGGCGGCATGACGCAGCCGCTGTGCCGCGCGAGGCTCACCTGGAAATCACACCCGCACGGGTTGACTTCCGATGTACATCGCCGTCCTCAGCGCGTACGCTGCGCTGGCGTTCTGGCTCAGTATCGCCAGCCCATCAAAGGCTTGCCACGCGGACTCGGCGCCGCGACACCACCGAAACTGGATACCGCCATGAGGGAATCGGCCCTTTCAACCGCGCGAGTGGGAGGTGTCGTCGTCGGCCTGTTCGGTGCGGCCATGGCCACGCACTGGGTGTTTCCCGTCGACGCCGCCGTACAGCTCATTCCCGGCATCGAGCACGCGGGCATCGTCGGTTCACTGCTCTTCGTTGCGGCAGGCATCTGCCTCATCAACGCCTCGCGCCCGTCGGCCTCGGCCACCTGGCCCACCCGCCTCGCGGCCCTCTGCGTCGGCGCGCTGGTCGCGTTGCCATTGGCCTACCTGTTCGAGTACGCATCGGGCATCGGCCTGGGCATCGACATCGCCCACGCCGGTGCGGTTCCCACGGCAACCCATCCGTATCCCGGCCGGCTGTCGCCGAACGCGAGCCTGGCGTTCCTGCTCGCCGGCGTCGCGTTCTGGCTGAACGAACGTCGCTCCACCCGGCTCGGCCCGCTCGTCTTCTCGCTGTTGGCTCTGACGGTTCCCGCCATCGGCATCGGCGGAATGGTCGGACACTTCGTGGGCCTCGAGGCGCTGTACCAGGTGGCAAGCTGCAACCCGCTGCTGCCGACGACCGCCTTCGGACTCTCCGTCCTCGGGGCGGGCCTGTGGATGCTGCACGAAGCAGCCCACGCCTTCGATCCCAAGAGGTTGCAAACCACCGAGCAGCGCATCAAGCGCCGCTCGATCGCGGTCATCACGCTGGTTGCGCTGGCGGGCGGCGTCGCGGGCTTCTCGGTGATGCGCGGCACCTTCGAGCGATCGGTGTCGAAAGACATGCTGCTGATCGCCACGACAAACGCGACCTCGCTGGGCCACACCATCGACGTCAGCCTGCTGTTCCCGAAAACCGTTGCAACGCGGCCGGCCGCGCGGCAAGCCCTGGAGAAGCTGAGCAGGACTCCCGCCGACACGGATGCCATGGACTTCCTGCAAAGGGTCGCCGAAAGTGCCCTCACCGCCGACCTGACGCGCGTGGAAATCTACGCCGCGAACGGCGCGCGTGTGGCACAGGCGGGTCCCGTGCCCGCGAAGTCGCGCATCATTCAGCGGCTGGCGAATACGGAGCAGACGACCTTCCTGGCCTGGAAGGACGGCTACCTGCTCCTGGCAGAAGCCGAGGTCCGGATCGACGGGCGCATCGTGGGGAGGGTGTTCACCGAGCAGCGCATGCCGCTGTTCGATCGCCTGCTCGCCGAGATCCGCGCCTCCAGCGACACGTCGGACGCGGTGATCTGCGGTCGCGACAACGACAAGATGATCTGCGCGCCCAACCGGTACCGGCCATCCGGACTTGAACTGCCGATGTTTGATGCGACCGGTGGCGCCGCGCTTCCCGTGGCGCGAGCACTGCTCGGCGAACACGGCGTGCAGTTCCTCAAGGACCGGCGCGGCACCAACGTCCTCTCGGCCTTCACGCCGATCAAGGATTTCGGGCTCGGGCTGGCCGTGCGGACCAATGTCGACACGCTCTATGCGCCGATGAAGTCGCGCCTGAACGTCCTCGCCGTGGCACTGGTCGCCATCGTCGCGCTGGCCATCTATGCCCAGCACCACCAGGTGAGGCCGGTGCTCAAGCAATTGGTCGCCAGCGAACAGATGGTGAAAGCCATCGTCGAAAACCAGTCCGAGCTCGTGTCGCTCGCGACGCCGGACGGCGAACTGACCTACGTCAACCCGGCGTATGCGAGGCACTTCGGACGAACCCCTGCGGACATGCTGGGCGACAGCATGTACGACTACATCGAGCCCGCGGATCACCCGACCGTCAGGAAAGTGGTGGCAGACGTCCTGTCGACCGGCACCACCGCCACCAGCGAGAACCGGGTGACGTCCGCCAATGGCGCCCAGCGCTGGGTGGCCTGGACCAACCGCTTGCTGAGCGATCCCTCGGGTCGGCCGACGCTTCATTCCGTCGGCCGCGATGTGACCGAGCGCGTGCTGGCCGAGCGCGCCCTGCGCACACTGGCCGCGATCTTCGACGCGACGACCGACTACGTCATCCAGAACGACGTACAAGGTCGGCTGATCTACATGAACCCTGCCGCAAGACGACGCGCCGGATTGGCACCGGATGCGCCGATCGAGCAGTTGACGCTGGCGCATTTCAACCCCCCGCAGACGCTCGAGAAGTTCGATGCCGAGGTCGGACCCAGCGCGACGGCCACCGGCGTCTGGGTCGGCGAGTCGCTGGTCTGGGACGCCGAGCGGCGCGAATTTCCGGTCAGCCACATCGTCATCTGCCACCGCGACGCACAGGGCAAGGTCGAGTACTTCTCCGCGCTGATGCGCGACATCTCGGCGGCCAAGGCGGCCGAGCAGGCCGTGCGCGACAGCGAACATCGCCTGCGCCTGGTGACCGACAACATGCCGGCCCTGATTTCCTACCTCGACCGCGACCTGCGTTTTCAATTCGTCAACCGGACCTACCAGCAATGGTTCGGCAGCGAAGCGGCGCCCCAGGTCGGGATGAGCGCAGAGGATTTCTTCGGCGAGCAGGCCCGGCTGGAGATCGGCCCCCGGCTGCGAGCCGCGCTGGACGGCCAGGACGTCGCTGACGACCGGGAGATGATGCGCCCCGAAGGCCGTCGCCATGTGCAGGTCACGGTCGTCCCCGATCGCGGCAAGCAGGGCAGCGTCGTCGGCCTGTACACGCTCATCAACGACGTCACGTCGTACCGCGAGTCGCAGCGAGCGCTCCAGGAAAGCGAGGCGCGCCTGCGCACCGTGGCCGACGCGCTGCCGATGCGCGTGGCGTACATCGACGCCGACGAGCGCTACCGCTTCAACAACCTGGCCTACGAGCGCGGCTTCGGACGGCCGCGCGACGAACTCCATGGCCAGACCGTTCGTGCGGTGCTGGGCGAGACGGCCTACCAGTCGGTGGAGCCGCACATTCGCAGCGCCTTGCGAGGCGAGCCGGTCACGTTCCAGAGCGAGATGGACAGCAACGGCAGCTATGTCTGCTACGAGGCCCAGTACATCCCCCAGCGCGCGGCCGACGGCAGCACGGTGCTCGGCTTCCACGCGGTGGTCACCGACATCACCCGCCAGAAGCTCGAGGAAAAACGGCTGACCGAGCTCGCCCGGGTGGACGCGCTCAGCGGCCTGATCAATCGCGCCGGCTTCGAGTTGCGCATGGCAGAGGCCATGCAGCGCTGCCGGGCGAGCGGTGCGCTGATCGCGCTCATGTACCTCGACATCGACCACTTCAAGCAGATCAACGACCGCTACGGGCATCACACGGGGGACGCACTGCTTCGCGGGTTCGCCGCCAGGTTGTCGCAGACCGTGCGCTCCACCGACACCGTCGCCCGCCTGGGGGGAGACGAGTTCACGGTGATCATGGAAGGCCTGCCGAGACCCGAGGTGGCGTCGACGGTCGCCGGCAAGATCGTCCAGGCCATGAGCTCGCCCTTCATCGTCGAGCAGCAGGCGATCAGCATCACCACGAGCATCGGCCTGGCGTTCTACCAGGGCGACGCCACGACCGTCGAGGCGCTCGTCCGGCAGGCGGACGTGATGCTCTACCAGGCCAAGAGCGCAGGCCGCAACAACGTCCAGGTCGCGCTCCGGCTCATCGAAGGCGGGCGGGCTTAGCCCTGCTGCGGCAGGCCGGCTGCGCTCACGCGTGGCGCGCGCCGCCCGCGCTGAGTTCCGCCCAGTCGAGCTCCTGCACGACGACGCGGAACGCCGCGTCGCCGATCGATCCTTCGTTGCGCAATTCCTCCACCCTCGCGCGTGCCGCCGCCAAGGCCCGGCGGCGCAGCGGCCCGCCGGAGCGCCGGTCGATCGCCTCCTCGTCGGTCGCGCCTTCCTGGTTCAGCTCGATCACCGTGGCGTACTCCTTGCGCAGCAACTTCGCGTGCACCGAGTCGTCGCCGTCGATCGCGGTCAGCAGCGCGCCATAGGCCTCGGCCCGTGCGTGCTTGACCTCGCGACCCACCGGATCGTCGTCGTGCAGCTTCATGCGCCGGATCAGCGGCTTCATCGTCAGCCCCTGCAGCACCAGCGTGCCGAGCACGACGGTGAAGGCACACAGCAGGATCAGGTCGCGGTACGGGAACGGCGCACCGCCCGGCAAGGTCTCGGGGATCGCAAAGGCCGCGGCCAGCGTCACGATGCCACGCATGCCGGCCCACGACAGCACCAGTGCCCCGCCGAGCAAGGGCGGCGCGCCTGCAGCACGCTGGCGCTCGGGCAGGCGCACGAACTTGTAGCTCAGCACCCACGCGAAGCGCGCGCCGATCGTCACGGCGAGCACGGCCAACGCCACCAGCAGCGATTCGCTGCGCACGCCGCCGGCCTCGAGCCGCTCCCAGATCGGGCGCAGCTGCAGGCCGATCAGCACGAACGCGAACGCGTTCAGCACGAACACCACCACCTCCCACACCGTGAAGATCGGCACCCGCATGCGCGCCGGCAACGCGACGCCACGCCGCCGCGCGACCGTCATCGCGTACGCCACCAGCGTCAGGATGCCCGACAGCCCGATCGCCTCGGCCGCCATCCAGACGCCGAAGGTCGTCACGAACTGCAGGATCAGCATGGTCGGCACGTCCTGCACGCGCGACATCAACGGCTGCGTCGCATACACGCAGGCCACGCCGGCCGCGAGGCTGCCGAACACCGTCAGCAGCAGCACCGGCGCAAAGTTCGCGAAGCCGATGTGCCCGGCCAGCGCCGCCATGATCGCGAGCCGGTAGATCAGCAACGCGCTGGCATCGTTGAGCAGGCTCTCGCCTTCGACGATGGTCAGCAGCTTGTGCGGCAGCTTGACCTGCCGCATCACGGCCGTGGCGGCCGCGGCGTCGGGCGGGGCGACGACGGCGCCGAGCGCGATCGCGATCGCCCACGGCATCTGCGGCACCAGCCAGCGCGCGGTCAGCGCCACCGCGAGCACCGTGACGCCGACCGCCGCGATCACCAGCCCGGCGATCGGTCGCCAGTTGGTGCGCAGGTCGCGCAGCGAGGTGTCATATGCCGCATCGACCAGCACCGGTGCGACGAACAGGGTCAGTGCCAGCTGCGGATCGAGCGTCCAGCGCGGCCCGTCCGGCAGGAACGCGAGCAGCGCACCGCCGATCGCGAGGAAGGTCGGGTACGGCGCGCCGACGCGGCGTGCCAGCGTTGCGAGCAGCGCCGCGCCGAGCAGCAGCAGGATGATCCATTCGAAGGTGGCCATGGGGGTCGGATTCCGGGTTCACCCGTCGCTTGCGACCCGCACGCCGTGCAGGTCGCGCACCATGCGATGGGCCGTCCCGACATGCGCCCCCGCCCGGTCCAGCAGCACCGCCTGCAGCCCCGCCGCGAGCGCGCCCTGATAGTCGAGCGCCAGCGAATCGCCGACCATCAGGCACTGCGCCGGCGCAACACCAAGCCGCTCGCAGACGCGCAGATACGCCTGCGGATGCGGCTTGCTGACACCCGCCTCCTCGCCGATCGCGACATGGTCCACCGCGTCGTCGAGCCCGGTCGCGACCAGCTTGCGGCGCTGCCCGTCGGCCGGACCGTTGGTCAGGATCGCGAGCTGCAGGCCATCGCCGCGCAGGCGCGCCAGCGTCGGCCGTGCATCGTCGTACAGCTTCGGGCTGTCGTTCACGCAGTCCATGAACACCCGGTTCAGCTGCGCGACCAGGCCTTCGCGCGGTGCCAGCCCGAGTCGGTCGAACGGATCGGCGAAACGCCGCATCCGGTACTCCTGGCGCGTCAGCCGGCCCTGCTCGAACTGCACGAACAACGGCCGGTCGACCTCGACACAGGCCTGCAGGAACGGCGCCACCGCAATGCCTTCGTCGGCCAGCACCTCGGCGATCAGGTCGTGCGCGACCAGCCGCGTCGACGCGAAGTCGATCAGCGTGTCGTCCAGGTCGAAAATCACCAGCTTCGTCATCGCGGTCCTTCTTCCGTCGTCCTTCACTCGTCCCACACCGGCCGCAGCCCGATCGTCGTCGTGCCCAGCCGGCCCCACTTGCCGCGGCTGGCCTGGATGCGCAGGTGGCCGGCATCCTTGCTCCAGGCCCCGCCCTTCACCGTGCGCTCCATCGGCGTCTCGGCATCGTGGTCGTGCAGGTCCTGGCACCACTCGCCCAGGTTGCCCGCCAGGTCGAACAGCCCCAGCTCCGACGGCGGGAAGCTGCCGACCACGCTGGTGCCGCCGAAATGTTCGTCGAAGTTCGCGTGCACCGGAGTCGGCGGCGCATCGCCCCACGGGTAGAGCCGCGCCGGATCGTTGTTCGACGCCAACGCTTCCCACTCCTGCGCCCACGGCAGGCGGCCCCCGAGGTGGGCGCAGATCAGCCCGGCGGCCGCCCAGTTCAGCCCCCACACCGGGTGCTCGGCCAATGCGGCCCGGCAATGCCAGCCGCCGCCGGCCGGGTCGAAGGCCAGCGGGTTGCGCGGGTTGCAGACATTGACGAAACGGTAGCCGCCGCCGGTCTCGGGCGGCATCTGCATCTCGTTGAGGATCTCGGCGGCGACGCGGCAGGTCAGCAGCGTGCGGGCCACCCGCAGGCGCCGGCCCGCGAGTGCACCCGACGCCACCCTGAAGCCGATCGCGTCATGGAGGTACTGCTCGATCATTCGGTGTCAGGCCAGGGGTGAGGTGGATCGGACCGCGGATTGCACCTCGTCGATCAGTGCCAGCTGCGCTTCGCTCAGGTGATGGCGCCAGCGGTTCTCCACGTCGTCCAGCGAGCGGTACGACGAGAACAGCCCACCGCGCGTCTCGGCCTGGCGCAAGCGGATGAAGGCCTCGGCATCGCCCGACGCCTCGGCGCCGAGGAACGCCACCAGGTTCGCCACCGCCTGCGCCGGCTCGCGCGAGATGTCGGCCAGCTCGAGGCTGACGTGCGTGAAGTGGTGCAGGCAGCGCCTCGCCAGCTCGTAGCGCAGCGCCACGCTCATCGCGACCACCTCGGTCGTGCGCAGCGCCGCATCGGTGCGCGGCACGCCGCTGCGGTAGCCGGGGAACTCGCGCATGAACGCGCGGCTCACGAGCTCGGAATAGCTCCACAGCGTCGTCAGCTTGCTGCGCAGCACCGACGACACGATGGCGCGCGGATCGCGCCGCAGGAAGATCACCCGCAGCTCCGGCAGGAAGGCCTTCAGCCAGCCGAGCTTGCCGAACAGGCAGGTGTCCTTGAAGCCGATCACCCGGCCGCGCCGCGATTGCCCGAGGTAGGCCTTCAGTCCCAGCAGGAACTCGCGCACCGTCTCGTCGCCGCGCAGGCTCGCGTGCAACAGCGCCGGGTCGTGGTCGTCGGCATCCCACGGCACCAGGTCGTGGTCGCGAAAGAACCGCGT
This sequence comes from Rhizobacter sp. Root1238, assembly GCF_001425825.1. Lineage (GTDB taxonomy): Bacteria > Pseudomonadota > Gammaproteobacteria > Burkholderiales > Burkholderiaceae_C > Rhizobacter. The sequence continues at coordinate 76,081 of NZ_LMDM01000009.1, forward strand.
GTGCATCGACAGCGGTTCGTTCAGGCATTCGATGCCGGCACAGGATTGAAGGACATCGTTCAGGAAGTTCGAGCCTGAACGGTGGTGCGCCATCACGAGGAACGGTGGGCGTCGTTCGAGAAGCAGTACCGACATGCGCGCGATCGACTCCCTATTGCAAGTATTGTTCTTCAATCGTACGCTTGGCTCGAACCGCACTGCAAGATCAGTGTGAGGGGGGCTGATGAACTCGTCAGAAGTTGCAGCGCCGTCGAAGAGAAACGGCCGCCTTCCGTTGCTGATCGCCGCGGTGGCGCTGGCTGTGGGCCTGTCGACGCTGGCCATGACCTGGCGGTACCGTGCGACGCACCCGCAGCGCCCGGCCGCGATGGCGGTGCGCCTCGCGCTCTCGACCACGCCGCATGCCGCGCTGCTGATGCTGGCCGCCGAGAAGGATTACCTGCGCGACGAAGGGCTCGACGTCACCATCGTGCCCGTCAGCCACGGCAAGTTCGCCCTCGACCTGCTGGCGCGCGGCGAGGTCGACCTGGCCACGGCCGCCGAAGTACCCTTTGTCACCGCGGTGCTCGACCACCAGCCGTTCAGCATCCTCGCGAGCATGCTGAGCGTCTCGGACGAGATGGCCGTGGTGGCCCGCCGCGACCGCGGCATCGTGGCGCCGGCCGACCTGCTCGGCAAGCGCATCGGCGTGCCACGCGGCACCAGCGCCGAATACTTCCTGTGGGCTTTGCTGATCCGCCACCGGCTGGCGCGCGACGGCGTGACGCTGGTCGACCTGCCGCCCGGCCGGCTGGCCGACGAGCTGGCGCGCGGCCGCATCGACGCCGCGTCGACCTGGCAGCCGGTGCGCCAGGACGCCGAAACGGCGCTCGGCGCGCAGGGCGTCTCGTTCACCGCGCCGGCCGCCTACACCGTCAGCCACGTCGTGGTCGGCCGCACCGACTACCTGCACCAGCAGGCCGAGATGTCGCGCCGCTTCGTGCGTGCGCTGCTGAAGGCCGAGCGCTTCAACCGGCTGCATGCCGACGAATCGCTGGCCATCGTCGCGCGCCGGCTCAAGGTCGACGCCGCCGCGCTGCAGCCCAGCTGGAAGTCGCTCGCCTTCCGCGTGAACCTGCTGCAGTCGCAACTGGTCACGATGGAGGACGAGGCCGACTGGGCCGTCTCGGGCAGCCCGGGCGCCTCGGCACCGACGCCCAATTTCCTGCCGCACCTCTACCTCGACGCCTTGCTCGACGAGCAACCCGACCGCGTCACCGTGGCGCACTAGGGCCCTCGAACCCGTCAACACGATGACAGACACCGAATGAAGATCAGTGCGAAGGGCTGGCTCGCCACGACCACGGGCCTCGGCACGATCGCCCTGCTCGCCGTGATGATCTGGTGGGCAAACGGCGAAGTCCAATCGGCAGACCGGCAACGCCGGCGCATGTCGGACGTCGCGCGCGTGCTGAACGACCTGCGGCTCGTCACCTTCGAGTACGTGCTGTACCGCAACCAGCGCGCCTACCAGCAGGAGCGCCAGGTCTCCGCGCGCCTCGAGCGCCAGCTGGAAGAACCGATCTTCAGCGACCCCGAGCCGTCGGAGACCCTGGCCGACCTGCGCCGGCGCAGCGTCGAGACGCGCCAGCTGCTCGAGGAGCTGCAGGCCAACACCAACAGCCGCGCGGCCGACGACAGCGCGCAGAAGCTCTACGAAGAGCTGATCTCGCGCAAGCTGCTGGTGCTGCACCAGGAAAGCCTGGTCGACGCGTTCCGCCTGGCCGACTATTCCACCGCCCGCATCGCGCAGGCGCAGCAGCGCGTGGTCGGCGTGATCCTGGCCGGGCTCGCGCTGATCTCGCTCGCGACCGTCGCGGCCGGCTGGCTGATCCACCGCGGCGTGCTGGCGCCGATCCAGCGGCTGCAGCAGGCCACGCGCGAGGTGGCATCGGGCAACTGGAGCTTCCGGCTCGACATCGCCGGCAGCGACGAGATCGGCGAGATGTCGCGCAACTTCGACGCGATGACCACCACGCTGCGCAACTCGTTCGCGCAGATCGAGCGCAGCAACCAGGAGCTGGCGGCCCTCAACCGCGAGATCGAGTCCTTCAGCTACTCGGTGTCGCACGACCTGCGCGCGCCGCTGCGCAGCATGGACGGCTTCTCGCTCGCGCTGCTGGAAGACTACGGAGACCGGCTCGACGACGAAGGCCGCGAACACCTGTCGCGCATCCGCGCCGCGAGCCAGCGCATGGGCCGGCTGATCGACGAACTGCTCGGGCTGTCGCGCGTCACTCGCACCGAGGTGGTGCTGCGCGAGGTCGACCTCGGCGCGATGGCGCGCGACATCGCGATCTCGATGCAGAAACTGCACCCCGAGCGCGACCTGCGCTGGGAGATCGCCGAGCCGCTGGTGGTGCGGGCCGACAAGTCGCTGATGCAGATCGCGATGCAGAACCTGCTCGAGAACGCCTGGAAGTTCACGTCGAAATCGCCCGACGCGGTGATCCGTGTCGGCAGCACCGTGTCGGACGGCCGCCAGGTGTGCTTCGTGGCCGACAACGGCGTAGGCTTCGACATGACCTACGCCGACCGGCTGTTCGGCGCCTTCCAGCGCCTGCACCACGAGGCCGATTTCCCCGGCACCGGCATCGGGCTGGCGATCGTGCACCGCATCATCCGTCGCCACGACGGCATCATCTGGGCCGAGGCCCGGCCCGGCCAGGGTGCCACCTTCCATTTCCACCTGCCTGGAGGACCTCCGCCATGAGTGAACAGAAGGCGATTCTGCTGGTCGAGGACAACGACGACGACGTGGCGCTGACGCTGCGCGCGTTCAAGCGCAGCCACCTGATGAACCCGATCGACGTGGCGCGCGACGGCGTCGACGCGCTCGACTACCTGTTCGCCCGCAACGCGCACGCGCACCGCGCGTCGCATTCGCTGCCCACGCTGGTGATCCTCGACCTGAAACTGCCGCGGCTCGACGGGCTGGGCGTGCTGAAGGCGATCCGCGCCGACGAGCGCACGCGCTTCCTGCCGGTGGTGATCCTGACCTCGTCGAAGGAAGAGCAGGACCTGATCTCCGGCTATGCGCTGGGCGCCAACAGCTATGTGCGCAAGCCGGTCGACTTCGCCGAGTTCATCGAGGCGGCCAAGGTGCTCGGCTTCTACTGGCTGATGATCAACGAGCTGCCCCCCTCGCACGCATGACCCGCCCGCACGCCATTGCGTTCCCGTCGAGGCTGTACCGATGAACATGGCGGTCAACATCCTGGTGGTCGAGGATTCCGAGGACGACGCCCGGCTGGTGACGCGCGTGCTGAGCCGCGGCGGCTTCACGCCGACCTGCCGGCGCGTGCAGAGCCTGGCCGCGCTGCAGCAGGCTTTCGAGCAGGAGCGCTGGGATGCGGTGCTGTCGGACTTCAGGATGCCGCAGTTCAGCGGCATCGACGCGCTGAACGCCTTCCGCGCGCGCGACCTCGACATCCCGTTCATCTTCGTCTCGGGGACGATCGGCGAGGAGATCGCGGTCGAGGCGATGAAGGCCGGCGCGAGCGACTACGTGATGAAGCAGAACCTGGCGCGGCTCGCGCCGGTGCTCAAGCGCGAGCTGGCGCAGGCGGTGATCCGCGCCGAGCACCGCAAGGCGCAGCGCGAGCTGGAGCTCAGCCGCGACCGCTACATGGACCTCTACGAGCTGGCGCCGGTCGGCTACCTGACGCTCGCGGCCGACGGCCGCATCGAGCAGCTGAACCTGAACGGCGCCGACATGCTGGGCGTGCGGCGCGATGCGTCGATCGGCCTGCAGTTCGCCAGCTTCATCGGCCCGGTGGAGCGCGAGCGCTGGGCCGCGCACTTCGAGCGCGTGCTGCTCGACGGCATTCGCCAGCGCCTGGAACTCGCGCTGCAGCGCCCCGACACCGAGCCGCTGCACGTGCAGCTCGACTGCATGCGCGAGGCCGCCTCCGGGTCGGACGAGGCCGGCGTGCGGGTCGCGATCACCGACATCCACGAACGCAAGGAAGCCGAGTCGGAGCTGATCCGCTACGAGGCCCAGCTGCGCCATTCGCAGAAGATGGAATCGATCGGCACGCTGGCCGGCGGCATCGCGCACGACTTCAACAACATCGTCGGCGCGATCCTCGGCAATTCGGCGCTGGCGCTGGAGGCCGTCGGGGCCGACCACCCGGCCGGCGCGCTGCTGCGCGAGGTGCACAAGGCCAGCATGCGCGCCCGCATGCTGGTGCGGCAGATCCTGACCTTCAGCCGGCGCGAGCCGCAGGAGCTGCAGACGCAGTCGCTGCGGCCGGTGGTCGACGAGACGCACCAGCTGCTGCGCGCGACGCTGCCGGCCGGCATCGACCTGCAGACGCGCATTGCCGACGACGTGCCGCAGGTGCAGGCCGATGCCACGCAGGTGCAGCAGGTCCTGATGAACCTGTGCACCAACGCCTGGCATGCGCTGGACGGCGGCGTCGGCCGCATCTGCATCGGGCTCGACGGCGTGGTGCTCGACCCGGCCACCTGCCTGCGCCTGGGCGGCCTGCGTCCGGGGCGCCATGCGCACCTGTGGGTCAGCGACAACGGCGTCGGCATGGACGACGCGACCCGCGAGCGCATCTTCGAGCCCTTCTTCACGACCAAGCCGGTCGGCCAGGGCACCGGGCTCGGGCTGTCGGTGGCGCACGGCATCGTCGTCGCGCACCACGGCGCGATCGCGGTCGAGAGCGCGCCGGGGGTCGGCACCACGCTGCACCTGTACCTGCCGGTGGCCGACACGGCCGGAACGGCGGCACGTGCACCGGCCGCGCAGCGCGTCGCGCCGGCCGGGCACGGCCAGCGCGTGTTCTACGTCGATGACGACGAGACCATGGTGATCATGGTCGAGCGCCTGCTGGCCCGCGAGGGCTACCAGGTGCGCACCTTCAACGAGGCGGCGCTGGCGATCGCCCACGTGCGCGAGCACCCGCAGGAGGTCGACCTGCTCGTCACCGACTACAACATGCCGGGCAGTTCGGGCATCGAGCTCGCACGCGAGCTGGCGCGCATCCGGCCCGGCCTGCCGGTGGTGCTGAGTTCGGGCTACATCACCGACGAGTTGCGGGGCGAAGCCCGCGCGGTCGGCGTGCGCGGGCTGCTGGAGAAGGAGAACACCTTCGAGGAACTGGGCGCGCTGGTGGCGCGCATCCTCGCGGAGCCCGGCCCCGCCCCGGTCACGGCAGGCGCGCCAGGCGCTGCCTGAGCAGATCGCGCAGCGCGTCGGACTGCACCGACGTGAACACTTCGACCGGCGAGCCGAAATCCTCCCGGGCCAGCGCGATGCGCTTGGCCGACAGGTGCCCTTCGGTGAGGCCGGGCCGCCAGTCGACCTCGACACGGCAGCGCTCGGAACCGAACAGCTCCGGCGCCAGCAGCCAGGCCACCGGGCAGGCGTCGTGCAGCAGCGGCCTGTCGCGGCGGAAGCCGCGGATCAGGTCGCGCGCGATCGGCCCGCAGCGGTTGCCGAGCGTGCCCAGCGAGTCGACCCAGTCGGCGGGCATGAACGCCTGGCGCGTCACGTCCAGCCCGAACAGCAGCAGCTGCGCGCCACTGGCCAGCACCGTCTGCGCGGCCAGCGCATCGGCATGGAAGTTGAACTCGGCGGCCGGCGTGATGTTGCCGTCGCAGAACGCGGCGCCGCCCATCACCAGCACGCGCTGCGCGCGCTTCAGCAGGCCCGGGCGCTTGATCTCGGCCAGCGCGAGGTTGGTCAGCGGACCGATCGCCACCAGCGTCAGGCTGCCGGCCGGCTCGCGCAGCAGCGCCTGCTCGATCACGTCGACCGCATGCTGCGCGGTGGCGGTGCGGCTGCGTGGCAGGTCGACGCCGCCGAGGCCGTCTTCGCCGTGGACGGTGTTGGTGCGCGCCCCCGGCAGGGTCAGCGCGTGGCTGCAGCCGGCATGCACGGGCACGTCGTGGCGGCCGGCCAGGTCGAGCACGCGGCAGGCGTTGTCGGCGGTCATCTCGACCGTGCGGTTGCCGGCCACCGTCGTGATGCCCGTCAGGTTCAGCTCCGGCGCGCCGGCGGCCAGCAGCAGCGCGAGGGCATCGTCGATGCCGGGGTCGCAGTCGATCAGGATGTCGTGTGGCATGGCGCGAGCATAGCGGCCTCCGCTATGCTCTCGGCCGTGTCACATCCGCCCGCATCACATTTGCACACGCGCACCGACATCGCCTGCCGCAACTGCGGCACCACCGCCCCGCTGAGCTTCTGCGCGGCCTGCGGGCAGGAGACGGCGCTGCACCCGCCGACCCTCGGCGAATTCGTGCACGAGTTCGTCGGCCACTACATCGCGCTCGAAGGCGCGCTGTGGCGCACGCTGCACCGGCTGCTGCTGCGCCCCGGCCGGCTGACCACCGAGTACCTCGCCGGCCGCCGGCGGCGCTACGTGCTGCCGCTGCGGATCTTCCTCACCGCGAGCTTCATCTTCTTCCTGACGCTCAAGCTGCTGCCGGCGATCGAGCCGTCGGTCGTGGTCGACACCGCCGCCCGCCCCGGCGCGACGGCGGACGACATCCGCGGCGCCGCGGCGTCCGCCCCCGCCAGCAGGGTGAAAGCGCCGATGGTGGTGGCGTTCGAGGTGTCCGATTGCGACGCCCCCGGCGAACCGGCCTGCAACGGCATCGAGCGCTTCCTGAGCAACATCGGCCAGCGCTTCAACGGCGACCCGCGCGGCTTCATCGGGCAGCTGCGCACGCGGCTGCTCGGTGCCGCGCCGTACGCGGTGTTCCTGATGCTGCCGGTGTTCGCCGGCATCGTCGCGCTCGCCTACCGCAGGCGGCACATGACCTACGGCACGCACGTGGTCTTCAGCCTGCACCTGCACGCCTTCTGGTTCCTCGCGCTGCTGCCGATCACGCTGCTGCCACGCTCGGTGAGCGACGTGCTGCTGTTCGTCGTGCTCGCCTACGGCGTGTTCGCGCTGCGCGAGGTGTACCGCGGCCGCTGGTGGCCGACGCTGCTGCGCGCCGGCTTCATCAGCGTGGCCTACGGCGGCATGCTGCTGCTCGCTACGTTCGGGCTCGTGCTGGGGCTGCTGGCGCTGGGTTGAGCCGCGGCTCGACCACCTGCGCCAGCCAGTTCAGCACCGCCTGCACGCGCGGCGCGACCTGGCGGCGGTTCGGGTACAGCAGCGACACCGGCATCGGCGGCGCGACGAACTGCGGCATCACCTCGACGAGCAGCCCCTGCTCGACCAGGCGCCGCGTGCCGAAGGTCGGCGCCTGGATCAGGCCGAGCCCGGCGAGGCAGGCCGCCTGGTAGGCATCGGTGCCGTTGACGACCACCGTGCTGCGCATCGGGTGCACGCGCGTCACGCCCCCCTCCTGGTACTCCCAGCCGGCGCCTTGCGTGCCGAGCTTGGCCGCGTAGTGGACGATGCGGTGCTGCGCCAGCTCGGCCAGCGTCGTCGGCGTGCCGTGCGCGCGCAGGTAGGCCGGGCTCGCGACGTTGCCCATCGCCAGCACGCCGAGCGGCCGCGCCACCAGGTCGGCATCGGCCAGCGCGCCGACACGCAGCACACAGTCGAAGCCTTCGCGCACCAGGTCGACCTGCCGGTCGGTGGTGCTGATGCCGACCTCGAGCAGCGGGTGCGCCGCGAGGAACTCCGGCAGCCGCGGGATCACCACCTCGCTCGCGAGCTTGTTCGGCAGGTCGATGCGCAGCCGCCCCTTCAGGCCGCCGGCGACCGGCTGGAACATCGCCTGCAGCTGGTCGGCGTCGGCCAACAGCGCCTTGCTGCGCGCGAGGAAGACCTCACCGTCGGGCGTCAACTGCACGCGCCGCGTGGTGCGCTGGAGCAGCCGCGCGCCGACGCGCGACTCCAGCTGCAGCACCACCGCCGAGACGCGGCTCTTCACGATCCCCAGCTGCTCGGCCGCCTGCGTGAAGCTGCCCAGTTCGGCCACCCGGGCAAAGATGCGGAGTTGATCGAGTTCCATCGCTTCATTGTTCCTTTGTGAAGAACAGTCCTGTCGTTTTTCTCGACTTTATCCTCCTGCAGTGAACTCCTAAAGTCCCCTTCACCGCAACCCGTTCCCCCCGAAGGAGACCGACATGACCGCATCGAACACCCGCATCGCGCTGATCACCGGCGCAAGCCGCGGCCTGGGCCGCAGCACCGCGCTCGCGCTGGCCGCGCAAGGCAGCGACGTGATCCTCACCTACAAGGGCAGCGAGGCCGAGGCGCACGACGTGGTGCGCCGGATCGAGGCGTCGGGACGGCGCGCCGTCGCGCTGCAGCTCGACGTCGGCGACAGCCAGCGCTTCAGCGCGTTCGCCGACACGGTGAAGAAGGTGCTGGCCACCACCTGGCAGCGCGAGCGCTTCGACCACCTCGTCAACAACGCCGGCATCGGCCTGAACGCACCGATCGCCGAGATGACCGAGGCGCAGTTCGACGAGCTGTCGAACATCCACCTGAAGGGCACCTTCTTCCTGACGCAGAAGCTGCTGCCGCTGATCGCCGACGGCGGGCGCATCGTCAACGTCTCGACCGGGCTCGCGCGCTTCACGTTCCCGGGCTATGCCGCGTACGCCGCGATGAAGGGCGGCGTGGAGGTGCTGACGCGCTACATGGCGAAGGAGTTGGGCCCGCGCGGCATCAGCGTGAACACGATCGCCCCGGGCGCGATCGAGACCGACTTCCGCGGCGGCCAGGTGCGCGACGACAAGCAGGTCAACGCGCACATCGCCGGCATCACCGCGCTCGGCCGCGTCGGGCTGCCGGACGACATCGGCGGCGCGGTGGCCGCGCTGCTGTCGGACGGCAGCCGCTGGATCACCGGCCAGCGCATCGAGGTGTCGGGCGGGATGATGCTGTGAGCCGCTAGTCCGACGCACCCCGCGGGGGCGTGCGCCCGCCCGCCGCCATGGCCAGCGAGAAGCATTGGATCGACTGCAGCAGGTAGCGCTTCTGCATCACGTACGTCAGCCATGCAAAGACCGGGAACAGCAAGGCGGTCGCGGCCGTCTCGGGCCTGCTTGATGGCCGGAAACCAGCGCCGGCGAATCAGAAAGGCATCCAGGGTATTGGCGCCCAGCGCGATGAAGATGCCGATCACGTAGGCGGTCACGAGGGCCATCCCGACCGCCGACCAGCTGCGCCAATCGGGCGGCAGCGGTGGTGGCTCCAGCAGCTTCAGCACCGTCTCGGTCAAGGGTTGGTAGCGCTCGCGGAACATCCACAGGAACAAGGACCCCGGGATGATCTTCGAGATCAGCTCCAGCAGCAGCGACGGGAATATCTTGAGCACATCCACGGCACGGCCTCCACCCCCGGTGCGCAAGCGTATCGCCGGCCCGTCGGCGGCGACTCCTCAAGAGTGAGGATCCGGAGCGCCGTGCGTCAGCGCTCCTTCACGTAGGCCCGGCCGAGCGCGCGCGGCGCCTCGGCCCGGCCGAAGAAGCCGGCCAGCAGCACCACCGTCAGCAGGTAGGGCAGCGCCTGGATCAGCTCGACCGGCACGCTGCCGAGCCCCGGCAGCTCGACGCCCTGCAGCCGGATCGCGACCGCGTCGAGAAAGCCGAACAGCAGGCAGGCAACGGCCGCGCGCAGCGGGTGCCACTTGCCGAACACCATCGCGGCCAGCGCCATGAAGCCGCGGCCGGCGGTCATGCCGGGCGTGAACGATGCGTTCTGCGCCAGCGCAAGGTAGCCGCCGGCAGCGCCGCACAGCACGCCGGCCAGCAGCACCGCGCCGTAGCGCAGCGCACCGACCGAGATGCCGGCTGCGTCGACCATCGCCGGGTTCTCGCCGACCGCGCGCAGCCGCAGCCCGAAGCGGGTGCGGTACAGCAGCCACCACGAGGCCGGCACCAGCGCCACCGTGACCCACACCAGCAGGTTGTGGCGCAGCACGCCTTCGGCCAGCAGCGGGCCGACGACGGGCCAGCCCTGGACTGCGTTCGCGGCTTCGGGAAACAGCGCCATGAAGCGGCTCGCGTCGCCGATGTTCGGCGTGCGCCCGCCCTGGTGGAACCACACCAGGCCGAGCACCACCGTGAGCCCGGCGGCGATCACGTTCAGCGCAACGCTGGAGACGATCTGGTCGCCACGGTGCGTGACGCAGGCCCAGGCGTGCACCAGCGCGAGCAGCGCCGACACCGCGATCGCGCCCGCCATCGCCGGCCAGGCCGGCCAGCCGATCGCGCCCAGGCAGGCGGCAGCGAACGCGGCCGCGAGCATCTTGCCTTCGAGCCCGATGTCGATCACGCCGGCGCGCTCGCTGAACACGCCGGCCAGCGCGCACAGCACCAGCGGCGCGGCGATGCGCAGCGTGGCGCCGATGACGGACGCGACGATCAGCCAGTCGTCTGTCATGCTGCGACCCTCGCCAACCGCCCATACACCCACGCCACCGGAGGCCGCAGCATCAGCGACAAGGCGCCGCAGAACAGCACGACGAAGCCCTGCACCGCGACCGACATGTCGCGCGTGAAGGCCGGCATCTCGAACACCAGTTCCGAGCCGCCCTGCGCCAGCGCGCCGAACAGCAGCGCCGACAGCACGATGCCGACCGGGTGGTTGCGGCCCATCAGCGCCACCGCGATGCCGGTGAAGCCGGCGCCGGCGACGAAATCGAGCAGCAGCTTGTGGTGCACGCCGGCGATCTCGTTGACGCCGACCAGCGCCGCCAGCGCGCCCGACAGGCACATCGCGATCACCGTGAGCCGCCGCGGGTCGATGCCGGCGTAGCGCGCCGCATCGCTCGCCAGGCCCACCGCGCGCAGCGCATAGCCGAGCCGCGTGTGCCACAGCAGCGCCCACACCGCGACGCAGGCGACGATCGCGAGCACGAACGCGAGGTTCAGCGGCGTGTCGGGCCACTCGATGCCGAACGCGCCGAACAAGGCCTGCGCGCTCGGCAGCACCGCGCCGGGCGCGAACAGCCGCGACTCGACCGCCTGGTTGCCCGGCACCTTCACGACGTTGACCAGCAGCCACACCATCAGCGTCGACGCGAGGAAATTGAACATGATCGTCGTGATCACGATGTGGCTGCCGCGCCGCGCCTGCAGCCAGGCCGGCACGAACGCCCACGCCGCCCCTGCCAGCAGCCCGCCGACCACCGCCAGCGGCACCACCAGCGCCGGCGCCAGCCAGGCGTCGCCGGCCAGCAGCACCAGTCCCACTCCCAGCCCGCCGACCGTGCCCTGCCCTTCGGCCCCGATGTTGAAGTGGCCGCAGTGGAAAGCCACCGCCACCGCCAGCCCGGTGCAGATGAAGTTGGTCGTGTAGTACAGCGTGTAGCTCCAGGCGAGCTCGCTGCCGAACGCGCCCTGCACCAGCAGCTGCACCGCGGTGAACGGGTTCTGGCCGATCGCCCACACCACGAGGCCGGCGGCGAACAGCGCCATCGCGACGTTCAGCACCGGCAGCAGCAGCACGTCGATCCAGCGCGGCAGCACGGCAGGGACATGCTTCATGCAGCACTCCTCGCATCGCCCATCAGGCAGCCGAGACGCGTCTCGTCCGCCTCGTCGTGCGCCAGCTCGCCGGTGATGCGCCCGCCGCTCATCACGACGATGCGGTCCGACAGCGCGAGGATCTCGTCCAGCTCGGTCGACACCAGCAGCACCGCGCAGCCCGCATCGCGCAACTCGATGATGCGGCGGTGGATGAACTCGATCGCGCCGATGTCGACGCCGCGCGTCGGCTGGCCGATCAGCAGCACGCGCGGCGCGCGCCGGAACTCGCGCGCGAGGATCAGCTTCTGCTGGTTGCCGCCGGAGAACTTCGACGACGCGAGCCGCTCGTTGCGCGGGCGCACGTCGAATTCCTCCATCATCTGCCGGCACCGTGCCCGCGCGACGCCGCCGTCGACGAAGGGCCCGCGCCGCAGCGCCGCGTCGTCCACATACCCGAGCAGCGACGACTCCCAGGCCTCGAAGCCGAGCACCAGGCCGAGCCGGTGCCGGTCTTCCGGCACATGGGCGATGCCGAGCTCGCGCAGCCGGTGCGGGTTGCCGGGGTGGGCGGCATCGATCGCGACCTGGCTGCCGTCCTCGCAGGTGACCTGCAACCGGCCCTGCTGCAGCGGCTGCAGCGTGCTCAGCAACGCCAGCAGCTCGCTCTGCCCATTGCCCGAGACGCCGGCCACGCCGACGATCTCGCCGGCATGGAGATCGAGCGACACGTCCTGCAGCCGCAGCACGCCGCCGGCATCGCGCCAGGCGAGGCCTTGCGCCTGCAGCCGCAATTCGCCCCGCCCGCGCGCGGCGCGCGCGCCGGAGCGCTGCACCTGGCGGCCCACCATCAGCTCGGCCAGCTCGGCCTCGGTGGTCTGCGCGGTCTCGCGGTCGGCGACGACGCTGCCGCCGCGCATCACGGTGACGCGGTCGGTCACCGCGAGGATCTCCTTCAGCTTGTGCGTGATCAGCAGCACCGTGACGCCGCGCGCCTTCAGCGTGGCCAGCACGCGGAACAGCGCCTCGGTTTCCTGCGGCGTCAGCACGCCGGTCGGTTCGTCGAGGATCAGGATGCGCGCGCCGCGGAACAAGGCCTTCAGGATCTCGACGCGCTGCAGCACGCCGACCGGCAGCTCCGACACCCGGGCGTCCGGGTCGACCATCAGCCCGAACTCCTGCTCGAGCCGCTGCAGCTCGCGGCGCGCCGCGGCCAGGCTCTTCGACAGCGCGAAGCCCTGCTCGGCGCCGAGCACCACGTTCTCGAGCACCGTGAAGCGGTCGACCAGCATGAAGTGCTGGTGCACCATGCCGATGCCGTGCGCGATGGCGTCGTGCGTGCCGCGCAGCGCGACCGCCTGGCCGTCGATCGCGATGCCGCCCTCGTCGGCCGGGTAGAAGCCGTAGAGGATGCTCATCAGCGTCGACTTGCCGGCGCCGTTCTCGCCGACGATGCCGTGCACGCTGCCGCGCCGCACCGCGAGGTTCACGCCGCGGTTGGCGTGGACGGCGCCGAAGCGCTTGTGGATGCCGCTCAGCTCGACGGCCAGGTCAGCGTTCAAGGTCGCTCAGTACTTGCAACCGCCTTCGGGCGTGTAGTTCGCGACCGATTGCTTGCCGGACACGATGTCGGCTTCCACCGCCGCGAGCTTCTTCTTCGTGTCGTCGCTGACCAGCTTCGCGTTGTGCTGGTCCATCGCGAGGCCGACGCCCTGCTCCTTCAACCCCAGCACGACGAGGCCGGGCTTCCAGCTGCCGTTCTTCGCCGACATCACGAGGCCGTAGACCGCGTTGTCGACGCGCTTCAGCATCGACGACAGCATCGTGCCCGGCTGCAGGTGGTTCTGGTTGCTGTCGACGCCGATCGCGAGCTTGCCCTGGTCCTTGGCCGCCTGGTAGACGCCGATGCCGGTGCCGCCGGCGGCCGCGAAGACCACGTCGACGCCGCGCGAGAACTGCGCCTTCGCGAGTTCGCCGCCGCGCGTCGGGTCGCTCCAGGCGGACGGGGTCGTGCCGGTCATGTTGCTGACGACCTCGACCTTCGGGTTCGCGACCTTCGCGCCCTGTTCGTAGCCGCACTGGAAGCGGCGGATCAGCGGCACGTCCATGCCGCCGACGAAGCCGACCTTGCCCGACTTGCTGGTCGTCGCGGCCAGCCAGCCGGCGAGGAACGAGCCTTCCTGGTCCTTGAACAGCACCGACTGCACATTGGGCTGCTTGACCTCGGAATCGATGATCGCGAAGTGCGCCTTCGGAAACTCCTTGGCCACCTTCTCCAGCGCCGACGCATGGCCGAAACCGACCGCGATGACCGGGTCGGCCCCCTTCTGCGCCATGCGGCGCAGCGCCTGCTCGCGCTGGGTGTCGTTGGAGATCTCGAAGTCGAGGTAGCTGGTACCGGTCTCCTTCTTGAAGCGCTCGATGCCGTTGTAGGCGGCTTCGTTGAACGACTTGTCGAACTTGCCGCCGGCGTCGTAGACGATGGCCGGTTCGGCATGGGCGATGGCGGTGGCCGCGAGTGCCATGGTGAAGGCGATGCGCTTCATTCGTGTGTCCCTGGAGAGAAACTGGTGCGGGACATTCTCGCAAGAAGCGTGCGCACGAACGCGATGCGGACCTGAGGGAAAGCCCTCGGGCCGGCGTCGTCAGGTCGCGAGACGGAAGCCGTCGGGCAGCAGTTCGCCGGCCGTCGTTTCGCGGCGCGCACCGGCCAGGTTCGCCAGCAGCACCGGCAGCCGCGGCCCGCCGAGCTCGAACATCACCTGGCGGCACGCACCGCACGGCGAGATCGGGCCGGGCGTGTCGCCGATCACCGCGAGCCGCGCGAAACCGTCGACCGGCACGCCGGCCGCGATCGCGGTGAAGAACGCGGTGCGCTCGGCGCAGTTGCACAGGCCGTAGGACGCGTTCTCGACATTGCAGCCGCGGAACACGCGGCCGTCGGCGGCCAGCAGCGCGGCACCGACGAAGAACTTCGAATACGGGGCATAGGCGCCGTCGCGTGCGGCGCGGGCTTGCGCGATCAGTTCGTCGTTGGTCATGGCAGCTTCCTGGTGATGTGGTCGGCGATCAACGGTGTCGAGTCCGGCGCGCGGTCCGACAACACGCAGGCGCGGCGCACCGCGGCGATGGCGTCATCGGCATCGATCGGCGTGCGCGCATGCACGCGGGCGAGCGGCATGTGGGCGTCGACGCGCGTGCCGATCGGCAGCAGGTCCGACAGGCCGACCGACGGGTCGATCGCATCGCTGCTGTCGCGCCGCCCGCCCCCCAGCGCCACGACGGCCAGGCCGAGCGCCCGGGTGTCGACGGCGGCGATGAAGCCTTCCGCATCGCAGGCCACGTCGCGCACGACCGCCGCCGCCGGCAGCCCGGGCTTCGCCAGCACGTCGGCCGGCCCGCCGAGCCCGGCCACCATGCGCGCGAAGCGCTCGGCGGCGCTGCCGCTGTCGAGCGCGCGCTGCAGCCGGGCGCGCGCATCGGCGTCGTCGGTCGCGAGCCCGGCCTGCACCAGCACCGCCGCGCCGAGCGCCATCGCCACGCCGTGCAGCCGCGCCGGTCGCGCCACGCCGCGCAGGTAGTCCAGCGCCACCTGCACCTCCAGCGCATTGCCGGCGGCCGGCGCCAGCGCCTGGTTCATGTCGGTCAGCAGCGCCTGCGTCGGCAAGCCCGCGCCGCAACCCACCTCGACCAGGCTGCGCGCCAGCTCTCGTGCGCGCGGCAGGTCCTGCATGAAGGCGCCGTTGCCGAACTTGACGTCGAGCACCAGCGCGCCGAGGCCGGCGGCCAGCTTCTTCGACAGGATCGACGCGGTGATCAGCGGCACCGATTCGACGGTGGCCGTCACGTCGCGCACCGCGTAGAGGCGGCGGTCGGCCGGTGCCAGCCCATCGCCCGCCCCGACGATCGCGACGCCGGCCTCGCGCACGACGCGGCGCAGCCGGTCGACCGGCACGCTCGCGCGGTAACCGGGGAGCGCCTCCAGCTTGTCGAGCGTGCCGCCGGTGTGGCCGAGCCCGCGTCCGGAGATCATCGGCACGAAGCCGCCGCAGGCCGCCAGCATCGGACCGAGCATCAGCGACACGGTGTCGCCGATGCCGCCGGTCGAGTGCTTGTCGAGCACCGGGCCGGGCAGTCGCTCGTCGGCCCAGTGCAGCACGCTGCCGCTGTCGCGCATCGCGAGCGTCAGCGACACCGCCTCGGCGGTGCTCATGCCGCGCCAGCAGACCGCCATCGCAAACGCGGCGATCTGCGCCTCGCCGATGCGCTCGTCGGCGATGCCTTGCGCGAACGTGCGCAGCTCGGCATCGGTCAGCACCAGGCCGTCGCGCTTGCGGCGGATGATCTCCTGCGGCAGCGGCGCGGCCATCAGTAGCCGCTCGCCGCCGGTGCGGCCGGGCCGCCGTCGATCGCCGACAGCAGCACCGCCAGCAGGCTCGATGCGCCGAAGCGCAGCGTGCCGGGGCCGAGCCGATCGGCGCCGTACACCGCGCTCGCCAGCGCGAGATAGCACTGCACGTCGGCGATCGTCGACACGCCGCCGGCCACCTTCAGCCCGGCGCGCGCGCCATCGGCGCGGATCGCCTCGCCCATCAGCTCGACCGCCTGCGGCGTCGCATTGACGGCCACCTTGCCGGTGGAGGTCTTCAGGAAATCGGCGCCCTCGCGCAACGCGATCTCGCTGGCCTGGCGGATCAGGTCGGGGCGCTGCAACTCGCCGGTCTCCAGGATCACCTTCAGCGGCAGCGTCCCGCAGGCGCGGCGGCAAGCGGCCACCAGCGCGGCGCCGGCCTGCGCATCGCCGACCCGCAGCGCGCGCCACGGGAACACCGTGTCGATTTCGTCGGCGCCGGCGTCGCGGGCCGCGGCGATCTGTGCCGCCACGTCGTCGGGCGAAGCCTCGCCACGCGGGAAGTTGACGACCGTCGCGACGCGCACCGCATCGAGCCCGAGCGCCGAGAGCCGGCGCCGCGCCGCCGGCACGAAGGCCGGATACACGCACAGCGCGGCCGGCGCTCCGTGCGGCGTGCGGGCCTTGTCGGCCAGCGCCTCGATCGACGCGGGCGTGTCGTCGTCCTTCAGCGAAGTCAGGTCGAGGCAGCGCAGCGCCAGGCGCGCGGCGTCGGCTGCAGAGGCAAGCGGGGTCGTCATGGGCCGATTGTGGCGCGTCCGTCCATCCTCAATCGAATGGATGCGGCCGCCGTTTTCCACGGTGACAGTCCCCTCTTCCGGGGGCCTGCTTCCTGTGGATTGGCAGCGGCCTCGACCGATCGAAGAATCCACCCCATGCAAACGCTCTCTCCCCTGCTGGACCGCCAGGCCTGGATCGACCAGGTCGCCGCGGAACTGATCGCCGCCTCCAAGCTGATGAGCCCCGGCATGGCCGCCGGGTTCGCGGCCGACCTGTGGCAAGCCTGGGGCCACCTGCCGCCGTCGGCCGCGGCACAGTACTTCCTCGATCCGGCGGTCGAATACCCGTCGACGTTCTGAGCGCCGACCTGGAGATCAGCCGCCCGTCTTGTTCGGGTCGCGCCACGCGCGCTCGAACGGCAGCCGCCACGCATGCGGCGCGATCAGCTGGTGGATCGACTTCGGGCCCCATGAGCCCGGCGGATACAGCCGCACCGGCGGCGGCGATTCGAGCAGCTGCGTCGACACCTGCCACAGCCGCTCGATGCCTTCGGCGGTGGTGAACAGCGTGCGGTCGCCGCGCATCGCGTCGAGGATCAGCCGCTCGTAGGCTTCGAGCACCTCGCCGATCAGCCCGGTGTCGTGCATCGCGAACTGCAGGCTCAGCTTGTCGAGCCGCATGCCCGGCCCGGGGCGCTTGCCGTAGAACGACAGCGACATCTTCGATGCATCGGCCAGGTCGAACGTGAGGTGGTCGGGGCCCTGCGCACCGACGCCGGAGCCGGGCGGGAACATGCTCTTCGGCGGCTCGCGGAACGCGATCGAGATGATGCGCTGGCCTTCGGCCATGCGCTTGCCGGTGCGCAGGAAGAACGGCACCCCGGCCCAGCGCCAGTTGTCGATGTAGCACTTCAGCGCGATGAAGGTCTCGGTCTCGGATTCGGGATCGACGCCAGGCTCGCCGCGGTAGCCGGCGTACTGGCCGCGCACCACGTCGGCCGGCTGGATCGGCAGCATGCTGCGGAAGACCTTGTTCTTCTCCTCGCTGATCGGCGCCGGCTCGAGCGCGGTCGGCGGCTCCATCGCCATGAACGCGAGGATCTGGAACAGGTGCGTGACGACCATGTCGCGGTAGGCGCCGGTCTGTTCGTAGAAGCCGGCGCGCGTGCCGAGGCCCAGCGTCTCCGGCACGTCGATCTGCACGTGGTCGATGAAGTTGCGGTTCCAGATCGGCTCGAACAGGCCGTTGGCGAAACGGAACGCGAGGATGTTCTGCGCCGGCTCCTTGCCGAGGAAGTGGTCGATGCGGAAGATCTGCTCTTCGGCGAAGGTCTGGTGCAGCCGCGCGTTCAGCGTGACGGCGCTCGCGAGGTCGGTGCCGAAGGGCTTCTCCATCACGATGCGCGAACGCTCGACCAGGCCGGCCTCGCCGAGCATCTGCACCGCCGACAGCGCGGCACTCGGCGGCACGCTCAGGTAGTGCAGGCGGCGCGTCTCGCCCCCCAGGCTGCGCTCGGCGGCGTCGACCGCGGTCTTCAGCGCCGCGGGACCGGCCGCCAGCGGCACGTAGTCGAGGCCTTGAGCGAAATGGGCCCAGTCGGCCTCGGTGACCGGGCGGCTGGAGAACTCGCCGAGCGCGCCGCGCGCCGCGGCCCGGAAGCCGTCGGCATCGAGGTCGTCGAGCGAGACCCCGATGATGCGGCAGCCCGGGATGAAGCCGGCCGCCGACAGGTGGTACAGCCCCGGCAGCAGCTTGCGCCGCGCGAGGTCGCCGGTGGCGCCGAACAGCACGACGACCTGCGGGAAGCGCGGGCCGACGCCCGGGGGGATCTTGGCCATGGGGAGGGAGTCCTGGATCGGGCTGCGATGGCGACGCAGCTTGCCACAGGGCTTGGCGAACACCAACCTTGTCGATCCGGGGGCTCGTCGTTCGTCGTTGGAGAATCACCCACCTCCAGGAGCGCAACTCATGCCGGCCGACAACCCGATCCACCAGTTCCTCGCCGCCTACCAGGCCACCGTCCTCGCGCGGGACGTCGACGCCTTCGTC
Organism: Rhizobacter sp. Root1238; assembly: GCF_001425825.1. Classification (GTDB taxonomy): domain Bacteria; phylum Pseudomonadota; class Gammaproteobacteria; order Burkholderiales; family Burkholderiaceae_C; genus Rhizobacter. Next base: position 94,692 of record NZ_LMDM01000009.1, read on the forward strand.
GCGCTGTATGCCGACGACCTCCAGGTCTTCGACCTGTGGGGCCGCTGGTGCCATGACGGCCTCGCGGCCTGGCGTGCGATGGCCGAGGGCTGGTTCGGCTCGCACCCGGGCGATCGCTTCGTCGTCGAGTTCAGCGGGGTGCACGACACCGTCGGTGCCGACCTGGCCACCGTCCATGCGTTCGCCCGGTTCAAGGGGGTCGGGCCCGACGGCACGGTGCTGCGTTCGCTCGAGAACCGGTTCAGCGCGACGCTGCGGCGGCACGGCAGCGCGTGGAAGGTGTTTCACCAGCACACCTCGGTGCCGGTGGCGATGGAGACCGGCCAGCCGATGTTCCAGCGCTGAGGTCCGATGTCGGGCGGCCGGGCATACTCCGCCGGTCGCCACCACCGGACAGCCGATGCAACGCATCAAGTGGGCCCTGCTGGGCGGACTGAGTTTCCTGCTGGTCGCCTGGCTCGGCTACCGCCAGGGCCTGCACACCTGCCCGGCGTGCGCCGAGATCGACCGCACGCAGGTGCTGTCGGAGCTGATCGTGCCGGCGCAGAAGCTGGTGCTGGTGGAAGCCAGCAGCCAGCAGCGCGTCGCGTGGACGCTGAAGACCGGTTGGCCGCGCATGGCCGAGCTGCTGCACTTCCTCAGCTTCAACAACATCAACAAGGACTCGACCGGCACGCTCAGCTACGAGGCCCGCTACGCCTACGGCTACGACCTGGCGAAGCGCGGCAGCTGGTCGCTCGCGAAAACGGCGCAGGGCGGGCTGCTGTTCAAGGCGCCGCCGGTGCAGCTGGTCGGTTGCCCGTCGGTGCAGACGCAGAGCTTTCGCTTCGAGACTGTCGAGAAGGGCATCTTCATCGACGAGTACGCGCGGCAGAACGAGGTGCTGGTGTATGCCACCGCGCTCGCGCTGGCGCAGGCGCACGAGCGGCTGCGCACGCCGGCCACGCTGGCCCCGATGAAGCAGGCCGCCGACAAGGAGCTGAAATCGCTGCTGATCTCGCTGGCGCAGCCGCTCGGGCTGGCGCTCACGCCCGAGCAGATCGCGATCGAGCCGATGGATGCGCAGCAGCCGTCGGCGCCGCCCGCGTGGGGCCCGCGCATCGATGCGGCCGGCGTGCCGGATGCGGCGACGTCGAAGATGCTGAAGGACGCGGGCTGCGCGTCGTAGGTCGGAACAAGCGTCACGAAAAGAGGGGATCCGATGAAACGTTGGCTGGGAGCCGCGCTGGACTACCTGCCGCGCTGGCTGGAACACCAGATGCGCGTCAGCGAGCAGCCGGGCTGCGCGATCGCGGTCGCGCTCGACGGCAAGCTGGTGTTCGAGCACGCCTTCGGGCATGCGAACCTGGCGCAGCGCACGGTGCTGACACCGCAGCACCGCTTCCGGGTGGCCTCGCATTCGAAGACCTTCACCACCGTCGCGATCATGAAGCTGCGCGAGGCCGGCCGGCTGCAGCTCGACGACCGCATCGGCCGCTTCGTCGGCGGCCTGCACCGCGACGTGGCGGCGAGCACGCTGGCCCAGCTGCTGTCGCACACCGCGGGGCTGGTGCGCGACGGCACCGATGCCGGCCAGTGGCACGACCGGCGGCCGTTCCTCGATGAAGCCGAATTGCGCGCCGACCTGGCCGACGGGCCGGTGATCGATGCCCATGTGCGGCTGAAGTATTCGAACCACGGCTACGGGCTACTGGGCCTCGCGATCGAGGCGATCACCGGCGAGCGGTACGGCGACTGGATGCGGCGCGAGGTCATCGCGCCGGCCGGCCTGGACGCGACCTCGCCCGATGCGCCGATCGACGCCGCCCTGCCCTTCGCCAACGGCCACAGTGCCAAGTGGCCGCTGGGGCGGCGCGTCGTGATCGCCGGCGACAACCCGACGAATGCGCTGGCCTCGGCCACCGGCTTCGTCAGCACTGCGGGCGACCTGGCGCGCTTCTTCGGCCGCCTGTCGCCGGCTGCAGCCGGGCGCGGTGTGATCGGCAAGGCGAGCCGCCGGATGATGTGGCACCGGCAATGGCCGGATCCGTACTCCAGCCTGAACCGCTGGTACGGGCTGGGCACCATGTGCGGTTCGGTGGCCGACTGGGAATGGTTCGGCCACACCGGCGGCTTCCAGGGCACGTTGACGCGCACCGCCTGCGTGCCGGCGCAGGGCCTGACGGTGACGGTGCTGACCAACGCGGCCGACGGAATGTCGAACGTGTGGGTCGACGGCGCATTGCAGGTGTTGCGGGCGCATGCGGTGCACGGTGCGCCGTCGAAGCGCGCGGCCGCGTGGTCGGGCCGCTGGTGGACGCTGTGGGGCGCGAGCGACCTGCTGCCGATGGACGGCAAGGTGCTGGTCGCCAACCCCGCGCTGGCGAACCCGGTGCTCGACGCCACCGAATTCACGCCCGACAGCCGCGAGCGCGGCCGCATCACGCTGGCCGGCGCATTCGGCAATCACGGCGAGACGGTGCGGCTGCGGCACGACGCACGCGGCACGGCCAGCGAGTTCTGGCTGGGCGGCACGAAGATGCTGCCGGAGCGGCGGGTCGTGAAGGAGCTGGCGGGGCGGGAAGACGCGTCGTCCTGAACCCGAACGGGCTGTATTCCGCTCGTCCTGAGCTTGTCGAAGGATCGCCCTGAGCCTGTCGAAGGGCTGATCGCATCGAGCCGGGGCTTCGACAAGCTCAGCCTGAACGGCGTGCAGGCGTCACCTCACGCCGGAGGCCGCACCGCCTGCCGCGCCACCAGCTTCCACGCCCCGCCCTGGCGCTGCCACACCTGCAGCACGTGCAGCTTGACGTTGCCGGCGGCGCCGCGGTCGTTGGTCTTCGCGACCAGCGTGTGGCGGATCAGCGTGATGTCCTGCACCACCTTCACCGTCTGGTCGCTGATGTCGATGCTGACGAAGTCGGAATTGCCGGCCATCAGGTCGCCGATGAAGCTGGTCTTCGTGTCGATCCGGCCGCTCGAGTGGCCGTAGCTCAGGTCGTCGGCCACCAGCGAGGTCAGCACCGCCTGGTCGGGATCGACCATCGCGACGCGCAGCTTCTCGGCCGCAGCCACCGCCGATTCGCCGCCGCTGGCGTTGCCGCCACTGGCCGGCATCACCGAACAGGCGCACAGCGCCAGGCTGGCCATCAGGCCCAGGATCGTCTTCATCGTCATCGTCTTCTCCTTCGGGGGTGGACCGTGAACGCGGGTCCTTGTCGGGCTGGGGAGCAGATGTCGTACGTCGTCGTACAACTTCCCAGCGGGTCGCATTATGAGAAGGGTCGGGCGCGCGCATCCATGCGGGTAAGCCCGGGTGCAATCGGCATCGCGATCGTCGATGCGACCATTTCGACCAGCGACTTGTATGACAAGTGGCGACTTCCCAGCCGCCACGGTCGCGCGCTACACCGCGCGCAGCGCGGCCTTCAGTTCCTCGCCGAGTTCGGGCTTCTGCGCGAACGGATCGGTCGGGTTGCGCGGCATCATGATGTCTTCGAGCCGCGTCTGCACGCTGGCCAGGCTCTTCGGGTGGCTGAAGATGTAGAAGCGGTCATCGGCGATCGCATCGAACACCATCTGCGCAACCTCGGCGGCGGTCACCTTGCCGCTGGTGACCGCCTTGTTGCTCATCGCCTGCGCGATCAGCTGGCTCTTCGTCGGCTTCGCGCCGCCGTCGCGCAGGTCGGCCGGCCGGTTGCGGTGGCTCTGGTGGATGCCGGTGGGCACGAAGAACGGGCACAGCACCGACGCGCCGACCTGGTCGGTGACGAGGCGCAGGTCCTGGTACAGCGTCTCGCTCAGCGCGACGACCGCATGCTTGGTGACGTTGTAGACGCCCATGTTGGGCGCGCACACCATGCCGGCCATCGACGCGGTGTTGACGATGTGGCCGCGCCAGGCCGGGTCCCGCTTCGCGGCGTCGAGCATCATCGGCGTGAAGACCCGCACGCCATGCGCGACGCCCATCAGGTTGACGCCGACGACCCACTCCCAGTCCTTCAGCGTGTGTTCCCAGATCAGGCCGCCGGCGCCGACACCGGCGTTGTTGAACACGACGTTCGGCGCGCCGAAGCGCTCGAACGCCGCGGCACCGAGCGCCTCGACCTCGGCCGCCTTCGCGACATCGAGCCGCTGCGCCAGCACCGGCACGCCGAGCGCGCGGATCTCGGCCGCGGCGGTGTCCAGCGCATCCTGCTGCACGTCGGCCATCACGACGTTCATGCCCAGCCGCGCGGCGATGCGCGACGCTTCGAGCCCGAAACCCGAACCCGCGCCGGTGATGACGGCGGTGCCACCCTTGAAGTTCTTCATGCTGTCTCCGTTGAAACCTTCTTGACCTGGTAGCCGATGCGCGGAAAGTGCACATGCAGCAGGCCGCCGCGCTCGTCGACCCGCTCGATGACCACCTCGTGCGCGGTCAGGCCGACCAGCGTGCCGGCCACCGGGTCGGGCGCATAGTCGGTGGGCATCACGGTGACGGGTGCGCCCGCGTCGAAGCCGAGCCCTGCCTCCACCTTCACCGGCACGTGGGTCGCAGCGCTCGCAGCGATGTCGAGCGCTTCGGCGCTGGTCATCTTCTCGACGCTGCCGTGCCCGAAGGCCGCGACGCGCTCATACCAGCCGATCAGCTTCTGGAACGGCGCGAGGATCGTGGCCACCGGCGGTGCGCGGCGGATGTACCACAGCGACTGCGCGACCGAAAAATCCGCGATGCACGGCTGCGCGGCCATCAGGAACGGCCGGCCGTCGGCCAGCTGCGATTCGAGCCAGCCGCAGTAGCCCTGCAGCTGCACCGCGGCGTCAGCGGTGGTCAGGCGGCGCATGCCGGCGGTCATCGCGGCGCGGTCGGCGCCGAAGGCTTTCAGGAATTCGGGCGGCGCGCCTTCGAAGAGGTGGGCCACGCCGGCCGGCTGCATCGTGTACGGAATCGCGGTCCAGAACAGCGTCGAATCGGCCCATTGCGCGACGAGGTGCTGCAGATCGCCGGCCGCATGCGGGTACAGCGGCGGCTTCGGCGCCAGCGTGTCGATCACACGGGCCATCAATGCGGTGTCGCACCAGATATCGGAACCGATCTGCAGGAACGGCGTGCGGCGGTAGCCACCGGTCAGCGCGACGACGTCGGGCTTGGGCAGCATCACCGGCACCTTCACCGACTTCCAGGCCAGGCCCTTGAAGCCCAGGATCAATCGCACCTTCTCGGAGAACGGCGAGCCGTCGTAGTGATGCAGGATCAGGTCAGTCATCTCGTGTCTCCGATGGAGTCTTGGTATGCGCGACGGCTGCGGCTGGGGGTGTGGCCTGGTGGCTCATGCCGGGGCGGTCGGCCCTGGCGGGCCGACTGCACGAAGAAGCTCGGCTTCGGGAGTGCGTCGGCAAACTCCCTCCGCTCACTTCGTTCGCTGTGGTCAAACAGTGCCGACGAGTCAGTCCACGAAGCGTGCTGCGCACGCCACTCCCGAAGCCGAGCTTCTTCGTCGCCCCAGAAATCGCCACCAGGCCACACCCCCAGCCGCACCCGTCGATCGGAGCGTATTCGACGAAGTCCACTGCCGTCTCCGCGAAGGCGCGGGCGGGGAGTCCGTGGAGCGCCAATAGGGACGGGGCGCCGGAGCTGGCTGGTTTCATGGCCCGCGTGCGCCAGCACGCTTCGTGAACTGACTGTCGTCGACTGTTTGACCACAGCGAACGAAGTGAGCGGAGGGAGTTTCGACGACGGGCCATGAAACCAGTCGGCGGAGGGAAGTCATCGCCCCCCGGGGGCGATGACCGCACCGGCCGGCGCGCCACGGACTCCCCGCCCGCGCCTTTGCCACACCGATGCTCGAATGCGTGCATCAGCTCACGCCCTGCGCGCACGCGGCGCAAAGATGATCCGCCAGGTGCCGTGCAGGTCGCGCACCTCGGCGTTCTGCAACGCGCCCTTCTCCACCAGCAATCGATGCAGGCGCGGCAGGTGGTAGTGCGGCACGGCGGGGTACAGGTGGTGCTCCAGGTGGTAGTTCACATGGTGCGGGAACAGCAGCGCGCGGCCCATCACATTGGCGACACCGCCGCTCGTGCGGTTGCTGCGCGCCGCCGTCAGCGGCGACGACAGGTCGGTCACGCCGCCGTGTTCCATGATCGCGCGCAGCCGCAGGATCGGCTGCAGCACCGTCAGCAGCGGCAGCATCCACAGCACCGCGTACTGCAGCAGGCCGCGGCCGCCGCCGAGCGCCCAGCACAGCAGCGGCGCGGCCACCTGGAACGCCACCACGGCCCAGCGGTCGCGGCGGGCGCTGGCGCGCAGCTGCGGCGAGGTGTCGTCCAGCGGGCGGGCCGCCTTCTGCGTCACGTCGTTCAAGGCCGGCGCGCCGAAGAAGTACGCGAAGGTCTTCCAGGCGTTCCATCCGACGAGGTCCTGGCCCAGCTTCTTCCACAGGTAGCCGACGCCACGCGGGTAACCACCATGGATCGCGGTGTCCGGATCTTCGGCGGTGTAGAGGTTGTTGTGGTGCAGCCGGTGGATCACGCGGTAGGTGCACATCGAGATGCCGCCGGCCATGCCGATCAGCCGGCCGACCGCATCGTTGACACCGCGGTGGCTGAACAGCCGGTAATGCGCCGATTCGTGCGCCAGGATGAACAGGCCGTGCTGGTGCACGCCGATCACCAGCACGGCCAGCAGCGCAATCGCCCAGCCCCACGGCTCCCCCCAGGTGACCAGCGCCGCGGCGACGGCCAGCCCGATGCTGCCGAAGGTGGTCAGCACCGCGCCGAGCGAGCGCCAGTCGTTCAGCCGCGTCAGCGACGCGATCTCGTCGGCGTTCAGGATGCGGCGCGCGGCCGCATTGCCCGAGCCTGCCGCGCCGGCGACGCGCGCCACCGCGGTGCGAGGCGGCTCGATCGGCCGCAGGTCTTCGCGGAACTCTTCGCCCGCGCCAGGGGTGGATGAGGTCTTCATCGCCGGGTCCTCCAATCGCTGTCGGCGTTCGACCGCCGACAGCGCGTCGGGTTCAGACGAGTTTCACCAGCTGCTTGCCGAAGTTGCGGCCCTTCAGCAGCCCCAGGAAGGCCTCGGGCGCCGACTCGATGCCCTGCGCCACCGTCTCGCGGTACTTCAGCTTGCCGGTGGCCACCAGCGTGCCCAGCTCCTTCAGCGCCTCGGGCCAGACGTCCATGTGCTCGCTGACGATGAAGCCTTCGAGCTTCAGCCGCGACTGCAGGATCAGCTGCGGGTGCGTCAGTGGGATCGGCTGGCCGTCGTAGCCGGAGATCATGCCGCACAGCGCGATGCGGCCGAAGGCGTTCATGCGCGAGAGCACGGTGTCGAGCATCAGCCCGCCGACGTTCTCGAAGTAGCCGTCGACGCCGTCCGGCGTCGCGTCCTTCAGCGCGGCGTACAAGGCCTTCGGGTCGCGGTGCGCCTTGTAGTCGATGCAGGCGTCGAAGCCGAGTTCATCGACCACGTAGCGGCACTTGTCCGGACCACCGGCAATGCCGACCGCGCGGCAGCCGCGCACCTTGGCCAACTGCCCCACCGCGCCGCCGACCGCCCCGCTGGCGGCGCTGACGACGACGGTCTCGCCGGCCTTCGGCATGCAGATCTTCACCAGCCCATACCAGGCGGTGACGCCCGGCATGCCGACCGCACCGAGGTAGGCCGCCAGCGGGATGTGCGCGGTGTCGACCTTGCGCAGCGTGCCGGGCTGGCTCGCGTCGACCACCGCGTACTGCTGCCAGCCGCCCATGCCGACCACCTTGTCGCCGGCCTTGAAGCCCGGGTGGCGCGATTCGACCACTTCGCCGGCGGTGCCGCCGATCATCACCTGGTCGATCGGCTGCGGCTGCGCGTAGCTCTTGCCGGCGTTCATGCGGCCGCGCATGTAGGGGTCGAGCGACAGGTAGTGGTGGCGCACCAGCACCTGGTTGTCGGACAGCGCCGGCAGCGGTTTCGAATCGAGGCGGAAGTTGGCGGCCGTCGCTTCGCCTTCGGGGCGCGACGCGAGAACGATCTGCTGGTTGCTGGCGGTCATGCGGGTCTCCTGTTGGTGTGTTGGGTCAGTCGGAGGCGTTCGAGCGGAGGATCTTGCGTCCCCCTGCCGGAAGCCCTTGCAGGTACTTGAAGGTGCCGCTCGCGCTCGCGAGCAGCTCGCCCTTCTCGTCGACGACCGTGCCTTCGCAGAAGGCCATCGACGCGGTCGCGTGCAGCAGCCTGCCGCGCGCGACGATGCGGCCCAGGCCGGGCCGCATGAAGCTCGTCTTCATCTCGATCGTCACGACGCCGGTGCCGCCCGGCTGCCCGCCCGGCTTGATCGAGCTGCTGCGCGCCGCATGCGCCATCGCGACGTCGAGCAGCGTCATCGTGACCCCGCCGTGTGCAACGCTCCACGAGTTGCACAGCTCGTCGCGCAGCGTCAGGCCGATCTCGGCCTCGCCGTTCTCGAACTTCAGCAGCTCGAAGCCGAGCTGGTCGACGAAGGGGATGTGGACCGGAAATTCCATCTCAGTGGCCATGCACCGCGCTGACGCCGCCGTCGACCGCGAGGATCTGTCCGGTGATGTGCTTGCCCGCGGCCGACGCGAACAGCAGCGCGGCGCCCTTCAGGTCGTCGTCGTCGCCGATGCGGCCGAGCGGCGCGCCGCTGGCCAGCGCATCGGCACCGACCTTGGCAATCGTGCCGGCCGTCATCTTGCTCGGGAACATGCCCGGCGCCAACGCGTTCACCGTGATGCCGTGACGTCCCCATTCGGCAGCCAGCGTGCGCGTGAAATTGACGACCGCGCCCTTGCTGGTGCCGTACGCGATGTACTTCATCGTCGACGGCGAGCCCGACAGCCCGGCGATCGACGCGACGTTGATGATGCGGCCCGACTGGCGCGGGATCATGCTCAGCCGCCCGATCGCCTGGCTCATCAGGAAGATGCTGCGGATGTTCAGGTTCATCACCTTGTCCCAGGCCTCCAGCGGGTACTCCTCGGCCGGGGCACCCCAGGTGGCGCCGGCGTTGTTGACGAGGATGTCGACGCGGCCGAGCCGCTGCATCGCCTCGTCGGCCACGCGCTGGATCTCGTCCGGCTGGCTTGCATCGGCCGCCACCCAGCGGGTGTCGATGCCGCGCGCCTGCAGGTGGGCCGCGGCCTCTTCCAGGTCGGCCGCCTTGCGCGAGGTCAGCAGGATCTTCGCGCCCGCCTCGCCCAGCGATTCGGCGATCTGCAGTCCGAGCCCGCGCGAGCCGCCGGTCACCAGCGCGGTCTTGCCTTCGAGGCTCAAAAGGGTCTGGATCGGCGTGCTCATGGGTTCGGTCTCCTAGTCGTTGTGCCTGTTGAGGGATCTGAAGAACGCGTCGCTGTTCGTTTCGCGCCCGAGGAAGTTGCGCATCAGCTGCGCCGGTGCCGCCTGCGCGCCCTGCGACAGCACCTGCTCGCGGTAGCGCATGCCGACCTCGCTGCTGAGCTTGTCGGCGGCGAACGCGGTGCGCAGGTCCTCGGCCAGCACCAGGCTCCACAGGTAGCCGTAGTAGCCCGAGGCGTAGCCGGTCGCGATGTGCGAGAAGCCGGCGGGGAACATGCTGCCCTTCACGTGGCCGAGCGGCGTCGCGCCTTCCATGCGCTGCCACGTGGCCATCGGCTCCGGCGCATCCTTCGCGTACAGCGCGAGGTCGTAGCTCGCGTACAGGTGCTGGCGCGCCACCGCGATGCCCTTCGCGAAATCGCGCGCCTTCGAGGCCCGCGCCACCAGGTCGTCCGGCGCCGGCTTGCAGGTCGGGCAGACCTCCTTGAACAGCGCCAGCACGCGGGCGTCGTAGACCCAGTCCTCCAGCATCTGCGACGGCGCCTCGACGAAATCGAGTTGCACGTTGGTGCCGCCCTGCGTCGCGTAGCGGGTGTTCGACAGCAACCCGTGCATCGCGTGTCCGAATTCGTGCAGCAGCGTCTCGAGCTCGTCGATGTTCAGCCCCTGGCGGTTGAAGTTGACGACGAGGCCGGCGGCGGGCGTGCGGTTCGCGAGCGTCGACGGGTTGCGGAAGCTCCAGACCGCCGCATGGTTGTACTTGCCCTCGCGCGGGTACAGGTCGACGAAGAAGCTCCCGAGCACCTTCTTGCTGGCCACGTCGCGCACCTCGAACGACTGCGCGTCGGGGTGCCACAGCGCCTGCTTCAGCGGCTCGAACTGCACGCCGAACAGCTGGCCGGCGACGCGGAACACGAAGTCGAGGCTGGCCTGCGGCGGGAAGTAGGTGCGGAACTCCTCGGCGTCGAGCTGGAAGCGGTTGCGGCGTTCGCTGAAGGTGTAGTAGGTCAGGTCCCAGCGGTTCAGGGGCGTCGACTCGACCGGTTGCTTCAGGTCGCGGGCCTTCGCTTCGCGCAGGATCGCGAGATCGGCCACCTCGCGCTGCGCGACGGCGTCTTTCACGGTGCCGAGGAAGGCCTGCACCGCCGCGGCGTTGCCGGCCATGCGGCGGCGCATCGCGAAATCGGCATACGACTCCAGGCCGAACAGCCGCGCGTACTCGCGGCGCAGCTGGCCGAGCTGCTGCAGCGTCTTCAGGTTGGCCGCGCCACCGAGGCCCTGGAACGCACGCCACATGCGCTCGCGCGTGGCGCCACGGGTCGCGTTCTCGATGATCGCGTCGTAGCTCGGGTAGTCGAGGCCGAACACGTAGCGGCCGGTCGCGTCGCGCTTGCGATCCTTCAAGGCCTCGGCCGGCACGCCGTCGAGTTCCTCGGGCGCGAATGCGACGCGCGTCTTGTCGTCGCGGATGCGGCGGTCGAACAGCTGGCCGAGCCGGGTGATCTCGTTGCTGACCTTCTTCGCGCGCGCCTGGCGGGCCGGCGTCAGCGCGACGCCGGCGTCCTCGAACGCATCGAGCGTGTCGCGCAGCAGGCGGGCGTCGATGTCGTCGGCCGGCTTCACCTGCTTCAGCAGCGCGTAGATCTTCGGGTTCTGCAGGAAGGCGTTGCGGAAGGTCTGGTAGCCGAGGTCGCAGGCATCGGCCGCGTCGCGCACCGCCTTGTCCGGGTGCACCGCGTTCAGCAGCGACAGCGGGCCGACGATGTCTTCATAACGCCGGTTCATCGCATCGAGCTCGACCAGCAGCTGGGTGCCCGGGCTCGCCGGCAGCGCCTGAAGCCGCTTCTCGTCGGCACGGGCGCCGGCGATCAGCGCCTTGCAGTCGGCATCGGCCTGCGCCGAGTTGCGGTAGTTCGGGAACACATAGGACGGCGTGGCCGGCTGGGCGGCGGCGGGGCCGGCGGCGAGCACGATGGCCAGCAAGCTGAAACGAAAGTTCATGGGAGTGCGGATCAGGGGGTTCACGTGGGGCTCTTCATGCGCGAACGCACGTAGATGAGGACGGCGCCGCAGATCGCGACCACCAGGCCGACCGCCGCGATGCCCCAGCCCAGCGGCTCGACGTAGCGTTGCACGGCAAGCCCCAGGCCGACGCCCAGCAAGCCACCGTAGATCAGCACCCAGACGAGGGTTTCGACCGTCGAAGTCTTCATCGGAATCTGGCCTGGCGTCAGAACCAAGCGTCGTTCATGGAACGGCAAGTATCGTCGCGCGACTCGACCACGTTCAACCAGGCGGGAACTTTGGGCAGTTCGTAGCGGAAGAAGAAGCGGGCGGCGGCGAGCTTGCCGTGCAGCAACGCATCCCCACCCTGCTCCCGCCCGGGCTGCTCCAGCCGCTGCTGCGCGCAGATCGCCACGTCCAGCCACACCCACGCCAGCACCGTGTGCCCGAAGGCCTGCAGGTAGGGCGTCGCATTCGCGAGCGCCTCTTCCGGCACGCCGGTGGCCCAGGCGGCCCTGGTGGCGTTGCCCAGCGCCTTCAGCGCGCCAGCAAGTGCATTGGCGTGCTCGGCCAGCGCCGGCAACATCAAGGCGCGCTGCAGCGTCGCATTGACCTTGGTGGCCAGCAGCATCAGGCCCTTGCCGCCGTCCATCACGACCTTGCGGCCGAGCAGGTCCAGCGCCTGGATGCCGTGGGTGCCTTCGTGGATCATGTTCAGGCGGTTGTCGCGCCAGTACTGCTCGACCGGGTAGTCGCGGGTGTAGCCGTAGCCGCCGAGCACCTGGATCGCGAGGCTGTTGGCCTCCAGGCACCATTCGCTGGGCCAGCTCTTCGCGATCGGCGTCAGCATCTCCAGCAGCAGCGCGGCTTCGGCCGCAGCCTCGGGCGGCGCGGTGTGCTGTTCGTCGACGAGGCGAGCGCAGTACAGCTCCAGCGCGAGCGCGCCTTCGCAATAGCTCTTCTGTGCGAGCAGCATGCGTTTCACATCGGCGTGCTGGATGATCGGCACCTGTGGTCGGGTCGCATCCTTGCCGCCCGGCCCGATCGGCCGGCCTTGCGGACGGCCGCGCGCGTAGTCCAGGCTCGCTTCGTAGCCGGCGTAGCCGAGCATCGTCGCGCCGAGCCCGACGCCGATGCGCGCCTCGTTCATCATGTGGAACATGCAGCGCAGCCCGTCGCCGGGCTGCCCGACGAGGTAGCCGATAGCGCCAGCCGACCCGCGCACCGGAAACTTGCCCTCGCCGAAGTTCAGCAACGTGTTCGGAATGCCGCGGTAGCCGAGCTTGTGGTTGAGCCCGGCGAGCGCCACGTCATTGCGTTCGCCGGTCAGGCGCCCGTCGCCATCGACCATCTTCTTCGGCACGACGAACAGCGAGATGCCGCGCGTGCCGGGCACCAGCGCGCCGTCGGGTCCGGGGATCTTCGCGAGCACCAGGTGGACGATGTTCTCGGCCAGCTCGTGCTCGCCGTTCGAGATCCACATCTTGTTGCCGCGCAGCCGGTAGCGGGGACCGAGCGGGTCGCCCGCGGCGTCGGGACCATCGGGCGTGGCGCGGGTGACGATGTCCGACAAGCTCGACCCGGCCTGCGGCTCGCTGAGGCACATGGTGCCGAAGAAGCGCCCGGAGAACTCGTTCTTCGCGAACACTTCCTTCTGCAACGCGGTGCCATGCGCCATCAGCAGGTTGGCATTGCCGCTGGTCAGCATGCCGCCGCCGCCCATGCCGATGCCGCCTTTCGCGAAGAAGCCGTTGGCCGCCATCTCGATGACGCAGGGCAGCTGCATGCCGCCGATCTCGTAGTCTTGCGCCGCCGCGAGCATGCCGGATTCGACATAGGCCCGCGAGGCCTCGTGCGTGGCTTGCGGCTGGATCACCCGCTCGCCATCGAAGCGCGGCTCTTCGGTGTCGGTGATGCGGTTGAACGGCGCAAACTTCTCGCGGGCGATGCGCTCGCAGGTGTCGAGCACGGCATCGAAGGTGTCGCGCGAGTGGTCGGCGAAGCGGCTGCGATTCTTCAGCGTGTCGGCCTGGAGCCAGTCGTACAGCAGGAAGTCCAGTGTTTGGCGCATGGGTCTGGGTCCTTGTGCGTGGTGATATCGGCGCGGCGCGGCGTGGCGGGTGGCGGGAGGGGCTGGGGACTCATGCCGGGGCGGTCGGCCCTGGCGGGCCGACTCCACGAGAAGGGCAGTGCTTGCGGGTGCATCGCCAAACTCCCTCCGCTCACTTCGTTCGCTGTGGTCAAACAGTGGCGATGAGTCAGTCCACGAAGCGTGCTGCGCACGCCACCCGCAAGCACTGCCCTTCTCGTCGCCCCAGAAATCGTCCCCAGCCCCTCCCGCCACCCGCCACGCCACGCAGAACCACCCGCTGGTGTTTGGGGGAAAAGACTGAAGTGACCGACGGGCGTTCGTGCGCTCGCGTGCTCTGTCCATCATTTGTTCGCTTGTCACCGCCCAAGTACCAGGGCGGTGGCCGAAGGCGCGGGTGGGGAGGCTGTGGCGCGCCAATAAGGAGGGGGCGCCGGAGCTGGCTGGCTTCGTGGCCCGCGTGCGCAGCACGCTTCGTGAACTGACTGTCGCCGACTGTTTGACCACAAATAAGGAGGGGGCGCCGGAGCTGGCTGGCTTCGTGGCCCGCGTGCGCAGCACGCTTCGTGAACTGACTGTCGCCGACTGTTTGACCACAACGAACGAAGTGAGTGCAGGGAGTTTCGGCGACGGGCCGCGAAGCCAGCCAGCGGAGGGAAGTCATCGGCCCCCCAGGGGCCGATGACCGCCCCCGACGGCGCGCCACAGCCTCCCCACCCGCGCCTTTGCTCACAGCACCTCGAACACGCCGGCAGCCCCCATCCCACCACCGATGCACATCGTGACGCAAACCCGCTTGGCACCCCGACGCTTCCCCTCGATCAACGCATGGCCGGTGAGCCGCTGGCCACTGACGCCATAGGGATGTCCAACGGCGATGGCCCCACCGTTGACGTTCAGCCGATCCATCGGAATCCCCAGCGTGTCCGCGCAGTACAGCACCTGCACCGCGAACGCCTCGTTCAGTTCCCACAGGTCGATGTCCTGCACCGTGAGCCCGAGCCGCTTCAGCACCTTCGGCACCGCGAACACCGGCCCGATGCCCATTTCGTCGGGCTCGCAGCCCGCCACCGCGAAGCCGAGGAAGCGACCCAGCGGCTTCAGCCCGCGCTGCTGCGCCAGTGCCTCGCTCATCACGACGCAGGCGCCCGCACCGTCGCTGAACTGGCTTGCGTTGCCCGCCGCGATCAGCCCGCCCGGCAGCGCCGGCTTGATGCCCGAGATGCCTTCGACCGTCGTCCCGTAGCGCAACCCTTCGTCGACGCTGATCGTCACTTCCTTGCTGCGCAGCCCCATCACCGGATCGGCCACGCCCGCGATCACCGTCATCGGCACGATCTCATCCTTGAACTTGCCGGCATCCTGCGCCGCACAGGCCTTCTGCTGGCTCGCCGCGCCGTACGCGTCCATCCGGTCGCGGCCGATCTTGTAGCGCTTGGCCACCTGCTCGGCCGTCTGCAGCATGCTCCAGTAGATCTCCGGCTTGTGCTCGCGCAGCCAGGGGTCGGCGATCATGTGCGTGTTGGCCTCGTTCTGCACGCACGAGATGCTCTCGACGCCGCCGGCCACATACACGTCGCCCTCGCCGGCCACGATGCGCTGCGCGGCCATCGCGATCGTCTGCAGCCCGCTCGAACAGAAGCGGTTCACCGTCACGCCACTCGTCGTCACCGGCAGGCCGGCGCGCAACGCGATCTGGCGCGCGATGTTGCTGCCGGTCGCGCCTTCGGGCGTCGCGCAGCCCATGATCACGTCGTCGACCTCGGCGGCGTCGATGCCGGCGCGCTCGACCGCGGCCTTCACCGCGTGCCCGCCCAGCGTCGCGCCGTGCGTCATGTTGAAGGCGCCCTTCCAGCTCTTGGCCAGCGGCGTGCGGGCGGTGGAAACGATCACTGCAGTCGTCATGATGGTCTTCCGGTTGTCGGTGCGGATGAGGTTCAGGAGAAGGTCTTGCCTTCGGCCGCCAGGCGCGCCAGCAGCGGCGCCGGCTGCCAGAACGCGGCGTCGTCGTGCGGGTTCTTCGCGAAGCGGCGCATGCTCGCGACCACGTTGAACAGGCCGACGGTGTCGGCATAGCACATCGGCCCGCCGCGGTGCAGCGGGAAGCCGTAGCCGGTCAGGTACACCATGTCGATGTCGCTCGCGCGCAGCGCAATGCCCTCTTCGACGATCTTCGCGCCCTCGTTGACCAGCGCATAGACCAGCCGGTGCACGATCTCGTCGTCGCCGATCTTGCGCGGCACGATGCCCAGCTCGGCGCGGTGCTTCTCGATCATGCCGTCGACCAGCGCGCTCGGGATCGCGTCGCGCTTGCCCGGCAGGTAGTCGTACCAACCGGCGCCGGTCTTCTGGCCGAAGCGGCCCATCTCGCACAGCAGGTCGGCGGTCTTGCTGTAGCGCAGGTCCGGCTTCTCCAGGTACCGGCGCTTGCGGATGTACCAGCCCACGTCGTTGCCGGCCAGGTCGCCCATGCGGAACGGGCCCATCGCGAAGCCGAACTTCTCGACCGCCTTGTCAACCTGCTGCGGCGTGCAGCCTTCTTCCAGCAGGAAGCCGGCCTGGCGCGAGTACTGCTCGATCATCCGGTTGCCGATGAAGCCGTCGCACACGCCCGACACCACGCAGGTCTTCCTGATCTTCTTGCCGAGCGCCATCACGGTGGCCAGCACGTCCTTCGCGGTCTTCTCGCCGCGCACCACCTCCAGCAGCTTCATCACGTTGGCCGGGCTGAAGAAGTGCGTGCCGATCACGTCCTGCGGGCGCTTCGTGAAGGCCGCGATCTTGTTCACGTCGAGCGTCGAGGTGTTGCTCGCGAGGATCGCGCCGGGCTTCATCACCTCGTCGAGCGTCTTGAACACCTGCTCCTTCACGCCGATGTCCTCGAACACCGCCTCGATCACCATGTCGGCGTCCTTCAGGTCGGCATAGTTCAGCGTGGTGCTCAGCAAGGCCATGCGCGCATCGAGCTTGTCCTGCTTCAGCTTGCCCTTCTTGACCTGCGCGTCGTAGTTCTTGCGGATGATCGCGACGCCCTTGTCCAGCGCCTCCTGCTTCATCTCGAGGATCACCACCGGGATGCCGGCGTTCAGGAAGTTCATCGCGATGCCGCCGCCCATCGTGCCGGCGCCGATCACCGCGAGCTTCTTCACGTCGCGCACCGGCGTGTCGGCCGGCACGTCGGGGATCTTGCTGGTGGCGCGCTCGGCGACGAAGGCATGGCGCAGCGCGCGGCTCTCGGGCGTCATCATCAGCGCGATGAAGGCCTCGCGCTCCTGCTTCATGCCGTCGTCGAACTTCTTGTAGACCGACGCCGCCACCGTCTCGACGCACTGCAGCGGCGCCGGGAAGTTGCGCGACATCGCACCGACGGTGTTGCGGGCGAACTGGAAGAAGGCGTCGGGGTTCGGGTGCTCGGCCTTCAGGTGGCGCACCAGCGGCAGCGGGCCGCCTTTGCCAATTCGGTCGGCCACTTCCGTCGCGAACGCCACCGCGCCGGCCAGCAGGTCGCCGTCGATCATCTTGTCGAACAGCTTCTGGCCGGGCGCCATCGCGAGCAGCTCGCTCTTGACCGGCTCGCCGCTGACGATCATGTTCAGTGCGTTCTCGACGCCGATCACGCGCGACAGCCGCTGCGTGCCGCCGGCGCCGGGCACCAGGCCCAGCTTCACTTCCGGCAGCGCGACCTGCGTGCCGGGTGCCGCCACGCGGTAGTGACAGCCCAGCGAGAGTTCGAGCCCGCCGCCCATGCACACCGTGTGGATCGCCGCAACCACCGGCTTCGTGCAGGCCTCGACCGCGAGGATCACGCTCAGCAGGTTCGGCTCCTGCAGCGCCTTCGGCGAGCCGAACTCGCGGATGTCGGCACCGCCCGAGAAGGCCTTGCCGGCGCCGGTGATCACGATGGCCTTGACCTTGTCGTCGGCCTGGGCCTTGTCGAGCCCGTCGGTGATGCCCTTGCGGGTGTCGTAGCCGAGCCCGTTGACCGGCGGGTTGTCCAGCGTGATCACGGCAACCGGGCCGCGAAGTTCGTAGGTGGCGCTCATGCGGTGTTCTCCGGGTGGAATAGAACGATCGTTCGATTCTAGGAAGGAATCGTGGCGGCGTGGTGTCTCGTCAGCGACAAAGGCGCGCAGCCCGGGTGTTGCCTCGGGGATCCCGGATTGGCATCCGGGCTACACCTCCAGCCACTCCTTGCGAATATAGGCGTTCGACTTCAGCTCGGCAGGACTGCCCTCGAACACGATCCTGCCATGCCCCATCACGAAGCAGCGCTGCGAGATCTCCAGCGCGATGGTCAGCTTCTGCTCGACCAGCAGCACCGACACGCCGCGCCGCTTCAGCTCGTTCAGGTACTGCGCGACCTGCTCGACGATCTTCGGCGCGAGGCCTTCGGTCGGCTCGTCGATCATGATCAGGTCCGGGTCGCCCATCAGCGTGCGGCACAGCGTCAGCATCTGCTGCTCGCCGCCCGACAGCACGCCCGCTTCGGTGTGCTGCCGCTCCTTCAGCCGCGGGAACATCGCGTACATGTCGTCGAAGGACCAGCGCGGCTTCGGCCGGCCGCGCTTCTCGCCGAGCAGCAGGTTCTGGTGCACCGTCAGCTTCGGGAAGATGTCGCGGTTCTCCGGCACGTAGCCGATGCCCTGGTGCGCGATCTCGAAGGCCTTCAGCCCGAGCAGCTCGCGCTCGCGAAAGCGCACCGAGCCCTTCCCGTCGACCAGGCCCATGATCGCCTTCACCGTGGTCGAGCGCCCCGAGCCGTTGCGCCCGAGCAGGCTGACGATCTCGCCCGGCTTCACGTCCAGCGTCACGCCGTGCAGCACATGGCTCTTGCCGTAGAACGCATGCAGGTTGTCGAGTTTCAGCATCGCGTCAGGCTCCATGCGCTTTTTCGTGAGCCACCAGGACGGAACCCAGGTACGCCTCCTGCACCTTCGCATTCGCCCGCACCGCTTCCGGCACGTCGAACGCGATCACCTCGCCATACACCAGCACCGCGATCTTGTCGGCCAGGCCGAACACCACGCCCATGTCGTGCTCCACCGTCAGCAGCGTCTTGCCCACCGTCACCTCGCGGATCAGCTGGATGAAGCGCGTCGTCTCGCTCTTGCTCATGCCGGCGGTCGGCTCGTCGAGCAGCACCACGCTGGCGCCGCCGGCGATCGTGATGCCGATCTCCAGCGCGCGCTGCTCGGCATAGGTCAGGTTCATCGCCAGCACGTCGCGCTTCTTGTCGAGCCTGATCATGCGCAGCACCTCGTCGGCCCGGTCGTTCGCGTCGCGCAGGTCGGCCAGGAACTTCCAGAAGGCGTAGCGGTAGCCCATGGACCACAGCACCGCGCAGCGGATGTTCTCGAACACCGACAGCCGCACGAACAGGTTCGACACCTGGAAGCTGCGCGCGAGGCCCATGCGGTTGATCTCGTAGGGCTTGCGGCCGGCGATCGACGCGCCGTTCAGCCGGATGTCGCCGGTGCTGACGCCGAAGCGCCCGCTGATCAGGTTGAACAGCGTCGACTTGCCGGCACCGTTCGGGCCGATGATCGCGACCCGCTCGCCCGGCTTCACCTGCAGCGTCGCGCCGCGGATGATCTCGGTCTTGCCGAAGCTCTTGCGGACGTCGTTCAGTTCAAGTGCGTAGGGGCTCGCGTTCACAGCGCCTCCCTCCGCTTGATTTCCTTTTCGATGTCCTGCTGGGTCTCGTCCCACTGCCGCTTGAACTCGCGCCGGGCCACCTCGAACATCGCGATGCCGATCGCCATCACGAAGACCGCGCCGAACCAGCTGTCCAGGCCCTGCACGTTCAGCGTGCCGCCCATGAAGCGCAGCGTCGGGCCGAGCGCCGAATTGAGCTGCAGGTGGTAGATCATCTCGACGATCGCCGCCGCACCGGCCAGCGCCACCGCGCCGGTGCCGCCCAGCGCCAGGTACGAGGACGCGAGCCGGCGCAGCTTGCCGAAGCCGGCCACGCGCAGGTTCATCATGATCAGGCTCGAGATGCCGCCGGGCGCGAACATCACCATGAACATGAACACCAGCCCGAGGTAGATCTGCCAGGCCTTCGTGATCTCGGAGAACATCACGAACGCGAGCACCAGCAGCACCGCGCCGATGATCGGCCCGAAGAAGAAGAACGCGCCGCCGAGGAAGGTGAACAGCAGGTAGCTGCCGGAGCGGAAGCCGCCGACCGAATCGGCGGTGACGATCTCGAAGTTCAGCGCGGTCAGCCCGCCGCCGATGCCGGCGAAGAAACCGGCGATGACGAACGCCAGGTAGCGCACCACCTGCGTGTTGTAGCCGACGAACTCGACGCGCTCCGGGTTGTCGCGCACCGCGTTCAGCATGCGGCCGAACGGCGTGCGCGTCAGCGCATACAGCGCCGCGGTGCAGACGAAGCAGTAGACCGCGATCAGGTAGTAGACCTGCACCTGCGGGCCGAAGGTGATGCCCAGCACCGCCTTGCCGGCCACGCGGTTCGAGCTGACGCCGCCCTCGCCGCCGAAGAACTCGGGGAACATCAGCGCCATCGCGGCGACCAGCTCGCCGACGCCGAGCGTGATCATCGCGAAGGTGTTGGCCGATTTCTTCGTCGTGACCCAGCCGAGCAGCGCCGCGACGCCGGCGCCGGCCAGCCCGCCGACCAGCGGCACCAGGCTCATCGGCAGCGGCAGCCGCCCGGCGCCGATCATGTTCATCGCGTGGACCGCGAAGAACGCGCCCAGCCCCACGTACACCGCATGCCCGAAGCTCAGCATGCCGCCCTGGCCGAGCAGCAGGTTGTAGCTCAGGCAGATGATGATCATGTAGCCCATCTGCGACAGCATCGTCATCGCGAGGCCGCTGGTGAACAGCATCGGCGCGACGATCAGCAGCAGCGCGAACACGCCCCAGATCACCCAGCGGCCGACGTTCCACGGCCGGAAATGGATGCGTCGGCCGCGCGCTTCGAGGCCGGCGCCTGGGTCGGCAGCCGGCACGGCGGGTTTCAGCACGGCACTCATCCTTCGCGCGTCCCCATCAGGCCCTTCGGGCGGAAGATCAGCATCAGCACCAGCAGCAGGTACGGCAGGATCGGCGCCACCTGCGAGATCTTCAGCTTCAGCAGCGGGTAGCCGAAGCTCTCGGGCGTGATCGCGACGCCGGCCCACTGCAGCGCGCCGAGCGCCGACTGGTCGAGCGCGACCGCGAAGGTCTGGATCAGCCCGATCAGCAGCGACGCGACGAACGCACCGGCCAGCGAGCCCATTCCGCCGACCACCACGACGACGAAGATGATCGGCCCGACCGCGCCGGCCATCGTCGGCTCGGTCACGTAGGCATTGCCGCCGATCACGCCGGCCAGGCCGGCCAGCGCCGCGCCGCCGCCGAACACCCCCATGAACACCAGCGGCACGTTGTGGCCGAGCGACTCGACCATCTCGGGGTGGGTCAGCGCGCCCTGGATCACCAGCCCGATGCGGGTGCGCGACAGCAGCAGCCACACCGACACCAGCATCAGCAGCGCGACGGCCATCATGAACGCGCGGTACATCGGGAACTGCGTGCCGTACAGCGTGAACAGCGGGCCGTCGAGGATCGCCGGCACCCGGTAGTCGACCGCCGAGCGGCCCCAGGTCAGCTGCACCAGCTCGAGGATCACGAACGACAGCCCGAAGGTGATCAGCAGCTCGGCCACGTGGCCGAAGCGGTGCACCCGGCGCAGGCAGAAGCGCTCGAACAGCGCACCGACCACGCCGGTCAGCAGCGGCGCGACCACCAGCGACGGCCAGAAGCCGACGAACAGCGTCGTGGTGTACGCGAAATAGGCGCCCAGCATGTAGAAGCTCGCATGGGCGAAATTGAGCACGCCCATCATGCTGAAGATCAGCGTGAGGCCGGAACTCAGCATGAACAGCAGCAGGCCGTAGCTGATGCCGTTCAGCAGCGAGGTGGTGAAGAACTCCATGGATGCGTCAACAAAAATCCCGCGGCGACCGGGTGGTCGACCGCGGGATTGTCAGTGGATGGGGTTCAAGCTCCAGGACGCTTCATCTGGCACGACGTCGGCGTGCTCGACACGTAGGGCTCGTAGAACTTGTCCGGCACGAAGGTGTAGCCGGTGCCCTCGACGTTGTACTTGTTCTTCGCGTCGACCTTGCGCCAGGTGCTCAGGTACAGGCCCTGCTGCATCTGGTGGTCGGAGGCGCGCATCGTGATGTCGCCGCTGAAGCCCTTCACCGTCAGGCCTTCCATCGCGGCCGCCACCTTCACCGGATCGGTGCTCTTCGCCTTGGCCATCGCGGCCGGCAGCATCGTGAAGATGTTGTAGATGTCGGTGGTGAAGAAGTCTTCCTTGAACTTCTTGTTGAACTCGTCCCCGACGTTGGCGACGTCGCCAGGAATGTTGTGGTGGGAGTAGGCGATCATCTTGACCTTGCCCTCGCCGGCCGCGCCGATCGCGGTGGGCGTGCCGATCACCGCGGCGTAGTAGGTGTAGAAGGTGACGTCCAGCCCGGCGTCCTTCGCGGCCTTGATCAGCAGCGTCAGGTCCTGGCTCCAGTTGCCGGTGATCACGGTGTCGGCGCCGCTCTGCTTGATCTTCGCGACGTAGGGCGAGAAGTCCTTCACCTGGCCGAGCGGCGTCAGGTCGTCGCCGACGATCTGGATGTCGGGGCGCTTGCGGGCCAGCGTCTCCTTCGCGAACTTCGAGACCTGCTGGCCGTGCGAGTAGTTCTGGTTGATCAGGTAGACCTTCTTGATGGACGGCTGGTCCTTCATGTAGGTCGTCATCGCCTCCATCTTCATCGAGGTGTCGGCGTCGAAGCGGAAGTGCCAGTAGTTGCACTTGCTGTTGGTCAGGTCCGGGTCGACCGCGGAGTGGTTCAGGAACACGATTTCCTTGCCCGGGTTGCGCTCGTTGTGCTTGGACACCGCATCGATGATGGCCGCCGCCGCGCCCGAGCCGTTGCCCTGCGTCACGTAGCGGAAGCCCTGGTCGATCGCCGCCTTCAGCACGTTCAGGCTTTCCTGCGGCGAGGCCTTGTTGTCGAAGCCGACCACCTCGTAGGTGACGCCGGCCGGGTTCTTCTTGCCGCTGATGCGCTCGGCCATGAACTGGAAGCTCTTCAGCTGGTTCGCCCCCAGGCTCGCGAACGGCCCGGACAGCGGGTCGATCCACGCGATCTTCACCGTCTCGCCGGATTGCGCGAAGGCGATTCCGGCATGCAGCGAGAAGGCCGCAGCCACTGACAGACCGAACAGCTTCCGGGTGAATTCCATGGGAACCTCGCGAGTTGATTGCGACAACGGCGAACGGTAATGGAAGCGGGTAGGCGACTGTTTGAGGGACTACCCGACACACGTTGTCACGGGCGGGACAGGACCGGACGAGCCGCAGCCCGGATGCCGATCCGGGTGCGGCCTCACGCGCTCGGCAACTTGTGGTCCTTGAACCGCTCGCGCAACTTCAGCTTCAGCATCTTGCCGGTCGCCGTGTGCGGGATCTCGTCGACGAAGGCCACGTCGTCCGGAATCTGCCATTTCGCGATGCGCCCTTCGAAGAAACCGAGCAACTCCCGCGCTTCGAGCGCGACGCCGGGCTTGCGCACCACCACCAGCAGCGGCCGCTCGTCCCATTTCGGGTGCGCGCAGGCGATGACGGCCGCCTCGTGCACCCCGGGGTGGCCCATCGCGATGTTCTCCAGCTCGATCGAGCTGATCCATTCGCCGCCGGACTTGATGACGTCCTTGCTGCGGTCGGTGATCTGCATGAAGCCGTCAGGGTTGATCGTCGCGACGTCGCCGGTCGGGAACCACGACACGCCGTCGACCTCGACCAGCGGCGACCCGCTGCGTCCGAAATAGCTGTCGATGACCCACGGCCCGCGCACGACCAGGTTGCCGGACGAGACGCCGTCCCACGGCAGCGGGCGCTCGTCGTCGCCGAGGATCTGCATGTCGACGCCATAGATCACGCGGCCCTGGGTTTCAAGCAGTTTGTGGCGCTGCGCGTCGTCCAGCCCGGCATGCTTGGCCTTCAGCTTCGCCAGCGTGCCGAGCGGCGACATCTCGGTCATGCCCCAGGCGTGGATCACCTCGACCCCGTGCTCCTCTTCGAGCGCCCGCATCATCGACGGCGGGCAGGCCGAGCCGCCGATCACCGTGCGGCGGAAGCTGCTGAACTTCAGGCCGTTCTGCCTGACGTGGTTGAGCAGCCCGAGCCAGACGGTCGGCACGCCGGCGCTGAAGGTGACCTGCTCGGCCTCGAACAGCTCGTACAGCGACTTGCCGTCCAGATGCGGCCCCGGCAGCACCAGCTTCGCGCCGACCAGCGCGCCGGCATACGGCAACCCCCAGGCGTTGACGTGGAACATCGGCACCACCGGCAGGATCACGTCGGCGGACGAGCAGCCCATCGCATCCGGCAGCGCCGCCCCCATCGCGTGCAGCAGCGTCGAGCGGTGGCTGTAGACCGCCCCCTTCGGGTCGCCGGTGGTGCCGGAGGTGTAGCAGATGCTGGACGCGGTGTTCTCGTCGAACTGCGGCCAGGCGTAGGCGCCGTCCTCGGCCTCGACCAGCTCGTCGTAGCAGGCCAGGTTCGGGATCGGGCTCGACGCCGGCATGTGCGCGCGGTCGGTCATCAGCACGAAGTGCTTCACCTGCGACAACTGCGGCGCGAGCTTCTCGACCAGTGGCAGGAAGCCGAGGTCGAAGCACAGCACCCGGTCTTCGGCGTCGTTCGCGATCCACGCGATCTGCTCGGGAAACAGCCGCGGGTTGATGGTGTGGCATACCAGGCCGGAGCCGGAGCTGCCGTAGTAGATCTCCAGGTGGCGGTAGCCGTTCCAGGCCAGCGTCGCGACCCGGTCGCCGCTCTCGCAGCCCAGCCGCGCCAGCGCCTGAGCCAGCTGGCGCGAGCGCAGCTCAAGGGCCTTCCAGGTGGTGCGGTGGATGTCGCCCTCGCAGCGCTTCGAGACGATCTCGGTGTCGGCCGCATGCCGCGCGGCATGCACGATCAGCGACGAGATCAGCAAGGGCATCTGCATCATCTGGCCCATCAGGCGTGACATGGACTTCTCCCGACGTGAAAACGTTTGTCTTTGGCGCAGGAATGATAGGAAGGCCACGCCCCGAGCCGGCTGGCTGTTTACCCGCATTCGACACGGCAGCGGAGCACCTGAAGGCTTGACAATTCGTATCCGAATGGATACTGTCAATGATGTTCTCGATCCAGCTCACGGAAGAATTCCAGGACTGGCTGGACGCCCTCTCTGATCGCCGTGGGCAAGCGCGCATCGCGGCCAGGCTTCGGCAGGCGGAATCCGGCAACCTGGGCGATTGGAAGGCAGTGGGCGACGAGGTCTTCGAGATGCGCGTCGATTGCGGCCCGGGTTACCGTCTTTACTTCGCCCGCAGCGGAAAGATCGTGATCGTCATCCTCGCCGGAGGCGACAAGTCAACACAGGCACGAGACATTCAGCGCGCAAAACGCATCTTGAACCAACTGGAGTTGTAGCCATGAGCCCCACGAAGAAGCTTGGCAAGCTGGTTCCCTTCGACGCGGCCCGGTATCTCACCGATGACGCAGCGGTGGCCGAGTACCTGACGGCCATCCTGGAGGCCGACGATACCGATCTGCTGCTGCTGGCGCTCGCCGACGTGGCGCGTGCCCGCGGTATGGCTCAGGTCGCCAAGGACTCGGGCTTGGGGCGCGAAAGCCTGTACAAGGCGTTGACCCCCGGCGCCAAACCGCGCTTCGACACCATTCTGCGGGTCACGCGAGCGTTGGGCGTGCGATTGACAGCGCAAACCGCCTGACAGCCGCCCGTGAAAGCGTACGGCGACGCCCTTATCCACCCTGTCGGGTCGGGGCAGAAGCGGTCGTTAAACTTTCCGCCAATGAGTGCCCTGCCCGTTTCAACGCCTGCTGCGTCCCCGACCTTTCTCACGCCGCTGCTCGCTGGCCGCTGGCTGAACCGCTTCGCCACGCTCGGCAGCGAGTTCTTCACCGAACTGCCGCCGCAGGGCCTGCCCGACCCGCACTGGGTCGCCTGGAGCGCCGACTGCGCGCGGCTGCTCGGCCTGCCGGGCGAGCCGCCGTCCGATCCACGCTCGCTGGCCGCCCTCAGCGGCAACCTGGGCGAAGCGCCGCTGCGGCCGCTGGCCAGCGTCTACAGCGGCCACCAGTTCGGCGTCTGGGCCGGCCAGCTCGGCGACGGCCGCGCGCTGTGGCTGGGCGAACTGCAGACGCCGTCCGGGCCGATGGAGATCCAGCTGAAGGGCGCCGGCCTGACGCCCTATTCCCGCATGGGCGACGGCCGCGCGGTGCTGCGTTCGTCGATCCGCGAGTTCCTGGCCTCCGAGGCGATGCACGCGCTCGGCGTGCCGACGACGCGCGCGCTGAGCATCACCGGCTCGGCGCTGCCGGTGCGGCGCGAAGAGGTCGAGACTGCCGCGGTCGTCACGCGGGTCGCGCCATCGTTCATCCGCTTCGGTCACTTCGAGCATTTCGCGCACACCGAGCCGAACACCGACGCGCTGCGCCGGCTGGTCGATTTCACGATCGACATCGGCTACCCCGAATGTCGCGGTGCGGCGCAGCCGGCCGTCGCGCTGCTCGACGCGGTGGCGCGGCGCACCGCGCGGCTGATGGCCGACTGGCAGGCCGTCGGCTTCTGCCACGGCGTGATGAACACCGACAACATGTCGATCCTCGGGCTGACGATCGACTACGGCCCGTATGGCTTCCTCGACGCCTTCGACCCCGGCCACGTCTGCAACCACTCCGACCACCAGGGCCGCTACGCCTATGCGCGCCAGCCGAACGTCGCGTTCTGGAACCTGCACGCGCTGGCGCAGGCGCTGCTGCCGCTGATCGACGACCAGCAGGCCGCGCTCGACGCGCTGGAGCCCTACAAGACCGAATTCGCGGCGACGCTCGATGCGCGCATGGCCGCGAAGCTGGGGCTGGCGACCGTGCAGGACGGCGACCGCGCACTGGCCGAGGGCCTGCTGCAGCGCATGGCCGCCGACCGCGCCGATTTCAGCATCGCCTTCCGCCGGCTGGCCGGCTTCGACAGCCGCGACGGCGCCGCCAACGATGCGCTGCGCGACCTCTTCATCGACCGCGAGGCCTTCGACGCCTGGGCACGGAACTATGCGGCGCGGCTGCGCTCCGAAGGCAGCGTCGATGCCGAACGCGCCTTGCGGATGAACCGGGTCAACCCCAAGTACGTGCTTCGCAACCACATGGCCGACACCGCGATCCGCGCGGCCCGGGGTGGAGATTTCAGCAAGGTGCAGCGGCTGCTGAAAGTTCTGTCGGCGCCCTTCGACGAACAGCCGGAGCACGCGGCGTATGCCGATTTCCCGCCCGACTGGGCGCAACACATCGAGGTGTCCTGTTCATCATGAGTGCGAACGACCACGACCACCGCCAGGACGACGGTACGCCCTACACCGTCACGAAGACCGACGCCGAATGGCGCACCCAGCTGAGCCCGATGCAGTACGAGGTGGCGCGCCACGCGGCCACCGAGCGCGCGTTCACCGGCAAGTACTGGGACCATTTCAAGGCTGGCCACTACGACTGCATCGGCTGCGGCACGCCGCTGTTCGCATCCGACACCAAGTTCGACGCCGGCTGCGGCTGGCCGAGCTACTGGGAGCCGATCAACAGCGAAGTGATCGAGCGCGTGGTCGACCGCAGCCACGGCATGGTGCGGGTCGAGGTGCGCTGCAACAACTGCGGCTCGCACCTCGGCCACGTCTTCGAGGACGGCCCGGAACCGACCGGCGAGCGCTTCTGCATCAACTCGGCAGCGATAGACTTCGCCCCCAAGCCGTGACCGCGGCCCCGTGACCGTTGCAACTGCCGACTGCGCCCCTGATGACCCTGCTGCTCGATTTCCTCCCGCTGCTGCTGTTCTTCGGCACCTTCAAGTTCGCCGATTCCAACAAGGACGCCGCCGCGGCCTTCGCGAGCGAGCATTTCGGTTTCCTGGTCTCGGGCGGCAGCGTCGGCCCGAACGAGGCCGCGGTGCTGCTGGCCACGCTGGTGGTGATCGCCGCCACCTTGCTGCAGGTGGTCACGCTGAAGCTGCTGCGCCGCAAGGTGCACACGATGCTGTGGGTCACGCTGGCGCTGGTGGTGGTGCTGGGCGGCGCGACGATCTGGTTCCACAACGCCACCTTCATCATGTGGAAGCCCAGCGTGCTGTACTGGGTGATGGGCCTGGCCTTCTGGTTCAGCCAGAGCGTGCTCGGCAAGAACATCCCGCAGAAGCTGATGGGCGAGCAGCTGGTGCTGCCGGCCGCCATCTGGCAACGCCTGAATTTCGCATGGGTCGCATTCTTCGGGCTGATGGGCTTGTTGAATCTTTACGTGGCTTACAGCTTCACGCAGTCGACCTGGGCCACCTTCAAGGTGTTCGGCGCGACCGGGCTGATGCTGGTCTTCGTGCTGGGCCAGGGCTTCTACCTGAGCCGCCACCTGCCCGATGAAGACAAGCCCGCGCCGCCGGCCGACCCCCTCAAGGAACCGACGCAGGAGCGAGGCTGAGCATGGCCGTCAGCTCGCACGAGATCGAGGCCGCGCTGCGTGAAGCGCTGCAGCCCGACAGCCTCGCGATCACCGACGACAGCCACCTGCATGCCGGCCATGCGGGGGCCCGCGAAGGCCGGCATTTCAGCGTGCAGGTGGTCAGCGCGCAGTTCAACGATCTGTCACGTCTGAAGCGGCACCGCCTCGTATATGATGCCCTTCGAACCTTGATTCCGCGCGGCATCCACGCCCTGGCCATCGAGGCCCGCGCGCCGGGTGAACGCTGATCCGAAGACATCGCTGATCCAACAACGTCGGTGACCTTCCCCGGTCCCACGGCAGCACCCACCCGATCCGCGCGGTATTCCCCCTTCGTCCCCGTTCGCATCCATGCGATTCCCCGTTGAAAGGCCATAAGCCCATGAAGAAGTCGACCCTTGCCCGCCACGCTTCGCTGCTGGTGATCAGTGCTGCCCTGTTCGTGCCGGCGGCGATGGCCCAGAACGTGGCGATCGTCAACGGCAAGCCCGTGCCGAAGTCGCGCGTCGAAGCGCTGCTCGCGCAGGCGACCCGCCCCGGCCAGCAAGGCAGCCAGCCGCGCACCGCCGAACTGGAAGCGCAGGTGCGCGACGAAGTCGTGCTGCGCGAGATGTTCATGCAGGAAGCCGAGAAGCGCGGCCTGACCGGCAGCGCCGACTACAAGCAGCAACTCGAACTGGCGCGCCAGAGCATCCTGATCCGCGAGCTGTTCAACGACTACCAGAAGAAGAACCCGGTGCTCGATGCCGACGTCCAGGCCGAGTACGAGAAGTTCAAGGCGCAGGCGAGCGGCACCGAATACCACGCCCGCCACATCCTGGTCGAGAAGGAAGAAGACGCGAAGGCCCTGATCGCGCAGATCAAGGGCGGCGCGAAGTTCGAAGACCTCGCGAAGAAGAACTCGAAGGACCCGGGATCGGGCGAGAACGGCGGCGACCTCGACTGGGCCAACCCCGGTTCGTACGTGCCCGAGTTCTCGCAGGCGATGATCAAGCTGAAGAAGGGCGAGATGACCCCCGAGCCGGTGAAGACGCAGTTCGGCTACCACATCATCAAGCTCGAGGACACGCGCGACGCGCAGTTCCCGCCGCTCGAAGAAGTGAAGCCGCAGATCCTGCAGCGCCTGGGCCAGCAGAAGCTCGCCAAGTTCCGCGACGAGATCCGCGCGAAGGCCAAGACCGACTACAAGTTCTCGACCGCGAACTGAGCTCGCCGGATTGAATGAACGGGGCGCCTTCGGGCGCCCTTTTTCATGGCCGCCCGGTCAGCAGCTCACGCCGCCTCGGCCACCACCAGCCGCCCCGCCTCGATGTGCAGCTGCCGGTCGCAGCGCGCCGCGATGCTGCGGTCGTGCGTGACCAGCACCAGCGTCGTGCCCGATTCGCGGTTCAGCTCGAACATCAGCTCCATCACCTTCTCGCCGGTCGCGAAATCGAGGCTGCCGGTGGGCTCGTCGGCCAGCAGCACCGCCGGCTTCACGACGAAGGCGCGCGCCAGCGCGACGCGCTGCTGCTCGCCGCCCGACAGCACCTTCGGGTAGTGCGACAGCCGCTCGCCGAGGCCCACGCGGCGCAGCATCTCGGTGGCCAGCGCGCGCGCATCGTTGCGGCCCTGCAGCTCGAGCGGCAGCATCACGTTCTCGAGCGCGTTCAGGTTGCCGAGCAGCTGGAAGCTCTGGAACACGAAGCCGAGCTGCGCGGCCCGGACCGCGGCGCGGGCATCCTCGCCGAGCGCAAAAAGATCGTGGCCGGCCAGGCGAACCGTTCCGGTGCTCGGCGTGTCCAAGCCCGCGATGATCGACAGCAAGGTGCTCTTGCCCGAGCCGGACGCACCGACGATGGCCGCCGACTGGCGCGCGGCGAGCGCGAAGTCGATCTCGTGGAGAATGGTCAGCACACCGGTCGAGTCCTGCACCTGCTTGGTGACGCGCTCGACGGAAATGATGGATTCGGACATGAATGCTTCTGCAGGTAGACGGCTCACGCGACGCGCGTTGCTGGTTCACTGTACCTTGCTTGCCGCGGCCGGCGCGCTGCCGGGGGCTCGCGCTGCCGCGCCGCGCCGCGTGCTGGTGCTGGGCGACAGCCTGTCGGCCGAGTACGGGCTGCAGCGCGGCGAGGGCTGGGTCGCGCTGCTCGGCGAGCGGCTCGCGCGCGACAAGATCGCCGCCAGCGTCGTCAACGCCAGCATCAGCGGCGACACCACCTCCGGCGGCCGCTCGCGCCTGCCGGCGCTGCTGAAGCAGCACCAGCCGGGTGTCGTCGTGATCGAACTCGGCGGCAACGATGCACTGCGCGGCCTGCCGCTCTCGATGACGCGCGACAACCTGCTCGCGATGGTGCGCGCGGCCAAGCAGGCCGGCGCCAAGGTGCTGGTGGTCGGCATGCAGGTGCCGCCGAACTACGGCCGCCAGTACGGTGCCGATTTCGCGGCGCTGTTCGCGCAGGTGGCCAAGACCGAGGACACCGGCCTCGTGCCGTTCCTGCTGAAGGGCGTGGCCGATTCGCCGCAGGCCGACGCGATGTTCCAGCCCGATCGCATCCACCCGATCGCGAAGGCCCACCCGACGATGCTCGACAACGTCTGGGCGGGCCTCAAGCCGCTGCTGGGCTGAACGGCGGCGGACTGCCGCCGTTCGTCAGCGGTTGTTCTCGCGCTCGTTGCGGCGCTCCGGCCGGTCCTGGCGCTCCTGCCGTTCCTGCCGCTGCTCGACGCGCGGCTGCTCCTGGCGCGGTTGCACTTGCTGCGGCGGGCGCACCTCGGGCATGCGCTGCGGCTGCGGCTGCGGCTGCGGGTGCGGTTGCGGTTGCGGTTGCGGTTGCGGTTGCGGCGCTTGCGGTTGCGGCTGCGGTTGAGGACGCTGCGGGGCCTGCGGCTGCGCGGGCTGTTGCACCTGCGGGGGGCTCGGACGCTGCACCTGCGGCGCCGCCGGCTGCTGCTGCTGCGGCACCGGGCG
Organism: Rhizobacter sp. Root1238; assembly: GCF_001425825.1. GTDB lineage: Bacteria > Pseudomonadota > Gammaproteobacteria > Burkholderiales > Burkholderiaceae_C > Rhizobacter. Next base: position 125,557 of record NZ_LMDM01000009.1, read on the forward strand.
CGGCTGCAGCTGCGGCTGGCCGCCCACCGGCGCCGGTCGCTCGAAGCGCTCGCCACGCGGGTTGCCGCGCGACTCGCCGTTCTGGTTCACCGGCATCGGATGGCGGCGGTCGGGCGTGTTCACCGTCGGTGCCGGCGGCTGGGCCGCATTCGCGACCGGCGGGCGGTTGCCATCGGGCCGCTCGGCGTTGTCGGGCACGTCGCGGCCCGGGCGCGGGCGCGGCGTCAAGCCGGGCTGCTGCGGTTGCTGCGGCTGTTGCACCGCCACCGGTGCCTGCGGCTGCTGCCCCGGCGCGTTGGGCCGTTCCGGACGGCCCCAGCCGCCTTCGCCGCGGCCGTTGTTGTCGCCGCGGCCATTGCCATCGCCTCGACCGCCGTTGTTGACAGGAACATTGGGTTCGACGCGACCGAGGCTGTCGCCCCGGCCACCGTTGTTCTCGCGGCGCCCCGGCGGCGGTGGCACCGGCTGCTGCGGGTTCGGCGCGAAACTGATGCGCCCGGTGCGCGGATCTTCGACCCGCCGCCCACCGCCCTCGCCCCGTGCCGGCATCGGCATCGGCACCGGCGCATCGACGCGCGGCCGCTCGCGGCCCATGTCGCGCAGCACGCGGTCGTTGACGCGGGTCATCGCCGGCGCCACCGGCTGGCGGCGTTCCATCACCACGGCCGGCACCACCGTCACCGCATGCGGCATGCCGCGGTTGACGTAGTGCGTCTGCTGCACCACCGCGCCCGGGCTGTTGATGATGTTCGTGACGTTGGTGATGTTGGTCACGTGGGTCACGTTGACGTTGCGGATGTAGCGCGGGCTGACGCGATAGCCCGGCACGTAGACCTCGCGCGGAGCGAGCGGGAACCAGCCGACCGACGGCGAGTTGCCGACCGAGATCGACAGGCTCAGGTTCGGCCCGCCCACCCAGGCCACCAACGCCGGTGCGTACACCGGGCGCGCGATGTAGGTGCCCGGCGTCCAGCACCAGGCGCTGCGGTGCCACACCCAGCGGCCGTAGTGGAACGGCGCGAAGCCCCACGGCGCGTCGTCGACCCAGGTCCAGCCCCACGGATTGACCCAGGCCCAGTGGCCCATGCGGTACGGCGCCCAGTCCGGCGCGACGTTGCGCGGGATCCAGATCGCGCCGTAGTCGGGGCTCTGTTCCCAGCGGCCGTAGCGGTCCAGGTCTTCGACGCCGGTCATCTCGGGCGAGACATAGCGGGTCGAGACGCTGCGCTCCTCGCGCTGGTCGAGCGAGGCCACCCAGTCGGAGAACGGGTCGCGCACCGGATCGGTGATGCTGTACTGCGTCGGCGCGTCGGGCTTGTCGCGCCAGAACTCGGCGCGCTGGTTCGGCATCACCGTCAACGCGGTGCGGTCGCCTTCGAACTGCGCCTGTCCGCTCACCACGGTGACCTGGCTGGTGTCGTCGATGCGGTCGAAGCGGTAGCTGCCGGTGCGGTCGGTGCGAAAGCGCCCCTCGCCGGTGGCGATGCCGAATTCATTGGCCGACTCGCGCGTGCGCAGCCGGGCCGACAAGCTGCCGCTCAGCAGCTGCAGGCTCAGGTGGTTGTCGTCGAGCTGCAGCACCTCGACCTCGGTGTTGGCGGCGACGCGCAGCGTGGTCGAGCCGATGCGGATCTCGGCGCGGCCGTCCTTCTCGGTCGACAGCCGGTCGCCGGTGGTGACGGGGCGGTTGCGCGCCGCGGCGATCCATTCGGCGCTCTCGGGGGCATAGACCCAGACGGCGCCGTCGACTTCGGAGAGCCGGCCGACCCGGCCCGGCGGGTCTTCGTCGGCGGCGCGCGCGGGCTGCGCGAACACCGCCATCAGCGAGATCAGCATCAAGCCGACCACCAGGCCCAGCCAGCGCGCGGGCCGGGCGGCCACTGGGGTACCTCCGTGCTGCGCACTCCGGTATTCGCCCTTGGGACGGCCCGGCGGGCTCATGCGGGCGGATGTAGCGTTTCGGGTGCTGTTCGGCACGGCGAGCTCCTCACGTTGCATGGTCACGGTCCGGTGGGACCGTCGGGAACCGACGAGGTTCCTGGCGCACAACGTGTCAGAAGGCTGCGCGGCTGACGACAGAAACCTTTCTTCGCAAAGATTCAGTCATCGTCGTTCGGATCCAGCTCGGGGAACAGCACGCTGGTGAATCCGAACTTGCTGAAGTCCTCGATCCGCGTGGGATAGAGCTTGCCGATCAGGTGGTCGCATTCATGCTGCACGACGCGGGCATGGAAACCCTCGGCCTCGCGGTCGATCAGGTTGCCCTGCGGATCCAGGCCGGTGTAGCGGATGCGCGCGTAGCGCGGCACGACACCGCGCAGCCCCGGCACCGACAGGCAGCCTTCCCAGCCTGCTTCCCGCTCGTCGGACAGCGGCACGATCGTCGGGTTGATCAGCACCGTCTCGGGCACCGCCGGCGCATCGGGATAGCGGGTGTTGTTCTTGAAGCCGAAGATCACCAGCTGCAGGTCGACGCCGATCTGCGGTGCCGCCAGCCCGGCGCCATTGGCATGGTGCATCGTGTCGAACATGTCGTCGATCAGCTGCTGCAGCTCGCGGCTGCCCAGCTGCTCGCGCGGCACCGGCGGCGCCACGCGCAGCAGCCGGGGGTCGCCCATCTTGAGGATCTCGCGCACGGTCATCGGTCAGCATCCTTTGCAGAGTCGTCGCATCGACCGTGCATTGTCGTGAATCGGGTGCAGCCCTGCCGGCGTGTGCTATTTTCGGCGGCCTGCGCGCAACACACCTTCGATGGCCGCCCTCCGCTTCCTCCGCCTTGCCCTGCTCGTCGGGTCGGTCCTGCTGACCCCGCAGCTGTGGCTCGCGCACGCGCTGTCGCACGGGCTGGCGGCCCCGGCCAGTCCTGCCCAGCCGGCAGACCCGGCCGGCAAGGAACGGCAGTCGCAATCCGACAAGGTGTGCGACGCCTGCCTCGCGTTCGCACAGCTCGACGCGGCGGTTCCGGCGCATTTCGACTGGACGGCCTGCGCCGACGCGGCACCGCTGGCCGCGCCGCTGCCTGCCGGTGCCTGGGACGGCGCCACGCCGATCGCCACCCGCGCCCGCGGGCCGCCGACGCCACGCGCCTGATCCGTCTCCGCCGCCGACGCGCGCCCCCCGGGCGCCTGCCGGCGCTCGATCACCCGCAGACCGTCTGCAGGACGCATCCCATGCACCTCCACCGCACCTGGGCCGCCGGCCTGGGCTCCTCGCTGGGCCTGGCCGCCGCGCTGGCCTGGCCCCAGCACGCGCTCGCCGACCCGGCCTCCGATGTCGAGCAGCTGAAGAAAGATATCGCCGACCTGCGCCAGTCCTACGAGGCCCGGCTGCAGGCGATGGAGCAGAAGCTGCTGCAATTGCAGCAGGCCGCGCCGGCCGCCGTGCCGGCCGAGGCACCGCCGCCCGCACCGGCACCGGCCGCTGCCGCAGCCGCCACCTCGGCATCGGCCTTCAACCCGGCGGTCTCGCTGATCCTCAACGGCACCTACGCCAACCTGTCGCAGGACCCGGCGCGCTACCGGCTGCAGGGCTTCATGCCGTCGGGCGGCGAGGTCGGCCCCGGCCGGCGCAGCTTCCAGCTCGGCGAGTCCGAGCTCGGCTTCGCCGCGACCATCGACCCGACCTTCAGCGGCCACCTGACCTTCTCGCTGACTGGCGACGACACCGTCAGCGTCGAAGAGGCGGTCTTCGAGCGCCAGGGCCTGTTCGACGGCGCCACGCTGAAGGGCGGGCGCTTCCTGTCGTCGATCGGCTACCTGAACAGCCAGCATGCGCATGCCTGGGATTTCGTCGATGCGCCGCTGGCCTACCAGGCCTTCTTCGGCGGGCCGCTGAAGACCGACGGGCTGCACCTGCACTGGCTCGCGCCGACCGAGCGCTTCGTCGAGCTCGGCGCCGAAGTCGGCTCCGGCGCGACCTTCCCCGGCAACGACACCGGCCGCAACGGCATCGGCTCGGCCGCGCTGTTCGCCCACCTCGGCGACGACGTCGGCGACAGCGCGAGCTGGCGGGCCGGGCTGTCGGTGTTACGGCAACGCGCGCAGGACTGGCGCTACGAGGACCTCGACGCGAACGGCGACGACCACGGCGCATCGTTCAGCGGCCACAGCACCACCTGGGTGGCGGACGCGATCTACAAATGGGCCCCGGGCGGCAACGCGACGCGCGAGAACCTGAAGCTGCAGGGCGAGTACTTCCGCCGCACCGAAGACGGCACGCTGGCCCAGGGCGCCGCGCTCGGCGGCTACCGCAGCACGCAGAGCGGCTGGTACCTGCAGGCGGTGTATCAGTTCATGCCGCAGTGGCGGGTCGGCGCGCGCTACGACCGGCTCGACGCCGGCCGCCTCGGCATCGGCCTCGTCGACGACGGCACGCTGAATGCGGCCGACCTGCCGGTGCTGCAGCACGCGACGCCGACGCGCAGCACGCTGATGGTCGACTACTCGCTGTCGGAGTTCAGCCGCTTCCGGCTGCAGCTCGCGAACGACCGCAGCCGCGGCGACGCGACCGACCGGCAGCTCTTCCTCCAATACATCATGAGCCTCGGCGCCCATGGTGCCCACTCGTTCTAGGACACCGCATGACTCCCTTGCTGAAGACCCTCGCGCTGGCGGCCCTCGCCGGCTGCGCGCTGCAGGCGCAGGCCGCGCTGAACGTCGTCGCCTGCGAACCCGAATGGGCCGCGCTCGCGAAAGAGCTCGGCGGCGACAAGCTCAACGTGTCGTCGGCCACCACCGCGCTGCAGGACCCGCACCACATCGAGGCCCGCCCCAGCCTGATCGCCCGCGTGCGCGGCACCGACCTGCTGGTGTGCACCGGCATGGAGCTGGAGATCGGCTGGCTGCCGGTGCTCATCCAGCAGTCCGGCAATGCGAAGCTGTCGCCCGGTGCGCCGGCGATGTTCGAGGCCGGCCGCTTCGTCGCGCCGCTGGAGGTGCCCACGCGCCTGGACCGCGGCGACGGCGACGTGCATGCGCAGGGCAATCCGCACATCCAGCAGGACCCGCGCAACATCGCGAAGGTGGCGGCCGCGCTCGGCGCGCGGCTCGCGCAGCTCGATGCCGCCAATGCGGCCACCTACCAGCAGCGGCTGCAGGACTTCAACACCCGCTGGGCCGCGGCGCAGCAGCGCTGGGAGGCGCAAGCCAGGCCGCTGAAGGGCGTGGTGGTCGTCGCGCACCACAAGAACATGGGCTACCTGTGGAACTGGCTCGGCGTGCGCGAGATCGCGACGCTGGAGCCGAAGCCCGGCGTCGAGCCGAGCGCCGGCCACCTGACCGAGCTGAGCGCGCTGCTCGCGCAGCAGCCGGCGAAGATGGTGGTGCGGGCCGCCTACGAAGACCCGCGCGCGTCGAAGTGGCTGTCCGAGCACGCGAAGATCCCGGCCGTCGCGCTGCCGTTCACCGTCGGCGGCAACGACAAGGCGAGTGACCTGTTCGGGTTGTTCGACAGCAGCATCGCGCTGCTGCTGGAGGCGGCCAAATGACGGTGGCGCCGATCGATTTCGCGATCCTCGCGCCGGCCTTCGCCGCCGGGCTGCTGGTCGTCGCGACGCATGTGCCGCTGGGTGCGCAGGTGCTGCGCAAGGGCATCGTCTTCATCGACCTGGCGATCGCGCAGATCGCCGCGCTGGGGGTGATCGTCGCCGGGCTGCTCGACATCGACCCGAACGGCTGGCAGGTGCAGGTGGCGGCGGCACTCGCGGCGCTGGCCGGCGCACTGCTGCTGACCTGGACCGAGAAGAAGTGGCCCGACGTGCAGGAGGCGCAGATCGGCGTGCTGTTCGTGCTGGCCGCCACCGCAGGGATCCTGCTGCTGGCGAAGAACCCGCACGGCGGCGAGCACCTGCGCGACCTGCTGGCCGGGCAGATCCTGTGGGTCGGCTATGCGCAACTGGCGATCCCGGCGGTGGTGACGCTCGCGATCCTCGGGCTGTGGTTCGGCGCGCGCGCACTGGTCGAGCGGGCCGGCTTCTACCTGCTGTTCGCGCTGGCGGTCACGGTGTCGGTGCAGCTGGTGGGCGTCTACCTGGTTTTCGCGACGCTGATCGTTCCGAGCCTGGGCACGCGCAGGCACCGCGAGTCGCGGCGACTGGCGCTGGCGTATGGCATCGGCATTGCAGGCTATGCGATCGGGCTCGTGCTGTCGTCTGCATTCGACCTGCCGGCCGGGGCATTGATCGTGTGGTGCCTGGCGCTGCTCGCGATGGCAGTGCATGCCGTGTCGTAGCCGGGATGCGCATCCCGGCTACTGAAGAAGCGCCCGCAGCGCCGCCTCGTCGATGACCTCGACGCCCAGCTCGCGCGCCTTCTCCAGCTTGCTGCCGGCCTCTTCACCCGCGACGACGTAGTGCGTCTTCTTCGAGACCGAGCCGGACACCTTGCCGCCGGCCGCCTCGATCGCATCCTTGGCCTCGTCGCGCGACCACACCGGCAGCGTGCCGGTCAGCACCACCGTCTTGCCGAGCAGCGGGCGCGGGCGGTCGTCGCCCTCGCCCACGCTCTCCCTGGGTTGCACGCCGGCCGCCAGCAGCTGCTCGATGACCTCGCGGTTGTGCGGCTGGGCAAAGAAGGTCCGCACGCTGGCCGCGACGATGGGACCCACGTCGGGCACCTCCAGCAGTTGCTCGACGCTGGCCGCCATCAGCTTGTCCAGCGTGCCGAAATGGCGCGCCAGGTCCTTGGCCGTCGTCTCGCCGACCTGGCGGATGCCCAGCGAGAACAGGAAGCGCGCAAGCGTCGGCGCCTTGCTCTTCTCCAGCGCGTCGACGATGTTCTGCGCGCTCTTGTCGGCCATGCGGTCCAGCGCCGCCAGCTTCGCGACGCCGAGCTTGTACAGCCCGGGCAGGCTCGACACGATGCCGGCATCGACGAGCTGTTCGACCAGCTTGTCGCCCAGTCCCTCGATGTCCATCGCGCGGCGGCCGGCGAAGTGCAGCAGGGCCTGTTTGCGCTGGGCCGGGCAGAAGACGCCGCCGGTGCAGCGGTACTCGATGCCGCCCTTCTCGCGGGTCGCCTCGCTCTTGCAGATCGGGCAGGCCCTCGGCATGTGGAAGTTGGGGACATAGCCCGCGCGCGCGCCCGGCACGCGCCCGACGACCTCGGGAATCACGTCGCCGGCACGGCGGATGATCACCTTGTCGCCCACCCGCACGCCCTTGCGGCGCATCTCGAACACGTTGTGCAGCGTCGCGTTGCTGACCGTCGTGCCGCCGACGAAGACCGGGTCCAGCCGCGCCACCGGCGTCAGCTTGCCGGTGCGGCCCACCTGCACGTCGATGGCCAGCAGCGTCGTCACCTGCTCCTGGGCCGGGTACTTGTGGGCCACCGCCCAGCGCGGCTCGCGGGTCTTGAAGCCGAGCTTCTGCTGCAGCTCGCGCGAATCGACCTTGTAGACCACGCCGTCGATGTCGAAGGGCAGGCCGTCGCGCGCCTCGGCCACGCGCTGGTGGAAGGCGACCAGGCCGGCCGTGCCGGTGGCCACCGTGCGCAACTCGTTGACCGGAAGGCCGAGGCCCGCCAGCGCATCCAGCAGGCCCGACTGCGTCGCCGGCAGCGCCCAGCCCTGCACCTCGCCCAGCCCGTAGGCGTAGAAGCTCAGCGGCTTGTCGCGCGCCTGGCGCGAATCGAGCTGGCGGATGGCACCGGCCGCGGTGTTGCGCGGGTTCACGAAGGTCTTGTCGCCCTTGCTGCGCTGGCGCTCGTTCAGCGCCTCGAAGGCGTCGCGGCGCATGTAGACCTCGCCGCGCACCTCGAGCACCGGCGGCGGGGCATCCCCGTGCAGACGCAACGGAATCTGGCCGATCGTGCGCACGTTGTGCGTGACGTCCTCGCCGGTCTCGCCGTCGCCGCGCGTGGCCGCCTGGACCAGCACGCCGTCTTCGTAGCGCAGGTTGATCGCCAGGCCGTCGAACTTCAGCTCGGCGTTGTAGTCGACGGGCGCGTCGCCCTCCTTCAGCCCCAGCTCGCGGCGCACGCGGGCGTCGAACGCGATCGCGCCTCCCTCGGTCGTGTCGGTTTCCGTCGTGATGGACAGCATCGGCACGACGTGCTGCACCGGCGTCAGCCAGGGCAGCACGGCACCGATGACACGCTGCGTCGGCGAGTCCGGGGTCAGCAGTTCAGGGTGCGCGGCTTCGAGGGCCTGCAGCTCCTGGAAGAGCTTGTCGTACTCGGCGTCCGGCAGGGCCGGTGCGTCGAGCACGTAGTAGAGGTGCGCGTGGTGGTTCAGCTGGGCGCGCAGCTCGGCGGCGCGCTGGGAAGAGGTCGGTGCCATGCCGCCAGTTTAGAGGCCGGCCAGCCCGCTCCCCGCGGCAGCCTCCCCCCAACTTCAGGCCGGACCGAAGCTCGCGGTGACGTTGTGCAGCATGTAGTTGCGGATCTCGCAGGTGTCGCGCTTGCCGGAGCCGATGCAGGCACCGCCCCAGCCGCGGAACACCTGGCCGGCCTTCGGCACCGCGCTCAGCAGCACCGTCTTGTACTTCGTGTAGATCGCGTTGCAGTTGGTGCCGCCCTGCACGCAGCTCATCGTGCCGGCGTTGCCGCGCACCGAGTTGCCCACCGTGCCCTGGCCGGTCACCAGCACCCGGATCGGGCGCAGCGGATAGTAGGCATCCAGCTCCGCGTCGTTCCAGGTCTGCACCCACGCGTCGGTCGCCACGCTGGCGACGAACTCGGAGGCCACCCCGGAGACCGGTTCGGCGCCGGCCGCCACGTCTTGCGTCGGTGCCGCGTCCTGCCCGGCCACCGGTGGCGTTGCCGCGTCGTCCGGGGTCTGTGGCGCCGAAGGATCCGTCGCCGGCTGCGTCGTCGGCGGAGTCGCCTGACCGACCGTCACGGCGTCATCGGCCGCGCGAGCTGCATCGGCCGCATCGCTGCCACCACCCCCACCACCGCATGCAGCCAGCAGTGCCATCAGCAGGCATGCGCCGGCCGTCTTGCTCAAACTCTTCATTCCCTGCTCCAACCACGCCCGGCCTTGCACCCATCGCAAGGTCCGTGTGACCTGACTTGTTTCGGCGCCGCTGCCACTTCATTGAGTGGTCTGTCGGGCCGAATCGTTACCAATGCGCGTCTTCGAGAATTGCTGCCCAGACTGCGCCGTTGACGAAAAAGCCCGGCCGTGCATCGCACGCCGGGCCTCGTCGGATGGACCTGCTCAGCGCGTCGTGAAGGTGTCGAGCACCGCGCCGTCCTGGCCGATCGTCTTCACGCTGACCTTGCCGCCGTCGACGTCGATGCGCATGTAGTGGTAGGCCGCGGTGGCCTTCGCGTTCAACGCGCCGACCTTGTTGAAGCCCGCGAGGGCCGAGCCGCCGCCGCCGGTCACCGTGTAGACGGTGCCCTTGGCATCGTCACGCACGCCGTTCGGGTTCGCGTCGTCGGCATACACCGGCACCGAGCGCTCGTACACGTGGCTGTGGCCCGAGATCACCATCTTCACCTTCGGGTACTTGCTGAAGTCCTTGATCAGCGTCGGCCACGAGGCGTTCGGCGCATGGCCGTCGGAGTACGAGATCAGCGGCGCATGCATCAGCACGATGGTGTTCTGGATGCCGGTGTTCGCGGCAGCCTGCGCCAGGTCGTAGCGCAGCCAGTCGAGCTGGTGCTTGTAGTAGTAGGCGTCGTAGTTGCCTTCGTTGGCGGCCGTGCAGTTGCTCGAGCACTCGTTCAGGTCGTAATAGTCCGAGTTCAGGCGCAGCACCACGAAGTGCGTGCCCTTGTAGTCGAACGAGTAGTACATGTAGTCCGGATAGACGCCACTGCGGGTCTTCGCGCAGGCCAGCTGGTAGAACTGGTCGTCGGTGTAGTGCGTGACGCCCGAGGTGGTCCAGTCCTTGAAGTAGGCCTTGTTCTGCGTGTGGTTCGGGATGCCGATCTTCTTCGGGTCGAACACGTCGCAGAAGCCGTTGCCGAACTTGTCCGGATACCAGCCGTCGCCGAAGTTGTCGTCGTGGTTGCCGACCACCGGGAAGTAGTACGTCGGCACGCCGGCGGCCGGCGTCTTGTTCTGCAGCGGCGCGATGATTTCCTTGAAGCTGCCCTTCGAGGCGTCGCTCGGGCAATCGCCGCGCTGCACCCAGTTGGTCGACTTGTCGTAGCCGGTGACCATGTCGCCGAGGTTGAACACGAAGGCGGCCGATTCGTTGACCATCCGGTTCACCAGCCCGATGTGCACGGTGTTGCCGCCGCAGCCGTTGCCCGAGCGGCTGTCGCCGTAGGCCAGGAAGCTGAAGGCACCGCCGCTCGCCGGGGGCGTGGTGGGCGGCGTGGTCGGCGGCGTGGTGGTCGCCGAAGCGGTCGTGAAATTCCAGCTGGTGGTGCCGGCGAGCGCGTTGCCGGCGGTGTCCTTGATGCCGCTCGTGCCGGCGGTCAGCGCCACCGGGTACTGCGCCGCCGTCGCGAGGGCCGCGGTCGGCGTGAAGGTCGCGGTGTTGCCGGTGCACGCGATCGTGCCCGACACCGAACCGACCTTGAAGGTCTGGCCCGAGACCGTCGAGCAGTCCAGCGTCTTGCTGAAGGTCACCTTGACCGGCGCGGTCACTGCAACGCCGGTGGCACCGGCGCCGGGCGTGGCGCTCGCCACCGTCGGCGCGGTCGTGTCGGCGACGACGAAGCTCGCGCTGACGTCGCGCGCCTGGCTCATCGTGATGCTGCAGGTGCTGGCGCTGCCGGCGCAGTCGCCGCCCCAGGCGCTCAGCTTGAAGCCGGCCGCCGGCGCCGCGGTCAGCGTGACCGCCGCGTTCGGCGTCACGTCTTCGCTGCAGTCGGCGCCGCAGTTGATGCCGCCGGCACCCGAGGTCACCGTGCCCGAGCCGCTGGTGCTGACATTCAGGCGGTACTTGGTGGGGCTGGTCGGCGGGGTCGTGGTACCGGCCGGGCCGAACTTGGCCGTGACCACGCGGGACTGGCTGTTGGTCAGCGTGCAGGTGTTGGCCGTGCCGGAGCAGGCGCCGCCCCAGCCGAGGAACACCATGCCGCTGTTGGGCAGCGCGCCCAGCAGCACCGAGGTGTAGGCCGAGTACTTCACCGAGCAGGCCGTGCCGCCGTTGCCGCAGTTCATCGGCCCGAGCACGCCGCCCACCATGTTGCCCACCATGCCGGGGCCGGTCACCGTGACGGTGATCGGACGCGCGGTGTAGTAGCTGCTGTCGACGGCCTGCGCACCCTCGGTCGCGCCGGTGGCCGCCAGTTCGGGATCGACTTCGGACGCAGCCACCGTCGTGGTGCTGCCGTTGCTTCCGCCGCCGCAAGCCGCCAGCATCATCGCCAGCGACATCGCACCGAACACCTTGTTCACCCTGTTCATTGACTAGCTCCAGACAAGCCCGGTCCAGGCCCGATCGCGTGGATCGCCGGGCTGGGCTTCAGCGGCCGCATCGGCCGCATGTGTTGATCGAGGAAGGCGCCGGCAGGATCGCCGGCGCCTGGTTGACATCAGTACTCGTAGGCGCCGATGTCCGTGGTTGCCCCCTGAGCGCGCTGCACGCCGCGGGAGTCGGTCGGGACCAGCGACTGGTTCGCGCCGGCATCGACCGCCGGGCTGCCGCTGGACAGCGTCAGCGGGGTGCTGCCGGTGGTGGTCGAGAACTTCGGATCGGCCACCTTGCTGCCGCTGTCGTCGCGGCCGCTCAGCGCCTTGTACTTGGTGAGCCAGGTCGCGAAGTTGACGCCGGAGAAGTCGTCGCTCGAGAAGGTCGGGTTGCCCGTGCTGGTGTAGTAGACGTTGTGGTCGAAGACCAGCGTCTTGTAGTCGGTCATCGCGTTGGAGCCGATCTTCACCACCGGCTTGGCCGACGAGCCGTAGACGATGTTGTTGCCGAAGTAGACGTTGGTGCCGGCCTGGCCGACTTCCGACTCGTTGGAGAGGAAGATCGAACCGTGCATCAGCTTGCCGGTGTCGTAGCAGCTGTTGTTGTAGAAGCGGGCGTTGCTCGACGACGAGGTCGCGAGGCAGGCCCAGGTGGACCCGACCACGACGTTGTTGCGGACGATGCCGTCATAGGTCTCGTACTTGCCGTCGACCAGGCGGTAGTCGTCGGTCTCCTGGCCCAGCATCAGCGCATGGCCGTTGTTGGCGTTGCCGATGTTGACGAGGCGGTTGTTCTCGAAGATCGGGTTGCGGGCATTGCCCTTGGCGTAGACGCCGATGTCCGGCACGTCGTGGATGTAGTTGCCGGCGACGCGGACGCGGTCCGCACCGACGATGTCGACACCCTGGGCGTTGCTGCCCGGCTTGACCTTCGACGCGTCTTGCCAGATCTCGTTGTCGAGCACTTCGACGTCGTTGGACGTGCGCACCAGCTTGACGATGTCGGCGACGCTGCAGCACAGGCGGTTGCCCACCAGCTTGACCTTCGGCGTGTCGATCTTGATCGCGTTGCCGTCGCTGCCGCCGGCGGCGCTGCCCTGGATCTCCAGGCCTTGCACCACCCAGTACATCGGGTAGCAGTCGGTGTTGCCGCTGCCGTCGCCGACCGCGTCTTCATCGCAGGCCGAGTTGTAGAAGTACACGGTCGGGCCCGAGCTCGTGCTCTTGATCACCGGACGCTCGCCGTTGTAGCCGCGCAGCGAGATCCACTTCGTGGCGCTGCCCTGGCGGCGGATCACGACGCTCTCGGTGTAGGTGCCGGCACGCACGTCGATGGTGTCGCCGGCGCTGGCCAGGCCGACGGCCTTGTTGATGGTCTTGAACGGTGCCGCGAGCGTGCCGGCGTTGCTGTCGCTGCCGGTGGTTGCCACGAAGTAGGCCTTGCCGGTGCCGGTGCCCGGCGCGGTGCCGGAACCGCCGCTGCCGCCCGAACCGCCGCCGGTGGAGGTGGCGGTGAACGATGCGCCGACCGCGGCCGCCGCATTCATCTGCACCGTGCAGGTGCCGGTGCCCGAGCAGGCGCCGCTCCAGCCGCTGAAGCTGTAGCCGGCAGCCGGTGCCGGGTTCAGCGTGACCGGCGTGCCGGAGTAGAAGACGCTGGTGCACGACGCGCTGCACGACACGCCGGCCGGGCTCGACGTCAGCGAGCCGCTGCCGGTGACGGTGATCGCCAACGGGTAGGTGACCGTGGGAGTCGGCGTGGGGGTCGGGGTCGGGGTCGGGGTCGGGGTCGGCGTCGGCGTGGGGGTCGGCGTCGGGGTCGGGGTGCTGTTCGAGACGAAGCTGCCGGCGACCGAGCGGTTCTGGCTCATCGTCACGTAGCAGAACTCGGTGCCCGAGCACGAACCGCCGCTCCAGCCCTTGAAGGTGTAGCCGCTGCTGGCGCGGTGGCCGATCATCACCTGCGTGCCGGCGGCAAAGCTGGCCGTGCAGGTGGTGTTGCCTTCGCCGCAGACGATGCCTGCCGGCTGCGAGCCGATCAGGCCGCCGGCCTGGCCGGACACCGTCAGCGTGTAGCGCGTGCCGGCTGCCGCGGCAACGCGCAGGGCTTCGGCCGATTCGGTGGCACCCGCAGCATCCGCTGCATCCGTGCCTTGATCCGTCGAGGACCCGCCGCATCCGGCCAGCACGGCCGTCACGCAGAACGCGCCCAACACCTTGTGAAACCAACTCATTCGATAGCTCCTCTAGCCAATCCAAACGCCGGGCCAATCCCTGCGCCCGTCGATGCGGCATCCCTGTTTCGACGGCTGGGACGAATCTTTGAACGACCAGAGGTGAGCCCTGTTACGGGAAGTCAGATCAGGGGCTTTTGTTTTTGCAAGCGCTCGAATGCAGGCGGCACCCCCTTGTTCACGGGGGTGGCAGAGGGGGATCGCCCCATCCATCGGAAATCACGATGGAGCGATGTAGGGTTTATCCGACGTCCGACTTGTTTCAGATTCAGTTACAGACTCGTAGGCTTTCGCTACAAAACCGCCCCTGGCTGACGATAAGTCCTTGATTGCGCTCGGAAAATAGCAAGGCGAAAGCCTGCCAATCCTGGCGATCCGAACCTGCGTGTTTTCGAAGAAGGGGCCCGTTCGGGCGCCTATTACGGCGACTGCTTCGCGGCCGGGGTATCGGCTTTTGGTTTGTCGCCGCGTTGCGCCGAATCCACATCGGCGGCGGGCGCCGTCGATTCCTGTTCCGCCAGGCGGCTCAGGCGGCGCCCGGCCTCGCTGTCGGGCGCCAATCGCAGGCCCAGGTGCACCTTGTGCTGCACCCGCGATGCATCGGGCGGGTAGTACGACACCGACAGCTCCAGCCCGCCCGGGCACAGCAGCTTCACCAGGTCGTTCATGAAGGACGGGCTCTTCGGGCACTTGTCGCCGTAGGCGCTGGCGATCTGTGCGGACTGGCGGGCCGCGAACGCGCGCGCCTGGGTTTCATCGGCGAAATCGGCAACGCCGTGCACGCTGAGCAGCGTCAGGCTCTTCGGTGTCGCGAGCAGCTCGACCGCCTTGAACTCGGGCGCCTTGTCGGGCCGGTCGATCACCATCTCGACCATCGGCGAGACGCGCGTGCGCTGCTGCGTCAGCTCGCCGACGGCGTACGGTGCGCCGAGCTTGTAGCCGAACAGGTCGCCATCCGGCGGGCCGGCGTGCGCCGCGGCGCAGGCGGCAACGGCGCACAGCACGGCCAGCGCGCGGGTCGAGAAGCGTTGAATGCTGGGCATGCCGATCAACTATATCTGCGGCGAATGATGACTCCGGTCACGGCCGAACCGGCGGGCAGAAAGACGCGGGCAAAAAAAAGCAGCACGTCGTGCTGCTTGTTTCGTGGTGATCGAGCTGGTGGGCGGTGCAGGGTTCGAACCTGCGACTTCCACCGTGTGAAGGTGGCACTCTACCGCTGAGTTAACCGCCCGAGTGTCTTTCGATCACCGGCTTCGCGCTGCTTGTGGACATTGCTGTCTCGTCATCCGCGAAGCCACGGATTATGCCACAAGCTGGCGCCACCCCGTCTTGCCGCCGGAAGCCTTGTCGAGATCGGCGAGCTGTTTCTCGTGGGCCGCCAGCTCCTCGTCGTTCGCGACGATGACCGGCAGGTCGAAGCTGCTGAAGTCGATCGCCGCGATGACGATGTCCTGCGACGAGCTGCCGCCCGCATCGATGACCAGCGAGTTCTGCCCGCGCGTCATGTTGATGTAGACCTCGGCCAGCAACCCGGCGTCGAGCAGCGCGCCGTGCAGCGAGCGGTTCGAGTTGTCGACCTCCAGGCGCTTGCACAGCGCATCGAGCGAATTCGACTTGCCGGGGAACATCTCGCGCGCCATCAGCAGGCTGTCGCTGACGCCCGCCACGCACTCCGCGAACGGCCGGCGGCCGAGCCGGCGCAGCTCGGCATTCATGAAGCCGACGTCGAAGCCGGCGTTGTGGATGATGACCTCGGCGCCCGCCAGGAAGTCCATCAGCTCGTCGGCGATCGCGGCGAACAGCGGCTTGTCGGCCAGGAATTCGTCGGTCAGCCCGTGGATCTTCACCGCGTCTTCATGGCTCGAGCGCTGCGGGTTGACGTAGAAGTGCTTGGTGTTGCCGGTGAGCCGCCGGTTGACCATCTCGACGCAGCCGATCTCGATGATGCGGTCGCCCGATTCGGGGCTCAGGCCGGTGGTTTCGGTGTCGAAGAAGACCTGCCTCATGCGGCCACCTTCTCGCCCGCCGGCACGCCGCGCCGCGCCGACCAGACGCACAGCACGACGCCGGCGAGGATCATCGGCACGCACAGCCACTGGCCCATGCTCATGCCGAGCGCGAGGATGCCGAGGAAGGCATCCGGCTCGCGGAAGAACTCCGCGGCGAAGCGGCACAGCCCGTAGCCGATCAGGAACACGCCCGACACCTGGCCCATCGGCCGCGGCTTGCGCGAGAACCACCAGAGGAACGCGAACAGCAGCAGGCCTTCCATGCCGAACTGGTAGAGCTGCGACGGATGGCGCGGCTGCGTGCTGCCCGATTCCGGAAACACCATGCCCCACGGCAGGTCCGGCGACGCGAAGCGGCCCCACAGCTCGCCGTTGATGAAGTTGCCGATGCGCCCGGACGCGAGGCCGGTCGGCACGCACGGTGCGATCAGGTCGGTGACCTGCCAGAACGGCCGCTTGCGCATCCAGGCGAACACGCCCATCGCGGCGATCACGCCGAGCAGCCCGCCGTGGAAGGCCATGCCGCCCTTCCAGACCGAGAAGATCTCGAGCGGATGGCTGGCGTAGTAGCCCGGCTTGTAGAACAGCACGTAGCCGAGCCGGCCGCCGATCACGACGCCCAGCACGCCGTAGAACAGCAGGTCCTCGACGTCGCGGCGGGTCCAGCCGGCCTGCGCGAACTGCGTCTGCCGCACGCGGATCGACGCGAGCCACAGGAAGAGCCCGAAGGCGACCAGGTAGGTGATGCCGTACCAGTGGATGGCCAGCGGGCCGACCTGCAGCGCGACGGGATCGAATTTCGGGTGAACGAGCATGGGTGTGGGGAGCCGGGCAATGCTGAAGCAGGCGAACGATACCGCAGCTCGGGCCGCCCGCTCAGCCGGTCAACGATGCGCGCACGAATCGCACGAAGCGCTCGACCACCGGCCCCGCATCGCCCGGCCACACCAGGCTGGTTTCGGACTGCGGCGCCGCGCCCGCCAGCGACGGCGGCAGCCGCCGGTACAGCACGCCGTCGCGCCGCAGCTGGGTCACCGATTCGGGCACCCACGCGAGGCCCAGCCCGGCCGACACCAGGTTGACGATGGTCTGCATCTGGATCGCCTCCTGGCCGATCACCGGCGTCGCGCCGTGACGGTGGTAGAACGCGACCACCGCATCGTGGATCGACGGCGCGATCGCCCGCGGGAAGATGATCAGCGGCTGCGCCAGCAGGGCCGGCAGCGCCAGCCGGCGCGCGCCGGCCAGCGGGGATGCGGCCGGCAGCGCCAGCACCAGCGGCTCGGTGCCGAGCGACAGGTGCTCGAGCGCCGGCGCCGGCAGCATGCCCGGGGCGTGCAGCACGAAGCCGGCATCGGCCTCGCGCTGCGACAGCGCGGCGAGCTGCACGTCGGTGGTGGCTTCGCGCAGCTCGACATGGATGCCGGGCTCGGCGAGCCGGAAGTCGCGCAGCCAGCCCGGCAGCGGCCCGAAGCCGACCGTCGACACGAAGCCGAGCCGCAGCCGCCCGACCGCGCCGCTGCCGGCCGCACCGGCCACCGCCACCAGCGCCGCGGCCTGCTGCAGCAGCTGGCGCACCGGCGACACCAGCGCCTCGCCGGCCGGCGTCAGCGCGACGCGCCGGCGCGTGCGGTCGAACAGTGCCGTGCCCAGCCGGGCCTCGATCTGGCGGATCGCGAGCGTCAGCGGCGGCTGCGTCATGTTCAGCTGCTGCGCCGCACGGCCGAAATGCAGCGTCTCGGCCAGCACCAGGAACTGCCGCCATGCGCGCAGCTCGATCGCCGGCACGCGGAACTCTTCACTCATACACAGGACATATCAATCCACCACGCTGGATATATTGGACGACATTCTGCACGCGATCGATACTCACGCTCCCCCCGAGCATCCGCCAGGAGACATCCCGATGAGCAGCCCCGTCAACCGCCGTTCGAAGAACATCACCGAAGGCGTCGCGCGCGCACCGAACCGTTCGATGTACTACGCGCTCGGCTATCAGGAAGGCGACTTCAAGAAGCCGATGATCGGCGTGGCCAACGGCCATTCGACGATCACGCCGTGCAACTCCGGGCTGCAGAAGCTGGCCGACGCCGCGGTGGCCGGCATCGAGGAAGCCGGCGGCAATGCGCAGATCTTCGGCACGCCGACCATCAGCGACGGCATGGCGATGGGCACCGAAGGCATGAAGTACAGCCTGGTGTCGCGCGAGGTGATCGCCGACTGCATCGAAACCTGCGTCGGCGGCCAGTGGATGGACGGCGTGCTGGTGGTCGGCGGCTGCGACAAGAACATGCCCGGCGGCATGATGGGCATGCTGCGCGCCAACGTGCCGGCGATCTACGTCTACGGCGGCACCATCCTGCCGGGCCGCTACAAGGGCCAGGACCTGAACATCGTCAGCGTGTTCGAGGCGGTCGGCCAGTTCAGCGCCGGCAACATGAGCGAGGAAGACTTCTGCGAGATCGAGCGCCGCGCGATCCCCGGCAGCGGCTCGTGCGGCGGCATGTACACCGCCAACACGATGAGCTCGTCGTTCGAGGCGCTCGGCATGGCCCTGCCCTTCAGCAGCACGATGGCCAACCCGCACGACGAGACCGCCAACACCGCGAAGGCGGCGGCGCGCGCGCTGGTCGAGGCGGT
The DNA here is from genome assembly GCF_001425825.1 of Rhizobacter sp. Root1238. Classification (GTDB taxonomy): domain Bacteria; phylum Pseudomonadota; class Gammaproteobacteria; order Burkholderiales; family Burkholderiaceae_C; genus Rhizobacter. Next base: position 143,753 of record NZ_LMDM01000009.1, read on the forward strand.
GAAGGCCGACCTGAAGCCGCGCGACATCGTCACGAAGAAGTCGATCGAGAACGCGGTCGCGGTGATCATGGCCACCGGCGGCTCGACCAATGCGGTGCTGCACTTCCTGGCGATCGCCCATGCGGCCGAGGTCGAGTGGACGATCGACGACTTCGAGCGCGTGCGCCGCAAGGTGCCGGTGCTGTGCGACCTGAAGCCTTCGGGCCGGTACCTGGCGGTCGACCTGCACCGCGCCGGCGGCATCCCGCAGGTCATGAAGGTGCTGCTGAAGGCCGGCCTGCTGCACGGCGACTGCATGACGATCACCGGCAAGACGGTGGCCGAGAACCTGGCCGACATCCCCGACGTGCCGCGCGCCGACCAGGACGTGATCCGCACCATCGACAACCCGATGTACGCCGAGGGCCACCTGGCGATCCTGAAGGGCAACCTGTCGCCCGAAGGCTGCGTGGCCAAGATCACCGGCCTGAAGAACCCGGTGATAACCGGCCCGGCGCGGGTGTTCGACGACGAGCAGTCGGCGCTGGCCGCGATCATGGCCCGCAAGATCGTCGCCGGCGACGTGATGGTGCTGCGCTACCTCGGCCCGAAGGGCGGCCCGGGCATGCCGGAGATGCTGGCCCCCACCGGCGCGCTGATCGGCCAGGGCCTCGGCGAATCGGTCGGGCTGGTCACCGACGGCCGCTTCTCCGGCGGCACCTGGGGCATGGTGGTCGGCCACGTCGCGCCCGAGGCGTACGCCGGCGGCACCATCGCGCTGGTGCACGAGGGCGACTCGATCACGATCGACGCCCACACGCTGACGCTGCAGCTGAACGTCAGCGACGCGGTGCTGGCACAGCGGCGCGCCACATGGACGCCGCCGCCGCCGCGCTACACCCGCGGCGTGATGGCCAAGTTCTTCAAGAACGCAGCCAGCGCCAGCCAGGGCGCGGTGCTCGACAGGATCGACTGAGCCGGTACAGCACCGGCAGCACCAGCAGCGTGAGGGCGGTCGACGACAGGATGCCGCCGATCACCACCGTCGCCAGCGGCCGCTGCACCTCGGCGCCGGTGCCGGTGGCCAGCGCCATCGGCACGAAGCCGAGCGAGGCCACCAGCGCCGTCATCAGCACCGGCCGCAGGCGCGTCAGCGCGCCGTCGCGGATGGCCTCGTCCAGCCCCATGCCGTTCTCGCGCAGGCTGCGGATGTGCGACAGCATCACCAGCCCGTTCAGCACCGCGACGCCGCACAGCGCGATGAAGCCGACCGCCGCCGAGATCGACAGCGGCATGCCGCGCAGCCACAGCGCCAGCACGCCGCCGGTCAGCGCGAACGGGATGCCGGTGAACACCAGCAGCCCGTCGCGCACGCTGCCGAACATCGCGAACAGCAGCGCGAACACCAGCAGCAGCGCCAGCGGCACCACCACCTGCAGCCGCTGCGTGGCCGACGCCAGCTGCTCGAACGTGCCGCCCCAGGCCGTCCAGTAGCCGGCCGGCACCTTCACCGCGGCCAGCGCGGCCTGGGCCTCGGCGACGAAGCTGCCGAGGTCGCGCCCGCTGACGTTGGCGCTGACGACGACGCGGCGCTTGCCGTCTTCGCGCGAGACCTGGTTCGGCCCCGGCGCGAGGTCCAGCGATGCGATCTCGCCCAGCGGCACGTAGGCCGGCCCCGATGACGAGGCCGGCAGCGCGATCGGCAGCCGGCGCAGCGCGTCGATGTCCTGTCGCACCGCCTCCGGCAGCCGCACCAGGATGTCGAAGCGCCGGTCGCCCTGGAAGAACGTGCCCGCCTCGCGCCCGCCGATGGCCGCGGCCACCGTCTCCTGCACCTCGCCGAGGTTCAGCCCGTAGCGCGCGGCGCGGCCGCGGTCGATCTGCACCGACAGCATCGGCAGGCCGCCGGTCTGCTCCACCTTCACGTCGGTCGCGCCCGGCACCGCCTGCAACACCGCCGCCAGGCGCGCCGCGGTCGCGTCGAGCACCTGCTGGTCGTCGCCGAAGACCTTGACGGCGACATCGGAGCGCACCCCCGAGATCAGCTCGTTGAAGCGCAGCTGGATCGGCTGCGACAGCTCGTGCTGGCTGCCCGGTTGACGGGCCGCCTCGTCGCGGATCGCCGCCACCAGCTGCTCGCGGGTCTTGCGCGGCTCGGGCCACTGGTCGACCGGCTTCAGCATGATGTAGCCGTCGGAGATGTTCGGCGGCATCGGGTCGGCCGCGATCTCCGCGGTGCCGGTGCGCGCGAAGACGCGTTCGATCTCCGGGAAGGCGGCCACCAGCCGGGCCTCGAGCTGCTTCTGCATCTCGACCGATTGCGTCAGGCTGGTGCCCGGGATGCGCAGCGCCTGGATCGCGAGGTCGCCTTCGTCGAGGTTGGGCACGAACTCGCTGCCGAGCCGGCTTGCCACCGCCAGCGAGAACAGCACCGCCACCCCGGCAAACGCCAGCACCACCGGCGCATTCGCCATCGCGGCCCGCAACGCCGGCTCGTACCACTGGCGCGCCCGCACCATCAGGCGGTTGTCCTGCTCGGCCACGCGGCCGCCCATGCACAAGGCCATCGCGGCCGGCACGAAGCTGAACGACAGCAGCATCGCGCCGAGCAGCGCCAGCAGCACCGTCCAGGCCATCGGATGGAACATCTTTCCCTCGACGCCGGTGAGCGCGAGGATCGGCAGGTAGACCACCATGATGATCAGCTGGCCGAACAACAGCGGCCGGCGCGTCTCCTTCGCCGCCAGCGCCACCTCGTGGAAGCGCTCGGCCCGCGTCAGCAGCCGCCCGTGTTTCGCCTGCGCGTGCGCGAGCCGGCGGATCGCGCCTTCGGCACCGACGATGGCGCCGTCGATCAGCAGGCCGAAGTCGAGCGCCCCGAGGCTCATCAGGTTGGCACTGATGCCGCGGCCCACCATGCCGCTGAAGGTGAACAGCATCGCCAGCGGAATCACCATCGCCACCACCAGCGCCGCGCGCAGGTTGCCGAGGAACGCGAACAGGATCGCGGTCACCAGCACCGCGCCTTCGAGCAGGTTGTTGCGCACGGTCGCGATGGCCTTGTCGACCAGCGTCGTGCGGTCGTAGACGGTGACCGCCTGCACGCCGTCGGGCAGCGTGGTGTTGATGGCCGCCATCTGCCGGTCGACCGCGCGCGAGACGCTGCGGCTGTTCTCGCCCATCAGCATGAACACCGTGCCGAGCACCACCTCCCGGCCGTTCTCGGTGGCGGCGCCGGTGCGCAGCTCGCGGCCCGTCTCCACCTGCGCGACGTCGCGCACCCGCACGCCCGGCCCGACCAGGATGTCGCCGATGTCGTCGACCGAGCGCACCTGCCCCGGCGCGCGCACCAGCACCTGCTCGCCGCGCCGCTCGATGTAGCCGGCCCCCTGGTTGCCGTTGTTCTTCTCCAGCGCCGCCACCACGTCGGCCAGGCCCAGCCCGCGGGCACCGAGGCGCTCCAGGTCGGGAGCGACGACGTACTGCCGCTCGAAGCCGCCGATCGAGTTGACCTCGGTGACCCCGGGCACGTTGCGCAGCTGCGGCTTGATGACCCAGTCCTGGATCTCGCGCAGGTCGGTCGGCGTGTACGGCGTGCCGTCGGGCTTCTTCGCGCCGGGGCGGGCCTCCACCGTCCACAGGTAGATCTCGCCGAGGCCGGTCGAGATCGGCCCCATGCTCGGCGTGACGCCGCGCGGCAGCTGGTCGCGCGCCTCCTGCAGCCGCTGGTTGACGAGCTGGCGGGCGAAGTGGATGTCGGTGCCGTCGCGGAAGATCACCGTCACCTGCGACAGGCCGTAGCGCGACAGCGACCGCGTCTGCTGCAGCCCGGGCAGCCCCGCCATCACGCGCTCGATCGGGTAGGTGATGCGCTGCTCGGTCTCGAGCGGCGAATAGCCGGGCGCCTCGGTGTTGATGACCGCCTGCACGCTGGAGATGTCGACCACCGCGTCGACCGGCAGCCGCGTGAAGTTCCAGGCGCCGAGGGCCGCCATCCCGGCGACGCCCAGCATGACCAGCCAGCGCTGCGCGATGCAGAAGTGAATGATGCGTTCGAACATGGATCGCTCCGGCCTCAGTGGGCGTGCTCGGCGCCGGCCTTGCCGAGCTCCGATTTCAGGATGAAGGTGTTGCCCGCGGCATGGCGGTCGCCGGGCTGCAGGCCGGCGACGATCTCCACCCAGCGGCCGTCGCGGCGGCCGGTCCGGACCGGCCGCGCGACGAAGCCGCCCGGGGCCACGACGAAGAGCGTCGGCTGCCCGTCGATCTCCTGCAGCGCATCGGCCGCCACGGCCACCGGCACCTGCTGCGCCGCGCCCAGCGCCGCGACGGTCACGAACAGGCCGGGGCGCCAGGCGCCGTCGGGGTTGGCGAGCACGACGCGGGCGCGCGCGCTGCGGGTCTGCTCGCCGAGCAAGGCACCGATGTACGCGATGCGGCCTTCGGCGGTGCGCTCGAACGCGGTCGACGACACCACCACCTTCTGGCCGACGCGCAGCGTCGCGAGGTCCTTTGGCGCGACCGCGAACTCGGCCCAGACGCTGCGCAGGTCGGAGACGGTGAAGACGCTGGCGTCTTCCTTGACCGCCTCGCCGGCGGCCAGGTGCTTCTCGACCACGGTGCCGGCGAACGGCGCCCGCAGCGCGAGGCGGTTCAGCGGGCCGTCGGCCGTGGCCGGGGCGCCGACGGCGGCCAGCTTCGCTTGCGCGTTCTCCACCGCGATGTCGGCCTCCTGCAGCGCCGCCTGCGCCTGCTGGAGGTCGTGCAAGGCCGAGACCTTCTGTTCCCACAGCGTCTTCTCGCGCTCGTGCGCCACGCGCGCGGCGGCCTGCCGCTTGCGTGCGCCCAGCAGTTCGCTGCGCTGCTCGGAGAGCGCGGTGCTCGCGATCACCGCCAGCACCTGCCCGGCCTGCACCACCTGCCCGAGGCTTGCCGGCACGGCCTGCGCGACGCCGGCGAGCCGGGGCACGATGTGCGCGGTGCGGTCGTCGTCGAAGCGGATCTCCCCGAGGAAAGGCGTGCCGTGCTGCAGCGTGGCCGGGCCCGCGGCCTGCACCGCGATGCCGGCCGCCTTCAGCTGCGCATCGTCGATCCTGACCTCGCGCTGGTCGTGGGCGCTTGCGCCGGCGAGCACATCGGGACGCTCGCTTCGGTGTTCGTCGGCGTGTGCCTCGTGGCCTGCCGCTTCGCCGCCGGGATGCCGTTCGGTCAGCAGCACGGCCGTGCCGCCCAGCAGCCCGGCCAGCACGATGACCGCGATCGCAATGCCTTGTCGTTGTGTGATTGCCATGGTGATTCTCGAGGGTTGGGGGTCAGCGGCCAAGCAGGCGATCGATCGCCGCGGCGGCCTGGTGGGCGCTGGACAGCGCCGACAGATGGCGCTCGCGGGCCTGCAGCAGCGAACGCTGCGCGTCGAGCACGTCGAGGAAGCCGAACTTGCCAGCCTCGAAACCGCGCGTCGCGGCGTCGTGGGCCTGGCGCGCGGCCGGCAGCACCGTGTCCTTCAGCCGGCGCACCGTGGTGGTCGCCAGCGCCAGCTGCCCGCAGGCCTGCTGCAACGCCGCCAGCGCCTGCAGGCGGGCCTGCTGCTGCTCGGCCTCGGCCTTGTCGGCACGGCGCGCCGCTTCGAGCACGCCGCCCTGCTGGCGGTCGAACAGCGGCAAGGGCAGCGAGACGCCGACGATGGCCAGCGTGCGCCCGAGCTCGTTGTCGCGCTTGGCGCCCACGCTGACGCCCAGGTCGGGCACCGCGCGGCTGCGCGCCAGGTCGACCAGCGCGCGCTGCCGGTCGAGCTCGAGGCGGTGCGCCTGCAGGCCGGGCGAGGCGTCCAACCCGGCCAGCAGCTCGCCGAACGGCGGGCGCGAGGGCAGCGCGTCGGTGTCGCCCTGCACGCGGGCGAAGTCCGGCTCGGCGTCGCCCCACAGCGTGGCCAGCGACCGGCGCGCCTGGGCCAGCGCGACGTCGGCCTCGGCGGCTTCGAGCTGCGCATTCGCCTCGTCGACGCGCGCACGGGCTTCATCGATCGGCGCCACCTTGCCGGCGGCCACGCGCCGGGCGGCGGCATCGGCGGCCGCGGCAGCGAGCCGGACCGAATCCGCACTCAGCGCCAGCCGTTCCTGCGCCACCAGCACGCCGAAGAACTCGCGGGCGACTTCGGCGCGCAGCCGCGAGCGGGTGTCGGCCGAGACCGCCTGCGCCAGCTCGCGCGAGCGTTCGGCCACCGCGATCCGCGCCGCGCGCTTGCCGCCGAGCTCGATCGGCCATTCGAGCGTGGCCGTCGTGCTGCGCGACGCGCGCCGGGTGTCTTCGACGGCGGCGTTCAGCGTCGGATTGGCGCGTGCGCCGGCTTGCTGCAGCGCCGCTTCGGCGGCGTCGGCATCGCGCTGCGCCGCCAGCAGCACGGGGCTGCGCGACACGGCCCGTTCGACGGCGCCGTCGAGGCTGAGTTCAAGAAAGGGAGTCGCAGGCTGGGCCTGGACAGGAAGCGGGCTCGACCACATCGCCGCGAGCACCAGCGGCATCAACATTCTTCGCATCGAATCTCATCGGTTGGGACCTGAGGATTCGGCGAAACGCGAGCGCCTCCGCGACCGGAAGCGGGGGGAATGGAGTCAGTTCACGCGTCTCGCCGGACGGCGAGACGGGGCCACTGGGGGCGGTCGGGCGCCCGGGCGAGCGCGGAGCTGAACGCCGCGTCGGACGACAGCCCGGCGGCGCTGGCGGATTGCAGGGCCGGCGAGCCTTGCAGCGTGCCGGGGCCGAGGGCCGGGCTGCAGGCGGCATGGCAGGTGGCGCAGTCGGTGTCGACGGCCAGCGAGCCGCCGGACGCCTGCCCGCGCTCGTCTTGATGCTCGTGCAGGTGGTGGCCGATGTGGCGGGCCTGGACGCTGCCGCCGGGCGCGGCGCCCTCGTGTTGACCACTCTCGTGTTGACAATACGCAGAGGCAGCCCCCCACGCCAGCTGCAGCGGCAGCAGCACGGCGAAGAACAGGAGCAGCCAGCGGCGCATCGACGGTCAGACCTTGCGCTTCTTGCGGCGGCCGCGATGGTCCATGCCGAGCTTCTCGAGGCTTTCCTTGCGCCGCTTGGCCACGCGCTCGTCCATCTTCTCGATCTCCTTGCGCTTGGTGTAGCCGGTAGTGTCCGCAAAGATCCACCAGGCGATGGCCGCGGCGAACGGCCACAGGATCGCGAGCCAGCCCCATTCGGCGGCCGGCCCGACCTCGGCCATTTTCATCACCAGCAGCAAGACGCCCAAAACGACGAAATACATGATCTTCCCTCGGCCTTCCGGCTTGTCCTACGGCAAGGCACGGTCAACCGCGCCACGTAGAATTCGTTGAGTTGTCCAGTGATCCAAATGTAATGGATGGCTCCCCACCCCTTCGGAAGGAAATCATGAAGTCGCTGCTTTCGCTGATCGTTGCCCTCTCCGCCCTGGCGGCCGCACCGGCTTTCGCCAACCCGGAGCTGGCGCAGAAGAAGAACTGCATGGCCTGCCACGCCGTCGACAAGAAGCTGGTCGGCCCGGCCTACAAGGACGTCGCCGCGAAGTACGCCGGCCAGAAGGACGCCGTCGACAAGCTGTCGCAAAAGGTCATCAAGGGCGGTGCCGGTGTCTGGGGCGCGGTGCCGATGCCGGCGAACACGCAGGTGTCGGATGCCGAAGCCAAGCAACTGGTGACCTGGATCCTCGGCTTGAAGTGACCCACCCCCGAGGCGCTTCGCGCCTCCCCCTCAAGGGGGCGCCGCCAGTGGCCCGGCAAAGCCGGTTCCGCGGCGTGCGCTGGATATAGAAGGCCCCCCTGCGGGGCCTTCGTCATTTCAATAGGCCTGCCCCAGCTGCTCCAGGATCGCCGGGTTCTCCAGCGTGCTGGTGTCCTGCGTCACCGCCTCGCCCTTGGCCACCGAGCGCAGCAAGCGCCGCATGATCTTGCCGGAGCGCGTCTTCGGCAGGTTGTCGCCGAAGCGGATGTCCTTCGGCTTCGCGATCGGGCCGATCTCCTTGCCGACCCAGTCGCGCAGCTGTTTCGCGATCGCCTTGGCCTCGTCGCCGGTCGGGCGCGGGCGCTTCAGCACGACGAACGCGCAGATCGCCTCGCCGGTCGTGTCGTCCGGGCGGCCGACCACCGCGGCTTCGGCGACCAGGTCGGTGCAGCCGACCAGCGCCGATTCGATCTCCATCGTGCCCATCCGGTGCCCGCTGACGTTCAGCACGTCGTCGATGCGGCCGGTGATCGTGAAGTAACCGGTCTTCTCGTCGCGGATCGCGCCGTCGCCGGCCAGGTAGTAGCGGCCCTGGAAATCGGCCGGGTAGTAGCTCTTCTTGAAGCGCTCCGGGTCGCCGTAGATGGTGCGGATCATCGCCGGCCACGGCTTCTTGACGACCAGGATGCCGCCCTGCCCGTTCGGCACGTCCTTGCCGGTCTCGTCGACGACGGCCGCGATGATGCCGGGGAACGGCAGCGTGCAGGAGCCCGGCACCAGCGGCGTCGCGCCCGGCAGCGGCGTGATCATGTGGCCGCCGGTCTCGGTCTGCCAGAAGGTGTCGACGATCGGGCAGCGGCCGCCGCCGATGTGCTCGTGGTACCACTCCCACGCGGCCGGGTTGATCGGCTCGCCGACCGAGCCGAGGATGCGCAGCGACGCGAGGTCGTAGTTGCGCGGGTGCACCGCGGCATTGCTCTCGGCCGCCTTGATCAGCGAGCGGATCGCGGTCGGTGCGGTGTAGAAGATCGAGACCTTGTGGTCCTGGATCATCCGCCAGAAGCGGCCGGCATCGGGATAGGTCGGCACGCCCTCGAACACGACCTCGGTGCCGCCGAGCGCCAGCGGCCCGTAGGCGATGTAGGTGTGGCCGGTCACCCAGCCGATGTCGGCGGTGCACCAGAAGATGTCGTCGGGCTTCAGGTCGAAGGTCCACTTCGTCGTCAGCGCCGCGTGCAGCAGGTAGCCGCCGGTCGAATGCTGCACGCCCTTCGGCTTGCCGGTGGAACCCGAGGTGTACAGCAGGAACAGCGGGTGTTCGGCGCCGACCCATTCGGGCTCGCAGGTGGCCGGCTGCGCGGCCGTCAGCTCGTGCATCCAGCGGTCGCGCGACGCATCGAACGCGATCTTGCCGCCGGTGCGCTGGTAGACGATCACGCTCTTGATGCTGTCGCAGCCGCCGAGCGCGATCGCGTCGTCGACGATCGCCTTCAGCGGCAGCTGCTTGCCGCCGCGCAGCTGCTCGTCGGCGGTGATCACCATCACCGCGCCGGCGTCTTCGATGCGATCGCGCAGGCTCTGCGCCGAGAAACCGCCGAACACCACCGAATGGGTCGCGCCGATGCGCGCGCAGGCCTGCATCGCGACCACGCCCTCGACCGACATCGACATGTAGATGACGACGCGGTCGCCCTTCCCGACGCCCTGCGACTTCAGTGCGTTGGCCATGCGGCAGGTCTTTGCCAGCAGGTCGCGGTAGCTGACGCGCGTCACCTGGCCGTCATCGGCCTCGAAGACGATCGCGGTCTTGTCGCCGAGGCCGGCCTCGACCTGCTTGTCCAGGCAGTTGTACGAGACGTTCAGCGTGCCGTCCTCGAACCACTTGAAGAACGGCGCCTGGCTGCTGTCGAGCGTCTTCGTGAACGGCGTCTTCCAGCTCACCATCTCGCGCGCGAGACGGGCCCAGTAGCCTTCGTAGTCGGCCTCGGCCTCGGCGCACAGCTTGTCGTAGGCGGCCATGCCGGACACATGGGCGGCCTTGGCCAGTGCCGCGGGCGGGGGGTAGACCTTGTGCTCGCTCGAACTCATTGCTTGTCTCCTTCAGCGGTTTGCGCAGCGGTTTGCAAATTCTGCTCGCACCATAGACAGCTGCTCTTACGAACGACTGACGAAGGCGCCCGGGGTCTTCACCGATGGTGGGCCAACTAGAATTCCCGGCAACCGGACTATCCCTGCACTCCCCATGGCCCAGATTCCCGATCGCGGCGACCGCAAGCTGCGCGCGTTGCCCAACCTCATCTTCATGAGCCGTTGGCTGCAGTTGCCGCTGTACCTCGGGCTGATCGTCGCGCAGGCGGTCTACGTGTTCCACTTCTGGGTCGAGCTGGTGCACCTGGTCGAAGCGGCCTTCGGCAGCCAGACGGCGCTGCAGGCGGTGTTCAGCGCGGTCGGCGTCAGCGGCGAGGCGGCCCAGGGCACCAAGCTGACCGAGACGACGATCATGCTGGTGGTGCTCGGACTGATCGACGTGGTGATGATCTCCAACCTGCTGATCATGGTGATCGTCGGCGGCTACGAGACCTTCGTGTCGCGCATGAACCTCGAAGGCCACCCCGACCAGCCCGAATGGCTGAGCCACGTCAACGCGTCGGTGCTGAAGGTCAAGCTCGCGACCGCGATCATCGGCATCTCGTCGATCCACCTGCTGAAGACCTTCATCAACGCCGACGCGCTGAGCGACCGAGTGCTGATCGCGCAGACGGTGATCCACTGCGCGTTCCTGCTGTCGGCGATGGCGATCGCGATGACGGACCGGCTGCTGCCCAGAGGCCCCGCCGATCACTGAGCCTGGCGCGACCCGCCCAGCAACAGCAGCGTGCCGATGACGCCGGCGACCAGCGAGCCGCACAGCACGCCGAGCTTGACCTGGGTCTCGTAGTCGCCACCGCGGCCTTCGAAGGCCAGCGCGCCGATGAACAGGCTCATCGTGAAGCCGACGCCGCACAGCACGCAGACGCCGAAGAACTGCCGCGTGCTGGCACCCGCCGGCAGTTCGGCGCCGGCCAGGCGGATCAGCAGCCACGACGCGCCGAACACCCCGATCGCCTTGCCGAGCACCAGACCGGCGGCAATGCCCAGCGGCACCGTCTGCGCGAGCGTCGCGAAGCTGACGCCCTGCAGCGACACGCCGGCATTCGCGAACGCGAACATAGGAAGCACCGCGAACGCCACCCACGGGTGCAGCGCGTGCTCGGTGGCTTCGAGCGGCGAATGGCCGTCGTCGCCGGCACCGCGCAACGGGATCGCCAGCGCCGTCGCCACGCCGGCCAGCGTCGCATGCACGCCCGACTTCAGCACGCACACCCAGATCACCAGCCCGACGACGACGTACGGCGCGACGCTCATGACCCGGCTGCGGTTCATCAGGAACAGCACCACCCCGCCCGCCAGCGCGGCGCCCAGCATCGTGAGCGACACGTCGGCGGTGTAGAAGAACGCGATGACAACGATGGCGCCCAGGTCGTCGATGATGGCCACTGCCGTCAGGAACACCTTCAGCGACGCCGGCACCCGCGAGCCCAGCAGCATCAGGATGCCGAGCGCGAACGCGATGTCGGTGGCCGCCGGAATGGCCCAGCCGTGCAGCGCGACCGGATCGCGCAGGTTGATCAGCGCGTAGATCAGCGCCGGCACCGCCATGCCGCCGACCGCAGCCCCCGCCGGCAGCAGCGCCTGGCGCGCCGAGGCCAGCTCGCCGGCCAGCAGCTCGCGCTTGATCTCGAGCCCGACCAGGAAGAAGAACACCGCCATCCACAGGTCGTTGACCCACAGCAGCAGCGGCTTGGCCAGCACCAGCAGGTCGCCGCCGATGCGCAGCTCGCCGGGCAGGCCGACGAAACGCTGGTAGGCGTCGTGCCACGGCGAGTTGCTGACGACCAGCGCGATCGCGGCTGCCAGCGCCAGCACGACGCCGCCGGCCGACTCGGATGCGATGAAGCGCCGGACGCTGTTCAGCATGAGTTCTCCCCTATCAGTAAAATTCGCCGCTTCAAGCCAAGCCCGTCCGCCGGGGATTGTTCCGTAGTTCCGCCCACTTTCCGGGATAGCCACATGACCTCGATCCGCTACACCGACCTGGTTGACAGCGTCGCCGCCGCATTGCAATACATCAGCTACTACCACCCGGCCGACTACATCGCGCACCTCGCGCGGGCGTACGAATCCGAGCAGGGGCCGGCCGCGAAGGACGCGATCGCGCAGATCCTGACCAATTCGAAGATGTGCGCCGAAGGGCGCCGCCCGATCTGCCAGGACACCGGCATCGTCAACGTCTTCATGAAGATCGGCATGGACGTGCGCTTCGAGGGCTTCCCGTCGGGCGTCGAGGAGGCGGTCAACGAAGGCGTGCGCCGCGGCTACCTCGACCCCGAAAACAAGCTGCGCGCGAGCATCGTGGCCGACCCGCACTTCGAGCGCAAGAACACCAGGGACAACACGCCGGCGGTGATCCACATGAGCGTGGTGCCGGGCAACACGGTCGACATCCAGATCGCGGCCAAGGGCGGCGGCAGCGAGAACAAGAGCAAGTTCGTGATGATGAACCCGAGCGACAGCCTGGTCGACTGGGTGCTGAAGACGGTGCCGACGATGGGCGCCGGCTGGTGCCCGCCGGGCATGCTGGGCATCGGCATCGGCGGCACCGCCGAGAAGGCGATGCTGCTCGCGAAGGAGTCGCTGATGCAGGACATCGACATGTACGAGCTGAAGGCGCGCGGCCCGCAGAACAAGCTCGAGGAGCTGCGCATCGAGCTGTGCGACAAGATCAATGCGCTCGGCATCGGCGCGCAGGGCCTGGGCGGCCTGACCACCGTGCTCGACGTGAAGATCGCCACCTACCCGACGCATGCGGCCAGCAAGCCGGTCGCGATGATCCCGAACTGCGCCGCCACCCGCCATGCGCACTTCGTGCTCGACGGGTCGGGCCCGGCCTTCCTCGAAGCGCCCAGCCTCGACCTGTGGCCCGACGTGAAATGGGCGCCCGACTACAACAAGAGCCGCCGCGTCGACCTCGACACGCTGACGCGCGAAGAGGTGGCGAGCTGGAAGCCGGGCGAGACGCTGCTGCTGAACGGCAAGATGCTGACCGGCCGCGATGCCGCGCACAAGCGCATCCAGGACATGCTCGCCAAGGGCGAGAAGCTGCCGGTCGACTTCACGAACCGCGTCATCTACTACGTCGGCCCGGTCGATCCGGTGCGCGACGAGGTGATGGGCCCGGCCGGCCCGACCACCGCGACGCGCATGGACAAGTTCACCGAGATGATGCTCGCAGAGACCGGGCTGATCGGCATGATCGGCAAGGCCGAGCGCGGCCCGGCCGGCATCGACGCGATCCGGAAGCACAAGTCGGCCTACCTGATGGCGGTCGGCGGCGCGGCCTACCTGGTGTCGAAGGCGATCCGCAAGGCCGAGGTCGTCGGTTTCGCCGACCTGGGCATGGAAGCCATCTACGAGTTCGAGATCAACGACATGCCGGTGACGGTGGCGGTCGATTCCGAAGGCACCTCGGTGCACCAGACCGGGCCGAAGGAATGGCAGGCGAAGATCGGAAAAATCCCGGTGGCCGTGGCCTGACGCGGCCCGGATCCAATCCGGGACTCGCCGCATGCCGGAAGCCCTGCCCTTCGCGCTGACCAAGCTCCAGCCGCCGCGCCCGCGCAGCGAGCACCTGGCGCGCCCCCAGCTCGAACGGCAACTGGCAGCCGCCATCGGCCAGGCCCGGCTGATGCTGCTGTGCGCGCCGGCCGGTTTCGGCAAGACGGCGCTGCTGGGCCAGCTGCTGGCGTCGCTCGAACAACGGCCCGGCGGCGCGATCGCCTGGATCGCCGCCGACGATGACGACGACCTCGCCCGCTTCGTCGCCTGCCTGGTGGCCGCACTGGAGCCGCACGACCTGCCGTGGCGCATCTCGCCACAGGCGCTCGCGACGCTCGGCCAGCAGCCGCGCGGGCTGCGCCGCATCGCCGACGAACTGCTGAGCGCGCTGGGCGGTGCCGACCTGCGGCACGGGCTGATCGTGCTGGACGATGCGCACCGCATCGCCGATGCGCGCATCTTCGAGCTGCTCGACCTGCTGCTGGAGCACCTGCCCGCGCCATGGACCGTGCTGCTCGCGAGCCGCACCGATCCGCCGCTGTCGCTGGCCCGGTTGCGCGCGCAGGGCGAGTTGCTGGAGCTGCGCCAGGCCGAGCTGGGCTTCGCCGACGACGAGGTCCGATCGCTCGCCGCGCAGCGCGGCGCCGGCGCGGCGCTCGTCGAGCCGCTGATCGGGCGGCTGCAGGGCTGGCCGGCCGGCATCCGCCTGAGCCTCGATGCCGCGACGCTCGCTGGTGCCCGTGCGCCGGCGGCGCTCAGCCAGCGCCACCTGTTCGACTACCTGGCGAGCGAGGTGCTGGCCGACATGCCGGACGGCCTGCGCCGCTTCCTGCTGCAGACCTCGGTGCTGGCCGAGCTGGAGGCCGGCCGCTGCGCCGCGCTGACCGGCGACCCGCAGGCCGCCGACTGGCTCGACGACATCGAGCGCCGCGGCCTGTTCGTCACCGTGCTCGACGGGCCGCAGCTGACGCTGCGCCTGCACGACCTGTTCCGCGATTTCCTCGAGGACCGGCTGCGCCAGGAGTCGCCCGACGCGCTGACCGGCCTGCTGCACCGCGCCGCCGACACCGAGCCGGACGACGCGCGCCGCATCGCCTACCTGCAGCGGGCCGGCGACTGGGCCGCGGCCGAGGCGGCACTGAACGCCGTCGCGCGCGGCTGGCTCAGCGACGGCCTGCTGACGCAGACGCAGCGGCTGCTGGCGCAGTTTCCGCCCGCATGGCGCGAGCGCTCGTCGACGCTGATGCTGCTGCAAGGGCTGGCCGCGTGGGCGCACTGGGATTTCGTCGCGATGGCCGGGCATTTCCAGCAGGCACTGCGGCTGGCCGAGCAACAGGGCCACGCAGCGCAGGCGCAGCTTGCCAAGGCCTGCGTCGCGCTGAGCCTGTGCCAGCTCGACCGGCGCGACGAGGCGGCCGCGCTGCTCGCCGACCTGCGCGGGCAGGCGCTGCCGCGCGACGCCGAGATCACGACGCTGACCGCCAGCCTGTGGCATGCCGGCGACTACGGGCCGGTCGGGCCGTCGGCCGGCTACCTGGCGCGGCGCAACGAGTTGCTGGCCGATTGCACCGACATCGGCCTGTGGTACCAGGCGACGCCCAACCCGCGCGACGTGGCGCTGCCCGGCGCGGCCCCCGCGCTGACGCTGTTCGTCGAGCGCGCGTTGCGCCTGGCGCCCGAGCACCCGACCGCGATGAGCGCGATCACCTGGCTGCTGTACGGGCTGATCGCGCTGTGGCACGGCGATGCGGTGCGCGCGGCCGAACGGCTGCAGCGCGCCGACGAGGAGTCGCGCTGGCTCGGCGGCCCGCGCAATGTGCGCACGATGCTGGCGCTGGCACGCGGCATGCTGCATGCGCTGCGTGGCGACATCGACGCGATGCGCGAGGCCGCCGCCCACCTGCTGGCCGACCCCGAGCAGGAGCCGCCGAGCGCACGCCGCGACAAGCTGCGCCGCGCCATGCAGTTCCAGGTGCTGCGGCTGGCGATGATCGCCGACGACGGCGAGCGCGCGCGTGCGCTGGTCGCCACGCTGGGCGCGCCCGATCTGCTGGTCTCGAGCCGCATCGCGCAGCGCGCCCGCGAGCTGGCGCTGCCGGCCTTCGCGGCCGAGCTGGCGGAACACTGGCCGCAGGTGGTCGAGTGCTGGCAGGCGGCGCTGCAGACGCCGGAAGCGCTCGAGTGGTACGGGCTGCTGACCGAAGGCCGGCTGCGGCTGGCCGCGGCGCTGGTGCGGCTGGGCCGGGCGCGCGATGCGGTGCCGCTGGTCGAGGCGGCCGCCCTGCGCTGCGCGAACGATGGCTGGATCGGCTCGGCCTTGCTGGCCGGACCGCGCGTGCTCGCGGTGCTGGCGCATGGCGGACTGGCGCTCGGCGCCGGCGCGCAGGCGGCGCTCGCGAACTGGCTGGACCGCGCCGAGCAGTTGCGCGGACACCGGCCGCTGCGGGCGGATGGCGCGCCGGTCGTCGCGCCGGCCCTCGCGCTGGATACGCGGTCCACGGGGCCGACCGCGGACCCGCTCGCGGGGCTGAGCGCGCGAGAACGCGAGGTGCTGGCCCGCATGGCCGCCGGCGACAGCAACAAGCTGATCGCGCGCGCGTTCGAGCTGAGCCCGCACACGGTGAAGCGGCATGTCGCGAACATCCTCGACAAGCTCGGCGCCGACACGCGCGGCCAGGCGGCGGCGCGCTGGCGCGACGCGCAATCGACGCCGACGGAGGCATTCCGCGCCGATTGATCCGCGATGGAACCGCGACGCACCGGCCGGTCACTCAGGCCGGTATCCCTCCGACGACCATCACGGTGACCTCATGAAACGCTCCCTCTCTCCCGGCGCCCCACCGCGCCGCGGCGCCGTTCCTCCCTTCGCAGGCGACCCGGCGGGCCAGGTCGGGTTGCAGCGCTTGCTCGAAGGAATGGCCCACATCGACACGTCGCACGAAGACCCATGCGTGCAAACGTTCCAGGCCCAAGGGGTCATGCCCGACCCCGCGACGCGTGCCGGTGCTGCCGATGCCCAGCTCGTCCTCCACTGGTGTGCCGATCACGGGCTCGACGACCTGTTCCTGATGGGGGCCAAAGCCTTCAATGCGCAGGCGCAGCCTCCGGGCGTGAGCCGCTACCGCGGCCAGGGCATTGACCTCGAGTTCGAGGACATCGCTGCAGAAGAGCGCCCCTTCTTCATCGGCGTCCTGCCCGGTTGCCCGGAGATCACCGGCATCGAGCTGCCGATCCCGTCGGACCCCGAGCAGGCCGCCGAGCTCGCCCAGGCGCTGGGAGACAACATCGGCCTGAATTCTCTCAAGCTGCACGTGGACGAGAACGCGCCACCGGAAGCCGGCGCATTGGTGCGGCTGTTCTCGCATCCCACGGCGCGCGCCAGGCCATTGGCTGAACTGGAAATCATCGTGACCGCCGCGCCGGCCGACCTCGACGCCGGCGAATGGAAGCGCCGGTTGTGCAGTTCGCTGTCGACACACCTGATGGCGAACGCCGCCTGTCTGACCCTGCCTTGGTGCGACGAGCTGCTGGGATGGCTGATGGAAGCGAGCCAGGAGAGCCCGTGCCTGTCATCGCTGGAGTTGCGCGGAAATCTTCAGGGCTGCACACAGCTGCGCAAGCTGGTGGTGGATGCATTGCAGCATCCGGACTGCAAACTGAGGTCGCTGTCGTTTGCCAACGCGGCCTTCAACCAGGCACTGGCCGATGCGCTGATCGGGGCCGTCGAGACAAACACCTCATTGCTCCAACTTCACCTTGGCGACACGGAGCTGACAAACGAAGCATTCGGGCGGCTGACGGCGGCGCTGCAGCGCAACCAGGCGCTCGCGCGACAGGCCTTCCAGCAGCGCCACGGATTGCAGGGGGTGTTCAGCGGCCTGTCGCAGATGTGACCGGCGCATCGATCGGCTCACACCACCACCGGCTCCGGCTCGAGCCGGATCCCGAAGCGCCCGTACACGCTCTCCTGGATCGCGCGTGCCAGCGTCACCACCTCGGAGCCGATCGCGCCGCCGCGGTTCACGATGACCAGCGCCTGCTTCTCGTAGACGCCGGCTCGGCCGATGCTCTTGCCCTTCCAGCCGCAGGCGTCGATCATCCAGCCGGCCGCCAGCTTCACGCTGCCGTCGGGCATCGGATAGTGCACGATCTCCGGATCGCGGCCGATGATGTCGCGGCACTGCTCGGGCGTCACGACCGGGTTCTTGAAGAAGCTGCCGGCGTTGCCGACCACCGCCGGATCCGGCAGCTTGGCGCGGCGGATCGCGCAGACCCAGTCGAACACCTGCTGCGGGCTCGGCGCGCCGATGCCGGTCTCGTGCATCTTGCGTTCGAGTTCGAGGTAGCCGAGCACTGGCTGCCACGGCTTGGGCAGCCGAAAGCGCACCCGCGTGATCACGCTGCGGCCGGCCAGCGAATGCTTGAAGACGCTGTCGCGGTAGCCGAACGCGCAGATGCCGCTGGCGAGCGTGACGCTGCGGCCGGTCACCAGGTCGACGGCATCCAGCGATTCGAAGCGGTCTTTCAGCTCGATGCCATAGGCGCCGATGTTCTGCACCGGCGACGCGCCCACCGTGCCGGGGATCAGCGCCATGTTCTCGAGGCCCGGCCAGCCCTGGGCCAGCGTCCACGCGACGAACTCGTGCCAGTTCTCGCCGGCGCCGGCCTCGACGATCCAGGCGCTGTCGGTCTCGCGCACCAGCGAGCGGCCCTTGACCTCGACTTTCAGCACCACCTGGGGCATGTCGCGCGTCAGCACGATGTTGCTGCCGCCGCCGAGCACGAACTTCGGGGCACGGCCGAGCTGGGGATGGTCGACGACGCGGCGCACGTCGGCATCGCCCGCGATGCGCACCAACGTGTGGGCGACAGCCGGCAGTCCGAAGCTGTTGTAGGGTTTCAGGCTGACGCCCGACTCGATTTGCATGCGAGAATTTTCGCTGATCCGGAAGAGGAATGAACGACCATGCCCAGCTTCGATGCCGTACTCGACCCCAACCTCGTCGAGGTTCGCAATGCCGTGGACCAGACTGCCAAGGAAATCGGCACCCGTTTCGACTTCAAGGGCTCGTCCGCCCGCGTCGAATTGAAAGAGAAGGAACTGACGGTCTACGCCGACAGCGACTTCCAGATCGGCCAGGTGATGGACATCCTGCTGGCCAAGCTCACCAAGCGCAGCGTCGACATCCGCTTCCTCGACCGCAGCGCGAAGATCGAGAAGATCGGCGGCGACAAGGTCAAGCAGTTGATCACCGTCAAGAACGGCATCGACAGCGACACCGCGAAGAAGATCCAGGCGCTGATCAAGCAAAGCAAGATGAAGGTGCAGGCCGCGATCCAGGGCGACACGGTGCGCGTCACCGGCGCCAAGCGCGATGACCTGCAGGCGGCGATGGCACTGATCCGCAAGGACGTGCCGGACGCGCCGCTGAGCTTCGACAATTTCAGAGACTAGGTGGGCACCCCCCCGAAGGCGCTTCGCGCCTTGGCGAGCGTCCTGCTGTTCGCGCCTGGCGCGTGGGCTCAAACCGTCTCGCTCAGCGGCACGCTGGGTGCCGACAAGGCGCTGCTGATGATCAATGGCGCGCCGCGGACGTTGGCGGTCGGCAGCACGGTGCAAGGGGTCAAGCTGGTCAGCATGGCGGGCGGCGACGCGATCGTCGAGATCGGCGGCGAGCGCCGGCAGCTGCGGCTCGGCGGCGTGCAGGTCAGCCTCGGCGCGGCGCCGGTCGAAGGCGGCGGCAGTCGCATCGTGCTGCCGGTCGGGCCGGGTGGCCACTTCTTCACGCAGGGCTCGATCAACGGGAAGGCGGTGGTGTTCGTCGTCGACACCGGCGCCACCACCGTGACCATCGCGCAGTCCGAAGCCGACGCGATCGGCCTGAAGTACCTCGACGGCCAGCGCGGCATGGTCAGCACCGCGAACGGCTCGGTGCCGGCCTACCGCATCACGCTGAGTTCGGTGCGCGTCGGCGACGTGCAGGTCTACAACGTCGACGCCGTCGTGCTGCCCGCCTCGATGAGCCAGGTGCTGCTCGGCAACAGCTTCCTGACGCGCTTCCAGATGCGGCGCGACAACGACACGATGACGCTCGACAAGAAGCCGTAGCCCTCACGCCGGCGGCCGGGCCAGCGCAAAGCTGACCACCGCGACCACCCCCATCCCCGCCAGCATCAGCAGCAGCTCGCGGTAGCCCGGCAGCACCAGCAGCAGCCAGGCCGTCAGCAGCGGCGCGGCCGCCCGCGACAGCAGCGCGATCGCCGACATCGCGCCGCCGATGCGCCCCACGTGCGCACGGCCGAAGTACGCCGGCACCAGGTTGCCGCGCACGATGGTCACCAGCCCGTTGGCGATGCCGAACAGCACCGCGAACGCGATCAGCGCGGCCAGGTTATCGGCCACCGCGAAGATCGCGAACGACAGCGGCAGCCCGCCCAGCACCGCCAGCCCCAGCCCGCGCGGCGTGACGCGGCGCCCGAACGCGAGGAACACCAGCCGGCCGGCCACCTGGGCCGGGCCGATCCAGGTCAGCACCGCCAGCGCCTGCCCCTCGCTGCGCCCCTTGGCCGCGAAGATCGGCATCACGTGCGCCCACAGCGCCGCCGCCGAGAACGAGTACAGCGTGAAGGTGATCGTCAGCAGCCACAAGGCCCGGTGGCGCAGCGCCTCGTGCAGCGTCGCATCGTCGGCTTCGTCGTGCGCACCGCGCGGTGCGTGCGGCGGATCGCTGCCGCGCAGCGCCCACGCATGCAGCGGCGCCACGCCCAGCAGCAGCACGCCGCCGATCACCGCCAGCGCGACACGCCAGCCGCAGGCGTTCACCAGCCAGGCCGCCGCCGGAAACGACAGCGTGCTCGCGAAGCCGCCGACCAGCGTCAGCGACGTGATGCCGTCGCGGTAGCGCTCCGGAAAACGCTTCGTCAGCACGTTGAAGGCCGGCTCGTACAGCGTCATCGCCATCGCGGCGCCGAGCAAGGCCCACGCCGCATACAGCGTGGCCGGTCGATCCACCTGCGACCACACCAGGAAACCCACCCCCGCGAACACCGCGCCGAGCGTCATCACGCCGCGCCCATGTCCGCGGTCGATCGCGGCACCGGCCGCGTAGCTGCTCGCACCCCACACGGCCAGGCCGAGCGTGAAGGCCCCCATCAACACGGGTTTGCTCCACCCCAAGGCCTGCTGCATCGGCAGCACGAACGACGAGAATGCGTAGTGCAGCGCCGCCCAGCTCACCAGCTGGCCGGCAGCCAGCGCGGCCACGGTGGATCGGTAGGAAGAAGTCACCGCGGGATTATCGGTAGGCCCGTTGTCGCTGCTGGGACAGTTCGTCAGCGCACGACCGTGCTAAAACGCGGCGCACAGGAGACACGACGATGGATTTGAACTTCACGCCCGAAGAGCAGGCCTTCCGACAGCAGATTCGCAGCTGGGTGGCCGAGCACCTGCCGAAGGACATCAGCCACAAGGTGCACAACGCGCTGCGGCTGTCGAAGGACGATCTGCAGCGCTGGGCGAAGATCCTCGGCAAGCAGGGCTGGCACGGCTGGGCCTGGCCGAAGCAGTTCGGCGGCCCGGGCTGGAACGCGGTCCAGCGCCACCTGTTCGAAGAAGAATGCGCGCTGGCCGGTGCGCCACGCGTCGTGCCGTTCGGGCCGGTGATGGTGGCGCCGGTGATCATGGCCTTCGGCTCGCCCGAGCAGCAGAAGCGCCACCTGCCCGGCATCATGAGCGGCGACGTGTGGTGGAGCCAGGGCTACAGCGAACCCGGCTCGGGCTCCGACCTGGCGTCGCTGAAATGCCGCGCCGAGCGGCGTGGCGACTACTACGTCGTCAACGGCCAGAAGACCTGGACCACGCTCGGCCAGTACGGCGACTGGATCTTCTGCCTGGTGCGCACCAGCACCGAAGGCAAGCCGCAGACCGGCATCAGCTTCCTGTTGATCGACATGAAGAGCCCCGGCATCACGGTGCGCCCGATCATCACGATGGACGGCGAGCACGAGGTCAACGAGGTCTGGTTCGACGACGTCGAGGTGCCGGCGGACAACCTGGTCGGCGAGGAGAACAAGGGCTGGACCTACGCCAAGTACCTGCTGGCCCATGAGCGCACCAACATCGCCGACGTGAACCGCTCGAAGCGCGAGCTGGAGCGGCTCAAGCGCATCGCGAAGGCGGAGAAGGTGTACGGCGACGTGCGCTTCCGCGACGAGATCGCGAAGCTGGAGGTCGACATCGTCGCGTTGGAGATGATGGTGCTGCGGGTGCTCAGCGGCGAGAAGTCCGGCAAGCAGTCGCTCGACGTGGCCGGCCTGCTGAAGATCCGCGGCAGCGAGATCCAGCAGCGCCTGACCGAGCTGCTGATGCTGGCCGCCGGGCCGTACAGCGTGCCCTTCATCCATGACGCGATGGAAGCCGGCTGGCAGGGCGACCACGTCGGCGCGGCGTATTGCGCGCCGCTGGCGGCGACCTACTTCAACGTGCGCAAGACGACCATCTACGGCGGCAGCAACGAAGTGCAACGCAACATCGTCGCGCAGACGGTGCTGGGCTGAGGAAACGACATGGACTTCGACTTCTCCGACGATCAAGAGATGCTGCGCGACTCGGTGCGCAAGTGGGTCGCCAAGGGCTACGACGCCGAGCGCCGCAAGCGCATCGTGCAGGCCGGCGGTTTCTCGCGCGAGGCCTGGCGCGAGCTGGCCGACCTCGGGCTGACCGGGCTGTTCGTGCCCGAGGCGCACGGTGGCATGGGCTTCGGGCCGACCGACGCGATGGTGGTGATGGAAGAGCTGGGCCGCGGCCTGGTGCTGGAACCCTATGCGCAAGGCGCGCTGATCGCCGGCGGCGTGCTGTCCGCCTGCACGCCGCAGCCGGCCATCGCCGGCTGGCTCGAGAAGATCGCCGGCGGCGATGCGCTGGTCGTGCTGGCGCACCAGGAGCGCGGGGCGCGCTACCGGCTCGCGCATGTGGAGACCACGGCCAAGGCAGCCGGCGAGGGCTGGACGCTGAGCGGCGCGAAGAGCGTCGTGCCGGCCGGTGACCAGGCCGATGCGTTCATCGTGCCGGCGCGGGTGTCGGGCGCGGTCGACGACCCGGCCGGCATCGCGCTGTTCCTCGTCGAGCGCCGCGCCACCGGCGTGAAGACGCGCGGCTACGGCAGCGCCGATGGCGCGCGCGCCGCCGAGCTGACGCTGGCCGGTGCACCGGCCACGCTGCTGGTGCCGGCGGGTGGCGGGCATGCCGCGCTGGAACTCGCGATCGACATCGGCATCGCGGCGCTGTGCGCCGAAGCGGTCGGGGCGATGGACCAGCTGGTCGCGGTGACGGTCGAGTACATGAACACCCGCAAGCAGTTCGGCGTCGCGATCGCGAGCTTCCAGGCGCTGCGCCACCGCATCGCCGACGTGAAGATGCAGCTCGAACTCGCACGTTCGATGAGCTACTTCGCGACGCTGAAGATGAACGAGCCAGCCGCCGCGCGCCGCCGCGCGCTGGCGCAGGCCAAGTACCAGCTGGGCGTCTCGATGCGCTTCGTCGGCCAGCAGTGCATCCAGCTGCACGGCGGCATCGGCGTGACCGACGAGTACATCGCCGGGCACTACTTCAAGCGGCTGACGGTGATGGAGCTGAGCTTTGGCGACACGCTGCACCAGTTGGGCGAAGTTTCTGACCGCATGCAGGACACCGCAGGCGTGTTCGCGTAGGACTCGGACCACGGCCGAAGGCGCGTCGCGCCTTCGTGCCGCGGGAGCGGTGCCCGCCATAATCGCCGGGTCCCCCGTTCCCACCCCAGCGATGCACTCTCCCTCAGGCCTGAGCGCCGTTCCCGGTCTGCGCGTCGGCCACTTCACCGACAGCCGCCGGCCGACCGGCTGCACCGTCGTGCTCGCGCCCGCGGGCGCGGTCGGCGGCGTCGACGTGCGCGGCGCCGCGCCGGGCACGCGCGAGACCGACCTGCTGTCGCCGCTGAACGCCGTCGAGCAGGTCCATGCGGTGATGCTGGCCGGCGGCAGCGCGTTCGGGCTCGATGCGGCCGGCGGCGTGATGCGCTGGCTCGACGAGCGCGGCATCGGCTACCCGGTCGGCCCGCACCGCGTGCCGATCGTGCCGGCAGCCATCCTGTTCGACCTGTCGGTCGGCGACGGCCGCATCCGCCCCGACGCGGCCGCCGGCTATGCCGCCTGCGAGGCCGCGAGCGACGCGCCCTGTGCCGAAGGCAATGTCGGCGCCGGCGCCGGCGCGCTGGTCGGCAAGCTGTTCGGGCTCGAGCGTGCGATGAAGGGCGGCTTCGGCAGCGCCTTCGTCACGGTGGCCGGCGTCACCGTCGGCGCGTGGGTGGCCGTCAATGCGATGGGCGACGTGATCGACCCCACCAGCAGCCGCGTGCTGGCGGGTGCGCGCCGCGCCGACGGCAGCGGCCTGCTCGACAGCACGCAGGCCTTGCTGCGCGGCGAGTTGCCGCACCCCTTGCAGCCGGGCGCGGCAACCACGATCGGCGTCGTCGGCACCGATGCCGTGCTGACCAAGGCTCAGGCCAACAAGATCGCGCAGACCGCGCACGACGGGCTGGCGCGCAGCATCAGCCCGGTGCACACGCAGAGCGACGGCGACACGGTGTTCGCGCTCGCCACCGGCGCCAGCGGGCTGGTCGCCCACCCGACGCTGCTCGGCACCATGGCGGCCGAGGCGATGGCCCGCGCCGTCGTCCGCGCCATCGAGGCAGCGGCCGCCTGGGGACCGTATCCGGCGGCGCGCGACCTCGCCCGACCCGGATGAGCGCTCCCGTGGCCGATACCTTTCCGCCGATCGTCTTCGTGCACGGCAACGGCGACACCGCCGCGCTGTGGCTCACCACCGTCTGGCGCTTCGAGAGCAACGGCTGGCCTCGCGAGCGCCTGCACGCGATCGACATGCCCTGCCCGCTCGCGCGCGACGACGACGGCATCGCGCAGCCCGGCCGCAGTTCCAGCGACGACGCGCGCCGCTGCGTGGCCGACGCCGTCGAGCAGGCCTGCCGCCGGCATGGCGTCGCGCAGGTGGTGCTGATCGCCAATTCGCGCGGCGGCTTCGCGGTGCGCAACTTCGTTGCGAACGACGGCGCGGCGCAGGTGTCGCACGCGATCCTCGGCGGCACGCCGAACCACGGGGTGTGGGCCGATGCGGGCTTCCGGCCGGGCAACGAGTTCAACGGCGCCGGGCCGTTCCTGCAGAGGCTGAACGCAGGCCACGGCGATGGCGACGAGACGACGCCCGGCCCGCGCTGGATGACCGTGCGCTCCGACGGCAACGACAAGTACGCGCAGCCCGATGGCCTGTGGATCGGCGCGCCCGGCCGGCCGACCGGCGTCGATGCCGACGGCCCGGCGCTGCGCGGCGCGCACAACGTCGTGATCGCCGGCATCGACCACCGCGAGACTTCGTTCGGCCCGGTCGCGTTCGACGCGATGTGGCGCTTCCTGACCGGCCGCGCGCCGGCGACGCTGCAGCCGACGCCTGCCGACGGCACCATCGAGTTGAGCGGCACCGTCTCGGGCCTGCACCCGCAGGCCGCGGTGCACGACAACCTGCCGCTGGCCGGCGCCACGGTCGAGGTGCATGCGACCGATCCGGCCACCGGCGAACGCGTCGGCGCGCCGCTGTACCGCCACGCCGTCGGCAGCGACGGCGCGTGGGGCCCGCTGGCCACCGACAGCCGCACGCCGCTCGAGTTCGTCATCAGCGCGCCCGGGCACGGCACGACGCACCTCTACCGCTCGCCGTTCGCGCGCTCGTCATCGCTGGTGCACCTGCGCGCGATGCGGCTGGCGGACGTCGATGCCGATGCGGACGCCGACCCGGCGGCCGACCGCGACGCGCTCGCGCTGGTGCAGCTGAGCCGGCCGCGCGGCTACTTCGGCGTGCCGCGCGACCGCATCCTGCTCGACGGCCACCCGCCCGCCGGGCTGCCGCCGGGCGTCGCGGGCCTGTCGCTGGCCGCCGTCAAGGTGACCGACACGGCCGGCCGCGCGGTGGCCGCAGAATTCAACGGCGAGCGCATCGTCGGCCGCGCCTGGCCGTGCGCCGACGGGCACGTCGTGCTGCTCGAACTCCATTCCTGAACGAAAGATTTTTCGATGCGCTTGTCGCAGGTGTTGTTTTCCCAAGGCTTCGGCACGCGCCGCGAATGCGACGGCCTGGTGTGGCACGGGCTGGTGTTGGTCGGCGGGCGGGTGATCGAGGAGCCGGCCGAAGAGGTCGACACCGACGGCCTGGTCTTCACGGTGCAGGGCCGCGACTGGCGCTTCCACGAGAAGGCGCTGGTGCTGCTGCACAAGCCGACCGGCCACGAGTGCTCGCAGAAGCCCAAGCACCACCCGAGCGTGCTGAACCTGCTGCCGGCGCCGCTGCGCAACCGCGGCGTGCAGCCGGTCGGCCGGCTCGACGAAGACACCACCGGGCTGCTGCTGCTGACCGACGACGGCACGCTGATCCACCGGCTCACTTCGCCGAAGCACCATGTGCCGAAGGTGTACGAGGTGACGGCGAAGCACGAGGTGACGCCCGACCAGGTGGCGAAGCTGCTGGACGGCGTGGTGCTCGACGACGACCCGGCGCCGGTCCGCGCCGCGGCCTGCGAAGCGACCGGGGCCAACACCTTGCGGCTCACGCTGACCGAAGGCAAGTACCACCAGGTCAAGCGCATGGTGGCCGCGGCCGGCAACCGGGTCGAGGCGCTGCACCGCAGCAGCTTCGGCGAGCTGACGCTGGCCGGCGTGCCGAGCGGCGCGTGGCGCTGGGTCAGCGCGGCGGAGCGGGAAGCGTTGGAGCGCAAGCGCTGATCCAAGGGGGTTGCACGGCGAGCGACCCGCTGCGCCGCGACAGATAATCCCACCCCATGCGCGTCTTCAGCGGTTTCCACCATCCCGGCATCGCCGATGCCTGCGCCCTCACCATCGGCAACTTCGACGGCGTCCACCGCGGCCACCAGGCCATGCTGGCGCTGTTGCGCAACGAGGCCCAGCACCGCGGGCTGCCGTCGTGCGTGATGACCTTCGAGCCGCACCCGCGCGACTACTTCGCCCGCGCCGCCGGCAAGCCCGAGCTGGCGCCGGCGCGCATCGCGACGCTGCGCGACAAGCTCTCGGAGCTGGAGCGCTGCGGCATCGACCAGGTCGTCGTGCTGCGCTTCGACCAGGCGCTCGCGTCGCTGTCGCCCGAGGCCTTCATCGTCGACATGCTGGTGCGCGGCCTCGGCGCCCGCTACATCCTGGTCGGCGACGACTTCCGCTTCGGCGCCCGGCGCGGCGGCGACTACGCGATGCTCGACGCCGCCGGCCCGGCCCAGGGCTTCGACGTCGCCCGCATGAAGAGCTACGAGGTGCACGGGCTGCGGGTGTCGAGCTCGGCGGTGCGCCAGGCGCTGGCCGCCGGCGACATGGCGCAGGTCGAAGCGCTGCTGGGCCGCAGCTACAGCATCAGCGGCCACGTGGTGCACGGCCGCAAGCTCGGCCGCGAGCTCGGTTTTCGCACGCTGAACCTGCGCTTCGCCCACGCCAAGTCGGCCGCGATGGGCATCTACGCGGTGCGCACCCACGGCCTGGGCGAGCAGCCGCTGGACGGCGTCGCGAGCCTGGGCGTGCGCCCGACGGTCGAAGACGCCGGGCGGGTGCTGCTCGAAGTGCATTGCCTCGATTGGCCCGCACGCCTCGGGGCCGAGGGGGCCTACGGTAAACTCGTCCGCGTGGAACTGCTGCACAAACTTCGCGACGAAGCGCGTTTCGACGGGCTGGATGCCCTGACGGCCGCCATCGCGCAGGACGTGCAGGACGCCCGCGTCTGCCTCGCGTCGTACGCCGCGCAACGCCGCCAGACCACCCGCGACCGAATTTAACGCTCGCCGCTCCCACCCGCCCTCCGCACTTCTTTCGCGAGCCCCGGCGCCCGGCGCCGGCACCTGTCTTCGAGACGCGCCGCGCGGCGCGCAAAGCCATGACCGACAAGACCACGGACTACCGAAGCACCCTGAACCTGCCCGACACGCCGTTCCCGATGCGTGGCGACCTGCCCAAGCGCGAGCCGGGCTGGATCAAGGACTGGGCCGACCAGGGCATCTACAAGCAGCTGCGCGACGCCCGCGTGAACCGCCCGCGCTTCGTGCTGCACGATGGCCCGCCCTATGCCAACGGCACGCTGCACGTCGGCCACGCGGCCAACAAGATCCTGAAGGACATGATCGTCAAGGCGCGCCAGCTGGCCGGCTTCGACGCGCGCTACACGCCGGGCTGGGACTGTCACGGCCTGCCGATCGAGAACCAGATCGAGAAAACCTTCGGCCGCAACCTCGAACGCGCCGACGTGCAGGCGAAGAGCCGCGCCTATGCCGGCGAACAGATCGCGCAGCAGATGGCCGACTTCAAGCGCGTCGGCGTGCTCGGCGACTGGGACCACCCGTACCGCACGATGGACTTCGGCAACGAGGCCAACGAGATCCGCGTGCTGAAGCGACTGATCGAGCGCGGCTTCGTCTACCGCGGGCTGAAGCCGGTCTACTGGTGCTTCGACTGCCATTCGTCGCTGGCCGAATTCGAGATCGAATACGCCGACAAGCAGTCGCAGACCGTCGACGTCGCCTTCCTGGCGGCCGAGCCGGCCAAGCTGGCCGCCGCGTTCGGCCTGCCGTCGCTGGCCAAGGACGCCTTCGCGGTGATCTGGACCACCACCGCGTGGACCCTCCCCGCCAACCAGGCGCTGAACCTGAACCCGGCGCTGGAGTACGCGCTGGTCGACACCGAGCGCGGCATCCTGCTGCTGGCGCTGGCGCTGGTCGACAAGTGCCTGGAGCGCTACGGCCTCACCGGCACGGTGCTGGCCACCACGCTCGGCAAGAACCTCGACGGCCTCACCTTCCGCCACCCGCTGGCGCATGTCGACCCGGGCTACGACCGCGTCAGCCCGGTGTACCTGGCCGACTACGCGACCGCCGACGACGGCACCGGCATCGTGCATTCGTCGCCGGCCTACGGCGTGGACGACTTCAACTCCTGCCGCGAGCATGGCCTCGCGATCGACGACATCCTGAACCCGGTGCAGGGCAACGGCGTCTACGAGGCGACGCTGCCGCTGTTCGGCGGCCAGCACATCTGGAAGGCCACGCCGCTGGTGGTCGATGCGCTGCGCGACGCCGGCCGGCTGCTCGCCACCTCGAAGCTGACCCACAGCTACCCGCACTGCTGGCGCCACAAGACGCCGGTGATCTACCGCGCCGCGGCGCAGTGGTTCGTGCGCATGGACGAAGGCGACGGCGTGTTCACGACCGACAAGGCGCCACAGACGCTGCGCCAGACCGCGCTGGAAGCCATCGCCCAGACCAGCTTCTACCCGGAGAACGGCCGGGCCCGGCTGCACGACATGATCGCGAACCGGCCCGACTGGTGCATCAGCCGCCAGCGCAACTGGGGCGTGCCGCTGCCGTTCTTCCTGCACAAGGCGACCGGCGAACTGCACCCCGACACGATGGCGCTGATCGACCGCGCCGCCGAGGTGGTGCAGCAAGGCGGTGTCGAGGCCTGGTCGAAGCTGACGGTCGACGAGGTGCTGGGCGCCGAGGCGGGTGACTACATCAAGAGCAACGACATCCTCGACGTGTGGTTCGACTCGGGCTCGACCTTCCATCACGTGCTGAACGAGAAGGTGGGCAGCCAGCCGGGCACGACCGGCGGGCCGGGCAGCGAAGGCGGCCCCGAGGCCGACCTGTACCTCGAAGGCCACGACCAGCACCGCGGCTGGTTCCATTCGTCGCTGCTGATCGCCAGCGCGATGGAAGGCCATGCGCCGTACCGCGGCCTGCTGACGCACGGCTTCACGGTCGACGGCCAGGGCCGCAAGATGAGCAAGAGCCTGGGCAACTTCATCTCGCTGCAGGATTCGGTGCAGGAGATGGGCGCCGAGATCCTGCGCCTGTGGTGCGCCGCGACCGACTACTCGGGCGACCTCGCGATCGACAAGAAGATCCTCGCGCGCGTCGTCGATGCGTACCGCCGCATCCGCAACACGCTGCGCTTCATGCTGGCCAACACCAGCGATTTCGATCCGGCGACCGACCTGGTGCCGCCGGCCGGGATGCTCGAGATCGACCGCTACGCGCTGGCGCGCGCGGCGCAGTTCCAGGCCGAGGTGCTGAAGCACTACGAGGTCTACGAGTTCCACCCGGTGGTGGCCAAGCTGCAGGTGTTCTGCAGCGAGGACCTGGGCGCGTTCTACCTCGACGTGCTGAAGGACCGGCTCTACACCACCGCGCCGAAGTCGCTGGCCCGGCGCAGCGCGCAAACCGCGCTGTGGCACGTGACGCACGCGATGCTGCGCTGGATGGCGCCGTTCCTGAGCTTCACCGCCGAGGAGGCGTGGAAGGTGTTCGCGCCGAGGCAGTCGGCATCGATCTTCATCGAGACCTTCAGCGACACGTCGGCGTGGGCCGACGACGCGCTGCTGGCGAAGTGGAGCCGGCTGCGCGAGATCCGCGACGTGGCCAACAAGGAGATCGAAGCGCTGCGCAGCGCGGGCCAGGTCGGCTCGTCGCTGCAGGCCGAGCTGCTGATCACCGCGGCCGCCGACGACCTTGCGCTGCTCGCGTCGCTCGGCGACGACCTGCGCTTCGTGACGATCACGTCGCAGGCGCGGGTTGCGGCGGGCGCGGAGCTTGCTGTTGCCGTGACGCCGTCGGCCGCGACCAAGTGCGAGCGCTGCTGGCACTACCGCGACGACGTCGGCAGCGATGCGCAGCATCCGACGATCTGCGGCAGGTGCACAAGCAACCTGTACGGGGCCGGCGAGACGCGTACAGTCGCCTGAAATTTGCCAAGGAGCCGTCGATGAACCACAGCAATCCCCGAGTGGAATATCCCGACCTCTTCAAGCTCTCCGTCGACGAACGACTGGAGCTGGTCGAGGAGTTGTGGGACAGCATTGCGGCAGATGCAGCACCCGAACCGGAATCGGCAGCCGTTGTCGCGATCCTCGAGGAGCGCATGGCGCAGTACAGAGCCGATCCGGCTTCCGGAATCTCGTGGGAAGAAGCCAGACGGCTGATGCGCGAAGACTGATGCGCCGGCTGATCCTGACATCGAAGGCCCTCGCCGACATTCGAGAAGCACGTCGGTGGTACGAACGCCAGCGCAAGGGTTTGGGCGAAGCGTTCGAGCAGTCTGTGGACGACGTTCTGCAATCCATTCGGCAGCGCCCGCAGTCGTACGCCGAGACAGCCCCGTCCTTCAGACGAGCCTTGGTACCGCGGTATCCCTACCGAATCCTCTTTTCCGTCGACCAGGACACCATCGTGGTCGTGCTGCTCGTTCACACGGCTCGCGATCCCGAAGTTGCCCTGAGCCGCCTTCGCTCCCACTGACCATGACCTTCAAGAACCCCTCCGCCTCCCTCCTCCCCTGGCTCGGCATCGCCCTCGTCGTCATCGTGCTGGACCAGCTGACCAAGTCGCTGATCCTCGCCAACTTCGCGTACGGCGACAGCGTGCACGTCACGCCGTTCTTCAACGTGGTCCGGGTGCACAACACCGGCGCGGCGTTCTCGTTCCTGGCCGGTGCGTCGGGCTGGCAGCGCTGGTTCTTCGTCGCGCTCGGTGCGGTGGCCGCCGGGTTCATCGTCTGGATGCTGCGCAGCCACGGCGGCCAGAAGATGTTCGCATGGGCGCTCGCGCTGATCCTCGGCGGCGCGCTCGGCAACGTGATCGACCGGCTGCTGCACGGCTACGTCGTCGACTTCATCCAGGTGCACTGGGCCGACAAGTACTTCCCGTCGTTCAACCTCGCCGACAGCGCGATCACGCTCGGCGCGATCCTGTTGATCGTCGACGAGCTGCGGCGGGTGCGCAAGGGCAAGTAGCCGCTGCGTCCCGATCGGATGCCATCCGATCCGTCCCGGTCGACCGGCTAGGCCGACACGCCGACGATCACGCTGGACGCCTTGAAGACCGCGGTGGCCGAACTGCCGACCTCCAGCGCCAGCGCCGCCGCGCTGTCGTTCGTGATGATGGCCGCCACCGCCCCGCCGCCGGCCAGCGCCATCACCACCTCGCAGTTCACCGCCCCCGGCGTGACCCGCGACACCACGCCCTTCAGCTGGTTGCGCGCCGACAGGCGCACGCCGCGCATCCCGGCCATCAGGATGATCGACGACGCCTTGACCAGCGCGAAGGCCTTGGCGCCGACCGCGAGCCCGAGTTCGAGCGTGCTCTCGTGCGTGATGCTCGCGACGATGCGCAGCCCGCCGATGCCCTCCAGCTCGATCTCGTCGTTGACGGCGCCACTGCGCAATGCGACCACGGTGCCGGCGAACTGGTTGCGTGCGCTCGTTCTCATCGCCAGCCCTTCCATCAGTGAGTAGTCGCCGGCCAGGCCGCCGGCCTGCCGGTTCAAGCGTTCGACGAAGCGCGCATGCTCCTGCTGGATCAGCACGACATTGCGCAGCAGCTGCTCGCCGCGCGGCGTGAGCCGCGTGCGGCCGCCGCCGGGGCCGCCGGCGCTGCGCTCCAGCAGCGGCTCGCCGGCCAGGTTGCTCATCTGGTCGACGGCGTCCCACGCGCCCTTGTAGCTGAAGCCCGCCGTCTTCGCGGCTTGCGTGATCGAGCCCAGCCGCGCAATCTCGACCAGCAGCGCGATGCGCCGCGTGCCGGCCAGGCTCTGCCCGCCGAGGTTCAACGTCAGCTCGGCACCGAGCGTGAGGGTGTCGTTCGGTGCGTCAGCCATCGACGGCACCATCGCGCAGTTGCAGCACCTGTTCGCCGAAGCGCCGCAGGTCGTCCGGGTCGTGGGTGATCATCACCAGCGGGATGTCGATCTGCGCCAGCAGCCGGTCCAGTTCGTCGCGCGTGCGCTCGCGCAAGCCCGGGTCGAGCGCGGAGAACGGCTCGTCGAGCAGCAGCGCACGCGGCGAGGCCACCAGCGCACGCGCGAGCGCGGTGCGCTGGCGCTGGCCGCCCGAGAGCTGGTGCGGCCGCTGCGACGCGACCGGCCCCAGCTCCAACGCGCCCAGCCAGCGCTCGACCGCCTCGCCACCGGCATCGCGTGGCGGATTGCGCCAGCCGCGCTGCAGGCCGAACGCGATGTTCTGCCGCACGTTCAGCTGCGGGAACAGCGCGTAGTCCTGGAACAGGTAGCCGAAGCGGCGCTGCCGCGCCGGCACCGCGACGCGCGCGCCGCCGTCGAACAGCGTCTCGCCGTTGAACGCGATGCGGCCGGCATCGGGCCGCAGCAGCCCGGCGAGCGCCCGCAGCGTCAGCGTCTTGCCGGCACCCGACGGGCCGTAGATCACCGTGCGGCGCGCCTGCGCGGTGAAGCGAACCTGCAGTTCGAAGCGCCGCTGCGGGCTCTCCACCGTCTTCCGGATGTCGACGTCGAAGCTCATCGCACGCCGCTCCCGCGCAACAGCCGCCCGGCCAGCAGCAGCACGGCGATGCAGGTCAGCGAGGTGATCAGCACCAGCACGTTGGCCACGCCGTCCTGCCCGGCCTGCACCGCCTCGTAGACCGCGACCGACAGCGTCTGCGTGCGCCCGGGGATGCTGCCGGCCACCATCAGCGTCGCGCCGAACTCGCCGAGCGAGCGCGCGAACGACAGCAACAGCCCCGCCAGGATGCCGCGCCACGCGAGCGGCAGCGTCACGCGGAAAAACACCGCCGCGTCCGACAGGCCGAGCACGCGCCCGGCGTTCTCCAGCTGCGGATCGACGCCCTCGAAGGCCGCGCGCGCCGCCTTCAGCACCAGCGGCAGCGCGACGACGCTGGCGGCGATCACCGCGCCTTGCCAGGTGAAGATCAGCTGGATGCCGAGTTGCTCGTACAACCACGCGCCGAGCCAGCCGCGCTTGCCGATCAGCACCAGCAGGTAGTAGCCGAGCACGGTCGGCGGCAGCACCATCGGCAGCGTCAGGATCGCATCGAGCAGCTCGCGCCCCGGGAAGCGCCCGCGCGCCAGCAGCAGGCCCAGGCCGACGCCGAGCACCAGGTCGATCAGCGTGGCCCAGCCCGCCACCTTCAGCGACAGCGCGAGCGGGATCCACGC
This sequence comes from Rhizobacter sp. Root1238, assembly GCF_001425825.1. Classification (GTDB taxonomy): domain Bacteria; phylum Pseudomonadota; class Gammaproteobacteria; order Burkholderiales; family Burkholderiaceae_C; genus Rhizobacter. The sequence continues at coordinate 177,149 of NZ_LMDM01000009.1, forward strand.
CGACTCCGCGGCGTTCACGGTGTATGGAAACCGTGGCGCGCCAGCACCGCCTGGCCGGCCGGCGACAGCAGGTGGTCGACGAAGGCACGGGCCTCCGCCGGGCTCGGGCTGCCGGCGATCAGGGCGACCGGGTAGCGGATGGGGGTATCGGTGGGCACGGCGAACGCCACCTTGACCTTGTCCTTCAGCAGCGCGGCGTCGGTGCCGTAGACGAACCCGGCCTCGGCCTCGCCGCGTGCCACGTAGTCGAGCGCCTGGCGCACGTTCTGCGCGTAGACGGCCTTCGGTTCGACATCGCCCCACAGGCGGGCGGCTTCCAGCGCGCCCTTCGCGTAGCGGCCGGCCGGCACGCCGCTCGGCTGGCCGAGCGCGATGCGCCTGACGCCGGGCTGCTTCAGGTCGGACAGCGTGGCGAGCACCAGCCTGCTGTCGGCCGGCGCGATCAGCACCAGCGCGTTGTTCGCGAAGTTGCGGCGCGAGCCGGCGGCAATCAGCTGCTGCGCCTGCGCGCGGTCCATCGTCTCCTGGTCGGCCGATGCGAACACGTCGACCGGCGCGCCCCTGGCGATCTGCGCCAGCAGCGCGTCGGAGGCGGCGAAGTTCAGCAGCAGCTTCGTCCCCGGGTTCCGCGCCTCGAAGGCGGGCGCCAGTTCCTTGAAGGCGTTGGTCAGGCTGGCGGCTGCGGAGACCGTCAGGTCGGCGGCATGGGCGGTGGTGGCGAGGACCGAGACGGCCGCGAGCAGCAGGCGGACAGCGAGGCGCATGAGGGTTGCTGGAGCGTGGCGGACCCCGAAATGTACCGCACTACATATCGAGTGGTTGGCCTCGCGGTCGGGTGCGGCGCGAAGGGCGCTCGCAAGAGAGCCTACGGAATCAGCACCGACCCACCCACCGTGCGACGCGACTCCAGGTCGGCATGCGCCTGCGCCGCGTCCTTCAGCGCGTAGCGGTGCTCCACCGGGATCTTCACCTGCCCGCTGGTCACCATCGCGAACAGCTCGTCGGCCATGACCTGCGTCGACTCGCGCGTCGCGATGTGCGTGAAGACGGTCGGTCGCGTCAGGAACAGCGAGCCCTTCGCGCCGAGCACGCCCAGGTCGAACGGCGGCACCTTGCCCGACGCGCTGCCGTAGCTGGCCATCAGGCCGAACGGCTGCAGGCAGTCGAGCGACTTGTCCCAGGTGTCGCGGCCGACGCCGTCGTACACCACCTTCACGCCCTTGCCGCCGGTGATCTCGCGCACCCGGGCCGCGAAATCGTCGCGGGCGTAGTTGATCGTGAAGGCCGCGCCGTGCGCCTTCGCGGCGGCGCATTTCTCGTCGGTGCTCGCGGTGCCGATCAGCTGCAGCCCGAGCGCGCGCGCCCACTGGCAGGCGATCAGCCCGACGCCGCCGGCCGCGGCATGGAACAGCACGAAATCGCCCGCCGCGAGGCCGCCCTGCGGCAGCGTGCGGCGCAGCAGGTACTGCGTCGTGAAGCCCTTCAGCATCATCGCCGCGCCTTCGTCGAAGCCGATCGCGTCGGGCAGCTTCACGACGCACTTCGCCGGCATCAACCGCAGCGTCGCGTAGGCGCCGGGCGGCTGGCTGACGTAGGCCGCACGGTCGCCGGCACGCAGGTGCGTGACGCCCTCGCCCACCGCCTCGACCACGCCGGCCGCTTCGACGCCGATGCCGAACGGCGCGGGCAGCGCATAGGCACCGCTGCGGTGGTAGACGTCGATGTAGTTGATGCCGACCGCATGGTGGCGGATGCGGATCTCGCCCGGGCCGGGCTCGCCGACCGCGACCTCCGACAGCGTCAGGGTCTCGGGTCCGCCGGCCCGGTCGAGGCGGACGGCTTGCGCGGGGTGTGCGGCGTGTGCAGTAAGAGGCATCGGTGGCTCCAGTGGATGCGTTATCGTGCCAGCACTCCCGCGACCCTGCCCGCCTCCGGTCTTGAAACGCCTCACCACCGCACCCAACCTCGCCCTCGCCCAGCTGTGGGCCGACATGCTCACGCAGACGGGCATTCCCACGACCGTGCAGCGCGCGTTCGCCAGCAGCCTGTCGGGCGGCGTGCCGCCCAGCGAGACGCTGCCCGAGCTGTGGGTCGACGACGAGGCCGACCATGCGCTCGCCATCGTGCGGCTGAACGAGCTGCAGCATCCGCGCCGCCGGCTGTGGGCCTGCCCGCAATGCCATGAAGTGATCGACGGCCCGTTCGAGCAGTGCTGGAACTGCGGCGCCGCGATGCCTTCGGCATGACGGCGCTGCATCCCCGCATCATCCTGATGCTGACGCTGCCGCCGGTGCTGTGGGCCGGCAACGCGGTGGTCGGCCGGCTGATGGTCGGCAGCGTGCCGCCGCTCGCATTGAACGCGCTGCGCTGGGCGCTGGCCTTCGTGCTGCTGCTGCCGCTCGGCTGGCGCCTGTGGAAGCAACCGCGCGACCTGCTCGAGCGCTGGCGCTATCTGGCCCCGCTGAGCCTGGTGGGCGTCGGCAGCTACAACGCGCTGCAGTACATGGCGGTCAGCACCTCGACGCCGATCAACGTCACGCTGATCGCCGCCAGCTCGCCGCTCTTCATGCTGGCCATCGGCGCGCTAGCGTATGGCGAGCAGCCGACGCGGCGCCAGGCGGCGGGCGCCGTGCTGTCGCTGCTGGGCGTCGCGCTGGTGCTGTCGCATGGCCACCCGTCGACGCTGCTGCAGTTGCACCTGGTGCCCGGCGACCTGCTGATGCTGCTGGCCACCGCGCTGTGGGCGATCTACAGCTGGATGCTGGCGCGCCCGCCGGCCTCGATGCGCTACCCCGAGCGGCCGGCCTGGAGCGGCGCCGAGTTCCTGCTCGCGCAGGTCGGCTTCGGCGCGCTGTGGGCCGGCGCCGGCGCGGGCGTCGAACACGCGCTCACCGGCCAGCCGGTGCTGTGGTCCGGCTCGGTCTACGCGGCGCTCGCCTACGTGGCGATCGGCCCGTCGATCGTCGCCTACTTCTGCTGGGGCGCGGGCGTCACCGCGGTCGGGCCGGCGATCGCCGCCTTCTTCGCCAATCTGACACCGGTGTTCGCCGCGCTGATGTCGGCCGCCATGCTCGGTGAAGACCCGCAGTGGTACCACATCGCCGCTTTCGGGTTGATCGCCGCGGGGATCGTCGTAACATCCCGCGCAGCGCCCCGCAGGACACCATGACAGCTTCCGGTTCCGACGCAGCCTCCCCCGCCCGCAAGCCTTCGTGGCAGCTGCTGTACGGTGCCGCTGCGCTGCTGATCTTGCTGGTGATCGGGCTCGATCAGTTCCTGGGCGTCAAGGTCAACGACCGCTTCGGCGATTCGCTGGCCGCCGACCGCAGCTGGGCCACCCGCTTCGAGGCGCTGGGCGAACTGCGCCGCCTGGCCGGCGAGGTCGACACCCCGGCCAACGACATCTTCGCGTCCGGCCAGGTCGACACCGAGCGCCAGCGCCTGCATGCGGCGCATGAGCGCTTCAAGCAGTCGCTCGCGACCACGCTGCAGCGCTTCGAAGACCACCCGATCGAAGGCGAGCGCGAGCTGATGGTGCAAGGGCTGCAATCGGCCGGCGCCACGGTGCAGCGCATGGTCGAGCAATCCGAAACCACGCTGCAGCGTTTCGCCGAGCAGCGGCTCGACGCCGCGTCGCGCGCGATGGTCGAGGTCGACCGCAGCTATGCGCGGCTGCAGGAAGACCTGCGCGGCGTCGGCCGCATCTCGCGCACGCTCCAGAAGGCGCAGTTCGATGCGCTGGGGCAGTCGGTCGGCCGCTACCGCTGGCTCGAATTCGCGAGCGCCGTCGTCGTCACCGCGATCACGCTCGGCATGCTGGTCTACGGCTTCCTGATCCGCCGGCGCATGGAAATGGCGTCCGCCGACAAGGCCCGGCACCTGACCGAGCTGCAGGCCGCGAAGGACGCCGCCGAGGCCGCGAGCCAGGCGAAGTCGCAGTTCCTCGCGAACATGAGCCACGAGATCCGCACGCCGATGAACGGCGTGCTGGGCATGACCGAGCTGCTGATGGGCACGACGCTGAACGACCAGCAGCGCCGCTTCGCCGACAGCGCGCACCGCTCGGGCCAGGCGCTGCTGGGCGTGATCAACGACATCCTCGATTTCTCGAAGATCGAGGCCGGCAAGTTCGAGGTCGAGTCGCTACCGTTCAACCCCTGCGAGGTGGCCTACGACGTCGCCGAGCTGCTCGCGGTGCAGGCGCATGCGAAGGGGCTGGAGGTGATCTGCCAGATGGGCCCCGACCTGCCGGTGCGCGCCTACGGCGACGCGGCGCGGCTGCGCCAGGTGCTGATGAACCTGATGGGCAACGCCGTCAAGTTCACCGAGCGCGGGCACGTGATGATCTCGGTGGTGAAGCTGCCGGCGAGCAGCGCGGCGCACAACCATGCGGCGCTGCTGGAGTTCGCGGTGTCGGATTCGGGCCCGGGCATCTCGACGGCCGACCAGGCGCGGGTGTTCGACGCCTTCACGCAGGCCGACAGCTCGCGCACCCGGCGCCATGGCGGCACCGGCCTCGGGCTGACGATCTCGAGCCAGCTGGTCGCGATGATGGGCGGCAAGCTGCAGCTGCAGAGCACGCGCGGCGAAGGCTCGCGCTTCTGGTTCTCGCTGCCGATGCGGCTGGTGCCCGACAACGCGACGATGCTGACCGACCGCGAGGCCTCGACGCTGCACGGGCTGCAGGTGCTGGTGGTCGACGACAACAGCACCAACCTCGACATCCTGCGCCACCAGCTGACGGCCTGGGGGCTGCGGGTCGACACCGCCAGCAGCGGCGAGCATGCGCTCGAGCTGATGAGCAAGCGGCCGGTGGTGCACGACCTGGCGATCCTCGACGTGCACATGCCCGACATGGACGGCCTGACGCTGACGCAGCGCATCCGCGCGAACCGCCGGCTCGACGGGCTGAAGCTGGTGATGCTGAGCTCGCAGGGGCTGGACATGCCGACCATCAGCCTGACGCGGCTGGGCATCGAGCGCTGGCTGTCGAAGCCGGTGCGCAAGCAGGAGCTGCGGCGCGCGCTGATCGACCTGCTGGCGCACGAGGCGCAGCCGGCGCCCGACGCCGCCCTGCCCTCCCCGCCCGCACCGTCCGGCCCGGCAGGCCCGGTGAGGAGCGCCCGCGTGCTGCTCGCCGAAGACCACCTGGTGAACCAGGAGGTGGCGGCCCAGATGCTGCGGCTCGCCGGCTACGACGTGCAGGTGGTGTCCGACGGCCAGGCCGCGATCGATGCGGCCCGCAGCCATGCCTTCGACGTGGTGCTGATGGACTGCCTGATGCCGGTGGTCGACGGCTTCGAGGCGACCGCGCGGCTGCGCGAGATCGAGCGCGCCGAAGGCGTGACCGGCAGCGCCCGGCTGCCGATCGTCGCGCTGACCGCGAACGCGATGAAGGGCGACGTGGAAGCCTGCCTCGCGGCCGGCATGGACGACTACGTCGCGAAGCCGTTCACGCAGGAGCAGCTGGTGGCGGCGATCGAGCGGCGGTTGAAGGCGCGGGCGGTGCAGCGGACGGAGTGAGGGGCTCGGGAACGAACCCGCTCAGATCTGGTGCCGCACCGGCGCCACGCTCCACGACACCGTCGGCTGGTCGATCATCGCGTGCACCCGTGAGTGGCCCATCTCGTTCATCAGCCGTGCCATCGCAACGCGGCCGTGCGCGGCCGAATCCCAGATCAGCATGTCGACGACGGTGCCGTCGTTCCATTGCGCGAGCCGGCGCGAGCGGAAACCCGCCTGCCGCTTGAGCCAGTCGTCGATCTCGACGTTGGCGTCGATGAAGTCGTCGCAGGTGCAGTTCGCGAGCTTGAAGGTGGTGATTTCGATCGCTTCGGTCATGGGCTTCCTCCGGTGAGACGGTTCGCATCATCCTGCAGCCTCGGGCTGGCCCGTTAGCCGAATCCTCCAGAACTCATGCACGATCCTGCAAATCGCGCGGTCGCGGCGCAGCACTGCGCCGCGCCTCGGGCAAGATCGCCGGCATGGCCTCGAACCTTGACCGCTACGCCGAGATCGCTGCGCTGATCGCCCGCCACGCGCCCGACGACGGGCAAGCCAGCACCGCCGTCGGCAACCTGTTCTTCGGCCGCTGCTCCACGCCGTCGCAGCCGCACTACGCAGCGCAATGGCCGTGCTTTGCGTTGCTGGCGCAGGGCGAGAAGATCCTGACGCTCGGCAGCGACGAGTACCGCTACGGCGTCGGCGACTACCTCGTCACGTCGGTCGACCTGCCGATCGTCTCGCGCGTCCACGGTGGCGAGCGAGGCATCCCCCAGCCTCGGCCTCGGCATGGCGATCGACGGCGTGCGGCTCACCGAACTGCTGCGCCGCGTGCGCGCGCCGCAGGCCGCCGCGGCCGGCGACGGACTGCGCGGCGTCACGGTGAACCGCGCGCCGCCGGAACTGCTCGATGCGGTGATCCGGCTGCTGCGCCTGCTCGACAGCCCGCACGACATCGCGGCGCTTGCGCCGCTGGTCGAAGAAGAAATCCTGTACCGCCTGCTGACCGGCCCCGACGGCGGGCGGCTGCTGGCGATCGCATCGGCCGACAGCCGCAGCCACCGCGTCGGCAAGGCGGTCGACTGGCTGCGCCGGCACTTCGCCGAGCCGCTGCGCATCGAGGACCTGGCGTCGCATGTCGGCATGAGCGAGTCGTCGCTGCACCACAACTTCAAGGCGGTGACGGCGCTGACGCCGATGCAGTACCAGAAGCAGTTGCGCCTGCACGAGGCACGCCGGCTGATGGTGGTCGAGCGGCTGGGCGTCGCGACGGCCGGCCACCGCGTCGGCTACCAGAGCCCGTCGCAGTTCAGCCGCGAGTACGCGCGGCTGTACGGGCAGCCACCGGTGCGCGACGTCTCCACCGGCCTTGCGCCGGACGCTCAGGGCTTGTAAGGCAGCGACAGGTAGTACCGGCCCAGCTCGGTGAGCTGGCCGTCGGCGCCGAGCAGGCTCGAGAAGTGCACGTCGTTGCTCCAGCGGCCGGTGAACCAGGCGTAGCGCACGACATCGGCCCGGTTCTCCAGCACGCCGACCATCTCGCTCATCTGCGCCTTCTGCTTCGCGACGCTGTCGATCTGCGCCGAGCCGTCACCGTTGTGCCAGTTCGCGAACTCGGTGACCCAGAACGGCTTGCCGTATTTCGTCAGGCGATCGAGCTGGGCCGCGAGGCCGTAGTCGTACCAGTGGAACGCCAGCATGTCGATGCGCGGCGCGCGCTGGCCGTTGGCGGCGCGGTAGGCGGCGTAGAAGGCATCCATCCAGACGACGGGGTCCTCGAAGCCGGCCAGGTTGCCCCAGGTGATCTGCGGACCGACGATCTTCACGCCGGTCTTCGCGGCCAGCGCCTCGACGCGCGGCCACGCCGCCGCTGCATCGGCCGGCGACATCGTCGCCTGGCCCCACAGGTTCGGCTCGTTCAGCACCAGCAGGTAGGTGTACCGCGGGTTGGCCTTCAGCAGCGCCTCGATCTCTGCGTCGTTGAAGCTGAAGTTCCACAGCATCGGCACGAAGTCGGTGCCGGCCGGCGGCGCGAGCTTCGGCCGCGGCGACCAGTTGTACCACCACGACACGCCGGGCGACAGCGCGTTCAGGTCGCCGGTGGTCGCCACGTCGTACGCGATGCCGCGCTTGGCGCTCTTGCCGACCGGGTTCGACGGCGTCGTCGTGCCGCCATCGAGCACCAGGCGCCATTGCTGGTTGTCGCTGCGGGTGCAGTCCCACTGATGCACGACGCCGCCGACCGCATTGCTGAAGTCGCGCACGTCGAGGCACTTGCCGCTGTGGCGCGCCTTCAGCTCGAAGGCGTCGCCGACGGCGGTCGCGGTGTAGCGCTGGTTCGCGGCGGCGGTGTCGGCGAGCTGCTGCACGGCCGCGCCGTTGGCGGTGGACGACGCGGCGACGCTGATCGACTTGCCGCTGCGCACGTTGGTCACGCGCCAGGCACCGCCGCCGGCCGAGGCGATGTCGAAGCGCTGGGCGTCATCGCTCGCGCAGGCGGCCTGCAATGGGCGGGCGCCGTCGGCGGTGCTCGCGCCTTCGATGCCGATGCACAGCTGCGAATGCACCGAGCGGACCGAATAGCGGCCCACTGCGGGCCCGGCCTTGCCGCCGCTGGCGACAGGGTGCACGGTGAACGACTGGGCCGGCTCGTCCTTGCAGGCGAGCTGCTGCAGCCCGCTGCTGCTCGACGGCGCGACGCACTTGCCGCTGCCCGAGTTCACCAGCGCAAAACGGTTGCCGCCGAGCCGCTTGAAGGCGAAGCGCTGTGCGTTGGTGCCGTTGTCGGTCCACTGCTGCACGGTGGCGCCGTCGGCGCCCGAGGCGCCAGCGACATCCATCGCACGGCCGCTGGCGGCCAACAATTTGTAGCGGCCTGCAGCATCCAGGCTCACAGTGAAGGCCTGGGCCGTGCCGCTGTTGCAATCGGCGAAGCGAAAGCGCGCACCGTCGACGTTCTCGGGCGCGGCTTCGAGGCATTGGTTGGTGCCGGTGTTGGCGAGCACGTAGCGCTCCGCTTGCAGCGGCAGCGTGGTGTCGGCCGACGGCGCGAAGGCGGCCGCCGCCTCGCTCGGCGCGGTGGCCGTCGGCGACTCCGCGGTGCCGCCCGCACGGTCGCCTTCAGAGCCGCCGCAAGCGGCCAGCGTGCCGATCAGGCTGATCGCCGCGGCCACGCCGGCGGCCTTCCACATCGAGTGAATCCTGCGCATCGTCCGTCCCCTGTTGTTGGCAGGTCATCGCCTGCGGGGGCAGTGTTATGGAACTGGTTCCAGTTGGCAACGACGGGGATGTGAGCAGGTGTGTAGCTGTCAGCTCGGCAGGCGGATGCGGCCTTCGATCGAGTCGTCCAGCGTCTTGCCGATGGCGGCGCCGATGAGGATCTTCAGGCCGGCGACGGCGTCGCCATGCTGGTTGTCCCAGTAGTAGCCGTCGGTCGGGGCAAATTCGATGACGGTGATGCGCGGGTCATCGACGCCGCCGGTGAACCAGGTCTTGATCGGCGCGGACCACAGTTCCTTGATCTTCGCTTGGTCGGTCGAGATCGTTGCGCGACCTCGCAACTGCAGGAAATCTGAATGCTTCGAGGCCTGGAAATACAGCGTGACCTGCGGGTCGGCCGCGATCTCGGCGTTCTTGTGGCTGTCGCTCACGCTGAGAAACCACAGGTGGCCGCGTTCGTCGGCCTGTTGCACGCTCATCGGCCGCGCGGCAATCGCATCGCCGACGCGGCTCGCCGTGCAGAAGAAGCACGACGCGTTCTTGTCGACGACCTCGCGGATGCGGGCGATGGCGTCGGCGGCTTGCAGATCCTCGCGGTTCTGCTCGGGTTGTTGCTGGTTGATGGAGTCCATGGGGCTTCATCGTCCTGTGCAAGCTGCGCACTGTCAGCCAGGGTGCATGCCGTGTCGACGTAAGCCGCGTCCGACCTTGTGCCCGAGATCGGCGTTCGAGCCACCAGAGGCGTCAGTCCACCGCCATCCTGAGGCGCTCACGGTCCGCATCGCTGATCAAATCGACGTTGTAGAGGTGCTCGATCAAGGCCGAGAACCCCATCTGGAATGTCTTGGCAAGCCGCCTCACATGCTCGGCGTCGGTTGTCACCAGCAGCTTCCGTATGGCAGTGGTCGACGCCATGAACATGGCGGCAAACGCATTGGCACGCTTCTCGACTCTCGGAGCCGTCCACGGACCACTGACGTGCGACAGTCTCCTGGCTCTGGTTCGGTCGAAAAGGACGTGGCACAACTCGTGCGCAAGCGTGAACCTTCGTCCGTCCTCAGTCTTGTTGTAGACGCTGGACGTGTTGATCAGGATCGCCGATCCGAAACCTTGACCGGCCACCGCCACGCCTCGGACGGAGTCTGTTTCAAGCGCCACCTCTTCAATGTGCACACCCAGCGCATGAAGAAGCCCGCGAATATTCACGCACGTGTGTGAGGCATCGATGCCCAGCCTGGCGCGCACCTCATAGGCAAGCTCATAGCCCTCGTAGTAAGCCTCCATCGCGGAAACTCGCACATCGTTGCTGACCAGTTTTCTGAGCGATTCGCTCTCCGCGCCGCGCTGATGCTTTGCCAGAAAGTTCGTCAAGGACTGCGCATCCTTCACCCCGATGTCCGGATTGAGCCCTCCGAACATCAACACGGCAGGATCGAAAGCGGCAATGGCCGGCACGTCCTTCACACGCAACTCGACTCGGTCCAACTGGTGGGAGTCACGAAGTTTCTCGAACAACCCGTGCAGTCGAGCGTCGATGTGAACGAGTTCGAGCTCGCGCAGCGGGGTCTTCTTCAGTTGCCGCAGACGCACCTGCAACGCGCCGATCATTTCCAGATCCCGAGGATTCGCGCCCTCGCCCGTCGATGTACCCCACTCCAGGAATTGCCACAACGGGGTGGCGACGGCCTCCACCGGCAAGATCGCAAAGCCCGGGGAGATCATCAAGGCAAATCCATCGGGAGCAAAGCTGGGCTGACGCCCTCCCCAAGAAATCTCGATGTCGTCGTCGAGCCGGCGCATGCAGACGTCCGGGTAGACGGCACTCGGATCTGCAGCCCGCAGCGCATGCCTGCGCCACCAGCCCTGGACCTCTCGATAGGTTGCGGAAAGCACTTCGTCTTCCGACGCGATGTAACGTCCCAGCGCGGAAAATGCGGCAACCGCTGCGGGTGAACCGCTCTTCTCCGGCCAAGCGTAGGCCTCCTCATGAAACAGCCATGTCCATTGCGACAACAGCCAGTCGAAGATCGGCGACAGGTACCACGACAGGTGATCCTCAACAGTCCCGGCCATGCTTCGCGTGGTCAGCACTCGGTCGCACACCGTGATTCGCAGATCGCCCGATGACCACCCGCTTTCCTGCGGCAGTCGATCACGAGGTTCGTCGTCAGTAGACCAACGCGCTGCGATCTCGAAAAGACCCGGCGATCCAAAGGAAATGAAATCGCTCATGGCACATCGGCTTCCATGGCCCATCGGAGGTCGTCGGGCCCCTTGATGAAATGCTGCTTGATCTGTCGACGAGACACCGTGCCTTCACCCAGCCAGCGCTGCATCAGATCCTGCGGAACGCTCTCCCAGGAAATTGGATAGCCATGCCACGTCCCGTCCTGAGTCGCCTTCGCTTCGAATGCAAGTCCATTCAGCGTCGCAAAGCGACGGCGTCCGTCCGGTGACGACTCGGCATTCTCGAAAAGCTTCCAGGCCATGGTCTTCGCCCAATCGTGGGTGAATGGATCGTACTGATAGCCACCGCTTTCGGTGCTGTGAGTCCACTCCGGACAGAGCGTCCCCTTTCTCTCACCGGTTGGTCGACTCTTGTGCTTGGGCGAACCCCGGTAGCGCACCAACTCGTTTGGCTTGAGTGGCTGATCCATTCGATTCGTTCCTGATCCGCGGCAAGAGGCGGTCATTCTGCAACAAGAGTCCCATGATGCCCCGATCCCCCGGCCCCTGCGGGATGAACCTTCGGATGCGATGATCCGTCATCCCCTGCCACCTTCGACACCTTGAAAGGCCCTCGATGGAAACCTTGGACGACATGCGGCGCCGGCACCTGCTGACGATCGAGCAACATGCCGAGATCGGCGCCTGGGTGGCCAGCGCCAAGTCGCCGGAAGCGATCATGGCGATGCCGCCCCACCTCTGGCGCGCGCTGTCGCTGGCCAGCGTGCTGATGAACGTCGACGCGGAGCTGACGCAGGCGCCGATGCTGGGCGAAGGCTGACGGGCCTGCGCGAGAAGCAACTCAGGCCGGTGGATATTCGAGGTCCAGGCCGGCGCGCAACTCAACCATCCAGTCGCGGCAATCCCGGTCGTTGTTGTCCAGCGCCATGTGCGTCATCCCCATCAGGTAGATGAGCCGATTGCTCCAGACCCCCGGTTTGCTCCGCTCCGCGCACAGACTGGCCAGGTCTTGCATGTCCTTCTCCATCAGGATTCCCGGACTGGTCATGCGAGCGAGCAGATCACGGAACTTCGGCAACTGAGCGGGAGAACCCGCTCGATCCCCTGGCGCAGCCGCCGGGGCTGCGACCGGCCGTGGGCACGGCACCGGTGACGGAACTGCCTGCACAGGCTGACGAACCGGTGCCTGCGCTCCGCGATGCGCCACCGTCGGCGGAGTCTTCAGCAACCTGCTAAGCGTGGTCCACGCGGTATAGCGTGGCTGTCCTGGTGTGTTTCGCAGCGCATGCAGCTTCTTGACCGCTCGCTGCATGTCACCGGACAGCGCGTTGAAGTCCTGGATGTTTTGCGGCGACAACATCGAATCGACGAGCTTGCCGATCAACGCGAAGTCGTGCTCACTGACCCAGTGAGCGGCACCGCGCGAGTCCTGCCAACGTGCTTCCCAATGGTGTTGTTGACACTCGCGAAGTACGTGGACCAGGGCGCCAACGCCAGGGGTCGTGCCTTCGTCGATGAACTTCTCGATGGGCCGATAGGTGGCTGTGAACGGCCTCAGGCAGAGGTGCCGGGCGCCGTTCCGCGCGTGGTGAACGCGGCCGCAATGATGCTGCGATGCGACCTGCGTGCCTGACTTCTGGAAGGACGACGATGATTGCCGGCTTGGGCCGGGTCGCGACTGGGGGCAGGAAGAAGTCTGGGGGGAACCCATGATGGCCTTTGCATTTGAAGTGACACCCCAGGCGCCACCTCAGCCTCACAAGCGCCGAGCCCTCACCTGGGTAACGCCCGGTATGTCACGCCGGCCGCCACATCGTTCCACGCGCGGTACATTCTTTTCCTAGAACGTCCCCGGATACGAGCCACCGTCCAGCAGGATGTTCTGCCCCGTCAGGTAGCCCGCCTGCACGCTGCACAGGAAGGCGCAGAACGCGCCGAACTCGTCGGCCGTGCCGAATCGCTGGGCCGGGATCGCCTTGCGGCGCACATCCCATGCGGCATCGGCGTCCTGGCCGGCCTTCTGCGCGCCGGCCCGCACCGTGGTGCGCAGCCGGTCGGTGTCGAACGCGCCCGGCAGCAGGCCGTTGATCGTCACGTTCTTCGCCGCGAGGTTGCTGCGCGCCAAGCCGGCGACGAAGCCGGTCAGCCCGCTGCGCGCGCCGTTCGACAGCCCGAGCACGCCGATCGGTGCCTTCACCGCGCCCGAGGTGATGTTGACCACGCGCCCGTAGCCGCGCGCCGCCATCGCATCGACCGTCGCCTTGATCAGCTCGATCGGCGTCAGCATGTTGGCGTCGAGCGCCTTGATCCACGCGTCACGGTCCCACTCGCGGAAATCGCCCGGCGGCGGTCCGCCGGCGTTGTTGACCAGGATGTCGACCTGCGGGCAGGCGGCCAGCGCGGCCTCGCGCCCGACCTGCGTCGTGATGTCGCCGGCCACCGTGCGCACCTCGCCGCGCTTCAGCGCCCGCAGTTCGGTGGCCGTCGCCTCCAGCGCTTCGGCGCCGCGCGCGGTGATCACCACGTTGGCGCCCTCGCGCACCAGCGCCTGCGCGCAGCCCTTGCCCAGGCCCTTGCTGGCGGCACACACCAGCGCCCACTTGCCTTCGATTCCGAGATCCACGAGATTCCTTTCGACGCCGGCCGGCGATGCGCCAGGATTCTCGGCGAACTCGCTACTTCAGCGCCTCGACCCGGTCATACAGCTCCTTCGACCACGGCGCGTCGGGCGCCGTGACGGCCTTCTGCACCGCCTGCATGAACGGCTTGCGGTCCACCTTGACGATGGTGCGGCCGGCCTTCTCGAAATCAGCCACCATGCGATTCTCCGATTCGAGGATGTCGTTGCTCGAGCGCGTGGAGGCCTCCCACAGCACCTGCTCGAACAGCTTGCGGTCGTCGGCCGGCAGCTTGCCCCAGGCCGCCCCGGACACGATGGTCAGCAGCGACTCGGTGATGTGACCGGTCAGCATCGTGTACTTCTGCACCTCGTAGAACTTCTTGGCCTCGATGGTCGGCAGCGGGTTCTCCTGCGCATCGACCGTGCCGTTCTGCAGCGCAAGGTACACCTCGGCAAAGGCGATCGGCGTCGGGTTCGCGCCGACCGCGCGCGGGAACATCATGTACAGCGGTGCATCGGGCACGCGCAGCTTCATGCCCTTCATGTCCTCCGGCTTCAGCACCTGCTTGTTGGCCGTCAGGTGGCGCTGGCCGTAGTAGGTGTAGCCGACGATGTGGTTGCCACCGCTCTTGCTCTCATACCCCGAGGCCAGCTCCTTGAAGATCGGGCTGTCGCGAAAGCTCTGCCAGTGCGCATGGTCGCGAAAGATGAACGGCCCCGACGCGATCGACAGCGGCGGGTAGGCCCGTCCGGCGAACGCCATCCCGGTGTAGATGATGTCCACCGTGCCCAACGTCAGCCCCTGGTTGATGTCGGTCTCCTTGCCGAGCGTCGAGGCCGGGAACACGTCGATCAGGTACTTGCCGTTGCTGCGCTTCCTGATCTCTTCGGCGGCCCACAGCGCCTGCTTGTGGTACGGCTCGCTGGTCTCGTAGACGTGGGCCCACTTGAGCTTGGTCTGCGCGAGGCCGGCGGTGCTGCACAGCGCCAGCACGGCGATGGACGCGAACTGCGTCAGGACGGTGGTCAACTTCATCAACGTCTCCTCATGGCTTGTTCAGGTTCAGCTTCGGGATCAGCACCTTGAAGGTCTCGTGGTCGCGCGCGATCACGGTCTTGAAGGCCGCCGCATCGGCATACGCGTAGCCGAGGTTCAGCTTGTCCATCGCCTCGCGCAGGCTCGGCTCGGCGGCGGTCTTCTGGGTCGCGGCACGCAGCACGTCGACGACGTCCTGCGGCGTGCCCTTGGCCACGCCCAACCCGCGCCAGGTGCCGATGCTCAGGTCGACGCCGCGCTCCTTCAGCGTCGGCACCTTCTCGAAACCCTTCACGCGCTGGTCGGCCATCACCGCCAGCGTCTTCAGCTTGCCGGCCTGCACATAGGTCGAGACTTCCGCCGGGCTGACCGACACCGCGTCGATCTGCGAGCCCATCAGCGCCAGCACCGCCGGCCCGGCACCCTGGTACGGCACATGCAGGAACTTCGCGCCGGTGCGGTCTTCGAGCGCCGCGGCGGCCAGGTGCCAGATCGAGCCGACGCCCGAGTTGCCGACGCGCAGGTCGCCCTTCTTCGCGGCGGCGATGAACTCCTCGTACGTGTTCCACGGCGCATCGGCGCGCACCGTGATCGCGGCCGGGTCGGCGTTGAGCTGCGCGATCGGGATGAAATCCTCGTGCGTGAACTTCGCGAGGCCCAGGTGCGGCAGCGTCGCGATCTCGACCGTCATCACCGCGAGCGTGTAGCCGTCGGGCTTGCTGTTGATCACGTAGCCCCAGCCGATGGCGCCGCTGGCACCCGGCTTGTTGCTGACGTACATCGAGGCCGGCAGGTGCTTGCGCGAGGCCTCGGCGAAGGCACGCGCGAGGGCGTCGGTGCCGCCACCGGGCTGGTAGGGCACCAGCAGCTCGATCGGGCGCGTGGGGTAGTCGGCCGCCCGGGCGTTGGAAACGGTGAAGGCCGAGAAGCCGGCCAGGGGCAGCAGGCAGGCGGCGGCCAACAGCAGGGCATGCCGCGCAGCGTCGAAGCGAATCATCGTCGTTGTCTCCGTTCAGTCGTCGTTGTCGTCGGGAAAGAAAAACTCAGGACAGCAGCCGCGGCAGCCACAGCGAGATCGCCGGCACGAAGGTCACCAGCGCGAGCGAGCCCAGCAGCGGCACCAGCCACGGCAGGATGGCCATCGTCGTGCGCTCGACCGACAGCTTGGCCACGCGCGCCAGCACGAACAGCACCAGGCCCATCGGCGGATGCAGCAGCCCGATCATCAGGTTCAGCACCATCACCAGCCCGAAGTGCACCGGATCGATGCCCAGGTGCTGCACGATCGGCAGCAGGATCGGCACGAGGATCGTGATCGCCGCGGTCGGCTCCAGGAAGCAGCCGACGAACAGCATCAGCGCATTCGCCAGCAGCAGGAACTGCCAGGGCTCGGTCGCGAAGGTCAGCACCCATTGCGCGATCAACTCGGTGGTGCGCGTCGCGGTGAGCATCCAGCCGAAGATCGACGCCGCCGCGACGATGAACAGCACCGTCGACGAGGTCTCCACCGTCTCCATGCACGCCTTGACCAGCGTCTTCAGGCTCAGCGTGCGGTACCAGACCAGGCCGAGGAACAGCGCCCACACGCAGGCGGCGATCGCGCCTTCGGTGGCGGTGAACAGGCCGCTGGTCATGCCGCCGATCAGCAGCACCGGCGTCATGATCGGCAGCACCGCGTCGAAGCGGAAGAAGCGGTCGGCCACCAGCAGCGCCGCCAACGCGAGTGCGGTCGCGAGCTGCATGTTGACGCCGGTTCTTGAAAGCGCCCACAGCACGAACGGGAACGCCACCACCACCGCCAGCTCGGCCAGCGCCTTCGCGATGCGGCGCCATTCGGGCTGCGTGTCGCGGCCCCAGCCGTTGCGGCGCGCGAACCAGGCCACCGTCAGCATCATCAGCAGCGCCATCACCGCGCCGGGCACGATGCCGGCCAGGAACAGCTGGCCGACCGAGACGTTGGCGAACATCGCGTAGATCACGAACGGCAGCGACGGCGGGATGATCGGCCCGAGCGTCGCCGACGCGGCCGTCACGCCGACCGCGAACTCGGTGCTGTAGCCGTGGTCCTTCATCGCCTTGATCTCGATGGTGCCGAGGCCGGCCGCATCGGCGATCGCGGTGCCGCTCATGCCGGCGAAGATCACCGAGCCGACGATGTTGACGTGCGCCAGCCCGCCGCGCAGCCAGCCCACCAGTGCGAGCGAGAAGTTGTAGATGCGCGTCGTGATGCCGGCCACGTTCATCAGGTTGCCAGCCAGGATGAAGAACGGCACCGCCAGCAGCGGGAAGCTGTCGATGCCGCCGACCATCCGGTGGATCACGACGAAGGGCGGCGCGTTGCCGCTCAGCAGCACGAACAGCAGCACTGCCGCGGCCATCGCGATCGCGACCGGCACGCCGGCGCCCATGAACACCAGGAAGACGAGCTTGAAGACCGCGGTCATGGGTGCACCTCGTCCGCGAGTTCGGGTTTCTCGAGCACCGACGCAGCACGTCGCCAGTTCGCGCGTGCGACGTCGATCGCGCGCCAGGTCATCGCCGCGAAGCCCAGCAGCACCGCGCCATACACCAGCCCCATCGGCAGGTCGACCACCGCCATGCGGCTCGCGCCGATGCGCCCGATCAGCTGCCAGGTCAGCACCGCGCAGGTGCCGAGGAAGCCGATGCGGACCACGTCGACCACGGTGGCCACCACGCGCATCGGCTTCGCCGGCAGCACGCGGTACAGGTAGTCGACCTGGATGTGGTTGTTCTTGCGCACGCCGATCGCCGCGCCGATGAAGACGATCGCGACCAGGAAGTAGCGCGCGATCTCCTCGGTCCACGACGCCGAATCGTTCAGCGCGTAGCGGGTGAAGAACTGGTAGAAGACCGTCGCGCCGAGCAGCGCGAACAGCACGAACGCGAGCCAGTCTTCGGCGCGGTAGGCGCGCAGGTCGACCTCGGCATCGTGGATGTCGAAGTGCGCCGCCTCCTCGGCGACGGTGGGTGGCGGCGCCTGGGTCGGTGTCTCCAGCGACGGGTTGAGCGGCGTGTCGAGCGGCATCAGTGCTCTCCGGGCTTCCATCCCGAGGCGAAGCGCACCTCGGCATTCTTCATGTGCTTGCGCATCGCTTCGCGCGCCGCGCGCGGATCGCGCCCGGCCACCGCCTGCAGCAGCTCGCCGTGCTCCTCGACGGCCTGCTTCCACACCGCCTCGCCGGAGAAGTGCGATTCCATCTGCGTGTACAGCGGGCCGGTGCGCGCCTCCCACAGCTGCTGCACCACCATCAGCAGCGCGCTGTTGCCGCTGGCCTCGGCCAGGCACAGGTGGAAGCGTTCGTCGGCCGCCACCGCCTCGGGCGCGTGTGTCGCGTAGCGCTGCATATCGTTCAGCGCGCTCTTCAGGCGTTGAAGGTGTTCCGGGGTGGCGTGTGTCGCGGCCAGTGCGGCGGCTTCGGACTCGATGATCCAGCGCGCGCGGATCAGATCGAACGGGCCGGGTTGCGCCTGTTCGGCTCGGTGCGGCGTGCTGGCCGGCTTGCGCGCGCAGACGAACACGCCCGCCCCGCCGCGCACTTCGACCAGCCCCTCGACCTCCAGCGCGATCAGCGCCTCGCGCACCGACGGCCGACTCACGCCGAGCTGCTCCGACAGGTCGCGCTCGGACGGCAGCCGCGCACCGACCCGGAACTCGCCCTTGTCGATGAGGCGGCTCAGCTGGTCGGCGATCTGCCGGTACAGCCGGCGGCTCTCGATGGTCTGGATGGGCATGGATGCCGGAAGCCGGGAATTGGTCAGGCCAGTTGATCTTCCGGGAGCCGACCCCTCGATCCAAGAGGGGTTGGCCCTGACAGGGAACTCCCTGACGCCTGCGTGTTGCCAATTGGCCTGACCACTTGTCCAATCCCTTTCGTCGGTTTTGCCGATCAGAACAACGAAGGAGACGACATGACACCGAGATCGATGCTCGTGGCCGCAGCATGCGCGCTGACCTGGCACGGGGTCGCGCAGGCCGAGGACGCGCTGGACCTGAAGATCCGCAACGGCTGGGCCGTCGCGGTGCAGCAGGACGGCGCGGTGGCCCAGCGCAGCAACAAGACCTCGTACCCGAAGGTCACCACCAGCGACGCCGCGCAGGCCTGGACCTACGCCGGCGCCGGCGAATGGACCAGCGGCTTCTTCGCCGCCAACCTGTGGCTGCTGCACGGCCAATTCGCGGCCGACGGCTGGAGCACGCAGGCACAGGCCTGGCAGAACGGCATGGAGGGCCAGGACACCAACACCGGCACGCACGATGTCGGCTTCATGGTGTTCACGCCGTTCGGCAATGCCTACCGGCTGACCGGCGTCGACAGCTACCGGCAGGTGGCGCTGACCGCCGCGAACTCGCTGAGCCAGCGCTACAACGGCACGGTGGGCGCGGTGCGCTCGTGGGGCTCGACCGGCGACAACGCGAACTTCCAGGTGATCATGGACAACATGATGAACCTGGAGCTGCTGTTCTGGGCCAGCCAGCACGGCGGCTCGGCGACGCTCTACAACCAGGCGCGCAGCCACGCGCTGAAGACGCGCGACAACCACGTGCGCGCCGACGGCAGCAGCTACCACCTGGTCACCTACGACCCGGTGACCGGCGCGGTGAAATCGCGCACCACGGTGCAGGGCTACAGCGACAGCTCGACGTGGGCGCGCGGCCAGGCCTGGGGCATCCACGGCTTCACGATGGCGTACCGCTTCACCGGCGAGACCACCTTCCGCGATACCGCGCGCAAGATGGCCGACTGGTACCTGGCGCACCTGCCCGCCGACGCGGTGCCGTACTGGGATTTCAACGACCCGGCCATCCCGAATGCGCCGCGCGACACCTCGGCCGCGGCGATCGCGGCATCGGGGCTGATCGAGCTGTCATTGCTGGAGACCGACAGCGCCCGAGCAACGACCTACCGCAACGCGGCACGCACGGCGTTGAGTGCGTTGCTGTCGGCGCCGTGGTTCGCAACGCTTGGCTCGCCGTCGAACAGCCAGGCGCTGCTGCTGCAGAGCGCGTACAACCACTACGCCGGCAACACGCTGTACAACCAGGGCACGGCCTGGGGCGACTACTACCTGCTGGAGGCGATGCAGCGCTGGCGGCGTGTCGACCCAGGGCTGGCGGCGCTGTCGGTGGCGGCGGTCAGCGCGACCAGTGCGCAGGCGGGCAACCCGGCCGCCAACGCGATCGACAACAGCCTCGCGACGCGCTGGAGCGCCGAGGGCGACGGCCAGGCCATCACGCTGGACCTCGGCTCGAGCCGTGCGATCCAGAAGGTCGGGGTGGCGTTCTACCTGGGCGACCAGCGCACCGCGCGCTTCGACATCGCGACCTCGCCCGACGGCAACGGCTGGACGACGCGCTGGCGCGGCATCTCCAGCGGCCAGACGACCGCGAAGGAGTTCTACGACATCACCGACGTGACGGCGCGCTACGTGCGCATCACCGGGCATGGCAGCACGGCGAGCCAGTGGAACAGCGTCACCGAACTCTCCGTGCATTGATCCGCTACCGGCGCCGCGTCTTCGCGGCCGGCGCCTCGGCGGCCTCGCCGCCCTGCTGCAGCCCCTCGGCCATGCCGATCAGCACGCCGCTGACCAGTGCCGAGTAGCTGTCCAGCAGCGCCTGGGCCGTCTTCAGCCCGAGCGCGCGGCTGTCGCGGATCGCCGTCTGCGCCTGCGACACCAGCTGCTCGACCGCACTGGAGGCCTGCGCGCCGGTGTCGGTGCCCTTCAGCTTCATCGTCTCGAGCACCTGGCTCCAGGCGCCCTGCAGCGGCTCGGTAGCCGAACCGGCCGCCTTGCTGACGGTCGAGAAGAAAGTGTCCTCCATCTTCTCCAGGTCGGCCAGCGCGCCCTTCAGCTGCTTTTCCTGCAGGCCGACGCCCTGGTCCACGAACTGCTGCAGCGCCTTGCGGTGCGCTTCGACGGCCTGCAGCAGCGCGCCGTCCATGCCGGCGAAGGCCTTGCCGAGCAGTGCTTCGGGGTCGATCGCCGGCGACGGGTTGTCGGCCAGCCCGGTGGACGCGGCCTTGGTCACCGTCTTCACCACGCCGCGGATGTTCTGCAGCGTCAGTTCGCGGCCCTGCAGCGCCTTCAGCGTCGCCTCGCCGACCGCCTTGCGCAGCGCCTCGCCCTGGCGGGCACTGGCTTGCGAGAACATGGCGATCAGTGCGTCCTGGTCGATCCCTGACTTGCTCATTCGCTTCTCCTGGTGATGGGTGCGCGACCGGTGGAATCCGGCGCCCCGCAAGGGTATCCAACTGTTTTCGGGAAGGAAACCTCGCCAGCCCTGATAATGTCGGACCCGCGCGGCCGCGGGCCCTCTATGGGGCCTGCGATCCGAGCCCTTTCCCTCCGGGTGCGCGACCCGCGCCCGCAACCCCCTGATCCATGGCCAAAGACCAAGTCAAGAACTCGATCGATGCCGAAGGCCTGCGTTATCGCACCAAGGCTCCCGGCTCTCCGTTTGCGTCTGCCGGCGTGTTCAGCGCCGCGACGATGTCGTGCTTCCTGTGCGGCAAGCACCGCGCGCGCACTTCGCTGAAGTCGCGCAAGCTGCTGGGCAAGACCCAGTTCGTCTGCGCGCCGTCCTGCAAGGAAGCCGACGCAGAGACTTGAGCCCGAGAGCCCGCTGGTTCAGCGGGCTTTGGCCAACAGCCAGATCCCTGCCAGCACCAGCACGGTGCCGGCCGCCACCCAGCCGGTGAACGGCTCGCCGAGGATCAGCACGCCCATCAGGATCGTCGACAGCGGCCCGACCATCCCGGTCTGGGCTGCCATCGTCGCGCCGATGCGCTCGATGGCCATCATCACCATCAGCACCGGCGCGAAGGTGCACAGTGTCGCGTTCAGCACCGACAGCCAGATCACCTCGGGCGCCACCACCGCCGCCGACATCGGCCGCAGCACCACGAACTGCCCGATGCAGAGCACGCAGGCCACCGTGGTCGCGAGACCCGTGAGCCGCAGCGCGCCCAGCCGCTTGACCTCTTCGCCGCTGAACGCCAGGTACAGCGCATAGCTCACCGCGCTGCCGAACACCAGCGCGGCGCCGAGCGCCACGTGCGAGCCGACCAGCTGGATCTCGTGCCCGAACACCAGCAGCACGCCGGCATAGCTGACGCCGAGCGCCATCAGCTGGCGGCGGTTCACCGTCTTGCGGAACAGCACGACGCCGAGGAACAGCACCAGCGTCGGGTTCAGGTAGAGGATCAGCCGCTCGAGGCTCGCGCTGATGTACTGCAGCCCGGCGAAGTCGAGGAAGCTCGCGAGGTAATAGCCGCTGAAGCCGAGGCCCAGCACGACGATCCAGTCGCGCCGCGTCAGCGCCGGCTTGCCGCGCCCCGCCCACCACGACAGCAGCAGGAACAGCGGCAGCGCGAACAGCATGCGGTACATGATCAGCGTCACCGCGTCGACGTCGTGCCGGTAGGCCAGCTTGACGATGATGGCCTTGCCGGAAAACGCGATGGCACCGAGCGTGGCCAGCAGCAGGCCGGGCCAGTGGCGTTGAGGGGTGGTCGTGTCTGTCGCCGGTACCGCCGAGGGGCTGCTCATCGCGGCGATTCTACGGACCGTCGCGCGGGCGCCGACCCGGTATCCCGGATTCGCAGCCGGGCTACAGCTTGAAGCTGCCCACCGCGCGCGACAGCATCGTCGCCTGGTCCTTCAGGCTCTGCGTCGCCGCGGTCGACTCCTCGACCAGTGCCGCGTTCTGTTGCGTCATGTGATCGAGCTGGGCGATCGCCTGGTTGACCTGGCCGATGCCGTCGCTCTGCTCGCCGGCCGCGCTGCTGATCTCGCCGATGATGTCGGTCACGCGGCGCACCGAGCTGACGATCTCGCGCATCGTCGTGCCGGCTTCTTCGACCAGCCGCGTGCCCGACTCGACCTTGCCGACGCTGTCGCCGATCAGGCTCTTGATCTCGCGCGCGGCCTGCGCCGAGCGCTGCGCCAGGCTGCGCACCTCGCCGGCCACCACCGCGAAGCCGCGGCCCTGCTCGCCGGCACGCGCCGCTTCGACCGCCGCGTTCAGCGCCAGGATGTTGGTCTGGAATGCGATGCCGTCGATCACGCCGATGATGTCGCCGATCTTCTTCGACGAACCGGCGATGGCCTGCATCGTCTGCACCACGTCGGCCACCACCTCGCCGCCGTGCGTGGCCACGCCCGAGGCCGACAGCGCCAGCTGGTTGGCCTGCTTCGCCGCATCGGCGCTTTGCCGCACGGTGGCGGTCAGCTGCTCGACGCTCGACGCGGTCTGCTGCAGGTTCGACGCGGTCTGCTCGGTGCGCGCCGACAGGTCGAGGTTGCCGGCCGCGATCTCGGTGCTGGCCGTCGTGATGGATTCGCTGACGTTCTGCACGCTCGCGACCAGCTCGGCCAGCTTGCCCTGCATCGCGCCCAGGTCGGACACCAGCGCCTGCACCTCGTCGTGGGAGCCGGTCGCCACCGGTGCCGTGCTCAGGTCGCCGGCGGCCACCCGCTCGGCCATCTTCGAAGCGCCTGCCAGCGGCACGACGATGGAACGCGACAGCGCCCAGGCGCAGCCCAGGCTCACCAGCACGCCGGCCGCGATGCCGATCGACAGCATCGTGATGCCTTCGCGCTCGCTGCGCGCGGCCGCGGCCCGCGCCTCCTCGACGCGCTGCGCCTGGTAGGCCGCCAGGTCGTCGACCGCCTTCGCATAGGCATCGGCCGCCGGGCGCAGCTTGCCGGCGATGTCGTCGCCGGCCACCTTCTCGCCGGCTGCCTTGCGCTTGACCAGGCCATCGCGCACGCCGCGGAATTTGCCGCCGGCCTCGTCGATGACGCCGAACAACTCCTTCGTGCGGTCGGTGTCGGACAGGTCTTCGAGCGTCTTGCGGACCACCTCGGAGCGCGCCGAGGTCAGCTTGCGGTCGGCGTTGATGCGGGCCGCGAACTCGGCGTCGTCGATCTGCAGCAGTGTCTCGGCACGGGCCGAGCTCAGCACGACGATCGAATGCAGTTCACGCGCCAGCAGCGCGCGCTGCGACGACGCGCCGCCCAGGTCGTTGGCGATGTCCTGCAGCCGGTCCAGGCGCCAGATGCCGATGCCGGCCGCCAGCGAGGTCACCAGCATCACCAGGCCGAAGGCCAGCGCCAGCCGCGGGGCCAGGCGCATGCGCGAGAAGAAGGAAGTCATGGGAAAAGTCCTCGGAACTGCAGGGACGGGGATGCCGCTGTCGGCACTTCACCGACAACGGCAACGCAATACCCGGCTATCGGACAGGCGACGGCAAACTTAAGGGTTTTCCCGAAGATTCATCCCGGCGGGATGGAGACGGCGTGTCGACCGGTGTTCACGCGCTTGCACATCGCCACGGCCGACAGGCTGAGACCGTCGATCCGAAACAGGTCCACGGTCTCGCCGAGCCGTGTGAAGCCGAAGCGCTCGTACAGCCGGACGGCCGCCATGTTGGCGGACAGCACCTGGAGATCGATCCAGTCGAGGCCACCGGCCTGCTGCGCCCAGCCCTCGGCATGGGCGACCAGCCGGGCGCCCAGCCCGACGCGGCGGTGGTCTCGCGCAACGCCCATGCCGAGCAGGCACCGATGCGCGGCGAACTCGTGCCCTTGCCAGCGCAAGTCGACATGACCGACCAAGGCGCCGGTCTGCGTGCTGGTCGCGACCCAGGTGCGGCGCCAGCCGGCGCTGCCGAGCGGCAGCTCCAACCCGGCACGCCATGCGGCCGCAGGCTGCGGCGCGAGCACCGATGTCGCGCGTGCCATCGGCTGGAAGTGCGGCGCGCCGTCCCGACCGTTGTCGCGCAGGTGGTCGTCGAGGTAGCGTTTGAACTCGTCGAACCCGTCCGGGCCGAGCGGGACGATTGCAACGGTTTCACTGACGGCTTGGTTCATGGCGCAAGCGTAAGTCAATGGCGTCGACTCACCGGCACATTCATTCACCGGTGGAGCACAAAACTATCGCCACTCTCGGTCATCTCCCCGCATTCCCTGCAAGGTCCCTGGCTAGCGTCCACCTCGCTGGCCACACAACGCGCACGCACGGGCGGCGCACCAGCATTCGAAGCGGGGTGCCCACGATGTCGAGGATTCATCTTCTGTTCGCAGGCTGGCTGTTGTCGGCCTCACTGCTGTCCCCAACGCTGTCCCACGCCGAGTTGCGCTCGCAGCCCGACGCCGACCTGCAGGCGATCGACGCGATGCTGCGGCGGCCCGATGCCGACATCGACCTGGCCGACGTCAAGCTCGACATCGACAAGCGGGTCGAGCCGCGCATCGACGTGGCCGCCGTGCAGCGCCGGCTCGACACCATCGTCACCGACGTGCTCGAGATGCTGCCGCCGGCACCGACCCGCCATGAGCGCTTCGAGGCCTTGCACGCCTACCTCTACCGCGCCGGCGAGTGGAACGGCAACCGCCCGTGGCTGCGCGCCGCCGACGACCCGGCTTGCCAGGCCATCGCCACCAAGCTGCTCGCAACCCACCTCGTCACGCGGCGGGGCAACTGCGTGTCGATGGCGATGCTGTTCGCGATCGTCGGCCAGCGGCTCGGGCTGGACGTCAACCTCGCGACGGCGCCGCAACAGCTGGGCGTGCTCTACCGCGACGACGCCGGCGTGGTGCGCGCGCTCGACCCGACGACCGGCGAGCTGACGATCGAGCCGGTACCGCCGCGCGGTGCGATGCCGGTCTCGGCGCTGCGCCCACTCACGCGCCACGAGTCCGTCGTGCTGGCGGCGCAGCTGTTGCTGGAGCACTTGTCCCGCCTGCCTGGCCAGGAGCCGCGCCGCGCCGCGCTGGCCGAGTTGCTGCGCCTGAACGACCCACGGCGCATCGCGTCGCAGCCCGCCGCGCCAGGCTCCGCAGCGGCCCGGATCGCGCGGCGCGAACCCGCGCGCTGAGGCGCCTCGTTCTCGATCGGCTCAGCGCCGGCTTGCGATCCAGCGGTCGATCTGCGCGTCCAGTACCGACAGCGGCAGCCCGCCCTCGGTCAGCACCGCGTCGTGGAAGGCCGGCATGCTGAAGCGCTCGCCCAGCGCCTGCTGCGCCCGCTCGCGCAGCGCCTGGATCTTCAGCGAGCCGATCTTGTAGCCCAGCGCCTGGGCCGGCCACGCCATGTAGCGCTCGATCTGGTTGCGAGCCTGCTCGGGCGACGCGCCGACGTTGGCCTGCCAGTACGCCATCGCCTGCTCGCGGCTCCAGCCCTTGGCATGCAGGCCGGTGTCGACGACCAGGCGCGCGGCGCGCGCGATCTCGAGCCGCAGCTCGCCGACCCACGCGGCCGGATCGTCGTACAGCCCCATCTCGCGGCCCAGCGTCTCGGCATACAGCCCCCAGCCTTCGCCGAACGCGTTGATCCAGATGCGCTTGCGGAACTCGGGCAGCGACAGCTCCTGCAGCAGGCCCATCTGGAAATGGTGGCCCGGCTGGCCTTCATGCAGGAACAACGCGGTCATCGTCGTCCGGTCGTAGGCGGCGGGGTTGTCGATCACGGCCCAGAAGATGCCGGGGCGCGAGCCGTCTTCGGCCGGCAGCGCGTAGTGGTCGGAGGCCGACGCCTTCGTCAGCTCGGGCTCGGGCCGGATCTCCAGCGGTGCCTTCGGCACGCGGCCGAACAGCTGCGGCAGGCTGGCCTTCACGCGTTCGTTGATGGCGCGGTAGGCCTGCAGGATCTCGGCCTCGCTGCGGTACGGCAGGAAGCTCGGGTTGGTGCGCACCCAGCCGAGCAGGCCCTTCGGATCGCCGTCGTAGCCGAGCTGCGGCGCCACCTTGGCCAGTTCGCCCTGGATGCGGGCCACCTCGGCCAGCCCCATCGCGTGGATCTCGTCCGGGCCGAGGTCGGTGGTGGTCTGGTCGCGCACCCACTGGCGGTACCAGGCGGCGCCGTTCGGCAGTGCGCCCCAGCCGTCGCTGCTGCGGGCTGCGGCCAGGTAGTCGCCTTCGACGAAGGCGGTCAGCTTGCGCATCGCCGGCGCCACCCGGCGCGTCACCGCATCGCGGTAGGCGGCGGTCAGCCGGCGACGATCCGCGTCGCCGAACGACGCCGGCAGGTTGCGGATCGGCGCGTAGTAGGCGTTCGTCGCGAGCGATTCATCGCCCAGCGGGCGCAGCGGCTTCAGCGTCGCCACCACCACCGCCTTCGGCTGCACGATGCCGCGGCGCATGCCTTCGCGCATGTTGGCGATCGCCTGGTCGACCCACGCCGGCAGGCGCGCGATGCGCTTCAGGTAGGCATCGTATTGCGCGACGGTCTTCAGCGGCTGCTCGCCCTGGCCGCTGCCGAAGGTCGCCAGCAGCACCGGGATCGAATCGAGCTGCTGCAGCGGCAGCAGGTGGTCGTCGAAGGCCTCGAAGCCGATGCGGGTGCGCAACTCGCGCGCCAGCAGGTCGTGCGTCAGCTGGTCGGCGGGCGAGAGCCGCGACCGGTCGATCGCCGCGAGCTGCCGCTCGAGGCGGTGGTACATCGCGAAGCGCTGCTGCCGCTCGCGTGGCGCGATGGTCAGTGGCAGCTGGTCGTCGAAGCGGTTGTCGCCGGCCAGCGTCGCGGTGTAGACCGGATCGCGCCGGGCCTGCTCGTCGTAATACTGGCTGGCGAGCGTCGCGAGCGCGGCTGCCGGATCGGCGGGCGCGGCCTCGACGGGGGGTTGGAACAGGGCCAGCACGCCGCTGAGGGCGGCGACCCACAAGGTTCGGTTCAGGAGCATGGCGAGGTGTCCTTGCAGCGGTGAGAGGGCGCACGGAGGTGCAGTGCAAGCGCAGCAGGATACGTGCGACCGCTGCACGAAACTGTCAGTAGTCTTCAGTCGCGTGTCAGCAGCACCCTGTCCCACACGCCGGCCGCGCGACTGTCGTATCGTCAGCCGATGGAATCACACCTCGACAACGTCTTCTGGAAGGCCCTCAGCGGCCCGCAGCTGCGCTTCTCGACGGGCTCGGCGCGCGCACGCCGCTATGCGCCCGGCCTGTCGCCGATCTTCGCCTTCGCGGACGTCGACCACCCCGACTTCGACGGCCTCGCGCCGCATTGCCCGATCGGCGAGCACTTCTACATCGCCGACTGGCGCGGCCCGGTGCCACGCGACTGGCAGCTGGTTGCGGAGGCGACGATGCACCGCATGGTCTGGCGCAGCGACGCGATGCCGGACGACCTGCTCCCCGAGGCGACCCGGCTCGGCCCGGAGCATGCGCAGCAGGCGGTCGAGCTGGCCGCGCTGACCCGCCCCGGGCCGTTCGGGCCGCGCACCCTCGAACTCGGCGACTACTTCGGTATCGTCGACGACGGCCGGCTGATCGCGATGGCCGGCGAGCGCTCGACGGCCGGCACGTTTCGCGAGGTCAGCGGCGTCTGCACGCACCCGGAATTCCAGGGGCGCGGCCTCGCCCGCAAGCTGATGAACAAGCTCGCGCGGCGGCAGCTGATGCGCCGCGAGACGCCCTTCCTGCACGTGATGTGCAGCAACGAGGCGGCGCATGCGCTGTACGTGCGCATGGGCTTCCGCGATCACCTCGATCCGGTGGTGGTGCGGGTGCTCTCCAGGCTGTAGGCGGCCGCAGGTCCGGCGGCCGCCATGCGGTCGAGCACGCGCGCCCAGGCGGTGATGCGGCGCGCGTCGCGTGCCGGGCGACCGCGCTCGAAGCCGGACCAGATGCCTTCGGCGTTGAAGCTGATCAGCACGCGCAGGTCGGGCCGTCGCGACAGCGGATGCACCGCATCGACCAGGTTGTCGAGGATCAGCGGATCGCCGTCTGCCTCGCCCGGTGGCAACCAGGCCACCACCATGTGGCGCTGCCGGTGCCCGTCCGGCTCCCCGGCCTGCGCCTCGACGTACGCGATGCGCAGTTGCGCGGCGGGCAGGCCGGCGGCCACCAGGCTGAAGTACTTCGCCATCGCGTAGTCGACGCAATCGCCGCTGCCAGGCTCGCGCGCCTCGTCGGGCGCGGCCCAGGGGGCCGCCGGATCGCGGCGCCGAGGCTCGCCGTCGTACGCGATGCGGTGGTTGATGGACGCATTGCGCGTCGCCAGAAGCAACGGTGTTTCCGCCGGGGCCGAGGACTGCGCCGCGGAAGGCGAGGCGCCAACCATGAGCAACCCGTACAGCACGGCGACAACAAGGCGGATTGGGTTCATCGAGGCGGGACGATGCCCGCACAACAAGGAGAACCCATGCAGATCCGTCAGACAAATCGCCGATGACGAGTCTGTGCGACACAACGTGCTGACGATGCGGGCCTTGTAAGGCACGCACGACGCGATCCTCCCCATACGGGCTCCACGTCATGCCCGAACGAACGGGCGCGGTGAACTGCAGATTCCGATCTTGCGCCCGTGCCGCGCCGGCCGTGTCCTCAATGTTGACGACGCAACGTGGATTTCCGCGTTCAGTTCAGAACACCACCGCCTGTGCGTCGCATCGAGCGTCGATTCGGAACCATTCACAGGATCTGGTCACTCAGCATCCGATCCGTGCATCCGCATCAAACCTTCACCGCTCGCCGATGAGCCCACTCCAACTGATACTCGACGCTTTCGAGAGCCGCACAGGCTTGCGTGCCTGGAAAGTTCTCGACGAAGACATGGCCACTCTTGTCTGTGATGGCCGGCTTCTACTGATTTTGAAGCTCCAGCGGCGCACGGGCTGGATTCGGCTTGCCACCTCGCTCGGTCGTCCAGGAGGCGGCGACACGGAAGAAGCGACGACGCGGCTTCTGGACGCTCCATTCGATGGAGCTGGCAACCAGGGCGAGTTTCAACTCACGTTCCGACAGCATCCGTGGTCGGGCCGAGTATTCGCACTGAGCCGGATGCATGCGTCCCAACTCGATGCCACCCGATTCCCGCTTTGGATCGAAGCATTCATGGATCAAGTCTCGCCGTGGGGGTGCGATGCACCTGAACCCGCACCCCGTCCTGTTCACCGTCGCCTCCTCAAGGCTTGATCATTTCCGGCGCCACCGGCGGGCGCCTTCCACAGCTCCGAGCACCCACCCCATGGAAGAAAAACTCAAGACCCGCAGCAGAAGTCCCAGCCCGACCTTGCGCGACCGGTTCCAGCAACGCCCCGAACAGCCTGCGAGCCTCGGCAGGCACATGGTCTGCGCCGAGTCGGCCTTCGTGCCTGACGCCGATGACGAGGCTCTGACGATGCTCCAGGCAATCGAATCGATCGAACTCGAATCGGTGGTCGTCAGTCACAACCACCATGCTGATCACTCCGATCCCAGGGCAGGTCTCGATGACATGCTGGATTCCCATCGAACCAGCTACCTCAGCACCATTGACCAAGGCCGACAAACCGTCATCGTCCAAGCGTTGGTGGACCGTTTTTCCTCCCTTTGCGAGCTTGGCGACGAGGCGGCTGCCAACAAGGTCCTGAGCTGCCTGCGTTCACTCGGGAAATACAGCCGATCCGGGAGCCCCGTGGATGACGCACAGGCACTCTGCACCGAACGCCACGAGCTTGCCTTCTCCACGCGAAGCAAGCGCACGACGGAAGCACGCGCGAAGCTTGCCCGTGCCGGATTCAGCTTCGAAGTCAAGGTGTCCGGCGATTCCTCGATGCACTGCGAGCCAGTGGGCGAATCCAGGTTTGTACCCGGCGCGCATGCCACCCTGTTCGTGGACTACGTGGCGGCGCGCCACAACGACCCGATGCAGATCTCTCCTTCCGAATTGTTTGCATTGGCCGAATTCGTTCTCGCCGGAGTGGAATCGACACCCAGTCACCCTGCCCGCATCTACATGTGCCATGAACTCATGGAGGCTGCCCAACAAATTCCGGGCCTCCGCGACCACGATTCGTACGCTTCGTTGCTCGGAAGGCTGCTGCAGCCGCTTCACAAGGAAAAAGCTTTGAATCACCTGCGTGCGCAGCGGGACCAGGCGTCGCGGCACAGGTACACACCGCGCTACGTCCGGGCCACCACATTGATGAAGCTCGTTTCGCCTGAATGCGACGCCTACTCGACAGAGGCGGAATTCGCCATTCTTTCCTCGCCGAACTGCGCAAGCGAACAGCGGGCAGAACTGATACGCCGACGCATGACGGACCTGGAACCCACAGGCCGCACAGGGCTGGGGTGTTATGGCGCCTCGCATGAAAATTTGCTGCTGGGAATCATGCACCTGCCGGAGCCTGAGAGGGGGGCACCGCTGCGGCAGTTCTCGCACAAGTACCTGGGCGGGCAACCCGTGTCGCCATCCAGATGCAAGGCCATCCTTGCAGGTTGCGCAGTCAAGGACATCTTGAAAGCCGCGACCCGCGAGCTGCGCAGTTCGAACTCCCTCGGCCTTCTGCTTGCGACAGCCGCAAATGAGCTGCTTGCGAACGTTACCGAAGGGGTCGACGCGTATCACGAATTCGTTGAGGCCATCGGAATCGGCTTGGCGGGCAAGGGGTCACTGCTTCCTGAATTTCTCGAGGCTCTCAGCAGGGCTGCTCAATGGGCAGGTGGATCTCACCTCGATGATGCGCTGGCAGCCGCCTTTGCCGCCCTGTTCTACACGGACATGGACGCCGACAAGCTCCTCAAAACGGCCATCCCCGACATCGACCTGCTGGATCGCCAAACTGCGCAACTTCGGCAGGCACTGCTGCTCGTGACAGTCACTTTCATCTCGACTCGCAAAGCGCTCGCCAGAGGCCCCGCACAGCACAAGCTGAACGAATCGCTCGACATCTTCAATCGTTTGCCCGCAGACATGGGAAGCCCGGAAATGAACGGCAGGAAAGGCCGTGCCCGGCAGCGATTGAACGCCCTGCTGAACTCGAACGGCTGACGAGTCAGAACACCACCGCCTGCCCATCCCGCCGCGCGTCGCTCGCGGCCACGTACCCTTCGCTGCCCGGATCGCCCAGCCGCCAGATGAACTGGCCGGCGCCGAAATCCTGGTACGAGTCGTTGATGACCTCGACGCGGTGGCCGCGCTCCGTCAGGCCCTGCACCGTCGCCGGGTTCATCGCGCGCTCGACGTTGATCTCCAGCCCCTGGTTGAAGCGCCAGCGCGGCGCGTCGCAGGCCGCCTGCGGGTGCTGGCGGTAGTCCAGCATGCGCACCAGCGTCTGCAGATGACCTTGCGGCTGCATGTTGGCACCCATCACACCGAAGCTCATCTGCGGCCGGCCGTCGCGCGTGAGGAACGCCGGGATGATGGTGTGGAACGGCCGCTTGCCCGGCGCCACCTGGTTGGCGCTGCCGTCGACCAGGTTGAAGCCGTGCCCGCGGTTCTGCATCGACAGCCCGTACTCCGGCACCACCACGCCCGAGCCGAAGCCCATGAAGTTGCTCTGGATGAAGCTGACCATCATGCCGTTCTCGTCGGCCGCGCTCAGGTAGATGGTGCCGCCCTTCACCGGGTTGCCGGCACCGAAATCCTGCGCACGCTTCATGTCGATCAGCTTCGCGCGCGACGCGAGGTAGGCGTCGTCCAGCATCTGCGCGGCCGTCACCTCCATGCTGCCCGGCTCGGCGACGAAGCGGTAGGTGTCGGCGAACGCCAGCTTCATCGCCTCGATCTGCAGGTGCTGCGAGTCGACACCGTCGACCGCCAGTCGCTCGACGTCGAAGTTCGACAGGATGCCCAGCGCGATCAACGCCGCGATGCCCTGCCCGTTCGGCGGGATCTCGTGCAGCACGTGCCCGCGGTAGGCCTTGCCGATCGGGTCGACCCACTCCGGGCGGTAGGCCGCGAAATCCTCAACGCGGATCGCGCCGCCGTGCGCCTTCGCATGGCGCGCCGCGGCCTCGGCGATCTCGCCGCCGTAGTACGCGGCCCCGCGCGTCTGCGCGACCAGGCGCAGCGTCTTCGCGGCGCCCGGAAAGCGGAACAGCTCGCCCAGGTTCGGCGCGCGGCCGTGCGGCATGAAGGTCTCGGCGAAGCCCGGCTGCTGCTCCAGCACCGGCACCGCGGCCGACCACTTCTGCTGCACGACGGTCGGCACCGCATAGCCGCGCTCGGCGATCTCGATCGCCGGCTCCAGCAGGTCGGCGAACGGCAGCTTGCCGAAGCGCTCGCTCAGCGCCACCCAGCCGGCCACCGCACCGGGCACCGTCGCGCTATCCCAGCCGCGCACCGGCGGGGCCTTCGCATCGGCGCCGTACTTGTCGCGGAAGTAGCCGGGTGTCCAGGCCGCCGGCGCCCGCCCGCTGGCGTTCAGGCCGTGCAGCGCCTGCCCGTCCCACAGGATGCAGAACGCGTCGGAGCCGAGCCCGTTGCTGACCGGCTCGACGATGGTCATCGTGGCCGCGGCGGCGATCGCCGCATCGACCGCATTGCCGCCCTTCAGCAGCATGCGCAGCCCGGCCTGCGCGCCCAGCGGGTGCGAGGTCGACACCACGTTGCGGCCGAACACCGGAAGGCGCTGGCTGCCGTAGCCCGCGCTCCAGTCGAAGTGATTCCCTGTCGTCATGTGCAGCGCCTTGAAAGTGATGCGCGGATGATGCCTGCCACGCCCCAAAAGAAACAGGCCGCTCGAGGCGGCCTGTGTTTTGACTGAAAGCGGGCTATTCCTCCTGGAACGCCTCTTCGCGCTTGCTCTTGATGGAGGGCAGCAGCACGATCACGATCATCAGCGCCGCGGCGGCCAGCAGGCCGGCCGACAGCGGCCGCACGAAGAACGTGCCCCAGTCGCCGCGCGACAGCAGCAGCGCGCGGCGCAGGTTCTCTTCCATCATCGGCCCGAGGATGAAGCCCAGCAGCAGCGGCGCCGGCTCGCAGCTCAGCTTGTAGAACACGTAGCCGACCACCGCGAACGCCGCCGTCATGTAGACGTCGAAGGTGTTGTTGTTCAGCGTGTACACGCCGATGCAGCAGAACAGCGTGATCGCCGGGAACAGGAAGCGGTAAGGCACCGTCAGCAGCTTGATCCAGATGCCGATCAGCGGCAGGTTCAGGATCACCAGCATCGCGTTGCCGACCCACATCGAGGCGATCAGGCCCCAGAACAGCTGCGGGTTGCTGGTCATGACCTGCGGACCGGGCTGGATGCCCTTGATCGTCATCGCGCCCACCATCAGCGCCATCACCGCGTTCGGCGGGATGCCCAGCGTCAGCATCGGGATGAACGAGGTCTGCGCGCCGGCGTTGTTGGCCGATTCGGGGCCCGCCACGCCGCGGATGTCGCCCTTGCCGAAGCGGCCGCTCGCGCCGGCCACCTTCTTCTCGACCGTGTACGCGGCGAACGAGGCCAGCAGCGCACCGCCGCCCGGCAGCACGCCCAGGATCGACCCCAGCGCGGTGCCGCGCAGCACCGCCGGCCAGGCTTCCTTGAAGTCCTGCTTGGTCGGCCACAGGCCCTTCACGCTCTTCGTGAACACCTCGCGGTGCTCGGCCGGCATGCCCAGGTTGGCGATGATCTCGCCGAAGCCGAACACGCCCATCGCGATCACGACGAAGCCGATGCCGTCGGTCAGTTCGGGAATGTCGAAGCTGTAGCGCGCAGTGCCGGAGATCACATCGGTGTTGATCTGCGCGAGCAGCAGGCCGAGGATGATCATCGAGATCGCCTTGATCAGCGAACCCGAGGCCAGCACCACCGCGCCGATCAGGCCCAGCACCATCAGCGAGAAGTACTCCTGCGGGCCGAACTTGAAGGCCAGCTCGGTCAGCGGCGGCGCAAAGGCCGCGATGATGACCGTGCCGACGCAGCCGGCGAAGAACGACCCCAGGCCGGCCGCGGCGAGGGCTGATCCGGCACGGCCCTGGCGGGCCATCTGGTAGCCGTCGATCGCGGTCACGACCGAGCTCGATTCGCCCGGCACGTTGATCAGGATCGCGGTGGTCGAGCCGCCGTACTGGGCGCCGTAATAGATGCCGGCCAGCATGATCAGCGCCGGCGTCGCGTCGAGCGAGTAGATCGACGGCAGCAGCATCGCGATGGTGGCCACCGGGCCCAGGCCGGGCAGAACACCGATCAGCGTCCCCAGCACGCAGCCGAAGAACGCATACATCAGGTTGGTGAGCGTGAAGGCGACGCCGAAGCCGAGCGCCAGGTTTCCCAACAAGTCCATGGTGTTTTCCTTTTCAGCCCACGAACCAGGGCCACATCGGGATGACCAGCTTCAGCCCGAGCACAAAGATCGCCCACGAACCCACGGTGAGCACGACGGCCGTCGCGAGGACGCCCTTCCACTTGAATTCATCGCCGGCGAGGCTGGTCATCACGATCAGGATCGGCACCGTGATCACCAGGCCCAGGCGCGGCAGCGCGGCGCCGAACACCGCGATCGACGCGACGATCACCAGCAGCGGCCGCCATGCGATGTGGCCGATCGGGTCGCCGCCTTCGACTTCGATCGTCAGCGACTTGAAGAGCACGAAGGCGCCCAGCAGTGCCATCAGGATGCTGAGGATCAGCGGGAAGTAGCCCGGGCCCGGCCGCGCCGAGGTCCCCATGCTGTAGTTGGTCGCGCCGACGGCGAAGACCACGCCGACGACGACGAACATCAAACCGGACCAGAAGTCCCGTTGGCTCTTGATCTTCACGGATAGCTCCTCGTGTTCTGCTTTGGCGTGACGCTGTCTGTTACAGCTTGCGGCTGATTCTAGGCAGGCCACTCCAGGCCCCGTGTGTGGTTTACACGTAGCGCACTGTGTCCGCAGGTGTCGCCGCGCGTCGCCGGCTCAGGTGTCCCAGGCCGGCGTCGAGCGCAGCACCTCGTCGACCGTGGTGATCCCTTCGGCCACCTTCATGATGCCGGCCAGCCGCAGCGGCCGCAGCCCGTCGGCCAGCGACAGCTGGCGCAGCTTCGACGCGTCGGGCACCGGGTGGATCGCCGCCTGCGACGCATCGTTCAGCGTCAGCAGCTCGTACAGCCCGGCCCGTCCGCGATAGCCGGTCATGCGGCATTCGAGGCAGCCCACCGGCTTGTAGGGCCGCGCCTTGCCGTTGATGCGCCACGGCTTGATGACCTCGTTCATCGACTCGGCCGTCATCGCGTCGTCGGGCTGCTTGCAGCTCACGCACAGCGCGCGCACCAGGCGCTGCGCCAGCACGCCGATCACGGTGGCGCCGATCAGGTACGGCGGCACGCCCAGGTCGACCAGCCGCGTCACCGCCGACGCGGAGTCGTTGGTGTGCAGCGTGCTGAACACCAGGTGGCCGGTCAGCGCCGCCTGGATCGCCATCTCGGCGGTCTCGAGGTCGCGGATCTCGCCGACCATGATGATGTCCGGGTCCTGCCGCATCAGCGCCCGCACGCCTTCGGCAAAGCCTAGGTCGAGCGCCGGCTGCACCTGCGTCTGGTTGAAGGTGGGCTGGATCATCTCGATCGGGTCTTCGATCGAGCAGACGTTGACCTCGTCGGTGGCCAGCCGCTTCAGCGTGGAGTACAGCGTGGTCGTCTTGCCCGAACCGGTCGGCCCGGTCACCAGGATGATGCCGTGCGGCCGCGCCACCAGCCCTTCCCAGCGCTGCGCATCGTGGCTGCCGAAGCCGAGCGCGTCGAGCGACTTGACGGTGGTGTCGGGGTCGAAGATCCGCATCACCATCTTCTCGCCGAAGGCGGTGGGCAGCGTCGACAGCCGCATTTCCACCTCGTCGCCGTTCGGGTTGCGGGTCTTGATGCGGCCGTCGAGCGGGCGGCGCTTCTCGATCACGTCCATGCGGCCGAGCAGCTTCACGCGCGCGATCATCGCGTTCATCACACCGGGCGGCAGCTGGTAGACGGTGTGCATCACGCCGTCGATGCGGAAGCGGATCAGGCTCAGCTCGCGGCGCGGCTCGAGGTGGATGTCGCTCGCGCGCTGGTCGAAGGCGTACTGCCACAGCCAGTCGACCACCTGCACCACGCCCTGGTCGTTGGCATCGAGCTGCTTGTTGCTGCGCCCGAGCTCCACCAGCTGCTCGAAGCTCGCGGCGGCCGAGTTCTCGCCGTTCTTCGCGGCCGCGCGCACCGAGCGCGACAGCGTGTAGAACTCGGTGGTGTACTGCGCCACGTCGACCGGGTTGACCAGCACCAGCCGCAGCGTCTTGCGGGTGTGGGCCTCGATCTCCGGCGCCCACGCGATGTCGAACGGCTCGCTGGTGGCCACCGTCACGTCCTGCGCGCCGAACAGCAGCGGCAACGCCCGGCGGCGCTCGGCGTAGCTGATCGACATCACGTCGCCGACGCGGCCGACGTCGACCTTCAGCGGATCGATGCGCATGTAAGGCATGCCGATGCGGCCGGCCAGCCATTCGGTGAGCAGTTCGGTGTCGAACGGCTTGCCGGACCGGTTCGACAGCCCGGCGCTGGCGAGCCGCACCAGCGGGTGCTGCACGCTGTCGCCGGCGGCGAAGCGCTTCTCGACGCGGTCGTGGTCTTCCCGGCTGATCAGCCCGTCTTCGAGCAGCCAGTGCAGCAGGCGCCGCCACTCGAGCCGGCCGCGCGGGTGGGACGACGCGGCGGCCTTGTCGCCCTTCGGGTGCCTGGTGGATGCCGCTGCAGTCATGGGGTCGTCTCGTTCGGGTTTCGGATCATCCGCAGCCATTTGCGCGCCGGCAGGTCGCAGCGGTTCTCGATGTTGTCGGCACGCGCGGCCAGCACTTCACGGGACGGAAGTCCCAGCCCCTTCATGCCGACGACGACGGTGTTGCCCTCGCGCGTGGGGCGCATGCTCCACACCGCCGCCGCGCCGAACGCGCCGGCGATGCGCGCGGCGCTCTGCTCGTAGCTCGCGTCGCGGCCGAACAGGTTGACGGTCATCACGCCGCCGTCGGCCAGCACGCGGTGGCAGGCCTGGTAGAACGCGTCGTCGTCGAGCACCGGGCTGGCGGCCTCGTGGTCGTACAGGTCGACGCACAGCACCTGCACGCTGCCGGCGTTCGCCGGGTCGGCCACCCACCGCCCGGCGTCCTGGTTCAGCACCTGCAGCCGGTCGTCGTCTTCCGGCAGCTTGAACCACAGCCGGCAGGCGGTGATGACGGTCGGGTTCAGCTCGACGGCCGTGGTCCGCATGCCCAGGCGCCGCGTGAAGCGCGTGATCGCCGCGGCCCCCAGGCCGAGCTGCACCGCATGGCCTTCGCCCAGCGCCTCGGGGTCGATCAACAGCAGCCAGACCATCATGCGCTGCACGTAGTCGAGCTCGATCACGTTCGGTTTGCGCACGCGCATCGCGCCTTGCACCCAGGGCGTGCCCAGGTGCAGGTAGCGCACGCCGTCGGCCTCGGAGAGGGTGGCGGGGACGAGTTCGGGTTCGGGGGTCGGGCGGGCAGGCATCAAGGGGCAGGGTTCAGGCAATTCCGTGGGCTTCGAAGGCGGCCCGCCAGGCGGCGAGCTTGCGCTCGAAGCTCCAGGAGGCGTTGGCCGGGCTGGTCGACGGCAGGCGTGTCACCGTCACCCCGAGTGTCGCGGTGAACCGCATCGCGCGCGCCGATTCGCCGCCATTGTGGGCGATGCCCTGCAGGCCGGGCGCGAGGTGCTTCAGGCCGGCGAGGTCGTTGTACTGTGCATCCTCGATCGCGCTGTCGAGGCTGCCCTCGCGGCGGCAGTGGGCATAGACGTCCCAGAGCCCGAGGCCGTGCTCGCGCAGGCGGTCGATGCGCTCGACGTAGGGCAGTGCGCGCAGGTCTTCGTTCCACAGCGCCGACAGGATCGGCCAGAAGTGGTTGCGCGGGTGGGCGTAGTACTGGCCGGCCTGCAGCGACGCGACGCCCGGAAAGCTGCCGAGCACCACCAGCCGCGTGCGCGGGCCGATCACCGGCGGCAGGCCCTGCAGCAGGCCGGGCGCGTCGGCGGGTGTCGCGGCTGCGGTGATCTTCGCGGGGTTCTTCATCCAGCGGGCCAGTCTGCCAGAGCCGCGAGCCGCGGCAGCGCGGCGTGCGTGTTGTCGCGTGTCAGTTGCGACAAGTCGTGCAGCGACAGCCCGCGCAGCCCGGCCAGCACCTCGGCGATGCGCGCCAGCTCGGCCGGCTCGTTGCGCGACGTGGCGCCCGCGGCGCGCTCTTCGGCGGTGCGGTACAGCCAGTGCGGCGGGATGTCGGGCGAATCGGTCTCCAGCACCAGGCAGCCGGCCGGCACCGTCTGCGCCAGGCGGCGGATCTGCAGCGCGCGGTCGAAGGTCATCGCGCCGCCGAAACCGAGCTTGAACCCCAGCTCGACGAACACCTCGGCTTGCTGCGCGCTGCCGTTGAAGGCATGGGCGATGCCGCGCACCTCGATGCGCCGCAGGTGCTTCAGCAGCGAATCGGCCGAGCGCCGCACGTGCACGATCACCGGCAGGCCGAACTCGCGGGCCAGCTTCAGCTGCTCGGCAAAGAAGTGCTCGCCGCGCGCCTGGTCGAGGCCGGGCACGAAGTGGTCCAGCCCGATCTCGCCGACCGCCACCAGCCGCGGGTCGCCGATGTGCTGCGCCAGCGCGGCGCGCAGCCGCGCCAGGTCGCCGTCGTCGGCCGCGTCGACGCACAGCGGGTGGATGCCCAGCGCGTACGCCAGCCCATGCTGGTGCGCGAGCGCCCGCACCGTGTCGAAATTGCCGACCATCACCGCCGGCAGCACCTGCTGGGTGACGCCGGCCGCCCGGGCGCGCTGCACCACGGCATCGCGGTCGGCATCGAATTCAGGGGCATCGAGGTGGCAATGGGAATCGATCCAGCGCATCCCGCGATGATGCCTTGCCCGCCACCGGAAGTAGTACCTCGGCACGTGCACAGGCGTCGACTCCGTGTTACGGTGACGGCATCGTCAGCGTTCGGCACAGTTTTGTATCTTCCTGTGCCGACTGCCATCGCAGGAGGCAGGCATGAGACAGGCTCCGCTCTACAGCCGCTCTCGGCGGGCACCCGTCGGTGCCGCCTCGGCAGCGCCCGACACACCGCCGGCACCGGGCGTGACGCCTGCCGACACGCCCCCCGCCGCCGCCGCCGCGGCAGCCGCTCGCCCGCCGGGCCGCTGGCGCCACTGGTTCGGCCGCCACGAACGCATGCTGTGGGGTCTTTCGGGCGCGATCCTGGTGCTCGGCGGCGTGGCCGGCTGGCAGGCCCTCAACCCCGCCGCGCGCGCGCTGACCCAGGCCGACATCGATGCAGCGGTGCGCCACTCGCTCGAGAAGGAGCCGCTGCCGTCCGCCTACGCGAAGGCCTACGAAATCATCGCGCCGTCGGTGGTGCGCGTGGTCGGCACCGACGGCGACGAACCCGACGCCGCGCGGGCCGACGTCAAGCCGGATGCGAAACGCCCCAAGCCGGTGCCGCTGCCGAAGGCCGCCAGGCCGGGGCCCGGCGACCGCAAGAAGCAGACGGCGTCCGACACGCCCGAGCCCGGCGAGCCGCACCTGTCCACGTCCACCGGCTCCGGCGTCGTGATCATCGACAACGGCACCATCCTGACCAACCTGCACGTGGTGCAGGGCTCGAAGAAGCTGCGCGTGACCTTTGCCGACGGCTTCGAGTCGGATGCGACGGTGGTCGGCGTCGAGCCCGAGCACGACCTGGCGGTGCTGCGCGCCAAGAGCATCCCCGACGACCTGCAGGCCGCGACGATGCGCTCCGCCTCCGACCTGCAGGCCGGCGACCAGGTGATCGCGGTCGGCTACCCGTTCGGCATCGGGCCGTCGGTCTCCGGCGGCGTGATCTCCGGCCTGAAGCGCGACTTCCGCTCGCCGCAGGGCCAGCGCCTGCTGAACAACCTGATCCAGTTCGATGCCGCCGCCAACCCCGGCAACTCCGGCGGCCCGCTGGTGACGATGGACGGCTCGGTGGTCGGCATCGTCACCGCGATCCTGAACCCGACCGAGCACCGCACCTTCATCGGCATCGGCTTCGCGGTGCCGATCGACAGCGCCGCCGCCGCGGCCGGCATGCCGCCGTTCTGACACCTCTGCCGCCCCCCTTCACCGGAGCCTTCATGGACCAGCCCGACAGCACCAGCACCGCCACGCTGATGGAGCGGCTGCTGTACGAGATCAAGCGGGTCGTCGTCGGGCAGGACAAGTTCCTGGAGCGCGTGATGGTCGCGATGCTGGCGCAGGGCCACCTGCTCGTCGAAGGCGTGCCGGGCCTCGCGAAGACGATCACCGTCAAGACGCTCGCGACCACGCTGCGCGGCAGTTTCAAGCGCATCCAGTTCACGCCCGACCTGGTGCCGGCCGACCTGGTGGGCACGCGCATCTACAACCAGAAGACCGGCGAGTTCGCGACCTCGCTCGGCCCGGTGTTCGCGAACCTGCTGCTGGCCGACGAGATCAACCGCGCACCGGCCAAGGTGCAGAGCGCGCTGCTGGAGGTGATGCAGGAGCGGCAGGTGACGATCGCCGGCGAGACGCACAAGGTGCCGTCGCCCTTCCTGGTGATGGCGACGCAGAACCCGATCGAGACCGAAGGCACCTACCCGCTGCCCGAGGCGCAGGTCGACCGCTTCATGATGAAGGTGCTGGTCGGCTACCCGAGCGAGGACGAGGAGTTCGTGATCGTCGAGCGCGTCACCGGCGACCCGGTGCAAGTGAGCCCGGTCGCGAGCACCGAGCAGCTGGCCGAACTGCAGCACCGCTGCCGCAGCGTGTACGTCGACCCGGCGCTGATGCAGTACGCGGTGCGGCTGGTCAGCGCGACCCGCAACCCGGCGCGCTACGGGCTGCCGGACCTGGCGAAGTTCATCAGCTTCGGCGCCAGCCCGCGCGCGACCATCGGCCTGGTCGAGGGCGCGCGTGCGATGGCGCTGCTGCGCGGGCGCAGCTATGCGCTGCCCGACGACGTGCTCGACCTGGTGCCCGACGTGCTGCGCCACCGCCTGGTGCTGAGCTACGAGGCGCTGGCCGACGGGCTGAGCGCCGACCAGATCGTTCACAAGATCGTGCAGAAGGTGCCCAAGCCCGACAAGCCGATGGCCCACCGCGCGGAAGAAGCGGGGCGCTGATGGACGGGACCGACCAGGTCGAGGCGGCGACCTCTCCCACGGCCGACGCGGTGCTGCGCCGGCTGGAGTGGACCGTGATCCGCCGGCTCGACGGCCTGCTGCAGGGCGACTACCGCACGCTGTGGCGCGGCACCGGGCTCGACCTGGCCGACCTGCGCGAATACCAGCACCATGACGACGTGCGCCACATCGACTGGAACGTGACCGCCCGGCTGCAGGTGCCGCATGTGCGCGAGTTCACCGAAGACCGCGAGATGAGCGCCTGGTTCCTGCTGGACCTGAGCGGCAGCATCGATTTCGGCGCGCAGCGCAGCAAGCGCAGCGTGTCGGCCGAGTTCGTCACCGTGCTGGCGCGGCTGCTGACGCGCAACGGCAACCGGGTCGGCGCGGTGTTCTACGGCAGCGCGGTCGATGCGGTGCTGCCGCCGCGCACCGGCCGCGGCCACGTGCTGAACCTGTTGCAGCGGCTGCGCGCGCATGCGGCGCCGCGGGCCGCCGCGCAGGCCGAGACGCGGCTCGGCGACCTGCTGCAGCGGGCCGCGACGATGATCCCGCGGCGCTCGATGGTGTTCATCGTCTCCGACTTCATCAGCGCGCCCGGCTGGGCCGACGCGATGGCGAGGTTGGCGCAGCGCCACGAGGTGCTCGCGGTGCGGCTGTACGACGAGATGGAGCTCGACCTGCCCGACCTGGGCCTGGTCACGCTGCAGGACGCCGAGACTGGCGAGCAGCTGCTGGTCGACACCCACGACCCCGGTTTCCGCGAGCGCTTCG
The DNA here is from genome assembly GCF_001425825.1 of Rhizobacter sp. Root1238. Lineage (GTDB taxonomy): Bacteria > Pseudomonadota > Gammaproteobacteria > Burkholderiales > Burkholderiaceae_C > Rhizobacter. The sequence goes on from NZ_LMDM01000009.1 coordinate 219,319, forward strand.
CACGCATCGCCGAGGCACGCGAGGACGAACTGCACGCCGCCTTCGCGCGCGCCGGCGTCGACACGCTGGAGCTGACCACCGGCGACGACCTGGGCGAGGCGCTGCTGCGCTTCGTCGAGCTGCGCCGGCAGCGCGCGCGGGCGTCGCACGGCGGCGGCATGGCGACGCACCTGCGGCCGCTGGCCGCGAGGAGTGCCGCATGACCTTTGTGTGGCCTCACCTGCTGTGGGCGCTGTTGGCGATTCCGCTGCTGGTGCTGCTCTACCTGTGGCTGCTGCACAAGCGCAAGAAATCGACGCTGCGCTTCGCGAGCCTGGCGGTCGTCAAGCAGGCGCAGGGCGGCGGCCCCGGCTGGCGTCGCCATGTGCCACCGGCGCTGCTGCTCGTGGCGCTCGGCTCGCTGCTGATCGCGACCGCGCGGCCGATGGCGGTGGTGACGCTGCCGTTGCAACAGGAGACCATCATCCTCGCGATGGATGTGTCCGGCAGCATGCGGGCCACCGACGTGCAGCCCGACCGCCTGACCGCTGCGCAGGAGGCCGCCAAGTCGTTCCTGGTCGATTTGCCGCGCAGCGTGCGCGTCGGCGTGGTGTCGTTCGCCGGCACCGCGGCGGTGGTGCAGCCGCCGACGCAGAGCCGCGACGACGTGGTCGCCGCGATCGACCGCTTCCAGCTGCAGCGCGGCACCGCGATCGGCAGCGGCATCGTGCTGTCGCTCGCGACGATTTTTCCGGAAGCCGGCATCGACCTGTCGCAGATCACCGGCCAGCGCAACATGCCGCTCGGCCCAGGCGACAAGCCGAAGCAGGATTTCGTGCCGGTCGCGCCGGGCTCGTACGCGTCGGCCGCGGTGATCCTGCTGACCGACGGCCAGCGCACCACGGGGCCCGATCCGCTCGACGCCGCGAAGATGGCGGCCGACCGCGGCGTGAAGGTGTATTCGGTCGGCATCGGCACCAAGGAGGGCGAGACGATCGGCTTCGAAGGCTGGTCGATGCGGGTGCGGCTGGACGAGGAGACGCTGAAGAACATCGCCAACCTGACGCGCGCCGAGTACTTCTACGCCGGCACCGCCGTCGACCTGAAGAAGGTCTACCAGAGCCTCAGTTCGCGACTGATGGTCGAGAAGAAGGAGACCGAGGTCAGCAGCCTGTTCGCGGCGCTCGGGGCGCTGCTGGTGCTGGTGGCGGCGACGCTGTCGGTGTGGTGGTTCGGGCGGGTCATGTAGCCGCGAAGCGCACCGTGGCACGCAGGCCGCCGAGCGGCGACTCGCCGAGCACCACGCTCGCACCGTGCTGTTGCGCGACACCGCGCACGATCGCGAGGCCGAGGCCGGTGCCTGATTCCTCGTGCTCGGCACGGCGGTAGAAGCGGTCGAACACCCGGTCGCGTTCATCGGCCGGAATGCCGGGGCCGGCATCGTCGACCTGCAGGATCGCGGCGCCCTCCTCCTTCGCCACGCGCAATTCGACGCGCGAGCCGGGCGGCGAATAGCGCACCGCGTTGTCCGCCAGGTTGCGCGCCAGCACCGACAGTGCGTTGCGATCGCCCTGCACGACCACCGGTTCGTCGGCGAACAGTTCGAAATCGGCGCCGCGCGACAGTGCGAAGGCGGCGGTGTCGACCAGCGCCTGGCGCACCACCTCGGCCAGGTCGACAGGCTCGGTGGCCGCGGGTGCGGCGCCCGGCTCGGTGCGCGCGAGCGTCAGCAGCTGTTCGACCAGCCGCGCCGAGCGGTCGATGCCATGGGTCAGCGCGTCGATCGCCTGTCGGCGCTGTGCCTCGTCGGGCGCGCGCTTCAGCAGTTCCAGTTGCAGCTTCAGCGCCGTCAGCGGCGAGCGCAACTCGTGCGCCGCGTCCGACACGAAGGCACGCTGCGTGTCCAGCGACTGGCCAAGCCGCTGCAGCAACCCGTTCAACGCGCCGACCAGCGGCGCCAACTCGTCCGGCAGCCCGTGCTGCGGCAGCGGCTCCAGCAGCTGCTCGCCACGTTCGCGCAGCTGCCCGGCCACCCGGCGCAGCGGGCGCAGCGTCAGCGCCGCGATCCAGCCCATCGCCAGCGCCATCACCGGCGCCAGCAGCAGCAGCGGCGCCACGCTGCGCAGCGCGGCGCCGGCCGCGAGCCGCTTGCGGATCTGCGCCGGCTGCGCCACCTGGATCACGCGGGAACCGGTGGCGACGCTGAAGGTGCGCCAGGCCGGTCCGGCGCCATCGGCCCCGGCCTGCACGGTGGCCAGCCCGAGCAGCACGCGGGTCGGCAGGTCGGGGTGGTCGCGCGTCGCATAGATGCGGCGGCCGTCGACGCTCCAGATCTGCACGACGAAATCGAATTGCTCGTCGGCCAGCGCGTTCGCCTGCTCCTGCGGGATCTCGCCCTGGTCGCGCAGCGACAGCGCCATCTGGCGCAGCTGGTAGTCGAACAGCGCCTCGGTCTCGCTGAGCACGCTGCGGTAGGTGATCGCGCCCATCACCGCGGCGGCCACCACCAGCATCGCGAGCAGCGCCAGCAGCAGGCGCAGGCGGATCGACTTCAAGCGCCGCCCGCCTGCGGTGGAGTTGCCGGCCCGGCGGGCGTGCCGACGTAGTAGCCGACGCCACGCATGTTCTGGATGAAATCGGCGCCCAGCTTGCGCCGCAGCTGGTGGATGTAGACCGAGACGGCATTGCTCTCGATCTCTTCGCCCCAGCCGTACAGCCGGTCTTCGAGCTGGGCACGCGACAGCAGCGCGCCGGGGCGCAGCATCAGGGCTTCGAGCACCGCGAATTCGCGTGCCGACAGCAGCACCGGCACGCCTTGGCGCGTCACCTGGCGGGTGGCCGGGTCGAGCGTGACGCCGCCGTGGCTCAGCAGCGGCTGCGCGCGGCCGCTGTGGCGGCGCAGCACGGCCCGGATGCGGGCGCTGAGCTCGTCGAGTTCGAAGGGTTTGACGAGGTAGTCGTCGGCACCGGCGTCGAGCCCTGCGACGCGGTCGCCGACGCCGTCGCGCGCGGTCAGCACGATCACCGGCGTGCTGTCGTGGCGGGCACGCAGCGCGCGCAGCACGCCGAGCCCGCCGGCGTCGGCCGCCGCGACCGGCGAGCGACCGGGCGGCAGGCCCAGGTCGAGCAGCACCAGGTCGAAGCGCTCGCTCGCCAGCGTGCCGTCGGCGGCGGACGCGTCGCGCACCCAGTCGACGGCGAAGCCTTCGAGCCGCAGCGCGTTGCGCAGGCTTTCGCCGATCATCGGGTCGTCTTCCACCAGCAGCAGTCGCATCAGGGGCCCACGTCAGTCACAACAAAAAGCATACCGCGCCCACAGGGGAGCCGATTCAGGCGCTATTGTTCCGGCTGCTGATGAAACCACGCCTCATGCCCAAAGTCCTTCGCAACACGCTGCTGTCGTTCCGCGACCTGCTGGCGACCGCCGGCCCGTTCGTCTTCCTGACCCTGCTGCTGCTGGGGGTCGCCTACTGGTTCCTCGATCCGACGCCGCCGCGCAAGGTGGTGCTCGCCACCGGTGTCGAGCAAGGGGCGTACGCCGAGTTCGGCAAGCGCTATGCCGAGTACCTGAAGGGCTACGGCATCCAGGTGGAGGTGCGCACCACCCACGGCGCGGCCGAGAACCTGAAGCTGCTGCGCGACCCGAACTCGGGCGTGGACATCGCGTTCACGCAGGGCGGGGCCGGCGAATCGCGCAAGAACGCCGAGGCCAATGCGCTGGCCGACGAAGACCTGAACTCGCTGGGCAGCCTGTTCTTCGAGCCGGTGTGGCTGTTCTACCGGGAGGATTCGGTGCAGCGGCTGCTGAAGGGCGTGCCGCTGACCAGCCTGGCGCAGCTGCAGGGTTGGAAGGTCGACGTCGGTGCGCGCGGCAGCGGCGCGCCCAACCTGATGCGCAAGATGCTCGAAGCCAACCGCATCGACCAGGCCTCGATGACGGTGTCGCGCGAGGAGCAGACCGACGCGGTCGTGAAGTTCCTGGCGGGCGATATCGATGCGATCGTGTTCGCGTCGGCACCCGAGGCGCTGATGGTGCAGATGCTGCTGCAGACGCCGGGGGTGAAGCTGTTCGACTTTGCGCAGGCCGATGCGTATTCGCGGCGCTTCGCCTTCCTGACGCCGGTGACGCTGCCGCGCGGCGTGGTCGACCTGGCGGGCGACGTGCCGCCGAACGACGTGCGGCTGATCGCACCGACGGCGACGCTGGTGGCCCGGGACGACCTGCACCCGGCGCTGATCCAGTTGTTCGTGCAGGCGGCAGCGAAGATCCACAGCCCGGCGGGCTGGTTCCAGCGCAAGGGCGATTTTCCGAATGCACGCGGCACCGAGCGCCCGCTGGCGCCGGAGGCGCAGCGCTTCTACACGGGCGGGGCGCCGCTGCTGCAGCGCTACCTGCCGTTCTGGCTGGCCAACCTGATCGACCGCATGTGGGTGGTGCTGGTGTCGATCGTCGCGATCCTGATCCCAATGTCGCGCGTGGTCCCGCCGCTGTACCAGTTCCGCATCCGCTCGCGGATCTTCCGCTGGTATGGGCAGTTGCGGGCGGTGGAGGATGGGCAGGGCGTGCGGCCGAACGACGAGCTGCGCACGGAGCTGGACAAGATCGAATCGCGGGTCGGCAACGTGACGGTGCCGCTGAGCTACGCGGACGAGCTGTATTCGCTGCGCAGCCACATCAACATGGTGCGGCGGAGGCTGGACGAGGCAGGGCAGGATCCGACGGGTTGATTTCGTTCGTTCGTTCGTTTGTGCGCAAAGGCGCGGGTGGGGAGGCTGTGGCGCGCCGTCGGGGGCGGTCCTCGGCCCCCTTGGGGGGCCGAAGACTGCCCTCCGCTGGCTGGCTTCATGGCCCGTCGCCGAAACTCCCGCCGCTCACTTCGTTCGYTGTGGTCAAACAGTCGGCGACAGTCAGTCCACGAAGCGTGCTGCGCACGCGGGCCATGAAGCCAGCCAGCTCCGGCGCCCCCTCCTTATTGGCGCGCCACAGCCTCCCCACCCRCGCCTTTGTGCCACCACCGTCTCTCTGGGGAGGTGACAAGCGAACAAGTTGGGGTTGATCCCCGGGTTGGCACCCGGGTTACGAGCATGCGGGCGCTSGCGTGCTCGTCGGTCACTTCAATCTTTTCCCCCCAACAAGCGCGGTGGGTGTTGAGCGGCGGGTGAGGGGATGGGCTGGGGGCGATTTCTGGGGCGACGRAGAAGATCGGCTTTGGGGATGGCGCGCGCCAGCGCGCTTCGTAGTCTGACTCGCCGGCACTGTTTGACCACAGCGAACGAAGTGAGCGGAGGGAGTTTGCCGGCGCATCCCCGAAGCCGATCTTCTTCGTGGAGTCGGCCGCCAGGCCGACCGCCCCAGCATGAGCCCTCAGCCCATCCCCTCACCCGCCGCGACGCGATACGCCAGCACCACACAGCCAGCGAGCATCACTCCTTCACCGACCCCGTCATCCCCGACACATAGTGCTCGACAAAGAACGAGTAGATGAAGGCCACCGGCAGCGAGCCGAGCAGCGCCCCCGCCATCAGCGACCCCCAGTGGTACACGTCGCCCTCCACCAGCTCGGTGATCACCCCCACCGGCACCGTCTTCATCTCCGATGACGAGATGAAGGTCAGCGCATAGATGAACTCGTTCCACGACAGCGTGAACGCGAAGATGCCGGCCGAGATCAGCCCCGGCACCGCCAGCGGCAGCACGATCTTCACCAGGATCTGCCAGCGGCTCGCACCATCGATCAGCGCGCATTCCTCCAGCTCGTACGGGATCGAGCGGAAGTAGCCCATCAGCAACCATGTGCTGAACGGAATCAGGAAGGTCGGGTACGACAGGATCAGCGCCATGCGGGTGTCGAACAGCCCCAGCTGGAAGATGATCGCCGCCAGCGGAATGAACAGGATCGACGGCGGCACGAGGTACGCCAGGAAGATCGCCGCCCCCGCCGGCTTTGCCCCCTGGAAGCGCAACCGCTCGATCGCATACGCGGCCAGCACCGAGGCCACCAGCGAGAGGATCGTCGAGGTCACCGACACCAGCACCGTGTTCCACAGCCACTCCGGGTAGGCCGTCTCGAACAGCAGCTTGTGGAAGTGCGCGAGCGTCGGCTTGACGATCCAGAACGGGTTGCCGGTGCGCGCCAGCAGCTCCTCGTTCGGCTTGAACGACGTGACCACCATCCAGTAGAACGGGAACAGCAGCACGAACACGAAGATGCCGAGCGGGATGTAGACGGTGACCCAGCGCCGCGGCAAGGTCTGCAGGTAATCCATGCCCTGCGAATCGGGCTTGTCCTGTTCCTTCACTTGTCGCCCCCCTGCTGCCATGCGCGCCGCTGCAGCCCGAAGTAGCTGAACATGATGGCCGCCAGCAGGAACGGCACCATCAGCGTCGCCAGCGCCGCGCCCTCGCCCAGCGCGCCGCCGGGAATCGCGCGCTGGAACGCCAGCGTCGCCATCAGGTGCGTCGCGTTCAGCGGGCCGCCGCGCGTCAGCACGTAGATCAGCTGGAAGTCGGTGAAGGTGAACAGCACCGAGAAGGTCATCACCACCGCGATGATCGGCGACAGCAGCGGCAGCGTGACGTGGCGGAACTGCTGCCACGGCGTCGCGCCGTCGATCGCCGAGGCTTCGTAGTACGACGGCGAGATCGTCTGCAGCCCCGCCAGCAGCGAGATCGCGACGAAAGGCACGCCGCGCCACACGTTGGCGACGATGGTCGAGAAGCGCGCGTTCCACGGGTTGCCGAGGAAATCGACATACCGGTCGATCCAGCCGAGCTTCATCAGCACCCAGCTGATCACCGAGAACTGCGCGTCGTAGATCCACCAGAACGCGATCGCCGACAGCGCGGTCGGCACGATCCACGGCAGCAGCACCACCGCGCGGAAGAACGACTTGAACGGCAGGTTCTTGTTCAGCAGCACCGCGAGCCACAGGCCCAGCACGAACTTCAGGATGCTCGCGATCACCGTGTAGAACAGCGTGTTGAACAGCGCCAGCTGCGCGACGCTGTCGCCCACCAGGAACTCGAAGTTCTCGATGCCGATCCACGAGCCGCCGCGGCCGATCTTCGCGTCGGTGAAGCCGAGCCAGGTGCCCAGGCCCAGCGGGTAGGTCAGGAACAACAGCAACAGCACCGCGGCCGGCAGCATGAACGCCAGGCCGAGGGCGTTGCGGTTGTTCTGGAAGCGCTCGAGCAGCTTCACCACGTCACACCTTGTAGTACCGCTCGGCCCGCTTCTGCGCCCGCTCCATCGCCTCCTTCGGCGTCTTCGAGCCGCTGCCGGCCTCGGCCACCATGTTCGGCACGATGAAGTCGGCCAGCGCGCCGGCCGAGGCGTAGCCCAGCTTGCCCGCATAACCCGCCGGCCGCAGGTTCTTCACGCTGTCGCGGTACGGCGTGTTCTTCGGGTCCACGCTCCACACCGCGCTCTTCTCGTAGGCCCGCAACGGCTGCGCGACATACCCGCCACCGCCTTGCAGCCACGGGTCGAACTGCTCCTGCTCCATCATGAAGCGCAGGAACTCCTTCGCCGCCTGCGGGTACTTGGTGTACTTGAAGATCATCTGGTTGAAGAACAGGTGGTACTCGGTCGGCACGCCCACCGGCCCGATCGGGAAGGCCGCATGGTTGATGTCGGCCGCCATCTCCTTCAGCTTCGGGTCGGGCGAGTTCTTCGCCGCGTAGTACACCGAGATGCCGTTGTTGGTGATGCTGATCTGCCCGTCGAGAAACGCCTTGTTGTTGTTCGGGTCCAGCCACGACAGCGTGCCCGGCACGAAGCTCGAATACAGCTCCTTCGCGTACTCCAGCGCCTTCAGCGTGGCCGGGCTGTCCAGCGTCACCTTGTTGTCCTTGTCGACCATCGCGCCGCCGAAGGCCCACAGCAGCCAGTGGCACCAGCCGCTGTCGCCGGTCGCGTTGCCCAGCGCCATGCCGCCCGGCGTGCCCTTCGCGGCCAGCGCCTTGTACAGCTTCAGGAAGCCGTCGGTGTCCTTCGGCATGGTCTCGAAGCCGGCCGCCTTCATCAGGCTCTCGCGGTACACCACCAGCGAGCCGGCCGCACCGAGCGCCACGCCGATCCACTTCTTGCCGTCGGGCCGCAGGTAGGCCTCGCAGGCCGGGTACCAGCCGCCGTATTTCTTGCCGAGGTACTCGCACAGGTCGGTCACGTCGAGCAGCTTGTCGGGGTACAGGTTCGCGTCGTCGTTGGTCGACAAAATGATGTCGGGCCCGGCCCCGGTGTTGGCCGCCACCGCGGCCTTCGGGCGCACGTCCTCCCAGCCCTCGTTGTCGACCCGCACCTCGATGCCGGTCTTCTCGGTGAAGCGCTTGACGTTCGCCATGTACGCATCGATGTCGCCCTGCACGAAGCGGCTCCAGCGCAGCACGCGCAGCTTCGCGCCCTTCTCGGGCTTGTACGCGAGCGTCTGCGCACCGGCGCTCGGCGTCCACAGCGCACCGGAGCCCAGCGCGGCCACCCCGGCGGCCCCTTCCAGAAACTTGCGGCGATCGAATTCACTCATCGTTGTCTCCTGGTCAAGTTGTGAAGCGGCGCACTGACGGCACCGTGTGGAAATCAGGCCACCAGCCGCTTGCCGCTGCCGGCGTCGAACAGGTGCGCGCGGCCGAGGTCGGGCTGAAGGTGAATGGTCGCGCCGGGCTCGAAGCGGTGCCGCTCGTGGAACACCACCGACACCTCGGTGCCCTGGTGGCGGCACGCGACGAAGGTGTCGGCGCCGGTCGGCTCCACCACCACCACCTGCGACGGGATGCCGCCGCTGTCGCGCAGCGACAGGTGCTCCGGCCGCGTGCCGAGGATCACCGGCTGGCCGTCGTCGCCGTTCGCACCGGTCGGCGCGTTCATCTGCGTGCCGTCGGCCAGCTCCACCTGCAGCGTGCCGGCGCGGCGGCGCAGCGTGCCGGGCAGGAAGTTCATCGACGGCGAGCCGATGAAGCCGGCCACGAAGGTGTTGGCCGGCCGGTCGTACAGGTCGAGCGGGCCGCCGGTCTGCTCGATGCGGCCGTCGCGCATCACGACGATCTGGTCGGCCATCGTCATCGCCTCGATCTGGTCGTGCGTGACGTAGATCGACGTCGTCTTCAGCCGCTGGTGCAGCTCCTTGATCTCGCTGCGCATCGCGACGCGCAGCTTGGCGTCGAGGTTGGACAGCGGCTCGTCGAACAGGAAGACCTGCGGGTCGCGCACGATCGCGCGCCCCATCGCAACCCGCTGGCGCTGCCCGCCCGACAGCTGGCGCGGGTAGCGGTCGAGCAAGGCCGTGAGGCCGAGGATCTCGGCGGCGCGCGCCACCTTCGGGTCGGCCACCGCCTTGTCCTGCTTCGCGAGCATCAGCGAGAAGGCCATGTTGTCGCGCACCGTCATGTGCGGGTACAGCGCGTAGTTCTGGAACACCATCGCGATGTCACGCTGCTTCGGCGGCAGCTCGTTGACGCGGCGCTCGCCGATGCGGATCTCGCCGTCGGAGATCTCCTCCAGCCCGGCGATCATGCGCAGCAGCGTCGACTTGCCGCAGCCCGACGGCCCGACCAGCACGGTGAAGGCGCCATCGGCGATCTCGATGTCCACGCCGTGCAGGATCTGCACCGAGCCGAAGCGCTTCTTCACCGACTGGATGCTCACACTGGCCATGCGTCGTCCCTCTGCAAGGTGGTGGAAATCCCGAGCGTCGGGACAGCGCTGACCCATCGGCGCGCGACGGGGCACGCGGGTTGTATGACGACCCCACGGGCGTGTCAATCGGCGCTGCCCCTCCTCGCGTTTGCCCGGGCTGTGCGCGCATGATGGGTCGCGCCGGGCGTGCTGCCCGGCGGGAGGCATGCGATGAAACTGCTGATCACCGGCGGCGCCGGCTTCGTCGGAACGCGGCTCGCGCAGGCGCTGCTCGCGCGCGGCACGCTGGCCGGGCGCCGCATCGAGACCCTGGTGCTGGCCGACCAGGTCGCGCCGCGCGCGGAACTGCTGGCCGACCCGCGCGTGAAGGCGCGCACCGGCGCGCTGCTGGCGCAATGCGATGCGCTGCGCGACGAGCCGTTCGACGGCGTGTTCCACCTCGCGTCGGCGGTGTCGGGCGAATGCGAGGCCGACTTCGAGCTCGGCCTGCGCTCCAACCTCGACAGCACGCGCGCGCTGTTCGATGCGCTGCGCGCGACCGTGCAGCACGGCGCGCCGGTGCCGCGGCTGGTGTTCTCCAGCTCGGTCGCGGTGTTCGGCCCGGACGCCGCGGTGCCGCTGCCGGCGCGCGTCGGCGACGACACGCTGCCGGCGCCGCAGACCTCGTACGGCACGCACAAGCTGATGTGCGAATACCTGCTGGCCGACTACACCCGCAAGGGCTTCATCGACGGCCGTGCGGCCCGGCTGATGACGGTGACGGTGCGCCCGGGGCGGCCGAACGGCGCGGCCTCGTCCTTCTTCTCCGGGATCATCCGCGAGCCGCTGGCCGGCGAAGACGCGGTGTGCCCGGTGTCGGCCAACGTCTGCCACCCGGTGGCCTCCCCGGCGCGCACGGTCGAGGGGCTGATCGCGGTGTACGAGGCGAGCCGCGAGGCCTTCCAGGGCCGGCTCGCGATGAACCTGCCGGCGCTGAACGTCTGCGTCGGACAGATGCTCGATGCGCTGGAAGAAGTGGCCGGCCGCGCGGTGCGCGAGCGGGTGCGCTTCGAAAGCGATGCGCGCATCGCCGGCATCGTCGCCAACTGGCCGAAGGCGGCCGACGCGGCGCGCGCGGCCCACCTCGGGTTGAAACCCGACGGCAGCTTCACCGACATCGTCCGGCAGTACATCGCCGATTGCGAGGCCGCACCGGGCGGTGCCTCGGCGCTGAAAGGACTCGCGCGATGAACCGCATCGACCTCGACGGCCGGGTCGCGATCGTCACCGGCGGTGCGCAAGGCATCGGCTACGCGACCGCGCAGCGCCTGCTCCACTCGGGCGCGAAGGTGATCGTGTGGGACATCGACGAAGCCTTGCTGGCCCGCTCGCGCGAGGCGCTGCAGCCGCTCGGGCCGGTGGCGGCGCAGGTCGTCGAACTGAGCGACGAGACGGCCGTGCGACGGGCCGCCGATGCGGCCATCTCGCAATGGGGCCGGGTCGACATCCTGATCAACAACGCCGGCATCACCGGCGGCAACGGCACCACCTGGGAGCTGGCACCCGAGGTGTGGCGCCGCGTGATCGAGGTCAACCTGATCGCGCCCTACCTGACCTGCCGGGCGCTGGTGCCGCACATGATCGAGCGCGGCTACGGCCGCATCGTCAACATCGCGTCGGTGGCCGGCAAGGAGGGCAACCCGAACGCCTCGCACTACAGCGCGTCGAAGGCCGGGCTGATCGCGCTGACGAAGTCGCTCGCGAAGGAGCTGGCGACGAAGGGCGTGATCGTCAACGCGGTGACACCGGCCGCCGCGAAGACCGCGATCTTCGAGACGATGACGCAGGCGCACATCGACTTCATGCTGGCGAAGATCCCGATGGGCCGCTTCCTCGGCGTGGACGAGGCGGCCGCGATGATCGCGTGGCTGTCGTCGCAGGAGTGCTCGTTCAGCACCGGCGCGGTGTTCGACCTCACGGGCGGTCGGTCGACGTATTGAGCTTGCGGCCCACCGCCTTGAAGAAGGTGTAGCAGAACACCCCGTCGGCCTCGGCCGTGCGCTGCAGGTCGTGCAGGCCCGCATCGAAGCCCTCCGGCGTCGCCAGGCCCGCCGCGAGTGCAGGCGCCCTCACCCCGTCGATCATCGCGTTGAAGGTCTTGCGGGTGAACCCGTCGACCCACGACGGCCGGCTCGCGTCGGCATAGACCATGCGCGGACTGACCCGCACGTCGGCAAAGCCCGCATCGCGCAACAGCGGCTGCAACGTGCGGCCGATCAGCGCATTGCCGCCTGCACGCCGTTGCAGCTCGACCTGGCAGGCGATCGCCGCCCGCGCCGCGTCGCTCTCCGGATGGAAGCACACCGTGCCGTGGTCGCCCTCGATCACCGTGATGCTGCCGCCCGGCTTCAGCAGGCGGCCCAGCGTCGCCAGCACCGCGCCCGGCTGGGCGAGGTGCTCCAGCACGAAGCACACGAACACGTGGTCGAACGAGGCCGGCGCGAACGGCAGGTCGGCCAGGTCGGCCCACAGCAGCTCCACGTTGCCCAGCCGCGCCTGCTCGAGCCGCCGCCGTGCCTCGACCAGCGAGTCGTTCGAGATGTCGAAGGCGGTGAAGCGCGCCAGCGGGCTGCGCCGCGCGAGCGTCACCGTCTGCGCGCCGACGCCGCAGCCGGCTTCGAGCACCCGGCTGCCGGCCGGAAAGTGCGTGTCGGCATGCAGCAGGTCGATGAGGGTGCGCGCCTGGTCGGTCAGGCGCTCGGTTTCCTGCAGCTGGTAGCCGTGGACATAGGACATGGCGGTGGACAGGGAGGAGTGGCGATGCCCGCAGTCTCCCGGCCCGCGCCGGCCCCGTCTTGAACGTTATTGCAGTCCCGCCGCCCGCCATGCGCCGGGCGTGAAGCCGTACTGCCGCGTGAACACGCGCGTCATGTGGCTCTGGTCGGAGAACCCGCAATCGGCCGCCACCTCGGCCAGCGGCAGGCCGCGCCGGATCAGCCCGCGCGCCCGCTCGGCCCGCTGCTGCTGCAGCCACGCATGTGGCGGCAGCCCGCAGGCCTTCTCGAAGCGGCGCAGCAGCTGGTACTTGCTGGCGCCGACCATCGCGGCCAGCTCGTCCAGCGTCGGCGGGTTCTGCAGCTCGTCGGCCAGGCGCTCGCGCACGCGGCCGAGCTCGCCGCCGATCTCGCGCGGTGCCACGCGGCTGCCATGCCGCTCGACCAGCGCCCTGCAGACGTGCACCAGGGATTCCTCGCAGCCCAACGGCTCCATGCGCCGCTGCTCCCACGCATCGAGCCGCGCGAACAGCTGCAGCAGCCCGGCCCGCAGCGGCGCATCGGCGATCACCGGCCGCGTCACCGCGAAGTCATCGCCGGTGCCGGCGAAGCGGGCCAGCGCCGCCGGGCTCAGGTACACCATGCGCCAGCGCCGCGACGCCGCGCCGAGCGGCTTGCCGTCATGCACCTCGCCGGGGTTGGTGGTGATCACGTCGCCCGCCTGTGCATCGACCTGCCCGCGCCCGCTGGCCGAGCGCTGCGCGCCGCGCTCCATCAGGCCGACGCCGTAGGTCGCATGCCAGTGGCGGGCGTAGTGGCGGTCGCTGTCCATCGCGGTGCCGTGCACGCCCTCCCACGGCGAGGCACTGACGCGCGAGCTCGGGTTCGACGGTGGGGAAGCCATCGGCCGATTGTGCCGCTGCCAATGTTTCAATCGTGAACGGCGCCGAAGTCGAACTGTGCGATATCACGTGACCGAAGTCGTCGCTTGAAAGGCCTTCTGGCGATCGGGTGGCAGGGCGACGATTTCGTCCTGGCGCATGTGCATGCGGGCTCCTTGCTGCTCACAGGAGGCGTGGCGCCTCCAACAGTGTTCAGCCTGACCGAAACCGGTGCATCGGTTCTTCATCGAAGTTCCTCAGCGGTTCAGCACGGCCAGCGCGTTCTTCACCGCGCCCACGCCCATCTTCACGTAGGCCTGCGCCGTCACGCCGCCGATGTGCGGGCTGAGCGTGATGCGGGGTTCGCCGTGGAAGGGATGCGGTGCCGTCATCGGCTCGACGGCGAAACTGTCGAGGCCGGCGCTCGCGACCTGCCCGCTGCGCACCGCGTCGAGCAGGGCCGGCTCGTCGATCAGGCCGCCGCGGGCGGTGTTGACGACGATCACGCCCCGCCTGCACGTGGCCAGCGTCCGCGCATCGATCAGCTTCGCGTTGTCGGCCGTCAGCGGGCAGTGCAGCGAGATCGCGTCGGACCCGCGCCAGATCGCCTCGAGGTCCACGCGCTCGACAGGGGCCGGCAGCTCCTTCGCATACGGATCGAAACCGAGCACGCGCATGCCCATCGCATCGGCGATGCGCGCGACACGCAGGCCGATGGCCCCGAGGCCGACGAGGCCCAGCGTGCGTCCTTCGAGCTCGACGCTCTTGTGCGTCGCCTTGTCCCAATGGCCGGCATGCATGCGCGCATCGAGCGCCACCACCGACTTCGCGCAGGCCAGCAGCAACGCCATCGCGTGCTCCGCCACCGCCGCCGCATTCGCGCCCGCCGCGGCAACGACCTCGATGCCGCGCGCTGCCGCGGCCGCCTTGTCGATCGTGTCGGTGCCGCTGCCGTGCTTGGAGATCACCTTCAGGCTCGGCGCCGCCGCCATCGCGGCGTCGCCCACGCTGCCGTAGCGCACGATGATCGCGACCGGGTCGTGATGCTGGCAGAGCGCGACGATGTCGTCGTCGGTCGGCGCCTTGCCGGCATAGATCACCTCGTGGTCGCCCAGCAGCGCCAGCGCCGCAGCGGCAAGGTCGGCGCCGGTGACAAGGAAGACGGGCTTGCCGGCGCTCACAACGATTCCCCTTCGCGGATCACGCCGGCCGCGCGCAGCGCAGCGTCGAGCCAGCCCGGGCGCAGCGCCTTGCGGCTGCGGATGTCGGCGATGCGCTGCGTTTCGGCCGCGACCTTCCCGGCCGCCAGCGGCAGCATCGCCGCGGCCTTCTCGCGCTCGATCACCGTCACGCCGTCGGCATCGCCGACCACCAGGTCACCGGGCTTCACCGTCACACCACCGACCGAGATCGGGTGATTCAGCCGGCCCGCGACACCCTTGGTCGGGCCATTCGGGTTGAGCCCGGCCGCGAACATCGGGAAGCCGAGTTCGCGGATGGCCTCGCTGTCGCGCACCGCGCCGTCGATCACGACGGCGGCCACGCCGAGCGCTGCGGCCTGCTGGCTCATGATCTCGCCCATCAACGCGCTGCCCAGGTCACCCTTGCCGTCGACGACGATCACGTCGCCCGGCTTCGCCACCGCCAGTGCGGCGTGGATCATCAGGTTGTCGCCAGGACGCACCTCGACCGTGAGCGCCGGGCCGGCGAAGCGCATCGACGGTGCGAGCGGCGCGATGCGTCCGTGCAGGCCGCCGCGGCGCCCCGCCACATCGGCCAGGATGGACGACGGGAACCGGGCGGCCTGCGCGACGACGTCGGCAGTCACGCGTTCGAAGTCCCGGATCACGTCGGGCCATGCGGCAGCTGGACTCATGCGAATCTCCTTGAAAACAGTCAATCGACCTTGGCGCCGGAGTCCTTGACGACCCTGCCCCAGCGCGGGATCTCGTCCCTGATCAGCGCAGCGAACTGCTCGGGCGTGCCACCCGCCGGGTCGGCGCCTTCGTCGCCCAGCCGCTTCGCGAGTTCGGGCTGCTTCAGCGCCTTGTTGAACTCGGCATTCAGCTTCGCGATCACGTCGCGGGGCGTTCCGGCAGGCGCCAGCAGCCCGAACCAGGTCACCGCGTCGAACCCCTTGTAGCCGGACTCGCTGATCGTCGGCACCTCCGGCAGGTCGTCGACGCGACCGACCGACGTGACGGCCAGCGCGCGCACCTTGCCCTGCCGGATGTGGGGCAGCAGCGTCGGAACGGAGGCCATGTAGAAGTCCACGTTGCCGCCGATGACGTCGGTCATCGCCTGCGACGCGCCCTTGTACGGCACGTGCTGCGTCTTCACGCCCGCTGCCTTCTGGAACATCTCGCTCGTCAGGTGCGCGACGGTGCCGTTGCCGGGCGACGCGAAGTTCAACAGACCGGGGCGGGCCTTCGCGGCGCTCACGGCATCGGCCAGCGTCTTGTACGGCATCGGCAGGCCGGTGACCATCACCAGCGGCGCGTTGGCCAGCAGCACGATCGGCGCCAGGTCTTTCTGCGGATCGTAGGGAAGCCTGGCGTACAGCGTCGGGTTGATCGCCAGGTTGCTCGACTGGCCGAGCACGATCGTGTAGCCGTCCGCCGGCGACTTGGCCACCGAATCGACGCCGAGGTTGCCGCCTGCGCCCGGCTTGTTGTCGATCACGAAGGTCCAGCCAGTGGCCTTCGCGACCCGCTGGCTGGTCTCGCGGGCGATGATGTCCGTGCCGCCGCCGGGCGGGAACGGGACGACGATCCGGATCGGCTTGGCCGGCCAGGCCTCCGACCAGGCCGGGGAGAAAGCGCCGCCGCCGAGGGTGGCCGCAACGAGCGCGAGGATCGCGCGTCGGGTCAGGTGCATGGTGTCTCCGTGGGTGCCTCGTGCGCCTCGTCGATGACGGGCGTCGGGTCTGGCAGCCAGTATTGGCATGGCGCGGCGTACAGTCCAATCAATACTTTCTTCAGACCCATAGATGGAGCTTTTGCAATGGACCTGCGGGACCTGCGCTACTTCGAGACCATCGCCGAACTGCAGCACCTGGGGCGCGCTTCGGCGCGACTGCACCGCACGCAGCCCGCGCTGACGAGCAGCATCCGGCGGCTGGAGGCCGACTGCGGGGCGGCACTGTTCGAGCGGTCGGGACGAGGCATCCGGCTGACCGAGGCGGGCAAGGTGCTGCTGAAGTGGGCGCAGCGCATGCGCTTCGACGTCGAGGACGCGAAACGCGAGCTGCAGTCGATCGGCGCCGGCCTGACCGGCCATGTGCGGATCGGCATCGTGCCGACCGCAGCCCAGTTCCTGCTGCCCGCGGTGGCCCGGCAGCTGCTGCGGGAAGCGCCCGACGTGACGCTGCGCACGGTGGTCGGGCTGATCGACAGCCTGAAGCCGCAGTTGCGGGCCGGCGAGCTGGACCTGATGGTGGGCACCGAGAGTGCTGCCGAAGACGGCTGGGTCTCCAATGCGCTGGCCGAAGACACGATCGTCGTGGCGGCCAGCGCGAGGCACCCGGTCTTCCGGTCTGCCATGACGCTCAGGAACCTGGCCGATCACTCATGGGCGCTCCAGCCCCCCGGCGCCCCGACGCGCGACTGGCTCGACCATGCGTTCGACCGCCAGGGCCTGCCGCGTCCACGCGTGCAGGTGGAGACCACGATGCTGCTGATGTTGCCGACGCTCATCGTGCAGACCGGCCTGCTGAGCTTCATCTCGCGCCATCACCTCGAAGGCAAGGCACGCATCCCGGGCCTGAAGGAGGTGCCGGTCAAGGGCGCCGCGATGCGGCGGCGGCTGGTCGTCACCTACCGGGCCAACAGCTTCCTGTCCCCGGCGGCGCGCAGGCTGCTGCAGTTGTTCGAGCAATCCGCCTCGGCCCCCCAGGTTTCCGAATGAGCGGCGTGTCGATGGGCCCGCATGTCGATTCGCGTGCGGCTGGTTCGTCGTGGGAATGAAGGCACCGAGAATCGCGGTGCCGTTCACCTCAACCCTTCCAGGAGAACCCCATGCGCCTCGCCCTGTTTGCCATCGCCGGCCTGCTGACCGCCACCGCCACGCACGCCGCCCCGGTCACCTACAAGATCGACCCCGACCACACCTACCCGAGCTTCGAGGCCGACCACCTGGGCATCTCGGTGTGGCGTGGCAAGTTCAACAAGAGCAGCGGCACGGTGCACTACGACAAGGCCACCGGCACCGGCGACCTCGACGTCACCGTGCTGCCGGCGAGCATCGACTACGGCCAGGACGCACTGAACAAGTGGGCCCAGGGCAAGGACCTGTTCGACGTCAAGAAGCACCCGAAGGTGGTCTACCGCGGCCGCTTCGACAAGCCGGTCGACGGCGTCCCGACCGAAGTGACCGGGGAGCTGACGATGCACGGCGTGACGAAGCCGGTGACGCTGAAGCTGAACTGGCTGCGCTGCATGCCGCACCCGATGCTGAAGCGCGAGATGTGCGGCGCCGACGCCGTCACGACGATCCGGCGCGACGAATTCGGCATGGATGTCGGCAAGGACTACAAGTTCAACATGGACGTCACGCTGCGCATCCAGGTCGAGGCGATCGCCGGGCAGTGACCCGGCGACCGGCCCGTCAGGGCTTCGCGTTCTGCAGCGAGCGTGCCATCTCCAGATGGTGCTGCAGCCCCGGCAGCGTCTTCTGCGCAAACGCCTTCACGTCGGCGTCCTTGGCCTCGCTGGCCGCCTGCTGGAACAGCTTCACGGTGTCTTCGTGGGCCTTCACGCCGAAGGCCTTCACGTAGCGCTCGTCGAATTTCTTGTCGTCGCCGACGTCGATCATCGTCAGCTCGCCCTTCTGCGTGATCGACGGGCCGTCCGGCAGGTCGACCTTCTTGCTGGCGGCCAGCGCCTTCAGTTCGTCGCCGACCTTCGTGTGGTCGTCAATCATCTTCTGCGCGAAGTCCTTGACGTCGGCGCGTTGCGCCTTCGTCTGCGCTCGCTTGCTGGCCTCCACCTCGGCGTTGCCGGCCTGTGCGGCTTCCTTCATGAACGCGGCGTCCGAACGGGCATGCGCGGCGGTGGCCGCGACGCTGCCGAGCGCGCCGAGGATCAACAGGGTCGAGAGTCGTGCGGTGAGTTTCATCGTGGGCCTTTCAGTGCGGAAAAACACCAGTCTGGCGATCACGGCAGGCCCCGACTGTCGGCCGGCTCCGAGTTGGGCGTAGGACGCGGACTGCAGTGCACGGCACGTCGTTTGCCGTGCGTCGGCATTGCCAGCCGCAGGAGCCCGCCGCATGTCAGATCCCCTCGACGACGCCGACCGCGCCGCCCGCCACCCCCACCCCGCGCTGCCGGCTCCGACCCGTCGCGGCTTCCTGAAGTCGGCCGGCGCCGCGACCGGTGCGCTGGCCACCGCACTGCCCGGCACGCCGGCCGCCGCGGCACCGGCCACCGCGGCAGCGCTGCCGCCCCCACCGCGCCCCGCCCCGCCGCCACGGCGCATCACGCTGACCGTCAACGGCGCTCGCCACGAGCTGCTGGTCGAAGCGCGCGTCACGCTGCTCGACGCGCTGCGCGAGCAGCTCGCGCTGTACGGCACCAAGAAGGGCTGCGACCGCGGCCAGTGCGGCGCCTGCACCGTGCTGGTCGACGGCCGCCGCATCAACAGCTGCCTGACGCTCGCGGTGATGCAGGAAGACCGCGCGATCACCACCATCGAAGGCCTCGGCCGGCCCGGCGCGCTGCACGCGATGCAGGCGGCGTTCATCGAGCACGATGCGTTCCAGTGCGGCTACTGCACCCCCGGGCAGATCTGCTCGGCCGTTGCGCTGGTGCAGGAGGCGCGCGACGGCCAGGCCAGTGCGGTCACCGCCGACCTGCACCGGCCGGCCGCGCCCGCTGGCGACGACCTCACCGACGACGAGATCCGCGAGCGCATGAGCGGCAACCTGTGCCGCTGCGGTGCATACCCGAACATCGTGAAGGCGGTGCGCGTCGTCGCCGCGATCCGACCGATCGCCTGAGGAGCCCCGCGATGGACAACATCGACTACCAGCGGCCCGCGTCGGTCGACGAGGCGATCCGCCTCGCGCAGCAACCGGGCACCGCCTTCATCGGCGGCGGCACCAACCTGCTCGACCTGATGAAGGGCGGCGTCGCGCGGCCGATGCGGCTTCTCGACGTGACGCGGCTGCCCGGCCGCGAGATCGCGCAGCTGCCGGACGGCGGCCTGCGCCTCGGCGCCGGCGTTCCGAACAGCGATGCCGCGAACCACCGGCTGGTGCGCGAGCGCTACCCGCTGCTGGCGCGGGCGCTGCTGTCGGGCGCGTCGGCGCAGCTGCGCAACATGGCGACCGTCGGCGGCAACCTGATGCAGCGCACGCGCTGTTCGTACTTCACCGACACCGGCTTCGGCGCCTGCAACAAGCGCGAGCCCGGCAGCGGCTGCGCGGCGATCGGCGGCTTCAACCGCATGCACGCGATCCTCGGCACCAGCGAGGCGTGCATCGCGACGCACCCATCGGACATGTGCGTCGCGCTGGCCGCGTTGCGCGCCACCGTGCGGGTGCGCGGCGCGCAGGGCGAGCGCACGATCCCGATGACCGATTTCCACCGGCTGCCGGCGGCCCGGCCCGAGCTCGACACCGTGCTGCAGCCGGGCGAACTGATCGTGTCGGTCGACCTGCCGGCCTCGCGCTTCGCGCAGCGCCATGCCTACCTGAAGCTGCGCGACCGCGCGAGCTATGCGTTCGCGCTGGTGTCGGTGGCGGCCGCGCTCGACGAGCGCGACGGTGCGGTCGCCGATGCGGCGCTGGCGCTCGGCGGCGTCGCGCACAAGCCCTGGCGCGTGCTGGCGGCCGAGCAGGCGCTGGTCGGCCGGCCGCTGTCGGACGCATCGGTCGCCGACGCGACGCGCCTGCTGCTCGACGGCGCGCGCGGCTTCGGCCACAACGACTTCAAGATCGAGCTGGTTCGCCGCGCGGTGGCGCGCGCGCTGGCACAGGCCCACGCGAGCACGGGCTGATCGGCATCCACAGAACACGAAGGGATCCCATGGACCGCCCGTTGACCGGACAACCGCTGGACCGCACCGATGGCCCGCTGAAGGTGAGCGGGCAGGCCCGCTACGCCGCCGAGTTCACGCTGCCGCGCATGGTGCACGCGCAGATGGTGCTGAGCACCGTGCCGAGCGCGCGCCTGCATCGCATCGACAGCCGGGCCGCGCTCGGCGTGCCCGGCGTGCTGATGGTGATGACGCACGAGAACGCGATGCGCCTGCCGAAAGGCGGCAAGGCCGCGGTGAAACCGCCGGCCGGCCGTGTGCTGACGCTGCTGCAGGACGACCAGGTGCACTACAACGGCCAGCCGGTCGCGCTGGTGGTGGCCGAGACGCTGGAGCAGTGCCGCGAGGCCGCGCGCCGCGTCGCCATCACCTATGCACCGTTGCCCGATGCGGCACTCGACCTCGCGGCGCCACGGGCCACGGCCTACGCGCCGAAGGAGGTGCAGCAGCAGAAGCCCGACACCTCGCGCGGCGACCTGGCCGCCGGCATGCAGGCGGCAAGCCAGGTGGTGTCGGCGCTGTACACCACGCCGGTCGAGCACCACAACCCGATGGAGCCGCATGCGACGCTCGCCGCGTGGAGCGGCGAGAAGCTGGTGCTGTACGACGCGACGCAGTATGTCAGCGGCGACCGCGACACCGTCGCCAAGACGCTGGGCATCTCGCCCGAGCAGGTGCAGGTGATCTGCCCGTATGTCGGCGGCGGCTTCGGCTGCAAGGGCTCGACCTGGACGCACGT
Organism: Rhizobacter sp. Root1238; assembly: GCF_001425825.1. Classification (GTDB taxonomy): domain Bacteria; phylum Pseudomonadota; class Gammaproteobacteria; order Burkholderiales; family Burkholderiaceae_C; genus Rhizobacter. The sequence continues at coordinate 240,338 of NZ_LMDM01000009.1, forward strand.
GGTGCTGGCGGCGATGGCCGCGCGCCAGGTCGGCCGGCCGGTGCGGCTGGTGCTGGAGCGGCCGCAGATGTTCGGCTCGGTGGGCAACCGGCCGCGCACCGAGCAGGCGCTGTCGGCCGCGGCCGATGCGAAAGGCACGCTGACGGCGCTGCGCCACGAGGTGGTCAGCGAGACCTCGATGCTCGAGGACTGGGTCGAGCCGTCGTCGCTGTGCACCCGCATGCTGTACGCCTGCGCGAACGTCGCGACGACGCAGCGGCTGGTGAAGCTGAACATCGCGACGCCCACCTTCACCCGCGCGCCCGGCGAGGCGACCGGCACCTTCGCGCTCGACAGCGCGATCGACGAGCTGTCGTACCGGGTCGGCATCGACCCGCTGGAGATGCGGCTGCGCAACCATGCCGACACCGACCTGCACAAGAAGCTGCCGTTCTCCAGCAAGTCGCTGCGCGAATGCTGCCGCGTCGGCGCCGAGCGCTTCGGCTGGGCGCGCCGCGACCCGCGGCCGCAGTCGATGCGCGACGGCCGCTGGCAGGTCGGCTGGGGCGTGGCCACCGCCACCTACCCGACCAACCGCAGCCCCGCCGAGGCGCTGGCCCGGCTGCTGCCGGACGGCTCGGCGCTGGTGCAATCGGGCTCGCAGGACCTGGGCACCGGCACGTACACGATCATGACCCAGGTGGCCGCCGATGCGCTGGGGCTGCCGGTGAAGCGCGTGCGCTTCGAGCTGGGCGATTCGGCGATGCCGAAGGCGCCGGTGTCGGGCGGCTCGCAGACCGCCGCCAGCGTCGCGCCGGCGGTGAAGCAGGCCTGCGAGGCGGTGCGCGCGAAGCTGGTCGCGCTGGCGGTGGCCGATGCGGCGTCGCCGCTGCACGGCCAGAGCCCGCAGGCGGTGGTCGTCAGCGACGGCTGGCTGCGGCCGCAGGGCGATGCGTCGCGCGGCGAGCCGGTGGCCGCGGTGCTGGCGCGCCACGGCGGGCAGCCGATCGAGGCGCGCAGCGAATCGAAGCCGGGCGCGGAGCGCGAGCAGTTCTCGATGCATGCGTTCGGCACGGTGTTCGCCGAGGTGCGCGTCGACGCCGAGCTGCGCGAGATCCGCGTGCCGCGCATCGTCGGCGCCTACGGCATCGGCCGGCTGCTGAACGAGAAGACCGGCCACAGCCAGCTGATGGGCGGGATCGTCTGGGGCGTCGGCCTCGCGCTGATGGAAGAGACCTGGCGCGATCCGCGCAACGGCCGCTTCGTCAACGCCAACCTGGCCGACTACCACGTGCCGGTGAATGCCGACATCGGCAGCATCGAGACGCTGGTGGTGCCGGAGGACGATCCGCATGTGAACCCGCTGGGCGCGAAAGGCATCGGCGAGATCGGCATCACCGGCGTCGGCGCGGCGATCGCGAATGCGGTGTTCCATGCGACGGGCAAGCGGGTGCGCGAGTTGCCGATCACGCTCGACAAGCTGATCTGACGGCAGAATCCGGGGCATGGTCGACACCCTGCCCTTCGTGCAACGGCTCGCGCACGACATCCACGTCATCGACACCGGCTTCCATCGCCCGGCGTTCGACGCCTGCTACCTGGTGGTCGAGAACGGCCGCGGCGCCTTCATCGACACCGGCACCACGCATTCGCTGCCGCGGCTGCTGGCGGCCGTCGACGCGGCGGGCCTGCAGCGCGCCGACGTCGACTGGGTCATCGTCACGCACGTGCACCTGGACCACGCCGGCGGCGCCGGCGCGCTGATGCGCGAACTGCCGGCCGCGAAGCTGCTGGCGCACCCGCGCGGCGCGCGCCACATGGTCGAGCCGCTCGCGCTGCTGAACGGCGCCCGCGCGGTGTACGGTGCGCAGGAGGTGACGCGGGCTTACGGCGAGGTGGTGCCGGTGCCGGCCGAGCGGGTCGTCAACAGCCACGACGGCATGGTGATCGAGCTGGCCGGCCGGCCGCTGCTGCTGATCGACACGCCGGGCCACGCCCGCCACCACCACTGCATCTGGGACGAGCGCAGCCGCGGCTTCTTCACCGGCGACACCTTCGGCCTGAGCTACCGCGAGTTCGACACCGCGCAGGGCCCGTGGCTGCTGCCGACCACGACGCCGGTGCAGTTCGAGCCCGATGCGCTGAAGCAGTCGGTGCGGCGCATGCTCGACTTCCGCCCCGAGCGGCTGTACCTCACGCACTACGGCTGCGTCGAGAACGTGCCGCGGCTCGGCGAGATGATGCTGGCGCAGGTCGACGAGATCGTCGCGCTCGGCGAGCGGATGCGCCCGCTGCCGGCACCGGCCCGCCATGCGGCGCTGATGGCAGGCCTGTCCGACCTCTACTGGGCCCGGCTGCAGCAGTTCGGCAGCCCGGTGCCGCGCGACGACGCGATGGCGCTGCTCGCGATGGACCTGGAGCTGAACGCGCAGGGCATCGGGATTTGGCTCGACCGCTGAAGGGTCCTAAACTCGACCGCTTTCGGGAGCCTCCATGAAACCGGTCCAGTTCAACCTGCACGGGCAGGTCATCGTGATCACCGGCGCGTCGCAAGGCATCGGCGCGGCCTGCGCGCAGCGGCTCGCGCGCGACGGCGCCGCAGTGGCGCTGTGGGACGTCGACGACACGCGCGGCGCGGCACTTGCGGCGACGCTCACCGCCGAAGGCCAGCGCGCCACCTACCTGCACTGCGACGTCTCGAAGAAGGCCGAGGTCGACGCCGCGCTGGCCGGCACGCTCGCCGCGTTCGGCCGCGTCGACGGGCTGGTCAACAACGCCGGCATCTTCAAGGCCGCCGATTTCCTCGAGATCACCGAAGCCGACTGGGACGCGGTGATCGACATCAACCTGAAGGGCTCGTTCCTGGTCGGCCAGGCGGTCGCGCGCGCGATGGTGAAGACCGGCGGCGGCGCGATCGTCAACATGAGCTCGGTCAACGGCGTGATGGCGATCCCGAGCATCGCCAGCTACAACGCGAGCAAGGGCGGCATCAACCAGCTGACGCGGGTGATGGCGTTGTCGCTGGCCGACCACGGCATCCGCGTCAACGCGGTGGCGCCCGGCACCATCGCGACCGAGCTCGCGAAGAACGCGGTGCTGGGCAGCGAGGAGGCACGCGCCCGCATCATGAGCCGCACGCCGATGAAGCGGCTCGGCGAGCCCGGCGAGATCGCCGACGTGGCCGCCTTCCTGCTGAGCAGCGCAGCGAGCTACATGACCGGCGAGATCGTCTATGTCGACGGCGGGCGGCTGACGTTGAACTACACGGTGGCGACATGAGCGCCGCGGCCGGCAACGCGACCGCGCCGCTCGAAGGCGGCTGCCTGTGCGGGCGCGTCCGCTACCGTGCCGCGCCGGAGAAGCGCGAGGGCTACTACTGCCACTGCCGCATGTGCCAGCTGGCCTTCGGCAACACGCGCGTGCCGTTCCTGAACCTGCGGCAGGACCAGGTCGAGTGGCTGACCGAGCCGCCGCAGACCTACGCGTCGTCGAAGTTCGCGCTGCGCGGCTTCTGCGGCACGTGCGGCACGCCGCTGAGCTTCGCGTACCAAGGTTCGCAGAACATGGACCTGTCGGTCGGCAGCCTCGACGACCCGTCGGCGATCACGCCGGTGTCGCATTTCGCGATCGAGTCGAAGGTGGCGAACTGGGAGGTCGACGACGGGCTGCCGGGCACGCGGCTCGATGAGCATGTGAAGCTGACCGAGCGCTGGAAGCAGGCCTACGGCGACGACGTGCAGCCGGGCGTGCAGGCGACCCGGCAGGCGACCTGAACGCGCTCAAGCCTCGTTCATTGCCTCCAGGCATTCGTCGATCAGCGCGTGCAGCCGCATCACGCGCTCGTCGCCCAGGCGCTCGTTGAACGCCAGCTGTGCCCGCTTCCACTCGCGCCGCGCTTCGTCGCGCTTGACGCGGCCGGCCGCGGTGGCCTCGACGACGCGGCTGCGGCCGTCTTCGCCCGGCCCGACCGTGACCCACCCCTGGGCGACCAGCGGCTGCAGGTTGCGCGTCAGCGTCGACGCATCCATCTCCATGTGGGCAGCGAGCGCGCCCGGCTTCAGCGGCCCGAGGCTGACCACCTGCGACAGCAGCGAGTACTGCGTGGTCTTCAGGCCGGCGTCGGTGACGATGCGGTCGAAGTGCTGGCTGACGCGGCGTGACAGCTGCCGCAGCTTCAGGCTGCTGCAGCCGCTGGGCGTCGACGGCTTCGTTTCGGTTCCGGGATGGCTTGGCATGACCAGACGATTGTAGCTACAATCGTTGCAGATACAACTCTTCGCGACTGCCCCGCGGCGCGACCGACCATGGACACACCCGTCGATGCCGCTGCCGTGCAGTCCCAATGGGAAACCGAGGCGGCGGCCCGCCGTGAACGCCTGCTGCCACCCGGCGTCGCCAGGCCGGAGCAGGCCACCGGGCTGAGCGGGCTCGAATTCTTCCAGGCCATCTTCGACGGCCGGCTGCCCCCACCGCCGATCGGCGAGACGATGGATTTCCTGCCGATCGAGATGACGCACGGCCGCGCGGTGTTCCAGGGCACGCCGCTGCTGCGCCACTACAACCCGCTCGGCACGGTGCACGGCGGCTGGATCGCGACGCTGCTCGATTCGTGCGTCGGCTGCGCGGTGCACACCACGCTCGCCGCCGGCAAGGCCTACACGACGGCCGAACTGAAGATCAACTACGTGCGGGCCGTCACGCACCGCGTGCCGGTGCTGCGCGCGATCGGCAGCGTGATCCACGTCGGCGGCCGCATGGCCACCGCCGAAGGCCGCCTGGTCGGTCCCGACGGCAAGCTGTACGCGCACGCGTCCACCACCTGCTTCATCTTCGACGCTTCCTGAGACCTTCCGAGACCTCCACCATGCGACTCCTCCACACCATGCTGCGTGTCGGCGACCTGCAGCGCTCGATCGACTTCTACACGAACATCATGGGCATGACGCTGCTGCGCCAGTCCGAGAACCCGTCGCAGCACTATTCGCTCGCCTTCCTCGGCTACGGCCCGAACCCGGAGCATGCCGAGCTGGAGCTGACCTACAACCACGGCGTCAGCTCGTACGAGCTCGGCACCGCCTACGGCCACATCGCGATCGCGGTGCCCGACGCGGCCGCGGCCTGCGACCGCATCCGCGCCGGCGGCGGCAACGTCACGCGCGAGGCCGGCCCGGTCAAGGGCGGCACGACCGTCATCGCCTTCATCACCGATCCGGACGGCTACAAGGTCGAACTGATCGAACGCCGCTTCGACTGAGCGCTGCGCCGAGGACACCCGCCATGCTCTCCCAACGCATCTCCACCTCGCTCGGCCGCCGCGGCATCCACTATGCGTGGGTGGTCGCCGCCGTCACCTTCTTCGCGATGCTGACCACCTCGGCTGCCCTCGGCCTGCCGGGCGCGATGCTGCAGCCGCTGTCGAAGGAGTTCGGCTGGACCACCGACCAGCTGTCGTCGGTGTTCGCGGTGCGCTTCGCGCTGTTCGGGCTGCTCGGGCCGTTCGCGGCGATCTTCATCGCGCGCTTCGGCCTGCCGCGCATCATGGTGGCGGCCGCCACCTTCATCGCGGTCGCGATGGTGCTGGCCACCGGCGTCACGCAGCTGTGGCAGCTGTTCCTGCTGTGGGGGCTGGTGCTCGGCTGCGGCACCGGGCTCACCGCGCTGGTGCTGGGCGCGATGGTCGCGAACCGCTGGTTCACGGCCAACCGCGGGCTGGTGGTCGGCCTGTTCGCCGCGAGCACCGCGACCGGCCAGCTGATCTTCCTGCCGCTGGCGGCCTGGATCATCGAGCACCACGGCTGGCGCTATGCGGTGATCCCGATCTTCGTCGCCTGCGTGATCGTCGTCGCGCTCGTCACCTTCTTCATGCGCAACCACCCGAGCGAGCTGGGGCTGCTGTCGCTCGGCGAGCCCGAAGGCACCGCGCTGCCACCGGTGCCGGCCGCCGCGCCGCTGAACTTCCTCGGTCCGTTCAAGGTGCTGCGCGAGGCGGCGCACAACCGCACGTTCTGGATCCTCGCGCTGAGCTTCTTCATCTGCGGACTCAGCACCAACGGCCTGCTGCAGACGCACTTCATCTCGCTGTGCAGCGACAACGGGCTGTCGGCCGTGCCGGCGGCGTCGGTGCTGTCGATGATGGGCGCGTTCGACCTGGTCGGCACCACGCTGTCGGGCTACCTGTCCGACCGCTACGACAACCGCAAGCTGCTGTTCTGGTACTACGGGCTGCGCGGGCTGTCGCTGTTCTGGCTGCCGTATTCCACGTTCACGCTGTACGGCCTCGCGACCTTCGCGATGTTCTACGGCCTCGACTGGATCGCGACCGTGCCGCCCACCGTGAAGCTCGCGGCGCAGGAGTTCGGCAAGGAACGCGCCGGCATGGTTTTCGGCTGGGTGTTCGCTTCGCACCAGCTGGGCGCAGCGGTCGCGGCCTATGGCGCGGGGCTGACGCGCACGCTGCTGCTCACGTACAACCCGGCGTTGTTCGCGGCCGGCGCGGCCTGCCTGGTGGCGGCGGTGTCGGTGCTGTTGATCAGGCGGCAGGCAACGGCCTCGGCTGCCTTGAAGACGGCATAGCCAGTTGCAGGTTGGTCGGAACTTGCATGCGAGAGAGGTTACTCAGTGGGCTCATCCGCATCGAGGCTCTTCGCCATGGCAGTCCGCAATTCACCCCGGTTCAATTCCTCGAAAGCTTTTTCAACCGACTCCACACCAGAACTGCGAGAAATCTCGGCTCAGGACATGCTCGATGCCGCACGCCGAAATGGACACATTGACTACAGCGTGAAAGAACTGAACAGAAAGCTGACAGCAGCGGAGGTTGATCATCTCAAACACGCTCTTGAGTCTTTGAAGATCAACGACGAGATCGAGAACGTCACCGAATTTGACATCTCCGGACAGGAATTGGGTGACCACGAGGTTGCAGCCCTTGTGCAGGCAGTGACGCACAAAGATCTGCAATACCTGAATCTCGAAAGCAACAACCTCACCGTCGAATTTCGAAAGACTCTCAGATCCCTTGCGGAGAAAAAAATCACCGATATTCGCTATATTTCGCTGACCGGAAACCTACTCGGTACAGGAACTCCGCAGAAAGTACGTTCATTGGCAATCAGGTTGCAAAACCTGTGCAGCAACAATCCATCGCTGAGTATCGACGCAATCAACAACAGCTTCTCCGACGATTTCATCTCAGAACTGCACAACATCAGAGATGAAGATGGCGTGCGCCGTATCTGTGCGGAAAGAGAACTGTCAGAGCCATACCGGTCTACAAAACAACCCTCCGTCCAATCAACTGCTGATCAACAGCCGCACGGCTCATCCAAGCCATTTCGACCGACACCGAATCCCTTCGTCGCACTATTTTGCCGTCAGTCCGGAACATCACGAGCGGAAGACGCACTTTGCGACCTGTGGAGGCAACTCCTGAAGGCTGCTCTTGGCGGCGTCGCAGTAACGAGAACAGGCCAGACCTTCTCGTGTGGCCACCTCCCTGCAGAAATGGAAGTGCGCACGAGCCTCATCGAGTTGCTTCAAGGAGAGACAGAGAGCCCGGTCGACGGTGAAGAACTCACGCTGGTATTCGAGACAAACGAGGGCCAAGCTCGACTGACCCGAACGATGGCCAATTCACCGACCATCGCGGCGACGTTCATTCAGGCGGCCTGCATCATCGACTAGCGAGCCTTGCCGCCGGCCGACGAACAAGGCCACCAAGGGCGATCACGCCACACGCAGCGCGCTCGCCTCGCGGGCCAGCGCCGTGATCCGCCCCCAGTCCTTCGCCTTCACCGCATCGGCCGGCGTCAGCCACGAGCCGCCGCACACCTTGACGTTCGGCAGCGCGAGGAACTGCGGCGCGGTCTCGAGCGTGATGCCGCCGGTCGGGCAGAACACCACGTCGGTGAACGGGCCGGCCAGCGCCTTCAGCATCGGGATGCCGCCGGCCTGCATCGCCGGGAAGAACTTCAGGAAGAAATAGCCGTCGGCGTTGGCCTGCATCACCTCGCTGCCGGTGGCGGTACCGGGCAGCAGCGGCAGCCCCATCTCGCGGCAGGCGCGGCCGATCTCGCTGGTGTAGCCGGGGCTCACCGCGAATTGGCAGCCGGCGTTCAGCGCGGCCTTCGCGTCGGCGACGCTGCGCACCGTGCCGGCGCCGAGGATGGCCTCGGGCACTTCCTTCGCGATCGCTTCCATGCACTGCAGCGCCACCGGCGTGCGCAGCGTCACTTCGAGCACCTTGACGCCGCCCTCGACCAGCGCACGGGCCATCGGCACCGCGTCGGCCGGCTGGTTGATGACGATCACCGGGATCACCGGGCCATGGCCGGCCAGTTCGAGCGTGTTCATGCGGGGTTCTCTTGTCGAAGGTTTGAAAGGTTCAGAGCCAGGTGACCGCGCCCTGCTCGGCGCTCAGCACGTTGCGGCGCATGCCGCCGAACAGGTCGCGGCCCAGGTCGTGGGTGTTGTTCTCCTGCTGCTGCGCGTCGATCTGCGCGACCTCGCGGGCCGCCCATTCTGCGTCGGGCACCAGCGCCTGCAGCGTGCCGGCGACCGCATCGAGCCGGATGACGTCGCCGTTGCGCACCTTGCCGAGCGGCCCGCCGCCCAGCACCTCGGGGCTGACGTGGATCGCCGCCGGCACCTTGCCCGACGCACCGCTCATGCGGCCGTCGGTGACCAGCGCCACCTTGAAGCCCTTGCCCTGCGCCACCGCGAGCGGCGGCGTCAGCTTGTGCAGCTCGGGCATCCCGTTGGCACGCGGCCCCTGGAAGCGCACGACCGCGACGAAATCCCGCTCCAGCTCGCCGGCCTTGAACGCCGCCAGCAGTTCTTCCTGTGCATTGAAGACCAGCGCCGGCGCCTCGACGATGTGCCGGTCCTCCGGCACCGCCGAGGTCTTGATCACCGCGCGACCGAGGTTGCCGGTCAGCAGCTTCAGGCCGCCCGACGGGCTGAACGGCGCGGCGGCGGTGCGCACCACGCTGTCGTCGCCGCTCTGCGCCGGCAGCGCCGACCAGCCCAGCCGTTCGCCATCGCCGTGCGGCAGCTTGCCGTACGCCGCGATGCCGCCTTCGGCCACCGCGGCGACGTCTGCGTGCATGTAGCCTGCATCGAGCAGCTCGCGGATCACGAAGCCCGGGCCGCCGGCCGACTGGAACTGGTTCACGTCGGCACTGCCGTTCGGGTAGACGCGCGCCAGCAGCGGCGTCGCATGCGACAGCTCCGAGAAATCGGTCCAGTCGATCAGGATGCCGGCGGCGCGTGCCACCGCGACCCAGTGGATCAGGTGGTTGGTCGAGCCGCCGGTGGCCAGCAGCGCGACCATCGCGTTGACGATCACCCGCTCGTCGACCAGGCGGCCGATCGGCGTGAAGCGGCCGTTGCCCTGCGTGATCGCCAGCGCCGCGCGCACCGCTTCGCGCGTCAGTGCCTCGCGCAGTTGCGCATGCGGGTGCACGAACGCCGCGCCGGGCACGTGCAGCCCCATCGCCTCGAGCAGCATCTGGTTGCTGTTGGCGGTGCCGTAGAAGGTGCAGGTGCCGGCGCCGTGGTACGCGGCCGATTCGGCTTCGAGCAGCTGGTCGCGGCCGACCAGGCCTTGCGCGTACTTCTCGCGCACCTTCGATTTCTCGGTGTTCGACAGCCCGGTGCCCATCGGCCCGGCCGGCACGAACACGCAGGGCAGGTGCCCGAAATGCAGCGCGCCGATCAGCAGGCCCGGCACGATCTTGTCGCACACGCCGAGCAGCAGCGCGGCATCGAACACGTCATGCGTCAGCGCGACCGCGGTGCCCATCGCGATGGTGTCGCGCGAGAACAGGCTGAGCTCCATGCCGGGCAGGCCCTGCGTGACGCCGTCGCACATCGCCGGCACGCCGCCAGCCACCTGCACCGTCGCGCCATGGCGATGCGCTTCGTCGCGGATGATGTCGGGGAAGCGTTCGTAGGGCTGGTGCGCCGACAGCATGTCGTTGTACGACGTGACGATGCCCAGGTGCGGCGAGCGCTGCGCGACCACCTTGAACTTGTCGTTCGCCGGCAGCGCGGCGAAGGCATGCGCGACGTTGGCGCAGCCCATGCGGTCGGAGCCGCGCTGGCGCATCGCCAGCTTGTCGATGCGGGCCAGGTAGGCGGTGCGCGTCGGCGCGCTGCGCTCGCGGATGCGGTGGGTGACTTCCTGCAGGGCTTGTTTCATGGGCGGCACCTCGCGGCCGGCGTCGTAACCAGGCCTTGGAGTATCGCGTAACCAAGTTACAGCGTCAAATCAAGACGACCGGTGGCCTCACGGTTGGGCATGCTGCTTCGCCCGTTCCAGCAAGGCGTTGCAGCCTTCGCCGGTCGGTTGCCGTTCGCCGACGTCGACCAGCGGGATCAGCGCCGCCAGCGGGTTCAGCAGGCCGAGCAGCACGCTGGCGCCGACCTTGCGCGCAAGCGGCGCCTTCTCGAGCGAGATCTTCGGGTCGCTGAAGCTGCCCTGCACGCGCAGCGGCGTGCGCAGCGCGAGCGGGCTGAAATCCTTGGGCGTGACGACCGCGCGCAGGTCCATGTTCTCTTCGGCGAGCGACAGCGTGCCGTCGGCCCAGACCGTCGAATCCTTGGTGTCGACCACCATCGCGCGCGGCCGCAGCACGCCCTTCTTCGCCTGCAGGTCGACCAGCGCGCAGTCGATCGTCAACAGCTCGTCCCCCTTGACCATCACGCCCAGCGCCTGCGCGAGGTCGAGCCCGGCGCCTTCCACCGCCAGATGCGAGACCTTGCCCTCGACGATGCGGGTGACGACGGTGCCGTCGAGGCTGCCGAGGATCTCGGCGGTCGAGCGGCCCTGGCCCTTCAGCTTCGCCTGCCCGATCAGGCGGCCAGTGACGTACGGCGGCTTGTCGGCCGGCCGGCCCTGGTTCAGCCAGCGCTCGAGGCGCACGCCGCTCCAGCGCAGGTCGCTGTCCCACAGCGCGAGCTTGGGCTTGCCGTCCAGCGAGACCGAGCCGGCCAGGCTGCCGTCGGCGGTGCGCGCCAGCAGGTCGGTGATCGCGAGCTTGCCGTCGACCAGCGTCAGGTGGCCGCGCAGCGGCTCCAGCGGCAACGCGAAGATCCGGCCGAGCTCGGCGCGGTCGAAGGCCAGCACCACGTTCGCATCCATCGCACTCAGCGAGGGCAGGTCGAACGCGCGGTTCGGCAGCACGCGATCGCCGGGGCGCTTCGGCGGTTTCTGCTCGGGCGCCACCGCGGGCACCGGGGCCGGCCCGACGCCGATGCTGGGCAGCAGATCGGCCAGCAGCAGCCGCGGCCCCGCGACCTTGCCCGACAGCCGGGGGACCTTCGGGCGCATGTCGTACGTCAACGCGGCATTCAGCCGGCTGTTGCCGACCGTCGCATCGTCGACCAGCACGTTCCACACGTCGCCGCGCTTCGCGACGCGGCCTGCGATCTCGAACGGACCGGTGGTCGGCAGCGTGACGCCCAGCGGATCGCCGATGGCCGACAACGACGCGCCGGTCACGCGCACGCTCCCGGTCATGCCGCCGAGCTTCAGCACGTCGGTCACGGTGCCCTCGAAGCGCAGCGTGGCGCGGCGGCCGGCATCCAGGCGCAGCGTCACCGGCACCGGTGGTGCGGTGTCGTCGCTGTCGAGCAGCGGCATCACGCCGATCGACCGCAGGCCGCCTTCGACCGAGAAGCCGCCATAGGTGCCGCTCGCACGCACGACCAGGCCGGTCATCGGCGCCGAAGCGGCACCGGCGGGTACCGCCGCCGCGGTGTCCTGGTCGGCCAGTCGCACGTCCGCGCGGATGTCGGCCTTCAACGGCGCATCGACGACGGTCAGCTCGCCGTTGGTGACCGACAGCGAGCGCACCCGCGGCAGCCGCGTGCCCTTCTTCTGCTGCGCCTCGGGCTCGCCGAACTGCCAGGACGCGCTGCCGTCGTCCCGGCGCTCGGCGTGCACGACCAGCCGGTCGGCGTGCAGGCGCTTGATGTCCAGCGCATCGCCGCGGTGGGCACGCCACAGCGCGGCATACGCAACGCGCAACTGGGCGTTCTCGGCATGCAGGAAATACGGATCCTTGCTCCACCCGGCGCTGCCGATTTCCAGCAACGGGACGTCGACCCGCAACCCGCCCAGCAGGTGGACGCGCCCCTTGTCGGGCGCGTCGGCCAGGCGGACGTCGCGTTTCAGCGTGTCGGCCAGCATCCGCTGCGCCGGGCCGACCAGGAACGGCCAGCCCAGCGCCTCGCAGACGGCAAAGCCCAGCACCACGACCCCGGCGAGGCCGAGCAGGCTCCACGACCACGCACGACGCCGCGCCACGGGATCACTCGCCGATCAACGAGCGCTGGTGTGCCAGCGGCGGTCGCGCCGGGTTGTTGACGACCTCGTGCTCGCCAAGGCCGACCGGCTTGCCGCCAAGGACAGACGCGGCCATCGCCAGCAGCCGGATCATCTTGCTGCTGTTCGCGTCCCAGTATTCGGCGATGTCGGTGTCGACCCTCAGCAGCACCAGGTCCGGGTCGTCCTTGCCCTGCGGGAACCACGGCTTGGCAGCGGCCGTCCACAACTCGTCGATGCGAGCGCGGTCGTCGACGATCGCGGCCTGGCCGCTGATCGACACGTAGGTCGCATCGTCTTCGTCGGTGAAGGCGAGGTTGACCCGATCGAGCTGGTGCACCTTGGCCGAGCGCTCGCTGGTGAAGAACCAGAAGCTGCCATCGGCGTCGACCTCGAGCGCGGCCATCGGGCGGCCGAGCAGCCGGCCGTCGGGCGCCTGCGTCGTCAGCATCGCGATGTCGATGCCCTCGACCAGGTCGACGATCTTCTTCAGGTTCTCGTGGCGTTGCGGTTGGATCTTCATCGTGCGGCTCCTGCTGAACGGGATTCGTTCGAGCTTAGGCCGCACCCCGGGCAGGCCCTATCGGCGAGGGCCGCCACGGGATGTGCGCGATGTCCTACCCCACTGCAGCGCAGCGGTTGTCGCGCCGCATCACTGCAGGCGGAGTTCGACGCGCCGCGCAGCCTGCGGATCGCCGTCGCCGGTGGTCATCGCCGGCTTGCTGAGCTGCAGGTGGTCGGCGGTGACGCCGTTCGCCTCGAGCGCGTGCTGCACGCGCTGCGCGCGCCGCTTGGCCAGGTCGGCGTTCGCGGCGGCATCGCCGCTGGCATCGTGGAAGCCGGAGATCAGCACGGTGCCGCCGTTCGAGCGGGCCGCTTCGGCGACACGGTTCAGCACGTCGGTGGCGTCGGCCGGCAGGCTGTCCTGGCCGACCTCGAAGTAGATGCGCTCGACCCCGGTTGCCGCCGCGGTGGCGCTGGTGCGTGCGGCGGCTGCGGTGGCTGTCGCCGCCGGGCCCGCCGCGCGCGGCGCCTGCAGCACGCGCGATGCGGCCAGGCCGATGACCCCGGCCAGCACCAGTACCACCACGAAGGCCACGGCCCCCAGCGCGTACTTCTGCACGTCGTCGTCTTGGTCACTCATCGCAGGCTCCCGGCGGAAGAAAAATCATTCTAGAGTGTCGGTCATGCTTGACTCCGTGATCGACACCGCCGTGGCGCCCGTGCGCGACCCGGCCCGACTGCTGGCCGAGGTGCATGCGAGCTGGGGCGGCCGCGACGACCTGTGGATCTTCGGCTATGCGTCGCTGATCTGGCGTCCCGAGTTCGAAGCCGCCGAGCAGCGGCCGGCGCAGGTGCACGGCTGGCACCGCGCGCTCGAGATGCGTTCGCGCATCAACCGCGGCACGCCCGACTGCCCGGGCCTGGTGTTCGCGCTGGTGGCCGGCGGATCGTGCCGCGGCATGGTCTACCGCATCGAACGAGAGCGCGTCGACGACGAGTTGCCGAGGCTGTGGGCACGCGAGATGCCGACCGGCGTCTACGATGCCCGCTGGCTGCCATGCCGCACCCCGCAGGGGGCGGTGACCGCGCTCGGCTTCACGCTCAGCCGCAGCAGCCCGAATTACACCGGCACGCTGAGCGACGAGTACCTGCTCGGCGTGCTGCGCAGCGCCTGCGGGCGCTATGGCACGACGCTCGACTACCTGATGGAGACGGCGCGCTCGCTGCGCCGGTGCGGCATCCGCGACCGCGGCATCGAGCGGCTGGTGGCGCTGGTCGAGCGGCATTCGCTCGCGACCGGCTAGCGCGAGTCGCCGAAGAGCGCCGGAACGTAAGCCGCCCGCACGCGATCGAGGTCGCCCTCGTTGTCGACATCCATCAGCACACCTGAATCGTCGACATCGACCGCCTGCGCCGGATAGCGCGCCACCAGCCGGCGTGCGCCTTCGTCGCCGGTCAGCATCACCAGCTCGGTGTACAGCTCGGCCGCAAAGCCCACCGGGTGGCCGCGCCGGCCCTTGTACTGCGCATAGCTGACCGGATGGTGCTCCAGCTGCTGCGCGACCGCGACCAGCGTCGACGGCATCACCATCGGCATGTCGCCCGGCAGCACCAGCCAGCCCGACGCATCGGAGCAGGCCGCGACGCCGGACGCGATCGAGAACCCCATGCCGAGGCGCTGCGCATTGACCGGCGCACCGGATCCGACGGTGGGCAGCAGCACGATGTCGCGCGTCGCGACGTGCGATGCGGCCTCTTCGGCCAGCAGCTCGGTGGCGACGACGATCACCGGCAGGTGCGTCGCGAGCGCATGCCGCAGCGTCGTCCCGAGGACGCTGGACGCACCGAGACTCTGCGTGAGCTTGTGCTGCGTGCCGCCGAAACGGGAACCCAGTCCCGCGGCGAGCACGACGATCGCCGGCCGCGCCTTCATGAGGCCATCCCTTCATTCTTGTTGGTCATGGCAGCCGGCGCATCACTGCACGCAAGCCCATGGCAGCAAGAATGGAATCGTTTGCTTTCCGCGGCTAGTGGGGCGTTCACTTAAGGCATTCCCCGCAGGGTGCTCTGTTCCCTGCGGTATCCATTTCTCTGCGACATACTGCAGCATGCCCGACATCGCCGACCTCCGTAAAAGTTACGAACGCGCCGAACTCGACGAGACCGCCTCGCGCAGCGACCCGCTCGAACAGTTCGGGCTGTGGTTCCAGCAGGCGCTCGATGCGCAGGTGCCCGAGCCGAACGCGATGACGCTCGCGACGGTCGGTCCCGACCAGCGGCCGTCGACGCGCATCGTGCTGATCAAGGGCTTCGATGCGCGCGGCCTGGTCTGGTACACGAACTACAACAGCCGCAAGGGCCGCGAACTGGCCGGCCACCCGTGGGCCGCGCTGCAATTCCACTGGGTCGAGCTGGAGCGCGTCGTGCGCATCGAGGGCCGGGTGGAACGCACCAGCGACGCCGAGTCGGATGCGTACTTCCAGTCGCGCCCGCTCGATTCGCGGCTGGGCGCGTGGGCGTCGCCGCAGAGCGAGGTGATCGGTTCGCGCGCGGTGCTGGTGGCCAATGCCGCGAAGGCCGCCGCGCGTTTCGCGCTGAGCCCGCCGCGCCCGCCGCACTGGGGCGGTTTCCGGCTGGTGCCCGACAGCTGGGAGTTCTGGCAGGGCCGCAAGTCGCGCCTGCATGATCGGCTGCGCTACCGGCAGGCCGACGGCGGCTGGCGGCGCGAGCGTCTCGCGCCCTGATCAGCGCACGGCCGGCGCGACGCCGCTGTTCTCGCCGCGCTGCGAGCGCTGCTGCGCCAGGCGGTCCAGTGCGGCGAGGAAGGCCTTGAAGTCGATCGGCTTGGTCCAGTAGTCGTCGAAGCCCGCGTCGCGGGCGCGCGACACGTCTTCGGGCATCGCGTTGGCCGACAACGCGACGATCGCCGTGCCGGCCAGGTCGGGATCGGCACGCAGGCGGCGCAGCACCTCGGCACCGTCGATGTCGGGCAGTTGCATGTCGACCAGCACCAGGTCGGGCCGCGAGCGCTGCGCGAGGCGAACCCCCGACAGGCCGTCGACCGCCACGGCCAGCTCGACGTGGCCCTGCCGCGCAAGCAGTTCCTGCACGAGCAGCACGTTGACCGGGTTGTCCTCGATGTAGAGCAGCCGCAGCGGCGCGACCCGCTGCGCCTGGGCCGGCGCGTCGTGCAGCGACGCGGGCACGGTCTCGGCCGCCGACGCAGGCAGCGGCGACGGCGACGCGCCCCCCGCCGCCGCCCGCAGCACGATGCGGAACTCGCTGCCGCGGCCCGGCTCGCTGTCGACGCCGATCTCGCCGTGCATCAGCTTGACCAGGTGGTGCACGATGGCCAGCCCGATGCCGGTGCCCTGGATCGCCTCGCGCTCCGCGCCGAGCCGGTTGAACGGCTCGAACAGGTGCCGCCGCTGCGCCGCCGACATCCCGCGGCCGTTGTCGCGCACCTTGATCGTCCACGCCGGCGCGCCCTGCCACGTGGCGCGCTCGACGGCCAGCCACACGTTGCCGCCGGCGCGGTTGTACTTGATGGCGTTGCTCATCAGGTTGGCGAGCACCTGCCGCACGCGCCGCGGGTCGCCCAGCACCTGGGCGGCGGTGGGCTCGGCCTGCACGCCGACGCCGGCCTCGTCGGCCTGCAGGCGCGTCCACTGCAGCACATCCTGCAGCGCGGCCTGCAGCGGCACCGCCTCGTGGGCGAGCGGCATGCTGCTCGATTCGATCGACGCGAGGTCGAGCACGTCGTCGATCAGCGCCAGCAGATGCTGGCCGGCCGAGCGGATGCGCTCGACGCGCTCGGCCTGCGGCGCGCTCAGCGGATCGCCGGCATCGGCGGACAACAGCTGCGCGAAACCGAGCACCGCATTGAGCGGCGTGCGCAGCTCGTGGCTCATGCGCGCCAGGAACTCGCTCTTCGCGCGGCTGGCCTGCTCGGCCGCCGCCTTGTCCTGCAGCGCCTGCTCGGCGCGCTTGCGCTCGGTGACGTCCCAGTTGACGCCGAGCAACCGCTCCGGGCGGCCCTGCGCGTCGTGCTGCACATGCCCGCGCGTGGCCAGCCAGCGCACCGAGCCGTCGGGCCAGACCACGCGGAACTCGTGCTCGAGCACGCTCCCGTCGCGCGCCGCCTCGTCCATCTTGCGCTGCAGTTCCGCCACGTCGTCCGGGTGGCGCGAGCCGTCGCGCAGGTCGTTGGCGCCGAGCGGCCCGTCGGGGCGGTGGCCGCGCAGCCGGAACATCTGCGCGTCCCACTGCGACACCTGCGTGCGCAGGTCGCGCTCCCAGGTGCCGATGCCGGCCGATTCGGCGGCGATCATCGTGCGCTCCTGCACGCGCCGCAGCTGCGAGCGGGCACTGTGCAGTTCGGTGATGTCGATGTTGACGCCGAAAGCCATCAGCCGGCCGTTGACACGCTCGCGCCGCGACCAGGCGGAGACCCAGCGCACCTCGCCATCGTCGGCGCGGCGGATGCGGAACTCCGACTGCAGCCCCTGCGGCATGCCGCGCTCGGCGATATCGCCATGGGTCTGCATCGCCGCGCGATCGTCCGGGTGCACCAGGTCCTGCTTCCAGCGCTCCTCGCTCGGCACGCCGTCCTGCGGCGGCAGCCCGTAGATGCGGAACATCTGCTCGTTCCACTCGCCCTGCCGCGCCTCGATGTCGACCGTCCAGATGCCGACGCCGGCGGCGTTGGTGACCATGTCGATGCGGCGCGCGAAAGCCTGCGCCTGTTCACGCTCGGCGATCTGCGCGCTGCGGTCGAGCGAGACGCCGGACAGCGCGATCGCCCGCCCCTTGTCGTCGCGTTCGGCGACGCGGCGCGTCAGCAGGTGCCGGTAGCTGCCGTCGTGGTTCAGGTAGCGCGCCTCGACGTCGACGACGCGGTGCGTCGCGATGGCCTCGTCGGCGGCGCGCAACACGGCGTCGCGGTCGTCGGGATGGATGGTCGAGCGCATGTACTCGAGCGTCAGGCCGTCGGGCGGGCGCGCGATGCCCATCACCTGGTAGCCCCAGTCGTTGAAGTAGATGCGCTGGGTCGCCAGGTCGACGCGCCACACCGACACCGACGCCAGCGTGACCGCGCGGTTCAGCTTGGTCGTGATCGCCTCGACCTCGCGCAGGCGCGTCGTGCCCTCGGTGTCGTCGAGCAGGATGCCGGTCATGCGCACCGGCCGCCCCTGCGGCCCGGGGTGCACCTCGCACAGCGAATGGAACTCCTTGACCTGGCCGTCGGGCAGCACCAGCCGGAACCAGGTCTCGTAGCGGCCCGGCGTCTCGCCGAACCGCGCGTGCTCGCGGCGGAAGCGGTCGCGGTCGTCGGGGTGCACCCGCTCGCTGGCCTGCTCGAACGTGGGCACGCCGCCGGCCGGGTCGAAGCCGCACAGGCGGAACATGTGGACGTCCCAGCGGCCCTCGCCGGTGCGCAGGTCGCGCTCCCAGGCGCCGGTGCGGCCGAACTGCTCGATCAGTTCGAGCCGGGCCGCCGCGACGGACGGCAGCACCAGCCAGGCGAGCCAGCCGCTGTCGAGCCAGACCGAGGTCCAGTCGAGCTCCAGCGTCGAGCCCGGGAACGCCACCCGCCCGCGCCCGCTGGGCACCGGGTGGCGCAGCATCGCCACCAGTTCACGCGCAAGCGCCTGCCAGCCGGCGTCGACGATGCCGTGGTCGGACGCCCACTGCGCCGCGGCGGGGTTCACCTTCCACCGGCCATCGGCCCAGAGCCGCAGTGCAGGAGCAGGCGAGGAGAGCCACAGGGTGTCCATTCGCCCGCAGTTTAGGTCTCCGGACCGGTCCCGGAGCCTGGACCGCTAGCCCGGGCGCACTTTCGACGCGAAGGTCTTGCGGAACTTCTCGACCTTCGGCGCGACGACGAACGCGCAGTAGCCCTGCCCCGGATGCTGCGCGAAGTAGCGCTGGTGGTAGTCCTCGGCACGCGAGTAATCGGCCAGCGGCAGCACCTCGGTGACGATCGGGCTGCGGTAGGTGCCGCTCGCGGCCACCTCGGCGATCACCTCGCGGGCGACGCGCTCGTGCTCCGGCGATTCGACATAGATGCCCGAGCGGTACTGCGTGCCGACGTCGTTGCCTTGGCGGTTCAGCGTCGTCGGGTCGTGCACGACGAAGAAGATCTCCAGCACCTCGCGCAGCGTGATCTGCGCCGGATCGAAGCTGACGCGCACCACCTCCACCGCGCCGGTGTCGCCGCTGCACACCTGCTCGTAGCTCGGATTGCGCACCCGGCCGTTGCTGTAGCCGGACTCGACGCCGGTGACGCCCAGCACCCGCTCGTAGACCGCCTCGACGCACCAGAAGCAGCCGCCGCCCAGCGTGATGGTTTGGATGGAAGTGGTGTTCATGAAATCTCCTTGGACAGCCCAGATGACTGCGCCCGCGCAGTTTGCAAGGCAGGAGCGCTCTGTCGCGCGGCCGCAGCCAACCTGACAACGCCGCCAGCGTGACCGGACAAGCGTGAACGATTCACGCCTGTGAGCGCTGACTCGTCGGCACAATCCAGCCGCCACGCTGGCGCCCGCGCCGGTCCCTTGTCCTTTTTTGCACCCGGAACCAGCGCATGAACAGCCTGCTGACCCTGCTCGGCATCGAATCCTGGAAACCCATCCTGAGCGCGCTCGTGCTGCCGCCGGTGCCGCTGCTGCTGCTGGTGCTGATCGGCGCCCGGCTGATCCTGCCGCGCCGCGGCCTCGGCTGGTTGGTGATCCTGCTGGCCACGCTGGGGCTGTGGTTCAGCGCCTGCAGCGGCACCGCGCAGTTCCTGAACCAGGTGGCGCTGAAGGTGCCGCCGGCCTTGAGCCGCGAGCAGGTTGCCGAGCTGAAGGCCGCCGCGGCGGCGAAGCAGCCGATCGCGATCGTCGTGCTCGGTGGCGGACAGGAGGCCCTGGCGCCCGAATACGGGGTGGCCAACCTCAATTCGTCCTCGCTGGAGCGGCTGCGCTACGGCGTGTGGCTCGGCCGCGAGACCGGCCTGCCAGTCGCCTTCAGCGGCGGCCTCGGCTGGGCCCAGCCCGACGGCCAGCCGGAAGCGCAGACGGCGGCGCGCATCGCGGCACAGGAATTCGGTCACCCGCTGAAGTGGGTCGAGGACCAGTCGAAGGACACGCGCGAGAACGCCGCCCGCAGCGTCGCGTTGCTGAAGCCGGCCGGCATCACGCAGATCGTGCTGGTGACGCACGGCTGGCACATGCCGCGCTCGGTGGCGATGTTCGAAGACGCGGCGCGCGGCGGCATCAAGATCCAGCCGGCGCCGATGGGCCTGGCCACCCGTGTTGACACGAAGTCGCTCGAATGGGTGCCGACGGCGCGCGGTTTCACGAACGTGCGCAACGCGCTGCACGAGTTGCTGGGTTCGCTGATCCGCGCTTGAGCGGCTCGTTTGAACGCGCGGGCCGAGCGCCGGGCCGCCCCAAGCCGGCCCGCAGCCCCCGTGGGGACGGGCCCGTACCCGGAACCGGGGGCTCCATGAAACGAAACCCCTCCCGACCTTGCGGTGGGAGGGGCGGGCAACTGACGTTGCCATTTCGGGGCTCCGGAGGAAGTGGGTCCAGGGCTCCTGGTGCGCAGGGACTGCGCCGGTGAGGATGCCTGCATGCAGGCCCACCAAACTTAGACGACGGTCGGCCGCGATTCAAGGACGCGTTCGACGAATCTGCGCCGAATTGGTAACTGCCGGCGTCGAGGTCGATGTCGGCGTCAGCGCGCTGCCATCACGCCGGCGACGATCTGCGCGACCTTCTGCTCGACCTCGGCGTCCATGCGGATGCTGCGCCCCCATTCGCGCGCGGTCTCGCCGGGCCACTTGTTGGTGGCGTCCAGCCCCATCTTGCCGCCCAGCCCGCTGACGGGCGATGCGAAATCGAGATAGTCGATCGGCGTGTTCTCGACAAGCGTCGTGTCGCGCACCGGATCCATGCGGGTCGTGATCGCCCAGATCACCTCCTGCCAGTTGCGGATGTCGACGTCGTCGTCGGTCACGACGATGAACTTCGTGTACATGAACTGGCGCAGGAAGCTCCAGATGCCGAACATCAGCCGCTTCGCATGGCCGGGGTAGCTCTTGCGGATGCTGACGATCGCCATCCGGTAGCTGCAGCCTTCGGGCGGCAGGTAGAAGTCGACGATCTCCGGAAACTGCTTCTGCAGGATCGGCACGAACACCTCGTTCAGCGCGACGCCCAGCACCGCCGGCTCGTCCGGCGGCTTGCCGGTGTAGGTCGAGTGATAGATCGGATCGCGCCGGCGCGTCAGGCGGTCGATGCGGAACACCGGGAACCAGTCCTGTTCGTTGTAATAGCCGGTGTGGTCGCCGAACGGGCCTTCCAGCGCATGCAGGTAGCCGCCGAGTTCCTTCAGCGGCACGCCATGCTCGCTGGTGCCGGTGAACCCGGTCGGGGCCACCGGGATGTGGCCTTCGAGCACGATCTCGGCGCTGGCCGGCGCCTGCAGCATCCAGCCGGGCTCGCCGACCGCGGTATCGACCACCTCGGTGCGGCTGCCGCGCAGCAGGCCGGCGAACTGGTATTCGGACAGGCTGTCGGGCACCGGCGTGACGGCACCGAGGATGGTCGCCGGATCGGCACCGAGCGCCACCGCGATCGGGAACGGCCGGCCGGGGTTGGCGAGCGCGAAGTCGCGGAAATCGAGCGCCCCGCCGCGGTGGGCCAGCCAGCGCATGATGACTTCGTTGCGCCCGATCACCTGTTGCCGGTAGATGCCGAGGTTCTGGCGGCGGCGGGCGGTCGGCGACGCTTGCGGACCGCGCGTGATCACCAGGCCCCACGTGATCAGGGGCCCCGCATCCAGGGGCCAGCAGGTCTGCACCGGCAACTCGCCGAGATCGACCTCGCTGCCTTGCAGGATCTCCTGCTGGCACGGCGCCGAGCGCACGGCGGACGGCTTCATGTCCCACAGCGCCTTGACCATTTGTAACAAGCGGCCGGTATCTTTCAGCCCCTTCGGCGGCTCCGGCTCCTTCAGGCTGGCCAGCACGCGACCCACGTCGCGCAGCTCGCTCACCTCGGTGGCGCCCATGCCCTGGGCCACCCGCCGAGGCGTTCCGAACAGGTTCGTCAAGGCCGAAATTTTGTAACCGATGGGGCGTTCGAACCACAGCGCCGGACCGCCGGCGCGCAGCACGGAGTCGCTGATCGCTGTCATTTCGAGCCGCGTGGAGACTGGTTCGGCGATGCGTTTGAGCTCGCCGGCCTGTTCCAGCCCCGCGATGAAGTCCCTCAGGTCACGGTATTTCATGTGTTTTAGTTATGAAGAGTGACATTCTTATCCTTGACTGGTTATGAATCAAGTTCCTAGAATTCGCGACACCTTGAGAACTGACCAGGGTAAACCCGCATCCCACAGGAGGTGGCTGCGGGGATCACGCTGCCGACGAGCAAACCGACGGAGCGGTTCCGGCGTCTCCCGGAGTCGATCTGCGGTCGATTATCACCGTCACCTCTCGCACCCTCGGCCCTGTGCCGCGGTGGGCGGAGGCGCCAGACGGACTGAAAAGGAGTGACATGACGACAGCGCTTCAACAATGGATCGCGGGATTTCAGGACGCCCGCGACACCGCCGCTCGATCGAGCGCGGTCTTTCTGCGTGACGTGGGCCACGGCCTGCTGGAAGTGAGCCACAACGGGCTGGCCCTGCTGGGGCTGGTGATCGTCGCGATCGTGCTGTTCGTCGGCGGGCGCGCCGACCTGCGCCACGCCGCCGAGAGCCGCGCGCTCGACTGGCTGCGGGCGCGCCACGATGCCCGCGTCGAAGGCACCGCGCTGGCGCTGGCCGACCTGGGCGAGCCCGATGCCGTCAGCCGCGCGACCGCGGCCGACCCGCGCGACCTGACCAAGCAGCAGGCAGCCGTCGCGCTGTGGATCTCGCGGCGCTACCGCGTCGCGCCCGAACCGGTCAGCCGGCTGGTGAAAGAGGCCTGGGCCGTCGGCGGCAAGTCCGGTCTCGACCCCACATTGATCCTCGCGATCATGGCCATCGAGTCCAGCTTCAACCCGTTCGCGCAGAGTTCGGTCGGCGCCCAGGGGCTGATGCAGGTGATGACGCGCGTGCACGACGACAAATACGAAGCCTTCGGCGGCAACCATGCGGCCTTCGACCCGGTGACGAACCTGCGGGTCGGCGCGCAAGTGCTGAAGGAATGCATCGCGCGCGCCGGCGGTGTCGAAGCCGGGCTGCGTTTCTACGTCGGCGCCGCCAACCTGAACGACGACGGCGGCTACGCCGGCAAGGTGCTGGCCGAGCGCGAGCACCTGCGCATGGTGGCCGACGGCAAGTCGGTGCCGGTGTTCGCGCCGCTGGTCGTGCCGACGCCGGTCGCGCTGCCGGGCACGCCGCTGCAGGCCGAGCCGGCCGTCATCGAGCCGACGCCGGTGTCGATGGCCCCTCAGGCGGCTCGACAGGTCGCCTCGCTGCGCTGAGTCGAGGAGGGCCGCGGTACACTCCGCGGGCTGCGCAACTGGCGATGGGGCACCGGGCATCAAGCCCGCGAGCCTGAGGTGGTGAACCACCGGGAAGCGCAGCCGGTTCCGGGTTTCCGGCACCGGTTCAGCCGTTCGCCTGGGCAGCCCTGTGGCCATGTGAGTCCGCCTCGCGTGATCCGCCCCGGGGTCTTCTGTTGAAGAGGACTGCCAGCCATGTTCGACCGCACCCAATCCACCGTCGCCCAGGTGGACCCCGAGCTGTTCGCCGCGATCCAGAGCGAGAACCAGCGCCAGGAAGATCACATCGAGTTGATCGCCTCCGAAAACTACGCCTCGCCGGCCGTGATGGCCGCGCAAGGCAGCCAGCTGACCAACAAGTACGCCGAGGGCTATCCCGGCAAGCGCTACTACGGCGGCTGCGAGTACGTCGACATCGTCGAGCAGCTCGCGATCGACCGCGTGAAGCAGCTGTTCGGCGCCGCGCACGCCAACGTGCAGGCCAACTCCGGCTCGCAGGCCAACCAGGCGGTGTTCTTCGGCCTTCTGCAGCCCGGCGACACCATCATGGGCATGAGCCTGGCCGAAGGCGGCCACCTGACGCACGGCATGTCGCTGAACATGAGCGGCAAGTGGTTCAAGGTCGTCAGCTACGGCCTGAACGCCAAGGAAGAGATCGACTACGACGCGATGGAGCGGCTGGCGCACGAGCACAAGCCGAAGCTGATCATCGCCGGCGCGTCGGCCTACAGCCTGCGCATCGACTTCGAGCGCTTCGCGAAGGTCGCGAAGGCGATCGGCGCGATCTTCATGGTCGACATGGCGCACTACGCCGGGCTGATCGCCGCCGGCGTCTACCCGAACCCGGTGCCGCATGCCGACGTCGTCACCTCGACCACGCACAAGAGCCTGCGCGGCCCGCGCGGCGGCATCATCCTGATGAACGACGAGGCCATCGCGAAGAAGATCAACAGCGCGATCTTCCCCGGCATCCAGGGCGGCCCGCTGATGCACGTGATTGCCGGCAAGGCGGTGGCGTTCAAGGAGGCGCTGGCGCCCGAGTTCAAGACCTACCAGCAGCAGGTCGCGAAGAATGCCGTCGTGCTGGCCGAGACGCTGATCGAGCGCGGGCTGCGCATCGTCAGCGGCCGCACCGAAAGCCACGTGATGCTGGTCGACCTGCGCCCGAAGAACCTGACCGGCAAGGAAGCCGAGGCGCTGCTGGGCCGGGCCCACATGACCTGCAACAAGAACGGCATCCCGAACGATCCGCAGAAGCCGATGGTGACCAGCGGCATCCGCCTGGGCAGCCCGGCCTTCACGACCCGCGGTTTCAAGGAAGACCAGGCGCGCGCCACCGCCCACCTGATCGCCGACGTGCTCGACAAGCCGCACGACGAATCGGTCATCGAGGCGGTGAAGGCCAAGGTCGCCGCGCTGACGCGCGACTTCCCGGTGTACCGTTGATGAGCTGCTGCTGAACCGTGCGCTGCCCTTTCTGCAGTCACGAGGAAACGCAGGTCGTCGAGACGCGCGAGTCCGATGAAGGCGACGTGGTGCGAAGGCGCCGCCGTTGCCAGAGTTGCGACAAGCGCTTCACCACCTACGAACGTGCCGAGATCGCGCTGCCGTCCGTCGTCAAGAAGGACGGCACGCGCGCCGATTTCGACGCGTCGAAGATCCGCGCGTCGATGACGCTGGCGCTGCGCAAGCGGCCGGTCAGCGTCGAGCAGATCGACGCAGCGATGGAGCGCATCCAGGACAAGCTGCTCAACAGCGGCGCCAAGGAAGTGCCGTCGACGCGGCTCGGCGAACTGGTGATGCGCGAACTCAAGCGCATCGACAAGGTCGCCTACGTGCGCTTCGCATCGGTCTACCGCAGCTTCGAAGACGTCGACGAATTCAGGCAGTTGATCCGGGATATCTGAACCGGTACACAGCACCTGAAACCTCGCGAAACCCTCCAAAACCCCCTCACGTACCGGTACGTCCGAGGGTGATTTCAGCCCCCTCTCCCCCCATCGGGGGAGTGGCTGATGGCGCCGCACTTCCTAAAGTCCGCGTCCATTCATCAGGGGGATCGGTCATGTTCCAGCATGCGAGGCCGCAAGCGGCCGGGGGTTTCACGCTCATCGAGTTGATGGCCTGCGTCGCGGTGTGCGCCGTGCTCGTGCTGGCCGCAGTCCCCAGCTTGCGGCGCTGGATGGAAGCGCGGCGGCTCGACGGCGCGGCCACCGAACTCGCGGCCGATCTGCGGCTCGCCCGCAGCGAAGCCATCAACCGCAATCAGAACGTGCGCATCGGTTTCCGCGCCGTCACTGCGCCATCGACCGCACCATCGAATTGCTACGTCGTCTATGTCGGAGCGATCGATGCGTGCCGATGCATGCCCCAGGGCGGGGCGGCCTGCGATGTCGACGGCCAGGCCCTGCGCAGCGTCGCGCTGCAGGCCGAGGACCGCCTCAGCCTGCAGGCCAATGTCGCGACGATGAGCTTCGACGCGCAGCATGGCACCAGCACGCCGGCCGCCACGCTGCGGCTGGCCAGCGACTCGGGCCTCGCGATCCAGCATGTGGTGAACCTGCTCGGCCGCGTGCGCAGTTGTTCGCCGCTGGGCGCGGTGCCCGGCTACCGCGCCTGCTGAGGTCCGACGATGCACGCGATTCACGACCTGCCGCGGGACGGGCGCGGCTTCACGCTCGTCGAACTGATGACCGGCATGGCGATCGGCCTCGCGGTCGTCGTGCTCGCGCTCGGATTGCTGGGTGTCCAGCTGCACCCGCCGGCAGCTGGCCGACATCCGCCTGGCGCACGACCTGCAGACGATCGTCGAATTGATCTCTCGCGATCTCGCCCGCGCCGGCCATGGCATGTCCGCCC
Organism: Rhizobacter sp. Root1238; assembly: GCF_001425825.1. Taxonomy (GTDB): domain Bacteria; phylum Pseudomonadota; class Gammaproteobacteria; order Burkholderiales; family Burkholderiaceae_C; genus Rhizobacter. Next base: position 266,489 of record NZ_LMDM01000009.1, read on the forward strand.
TGGCGGCGCCAGCGCAGGCGGCCAGCTCGCCCGACCCCGCCATCGCGCTGCCGACGGACGGCCGCAGCGTCAGCGTCGACTACGCCGTCGCGGCGGCACCCGGCGCCGCCGCCGTCCGCTTCGGCTACCGGCTGAACCGCGGCGTGATCGAGATGGCCTTTGGCGACGGCCCCTGGCAGGCGCTGAGCGATGCCTCGTCGATGCGGGTCACGCGGCTGGAGTTCGTGCCCGACTACCGACGGGTCGACCTGCAGGACTTCTGCAGCCGCCGCTGCGATACCGAGGCCGGCGCGGCCGGTGCCGGTCCGCGCGCCTGCCCGTTCCAGTTGCAACGCCGCCTCAGGATCCGGCTGCGGGCGCAGGCGATCACCGGCACGGCCGCCGATTCCGGCGTGCCGCGCGAGGCCGAAATCGATGCGCGCGTGCGCAACGACGCCGTGGTCGGCGGATGCCCGGCATGAACGCCGCGAAGCCGCTCTCTCTCGCGCCGCCAGGCCAACGCGGCATCACGGCGCTGGCGGTGGTACTGGCGGTCGCCGTGGCCCTCGCACTCACCGCGGCCTACGCGTCCCGCGTGGCCTGGCTCGAGCTGGTGGCGTCCGGCAACCGCGTGCGCGCGGTCCAGGCTGCCGAAGCGGCGGAATCGGGCCTCGCATGGGCCTTGGCCCGGCTCAACGACGACCACCCGGTCGACATCGCGTGCCGGCCGGCGACCAGCGGTCCGTCCTTCCGCGAGCGCTACCAAGGTGCTGCGGCCATGCCGTCGTGCATGCTCGGCGACGACGGCTGGTCGTGCCGCTGCCCTCCGGTCGGCGCGAGCATCGAGGGCACCGAGGCCGGCACGGCCCGGCAGGCCTTTGCGCTGCGCCTCGGCACCGCCGCATCGGCGGTGGCGACGATCGAATCGATCGGCTGCAGCGGCCCCCTTGCCGCCTGCCTGCTGCCGCCGGGGCGGGGGGTGCCCGCCGGCCTCCACAGCGCGCGGGCGTGGGTCGATGTGGCCCGCATCCCGGCGATCGATGTCCGGCCCGTTGCGGCGATCACGGTGCGGGGCGCGCTGCGGCTGCGCGGCGGGCCGACCGTGGCCCACCACGGCATCGGGAGCGGCGGCCTCACGCTGCACGGCGGCGCCGGTGTCGACCCGGGCGACGCCGCATTGATCGGACCGCCCGGCGCACCGCCGCTGTCGACCATCGTCGCCGGCGACACCGCCCTCGCCGGGCTCGACGCCGCGCAGTTCTTCGCCAGCGCCTTCCGGATGAACGTGCCGGCATGGCGGGCGCAACCTGCCGCCCGGCAACTCGCCTGCGTCTCGCCTTGCGACCAGGCGATCGCGCAACGACTCGCGGCGCAGGGCGCTCCTTCGCTGCTCTGGCTCGACGGCGGCCTGCACCTGGACGCCGCCACCGAACTCGGCTCGCCCGACCGGCCGGTGCTGCTGGTCGTCGACGGCCCGGTGCACCTGCGCGGTCCGGTGCGGATCCACGGCGTGCTGTACCTGCGCACGGCCGACTGGCGCGACGACGCCGGCGCCGACATCCATGGCGCGCTGCTGGCCGAGAACGACCTCTTGCTCAGCGGCCCGACCCGCATCGAGCACGATGGCCGCATCGTCGAGCGCCTGCAAGGCTGCTGCGGCACTTACGCCCGCACGCCGGGCAGCTGGCGGGATTTCTGATGCGCCGTTCCCGCACCTCGCCGCCCACCGGCCGGGCGGCCACCGGGGCTGCGCTGCTCGAAGCGCTGATCGCGCTGCTGATCGTCTCGCTGGTGTCGGCATCGATGCTGAACCAGCAGGAAGCGCTGCGCCAGGCACGCACCGCCGCGCGGCAGCGACTCGATGCACTGCAGCTGGCCCGGCTGGCATTCGATCGGCTGCGCGCCGCCGACGCATCGTTGCCGGACATCGCGTCCCCGCCGCCGTTCAAGCTCACGCATGGCGAGGCGAGCGAGGCGGACGATGCGGCAGCCGTTCGCGATCTCAGCGTCGCCGTGGACTGGCAGGGTGCCGCCGGCGGACCGCGCCGCGTGCAGCTCGGCTCGCGCGTCTCGGGCCCCTCGCCCCTCTACGACGCGGTGCTCGGCCTCGCCCCGCAAGACATCGCGATCGCCCGGCCGCTGGGGCGCGCGATCGCCATCCCGTTCGAATCGCTGGCGATCGCCCCCGGGCAAAGCCTCTGGCGGCCCGGCACGCCAGGCTCACCGGCCTGGGTGTTCGACGATGCGGACGGCGGCATCGTCGCGCACTGCACCGGCACGCCAGGCGCCTGCGTCGCCGCCGGCGGCAGCGTGCTGAGCGGCCACCTGCGCTTCTCGGCAAGCGCCCCGCCCGACCCGTCGACGCCCGGCGATGCGTTGCTGCCGCTGGAGGTGGTCCTCGTGCTCGACGGCTCGCCGTCGCGCCCCGTCGGCTGCGCGACGCAATCCATCGCCAGCGCCGGTGCGCGCTTCATGCGCTATGGCTGCGTCGTTCCCGATCCGCCGTCCGCCGGGTGGTCGGGCCGGGTCGAGATCGAGCCCATCGGCTGGCGCGTGGGCACGCAGGCCGGCAGCCAGCGCGTGTGCCGCTACAGCGCCGACCTCGACGGCAGCGGCGCGATCGACCGCAACGACGAGCACCCGGCGCGCTACACCGCGGTGCAGGGCGCGCTGTCCCAGCAGAACTACCTGCTGGTCCGCGGCGACCAGCCCTGCCCGGGCCTCGGCGCCGAGGGGACGCACAATGACCCCCTGCAGACCACCGTGCAGCACCAACCCTGATCCGCCCGATGTCCGCCTCCGCGCCCAGCACCTCGCCGTCCACGCCGAACGCGTCGGCCTTCACCCCTGCCGACCACGCCGCAATGCGCGAGGCGCTCGCGCTGGCCGCGCAGGCCGTCGGGCTGACCGAGCCGAACCCGCGGGTCGGTTGCGTGATCCTCGATGTCCATGGCCAGGTGATCGGCCGTGGCCACACGCAGCAAGCCGGCGGGCCGCATGCCGAGGTGATGGCGCTGCGCGATGCGGCCGCCCGCGGCCACGCCACCCAGGGCGCGACCGCGTACGTCACGCTGGAGCCGTGCTCGCACCACGGCCGCACGCCGCCCTGCTGCGACGCGCTGCTGGCGGCCGGCATCGGCCGCGTCGTCTCGGCTGTCGCCGACCCGAACCCGCTGGTGGCCGGCCAGGGCCTGGCGCGGCTGCGGGCGCAGGGTGTCCAGGTCGACGCCGGCCTGCTCGGCGATGCGGCACGCGAGCTGAACATCGGCTTCTTCTCGCGCATGGTGCGTGGGCGGCCGTGGGTGCGCCTGAAGGCCGCGACCTCGCTCGACGGCCGCACCGCGCTGGACAACGGCGTCAGCCAATGGATCACCGGCGAGGCCGCGCGCACCGACGGCCACGCCTGGCGCAAACGGGCCGGCGCGGTGCTGACCGGCGTCGGCACCGTGATCGACGACAACCCGCGGCTCGACGTGCGGCTGGTCGAGACCGCGAAGCAGCCATGGCGCGTGGTGATCGATTCGCGGCTCGACATGCCGCCCACCGCCCGCATCCTCGACGCGCCCGGCCAGGTGCTGGTGTATGCCGCGGCGCCCGAGGCGGCCCGCATCGACGCGCTCGCGGCCACCGGCGCCGAGGTGATCCTGCGGCCCGGCCCGGCGGGCAAGGTCGACCTGCCGGCCGTGCTGGCCGACCTGGCGCAGCGCGGCATCAACGAGCTGCATGTGGAGGCCGGCCACAAGCTGAACGGCTCGTTCGTGCGCGAGGGCCTGGTCGACGAATACCTGGTGTACCTCGCGCCGAAGCTGCTCGGCGCCGGCCGTGCGCTGGCCGCCTTCGGCCCGCTGGAGCGGCTGGACGACGCCGCCGCGCTGCGCTTCCATGCCGTCGACCGCATCGGCGACGACCTGCGGGTGATCGCCCGCCCGCCGGCGCGGGAAAGCTTCTGACTGCGAGAATCCGATCCATGTTCACCGGCATCATCTCCGGCCTCGGCCGCATCGACTCCGTCCGCCCGCTGGGCGCCGACGCCTCCCACGGCCTGCAACTGACGCTGCAGGCTCCCGACCACTACCTCGACGACGTGCAGCTCGGCGACAGCATCTCGCTGAACGGCGCCTGCATGACGGTCACCAGCTTCGAAGCCGCCGCGAGCCGCTTCACGATCGACATCTCGGCCGAAAGCCTGGACAAGACCGCCGGCCTGTCGCAACCCGGCCCGGTCAACCTCGAAAAAGCGCTGCGGGCGCACGACCGGCTCGGCGGCCACCTGGTCAGCGGCCATGTCGACGGCATCGGCCGCGTGACGCATTTCGCACCGGTCGGCGAATCGTGGGAGCTGCGGGTGCTGGCCTCGGCGCACATTGGCCGCTTCCTCGCCTACAAGGGCTCGGTCGCGGTCAACGGCGTCAGCCTGACGGTCAACCGCGTCGACGACCGTGCCGACGGCTGCGAGTTCAGCATCAACCTGATCCCGCACACGATCGAGAACACGACGCTGGGCGCGCTGGCCGCCGGGTCGCCGGTCAACCTCGAGATCGACCTGATCGCCCGCTACGTGGAACGCATGCTCGCGACGGCTCCGGCCCGCGCGTGATCGGCCGGCCCCGGCGGGCGACGGGGTCGCCCGCCTACAATGTCGGGCTATGCCGATCTCCCCTGTTCCTGAACTGATCGCCGAGCTCGCCGCCGGCCGCATGGTCATCCTCGTCGACGAGGAAGACCGCGAAAACGAAGGCGACCTGGTGCTCGCGGCCGACCATGTGACGCCCGAGGCGATCAACTTCATGGCGCGCTTCGGCCGCGGCCTGATCTGCCTGACGCTGCCCCGCGAGCGCTGCGAACGGCTGCAGCTGCCGCCGATGGCCACGCGCAACGGCACCCGGCACGGCACTGCGTTCACCGTGTCGATCGAAGCCGCCACCGGCGTCTCGACCGGCATCTCGGCCGCCGACCGCGCCCGCACCGTGCAGGCCGCCGTCGCCCGCGACGCCCAGGCGACCGACCTGGTGCAGCCCGGCCACATCTTCCCGCTGCAGGCGCAGGACGGTGGCGTGCTGATGCGCGCCGGCCACACCGAAGCCGGCTGCGACCTCGCGGCGATGGCCGGCCTGAGCCCCACCTCGGTGATCTGCGAGATCATGAAGGACGACGGCACGATGGCGCGCCTGCCCGACCTGGAGGTCTTCGCGAAGGAACACGGCCTGAAGATCGGCACCATCGCCGACCTGATCGGCTACCGCAGCCGCAACGAAAGCCTGATCGAGCGCATCGGCCGCCGCACGCTGACCACCGCGCAGGGCGAGTTCGACTGCACCGCGTTCCGCGACCGCACCGGCGGCCTGCACCTGGCGCTGAGCCACGGCACGGTCGACACCGCCGACGAAGTGCTGGTGCGCGTGCACGAGCCGCTGTCGGTGATGGACCTGCTCGACACCCGCGGCAGCAGCCATTCGTGGCCGCTGCACAAGGCGCTGGCCACCCTGCAGGTCGCCGAGCGCGGCGTCGCGGTGCTGCTGAACTGCGGTGAAGACGTGCAGTCGCTGCTGTCTCACTGGCAGGAAACGCCCGCGGCCCCGGCGCGTGCGCGCGCCCAGATGGACCTGCGCACCTACGGCATCGGCGCCCAGATCCTGCGCGAGCTGGGCGTCACGAAGATGAAGCTGCTGGGCAGCCCGCGCCGCATGCCGAGCATGACCGGCTACGGCCTCGAGGTCACCGGCTTCGTTGCCCCCGAACACTGAACGACACCGACTGGATTGACATGCAAGCAGCAGACAAGGGCCAGGCGGCCGACCTGGACGGCACCGACCTGCGCATCGGCATCGTGCAGGCCCGCTTCAACGACAAGCTGACGCAGGCGCTGGCCGACGCCTGCATCGCCGAGCTCGCCGCGCTGGGCGTCGCCGCCAAGCACATCAAGCACGTGACGGTGCCGGGGGCGCTCGAGGTGCCGCTCGCACTCAACGCGATGGGCGCGAGCGACCGCTACGACGCGCTGGTCGCGCTCGGCTGCATCATCCGCGGCGAGACCTACCACTTCGAACTCGTGTCCAACGAAAGCGGCGCCGGCGTCACGCGCATTGCGCTCGACCACGAGATCCCGATCGCCAATGCCATCCTGACCGTCGAGGACGAGGCCCAGGCCTGGGCCCGCGTCGAAGAGAAGGGCCGCGACGCCGCGCGCGTCGCCGTCGAGATGGCCAACCTGCTGGAAGACCTGTCGTGAGCGAGAACGATCCGAAGACCCCCGCGGCCGCACCGGCGCCCGGCAAGCCCGCCGGCAAAGGTGGCGCCAAGGGCAGCAAGCCGCAGCCCAAGTCGTCGCGCCGCCGTTCGCGCGAAGCCGCGCTGCAAGGCCTGTACGAGTGGCTGCTGTCCGGCGCCGACGTCGGCGTGGTCGATGCGCACATGCGCGAGCAGGAGGGCTTCGACAAGGCCGATGCGGCGCACTTCGACGCGCTGCTGCACGGCTGCATCGCCGAGGCGGCCGACATCGACGCGGTGCTGGCCCGCCACGTCGACCGCAGGACCACCGACCTGTCGCCGATCGAGCACGGCGTGCTGATGATCGGCGCCTACGAGCTGAAGCACTGCATCGACATCCCGTACAAGGTCGCGATCAACGAGGCGGTCGAGCTCGCGAAGAGCTTCGGCGGCACCGACGGCCACAAGTACGTGAACGGCGTGCTCGACAAGGCGGCGCTCGACCTGCGGCCCGTCGAGGTCGCTGCCTTCCGGGCCCAGCGGCGCTGACGCGGCGCCGAAGCGACGATCGCGCGATGAAGCTCGCCACCCGCCTCGACCACATCGAACCGTTCTACGTGATGGAGTGTGCGAAGGCGGCGGTCGAGCTGTCGCGCACCCCGGCCTGCGACCCGGCACGGGGCGGGCGGCCGATGATCTTCCTGAACATCGGCGAACCCGACTTCACCGCGCCGCCGCTGGTGCAGCAGGCCGCGCGCGACTGCCTCGAACGCGGCAGCACGCAGTACACGCAGGCCACCGGGCTGCCGGCACTGCGCGAGCGGCTGAGCCGCTGGTATGCCGAGCGCTTCCAGGTCGACGTCGCGCCCGAGCGCATCGTGATCACCGCCGGTGCATCGGCGGCACTGCAGCTCGCCTGCCTGGCGCTCGTCGAGCGCGGCGACGAGGTGCTGATGCCCGACCCCAGCTACCCGTGCAACCGCCATTTCGTCGCGGCCGCCGACGGTGTCGCCCGCCTGCTGCCGGCCTCGCCCGAGCACCGCTTCCAGCCCGACGCGGCCACCGTGCAGGCAGCCTGGACGAACGCCACCCGCGGCGTGCTGCTCGCGTCGCCGTCGAACCCGACCGGCACCTCGATCGCCTTCGACGAGATGGGCCGCATCGTGCAGGCGGTGCGCGAGCGCGGCGGCTTCACGATGGTCGACGAGATCTACCTCGGGCTGAGCTTCGACGACGCGTTCGGCCGCACCGCGCTGGCGCACGGCGACGACGTGATCTCGGTCAACAGCTTCTCGAAATACTTCAGCATGACCGGCTGGCGGCTCGGCTGGCTGGTGCTGCCGCCGGAACTCGTCGCGCCGGTCGAGCGGCTGGCGCAGAACCTCTACATCTGCCCGTCGTCGATTGCGCAGCAGGCCGCGCTGGCCTGCTTCGAACCGGCGTCGATCGCCGAATTCGAACGCCGCCGCGGCGAGTTCCGCGCGCGCCGCGACTTCCTGGTGCCGGCGCTCGAGGCGATGGGCCTGCGCGTGCCGGTGCTGCCCGATGGTGCGTTCTATGCCTGGGCCGATTGCTCGGCGCATGCCGACAGCAGCTGGGATTTCTGCTTCCGGCTGATGCGCGAGGCGCAGGTGGCGATCACGCCGGGCCGCGATTTCGGACCGCATGCGGCCGCTCGCTACATCCGGCTGTCGTATGCGAGTTCGATGGAACACCTGCACGACGCGGTGCAACGGCTGCAAAAACTGCTGTCGACGCCGCAGCCGAAAACGCTGTGGGTTCCGGTGTCGGTTCGGCGTTGAACCCCTTGCACCATCTTGTCGACTTTCGCAAGCGCATGTTACGAATGCACGGAACGCGGGGTTTTTTACTGCCAGGGGCCGACGTGCTTGCACTAAGCTGCGGTCGTGGTGGACCCACGTGCCATGAACCCAACCCGCCTCATGCCCGGCCCTGTTCCTGATCCTTCCCCCGACCTTGCCAGCTCGACGCCGGGTGCGCCGAAGTGGGGCGACACCGACCTCGGGCTGCCGGCGCAACCGGCGGCCACGTTCGCGACCAACCCGCCGATGGGTGGCGCCGACCAGATGCCGACCATCGGCCACATCGGCCGCTATGCGCTCAAGTACCGCATCGGCGAAGGCGGCCTCGGCGTGGTGTATGCGGCGCACGACCCGCTGCTGTCGCGCCTGATCGCGATCAAGACCCTGAACCTCGAGATCTCGGCCGAGCAGCGCGATTCGTTCAATGCGCTGTTCCTGAACGAAGCGCGCGCTGCCGGGGGCCTGAGCCACCCGCACATCGTCACGGTGTTCGACGCCGGCGCCAGCGAGCAAGGCGCCTACATCGCGATGGAGCTGCTGAAAGGCCGCGACCTGCGCCAGCTGCGCCTCGAAGGCTGGCGGCCGACGCCGCACCAGGCCGCGCTGATCGTGCGCCGCGTCGCCGACGCCCTCGCCTACGCTCATTCGAAGGGCGTCGTGCACCGTGACATCAAGCCGGCCAACATCTTCATGGTCGGGCGCACGCAGCCGCGCGTGCTCGATTTCGGCATCGCCCGCATTGCGCACCAGCACGATTCCAACGGCGAAGACATCGTCGGCGGCTCGCCGTACTACATGTCGCCCGAGCAGGTGCGCCAGGAGCCGGTCGACCGGCGCTGCGACGTGTTCTCGCTCGGCGTCGTGCTGTACGAACTGCTGGCCGACGTGCGGCCGTTCCGCGGCAGCTCGCTGGCCGAGATCACCCGCGCCGTCGCCGAATACAACCCGCCGACCGCGCACCAGGTCGACGCCAACGTGCCGAAGGCCTTGTCCGAGATCGCCGCGCGGGCGATGGAGAAGAACCCCGACGACCGCTACCGCTCGGCCCGCGCGCTGTCGCGCGAGTTGCGCCACTGGCTCGAAGAACATCCGCAGGACGCCGACGGCAGCGACGACGCCGGCTCGCAGCCCGCCGGACGCCACCGCCTGGCCTGGGGCCTGGTGGCCGCCGCCGGCATCGGCATCGCCGCCGCCGCGTGGTGGACGCTGATGTCGCCGCGCTCGAGCGAACTCACCGCCTCGGCACCGCCGGCCGCTTCGGCGGTGGTCGTCGCCGCGGCGCCGGTGCCGGCCCCGGCGCCCGAACCGGTCGCCGCCTCGCAGCCCGCGGCCGGAGCGAGCGCTGCCGACCCCGCGGCCTCCGATGTCCCGGCAACGCCGTCCGCGGGTGCGTCCGCTCCGCTGGTCGTCGCCGCAGCCGCGCTGCCGGTGGCCGCCGCCACGACGCCCGAACCGGTGCTGGCCGCCGGCTCCGGCGCCGACACCAGCCGCAAGCCGCTGCCGCCGAAGGAAACGCTGAAGGAACGCCGCGCCCGCGAGGCCCGCGAACGGGCTGCCGCGGCCGCGCCGGTCGTCGCCGCCACCGGTGTCGTGCGGCTGGCGATCAGCCCGTGGGGCCAGGTCGAGGTCGACGGCAAGTCGGTCGGCACCGCACCGCCGCTGAACGAGCTGACGCTGGCCGAGGGCCGCCATGTGGTGACCATTCGCAACGACGACTTTCCGCCTTACAGTTCGACGGTCAATGTCGTGCCGGGCCAGCCGGTCAACCTCAAATACCGATTCGGATCATGAGACTGCCTCCCGTTGCAACGCTGGTTTCCACCTTCGCCGGCATGCTGCTGGCTGCCGGCTGCGCGCAGACGCCGCCCGCGCCGGTCGGCCTGCTCGACGTGACCTCGCGGCCCGCCGAGCGCGCGTTGCAGGGCGGCATCCGGGCCTATGAAGACGGCCAGTACCCCGAGGCCGAGAAGCAGTTGAACCTCGCGCTGACCACCGGCCTGGTGTCGCCGCGCGACCGCGCCGCCGCCCACAAGCAGCTGGCGTTCATCTACTGCACCAGCAACCGCACCAGCGACTGCGAAGCGGCCTTCCGCGCCGCGCGCCAGGCGGATCCGGCCTTCGCGCTGAACAAGTCGGAACAAGGCCACCCCGTCTGGGGGCCGGTCTACAAGCGCGTGCAGCCATAATCGGCGCCGCACCGCGCGCGTTTGCTCGCGGGCAGCCCCTTGTGGCTTGCCGTTCGCGCCCATGACGTTCACCGACGCCCCCGCCTTCATCCACCCGCTGCGCATCTACTGGGAAGACACCGACGCCGGCGGCGTGGTGTTCTACGCCAACTACCTGAAGTTCTTCGAGCGTGCCCGCACCGAATGGCTGCGTTCGCTCGGCTTCCAGCAGGAGCGCATGCGCACCGAAGGCGGGGCGATGTTCGTCGTCGCCGACACCCGGGTGCGCTACCTGAGCCCGGCCCGGCTCGACGACCTGATCGAGGTCAGCGTGCGTGTGGTCGAATCGGGGCGTGCCAGCCTGCGGCTCGTGCAGGAAGCCCGCCGCGGCGGGCAGGCCCTGGCCGAGGGCGAAATCCGCATCGGTTGCGTGGACACCGGAACCTTCAAGCCGCGCCGCATTCCCAACGACATCCTCGACGCCATCGCATGAACCAAGACTTTTCCATCATCAGCCTCGTCCTGCATGCCAGCTTCGTGGTCCAGCTCGTGATGGCCGGGCTGCTGCTCGTGTCGCTCGGCAGCTGGACGGTGATCTTCGGCAAGCTGTTCGGCCTGCGCCGGGTGCGCACGATGAACGACGACTTCGAGCGCGAGTTCTGGGCCGGCAAGAACCTGAACGACCTGTTCAACGCCGCATCGCAGAAGGCGCACAGCGCGCCGCTGGAGCGCATCTTCGCGTCGGGCATGCGCGAATTCATGAAGCTGCGCGAGCGCCGCGTGGTCGACGGCGGCGCGCTGCTCGACGGGTCGCGCCGCGCAATGCGGGCGAGCTTCCAGCGCGAGCTCGATGCGGTCGAATCGAACCTGTCCTTCCTCGCGTCGGTCGGCTCGGTCTCGCCGTACGTCGGGCTGTTCGGCACGGTGTGGGGGATCATGCACGCCTTCGTCGGGCTGTCGAACCTGCAGCAGGTGACGCTCGCGACCGTCGCGCCCGGCATCGCCGAAGCGCTGGTCGCCACCGCGATCGGCCTGTTCGCGGCGATCCCGGCGGTCATCGCGTACAACCGCTTCGCGCGCGACATCGACCGCATCGCGATCCAGCTGGAGACCTTCATCGAGGAGTTCTCCAACATCCTGCAGCGCAACGCGACGCAGCCGATGCCTGCCGGCCCCACCGGGACCGCCGGTCCGGCCGGGGTGCGCTGAGATGCCCGCCGTCGCCGGCCGCGGCACGCGCCGCCGCACGATCTCCGAGATGAACATGGTGCCATTCATCGACGTGATGCTGGTGCTGCTGATCATCTTCATGGTCAGCGCACCGTTGATCACCACCGGCGTGGTCGACCTGCCGACCGTCGGCAAGAGCAAGCAGCAGCCCGAGCACGTGATCGAGGTGGTGGTGGGCAAGGACGAAGGCCTGAAGCTGCGCGTCGATGGCAAGGAGCCATCGCCGCTGAAGCTCGCCGCGCTGGCCGCCACCGTCAAGGAGGCGCAGGGCGGCAACGCGCAGTCGCCGGTCGTGATCTCGGCCGACCGGCAGGTCAAGTACGAAGCGGTGGTGCGCGTGATGGACACGCTGCAGCGCGCCGGCGTGCTGCGCGTCGGGCTGTCGGTGAAGAACACCGGGACCTGACGCACCGATGAGCACCGCCACCCTGCTGCATTTCCGCGAGCGCGACCCGCTGCGGCCCGACACCGAGGACAGCGTCGGCGCCGGCTTCGCGTTCGCGGCCGGTGCGCACGTGCTGCTGATCACCGCGCTGGCCTTCGGCGTCAACTGGCAGTCGAGCGACCCGGTGGCTGCGTCGGCCGAGCTGTGGTCGGCGGTGCCGCAAGTGGCTGCGCCGCGCGCGGTCGAGCCGCCACCCGCGCCGCCGCCGCCACCGGCGCCGAAACCCGCGCCCGAGCCGAAGGTCGAAACGCCGCCTCCGCCGCCCGCACCCGATCCGCAGATTGCGATCGAAAAGGAGAAGGCGAAGAAGAAGGAGCTGAAGGCGCAGCAGGACAAGGAAGCCGAGGAGAAGAAGGCCGAGGAGAAGAAGGCCCAGGACGCGAAACGCCTGGCCGACAAGGCCGAGGCCGACCGCAAGAAGAAGGAGCTGGAACGGCAGACCGCGCAGACTGAAGACCAGCGCAAGAAGCAGCTGGAGCGCATCCTCGGCCAGGCCGGCGCCACCGGCGCGGCGACCAGCACCGGCACGGCCGCGCACGATGCGGCGCCGACCGCGAGCTACCGGGGCAAGATCGTCAGCGCGATCCGGCCGAACATCCTGCTGATCACGACCATCGACGGCAATCCGCAGGTCGAGGTCGAGGTGCGCACCGGACCCGACGGCACCATCCTCAGCAAGCGCGTCACGAAGCCCAGCGCCAGCAAGGAATGGGACGAGACGGTGCTGCGCGCGATCGACAGGACCAATCGGTTGCCGCCCGACGAGAACGGCCGCGTGCCGTCACCGATGACCCTCGTTTTCCGGCCGCTCGACTTCTGAGGTCGCCGCCAGTGGCGGCGCCGGCAGCTGCTGCCGCGCGCCCGCATCGCGGCGGTCGCGCCGGCGCAGCAGCCAGGCCACGAAGCGCCCCTCGAACGACCAAGCGCCCCAGCTGACAAGCGCATCGCCGTCGCCGCAGTCGACCCAGCGCAGCGCCGGCCCGCCCGTCTTCGCGGTGACCAGCGCGCCACCGGCAACGAAGCGGCGCAGGTTGGTCGCGAGCGTCGCCGGATCGTCGTCGCCCCGGAACACCTCGGGGTGCGACGCGCTCTGCAGCGTCGGGCCGACCGCCACCGCGCCGCCTTCGGGGTCGAGCTGCAGCCCGCTGGCGCCGACCCACGACGGTGGCCGGCCCGGCAAGGCCAGCAGCGGTGCGTCGCAGACCAGCCGCATGCCGTCGCCGACCATCACCTGCCGCGCGCCGATGGCGACGCCCTGCTCTTCGAACAAGGTGACGTTGCGGCGCTTCAGGATGCGGTGCATGCGGCCCTGGGCCGACGACGGAAAGTCGGGCAGCGGGGGGCCGCCATGCGTGACCAGCGCGACGCGGGCGCGCTTGCCGAGGCGACGCTGCACCGCGAGCGACAGCTCGACGCCGGCGATGCCCGAGCCGATGACGACCACGCTCAGCGTGCGCTGCTGCGCGAGCGCGAGCAGCGCGTCCCACAGGCGCACGAACTGCTCGGTGGGCTGCATGAAGAGGGCATGTTCGCCCGCGCCGGGGATCGCGTCGCGGTCCATCGCCGGGGCCGGGTCCAGGCTCAGCGCGTCGTACTCGATGACCTGCCCGCCGACCAGCACGATGCGGGGGCCGGCGGCGTCGAGCGATTCCACCTCGCCCTCCACCAGCGTCGCCCGCGCCTGCTGCGCGAGCGGCGGCAGCGGCGTCACGCTGTCATCGAGGCTGCGTCGACCGGCGATCCAGCCGGGCAGCGCCGCCTGCGACATCGGGCGCAGCGACGGCGCCACCAGCGTGACCTGCGTCGCGGGCAACGCCTGCGCCGCGAACTCGCGCAACACCTGGAGGTGGGCGGGCCCGGCGCCCAGCAGAACGAGATGCTTCATCGAGGGGTGGGCAATCAATGCGGGTGCAATCCCGCATTGTGCCCCGAGGGGATGGGCCCCCCAGGAGGCGCCACCCAGCGGCCCGGCGGAGCCGGTTCCGCGGGCGTTGCTCGATCAGGCCGTGACAGTGCGCAGCCGGGGGGCTATCACCCTGTCGAGCGACAGCAGGCCCGGGCCCCACAGCGCCAGTCCGATCAGCAGGCTGCCCCAGAACTGGTGCTGCTGCAGCGCGGCCGGCGCGATCTCGGCCAGGCTCAGCACCGCGACGACGTTCATCACCGACAGCCCGAGCGCCGCGAAGCGCCCGGCCAGCCCGAGCGCCAGCAGCACCGGCAGCACCAGCTCGCCGCCGGTGCCCATCACCGCGGCCAGCCCGGGCGGCAGCAAGGGCACCTGGTATTCGTCATTGAAGAGCGCGAGCGTGGTGTCCCAGTCGCGGATCTTCGTCAGGCCGGACAGGAAGAAGGCCTGCGCGACGTACAGCCGGGCCGCCAGCTGCGCGACCGGCTGCAGCGATTCCAGCACCGCGACGAAGCGGCGCCACAGGGTCAGCACAAAGGTGAGGCTCATGGGTGTCTCTTTCGATTCGATGCGCGTTGGTCGGCAGAACGCGGCGTTTCTTTCGCAGTCCGGATGAAGCGCAGCGGAATGCCGGATGGGCATCCGGGGCTACAGGCGCCGCACAGCGGCGACCCAACCGTGCTGCACGGCCTGCAGCAGCCATGGTTCGAACGCAAACCCTCCGCCGGCGCGGTCCAAGGCCTCCGACAGCGGCCGCCCATCGAGCAGCGCCTGCGTCCAGCGCGCGTCGGCCTCGGCGATCGGTTGCACACGCGCACGCCAGCCATCGCGCCACACCAGCGCGTGCTCGCCGCGACCTTCTGCCAGCCCTTCGCGGGCCGCATCGAGGTGAGCGGCTGCCGCATCGCCCGGCCGGTGCGCCAGCCACAGGCTCGCCACCGGCCAGGCGCTGGAGAGCAAGGCCACCGCCGGGACGAGCATCAGCGACAACGCGGCCGGATCGACCTCGGCCAGCAGGCCGAGGCTCGCGGTGTCGCAAACAGCATCGGCCGCCTGTTCGCAGCCAGCCACCAGGCCGTCGAGCCGCGCGCAATCGGCCAGGTACGGCACGTCGGCGAGCTGCTCGCTCGCTTCGATGAAGCCGGGCAAGGCCTCGCCGAACTCGGCCAGGTCGCCACGCTGCGGCGGCTGCGCATGCCAGAAGGCCCGCGACAACGCCGCGAACGACGCCTCGCCCAGCAAGGCCTGCACGGTCGGGCAACGCTGCGCCAGCGCGCGCTCGGCCGACGCGCCGCCGTTCGCCTGGTACGCCTGCCAACCGCGCAGCAGCCGGGCGCCCTGCTCGTCGACCACACCGGCCAGCGACGCGCCATCGTCGCGCGCCCACAGGCTGCGCAACAGGGCCTGCTGGCGGTCGAGTTCGTTCATCGGGCGCTCGCCTCGGCGATCGCGCGACCGGCCTGCGCTGCCTCGTCCAGCAGCACGGCCAGCGGCGGCACGTCGGTGTCCCATTCGACCAGCGTCGGTCGCGGTCCCAGCCTGCGGACGGCGTGCGCGAACACCTGCCACACCGGCGCGTGCACGCGGCTGCCGTGGTCGTCGATCACGATGTCGGGCAGTTCGAGGTAGCCGGCCAGGTGGATCTCGCCGACGCTCGCCGCATCGATGGCATCGATCCAGTCGCAGGCCTCGCGCACCGCGTCGCGGTCGCCTTCACCGTCACCGCGGCCGTCGCGCGCCCGGTTCAGGCCGTTCACCACCAGGTTGTTGACATCCAGCAGCAGGCCGCAGCCGGTGCGGCGCGTCAGCTGGTTGAAGAACTCGGTTTCGCCCATCTCGCGGTCCTGCCAGGCCAGGTAGGCCGACAGGTTCTCGACCAGGATCGGCCGGCGCAGGCGCTCCTGCACCTGCGTCACGTTGCGCACCATCACGTCGAGCGCCTCGCGCGTGAACGCGAGCGGCAGCAGGTCGTTGGCGTGCAGCACGGCAGGGCCGTCCGCAGCGGCGGGGGCGCGGGCGAAGCTCGCATGGTCGGACACCCGCACCGGCTCGATGCGTTCGGCCAGCCGCGCCAGCCGGTCCAGGTGCCATGGATCGAGCCCGCAAGCCGAGCCGAGCGACAGCCCGACGCCATGCAGGCTCACGTCCCAGTGCGAGCGCGCCTCGTGCAGCACCGCGACCGCGGCGCCGCCATCGGCGAAGAAATTCTCGGAATGCACCTCGACGAAGCCGAGCGCCGGCGTCGCCTGCGGGCGCTCCAGCAGCTCGGCGTAGTGGGGCTGGCGCAGGCCGATGCCGACCCACGGGTCGGCGAGCGGCCTCGCGGCGGCGCTCACCGCGGACTCACTTCTTCTTGGCTTCGTCGGCGGTCTTTCCGCCCATGCTCTTGCAGGTGCCCTTGGCGACGTACTTCCATTCGTCGGCGCCTGCGTCGACCTTCGACTGGCCGGCGCACGAATGCGAACCCGACAGGTTGGCGCAGTCGTTCTGGCCGGCCTTGGCGATGCCGAAGCACTTTTCCTTCGCCTTCTCGTCGGCGGCGTTGGCCTGGCCCAGCAGGCCCAGGGCCAGCACGGAAGCGAGGGCGGAAGAAGCGATCAGGCGGTTGTTCATGGGGTTCTCCTTGCGGTGGTTCAGGGATGGCGTCGCCATCGATGAAAGATGAAACGACCCGCCTGAGTCGTGCTCGGGCGGGCCGCATTACATCGGCCACCATCATGCCGCGATTCATGTGACTCCCGTCACATGGATCGGGCCGTCACCTCACTGGGCGGTTTGCCAGCCTCCGCCGAGCGAGCGGATCAGCCCGACGGTGGTGGTGGCCCAGGTGCCGCGCAGCTTCACCGCCTGGCGCTCGATGGTCAGCAGGTCGCGCTGGGCCTCGAGCAACTGCAGGTAGCTGTCTTCGCCGGCGCGGTAGCGCTTGTCGGCCAGCTCCGCGGCGCGGCGTGCCGAGGCCACCGCCTCATCGGTGAAGCTCACCTGCTCGCGCACCGCGCGCAGGCCGGACAGGTTGTCCTCCACGTCGGCAAAGGCCGTCAGCACCGACTGACGGTAGTCGGCCACCGCGCCTTCGAGCTGCGCCTCGGCCCGCTTGACCGCGGCCTTGTTGCGCCCGCCGTCGATGATCGGCAGCGAGAACACCAGGCTGGTCAGCCACGACTGCGCATTGGTCTTGAACAACTCGCTCAGCTCGCTCGACGCATAGCCGCCGTTGGCGGTCAGCGCGAGCGCCGGGAACAGCGCCGACTTCGCGACGCCGACCCGTGCCGTCGCCGCCGCCATGCTGCGCTGCGCGGCCGTCACGTCGGGCCGGCGCTCCAGCAGCGCCGACGGCAGGCCCGGCGGCACCACCGGCACGCTGGCGTCGAGCGCGAGCGGCTGGTTCTCGAAGCTGAAGCCGGCCGGCGCCTGGCCGAGCAGCAGCGCGAGCGAATGCTCGATCCGCGCCCGGCTGCCGCGCAGTGCGACCACTTCGGCCTGCAGCGTCGACAGCTCTGTGCGCGAGCGCGCCACGTCGAGCTCGGCCACGTCGCCGGCCTGGAACCGCTTGCCGATCAGGCGCACGTTCTCGGTGCGCAGCGCGAGCGTCGCATCGAGCTGGGCCGCTTCGGCATCGAGCGCCCGCAGCGCGAAATACGTCTGCGCCACGTCGGCCTGCAGCGCGAGCAGCACCGAGCGGTAGCTGGCCTCGACCTGCTCGGCATCGGCCTTCGCGGCGTTGACGCCGTTGCCGACCCGCTGGAACAGGTCGACCTCGTAGCTCGCACCCAGCCCGGCGGTGTAGACAGTCGACGGCGACACCGGCGTGCCGGCCGGCACGCCGGCCTGCGCCGGTGCCGAGCGGCTGCGCGCGACGCCGGCATTCAGGCCGAGCTGCGGCCAGCGGTCGGCCTCGGCGCTGCCGAGCGCGGCACGGGCCGCCTTGACGCGGGCAGCGGCCGACGCAAGCGTCGGGTTCGCCTTCGCGGCCTGCTCCTCGAGCGCATCCAGCTTCGCATCGCCGAAGGTCGCCCACCAGGCGCCACGCTGCTGCGCCTCGGACGGCGCCGCAGCCTTCCAGCTGCCTTCGACGGCCGTCATCTCCTTGTAGGCCGACGGCACGCCCACATCGGGCTGCGGCACCGTCGGGGCCAGCGAGCAACCCGCCAGCACCAGCGCCGTGACCAGCGCGGAAGTCTTGAACAAAGTGTGTGTCATGGTCTTGTCGTCGCTCAGTGCGTCGCGTCGTGCGCCAGCGGCGCCGCGGCAGCGCCGGAGCGCCTTTCGATCGCCACCGCGAGCTTGCGCAGCAGCACGTAGAACAACGGGGTCAGGAACAGGCCGAACAGCGTCACGCCCAGCATGCCGGCGAACACCGCGACGCCCATCGCATGGCGCATTTCGGAACCGGCGCCCGACGAGAACACCAGCGGCAGCACGCCCATGATGAACGCGATCGACGTCATCAGGATCGGGCGCAGGCGCAGGTGGCAGGCTTCGAGCGCGGCCTCGACGATGCCCTTGCCCTGGTGCTCCAGGTCACGGGCGAACTCGACGATCAGGATCGCGTTCTTCGACGCCAACCCCACCAGCACGAACAACGCGATCTGCGTGAAGATGTTGTTGTCGCCCTTGGTCAGGTAGACGCCCAGCAGCGCGCACAGGATCGACGCCGGCACGATCAGGATCACCGCCAGCGGCAGCGTCCAGCTTTCGTACTGCGCGGCCAGCACCAGGAACACCAGCAGCACGCACAGCGGGAACACGATCACCAGCGTGTTGCCGGCCAGGATCTCCTGATACGTCAGGTCGGTCCATTCGAAGTTGATGCCGCGCGGCAGCGTCTCGGTCGCGAGCTTGGCCATGATGTCCTGCGCCTGCCCCGACGACACGCCCGGGGCCGCGCCGCCGTTGAAGTCGGCCGCCATGTACGAGTTGTAGCGCTCGACGCGGTCGGGCCCATAGGTCGGGCTGACGTTCACCAGGCTGCCCAGCGGCACCATCTCGTTCGCCGCGTTGCGCACCTTGAACTGTCCGATCGCCGCGGCGTCGGAGCGGAACGGTGCGTCGGCCTGCGCGATCACCTGGTAGGTGCGGCCGAACTTGTTGAAGTCGTTGATGTAGAGCGACCCGAGGTTGATCTGCATCGTGTCGAAGATGTCCGACAGCGGCACGCCCAGCTGCTTGGCCTTGGTGCGGTCGACGTCGGCCTTCAGCTGCGGCACGTTGATCTGGTAGCCCGAGAACACGCCCGCGAGTTGCGGCGTCTGCCAGGCCTTCATCTGCAGCGCCTGCACCGCCTGGTACAGCGCGTCGGGGCCGAGGTTGGCACGGTCTTCGACGTACAGCTTGAAGCCGCCGATGGTGCCGAGGCCGTTCACTGGCGGCGGCGGGAACACCATGATGAAGGCGTCCTGGATCGCGCCCAGCCGCTTGTTCACTTCGGCCGCGATCGCGCCGCTGGACAGGTTGGCGGTCTTGCGCTTGTCGAAATCGTCGAGCGTGTAGAACACGATGCCGGAGTTCGGCGCGTTCATGAAGCCGTGGATCGACAGGCCCGGGAAGGCCACCGAGCTCTTGACGCCCGGCACCGATTGCGCAATTTCCGACATGCGGCGGATCACGTTCTCGGTGCGGTCGAGCGAGGCGGCATCGGGCAGTTGCGCGAAGCCGACGAGGTACTGCTTGTCCTGCGCCGGAACGAAGCCCGACGGCACGACGCGGAACATGAACACCGCGCCGACGATCAGCAGCACGTAGACCACGAGGGTCGCGCCCTTGTGCGCCAGCACGCGCTTGACGCCGCCGGTGTAGCCGTGCGACGAGCGGTCGAAGAAGCGGTTGAACACCCGGAAGAAGCCGCCGAAGGCCCAGTCCATCGCGCGGGCCAGCTTGTCCTTCGGGGCACCGTGCGGCTTCAGCAGCACGGCGGCCAGCGCCGGCGACAGCGTCAGCGAGTTGAAGGCGGAGATCACCGTGGAGATCGCGATCGTCAGCGCGAACTGGCGGTAGAACTGGCCGGTCAGCCCGGAGACGAACGCGATCGGCACGAACACCGCGCACAGCACCAGCGCGATCGCGATGATCGGGCCGGACACTTCCTTCATCGCCTGGATGGTCGCGTCGCGCGGACTCAGGCCATTGGCGATGTTGCGCTCGACGTTCTCGACCACCACGATCGCATCGTCCACGACGATGCCGATCGCGAGCACCAGCCCGAACAGCGACAGCGTGTTGATCGAGAAGCCGAAGCCCAGCAGCACCGCCATCGTGCCGATCACCGACACCGGCACCGCCAGCAACGGGATCAGCGACGCGCGCCAGGTCTGCAGGAACACGATCACCACCAGCACCACCAGCGCGATCGCCTCGAGCAGCGTGTGGATCACGGCCGAGATCGAGTCGCGCACGAACTGCGTCGGGTCGTAGACGATGGCGTATTCGAGGTCCTGCGGGAAGTCCTTCTTCAGGTCTTCCATCAGCGCGCGCACGTCGGTCGAGATCTGCAGTGCATTCGACTGCGGTGCCTCGAACAGGCCCATCGCGACGGCCGGCTTGTTGTTCAGCAGCGAGCGCAGCGAATACGTCGACGAGCCGAGCTCGATGCGGGCCACGTCGCGCAGGCGGATCACGCCGCCGCTCGCGGCGAGGCTGCCGGTCTTGATGATGATGTCGCCGAACTCCTCTTCGGTGCTCAGGCGGCCCTGTGCATTCACCGACAGCTGGAACGGCGCATCCTTCGCGGGCGACGCACCGACCACGCCGGCGGCGACCTGCACGTTCTGCTCGCGGATCGCGGCGACCACGTCGGGCGCGGTCAGGCCGCGCGCGGCGATCTTCTGCGGGTCGAGCCAGACGCGCATCGAGTAGTCGCCGGCACCGAACACCTGCACCTGGCCCATGCCCGACACGCGAGCCAGCCGGTCCTTGATGTTCAGCACCGCGTAGTTGCGCAGGTAGACCTCGTCGTAGCGCGAGTTCGGCGAGAGCAAGTGCACCACCATCGTGATGTTGGGCGAGCTCTTGACGGTGGTGACACCGATCTGCCGCACTTCTTCAGGCAGGCGCGCGAGCGCCCGCTGCACGCGGTTCTGCACCTGCGTTTCAGCCTGCTCGACGTTGGTGCCGACCTTGAACGTGACGGTGAGGTTCATGCCGCCGTCGCCGGTGGCCTGCGAGGCCATGTACAGCATGTTCTCGGTGCCGTTGATCGCTTCCTCGAGGGGAGCGGCCACGGTCTGGGCGATCACCGTCGGGTTGGCGCCGGGGAAGCGCGCGCTGACGACGACCGACGGCGGCACGACCTCGGGGTATTCCGAGATCGGCAGCCGGAAGATCGCGATCAACCCGGCCAGGAACAACAGGATGGACAGCACGGCCGCGAAGATCGGCCTGTCCACGAAGAATTTTGAAAATCGCATGGGGTCTTTCGATGTTCTTTCTGGCAGGCCGCTTATTGGCGAGCCGGTGCGCTGGCCGCTTCGCCCGACATCGCGACGACTTCAGGCGCGACCGGCGAACCCGGGCGCACGCGCTGCAGGCCGTTGACGACGATGCGCTCGCCCGGCTTCAGCCCGGCGCGCGCGACGCGCAGCCCGTCGACCAGCGGGCCGAGTTGCACGACGCGGTACTCGGCCTTGTTCTCGGCATTGACGACGTAGACGTACTTGCGGTTCTGGTCGGTGCCGATCGCGGTGTCGTTGATCAGCAGCGCGGCCGGGGCACCGACGTCGGCGCCGACCTGCACCCGCGCGAACAGGCCCGGGATCAGCGCGCCGTCCTTGTTCTCGAGCACTGCGCGCATGCGCACCGTGCCGGAGGCGGGATCGACGCGGTTGTCGATGAAATCGAGCCGGCCTTCGTGCGGGAAGCCGCTTTCGTTGGTCAGCCCGGTGCGCACCTTGACGCCCTTGCCGCCTTCGCGGGCGGCGCCGCCGATGCTCAGGAACGTGGATTCGTCACCGTCGAAACTCACGTAGACCGGGCTGATCGAGACCAGCGAGGTCAGCACGACGCTGCTGTCGACCAGGTTGCCGACGGTGACCTCGGCCTTGCCGATGCGGCCGGCGAACGGAGCGCGCACGACGGCGTATTCGAGGTTCAGCTTGGCCACCGCGAGCGCGGCCTGGTCGGCCTGCGCGCCGGCTTCGAGTTGGCGGGCGCTGGCGGCACGCTCGTCGAAGTCGCGCTGCGCGATCGCGTTGTCGGCCATCAGCTTCTTCGAGCGCTCGAGCTCGGTGCGGCCGAGATCGGCCTTGGCCTTCGAACTGGCGACGGCTGCTTCCAGTTTCGCCACTTCGGCCTGGTAGCTGCGCGGGTCGATCAGGAACAGCACGTCGCCCTTCTTGACCAGCGCGCCGGGCTTGAACTGCACCGCGTCGATCGTGCCGGGCACGCGGGCGCGGATCTGCGCCGATTCGATGGCCTCGATGCGGCCGGAGAAATCTTGCTGCTCGACGACGTTGCGCGACACGACGACGGCGACGCTCACCGGCGGGGCCGGCGGCGGGCCGCCGGCCGTGGCAGCCATCGCTTCACCGCCGCGCGAGCAGCCGGCCAGGGACAGCAGGGCAGCCGACACGAGCGTCAGCGCCATGGTCGACAACATCAGGGGGGTGGGTCGGAGGTTCATTGGAGGGTCATCCTGGAAAAAGCAGAGACGAATAGTCGACAGTCACCGGAATAACCCGATGCTGCGTTGCACCATGGAATGTATTAGTCTGTGAATCAGTTATAAAGTAGCGTTTCGCGGATTGACTGTTCAGGATTCAGGACAATGGACACCATCAAAGCCATGCAAGCCTTCGTCGGCGTCGTCAACACCGGTGGTTTCACCAGTGCGGCGGAGCTGCTGAACATGCCGAAAGCCACGCTGTCGGCCAGCGTCGCCGAGCTGGAAGGCCACCTGAAGGTGCGGCTGCTGCACCGGACGACGCGCAAGGTGTCGGTCACCGCGGACGGCGCCGCCTATTACGAGCGCTGTGTGCGCATCCTCGAGGATCTTCGTGACGCCGAGGAGTCGTTCTCGTCGAGCCAGGCCTCGCCGGCCGGCAAGCTGCGGGTGGACGTGAGCACCGCGGTGGCGAGCCGGCTGCTGATCCCGCTGCTGCCGTCGTTCTTCGAGCGCTACCCCGACATCGAGCTGGAGCTGGGCTGCAGCGACCGGCCGCTGAACCTGCTGAGCGAGGGCATCGACTGCGCGCTGCGCGTCGGCGAGGTGTCGGACCCGTCCGTCGTGGTGCGCCGCGTCGGCACGATGAACCTGGTGACCTGCGCGACCACCGGCTACCTGGCGCGCCGCGGCCGCCCGGAGCACCCGCTCGACCTGAAGAAGCACACCTGCCTGAACTATTTCTCGCTGCGCACCGGCCAGGTGTTCGACTGGGAGTTCGTGCGCAACGGCGAGCGGCTGCTGCTGCCGGTGGACAGCCCGCTGACGCTGAACGATTCCAACGCCTACGTCGATGCCTGCCTTGCGGGCCTGGGCATCGGCCGGCTGCCGACCTACATGTTCCGCCAGTACCCGAGCTGCGGCGTGCTGGAGCTGCTGATGTGCGATTGGCTGTCGGACGAGATCCCGTTCCACGTGGTGTACCCGTCGAACCGCCACCTGTCGTCGAAGGTGCGGGTGTTCGTCGACTGGGTGGCCGAGATCCTGGAGCACCACACCGGCATGAAGATGTGCCACGAGGCGCGTGCCGAGCGCGAGAAGAGCGCCGTCAAGCTGCCCAACAAGACGATGCAGCTGATCGAAGCGCACGCGCACTGAACCGGGCGCGTTGGGCACTTCGAGAACTGTGGCCCACCTGAACGCGGGAGCGTGATCCGGGGATTCAAGCGAAGGGCGCCGCGGCCGAAGATCCGGCCATGCAGCTTCCTTATGCCCTCACCCGTGCCGGCTGGCCTGCCGCCGCGCTGACCGCGTTCGCCGCGGTCGCCGGCGAGCGGCTGATCGACACGCAGCAGCGCAAGTGGATCTTCCGGCCGCAGAAGCGCAACCGCTGGTCGCAGGCCAGGGCGTTGCGCCGGCTGACCGACATGCACGAGGTGTGGATCGGTTTCGACTCCGCGCTCACCGGCCAGGCGGTGCGGCTGCACGGGCTGTGGCATCCGCATGCCGATGCGCAGGCGCCGCTGCTGCTGTACCTGCACGGTGCGCAGCACGAGGTGAGCTGCAGCGCCGAACGCCTGCGCAGGCTGCAGCACATGGGCTTCTCGGTGCTGGCGGTCGACTACCGCGGTTTCGGCAAGAGCGGCGGCGAGCTGCCGTCGGAAGCCAGCGCCTACGAAGACGCCCACGCCGCGTGGCAATGGCTCGCCGCCCGGCAGCCTGGCCATGCGCGCTACATCTTCGGCCATTCGCTGGGCGGCGCGATCGCGATCCACCTGGCGTCCGAGGTCGACGATGCGGCCGGGCTGATCATCGAGAGCAGCTTCACGTCGCTGCCCGACGTGGTGGCGAGCTTCAGCCGCGGCTGGTCGGCGGTCCGCCGCTTCATCACGCAACGCTTCGACGCGGCCCAGAAGATCCGCGCCGTGCGCGCCCCGGTGCTGGTGGTGCATGGCGACGAGGACCGGCTGATCCCGCATGCGCTCGGCCGTGCGCTGTACGACGCGGCGGTGTCGGCCAAGCGCTTCGTGCTGGTGCCGGGCGGCTCGCACCACGACACGCATGCAGTCGGCGAGGCGCCGATGCGGCAGGCCTTGAGCGAGCTGTTCGGGCTGCCGGCCTGAGCTGGGGCCGGCCCCGCATGTTCCAATCGGGGATTCCCGATCTGGAACCACCATGGCCACGCTGAAACTGAAGAAAGCCGCGGGCAAATCCGCCCCCGACAAGCCGGCGCGTGCGCCGCTGCGCGGTGCCGGGGCCGGTGTGCAGAAGCGGCCGACGCTGGCGCAGGCCCAGGCCGATCGCGCCGAGCGCGAGGCGCGCTACCAGGAACAGCTGCGACAGCGCTTCGGCGACCAGCCGCCGGCCGAGTTCACGCGCCGCGGCGAGCCGCCGCCGACGTCGCGCGGCAAGCCGCCCGGTCGCCCGGCCGGCGACAACAAGCCGCGGCCCACCGGTCCGGTCGCGATGCGACGCGACGAAGCCCCGATGCAGCGCCCGCGCCGCGACCCGCTGCCGCCGGCGCGCCGCGCTGAACCCGGCGCGCAGCGGGGCGGTCCCAACACCGCGTTCGGCCGCCCGGCGCAGCCCGCCGGACCGTTCGGATCGCGCGACACGTCGTCGCGCAACCCGAACCCCCGCAACGCCGGTCCGCGCGACGCGGGCCACCGCGACGCTCCCTCGCGCAACACCGCCTTCGGCAACAATCGCCCGGCCCCGCAACGCCGCGGCGAGCGCTTCGAGCGCGACGACGACGAGCCGGTCTACCACGCCGAGCAGCCCGGCAGCCTGCGCCTGTCCAAGCGCATGAGCGAGCTCGGCATCGCATCGCGCCGCGAGGCCGACGAATGGATCCCGAAGGGCTGGGTGCGTGTCGATGGCGAGGTCGTCAAGGAACTCGGCTCGCGCGTGATGCCCGGCCAGCGCATCACCGTCGATGCCCAGGCCCGCCACCAGCAGGCGCAGCGCGTCACGGTGCTGATCAACAAGCCGGTCGGCTACGTCAGCGGCCAGGCCGAAGACGGCTACGAGCCCGCCTACGTGCTGGTGAAGCCCGAGAACCAGTGGCACGACGACCACTCCGGCACCCGCTTCCTGCACACCCACCTGCGCGGCCTCGCACCGGCCGGGCGGCTCGACATCGACTCGGTCGGCCTGCTGGTGCTGACGCAGGACGGCCGCGTTGCCAAGCAGCTGATCGGCGAGAACAGCGAGATCGAGAAGGAGTACCTGGTGCGCGTGCAGCGCGCGGACGGCAAGCCGCTGCCCGACAGCGAGCTCGCGCTGCTGAGGCATGGCCTCGAGCTCGACGGCGAGCCGCTGCGCGAGGCCCAGGTCGAATGGGTCAACGACGACCAGCTGCGCTTCGTGCTGCGTGAAGGCAAGAAGCGCCAGATCCGCCGCATGTGCGAGGCGGTCGGGCTGGAGGTGCTGGGGCTGAAGCGCGTGCGCATCGGCCGCGTGATGCTGGGCGACCTGCCGACCGGGCAGTGGCGCTACCTGCGGCCGGACGAGGCGTTCTGAGCCCGCTGCCGTACACCGAGCTGCCGGCGCCAGCCGGGCTGCGGCTGTGGTGGCTGCGGCTGGACGAGATGCCCGGTGACCAGGCGCTCGCGACGCTGTCGGCCGACGAGATCGCGCGCGGCGCGCGCTTCGCGTTCGACGGGCTGCGGCGCCGGCACCTGGCGTCGCATGTCGCGCTGCGGGCGATCCTGGCGCAACAGACCGGGCTGCCGGCCGCGGCGCTGGTGTTCGGCGCCGGGCCGTTCGGCAAGCCCTTCCTGCAGGCGCCGGCCGCGTGCGTGTTCAACATGAGCCACAGCGACGACGTCGCGGTGATCGCCGTCGCACCGGATGCGCCGGCGGGCACCGAGATCGGCGTCGACGTGGAGGTGCTGCGGCCGATGCGCGATGCGATCGCGCTGGCCGAACGCAACTTCACCGCGGCCGAGCAGCGCGAGTTGCTGGCCACGCCGCCCGAGTTGCGCGACCTGGCCTTCATGCGCGGCTGGACGCGCAAGGAGGCCTGCCTGAAGGCGATCGGCAGCGGGCTGTCGATCCCGCCGGATGCGGTGGATGCGGGTCTCGGACCGGAACTGCGCCGCGTGACGGTGGCGCATCAAGCGGTGCATTGCAGCGTGCATGTGCAATCGCTGGCAGACCAGGACGCCACGGTGATTGCGGTCGCGACGACTTGAACCCGTCGTTTCTTACTTGGAACCTGGTCGGCGCGCTGGTGACTCATGCAGGTCACCCCCTCTATGTGGCGCTTCATTGCGAAATCCAATGTGCAATCCCAAAACGTCAATAGCGCCTGCCAGGTTCTTCCCCCTGAATGACCGCCATGTTGGACCGACTGCTCAACCAACAGTGAACGAGGAAGTGAAAAAAGTAAAGGAAGGAGCGTCAACGCAAATCGCGCAAATCGATACCCTGTTCGATGACACCCTGATTGTCGAAAAGATGATCTCGCCCGGTGTTTCGCTGGCCGCCCAGATTGGGCCGGTGGTGGTCGACCCCGAGAACTGGGCCAAGGCGGTGCTGTCCAGCGTTTGCAGTCGGATCAGTTCGACTTACTCAGATCTCCTGAAAAACCTCGTAAAAGAAAAAAAGATCCAGGTTATTTTCCTTCCACACAATGGCAATTGTCATATTGCGTTCCAGGCCATCGGCAAGACACCCGCGGATGAAGAAGCGCATTACAAGGAACTGAAATTTTCGCTGACGGAAGTGGCGGAATCGGTCGAAAAGACAAGCAACGACACCGACAAAATCGTGTCTCTGCATGCCAATGTGTCTGCCTGCTTGCTGGGATTCGATCCCAACAATCAGGGCACCTTCGACGCGGCCCAACTGTTGCTGAAGTCGATCATGACAAGCTGCAACGTTGCAACCACGATGAGCCACCGAGTTGCGTCCAATCTGGGACCCGGCTACGAGACCGCTCTCGCTGAGAAGTCAATTTCAATTCTCCCGAGCGAGAGGAATGGATGCTATCAACTGGTCATCAAGGCCAATTCAGGAATGAATGTAGACAGTCGCCGCAAATTGCTTGGAGGGCTGGCCATCGACAATAAATTCCATGTTCCATCAAGCATGGGTCCAGCCTACATCACCACCAATCATTCCGTCAGACTGATGGGCTTCAATCCCGATGAAACGAGCTCATTCAACAAAGCTCAGTCGATTTTGAAAGACATGGCGCAGTATTCCAACCACTCGGGTTGACCTTCGAAGGTGCCTTGATTGCGCACCGTCTGCACCATACCCGTTCAGCGCCCCGCGCGCCTGAACGTCAGGTTGATCCGCGAGCGCCCGGTCAGCGGATGCTCGCCATCGGCCAGCGGCATCACCCCATGGAAGGCCAGCCGCGTGGCGCCGCCCCACACGACCACGTCGCCATGCGCGAGCCGCAGCCGCCTCACCGGGTGCTGCCGCTGCGTGCCGCCGAACAGGAAGACCGCCGGCAGGCCGAGCGACACCGAGACGATCGGCGCGCCGTAGTCCGCTTCATCGCGGTCCTGGTGCAGCGACAAGCGCGTGCCCGGCGCGTACAGGTTGATCAGGTTGGCGTCCGGCTCGAAGCCGTCGTAGCCGGCGCACGCGGCCGCATGCACCGCCAGCTCGCGAAAGCTGCGCGGCATCGCCGGCCACGGCGCGCCGCTCAGCGGATCGCTCGCCTGGTAGCGGTAGCCGCGCCGGTCGGACACCCAGCCGAGCGGCCCGCTGTTGGTCATCGCGACCGACATGCGCTTGCCACCCGGCGTCACCAGGTGCCGCCACGGCGCGGCAGCCAGCACCGGCTGCAGGTCGGCCAGCAGTTCGGACGCCCGCGGCAACGCGAGCCGGCGCAGCAGCACCGCGCCGTCGGCGATCGGCTCCTGCGACGGCGGGCCGTCGTCGATCGGATCGAACAGGTCTCCCGTCACTGCGAGCCGGTCACGGTGTCCGCTGGAAGCCGGCGTCCGGCATGAACCAGCCGTCGCTGACCGCCTTCACGTCGAGCGTCTTCACCTCGTAGCTGTAGCTCAGCAGCGCACCGCCCGCCGCCGCACCGCCCGCCGGCTTGCTGTCGCCCATCAGCCCGCCGAGCAGGCTGCCGACGCTCGGCGCCGAGGTGTTGCCGCGCGCGGCCGACGCGTCGTCGCCGCAAGCGTTGCCGTCGGCCGTCCACGACAGCGTCATCGCCATCGGGTAGCCGCGCACCTTCTTCAGCTCGTTGCCCCAGGCGGCCATCGTCTTCGCATTGCTGCCGCCGAGGTTGCGCAGCAGCGCGCCCATCGAGCCCATCACCTCCTTCGGCAGGTACTTGCCCAACGGGTGCTCGCCACCGGCCGACACCGCCGCCGCATGGCGCGCCTGGAAGGCCTGCGTGATCGCCTGCACCTCCTTCACCGCGCCCACCTCGGGCGTGGTCCACAGGTCGAGCTGCACCCGGTTGCTGTTGCGCCGGCCCTGCGGGTCCTCCAGCTCCATCACCCAGTTGATCTGGAAGCGCTCGCTGTTGAAGGCGCTGATCGCCTTGCGCTCGCCGGTGGCCAGCACCTTCAGGTCGTTCTTCTTCAGCACCAGCGGGCACGACGGCTCGGACGGCCTGGCCGGCTGCTCGGGCTTCGGCTTGTCGGGCTGCTGCGGCTGCGCCGCGCGGGGGCAGCCGGTCAGCGGGCATTCGGTGTAGGTCTTCTTCGCGATGTTCTGCGTCCACACCAGCTTGCGGTCGAGCCGGGTGATGTCGGACGAGCGCGTGTCGCCGGCGAAGCTGCGCAGCAGGCGGTTGTCGAAGCTCAGCACGCCGTCGTTGCGGCGCATGTCGGCGCGGGTCTCGGTCAGTTGCTGGCCGCGCATCACCGGCATGATCGCGCCATCGATCGCATAGGTGCTGTTCAGCACCGCGGTGCGTGCGGCGGGCGCGGCGGTCGGCACCTCGGGCAGCGTGGCCGCCACGGCCGGCGCGGCGGCCGGGGCTTCAGCGCCGGCGGGCGCCGCGGCGGCTGCGCCACCGAACGGGTTCGGCACATTGGCGCAGGCGGTGAGCGCCAGCAAAGCGGCCAGCGCAGCGGCCAACGGAGCAAGACGCGTGGCGTGCTGGGGCAGGTTCATCGGATCTCCCGGTCTGGTGGACGCGGCATCGTAGCGTCGGACGCGCGGAAGTGGAGGAGCTCGCGCCCGCATTCCCACATCGGGAGCAGCGACAGGCCGACATCGCGGCGGTCGGATCGATCAGGCGAAGCTGCGGCAGTCGGCCAGCGGCAGCCCGCCGGAGCGCGGGTTGTCGACGGCCAGCCAGGCATCGGCGACATCGGTCGATCGTTCGAGGAAGCGCTCGACCCAGACCATGAAGACCTCGATGTCCAGCCCCGTCATCGGCATCGCCGACATGCTCAGCATCTCGCCGGTGTAGGCGTTCCAGCTGACCTCGAAGCGGGGATCCTGCTGCTGCGCGCGCGACAGGCAGTTCCAGTAGCCCTCGTGCCCGGGCGCCGCGACCAGCGAATGGCCGACCTGCGTGCCGATGCGCAGGCACTCGTGCCGCGTATCGAGGAACAGGTCCACGGTGAAGCGCTCGTTGCAGACGAAGCGTGCCTGGTCGGCCACCACGTCGAAAGGCGAGCTTCCGATGCGGCGGGAGAATTCGTCCAGGAGGGTCTGCAAGGCGCTCACGTACCACTCGCGCTGTGAAGGCCTGCGTCAGTAACGCCGGCATGCGTTCGGTTCCCTGCATCGAAGCGAACGGCCGGACAGGACCAGGTTCACCTGTCTGCCGCCGGCGAGTGAACCGATGACGCGCAGGCGTTACTCAGCATGCGGCCCTGCCCGGGCATTCGAATCAACGCCTACCCTGACCCGGAATCCTCATGCGTCCTGTATCGCCATGCATCGGCACACTGCCCATCCGCAGAGAGCTCAGCGCCCCCCAGGTGTTCGCCCCGCAGAAATCGGCCATCGGGCACCTGGGCCTCAAATTCAGCATCGTGCCCGCCACGCCCCCGGCAGAGAACTTCCTGAAACGCTACAACCCGTCGATCGGCAACCCGGCCGGTGGCGACCTCCTGCAGTCGAACGATCTGCCTCAGTGAGCCCCGCCCCCGCCGCCAGCCCCGCCCTTCTTCGGCCGCGTCAGCCACACCAGCCCGATCAGCAGCAGGAACAGCGCTGACGACAGGTAGAACAGGTCGGTCGCCGCCATCGTGTAGGCCTGCTGGTCGACCAGGCGGTTCACGGTGGCCAGCGCCTGGTCGGGGCTGTAGCCGGCCGCGCCGAGGTTCGACAGCGTCTGCACCGCGGTGCTGCTGTTGCCATTCACGCTCTCGGCGATCTGCGCATGGTGCAGCACCGCGCGGTTCTCCCAGGCCGTCGTGAAGATCGACGTGCCGACCGCACCGGCAGTGATCCGCACGAAGTTGCTCAGCCCGGCCGCGGCCGCCATCTGCTGCGGCTGCAGGCCCGAGAAGATGATCGCCTGCAGCGGGATGAAGAAGAACGCCATCGCCGCGCCCTGCAGGATCGTCGGCACCAGGATGGTGTTGAAGTCGGCCTGCGTGTTGAAGTGCGAGCGCATCCACAGCACCAGCGCGAAGCCGAGGAAGGCCACCGTGCCCAGGCGCCGCGGATCGATCTTGCCGATGTTCTTGCCGACCCAGGGCGACAGCAGGATCGCGAGGATGCCCACCGGCGCCAGCGCAATGCCGGCCCAGGTGGCGGTGTAGCCCATGTACTGCTGCAGCCACAGCGGCATCAGCACCACGTTGCCGAAGAACACCCCGTAGCCCACCGACAGGGCCACCGTGGCCAGCCAGAAGTTGCGGCGGGCGAACAGCCGCAGGTCGACGATCGGGTTCTTCTCGGTCAGCTCCCACGCGAGGAAGAACAGGAAGCCGACGACCGCGACGACGCCCAGCGTGATGATCTGCCCGGACTGGAACCAGTCGAGTTCCTTGCCCTTGTCGACCATCACCTGCAGCGCGCCGACCCACAGCACCAGCAGGCCCAGGCCCACGTAGTCGAGCGGCACCTTCTGCGGAATCGCGTCACGGGTGCGGTAGATCGACCAGGTGAACATCGCCGCGAGGATGCCGACCGGGATGTTGATGTAGAAGATCCACGGCCACGAGATGTTGTCGGTGATCCAGCCGCCGAGCAGCGGGCCGACCACCGGCGCGACCAGCACCGTCATCGCCCACATTGCCATCGCGGTGCCGGCCTTCGCAGCCGGGTAGCTCGCGAGCAGCAGCGTCTGCGACAGCGGGATCATCGGGCCGGCCACCAGGCCCTGCAGCACGCGGAACGCGATCAGCGTCTCGATGTTCGGCGCGAGACCGCACAGCCATGACGAGAACACGAACAGCAGGATGCTGGCCATGAACAGCCGCACCGGACCGAAGCGGCGGGTGAACCAGCCGGTCAGCGGCACCGAGATCGCGTTGGCGACGCCGAACGACGTGATGACCCAGGTGCCCTGGTTCGGGCTGACGCCCATGTCGCCGGCGATGGCCGGGATGGACACGTTGGCGATCGAGCTGTCGAGCACGTTCATGAACGTGGCCAGCGACAACGCGATCGTGCCGAGGATCAGCTGGCTGCCGGTCAGCGGCGGATGGGCCACCGGACGCGGCGGCGCGACCGGGGCGGGCGCAGGCGCCGGCGCGTCGGCGCCGGACACCGCATCGACGGTGGTGGATGACATGGGAAGGGCTCCGCGGGTCTGTCTGCTGCTGGCGTACGAGGCTTATTGCTTGACCGGCGTCAGCTTGACCGCGGCGGCGACGGCCGACGAGGCGACCGTCTCGCCGCTGGCCGCGGCTGCGGCCGGCGCAGCCGCGTCGCCGCGGCGCGCCACCTTGGTGTCGGCCTTCAGCGCGTGGCCGAGGTTGCTGGCGATGATCTTGCGCACTTCGCCGTCGGCCGCCTGGTTGACCTGGTCGAACACCGTCGTCTGCGCGACGGCCGAGCTGCGTTGCGCATCAGCCAGCATCTTGCCGTCGGTGTTGCTGACGTCGACCTTCGCGTCCATCGACAGGCCCACGCGCAGCGGGTGCTCGGCGAGTTCCTTCGGGTCGAGCGCGACCCGCACCGGCACGCGCTGCACCACCTTGATCCAGTTGCCCGTGGCGTTCTGCGCCGGCAGCAGCGAGAACGCCGAGCCGGTGCCGGCGCCCAGGCCTTCGATCTTGCCGCGGTACTCGACCTTCTTGCCGTACACGTCGGCCTGCAGCGTGACCGGCTGGCCGATGCGCAGGTTCTTCAGCTGGCTTTCCTTGAAGTTGGCGTCGACCCACAGCTGGTTCAGCGCGATCACCGACATCAGCGGCGCACCGGCCTGCACGCGCTGGCCGACCTGCACGCTGCGCTTGGCCACGTAGCCGTCGACGGGGGCCAGCAGGTCGGCGCGGCGCAGCGCCAGGTACGCCTCGCGCACGCGGGCCGCGGCGCGCTGCACGTTCGGGTGCTCTTCGACCGAGGTGTTGTCGGTCAGCGCCTGGTTCGACGTCAGCTGTTCGCGCGCGGCCAGCGAGGCCGATTGCGCAGCGGCGACCGCGCTCTTCGACGCGGCGAGCTGCGCATTCGCGTGGTTGAACTCTTCCTTGCCGACGGCACCGCTGGCAACCAGCGGGGCACGGCGGTTCACGTCGTCCTGCGCGCGGACCAGGTCGGCCTGCGCACGGGCCAGGTCGGCCTCGCGCAACGCGATCTGCGCCTTCAGCGTCGAGTTGTTCGCGAACAGCGTGCGCACCTCGCGCACCGTCTGCGCGAGCTGGGCTTCGGCCTGGTCGAGCGCGACCTGCGCATCGGCCTGGTCGAGCTTCACCAGCGGCTGGCCGGCCTTCACGAAGTCGGTGTCGTCGGCGTTGATCGCGAGCACGGTGCCGCCGACCTGCGGCGTCAGCTGCACGACGTTGCCCTGCACGTAGGCGTTGTCGGTCGACTCGTAGTGGTTCAGCACCAGCGCGTAGTAGGCGCCGTAGGCCACGCCGACCACCGCGACGGCGGCGGCGACGGCGGTCAGCGCCTTCTTGCGGGTCGGGTTGCCGGCGGGGGTGGCGGGAGCGGTGTTGTCTTGCGGGGAGGTCATGAAAGGTTCTCCGGGTGTCTTGCTGTGTTCGTATGGAAGCGTGTCGGGATCAGAGCGCGGCTTGCGTGGTGCGCACCGGTGCGGCCGCGGTGGCTGCGCTGGTGGCGACATACCCGCCACCCAGCGAGCGGATCAGCGACACCTGCGTGTCCAGCGCGCGCGCCTTCAGGTCGGTGCCCAGGCGGCGCTGCGTCAGCACCGTCGACTCGGCGTTCAGCACCACCAGGTAGGTGCCGAGGCCGGCCTTGTAGCGCTGCGTCGCGATGTCGTAGGCCGCTTCGGCCGACACCTGCGCGCTGGCCTGCTCCTTCTGCTGGCGCTCGATCGACTGCAGCGAGCTGATCTGGTCGGCCACGTCGCGCACCGCATCGAGCACGGCGGCGTTGTAGCTTTCGATCGCGGCATCGAGGTCGGCCGACTTGCCGCGCAGGTTGGCGCGCAGCCGGCCGCCGTCGAAGATCGGCAGGCGGATCGCCGGGCCGATGCCGTACTGCTGGCTGTCGGACTTCAGCAGGTTGTCGAGGCCGATGCTGGAGAAGCCGGCGAAGCCCGTCAGGCTGACGTTCGGGTAGAACTGCGCGCGCGCCGACTTGACGTCGCTGGTCGCGGCTTCGACACGCCAGCGCGCGGCGCTGATGTCGGCACGTCGGCCCAGCAGGTCGGCCGGCACGTTGGCCGGCAGCGGCACCGCCTGCACCGGCTGCAGGCGCGGGCTCAGCGTGTCGAGCGCGTTCGGCGCCTGCGCCGTCAGCGCCGCCAGCGCATGGCGGGTCAGCGCGATCTGCTCATTGAGCGCCTCGACCTGCTGGCGGGTCTCGGGCAGCGCGCCCTCGCCCTGGCGCAGCTCGACCGTGGTGTCGAGCCCGGCCTGCACGCGCTGGCGGATCAGCGACAGGATGTCGTCGCGCTGCTGCAGCGAACGGGTGGCCACGTCGCGCTGCTCGAGCAGGCGCGCCAGCTGCACGTAGTTGCGCGAGACGTTGGCGGCCAGCAGCACGCGCGCGGCCTGCAGTTCGGCCTCTTGCGCCCGCTGGCTGCCGACCGCGGCGGCCAGTGCGGCGCGGTTGCGGCCGAAGAAATCGAACTCCCACGATGCCGTGGCCTGCAGCGTGGCCGTGGTCTGCATCGTGCCGCCGATCGGGGGCGGCACCAGGCCGGTCTCGGTGAAGCGCTGGCGGGTCGCGTCGAACTGGCCGTTGACCTGCAGGCCGTCGGCCGCGGCCACGTTGTCGATCGCCGCCTGGGCCCGGGTGATGCGCGCCTGCGCCACCCGCAGGTTCGGGCTGCCGGTCAGCGCCTTGTCGACGAGGCCGTTCAGCGAGCTGTCGCCGAACGATTGCCACCAGCTGGCATTGACCGCGGCATCGCTCGATCCGGAGGCGCCAGCGGTATCGGCCAGGCCGACCGCGGCCGGCTCGACCAGCTTCGCACTCGGCGCAATGCCGTTGGTGCTGGCGCAACCGGCCAGCGTCAGCACCAGCGTGGAGGCCAGCGCCACCACCAGCGCGGTCAGCGCCGGCAGCTCGCGGTGGTTGCGCAGGGTCTGCAGGGAAGGAATCGCGGACATGAGACCAGACTTTCTGTCAGATGATTGTTTCGGCTGTATTTGCTCAGGCAAGCATTGGGACGACATGGTCCACCTCGTTCGACTTTTTTGTGTAATTGATGGGTGTCGCGCGGCCGACCTCAGGTCTCGTCGCGCAACGCCTCTCCGTTGGCCAGCATGCGCTGCAGGTAGATCTTCAGCGCCTGCCATTCGGTCTTCGAGAAACCGGCCAGATGCGCGTTCAGCACCTCCGCCAGAACGGCAGGCACCTCGGCGATCGAGGCTTCGCCTTCCGGCGTCAGCTCGATCTCGACGACCCGGCGGTCTTCGGTGCTGCGTACCCGCTTGCACAGGCCCTTGCGCTCCAGCCGGTCCAGCAGGCGCGTGGTGGCGCCGGCATCGGACTGCAGCCAGCGCGCCAGCTCGGCGACCGTCGCCTTGCCGTGGCCCGAATGGAAGACCTTGAACAGCGGGCCCCATTGCGCGCTGGTCAGGCCATGCGCGCCCAGCTTCTGGTCGACCTGGCTGCTGATCGACAGCATGATCCGCTTCATCAGGTAGCCCACGCTCTCCTCGGCGCAGTACGCGTCGGGGGTGTAGAAATCGGCGGGGGCGGTGCTGCGGGTCATGGCGGTCGGATGGGGTCCGTTGGCTGTCTCGATGCCTGGACTTTATTTGCTTAGGCAGTCTTTGTCAAGGCCGCCTTTGCCCCGGCCGTGTTCGGCTACAGTGCGTGGCGGTTTTTGCCACACCTTGTCCGACAGGCGCCCTCCGATGTCCACCTCCCCTCCCCCCGCGCCCGGTCGCGACGTCCGATCCCTCAGCGGGTTGATGCCTTTCCTGCGGCCGTACTGGGGACGCATTGGGCTGGCGGTCGTCTTCCTGGTGATGGCCGCGGTGGCGACGCTGGTGTTCCCGGCCGCGCTGAAATCGCTGATCGACCAGGGGCTGGTGACCGCCGACCCCGGCCAGCGGCTGCTGGCGCTGCGCGGCCACTTCTTCGCGCTGTTCGGCGTCGGCGCAGCGCTCGGCGTGTTCTCGGCGGCGCGCTTCTACATGGTGACCTGGCTCGGCGAGCGGGTCACCGCCGACCTGCGCAGCGCCGTCTACGCCCACGTGATCGAGCAGAGCCCGGAGTTCTTCGAGACCACGCAGACCGGCGAGGTGCTGTCGCGCCTCACCACCGACACGACGCTGGTGCAGACCGTCGTCGGCTCCAGCCTCAGCATGGGCTTGCGCAACACGGTGATGGGCCTGGGCGCGATGCTGATGCTGATCATCACGAACCCGCTGGTGATGACGCAGGTGCTCGGCATCCTGGTGATCGTGGTGCTGCCGTCGCTGTACTTCGGGCGGCGCGTGCGCAAGCTGTCGCGCGCCAGCCAGGACCGCGTCGCCGATTCGAGCGCGATCGCCGCCGAGGTGCTGAACGCGGTGCCGGTGGTGCAGAGCTACACGCAGGAGGCCCGCGAGGCGCGGCGCTTCAGCGATTCGACCGAGAACGCCTTCGCGACCGCGGTGCGCCGCACGCGCGTGCGCTCGGGGCTGGTCGCCTTCATCATCACCGCCACCTTCGGCGCGCTGCTGTGGGGCCTGTACCAGGGCACGCAGGCGGTGATCGCCGGGCAGATCAGTGCCGGCCACCTGGGGCAGACGGTGGTCTACGTGATCATCCTCGTCAGCTCGGTCGCGGTGCTGGCCGAGGTGTACGGCGACCTGCTGCGCGCTGCCGGCGCCACCGAGCGGCTGATGGAGTTGCTGGCCACGCGCTCGCCGATCGGCTCGCCGGCGCAGCCGCTCGCGCTGCCGGCGACGCGCGGCGGCTCGGCGGTGGCACTCGACGGCGTCAGCTTCCGCTACCCGTCGCGGCCGATGCATGCGGCGCTGGCCGATTTCACGCTGCAGGTGCGCCCGGGCGAGACGGTCGCGCTGGTCGGGCCGAGCGGTGCGGGCAAGAGCACGGTGTTCCAGCTGCTGCTGCGCTTCTACGACGTGGCCGAGGGCCGGGTCGCGGTCGACGGCGTCAGCGTGCGCGACACCGCGCTGCAGGCGCTGCGCCAGCGCATCGGCATCGTGCCGCAGGACAGCGTGATCTTCTCGGCCAATGCGCTCGAGAACATCCGCTACGGCCGCCCCGATGCGAGCGACGACGAGGTGATCGCCGCCGCGCGCGCTGCCTTCGCGCACGACTTCATCAGCGCACTGCCCGAGGGCTACCAGACCTTCCTCGGCGAGCGCGGCGTGCGGCTGTCGGGCGGCCAGCGGCAGCGCATCAGCATCGCGCGGGCGATGCTGAAGAACCCGCCGCTGCTGCTGCTCGACGAGGCCACCAGCGCGCTCGATGCCGAAAGCGAGCGAATGGTGCAGGCCGCGCTCGAATCGGCGATGAAGGACCGCACGACGCTCGTCATCGCGCACCGGCTGGCGACGGTGCAGCGCGCCGACCGCATCGTCGTGATGGAGCACGGTCGCATCGTCGAAACCGGCACGCATGCGGAACTGGCGGCCGCCGGCGGGCTCTATGCACGGCTGGCGGCGCTGCAGTTCGATCTCTGACCCACGCTTGTCAGCGCACGCCGACATCAACTGTTACCGACGGCCGACAGACACCTGCAACATGCGCGACCGATACTCGCGATCCGCTCGCGCGCGAGATTTTTTTCAGGAGAAGACCATGAACATCCTCAACTTCCGATCGGCTGCGCTGGTGCTCAGCGCCACGGCCGTGCTGCTGGCCGGTTGCCAGAACATGAGCGAGACCCAGAAGGGCACGGCCATCGGCGCCGGGGCAGGCGCCGCTGCCGGTGCCGTGCTCGGCAAGGTGACCGGCGGCAAGGCCGGCACCGGTGCGGTGATCGGCGGCGCGCTCGGCGCGGTGGCCGGCAACATCTGGTCGAAGCGCCAGGAAGAACGCCGTGCCCAGATGGAGCAGGCGACCAAGGGCACCGGCGTCGAGGTGACCCGCACCGCCGACAACCAGTTGAAGCTGAACGTGCCGAACGACGTGTCGTTCTCGACCGGGAGCGCGACCATCAAGCCCGAGCTGCGTGCCGTGCTCGACCCGTTCGCCGAAAGCCTGAAGAACGACCCGAACGTGCGCCTGAGCATCGTCGGCCACACCGACAACACCGGCTCCGACGCGATCAACAACCCGCTGTCGCTGGAGCGCGCCCACAGCGTGCGCGACTACCTGAGCACGCGCGGCGTGGCTGCCAGCCGCATCGAGACCGCCGGCCACGGCGAGCGCGAGCCGGTGGCCGACAACGGCTCCGAGGCTGGCCGCGCGAAGAACCGCCGCGTGGAACTCTACCTGCGCGAGCCGGGACAGTCCTGATCGCTCCCTGCATGGCAAAACGGGCGCCCTCGGGTGCCCGTTTTTCGTTGCGCCGATAATCCCCGCCTTCTGCAGGCAGTCCCCCATGAAACAGTACCTCGACCTCGTCCAGAGCATCTTCGACCACGGCAGCTGGCAGGACAACCGCACCGGCGTGCGCACGCTGAGCATCCCCGGCGCGACGCTGCGCTTCGACCTGCAGCAGGGCTTCCCGGCGGTGACGACGAAGAAGCTGGCGTTCAAATCGGCGGTCGGCGAACTGGTGGGCTTCCTGCGCGGCAGCCGCAATGCGGCGGAGTTCCGCGCGCTGGGCTGCAAGGTGTGGGACCAGAACGCCAACGACAACGCGGCGTGGCTGGCGAATCCCTACCGCCTGGGCGCCGACGACCTCGGCCCGGTGTACGGCGTGCAGTGGCGCAACTGGCCGGCCTACAAGGTGATCGACGCGACGCAGACGGCGCAGATCGACGACGCGATCGCGCGCGGCTACCAGTTCACCGCGGTGTTCGACGACGGCGAGGCCGAGCGCGTGCTGCTGTACAAGGCGGTCGACCAGCTGCGCCAGTGCCTCGACACGATCCACAAGGACCCCGGCAGCCGGCGCATCCTGTTCCATGGCTGGAACTGGGCGCAGCTCGACGAGATGGCGCTGCCGCCCTGCCACCTGCTGTACCAGTTTCTGGTGAGCCAGGAGAAGCGCGAGATCTCGCTGTGCCTGTACATCCGCAGCAACGACGTCGGCCTGGGCACGCCGTTCAACCTGACCGAGGGGGCGGCGCTGTTGCACCTGGTGGGGCGGCTGACCGGCTACACGCCGCGCTGGTTCACCTACTTCATCGGCGATGCGCACATCTACGAGACGCACGTCGACATGCTGCGCGAGCAGTTGACGCGCACGCCGTATGCATCGCCCAAGCTGCAGTTGTCGGACCGCATTCCGGATTTCGCGAAGACGGGGCGCTATGAGCCGGAGTGGCTCGAGAAGGTGGAACCGTCGGACTTCGCGCTGGTGGGGTACGAGCACCATGCGCCGTTGACGGCGCCGATGGCGGTCTGAGCCGCCGCCGCGCGGGTCACGCGCGGCGCGGCACCTTCACAGCTCGGATCGCTGGCCATCGCGCATCAGGCGGGCCAGCATCCCGACGACGGCGGTGCGTTGCGGATGCGCCCCGGCCGTGCCGAGCGCCGCCAGGCGCAGCGCTGCCGACGGCTCGACCCCGGCCATCAAGTGCTTCGCGAGCTTGGTCATGATCAGGCCTGCGAGCATGCACTGCAGCGACGCGGCCGCTGCATCGTCGTCGGCCACCGGCAGCTCCGTGAAACGGGCGCTGAGCGAAACCAGCGCTTCCGCCGCGCCCAGCAGGTCATCGGTGTTCATCGTCATCACGAGGTCAGGGCCGCAGCCAAACCCGCGATTCAACCGGCCGGCGCGCCGATTGTCATGACCGCGGCCTGAAGAAGTTCTGACGGTGTGTGTACCGACGTGTCACCCGGCCCGGGCTTTCACGTCCATCCTCGCCGCTGGCGTTCAGCGGCCCGTACCCAGCGTCACGACCAGCGCCAGCAGTTCGGCGAACCGGAACGGCTTCGTGACATAGGCTGAGAAGCCGGCGGCCTTGCCTCGATCGACATCGTGCGCCATGGCCGACGCGGTCACGGCGACGACCGGCGTGTCCCGCAGCCGCGGATCGCGCCGGAGTTCCTGCAGCACCTCGAAGCCGCTCATGCGCGGCAGCAGGATGTCGAGCAGGATCACGTCGGGCCGCTCGGCGCCCGCCATCGCCACCCCGCTGGCCCCGTCCTGGGCCGTCAGCAGCGCCAGGTCCGAGCGGTCCTCGAAGGCGGCTTGCATCAGTGCCAGGTTGATCGGGTTGTCCTCGATGTACAGGACACGCAGCGTCCGGTGCGCCGTGCGCTGCACGGCAGGAGGTGCGCTCGCTGCGGCTTCGATGTCCGTGGCCGCGAGCGGCAGCTCGATCCAGAAGGTCGAGCCCTCGCCTTCGACCGATTCCGC
Organism: Rhizobacter sp. Root1238; assembly: GCF_001425825.1. Taxonomy (GTDB): domain Bacteria; phylum Pseudomonadota; class Gammaproteobacteria; order Burkholderiales; family Burkholderiaceae_C; genus Rhizobacter. Next base: position 306,799 of record NZ_LMDM01000009.1, read on the forward strand.
GCCGACTTCGCAGTGCATCAACCCGGCCAGCCGCCTGGACAAGGCCAGCCCGATGCCCGAGCCCTGCACATCGGAGTCCTCCTGGCCGAGACGCTCGAACGGCGTGAAGAGCAGTGCCAGCCTGTCACTCGCGATCCCCGGCCCGGTGTCGCTGACGGTGACCCGCACGCATCGGCCGTCGGCGCTGCGATCCCGATGAACGACGACACGGCCCCCGGCACGGTTGTACTTGATCGCGTTGGACAGGAAGTTCACCAGGATCTGCCGCAAGCGGGTGCGATCGGCGACGACCGCCAGCGCGTCACCGCCCGCATCGACGGTCAATGCCACCTGCTGCGCGGCAGCGCCCACGCGGCACATCGACGCCGCCTCCTGGATGACGGCGTCCAGGTCCACCGGCGCCAGGCGGACGTTCAGCTTGCCGACCTCGATGCGCGCCAGGTCGAGCAGTTCGTCGATCAGTTCGAGCAGATGATCGCCCGCATGGCGGATCTCGGACAGCCAATGGGCGTGCTTGTCCGAACGCTCGGTCATCTCGAGAAGCTGCGCGAAGCCCAGGATGGCGTTCATCGGCGTGCGCAGTTCATGGCTCATGCGGGAGAGAAACTCCGACTTCCCGCGATTGGCGCGCTCGGCTTCGTCGCGTGCCGCTTCCAGCGCCCGGGTGCGCTCCAGCACCCGGGACTCCAATCGGCGATTGGCCTCGACCAACGCCTCCTGGGCCTGCTTCAGCTCCGAGACATCCAGCGCCGTGATGGTCACGCTGCGCACGCCGTCTGCCGCGGTGATCGGCGCGATCGTGATGACGTAGTGACGCGGCACGCCGGCTTCGTTGGGCAGCATGCTTTCGAAGCTCTGGCGCGAGCCGCTCGTGAAAGCGGCATGCAGATGGCCGTTGAAGCGTGCCCTTTGCGCCGGCGGATACCAGTCCTGCGCCAGGCTCCCGACAACGCGTCGGCGTGGTGGATCGTCGCCACGGTTGGCGAAGATCGTGCGGCCGTTCGCGTCGACCTCGTAGATCAGCACCGCCGTGTGGGCCGTCAACGCACGCAATCGGGCCTCGCTCGCACGCACGGCGGCCTCGGCACGCTTGCGATCGTCGACGTCCATCGCCGTTCCCAACGCGCGCAGCGGTGCCCCCTGCGCGTCGCGCTCGACAATGCGGCCACGCAGGACGACCCAGCGCCAACCCAACTGCTCGTGCCTGAGCCGCAGCTCGACCCGCAGCGCCTGCGTGCGCGGGTCCGGATCGCTGCGCAGTTCAGCCGCCACGGCCGCGAGGTCATCGGGATGGATGCGCTCGCGCCAGAACGCGAGCTCCGGCTGCAGCTGCGACGGCTCGACGCCGACGATGCGCGCGCACTCTTCGTTCGCGCCGACCCGCTGCAGGACCAGATCGCATTCCCACAGGCCTGCAGCCGCGGCCTCCATGCCCAGGCGCAAGCGCATCTCGCTGTCGGCCAGCTGCGCCTGCGATGCCTGGACCTCGAGGTTCGCCCGCCGCACCGAGTTCGACAAGGCATTGATGGCGGCGACGACGGTGTCGAGCACGTCCGGGCGCCAGCGGCCGCCGACAGGCCGGTCGAGCGCCAGCGGCGCATCGTCGGCCGCGGCATGCAGGGGATCGATGTCGCGAACATGCCGCGCCACCTTGGCCAGGTGTTGGGTCACCATGGACTGGAAGACGAGCAGCAGGAACACCGCCACCAGCGCGGTCTTGACGGCATTGCCGACCAGCGCGCTCACGAGCCGGCTGCCGACGCGCGCCAGCACGCCATCGACGCTGGCGGCGACATGCAGCGTCCCGATGACGACGACAGCACCACCTTGCTCGTGCGTCAGGGGCACCGAGGCCTGCAGGCGCCGCTTCGATTCCGCGCTGCTCGCCGACCACCGCGTGCGGCCCTCGACGTCGATGCGGGCCGATTCGATGTCGGGCAGCCTCAGCAAGCCCTCCAGCTGGCTTTGCACCGCTTCCGCGTCGAACTGCCAGACGCTGTGGGCCAGCGATGGTGCATAGCTGGATTCGATGAAGCGAAACGCGCTGTCGATCTCGCGCAAGTCGCGCCGGTAGTCCACATACAGATCGACGGCCGTGATGAAGGTCGTCACCAGCGAGCTGAACAGGACCACCGCAATCAGCAGGCGCTTGGCCAGGCCGTTGCCGTTGAACAAGGCTCGGCGCACGCCGGCCCAGCCCGGCGTGGGTACCACGCTCATCTTTCGGCCTCGCGAATCATGCGAAGCGTGATCTCGCGGCGCAGGCGCTCCAGCTCGCCGCCGGCCTCCATCTGCTGAAGGACCTTCTCCACCCGCGGCACGAGGTCGCGATGCCGCTCATGCAGGAAGTGGTACAGCGGAATGTGCTCCAGCGCCGGCGACAGCGGGTGAACCACCGCGTCGAGGTGCAGCTTCTTGTTCAGCAGCACACCGCTGAACAGATCGCAGACCGCCACATCGATGCGTCCGCTGGCGAGCATCTGCATCAGTTGATCCATCGTCGCGACCGCTTCGACCCTGCTCATCCCGTTCGTTCCCCGCTCGGAGGAGCCGACCCCGCGAACGATGCCGATCGAATACGGCGCGATCGAGCTCCAGCCGTCGATGCGGAGGTCGCGCTGCTTCACGAAGGCGGATGGCTCGATGTAGTTGACCGAAACCCGCACCGGCAGCAGCGACGCAAATTCGCTCTGCACCGCGAGGATCCTGTGAACCTCCCCGTCCACGCGCCCCTGGCTCGACTCGACGAGGGCTCTCCTGGCCGGCAGGTCCACGAACTCGATCGCGATGTCCAGGCGCTGGTAGACGGACCTGAGAATCTCGCCGCCGACGTATTGGTCCGGGATGTTCTCGAGGCGTGCCAGCCGCAGCACCGTCTCGGCGGGCGCCGCGGCGGCGCGCGATGCCTGCAGCGCGAGCCCGATCATGCAGGTCAACAGCCAGCGCCTCGTCGGACTCGCCCCTACAACTGCAGAAGTGGCAATGGAATCCATGGCAGGCCTTCCTGACGCGACACAGCAGGATCTCGCGTGCGGGCCCAGTGTAGGCCAGCCGCGCAGCGGTCCGCCAGCCCCGGGTGCCGGGGGTCAGCGCAGCGCCGCGACGATCTCCGGCGGTGCCTGCACCAGCTCGATCAGCACGCCCTCGCCCGCGACCGGGAACTCGTCGTTGCTCTTCGGGTGCACGAAGCAGATGTCGTGGCCGGCCGCACCCTTTCGGATGCCGCCCGGCGCGAAGCGCACGCCGTTCGCGGTGAGCCATTCGACGGCACGCGGCAGGTCATCGATCCACAGGCCGATGTGGTTCAGCGGCGTGGTGTGGACGGCCGGCTTCCGGTCGGGGTCGAGCGGCTGCATCAGGTCGACCTCGACCTTGAACGCACCGCGCCCCATCGCGCAGATGTCTTCATCGACGTTCTCGCGTTCGCTGACGAAGTTGCCGGTGACCTCGAGGCCGAGCTTGTCGACCCACAGCGTGCGCAAGCGGTCTTTGCTGGGGCCGCCGATGGCGACCTGCTGGATGCCGAGGACCTTGAAGGGGCGGGATGTCATCGGGCTGTCCTTTCCATGCGCTGCACTTCGACAGGCTCAGTGCGAACGGATCGGGGGGTCGGCCGCATCACTGGAACCGGATGATGACCTGATCCACCGCCAGGCTCTCGCCCTTGGTGGCCGACACCTCGGCAACCACCGCATCCTGCGACGCCACCAGGATGTTCTCCATCTTCATCGCCTCGATCGTCGCGAGCCGCTCGCCGGCGCGCACCTGCTGCCCCGGCGCCACCGCCACGTCGACCAGCAACCCGGGCATCGGCGACAGCAGGAACTTCGACAGGTCGGGCGGCGCCTTGAACGGCATCAGCCCATGCAGCTCGGCCGCGCGCGGCGACAGCACGCGCGCCTCGATCTGCGCGCCGTCGTGCGACACCCGGTACGGCAAGCCCAGACGCTCGATCTGCGCGACGAACGGCCGGCCGTTGCACTGCCCGCGGATCACCAGGTCGCGCAGATTCGAATCGAACTCGATCAGGTACTGCGCATCGCCGATGCGCACCGCCCAGGCCCCGCCCTGCGGCCGCACCGTCAGCGCGGTGTGCTCGCTGCGCCCCTCGCCCAGCGGCACGACGACGACGAAGTCCTCGCCGACCTGGAACTCGTGCCCCGGCATCTGCCCGCTGATGCCGGCCGCGCGCTCCAGGTGCTGGCGGTTCGCCACCGCGGCCAGCGCGCGCAGGAACAGCGGGTCGGCCGGCGTCACCAGTTCGGCCGAGAAGCCCTTCGGGAAATGCTCGGCGATGAAGCCGGTGTTGAAGTCGCCGGCGACGAACTTCGGGTGCGCCAGCAGCGCCGCCTGGAACGGGATGTTCGAATTGATGCCGCGGATCGCGAAGCCGTTCAGCGCGTCGCGCATCTTCGCGATCGCGTCGGCGCGGTCGCGGCCGTGCACGATCAGCTTCGCGATCATCGAGTCGTAGAACATCGGGATCTCGCCGCCTTCATACACGCCGGTGTCCACGCGCACGCCGCCCTGCTGCGCAGGCGGCTGGTAGCGCACGAGCCGGCCGGTCGACGGCAGGAAGTTGCGGAACGGGTCCTCGGCGTTGATGCGGCATTCCATCGCCCAGCCGTCGCGCCGGATCTCGCCCTGCGTGAACGGCAGCTTCTCGCCGGCGGCCACGCGGATCATCAGTTCCACCAGGTCGAGCCCGGTGATGCCCTCGGTCACCGGGTGCTCCACCTGCAGCCGGGTGTTCATCTCGAGGAAGTAGAAGGACTTGTCCTTGCCGACCACGAACTCCACCGTGCCGGCCGACTGGTAGTTCACCGCCTTCGCGAGCGCCACCGCCTGCGCGCCCATCGCCTGGCGCGTCTTCTCGTCGAGGAAGGGGCTCGGCGCCTCCTCGATCACCTTCTGGTGGCGGCGCTGGATCGAGCACTCGCGCTCCCACAGGTAGACGGTGTTGCCGTGCGCATCGCCCAGCACCTGGATTTCGATGTGGCGCGGCTCCTCGACGAACTTCTCGATGAACACCCGGTCGTCGCCGAAGCTGTTGCGGGCCTCGTTCTGGCACGCGGTGAAGCCCTCGAAGGCTTCCTTGTCGTTGAACGCGACGCGCAGGCCCTTGCCGCCGCCGCCGGCGCTCGCCTTGATCATCACCGGGTAGCCGATGCCCTTCGCGATCTCGACCGCATGCTGGGCGGTGTCGATGGCGGCGTTGTGCCCGGGGATGGTGTTGACCTTCGCGGCAGCCGCCAGCTTCTTCGACGCGATCTTGTCGCCCATCGCGGCGATCGACGCATGCTTCGGGCCGATGAAGACGATGCCCTCCTCTTCGACGCGGCGCGCGAACTCCTCGTTCTCGCTGAGGAAGCCGTAGCCCGGGTGCACCGCCTGCGCGCCGGTCTGCTTGCAGGCCGCGATGATCTTGTCCATCACCAGGTAGGACTCGCGCGACGCGGCCGGGCCGATGTGCACCGCCTCGTCGGCGAGTTCGACGTGGCGCGCATCGCGGTCGGCATCGGAGTACACCGCCACCGTCTGGATGCCCATCTTCTTCGCGGTGTGGATCACGCGACAGGCGATTTCGCCGCGGTTGGCGATCAGGATCTTGGTAAACATCGGCGCGCCCTTCACAGAGGAATGTTGCCGTGCTTGCGCCACGGGTTCTCGATCTTCTTGTTGCGCAGCATCACCAGCGAGCGGCAGATGCGCCGGCGCGTCTCGTGCGGCTGGATCACGTCGTCGATGAAGCCGCGCGCGCCGGCGACGAACGGGTTCGCGAACTTGGCCTTGTACTCGGCCTCGCGCGCGGCCAGCTTCGCCGGGTCGCTCTTCTCGTCGCGGAAGATGATCTCGACCGCGCCCTTCGCGCCCATCACCGCGATCTCGGCGTTCGGCCAGGCGAAGTTGACGTCGCCGCGCAGGTGCTTGGAACTCATCACGTCGTAGGCACCGCCATAGGCCTTGCGCGTGATCACGGTGATCTTGGGCACCGTGCACTCGGCATACGCATACAGCAGCTTGGCGCCGTGCTTGATGATGCCGCCGTACTCCTGGCTCGTGCCCGGCATGAACCCGGGCACGTCGACGAGCGTGACGACCGGAATGTTGAACGCATCGCAGAAGCGAACGAAGCGCGCTGCCTTGATGCTGCTCTTGATGTCGAGGCAGCCGGCCAGCACCAGCGGCTGGTTCGCGACGATGCCGACCGTCTGGCCTTCCATGCGGCAGAAGCCGATGACGATGTTCTTCGCGTACTCGGGCTGCAGCTCGAAGAAGTCGCCGTCGTCGGCGATCTTCACGATCAGCTCCTTCATGTCGTAGGGCTTGTTCGGGTTGTCGGGCACCAGCGTGTCGAGCGAGAGGTCTATGCGCTCGGCCGGGTCGTTGCTCGGCCGCACCGGCGCCTTCTCGCGGTTGTTCAGCGGCAGGTAGTTGTAGAGCCGGCGCAGCATCGCGAGCGCATCCACGTCATTCTCGAACGCCAGGTCGGCGACGCCGCTGCGGCTGGTGTGCGTGGCGGCGCCACCCAGTTCCTCGGCCGTCACCTCTTCGTGCGTCACGGTCTTCACGACCTCCGGGCCGGTGACGAACATGTACGAGCTGTCCTTCACCATGAAGATGAAGTCGGTCATCGCCGGGGAATAGACGGCTCCTCCTGCACAAGGCCCCATGATCATGCTGATCTGCGGCACCACGCCCGAGGCCATCACGTTGCGCTGGAACACCTCGGCATAGCCGCCGAGCGAGGCCACGCCTTCCTGGATGCGCGCGCCGCCCGAATCGTTGAGCCCGATCACCGGCGCGCCGACCTTCATCGCCTGGTCCATCACCTTGCAGATCTTCTCGGCGTGAGCTTCGCTGAGCGCGCCGCCGAACACCGTGAAGTCCTGGCTGAACACGAACACCAGGCGGCCGTTGATCATCCCGTAGCCGGTGACGACGCCGTCGCCGGGAACCTTGTTGTCGGCCATGCCGAAGTCGTGGCAGCGGTGCTCGACGAACATGTCCCATTCTTCGAAGGTGCCTTCGTCGAGCAGCAGTTCGATGCGCTCGCGGGCCGTCAGCTTGCCCTTGCCGTGCTGCGCGGCGATGCGTTTCTCGCCGCCGCCCAGCCGCGCGAGCGCGCGCTTGGCTTCGAGTTGTTCAAGGATGTCGTGCATGTCAGCTCACTCCGGGTTGTTCGTCGGATGCAAAGAGGCGCAGCAGCGTGTGCGCGGCCGATGAGGGGGCGATGCGCGCGGTCGCGACGTCACGCGTGACATCGGCGAGCGCCGCGCGCACGCGCGGATGGTGCTTGAACTCGGCGTGCAGCCGGGCGTGGATCAGGTCCCACATCCAGGCCTGCGCCTGGCGCTCGCGGCGGCGCTCGAACTCGCCGCTCGTGCGGCGTTCGTCAGCGAACTGCCGGACGCGCTGCCAGAACTCGTCGATGCCCTGCGCCTTCAGCGCGCTGATCTGCATCACGCGTGCCGGCGGCACCTGGTCGGGGCGGCCGTGGAAGCTGAAGACGCGCAGCGCGCTGGTGATCTGCGCTTCGGCGCGGGTCGCGGCCACCGGGTCGAGGTCGGCCTTGTTGATGACGACCAGGTCGGCGAGCTCCATCACGCCTTTCTTGATGGCCTGCAGGTCGTCGCCGGCATTGGGCAGCTGCAGCAGCACGAACATGTCGGTCATGCTGGCGACCGCGGTCTCGCTCTGGCCGACGCCGACGGTCTCGACCAGCACCACGTCGTGGCCGGCGGCTTCGCACACCAGCATCGCCTCGCGGGTCTTCTCGGCCACGCCGCCGAGCGTACCGGACGACGGGCTCGGGCGGATGTAGGCGGCCTCGTTGACAGAGAGCTGCTCCATGCGCGTCTTGTCGCCGAGGATGGAGCCGCCGGAGACGGTGGACGACGGGTCGACCGTCAGCACCGCGACGCGATGGCCCTGCGCGATCAGGTGCAGGCCGAAGGCCTCGATGAAGGTCGACTTGCCGACGCCGGGGACGCCGGAGATGCCCAGGCGCAGCGATCGGCCGGTGTGGGGCAGCAGTGCGTTCAGCAGTGCGTCGGCGCGAAGGCGGTGGTCGGGGCGGGTGGATTCGAGCAGGGTGATGGATTTGGCGAGCGAGCGCCGCCGCGCCACCCGGTCGGTGCCGGCCAGGCCCGCGAGCAGCATCTCGTCTGGCGCGTTCATCGGGTTGCGCACGCTCAGCCCGCGACCGCCTTGCGGATCTGCTCCAGCACGTCCTTCGCGCTCGCCGGGATCGGCGTGCCCGGACCGTAGATGCCCTTCACGCCGGCCGCATACAGGAAGTCGTAGTCCTGCCGCGGGATCACGCCGCCGACGAACACGATGATGTCGTCGGCGCCCTGCGCCTTCAGCGATTCGATGATCGCCGGCACCAGCGTCTTGTGGCCGGCCGCCAGCGTGCTGACGCCGACCGCGTGCACGTCGTTCTCGATCGCCTGCCGCGCGCATTCTTCGGCGGTCTGGAACAGCGGCCCCATGTCGACGTCGAAGCCCAGGTCGGCGAACGCGGTCGCCACCACCTTCGCGCCACGGTCGTGCCCGTCCTGCCCGAGCTTGGCGATCATCACGCGCGGGCGCCGGCCCTGCGCCTGCGCGAACTCGGCGATCTCCTGCTGGAGCTTCGCCCAGCCCTCGGCACTGTCGTAAGCGGCTGCATACACACCGGTCACCTTTTGCGTATCGGCGCGATGGCGCCCCCACACCTTCTCCAGCGCATCGCTGACCTCGCCCACCGTGGCGCGCGCGCGCACCGCGTCGATCGACAAGGCCAGCAGGTTGCCCTGCCCCGTCTGCGCGCACTCGGTGAGTGCCGCCAACGCCCGCTCGACCGCCGCCGCATCGCGCGACGCACGCACCTGCGCCAGCCGCTTCAGCTGGTTCTCGCGCACCGCATGGTTGTCGATGTCGAGGATCTCGATCGGGTCTTCCTGCTTCAGCTTGTACTTGTTGACGCCGACGATCACGTCCTTGCCCGAATCGATGCGCGCCTGCTTCTCGGCCGCGCTCGCCTCGATCTTCAGCTTGGCCCAGCCGCTGTCGACGGCCTTCACCATGCCGCCCATCGCGTCGACCTCCTCGATCAGCGTCCACGCGGCATCGGCCATGTCCTGCGTCAGCTTCTCCATCATGTAGCTGCCGGCCCACGGGTCGACCACGCTGGTGATGTGGGTCTCTTCCTGGATGATCAGCTGCGTGTTGCGCGCGATGCGGGCGCTGAAGTCGGTCGGCAGCGCGATCGCTTCGTCGAGCGCATTGGTGTGCAGGCTCTGCGTGCCGCCGAACACCGCCGCCATCGCCTCGACCGTCGTGCGCACCACGTTGTTGTACGGGTCCTGCTCGGTCAGGCTCCAGCCCGAGGTCTGGCAGTGCGTGCGCAGCATCAGGCTCTTCGGGTTCTTCGCGCCGAAGCCGCTCATGATCCGCCACCACAGCAGCCGCGCCGCACGCATCTTGGCCACCTCGAGGTAGAAGTTCATCCCGATCGCCCAGAAGAAGCTCAACCGGCCGGCGAACTCGTCCACGTCCAGCCCCTTGGCCAGCGCCGTCTTCACGTACTCCTTGCCGTCGGCCAGCGTGAAGGCCAGCTCCAGCGCCTGGTTCGCGCCGGCCTCCTGCATGTGGTAGCCGCTGATGCTGATCGAGTTGAATTTCGGCATCTGCTTCGCGGTGTACGCGATGATGTCGCCGATCACCCGCATGCTCGGCTCGGGCGGGAAGATGTAGGTGTTGCGGACCATGAACTCCTTGAGGATGTCGTTCTGGATGGTCCCGCTCAACTGCGCCTGCGGCACGCCCTGCTCCTCGGCCGCCACCACGTAGCCGGCCAGCACCGGCAGCACCGCGCCGTTCATCGTCATCGACACCGACACCTTGTCGAGCGGGATGCCGTCGAACAGGATCTTCATGTCCTCGACGCTGTCGATCGCGACGCCCGCCTTGCCGACGTCGCCGGTCACGCGCGGGTGGTCGCTGTCGTAGCCGCGGTGGGTGGCCAGGTCGAATGCGACGCTGACGCCCTGCGCGCCGGCATCGAGCGCCTTGCGGTAGAACGCGTTCGACGCCTCGGCGGTCGAGAAGCCGGCGTACTGGCGGATGGTCCACGGCCGCACCGCGTACATCGTCGCCTGCGGGCCGCGCACGAACGGCGCGAAGCCGGGCAGCGTGTCGGTGTAGGGCAGTTCGCGGGTGTCCGCCGCGGTGTAGAGCGGCTTTACGCGGATGCCCTCGGGCGTCACCCAGTCGAGCGCGTCGACATTCCCGCCCGGCGCGGATTTCGCGGCCGCCTTCTGCCACGCCGGCAGGGCATCGGAATTCAACAACGCGCTGTCTTTGTCGTCAGACATTTTCTGGTCGGACATGGGCCTGCTCCGCTGGACGACCCGGCAGGCGTCGTCCATAATTCAAAATTGAATTATATGTCCAAGGTTTCCACCGCCAAGGCGGCCCCCCTCGCCGGCCCTGCGACGCTGCCGGCCACCCAGGCGCTCTACGTGCAGGTCGCCGAGCGCCTGCGTGCGCGCATCATGGCCCACACGCTGGCGCCCGGCAGCTGGATCGACGAGCAAGCCCTGACGGCCGAGTACGGCATCAGCCGCACGCCGCTGCGCGAGGCGCTGAAGGTGCTGGCGGCCGAGGGGCTGGTGACGATGAAGCTGCGCCGCGGCGCCTACGTCACCGAGGTCTCCGAGCGCGACCTCGCCGAGGTGTTCCACCTGCTGGCGCTGCTCGAGAGCGATGCCGCGGCGTCGGCCGCCACGCTCGCGACCGACGCGCAGCTGGCCGAGCTGCAGGCGCTGCACCAGGCGCTCGAAGACAGCGTGGCCGACCGCGACGCGTTCTTCCGCGCGAACGAGCAGTTCCACATGCGGCTGCTCGAGATCGCCGACAACCGCTGGCGCCACCAGCTGGTCACCGACCTGCGCAAGGTGATGAAGCTGAACCGGCACCACTCGCTGTTCAAGCAGGGCCGGCTCGACGCGTCGCTGAAGGAGCACCGCCGGATCATGGCGGCGCTGAAGGCGCGCGACGGCGCGAAGGTCCAGCAGCTGATGCAGCAGCACCTGACGAATGGCCGGGACGCCGCGAAATGACACCCCCCCCCGGAGCGTCCTGCGGCCGCCTCCCCCTCGAAGGGGGCGCCACCAGCGGCCCGGCAAAGCCGGTTCCGCGGTGTCCGCTTGGCCGATGAGGCTCGCGCGACAATCGCGCCCATGACACGCTCTCGACCGCTGATCAGCCTGATCGCCGCCGTGGCCCGCAACGGCGCCATCGGCAAGGGCAACGCCCTGCTCTGCCACATCTCCGAAGACCTGAAGTTCTTCAAGCGCACCACGCTCGGCGCACCGGTGCTGATGGGTCGCAAGACCTGGGATTCGATCGGCCGGCCGCTGCCCGGCCGCCGCAACATCGTGATCACGCGCCAGCCGGACTGGCACGCCGACGGCGCCGAGCGCGCCGGCTCGCTGGACGAGGCGATCGCGCTGGCCGGCGACGTGCCGAAGGCCTTCGTGATCGGTGGCGGCGAGATCTACCGCGAGGCGCTGCCGCGGGTCGACGAGCTGGTGCTGACCGAGCTCGATGCCGACTTCGACGCCGACGCCTTCTTTCCCGACTGGGACCGCGCGCAGTTCAGCGCCGAACCCGGTGAATTCCAGACCAGCCCGGAGGGCCTGCGCTACCGCTGGGTCACCTACCGGCGCAGCACCCCATCACCACAACGAGGAGGATGACATGTCCGAACACGGTTTCCACGTCCACGGCCCGCACGACCACGAACTGGAGCACGCGGCCAAGCACGACCCCGACGGCCACGCCGGCCAGCTGGCGGTGATCACCGCGATCCTCGCGACGCTCGGTGCGATCTTCTCGTACATGGGCGGCGCGACGCAGGCCAACGCGGGTCTCTACAAGAACGACGCCGCGATCAAGAAGACCGAGGCGTCGAACCAGTGGAACTACTACCAGGCCAAGAGCAGCAAGCAGAACCTGGCCGAGCTGGCGGTCGAGCTGGCGCCCGAGGGCCGGCGAGCGTTCTACACCGAGGAGATCAAGCGCTACAAGACCGAGAAGGCCGAGATCATGACCGCGGCCAAGAAGCTCGAGGACGAGTCGACCGCGTTCGACAAGCAGAGCGAGGAGCAGATGCACCAGCACCACCGCTGGGCGCAGGCCACCACCGCGCTGTCGATCTCGATCGCGATGGCGGCGATCGCGCTGCTCACCAAGCGGCGCTGGACGGAGTACGCGGTGTACGGCTTGAGCGTGCTCGGCCTCGGCATGGGCATCGCCGCCTGGCTGCACTACTGAGTGCGCCGCCGGGTCCGCCACGCAGGTGGCAGGGTCCGGCGCAACGCGCTACGCTGCGCCCTCCACTTCCAAGGAGCGCAGCATGAAGATCAACCGCAAGGGCTCGGCCCAATGGTCGGGCGGCATCAAGGACGGCAAGGGCTCGATCTCGACCGAGAGCGGCGCCCTGAAGGACTACCCCTACGGCTTCGCCAGCCGCTTCGAAGGCATGCCCGGCAGCAACCCCGAGGAACTGCTGGGCGCGGCGCATGCGGCCTGCTTCACGATGGCCTTGTCGCTGATCCTCGGCGAAGCCAAGCTGCGGGCCGAGAAGATGGACACCACGGCCAAGGTCACGCTGGAGCAGGTCGAAGGCGGCTTCGCGATCAGCGCGGTTCAGCTGACGCTCACCGCCAACGTGCCGGGAGCGGACAACGCGACCTTCCAGGAACTGGCGGCGAAGGCCAAGGCGGGCTGCCCGGTGTCGAAGCTGTTCAAGACCGACATCTCGCTCGAGGCAACGCTCGTGAGCTGAGCTAGCGGCGCGGCAACTGCACGGTGAACATCGTGCGCCTGCCCTCGCCGCAAGGCTCCACGTCGACGCGCCCGCCGTGCGCCTGCACGATCTGCTGCACGATGTAGAGCCCGAGGCCCAGCCCCTCGTTGCGCCCGCGCGGGCGCTCGCCGCTGCGGAACGGATCGAACAGCGAGGGCAGCAGCTCGGGCGCGATGCAGCCCTCGTTCACGACCACCAGCGTCAGCTGCGCCGGGTCGTCGCCGTCGAGCACCAGGTCGACCGCCTCGCCCGGCGCACCATGCTGCAACGCGTTGCCGACCAGGTTCGCGACCACCTGCGACAGCCGTTCGGCATCCCACTCGCCTGCCAGGTCGCCGCTGCGCCGGGTGACGATGCGTGCCTCCGGCAACGCCGCCTGCAGCTCCTGCAGCACCCGCTCGACGATGGAGCCCAGGTCGGTCGGCGCCCGCTGCACCGCGATGCCGCCGGCCAGCCGGCCGCGCGCCAGGTCGAGCATGTTCTCGATCATCGCGCTCATGCGCCGCCCACCCTGCAGGATGCGGCCGGCGGTCTTGCCGGTGTCCTCGTCGGGGGCGCGCCGCTGCAGCAGCGTGGCCGAGGTCAGGATCGCATTCAGCGGGTTGCGCAGGTCGTGGCCGAGCATCGCGACGAACATCTCGTTCAGGCGCAGCGTCTCGGTGCGCTCGCGCAGCTCGTGGGCCAGCTGCTGCTTCTGCCGGTACAGCTGGAAGAACACCTCGGCCTTGTTGCGCAGGATGTGCGCCTCGATCGGCTTGAACAGGAAATCGACCGCCCCGCTCTCGTAGCCCTTGAAGATGCGCTGCTGGTCGCGCCCGCCGGCCGTCACGAAGATGATCGGCACATGGCGCGTGCGCTCGCTGCCGCGCATCAGCTCGGCCAGCTGGAAGCCGTCCATCTCGGGCATCTGCACGTCGAGCAGCGCGAGAGCCACGTCGTGCACCAGCAGCAGTTCCAGCGCCTGCGCGCCCGAGCGTGCCTGCAGCAGCTCGACGCCTTCGCCGCGCAACAGCGCCGACAGCGCCAGCAGGTTCTCGTCCAGGTCGTCGACCAGCAGGCATTTCACCGGTGCAAGCATGTGTTGCATCCTTTCTCTACAACCCGCGCAACAGCGCGGCCAGGCCGTCCAGCGGCAACAGGTGATCGGGGGTCACCGCCTTCAGCGCCGATGCCGGCATCCACGACACCAGGGCCGTGTCGGGCTGCTGCACCGCCGTCAACCCGCCGCGCCGTGCCACCGCGACCAGCCCGGCGGCACCGTCCTCGTTGCCGCCGGTGAGCACCATGCCCAGCAGCCGCGGACCGTACACGTCGGCCGCCGATTCGAACAGCACGTCGATCGACGGCCGCGAATAGTTCACCAGCGGATCGACCGACAGCGCAAGCCGCGGCCCGTCGTCCACCAGCAGGTGGTAGTCGGGCGGCGCGAAATACACGCAGCCGGGCTCGACCGCCTCCTTGTCCTGCGCCTCGCGCACCGGGCGCACGCAGCGCGGCGCGAAGATCTCCACCAGCAGGCTCGGCCGCTGGCGCGGCAGGTGGATCACGACCAGCACCGCGGCCCGCAGCGTGGCCGGCAGCGCCGGCAGCAGCGCCATCAGCGCCTCGACCCCGCCGGCCGAGGTGCCGATCACCACCGCATCGATGCGCTGCGCGAGGCCGCTCATGCCTCCCCCCGCTTCTGGAAGATCCGGTCGTCGCGCACCAGCTCGCCGAACGCGTCGGCATGGCTGGAGAAGCGCAGCGACTCCTTCGAGCCGAGCCCGAGGAAGCCCTGCCGGCACAGCGCCTCGCGGAACAGCCCGAGCGCGCGGTCCTGCAGCTCGCGGTTGAAGTAGATCAGCACGTTGCGGCACGAGACCAGCTGCACCTCGGCGAACACGCTGTCGGTGGCCAGGCTGTGGTCGGAGAACACGATGTGCTTCTTCAGCGACTTGTCGAACACTGCGCGCCCGTAGGCCGCGGTGTAGAAATCCGACAGCGAACCGCGGCCCCCGCTGCGCTGGTGGTTGTCGGAGAAGCCGGCGATGCGGTCGAGTTCGTACACGCCGGCCTCGGCACGCTGCAGCGCCTGCGCGTTGATGTCGGTCGCGTAGATCAGCGTGCGCTCGAGCAGGCCTTCCTCGCGCAGCAGGATCGCGAGCGAATACACCTCCTCGCCGGCGCTGCAGCCGGCCACCCAGACCTTCAGCGACGGCCAGGTGCGCAGCAGCGGCACCACCTGCTCGCGCAGCGAGCGGAAGTATGACGGGTCGCGGAACATCTCGCTGACCTGCACCGTCAGGTAGTCGAGCAGCGCCGGGAAGGTCGACGGCTCGTGCAGCACCTTGTCCTGCAGCTGGCTCAGCGTGCGGCAGCCGAAGCGCGCCATCGCGCTGCCCAGGCGCCGCTTCAGCGACGCGCCGGCGTAGCCGCGGAAGTCGTAGTGGTACTTCAGGTAGATCGCGTCGATCAGCAGGCGCAGTTCGATGTCGACGCCCGACACCGCGGACGCCGGCTGCGGCCCGGGTGTTTCGCGGGCTTCGCGGGTCTCGGACAGCGCCTTCATTTGGGCATCCACACCCGCACCAGCGACAGCAGCTTCTCGACGTCGAGCGGCTTCGCGATGTAGTCGTTGGCGCCGGCGGCCAGGCACTTCTCCTGGTCGTCCTTCATCGCCTTGGCGGTCAGCGCGATGATCGGCAGCTTCCGCCAGTCACCGCGCTTGCGGATCTCGCGCATCGCGGTGAAGCCGTCCATCTCCGGCATCATGATGTCCATCAGCACCAGGTCGACCAGGCCCGGCCCGACCCCTAGGCGTGCCAGCGCCTCCAGCGCCTCGCGCCCGTTGCGCGCGATCTCGATCTTGACGCCCTTCGGTTCGAGCACGCTGGACAGCGCGAAGATGTTGCGCACGTCGTCCTCGACCACCAGGATGCGCCGGCCTTCGAGTGTCGCATCGCGGTCGCGCGCCGCCTTCAGCATGCGCTGGCTCTCGGCCGGCAGGTGCGATTCGACCTGGTGCAGGAACAGCGTCACCTCGTCGAGCAGCCGCTCCGGCGAGCGCGCGTCCTTCACGATGATCGAGCGCGAGAAGCGGCGCAGGCCCTGCTCCTCGTCGCGCGTCAGCGAGCGGCCGGTGTAGACGATCACCGGCGGGAAGGCCACGTCGTCCTGGCCCGACATCTTCTCGAGCAGCTCGTAGCCGCTCAGGTCGGGCAGGTTCAGGTCCATCACCATGCAGTCGAAGGTGGTCGACTGCAGCGCAGCCAGCGCCTCGCCGGCGTTCGCCACGTCCGTGATCTGCACGTCGTCGGTGCCGAGCAGGTGGCGGATGCTCTCGCGCTGGCGCGCGTCGTCTTCCACCACCAGCACGCGGCGCACGCTCTGCATGAACTTGGCCTCCAGCCGCCGCAGCGCCTCGACCAGCTGCTCGCGCTTGACCGGCTTCAGCGCGTAGCCGATCGCGCCGCGCTGCAAGGCCTCCTGGCTGTAGTCGGCCACCGAGATCACGTGCACCGGGACGTGGCGCGTCTGCGGGCTGCGCTTCAGCTGGTCGAGCACGCCGAGGCCGGAGTGGTCGGGCAGGTTCATGTCGAGCAGGATCGCGCTCGGCTTGAAGTCGAGCGCCGCGCGGATGCCGTCGCCGGCCGTGTGCGCAAGCAGGCACTGGAAGCCGGCCTCGTGGATCAGGTCGCGCAGGATGGCCGCGAAACGCATGTCGTCCTCGACGACCAGGATCAGCCGCTTGCCGGGCGCCAGCTGGTCGCGGTCGTCGTCGAGCACGCGCGGCTGCAGCGTCTTCGGCGGGGGCGGCATCTCGCGCTGCATCTCGTGTTGCATGGCGCGCTGCGGGCCGGGCAGGTGGGCGGCGGCCGGCGGTTCGGCCCCAGGCGCCGCGGGCGGCTGCGTTGCCGCGGCGCCTTCGGCCCGCGCCACCGGCAGCGTCAGCGTGAACACGCTGCCCTCGCCCGGGGTGCTGCGCACCGCGATGTCGCCGCCCAGCAGCCGCGCCAGGTCGCGCGAGATCGACAGCCCGAGCCCGGTGCCGCCGTACTTGCGGTGCGTGCTGCCGTCGGCCTGGCGGAAGGCCTCGAAGATGATCTCCTGCTGGTGCTCGGCGATGCCGATGCCGCTGTCGCGCACCGCGAACGACAGCATGCCGTCGCCATCGGGCGCGACATGCACCGAGACCTCGCCGGCCGCGGTGAACTTCAGCGCGTTCGACAGCAGGTTGTTCAGGACCTGCCCGACGCGCTGCGCGTCGGATTCGATGCGCTGCGGCGTGCCCGGCTCGATCGCGGTGCTGAACGACAGGCCCTTCTGCTGCGCCGCCGGCTGGAAGTTCGCGTTCAGCGATTCGACGATGCGGCTGACCAGCACCGGCTCGATCTGCACCTCGACCTTGCCGGCCTCGATCTTCGACAGGTCGAGGATGTCGTTGATCAGCGCCAGCAGGTCGTTGCCGGCGTCGGCGATGGTCTGCGCGAACTTCACCTGCTCGGCGTCCAGGTTGCCCGCCTTGTTGTCGGCCAGCAGCTTCGCGAGGATCAGCGTCGAGTTCAGCGGCGTGCGCAGCTCGTGGCTCATGTTGGCCAGGAACTCGCTCTTGTACTGGTTGGCGCGCTCCAGTTCGCCGGCCTTCTCGGTCAGCGTGACCTGGGCCGCGGCGAGGTTGTCCTTCTGGTGCTCCAGCAGCTGGGTCTGCTCCTCGAGCTGCGCATTGGTCTGCTCCATCTCGGCCTGCTGGGCCTCCAGCTGGGCCTGCGATTCCTTCAGCACGCGGCCCTGCTCCTCGAGCTCTTCGTTGCTGACCCGCAGTTCCTCCTGCTGGGCCTGCAGCTCCTCGGCCTGGCGCTGCGTCTCCTCGAGCAGCTCCTCGAGGCGCGTGCGGTCCTTCGCGGTGCGCACCGCGACGGCGAGCGCTTCGGAGACGCGCAGCAACAGCTCCTGCTCGGCCTCGTGCGTGCGGTGCAGGAAGCCGAGTTCGACCACCGCCTGCACGACGCCGTCGACCAGCGCCGGCGCCAGCAGCAGCTCGGTGGGGTCGGCACGGCCAAGCGCCGAGGTCACCGGCAGGTAGCCGGCCGGCACGTCGGTCACGCGCACCGGCCTGGCGTCCTTCAGCACCTGGCCGAGCAGGCCGTCGCCGGGGTGCAGCTCGGCGGCCACGCTGCCGCCGTCGAGCCCGTGCGCGGCGAAGCGGCGGAAGCGGCCGTCGCTCTCGGCGATGTACAGGGCGCCGACGCGCGCCCCCATGTACTGCGCCAGGTACGACAGCACGCGCTCGCCGAGCGCATCGAGCCGGTGCTCGCCCTGCACGCGTTCGCCGATCCCCATCTGGCCGCTGCGCACCCAGGCCCGCGCCTCGCGGGCCAGGTGCTCGCGCGAACTCATCGCCATCGCCACCGCGATCAGGAACAGCAGCAGCGCCGAGCCGATCCAGGTGATGTTGGACGACAGGTTCACCGCGTCCTGCCAGTCGCCCTGTCGCCCGGCCAGCAGGCCGCGCTCGTCGTCGTCCATGTCGGCGACGAGGGTGCGGATGCGGTTCATCGTCGCGCGGCCGCGGTCGGTGCGCACCACCGCGAGCGCCTGCTCGACGTTGCCGGCGCGGCGCAGCTCCACCGTCTCGGCCAGTTCGCCCAGATTCTCGGTGGTCAGCCGGTCGATCGTGTCGATGCGCTGCGTCTGGCGCGGGTTGTCGACGGTCAGTTCGCGCACCCGGCGCACCAGGCCCGGCAGCGCCGCGCGCGCGGTGGTGTACGGGTCGAGGTAGAGCTCGTTGCCGGTCAGCAGGAAGCCGCGCTGGCCGGTCTCGGCATCCTTCACCGCCGACAGCAGCGTCTGCAGCTGCTGGCCGACCTCGATCGTGTGCGTCACCAGCTCGGCGGTGCTGGCGCGGGTCTGCAGCGAGCGGTACGAGAAGAACGCGATCAGCACGACCGCCAGCACCGCAAGGCCGAAGCCGATCAGCGGACCCGGCGGCAGCGGCAGGCGGCGGCGTGCGCCGCGGACCGGGGCGAACTTCATCGAAAGCGGGGCCATCGGCGCGATCCTGTGATTCAAAGAAGAGACGGCACGCGGCGGCATGCGCAGGGGCTCGGAAGCGCGCGGGATCGTAGCGCAGCGCCGCCCGATTCCAGGCGCACGCGACGGGCAAACGGCGCGCCTGCACGCATGTCGCGGCGATGTCCTACAAATGCGTCGGGCATGCGCCCACGGGGCGCGCCGAAGCGCCCCTCTACAGTGAGGCTGCGCCGGGACCGCAGAGCCCCGGATGGCACCCACTACCGGAGGTCGCGATGAAAAGAGGGATGGTCATTGCAGGGTTCGAGGTGCACACCGACGAGGGCTTGCGGCAGGTTCCGCCGGGCACGTGCTGGGTCATCGAGGGCGCCCTGTGGGTCAAGCTGCTGTGGCAGGCCGATGGCGCGCGCGAGGCGGCCACCGTGTCGCTGCGCGAGTACCAGGCCTGCGTGCAACACGGCTGCATCCACTTCGAGGAAGCGCCGTCGTTCAGCGAATCCGTGCGTAGACCCTTGAGTCTCGCAAGCTGCCGTCCGGCGTGATGCGGTCGTTGCGGCGCGTGCCTTCGAGCACATAGCCCGCCCGTTCGCAGACGCGCCAGCTGGCGGTGTTGCCGGCGTCCGGCAGCGCTTCGATGCGGCGCATGCCGAGCGTGTCGAAGGCGAGATCCGTGATGGCCTGCACCGCCTCGGTGACGAGGCCGCGGCCGGTGAACGCCGAGTGCGCCCAGTAGCCGATCTCGCATTTGGGCACCGCCCAGTCGAACGCATGCAGGCTGCCGGCGCCGACCAGCGCGCCGCCGTCCTTCAGGAACAGCAGCATCGGCATCATCGAGCGCATCAGGTAGTGCGCGCGGCCTTCACGGCAGAACTGCTCCGAGGTCTCGATGCTCGGCTCGGCCAGCGCCCACGGCAGCGAGGCCGGGAATTCGCGCAATGCGTCCAGCGACGCGACCACCGCGTCATGCACCAGCGGACCTTCACCGGCGCGCGGGCAGCGGATCGTCAGGCGCGCGCTGTCGAAGCTGTCGGGAACGTCGCGAAGCGAGGGGATCGTCATGCGGGGATGGTGGCAGCCTGCCCCCGCAGCGCTCGCGCCGCAGGCGCAACCGCGTGCGCGGATGCGAAGGTGTCAGCGCGGCGACCAGCGCCATTCCTTCACCTCGGGCAGGTCGTCGCCGTGCTCGCACACCCATTCCCGGTGCCGGCGCAGCGTGGCCGCCAGCCGCTCGGCCTCGGCCGGTACCCGCGCGGCCAGGCGCGGCACGCGGCGGATCGCGTCGAAGGCCAGCTGGTAGCGGTCGAGCTGGTTCAGCACCACCATGTCGAACGGCGTCGTCGTCGTGCCTTCCTCGCGGTAGCCGCGCACATGGATGTTCGCGTGGTTGCGGCGCCGGTAGGTCAGCTTGTGCACCAATGATGGGTAGCCGTGGAAGGCGAACACCACCGGCCGGTCGGCGGTGAAGATCGCGTCGAAGGCCTCGTCGGCCAGGCCGTGCGGATGCTCCAGCGGCGGTTGCAGCGCGAACAGGTCGACGACGTTGACGACACGCACCCGCAGGTCGGGCACGCGCTCGCGCAGCAGGGTCACGGCGGCCAGCGTCTCGAGCGTCGGGACATCGCCGGCGCAGGCCATCACCACCTCCGGCTCGCCGCCGCTGCCGGCCCATTCCCAGGTGCCCACGCCGACGCGGCAATGCCGCTGCGCCGCGTCGATGTCGAGCCATTGCCAGGCCGGCTGCTTGCCGGCGACGATCACGTTGACGTAGTTGCGGCTGCGCAGGCAGTGGTCGGCCACCGACAGCAGGCAGTTCGCGTCCGGCGGCAGGTAGATGCGAACCACGTCGGACTTCTTGTTCGCGACATGGTCGATGAAGCCCGGGTCCTGGTGCGAGAAGCCGTTGTGGTCCTGGCGCCAGACATGCGAGGTGAGCAGGTAGTTCAGCGAGGCGATCGGCTGCCGCCACGGGATCTGCCGGCAGGTCTTCAGCCACTTGGCGTGCTGGTTGAACATCGAGTCGACGATGTGGATGAAGGCCTCGTAGCACGAGAACATGCCGTGCCGGCCGGTCAGCAGGTAGCCCTCGAGCCAGCCCTCGCACAGGTGCTCGCTGAGCACCTCCATCACGCGACCGTCGGTGCCGAGGTTCGGGTCGACCTCGTCGATGCGCGCGAGCCATTGCTTGCCGGAGACCTCGTACACCGCGTCGAGCCGGTTCGACGCGGTCTCGTCCGGGCCGAACAGCCGGAAATTGCGGGCCGCCAGGTTGAGCCGCACCAGCTCGCGCAGGAACCCGCCGAGCACGCGGGTCGATTCGAGCTGCACCGCACCGGGCTGCGCCACCGCCACCGCATGCTCGCGGAACGGCGGCATCGCGAGCGGCTGCAGCAGTTCGCCGCCGTTGGCGTGCGGGTTCGCGCTCATGCGGCGCGCGCCGGTGGGGCCGAGCGACGCCAGGTCGTCGCGCAGCCGGCCGTCGGCGTCGAACAGCTCGTGCGGCCGGTAGCTGCGCAGCCAGGCGTCGAGCTGCGCGAGGTGCTCGGGGGTCTTCACGTCGGCCAACGGCACCTGGTGCGCCCGCCAGGTGCCTTCGACCGGCTGGCCGTCGACGGTCTTCGGCCCGGTCCAGCCCTTGGGCGTGTCGAGCACGATCATCGGCCAGCGCGGGCGCTCGACCGGGCCGCCGGAGCGCGCGCGCTGCTGGATCGCGTGGATGTCGGCCACCACGCGGTCGAGCGTCGCCGCGAGCTGCTGGTGCACCTGCGCCGGGTCGCTGCCGGTCACGACATGCGGCTCGTGGCCACAGCCCCGCATCAGCTGCTCGAGTTCGTCGCGCCCGATGCGCGCGAGCAGCGTCGGGTTCGCGATCTTGTAGCCGTTCAGGTGCAGGATCGGCAGCACGGCGCCATCGGTGGCCGGGCTCAGGAACTTGTTCGAATGCCAGCTCGCGGCCAGCGGCCCGGTCTCGGCCTCGCCGTCGCCGATCACGCACGCGACGATCAGCCCGGGGTTGTCGAATGCGGCGCCGTAGGCATGGGCAAGCGAGTAGCCGAGCTCGCCGCCTTCGTGGATCGAGCCGGGCGTCTCGGGCGCCACGTGGCTCGGGATGCCGTAGGGCCACGAGAACTGGCGGAACAGCCGGCGCATGCCGTCGCGGTCTTGCGTGACGGCCGGATAGCGCTCGGTGTACGAGCCTTCGAGCCAGGCGCTCGCGACCAGCCCCGGGCCGCCGTGGCCGGGGCCGATCACGTAGATCATGTCGAGCCCGTGTGCGGCGATCACGCGGTTCAGGTGCGCATACAGCAGGTTCAACCCGGGCGTCGTGCCCCAGTGGCCGAGCAGGCGCGGCTTCACGTGGGCCTGCACCAGCGGCTCGTCGAGCAGCGGGTTGTCGCGCAGGTAGATCTGCCCGACCGACAGGTAGTTGGCGGCGCGCCACCAGGCGTCGATGCGCTGCAGCTGGCCGGGTGACAGGGGGCCGTGCGGATGCTCGGTGGGGTGGTTCACGGGAGGATCCTCCTTGTCGGGCCGATGATGGCCGCACCGGCGTCGACTGAGTATGCTGCAGATCAAATCCCACGCCGCCGGAAACGAATCGATGCGCCCCCTGCTGCTGACGCTGAACGCCGGCTCGTCGTCGATCAAGCTCGGCCTGTTCCGCCTCGGCGCCGCCGGGCCGGAGTCGGTCGGGCGCGGCCGCCTCGACCTGCAGCGGGCGCCGCTCGCGCTGTCGCTCGACTGCGAAGGCCGCCGGGTCGACCAGCCGCTGCAGGCCCCGCTGACCGAATCGCTGCACGAGGTGGTCGACGCGATGCTCGGCGTGCTCGAGCGCGACGGCGCGCTGGCCGGCCTGCACGCCGCGGCACACCGCGTGGTGCATGGCGGCGCGCAGCACCACGGGCCGGTGCGCGTCGACGACGCGACGCTGGCGGCGCTCGACGCGCTGACGCCGCTCGCGCCGCTGCACCAGCCGCACAGCCTGCGGCTGATCCGGGCGCTGCAGCAGCTGCGACCCGGGCTCGTGCAGACCGCGTCGTTCGACACCGCCTTCCACCAGACGCAGGACCCGCTCGCCCGCCGCTTCGCGTTGCCCCGCGCGCTGCACGACGCGGGGGTGCAGCGCTACGGCTTCCACGGCCTGTCGTATGCCTTCATCGCGCGCGAACTCGCGCGGGTGGCGCCGCACGAGGCGGCCGGTCGCGTCGTCGTCGCGCACCTGGGCAGCGGCGCAAGCCTGTGCGGGCTGCAGGCCGGCCGCAGCGTCGACACCAGCATGGGCTTCTCGGCGCTGGACGGTGTGCCGATGGGCACGCGCTGCGGTGCGCTCGACGCCGGCGTGCCGCTGTACCTGATGCAGCAGCGCGGCCTGTCCCACGACCAGATCGAGGACCTGCTGTACCACCGCTCGGGGCTGCTCGGCGTGTCGGGCCTCAGCGCCGATGCGCGCACCTTGCGCGACAGCGACCTGCCGGCAGCGCGCGAGGCGCTGGCGTTGTTCGCGCTGCGTTGCGCCGGCGAAGCGGCGCGCATCGCGACCACGCTCGGCGGGCTCGATGCGCTGGTGTTCACCGCCGGCATCGGCGAGCACGATGCGGCGCTGCGCGCCGCGGTGTGCGAACGGCTGGGCTGGCTCGGCGTCGCGCTCGACGCCGATGCGAACGCGCGCCATGCGCTGCGCATCGACCGGCCCGGCCGCGTGGCGCTGTTCGTGATGGCCACGGACGAGGAACGCACGATCGCCGACGAGGCCTGGGCGGTGCTGCGTTGATCGTGGTGCGCGCGGCAGCGGGTACGATGCGCGCCTCCGCCCGAAAGGTCCGCCCGTGAAACTCGCCACCTGGAACGTCAACTCCCTTGCGGTGCGCCTGCCGCAGCTGATCGACTGGCTTGCGCTGCACCAGCCCGACGCGATCGTGCTGCAGGAAACCAAGCTCACCGACGACAAGTTCCCGCAGGCCGAGATCGAGGCTGCCGGCTACCAGGTGCAGTGGTTCGGGCAGAAGACGTACAACGGCGTCGCGCTGCTGTCGCGCACGGTGGCCGCCGACATCGTCAAGAACATTCCCGGCCATGACGACGAGCAGGCGCGCGTGATCGCCGGCACCGTCAACGGCATCCGCATCGTCGGCGCGTACATCCCGAACGGGCAGTCGGTCGACAGCGACAAGTTCCAGTACAAGCTGAAGTGGTTGACGGCGCTGCGCACCTGGCTGGCCGACGAGCTGACCCGCCACACGCACCTGGTGCTGATGGGCGACTACAACATCGCCCCCGAAGACCGCGACGTGCACGACCCGGTGGCATGGGCCGGGCAGGTGCTGTGCACGCCCGAGGAGCGGGCGCATTTCCAGGGCCTGCTCGGGCTCGGGCTGCACGACTCCTTCCGGCTGTTCGAGCAGCCGCCGAAGAGCTGGAGCTGGTGGGACTACCGCAACCTGGCGTTCCGCAAGAACCAGGGGCTGCGCATCGACCACATCCTGGTCAGCGACGCGCTGAAGGGCCAGGTGAAAGCCTGCGTGATCGACAAGCCGACGCGCAAGAACGAGCGGCCCAGCGACCATGCGCCGGTGATTGCGGAACTCTCGTAGTCAGCGATCGGCGCGCCGCAGCCTCCCCGCACGCGCCTTCGCGCCCCCCTCGGGCGACTTCAATCGTCCAGACCGAGTTCCTGGATCTTCCGAGTGATGGTGTTGCGGCCAATCCCGAGCTTCTGCGCGGCCTCGATGCGCCGGCCGCGCGTGATCTCGAGCGCGGTGTGGATCAGCTGCGCCTCGAACTTGCGGGTCAGCGTGTCCCACACCTCCGGCAAGCCGGCTTGCAGCATCGCGCGCGATTCGCGCTCCAGGTCGGCCAGCCAGTGCGTGCTGGTTGCCACGGCGGCCACCGCATCCGGCAGCGGCGCAGCCACCGGCGCGGCGGCCTGAGCCGCCGACACGCTGACGATCGACGGCAGTTCGGCGGCCTCGCCCGCGCCCGGCACACGCGCCGGCATCGCGACGAGGTCGCCCTGGAATTCCGGCGGCAGGTCCTTGGCCTCGACCACCTGCGCCGGCGCCATCACCGTCAGCCAGTGGCAGATGTTCTCCAGCTGCCGCACGTTGCCGGGAAAGTCGAACTGCATCAGCCGCGCGAGCGCCGCTTCGGTGATGCGCTTGGCCTCGACGCCCAGCTCCTTCGCACTCTTCTGCAGGAAGAAGCGCGCCAGCGCCGGCACGTCCTCGCGCCGCTCGCGCAGCGCCGGCAGCCGCAGCCGGATCACGTTCAGCCGGTGAAACAAGTCCTCGCGAAAGGCCCCGAGCTTGACCCGCTCTTCCAGGTTCTGGTGCGTCGCGGCGATCACGCGCACGTTGCTGCGCAGCGGGTTGTGCCCGCCGACGCGGTAGAACTGCCCGTCGCTCAGCACGCGCAGCAGCCGCGTCTGCAGGTCGAACGGCATGTCGCCGATCTCGTCGAGGAACAGCGTGCCGCCGTCGGCCTGCTCGAAGCGCCCGCGCCGCGTCGTCTGCGCGCCGGTGAACGCGCCGCGCTCATGGCCGAACAACTCGCTCTCGAGCAGGTCTTTCGGGATCGCCGCGGTGTTGATCGCGACGAACGGCCCGCTCGCCCGCGGGCTGTGCTTGTGCAGCGCCTGCGCGACGAGTTCCTTGCCGGAGCCCGACTCGCCGGTGATCAGCACCGTGACCACGCTCTGGCTCAGTCGCCCGATCGCGCGGAACACGTCCTGCATCGCCGGCGCCTGCCCCAGCATCTCGGGCATCTGCGCCATGCGCTCGTCGCGCACCTCCTCGCGCATGCTCTCGTCGAGCGCGCGGCGGATCAGCTCGACGGCCTTCGGCACGTCGAACGGCTTCGGCAGGTACTCGAAGGCCCCGCCCTGGAACGCACTGACCGCGCTGTCCAGGTCGGAGTAGGCCGTCATGATGATCACCGGCAGCCCGGGATGGCGCTCCTTGACCTTGCTCAGCAGCTCGATGCCCGAGCCGCCCGGCATCCGGATGTCGGATACGAGAACCTGCGGCTCGTCGTCTTCGAGCGCGATCAGCACGTCGCGCGGGTTGGTGAAGCTGCGCACCGCGAGGTCTTCACGCGCCAGCGCCTTCTCCAGCACGAAGCGGATGGATTGGTCGTCGTCAACGATCCAGATGGGTTTCATGCCCTGCCTGTGGTTCCGGTCCCGCCCGCCCCGGCTTCTGGCTCAGGGCAACGGGATCACGATCTTGAAAAGGGTCTGGCCCGGTTTGCTCTCGCATTCGATCATGCCCTGGTGTTGCTGCACGAACGTCTGCGCCAGCGTGAGTCCCAAGCCCGACCCGCCATCGCGCCCCGATACCAACGGGTAAAAGATGCGATCCCGGATCGACTCCGGGATCCCCGGGCCGTTGTCTTCAATATGCAAGTCCAGTGCCAATCGATAGCGCTGCTTGCCGAGCGTCACCTGCCGCGCGATCCGCGTGCGCAGCGTGATGCAGGCGTCGCCCTGCGCGATGCGCTCGGACAGCGCCTGCGCCGCGTTGTGCGCGATGTTGAGCACCGCCTGGATCAGCTGCTCGCGGTCGCCGCGGAAATCGGGGATGGAGATGTCGTAGTCGCGCATCACCGCCAGCCCGCGCGGGAACTCGGCAATGATCAGCGAGCGCACCCGCTCGCAGACCTCGTGGATGTTGACGTCGCTCACCACGTGCGGCTTGCGGTGCGGCGCGAGCAGCCGGTCGACCAGCGCCTGCAGCCGGTCGGCCTCCTGGATGATGACCTGGGTGTACTCGGTCAGCGCGCGCGACTCGACCTCCATCTCGAGCAGTTGCGCCGCGCCGCGGATGCCGCCGAGCGGGTTCTTGATCTCGTGCGCGAGGTTGCGGATCAGTTCCTTGTTGGCGCGCGCCTGGCCGAGCGCGCGTTCCTCGCGGTCCTGGCGCGTCTGCTGCTCGATCTCCACCAGCTCG
The DNA here is from genome assembly GCF_001425825.1 of Rhizobacter sp. Root1238. Lineage (GTDB taxonomy): Bacteria > Pseudomonadota > Gammaproteobacteria > Burkholderiales > Burkholderiaceae_C > Rhizobacter. Next base: position 333,607 of record NZ_LMDM01000009.1, read on the forward strand.
ACGATCGCCTCGTTCGGCCGGTCGAGCTGGTTGACGATCACATGCACCGGCAGCGCATCGCCATGCGCCGACACCGGCCGGCGCAGCAGCGCCTCGAAGCGGCTGGTCGAGAAATCGTTGCGCACGACCGCGGCCACGGTGTCGCGCACCGAATTGGCATCGATGAACCAGTCGAACAGCGAGCCGCCCAGCACGCTGCGCCGCGGCAGGCCCAGCACGTTCTCGAACGCGGCATTGGCGAACAGGCAGCTGCCGTCTTCGCGCACCACCGCGACCATCGTCGCCAGGTGGTCGAAGGCCTGGTAGCGCTCGGGCAGCTCGCCGGCCTGCCGGTTCGCCGGCGTGGTCACGGCAGCTTCGCGAGTTCGCGCCGCAGCGCGGCGACGTCGCCTTCCTTGCGCATGATGCTGGCCTTCATCTCGGCGACGCGGTCCACGTACTTCTGGTAGTTCTTCTCGTCGCCCTGGCGCTCGGGCTCGCCGTTGTTGTAGGCCTTCTGCAACTCGGCCAGCTGGTCTTCTTCCTTCTTCAGCTCGGCCTCGAGGATGCGGCGGGCATCGCTGTCGCGGGCGCGCTGCTCGTTCGGGTCGACCCGGTTCTCGCCCGGCTTGCCCGCCGCCGCGCTCGAGGACGACCCCTTTGCCGGACGCAGGCCCTGCACCACGGTGATCGGCGCACCCTCGAGGGTCTTGCAGCCCTTGTCCCTGGCCTCCTTGGCCGACAGCGTGTCGGTGTAGAGCACCGGGTTGCCGGGGCAACGGTAGACGGTCTTTTCTTCGGCAGCCCGTGCTGGCAGGGCGATCAGCGTGGCAACGGCAGCCACCGCGAGCGCGCAACGGGTCGTGGTTCGGTGAGAGCGCATGGGAAAGGTCCTCGGGCCGTGGGATCTGGTGGATTGTGGCCGATCCCGCGATGGATCCCACCATGTAAAAAGGGACGGCTTGTGCCGTCCCTTCGTGATGCCGGATTCGCGGAACCGCTGGCGGTGAGAGCCTGCGCCCCCGCGCCGGGTTCCACGGCGCCTGCGTCAGGCGCTGTAATACATGTCGAACTCGACCGGATGGGTCGTCATGCGGAAGCGCGTGACTTCCTGCATCTTCAGCTCGATGTAGGCGTCGAGGTAAGCGTCGGTGAAGACACCGCCCTTGGTCAGGAACGCGCGGTCCTTGTCCAGGTAGTCGAGCGCCTGGTCGAGGCTGTGGCAGACGGTCGGGATCTTCGCGTCTTCTTCCGGCGGCAGGTGGTACAGGTCCTTCGTGGCGGCTTCGCCCGGGTGGATCTTGTTTTCCACGCCGTCGAGGCCGGCCATCAGCAGCGCCGAGAACGCCAGGTACGGGTTCGCCAGCGGGTCCGGGAAGCGCGCTTCGATGCGGCGGCCCTTCGGGTTGGCAACGTACGGAATGCGGATCGAGGCCGAGCGGTTCTTGGCCGAGTAGGCCAGCTTCACCGGGGCTTCGAAGCCCGGGACCAGGCGCTTGTAGCTGTTGGTGCCGGGGTTCGTGATCGCGTTCAGCGCGCGGGCGTGCTTGATGATGCCGCCGATGTAGAACAGCGCGAATTCCGACAGGCCTGCGTAGCCGTCACCGGCGAACAGGTTCTTGCCGTCCTTCCAGACCGACTGGTGCACGTGCATGCCCGAGCCGTTGTCGCCGACGATCGGCTTCGGCATGAAGGTCGCGGTCTTGCCGTAGGCGTGGGCCACGTTGTGGATCACGTACTTCTGCAGCTGCAGCCAGTCGGCGCGCTGCACCAGCGAGCTGAACTTGGTGCCGATTTCCATCTGGCCGGCGTTCGCCACTTCGTGGTGATGCACTTCGACCGGAATGCCCAGCGATTCGAGGATCAGGCACATCTCGGAGCGCAGGTCCTGGGCGCTGTCGACCGGGGGCACCGGGAAGTAGCCGCCCTTGACGGCCGGACGGTAGCCCGAGTTGCCGTGGTCGTATTCCTTGCCGGTGTTCCAGGCGGCTTCCTCGGATTCGATCTTCGAGAACGAACCGGACATGTCCACGTTCCAGCGGACGCTGTCGAAGATGAAGAATTCGGGTTCCGGGCCGAAGAAGGCGGTGTCGCCGATGCCCGACGACTTCAGGTAGGCCTCGGCGCGCTTGGCCAGCGAACGCGGGTCGCGCTCGTAGGGCTTGCCATCGGTCGGCTCGATCACGTCGCAGGTGAGGATCAGCGTCGGCTCTTCGAAGAACGGGTCGATGTTGGCCGTGTTCGGGTCCGGCATCAACAGCATGTCGGAAGCTTCGATGCCCTTCCAGCCGGCGATCGACGAACCGTCGAAGGCGTGGCCCGAAATGAACTTGTCTTCGTCGAACGCAGACAGGGGCACCGAAACGTGTTGCTCTTTGCCGCGGGTATCGGTGAAGCGGAAGTCAACGAACTTGACCTCGCTTTCCTTCACCATCTTCATCACGTCGGCGACGGTCTTTGCCATCAGGTTCTCCTAGCGAGAGGCTTGTGGGGTGAGTGGGTGGGTAGAGACGACAGATTCAGTGCCGGGAGGGGCCTGGAAATGCGCACAGGAATGTAGCAGAAAGCATGCCCGCGCCCGATGACGGCGCAGGCCCAGCCGGCATGCGCTCCACCGGGTGAGCAACGGTCCAAAACACGCGGTGGCGGCGGGTCGGTGACGCCACTTTGGTGCACGGCCCGGCACCAGGCTGGACGGGCGATGCGGCGCTCACCGCACCAACTCGGGGCCCAAGTGCGCACCATGGCCACGCAGCCCGGCCAGCAGTTCGGCGAAGGCCTCCGCCACCGGGCCGGCCGCGCCCTTGACGCCGAGTTCGATGTGGCGCCCCCACTGCGGGTGGTCGACGCTCGGCAGGCTGAACACCTTGACGCCGTCGAAGCGGGCCTCGATGGCCTCCATCAGCGGCGTGAGGGTCGACTCCATCGCGCCGAACACGATCACCGACTGCTCGCGCGGCCGCTCGGCGCGGTGCTCGCCGGCGTAGCGTTCGTCGAGCACCGACTGCAGCATCGGCCAGGCCATCACCGGGAAGCCGGGCACGAAGTGCACATGGCCGACCGAGAAGCCGGGGATCTTGTTGTAGGGGTTCGGGATGATCTGCGCGCCGGCCGGGAACATGCCCATGTTGAGGCGATGCAGGTTGTCGGCGCGCTCGGGTTCGAACGGCACGCCCTGCTCGGCGGCGACGTCGCGCATGCGTTCGAGGATCAGTTCGCGCGCCTGCGGGTGGAGCGCGAGCGGCACGCCGAGCGCGCGCGCGGCGCACTGGCGCGTGTGGTCGTCGGGCGTGGCGCCGATGCCGCCGCACGAGAACACCACGTCGCCACTGGCGAAGGCCTCGCGCAGGTGGGCGGTGATGCGCTCGGGGTCGTCGCCGACGTAGCGGGCCCACGACAGCGGGATGCCGCGCTCGTTCAGCAGCGCGATCACCTTGGGCAGGTGCTTGTCCTCGCGTTTGCCCGACAGGATCTCGTCGCCGATGATGATGACGCCGAAGTTCATGCGATGTCCTCTGAAGCGGAAGGCCTGGGAAGCGGGGTCGGGTCGCCGGCTGGCGGCAGCGCCACGGCGGCCGCGAGTTGCTGCTCGGCGCGCAGCTCGGCCAGCGCCGCCAGCGCGAAGTGCGCGAACCACAGCGACGAGAACGCGAACACCAGCGTGTAGATCCAGATCGCGACCGGCACCAGGATCGGCGCGAGCGCGAGGAACATCAGGCCCGAGGCCCACACCAGCGACGGCGCGGCGCCGAGGTAGCCGGTGGCGATGCCGAGTCCGAGGAAGCTGGTGCGGTGGCGGCGGATCAGTTCGCGGCGCTCGTCCTTGCTCGCATGCTCCGACAGCGTGTCGTAGACCATCACGCGGTAGGTCAGCCAACCCCAGATCAGCGGTGGCACGACCAGCACCATCAGCGGCACGAACCACAGCGGGATCGATGCGATCAGCGCGACGATCGCGACCGCGGTCGAACCGAGGCTCACGACGATGCTGCCGACGAAGGTGCCGCCGCGGCGGCGCTCCAGCAGCGGGAAGCGGCGTTGCGCCACCAGGTTCAACATCGCCGGCGTCATCAGCGTCGCGACGACCAGCAGCGACAGCAGCACCAGCACCGGCGTCGCGAGGAAGATCACGACCAGCGGGCCGAGCACCGACTTCAGGTTGCCGGCGCCGATGCTTTCGAGCCAGCTGAACAAGGGATGCAGCAGGTCCCACGAATCGAGCAGGTCGCGCACGCCGTCGATCGCGGCTTCCCAGAAGAAGTAGCCGAGGCCGAAGCTCAGGCCGACGAGCAGCGCGAGCGGCAGCAATGACAGCACGATCACGCGCGGGTGCAGGCAGTAGGCGGCGGCGCGCCAGAAGGAATCGAACAGGGGTCTGAGCATGGTTGCGGAGGATAGCGTGCTGGGCTTCGCGCTGCGAAGGCGCGTGGGGGGAGGCTGTGGCGCGCCGTCGGGGGCGGTCCTCGGCCCCCCCGGGGGGGGCCGAGGACTTCCCTCCGCTGGCTGGCTTCGTGGCCCGTCGCCGAAACTCCCTCCGCTCACTTCGTTCGCTGTGGTCAAACAGTCGGCGACAGTCAGT
>NZ_LMDM01000010.1 GCF_001425825.1 Rhizobacter sp. Root1238
CAATCGTTCAAAACCCGCGGAAACTCGCGCTCGCCGCGGTGCACCGGTGTTCGCAGAGAAGCTGTCGGCTCCAGAAATTGAATTGATCAGCACATCCCTAGTCTGGAGTGCAACACCCGCCCCGCATCAATGCGTGGTTGAGAGTTGACGTTGAGAGTCGGCGGCGAGTATGGCTGCCGATGGGCCAAGGCGGAAAGGGACGTTGATGACGATTGATATCGGAGTAACTGGTTCGTCTACGCTGCGGCTGCTGGTGTATCAGGCCCTGAAGCACTACACCGAAGAGGCATTGCTACCCATGCTCGAAGATGGCAGCAGCATCGTGAGGACCGCGGTGGCTCGCGAGTTGCAATTGCGCGGAGGTGAGTCCACGTTTGCACGCGCGAGCATGCTGCTGCAATCGCCAAAGGTCGCGGATCGAGAGATCGCCGTATTTCTTCTCGGCCAACTGGGCTCGCCGCACTTTCCTTTCCGACAGCAGTCCCTTCCGCTCGTGGAAGCTCGCTTGGTTGAAGACCAAGAGGAAGCCGTTCGCGAAGCTGCTGCCGCTGCGCTTGGACATCAAGCCAGTGCTGCTTCCGTTCCCATATTGTTGCGGGCGGCGACAGACCCGAGCGCGGCGGTTCGTGCCGCGGTCGCCGCGAGTCTTGGGCAGTTCCGTGCGGAAACTCGGGTCGCCAGGATGTTGGATGGGCTTGCCCAAGACTCCGATGAGGCAGTTCGTGACTGGGCGCTCCACAGTTTGTCCGAATAGGGGCTACCGATCGATTCGAAACGTCTGCGACGCGAGGCAGTGCCTGCCAAGCAGCACCGCGAATGGCCTGGCCACCACAACCTACACCTGGGACGCTGTCGAACAGCTCACGCAGGTGAGCGAGCAAGACGGCTCCTGGGTCGGCTTCGCGATCTCCCTGCTGGCGGCTCGGAATTTATATTGCTCACAATCTAATTGCCTGATCGACGATACAGTCTCGCCCATGGTCACCACCCACCGCCCTCGTCGAACCGGTTCCGCCAAGGCGCCGGCACCGGCCCTGCCGGCCCACGTCGACTGGCTGCAGCTCGACAACCAGGTCTGCTTCGCGCTGTATTCCACCTCGCTCGCGATGACCAAGCTGTACAAGCCGCTGCTGGCGCCGCTCGGCCTCACCTACCCGCAGTACCTGGCGTTCCTGGTGCTGTGGGAGCGCGACGGTCTGACGGTGGGCGAGCTCGGCGAGCGGCTGTTCCTCGACTCCGGCACGTTGACGCCGCTGCTCAAGCGCATGGAAGCCGCCGGCTGGCTGCAGCGCCAGCGCGCCGCCGACGACGAGCGCCGCGTGATCGTCAGCCTGACGCCAGAAGGCCGCGCGCTGCGCCAGAAGGCGCGCAGCGTGCCGTCGCAGCTGGCCCAGGCCAGCGGCTGCAGCGTCGGCGAACTGACCGACCTGACCCAACGCCTGCAGCAGCTGCGCCAGCAGCTGCTCGATGACGCGCCCGATGCGGCGCATGCGTGAACGCTGTATCCCGATCCACTTTCCCCCCCCCACCCAACCCTGAAGAGGAAGACACCATGAAGCTCGAAAAGACCCTGTACACCGCCCATGCCACCTCCACCGGCGGCCGCGAAGGCACGTCGAAGTCGTCCGACGGCGTGCTCGACCTGCGCCTGACCACGCCGAAGGAACTGGGCGGCAACGGCGCCGTCGGCACCAACCCGGAACAGCTGTTCGCAGCCGGCTACTCGGCCTGCTTCATCGGCGCGATGAAGGTCGCCGCCGGCCAGCACAAGGTGGCGCTGCCGGCCGACACGTCGATCGCCGCGAGCGTCGGCATTGGCCCGATCCCGCAAGGCTTCGGCATCGAGGTCGCGATGACCATCACGGTGCCGGGCGTCGAGCGCGCGGTCGCGCAGAAGATCGTCGACACGGCGCACCAGATCTGCCCGTATTCGAACGCGACGCGCGGCAACGTGGAAGTGACGCTGACGCTGGCCTGAGCCTCGTCGCCACAGCGCGCCCCACGCCTTCGTAAAGAACGGCCCCTCGCGGGCCGTTTTTTTATTGGGCGCTTCAGGCGTAGGGCGTGCCGGCCATCGCGGCGTTCAGGCCGAGGGTTCCCTTGTCGACGAGGGCGAGGAAGAGCGCCGTTGCCTGCGCCGCATCCCGTGTCTCGCGGAAGCTCCGGTGCGCCTGCACCAGCGCCGCGGTCCAGACTGCCAGCAGCAGGCCGCCGGCCAGGTGCGCGGCGGGGTCGGCGGCGTCCCGCCCCGCGGAGTCGGCCAGCGCTTCGGTGACGACCTGCGCGATCTCGTCGCGGATCGCCCGTGCCCGGGCCTTCAGCGTGTCGCTGCCCTCGATGGTCGCGACGAAGCCCCGGCTGTCCACCGAAAACTCGACGTACGGGCTGCGCGCGTCGACCAGCCGATGCGCCAGCCGGCGCAGCGCCTCGACCGGCGTGACGCCCGGATCGCGCTGCCGCAACGCATCGCGCAGCGCCTCGCGGACCTCTTCGTCGCGGTCGAAGAACATGTCTTCCTTGCGCGGGAAGTGGTTGAACACCGTCATCCGCCCGACGTCGGCGGCGGCGGCAATCTCGTCCACCGTCACCCGGTCGAAGCCGCGCTCCAGGAACAGGCGCGTCGCGGCGTTGGAGATGAGCTGCCGCGTGGCCAGGCGCTTGCGGGATCGCAGGTCGGTCGGGATTGACATGGCTTCATTGTACTGAGTACATTTACTGTACTCAGTACATTTTTGGATGAAGTACATGGACAAGTCGGTGGATGTGGTGGTGGTCGGCGCCGGGCCCGTCGGGCTGCTGACGGCGATTGAGCTGCGCCTGGGTGGCGCGCGCGTGCTGGTGCTGGAGCGGCTGGCCGCCCCGAGCTCGGCGATCAAGGCGATGACGGTCGGGCCGCTCGGCAGCGAGGCGCTGGCGCGTCGCGGCATGGCCGTGGCCCTCGACGCGGCCGAGGCGCGCAGCGTTGCGGCGATGCAGGCATTCGCCGCACTGCCCGGCGTGGCGGCGCGCGGGCCGGGGTCGAAGTTCAGCGGTCATTTCGCCGGCCTGGCGCTGATCCGCAAGGACGCGCAAAAGGAGCCGCAACGCCGTGCCCGGCCGGTCGACCAGCAGCGTGTCGAGGCGATGCTCGCCGACCGTGCCGATGCGCTCGGCATCGACGTGCGCCGCGGCTGCGAGGTCATCGGCGTCGAGCAGCAACCCGACGGCGTCGACGTGCGCTGGGTTTGTGCAACCGGCACAGGCGCGCTGCGCTGCGGCTGGCTCGTCGGTTGCGATGGCGGGCGCAGCCGCATCCGCAAGATGGCCGGCTTCGCATTCCCCGGCACGGCGCCGACCTCGACGCTCTACCAGGCGGTCGTCGAGATCGACCACCCCGACCGCCTGCTGCCCGTCGGCTGGCATCGCACCCCGGGCGGCGTGTTCTCGTACGGGCCGGCGCCAGGCCGCCTGTTCATGCTCGACTTCAGCGGCCCGCCCGAAGACCGCGAGGCCCCCGTCACGCGCGACGAAATCGAAGCGGTGTTGCGCCGCATCAGCGGCCAGGACGTGCGCGTCAACGCGCTCGGCAGCGGCAGCCGCTGGGCCGACAACACGCGGCTTGCCGACTCCTACCGCCGCGGCCGGGTGCTGCTGGCCGGCGATGCGGCGCACGTCCATTCGCCGTTCGGCGGTCAGGGGCTGAGCCTCGGGCTCGTCGATGCGGCGAACCTCGGCTGGAAGCTCGCGGCCGTGGTTCGCGGCGAGATGCCCGACAGCCTGCTCGACACCTACACCGCCGAGCGCCGGCCCGCGGCCGAAGCGGTGCTGGCGAACACGCTGGCGCAGGTCGCGATCCTGCGGCCCGATCCGCAGGCGGGTGCGATGCGGGACCTGGTCGCGAAGCTGATGGACTTCGACAACGTCAACCGCGTCATCGGCGAGATGATGAGCGGCCTGTCGACCCGCTACGAGCTCGGATCCGCGCGCGACGAGGTCGGCCGCTTGATCGGCGATGCGTCGCTGGTCGCACCGATGCAGGAGGGCCACGGCGTGCTGCTCGACGCGTCGCCCGAGCGCGAGGCGTCTCGACTCGTCGAGGCGCTGACGCAGCGGGTGCGCTGCGTTGCGGTCGACACCGGACCGTCGATGCTGGTCCGCCCCGATGCCTGCGTGGCCTGGGCCGGCGACGGGCGCGGCACCGACGGCCTGGACGACGCGCTGCATCGCTGGTTCAGCCTGTCGCCAGAACGCGCGCTCTAGTCGGCGAGCAGCTGCAGCAGCAGCTCGATGCGCGCCTGGTACGGCGAGCGCTCGCCGCCAGCCGGCAGCACATCGTCCGGCTGCGCGAACACCGGGCCGCCGGCCACGCGGCTGCAACGCAGCACCCGCACGCCGGCCGACCGGGCGCGCAGCAGCGCCGCTTCCAGCACATGGTGCACGGTGCCGTGGCCGGTGCCGGCGACCACGATGCCGCGCGTGCCCCGCTCGACCAAGGCATCGACCAGCGTGCCGTCGACACCCGCATGGCTCAGCACGATGTCGACGCGCGGCCACGCCGGCCCGTCGACCAGCCGGCCCACCAACGCGGCGGCCAGCGGCTCGCCGGCCGGCCACGGGCGGAACAGCCGCAGCCGCCCTTCCTCGATGCGGCCGACCGGGCCGGCATCGCCCGAATCGAAGGCTTCGACCCGGTAGGTGTGGACCTTGCGCACATCGGCCGCGCCGTGCACCACGCCGCCGAGCACCGCGAGCACGCCGCGCGCGCCGGGATGCTGCGCGACCGTCACCGCATCGAGCAGGTTCTGCGGCCCGTCGGGCTGCAGCGAGGTGGCCGGCCGCATCGCCGCGGTCAGCACCACCGGCTTGCCCGGCGCGAGCACGCGCTGCAGCAGCCACGCGGTCTCCTCCAGCGTGTCGGTGCCGTGCGTGATGACGACGCCAGCCACCTCCGGCCGCGCCAAGTGGTGGGCGAGCCGTCGCAGCAGTGAGCGCCACACGTCGGCGTCCATGTCCTTGCTGTCGACCTGGGCCACCTGCTCGGGCTCGAGCGGCACCGCGGCCAGCGCCGGCACCGCCTTCACCAGCTGCACGACGCCGAGCTGCGCCGCGGTGTAGCCGATGTTGTCGCCGGGCGCGGCCGAGGTGCCGGCGATGGTGCCGCCGGTGCCAAGCACGACGATGGTCTGGTCAGTTCTTTGCATTTTTCACGAAGCTGGATAAAAATACAGTCACTGGATGGATGTTCAGTCCGCGGCCGCCGTGCCGCGCGAATCCGCAACCCGAGGCCCCGCGATGAACGAAACCCCGAAGCTCACCGACCGCCAGCAGCAGATCCTCGACCTGGTGCAGAGCGCGATCGAGCGCACCGGCGCACCGCCGACCCGCGCCGAGATCGCGAACGAGCTGGGCTTCAAGTCGGCCAACGCCGCCGAGGAACACCTGCAGGCGCTGGCCCGCAAGGGCGTCATCGAGCTGGTGGGGGGCACCTCGCGAGGCATCCGTCTGCAGTCTGACACATTGCGTGCGCTGAACCAGAGCCGCGGCAAGCAGTTCAGCCTGCCGCTGCCCAGCCTGTCGCAGCTCACGCTGCCGCTGGTCGGGCGCGTCGCGGCCGGCAGCCCGATCCTCGCGCAGGAGCACATCGACCAGACCTACCTGATGGAAGCCAGCCTGTTCGCCCGCCGGCCCGACTTCCTGCTGAAGGTGCGCGGCATGAGCATGCGCGACGCCGGCATCATGGACGGCGACCTGCTCGCGGTGCAGAAGGCCAAGGACGCGAAGAACGGCCAGATCGTCGTCGCGCGGCTCGGCGACGAGGTCACCGTGAAGCGCTTCAAGCGCACCCGCACCAGCATCGAGCTGCTGCCGGAGAACCCCGATTTCGAGCCGATCGTCGTGCCGTTCGGCGACGTCGATTTCGAACTCGAAGGGCTGGCGGTCGGGTTGATCCGCAACAACATGCTGGTGTGATGGAGGCTGCCGTGGTGATCAAGGCTCCCAAGGCGGCCAGTGCCGCCGAATGCAAGTCGCTCGAACAACTGCCCAACATCGGCCCGGCGCTGGCCGCCGATTTGCGGCTGATCGGCATCGAGGCGCCGCAAGACCTGCGCGGCAAGGATGCCTTCGTGCTGTACCAGCGGCTGTGCGCGATCACCGGCGAGCGCCACGACCCCTGCGTGCTCGACACCTTCATGGCCGCCACCGATTTCATGGGCGGCGCACCGGCCGCGCCGTGGTGGGCCTACACGGCACAACGCAAGGCCCTGTTCGGCCAGGTGTGACCTGACGCCGTGGGAGAAGACCTGATGGACGTCCACAAGGCACAAGCCAACCCACAAGCACTGCTGGTGATCGACCTGCAGGCCGGCGCGTTCGACGGCGTAAAGTGCGACCCGATCGACTCCGGCGATCGCCTGCTCGGCCGCGCCGCCGAGTTGCTGGACGCGGCACGCGCGGCCGGCCTGCCGGTGCTGCATGTGCAGCACGGTGAACCGCAGGGCGTGCTGGTGAAGGGCACGCCGCAATGGCAGCTGCATCCCGCCGTCGCACCGCTGCCCGGTGAGGCTTGCGTCGAGAAGCAGGCCTGGAGCGCGTTCGAGAACACCGCGCTCGATGCGCTGCTGCGCGGATCCGGCGTCCGCCACCTGCTGGTGTGCGGGCTGCAGAGCGAGGTCTGCGTCACGCACACCTCGCAGGCCGCGCTCGCGCTCGGCTACGAGGTCACGCTGGCCAGCGACGCCCACGGTACCTGGCCCGACGCCACATCGAGCGCCGACGAGATCATCGCGCGCCAGAACGCCGCACTGGCAGCGCAGGGCGCGCAGTTGCAGGGCACGCGCGAGATCGTGGCGCTGCTGTCGCGCTGATCCTTGCGACGCTCCGGCCGGCCCACCCGGCCCACCCGACTCGGCGCCCCGGACCTCAGGGCTGCGGCTGCAGCACCAGCGTGTGCTCCGCCACGCCGCCCCACACCGGCACATCCTCGACGCGGGCCCAGCGGTCGACCCAGTTCCGGTACAGCGGCGAGAACACGATGCCCGATTGCCCGCTCGACTGCATGAAGCGCGAGCGGCCCTTGTCGCCGAGGTCGTACAGCGCACGCAGCGACGGGCCGTGATCGTCCAGGTACAGCTCGCCGGTCGTCGCATCGGGCCGCAACCCGACCCGCGAGACGTTGACCGTGTAGGTGTCGCCGCCGACCGGCGCACGCAGCTCGAACCAGCGGGCGAGCGCCTTCACCTTGCTGAACGGCCGGTGCTCGGCCCGCGCCTGGTGCGCCCGGCCCCATTGCCAGGCCGAGACCTCGGCGCCTTGCGACTGCTGCAACTCGTCGAGCGTCCGCGTGAACGCCGCGTCCACCTGCTGCGCGCAGGTCTCGACCGCCGGCGTCGTCTTGTCGTCGCACCACCAGCCGTCCTGGCGCTCCAGCACGCCCTCCAGCGCCTCGCGGAAGCTGCGGCTGCCGAGCTGCCGCTCGTACAGCGCGGCGCCGAGTTCGTCGCTGAACACCGCCTGCGTCAGCTGCCGGATCCAGGCCGACAGGATCAGCGGCGCGGCACGGTCGGCCGCCATCGTGCCGTCGAACGACGCCAGCTCGCGCTGCGCGGCCGTCGCCAGCGGGTGGGTCGACACCGCGCGTTTCAGCACCGGCAGCAGCTTCAGCGCCGCCAGCGACAGCTGGTCGCGCTGGATCGTCCGCAGGCTGGCGATCGAATGCTTCGGCGTCGCGGCCAGCAGCTGTTCGATGCGCTGGTGGCGGTACGGCACCGCCCATTCGCTGGTCAGGAAATGCGGGTAGTCCGGCCCGACGATGCGCTGGTTCGCCGTCGCGATCCAGCCGCGGGCCGGATCGACCTCGCGCGGCGTTTCGCCGGCCGGCACGCTGCCGATCCAGTCGTAGCGCGCATCCCAGCCCGGCGCCGGCACCAGGCCCTTCAGGTCATGGGCCGGTCCGCGCACCGGCACGCGCCCGGCGGCCACCATCGCGATGCGGCCCTGCACGTCGGCCACCACCATGCTCTGCATCGGCGCGACGTACCCAGCCGATGCCGCGATGAACTCGTCGACCGAGCGGGCTGCATTGAAACCGATGCCCGCATCGACCGAATCGGCATCCGGGTCGAGCGCCGTCCAGCGCATCGCGAGTGCATAGGTGGGCGCGTTCGGTGCGCCGGTGAGGCCCTCGGTCGGGCCGCCGGCATCGGAGATCACCGGCCCGTGGCGGGTGCTGCGCACCGTCATCGTCACGTCGGCGTGCCCCTTGACCTTGATCACCTCGGTGCTGCGCTCGAACGCCGCCCAGCCGTCGGGCGTCTGGTACTGGGTGTCGTCGTCGGGGCGGATGCGTTCCAGGTAGAGGTCCTGCACATCGGGCGCGGTGTTGGTGAAGCCCCACGCGATGCGGTCGCTCTGGCCAAGCACAACGATCGGCAGCCCCGGCATCGTCGCGCCGGCCACCTGGAAGCCGGGCGCGTCGAGCCGCGCCAGGTACCACAGCGACGGCGCGCTGAGCTTCAGGTGCGGATCGTTCGCGAGCAGCGGCAGCCCGCTGTCGGTGTGCGAGCCGGCAACCACCCAGTTGTTGGAGCCGACGCCTTCGACGCCGGACTCGGGCGCCGTCAGCAGTGCCTGGCGGCCGAGCGTGCCGTCCACCTTCAGCCCGCGGAACAGCGCCGCATAGTCGGCCGTCGACAGCGGCTTCTCGCCGGGGTACGGCGGCAGCAGCTCATTGATGCGCTCGACCGGCATCTTCAGCGACAAGCGCATCCGCAGCAGCTCGGTCGACCAGTTGCCGCCGAGGTCCCAGGCCATCATCGTCGCCCAGGCCAGGCTGTCGACCGGCGTCCAGCGCTGCGGCTGCAGCCCGAGCAGCACGAACTCCGGCGGCCGCGCCTTCAGCGAACCGGCCAGGTAGGCATTGATGCCGGCGCTGTAGGCCTCCAGCGCATACCGCGTGGCCGGGCTGGCCCGCTGCCACTGCGCCTGCGCGGCCCGGCGCACGCCGAGCGCGCGCAGGAAGCGGTCCGTGTCGAGGGCCGGCTCGCCGAAGGCCTCGGCCAGCTGGCCGGCCCCGATGCGGCGGTGCGTCTCGATCTGCCACAGCCGGTCCTGCGCATGGGCGAAGCCGAGACCGAACATCGCATCCTCGCGCGACGCCGCGTGGATGGTCGGCACGCCTTGCGCGTCGCGCTCGATGCGCACCTCCGCCCGCAGGCCTTCGACGCGCTGCTCCCCGTCGACCTGCGGCAGCGTGCTGCGGGCATAGGCCCACAACAGCGCCGCCGCCAGACCCAGGGCGATCGCCAGGCCCAGGGCGCCACGTTTCAGCCATGTCATCGCTCGTTCCCCTCGTCAGTTCCCGCTCAGCGTAGCCCGGCCCGATGAACGGCGGGCAGAAGCACCTCATTTCGTGCGATCTGCGTCAGCCGCCGCTGTACAGAATGCCCGTGCACCTACACCTGCGCGTGCGCCGGCCGAAAGCCATGCACGTGAAGCCCCAGGCCATCGACATGAAAACCGCACGCTCCTCGTTCGACCTCGACATCGCCACCCTCCAGAGCATCCCCGGGATGCCGCAGGAGCGCCTGGCCCGCGTTGCGGCGCGGCGTGTCTTCGTCGAGATGAAGCAGTGCTTCATGCAATCGGCCGCCGGATTGCAAGGGGCGTCGGCGGCACTGCTGAAGCGCCAGCTGCGCATCGCCGGCGACATCGGCGAGCTGCTCGAACTGAGCGAGACGCTGCTCGCCGTGCTGCCGCCCGAGGACCGCAAGGCGGTGCGCCGCCAGCTCGACGCCGCGTTCCCGATGGCCGGCCGCGACACCGAATTCGTCCCGCTGTAGCCGAAGCGCGGGGCCGAGCGCGGGCTGCCTCAACGCGGCCCGCATTCCCTTGGAAGATCGGAGGGTGTATTCACCCGCCGAGGGGTCCCAGATAGTCGCTCTTGCCCAGCTCGACCCCGTTGTGGCGCAGCAGCGCGTAGATCATGTTGGTGTGGAAGTAGAAGTTGGGCAGCACGAAGGTGCGCAGATAGACCTCGCCCTTCAGCGTCAGCGGACCGTCGCGGCGCGGAACCGTCACATCCCTGTCGTCGCTGCCGACGATCTTCTCGGCGGGGATCGACTCGAGGAAGGCCACCGTCTTCGCGATGCGTTCGCGCAGCTCGGGCAGCGTCGTCTCCACGTCGTCGAACTTCGGTGACTCGATGCCGGCCAGCCGGGCCGCGCCGAACTTCGCCGCGTCGCTGGTCATCTGCACCTGCCGCGTGAACGGCAGCATGTCGGGCGACAGGCGCGTGCCGAGCAGCACGCCGATGTCGAACTTCTTCGCCTGCGCATGGGCTTCCGCCTTGTCCAGCCACTTGCCGATGTGGCCGAGGGTGCGCAGGAAGATCGGCACGCTGGCCGAGTACATGGTGAGGGGCATGGCGGTCTCCGGATCGTCGGGTAGGGAAAGGGGTGTGGGGGCGGATGCTAGCCTTCCTGGCCACATCCTGCCGGCGTGGGGTGGCGACTTCCCGCCGAGCATGCACAATCAAAGCCGTGAACATCATCATCCTCGACGACTACCAAGATGCGGTCCGCAAGCTCAAGTGCGCCCAGCGCCTGGAGCAACTGAATGCCAAGGTGTTCACCAACACCGTCAAGGGCATCGGCCAGCTGGCGGTGCGCCTGCGCGACGCCGAAGTGCTGGTGCTGATCCGCGAACGCACCCAGTTCCCGCGCCAGCTGCTCGAAAAGCTGCCGAAGCTGAAGCTGATCTCGCAGACCGGCCGCGTCGGCTCGCACATCGACCTCGAGACCTGCACGCGGCTGGGCATCGCGGTGGCCGAAGGCGTCGGCTCGCCGGTCGCGCCGGCCGAGCTGACCTGGGCGCTGATCATGGCGGCGATGCGCCGGCTGCCGCAGTACATCGGCAACCTGAAGCACGGCGCGTGGCAGCAGTCGGGCCTCAAATCGGCGTCGATGCCGCCGAACTTCGGGCTCGGCATGGTGCTGAAAGGCAAGACGCTCGGCCTGTGGGGCTACGGCAAGATCGGGCAGATGGTGGCCGGCTACGGCCGGGCCTTCGGCATGAACGTCGTCGTCTGGGGCAGCGAAGGCTCGCGCGAGCGGGCGCGGGCCGACGGGCACCAGGCCGCCGATTCGCGCGAGGCCTTCTTCGAGAGCTGCGACGTGCTGTCGCTGCACCTGCGGCTGGTCGACGAGACCCGCGGCATCGTCAGCACCGACGACCTGGCCCGCATGAAGCCGACCGCGCTGCTGGTCAACACCTCGCGCGCCGAGCTGGTCGAGGAAGGCGCGCTGGTGTCGGCGCTGAACCGCGGCCGCCCCGGCATGGCGGCGGTCGACGTGTTCGAGAGCGAGCCGATCCTGCAGGGCCACCCGCTGCTGCGGCTCGAGAACGCGGTCTGCACGCCGCACATCGGCTACGTGGAGCAGGACAGCTACGAGCTCTACTTCAGCGCGGCCTTCGACAACGTCGTGAACTTCATCAACGGCACGCCGACGAAACTGGTGAACCCCGAAGCGATGCGGGTCATCCGTTGAGCGAAGCGTCGCCCACGCTGCGCCAGCCGGGCTCGCTCGGCGAGCTGTTCCGCGTCTTCAATCGCCTCGCGCTGCAAGGTTTCGGCGGCGTGCTGGCGGTTGCGCAGCACGAACTGGTGGAGCGCGAGCGCTGGCTCGGCCGCGACGAGTTCGTCGAGATCCTGTCGGTCGCCCAGGTGCTGCCCGGGCCCAACATCGTGAACCTGTCGCTGATGATCGGCGACCGCTTCTTCGGGCTGCGCGGCGCGTTCACCGCGCTGGCCGGCATGTTGCTCGCGCCGCTCGTCATCGTGCTGCTGCTGGCCGCGCTGTATGCAAGGGCCGCGCAGCACCCGATGGTCAGCGGCGCGTTGCGCGGCATGGGCGCGGTGTCGGCCGGGCTGATCATCGCGACCGGGCTGAAGCTCGCGACCAGCCTGAAGCGCAACGAGATGGGCCTGCCGCTCAGCCTGGCGATCGGTGCCTGCACCTTCGTGATGGTCGCGCTGATGCGCTGGCCGCTGCTCTGGGTGCTGGCGGGGCTGGGCTCGCTGGGGATCGCGGCCGCCTGGTGGAGGCTGCGCCGATGAGCACCGCACGGCCGTTCCGAAGGTGCTCGCTCCCCCTCGGGGGGACTGCCCGCAGGGCAAAGGGGGCGAGTTGAACGAGCTCGGGCTGCACGGGCTGGGCGCCGGCGATCTGTTCGCGTTGTTCGGCCATTTCCTGATGCTGAGCCTGCTGGCCGTCGGCGGCGCGATCACGACCGCGCCCGACATGCACCGTTACGTGGTCGGCGAGCGGCACTGGCTGAGCGACGACCTGTTCACCGCGTCGGTCGCGCTGGCGCAGGCGGCGCCGGGACCGAACGTGCTGTTCGTCGCGGTGCTCGGCTTCAACGCGGCCGGCCTCGCGGGCGCTGCGGCCACGCTGCTGGGCATCATGCTGCCGTCGACCACGCTCGCGCTGTGGGCCACGCGCTGGAGCCATTCGCGTCGCGACACGCTGGGCGTGCGGGCGTTCAAGACCGGCCTCGCGCCGCTGACGCTCGGCCTGCTGCTGGCCACCGGCTGGATCCTGGCCGATCCGGTGCGCGACCGGCCGGCGGCGATCGTGCTGATCGGCGTGACGGTCGCGGTGATGCTGAAGACGCGCCTGAGCCCGCTGTGGCTGGTGGCACTCGGCGCCATCGTCGGCGCCCTCGGCTGGGTCTGAGGCTCCGGCGGGATCAGGTCAGCGCTTCGGCCACCAGGGCCGGCAGGTCGGCCAGGTCGTGCAGCAGTTCCGGCGACAGCCCGTCGGGCAGTTCGTCGAGCGCCGCGCCGCGCCACATCACCTCGGTGCTGCCGTTCGCGCCGCGCTGCACCACCACCCGCAACAGCAGGTCGGGCGACGCGTCGGAGCTGGTCATCAGCACCGGCGTGCCGCCTTGCGTCGACTCGAACACGATCACCAGGCGCTGGCGCTCGTTGTCTTCGCCGACGCTCTGCTGCAGCCGCACCAGCACCGGCATGCCATGCCGCTCGGCGCAGGCTTCGATGCGCTGCACCGTCTCGGTCACGCCGAACCGGCTGACGCTCGCACGCGTGAGACGCTCTTCGGCACCGAAGGCGCGGGTACCACCCAGGGCCGCGACGATCATCGCAATGCCACCGGTCATCCAGAAACGAAATGGGCTCTTCATCGGGGGTCTCCCTCGGGTCACCGACAGACGATAGGGTTCGAACAGCGGTCCTTCAAGGGTCTGAATGTCACTCAACGTCGCTCCACAGTTAACGACGGTGTCGCGACCGTCACACCGTGCTCAGCACGAACGCAGAGTGTGATCCGAAGCGGTGACGCTTTGGTGAACGGCCCGGGGCCAATAGGGGTATCCAACGAACATTCATGCGGCACTGCAGCACGCTGCAGGCCGCGAATTCACTTGGTTCCGAAGATCTTGTCGCCGGCGTCGCCGAGGCCGGGAATGATGTAGCCCAGCTCGTTCAGGTGGCTGTCGATCGACGCTGTCCAGCAGCGCACGTCGGGGTGGGCTTGCTGCAGTGCGGCAACGCCTTCCGGCGCGGCCACCAGCACCAGCGCGCGGATGTCGGTGCAGCCGCGGCGCTTCAGCAGGTCGATGGTCGCGATCATCGAGCCGGCGGTGGCGAGCATCGGGTCGACGATCAGCGCGGTGCGCTCGTCGAGGTGGCCGACGAACTTCTCGAAGTAGTGCTCCGGCTGCAGCGTCTCGTGGTTGCGCGACAGCCCGACCACGCTGACCTTCGCGCTCGGGATCATGTCGAGCACGCCATCGAGCATGCCGAGGCCGGCCCGCAGGATCGGCACCACCGTGACCTTGCGGCCGCTGATCTGGTCGATCTCGACCGGGCCGCTCCAGCATTCGATGGTCGTCCGGGTCAAAGGCCAGTCGGCCGTGGCCTCGTAGGCGAGCAGCCGCGCGAGCTCGTGGGTCAGCTCGCGGAACTTCTTGGTCGAGATGTCGGCCTCGCGCAGCAGCCCGATCTTGTGGCGGACGAGCGGGTGGTTGACGGCAATGGTCGGCATGGCGTGCTCCGGTGGGCGATGTCAGTCGGGCTGCTTCATCCGCTGGCGCAGCGCCTCGTACAGGCAGATGCCGCTGGCCACCGAGACGTTCAGGCTCTCGACCGCGCCGCGCATCGGCAGCCGCACCAGCACGTCGCAGGTCTTGCCGGTCAGCTGGCGCATGCCGCTGCCTTCGGCGCCGAGCACCAGCGCAACCGGCCGGGCCAGGTCGATGTCGTACAGCGACTGCTGCGCGTCGTCCGAGGTGCCGACGATCAGGATGTCGCGCTCCTTCAGTTCATTCAAGGTCCGCGCCAGGTTGGTGACCATGAAGTACGGCACCGTGTCGGCCGCGCCGCTGGCCACCTTGGACACGGTGGCGTTGATGCCCACCGCATGGTCCTTCGGCGCGATCACCGCATGCGCACCGGCGCCGTCGGCCACGCGCAGGCAGGCACCGAGGTTGTGCGGGTCGGTGATGCCGTCGAGCACCAGCAGCAGCGGCTGCTCTTCGACGGCGTCGAGCGTGTCGTCCAGCGAATGGCTCATCGCCATCGCCTCGACCCGCGCGACCACGCCCTGGTGGCGGTGCGTGCCGCACATCTTCTGCAGGCGGTCGTCGTCGCTGTCGACCAGCTTGGCGCCGGCCTCGTTCGCCCGCTCGACGAACTGCCGCATGCGCTGGTCGCGGCGGCTCGCGTCGACGTGGATCTCGAGGATGGATTTCGGCGCGGTCTTCAGCCGCACGGTGACGGCATGGAAGCCGAACAGGATCTTGTTGCTCATAGCCGGCGATGGTACGTCGTCGCCGGCCGGCCGATCCGGGCTACGTCAGGTGGCGCTGCACCAGGCCGACCAGTTCGGCGTAGTCGAAAGGCTTGGCCAGGTAGGCGTCGAAACCGGACTGCAGGATGCGCTCCTCGTCGCCCTTCATCGCCAACGCCGTCAGCGCGATGATCTTCAGCCCCGCCGTCGCCGGGCTGGCGCGCAGCAGCCGCGTCGCCTCGATGCCGTCCATCCCGGGCATCTGGATGTCCATCAGCACCAGCTCGGGCAGGTGTTCACGGGCCAGCCGCACGCCCTCCTCGCCGCCTTCGGCGCAGATCACCTCGTGCCCGCCCTTCTGCAGCACCAGCTGCGCGAGCTTGCGGTTCTGTGCGTTGTCTTCGACGACCAGGATGCGTGCCATGGAGTGTCCTCGCCTTGTTCGTTGCCAGGCCGTTCATGCCTGTCGCGGCCGGCCCTTGGCCAGCGCCCGCCTCACCTCGGCCAGCAGGCTGGCCGGCTGGAAATCGGATTTTTCCATCACCTGCTGCACGCGCCCGCTCAGCAGCGCCCGGTCCTGCACCGTCAGCAGCTTGGCAGTCAGCACGATGATCGGGATGTCGGCGGTGTCGCTGCGCCCGCGCAGCGCCTCGATCACGTCGAAGCCCGACAGCTGCGGCATCATCAGGTCGAGCACGATCAGCGCCGGCCGCTGCTGGTGCACCACCTCCAGCGCCTCGCGGCCGCTGTAGGCCAGCATCGGCACGAGGCCGGCCGACTGCAGGTGCTTGCCGACCAGCGTGACGGCCTTCGGGTCGTCGTCGACCACCAGCACCCGCGCCGCCGGCAACTTCCCGTCCAGCCCGACCGCCGCCAGCGCGGCCAGCAGGTCGTCCTTCGACACCGGCTTGGTCAGCACCTGCGACGCGCCGAGCGCGAAGCCGCGCCGCGCCTCGGCGGTGATCGACACGATGACGACCGGGATGTGCCCGGTCTGCGGCTGCTCCTTCAGCTGGGACAGCAGGTCCCAGCCGTCGCGGCCGGGCAGGATGATGTCGAGCACCAGCGCGGCCGGCATCAGCGCCGCGGCCCGCGTCAGTCCTTCTTCGGCGCTGCGCGCGACCTCGACGCGGTAGCCGTCGGATTCGAGCTGCGCGCGCATCAGGGTCGCGGTGCGCGGGTCGTCCTCGACCACCAGGATCAGCGGCGCATCGGGACCGGCCTCGCGCAGCCTGCCGTGCGCCGCCGGCAGCCCCACCGGCTCGGGCAGCGGCGGCTCGCGCTGCGTCTCGTCGCCGGCCGGCCGCCACGGCAGCCAGACCACGAAGGTGGTGCCGACATGCGGCGTGCTGCGCAGCATCAGGCCGCCGCCGTGCAGCTCGACCAGCCGCTTGACCATCGTCAGCCCGAGGCCGGTGCCCTCGTACTCGCGCGACAGCGACGAGTCAATCTGCACGAACGGCTGGAACAGCCGCCCGATGCCGTCGGGCGCGATGCCGATGCCGGAATCCTCGACGCGGATCTCAAGGAACGACGGCAGCGTGCGCTCGGATGGCCGGAAGACCCGCGTGTCCTGCGCCTCGAGCACGCCGTCGACGTCGGCGCGCGCCACCCGCTTCATCGCGAGCGTGACCACGCCGCCTTCGGGCGTGAACTTGATCGCGTTGGACAGCAGGTTGAAGACGATCTGCTTGGACTTGCGCAGGTCCAGCTGCAGGCTGCCGAGGTCCGGCGCGCACACCGCATTCAGCCGCAGGCGACGCGTGGCCGCCTTCTCGCGCATCAGCGAGGCCGCGCTGGTCATGATGTGCGACGGCTCGGCCGCGCCCAGCTCCAGCGGCATGTGCCCCGACTCGACCTTCGACAGGTCGAGGATGTCGTTGATCAGGCTCAGCAGGTGCTTGCCGCTGACGTGGATGTCGTTCGCGTACTCCCGCTGTTCGGCGTTCAGGTCGCCGGCGAGGCCATCCTTCATCAGGCCCGAGAAGCCGATCACCGCGTTCAGCGGCGTGCGCAACTCGTGCGACATGTTGGCGAGGAACTCGCTCTTCATGCGGTCGGCCTTCTCGAGCTCGGCGTTCTTGACCTGGATGTCTTCGCCGCGCACGCGCAGCTGCTCGGCCAGCAGGTTCAGTTCCTGCAGCTGGCCGAGGTTGTGCAACGCGACCGCGAACTGCGCGCACAGCCGCTCGATGAAGCCGCGGTCGCGGGTCGACAGCGGCGCCGCGGCCGCCAGCGCAAGCACGCCGATCAGCCGGCCCTGGTAGCTGACCGGGCAGATCAGCAGCGCCGCCGGGCGCAGCGATGCGAGGCCGGTCTCGATGCGCAGCCCGCTGGCCGCATCGAAGTGCTCCAGGTAGGCCGGCTTGCCGCTGCGCGCCACCGCGCCGACCAGGCCGTCGTCGATGCGCAGCACGCCTTTCAGGTCGGCCGGCGCGTTGTGCCGCGCCACCGTGCGCAGCACGCCGCCCCATTCCTCGTGCTCGTAGAACACCGCCACCGGGAACAGCGGGTTCTCGCCGATCAGCGCCAGCGTCTCGGCCAGCACCACCTCGCGCGTGGCCTGCGCGTTGTAGAGCGTCAGCGCGCGGGCGTGCAGCGCGTCGTAGCGGCGCTCTTCGCCGACCGCCTGCTCGGCGCGCTGGCGTGCGGCCCAGTCGAGCCGCAGCCGCCATGCGATCGCGCCCAGCAGCAGCACCAGCGCGACCAGGAACACGATGAAGGTGGTGACGGTGGATTGCGAGCGCTGGTCTTCGACGCGCTCGCGCTCGGCGAGCAGCCGGCGCTCCTCGGTGTTGATCTGGTCGAGCAGCGCGCGCACGCGCTCGAGGCGCCGCACGCCGCGCGAGAGGCGCTCGTCGAGTGCCTGCGGCGTCTCGTTCGGCTGCAGCGATTCGTTCTCGTGGAAGACCTGCACGCGCGCCGCGATCTCGCCGCGCAGCTCCGCGGCCCTCGCCTGCTGCTGCGGGTTGTCGGCGGTCAGCCACGAGAACTGGCGCAATCCGGTGTCGATGACGGCCAGCGTGGCGTCGCGCTCGTCGAGGTACACCGGGTTGCGGCTCGCGATGTACGCGCGCTGGGCCGCCTCGCTGCGGTAGATGTCCGACTGGATGTCGGAGGTCACGCTGATCACCTGGTGGGTGCGGCTCACGAAGCCCGAGGCCTCGAGCGTCTGGCGCGCGAAGTTCCATCCGATGCCGGCGAGGCTGAGGATGGCGGCCACTGCCACCAGGAAGCCCGCGGTCGCGAGCTGCTGAACCGACAAACGCGTCATCCGTTCTCCGTGTGCGCGCCGACGGAGGCGGCGAAGAGCGAGCGCCCTGTGTATCACAGGTCATGCGCTTTCGCCTCCGGGCGCGTCCGGGGCGGCGTGTAGGTTAGCGGCGCAAAGTCGTCACGAGCAGCAGCAGGCCGATCAGCACCGGCTGGTGGACCATGTAGAAGCTCAGCGACCAGCGCCCGAGCACCGCGAACGGATGCAAGGCCTTCGGCAGCGCGCCGGTGACCCACTCGCGCCGGTTCGCGAGCACCCATTGGCCGGCGGCCAGGCCCCACCACATCACGCCGATCCACGGCAGCACCGGCACGTAGTCCTCGGTCACCGGCTTGTGCGTGATCAGGCCGACCCAGTTGGTCAGGCGGGTGTCGAAGAACGGCAGCTGCACCAGCCGGGGCAAGGCGATGGCGACGGCACCCATCAACCACAGCCAGCGCCGGGCGTTCGCGGTCAGGCGCGTGACGATCAGCATCAGCGCGATGCCGTGCAGCACGCCGAAGTAGATGAAGCTGCGCGGGAACATCAGGTAGGAGCCGGCGCTGACCAGCAGCGCGCAACCCGCCACCTGCGCCCAGCGGCGCCAGAAACGCGGCCAGCGCTGGCCCTGCTCCCAGGCGACCGCCTGGCCGAAGCCGGCGCAGAACAGGAACAGCGTGACGATGCAGGTGCGCTGCACCAGCCAGAACGGGTCCGACGTGAAGCTCTGCCGGATGAAGTGGTAGTAGTTCAGGTCGAAGCAGAAGTGGAACGCCGCCATCCACAGGATGGCGACCGCGCGCAGCGCATCGAGCCGATCGAAACGGGAGGGTGGGGAAGACGGGGAAAGCGGGCTCATAGGGCTCGGGATTGTGCAAGAGCCGGGTGCACGCCCGGATGTCCGACCCCGGGAAAGTCCCAGGTTCATGTTCTATTGTTAGAACATTAATGAAACATTAACATCGCGCTCGCTTGCCGATCGGCTTGATTCGTCAGGCTTCATAAATCTGATCCCCCAGGAGACATGCATGTCGATTTCCCAACGTACCGTGCGCGGCTTGAGCCTCGCGATGATGGCCGCCGGCCTGATGACTGCCACGCTGGCGCAAGCCGGTGAGGTCGAAGTCCTGCACTGGTGGACCTCGGGCGGCGAAGCCAAGGCGGCTGCCGAACTGAAGGCCACGATGCAGGCCAAGGGCCACACCTGGAAGGACTTCGCGGTTGCCGGCGGTGGTGGCGATTCGGCGATGACGGTGCTGAAGTCGCGTGTCGTGTCGGGCAATGCCCCGGCCGCGGCCCAGATCAAGGGCCCGTCGATCCAGGAGTGGGCCAAGGAAGGCGTGCTCGCCAACATGGACGACGTCGCCAAGGCCAACAAGTGGGACGACCTGCTGCCCAAGGCCATCGCCGACGGCCTCAAGTACCAGGGCCACTACGTCGCCGCACCGGTCAACGTGCACCGCGTGAACTGGCTGTGGGTCAACCCGGAAGCCTTCAAGAAGGCCGGCGCCAAGGTGCCGACCACCTGGGACGAGTTCTTCGTCGCCGCTGAAGCGCTGAAGAAGGCCAACATCGTCCCGATCGCCCACGGCGGCCAGAACTGGCAGGACTTCACCACCTTCGAAGCCGTCGCGCTGGGCGTCGGCGGCACCGAGTTCTACAAGAAGGCCCTGGTGCAGCTCGACGCCGGCTCGCTGAAGAGCGCGACGATGGACAAGGTGCTGACGACCTTCCGCAAGGTCAAGGGCTATACCGACAAGAACGCCCCGGGCCGCGACTGGAACCTGGCGACCGCCATGGTCATCAAGGGCGAAGCCGGCATGCAGATCATGGGCGACTGGGCCAAGGGCGAATTCCTGGCCGCCGGCAAGGTCCCGGGCAAGGACTTCACCTGCGTCGCCGCCCCCGGCACGTCGAAGGCCTACACCTACAACGTGGACAGCTTCGCGCTGTTCAAGCTGAAGGACCCGGCGAACCAGAAGGCCCAGCAGGACCTGGCCGCCGCGATCATGTCGCCGGAATTCCAGGAAGTGTTCAACCTGAACAAGGGTTCGATCCCGGTTCGCCTGAACATGGACCTGAAGAAGTTCGACGACTGCGCGAAGACCTCGGCGGCCGACTTCGTGTCGACCTCGAAGTCGGGCTCGCTGGTGCCGTCGATCGCCCACGGCATGGCCGTTCCTTCGGCCGCCGAAGGCGCGATCAAGGACGTGGTGTCGCAGTTCTGGAACGACGACAAGATCACGTCGGCCCAGGCTCAGGACCGCCTGGTCGCTGCTGCGAAGACCAAGTAATCCTGCGGTCATAGACCTGCCTTGGACGGCGCCCTTCGGGGCGCCGTCTTCCTGTTGCACGGGGATGGCGCACCATTCGCGTCTCACCCGGTTTGCCTGCCCATGAAATCCTCCGCCTCTGTCCGCCTCAGCCAGTGGATGCCCAAGCTGGTCGTCGCTCCGTCGTTCCTGCTGGCCTTCTTCTTCATCTACGGCCTGATCGCGTGGAACGGCTACCTGTCGGTGTCGGCCTCGCGCCTGCTGCCCAACTACGAATTCGTCGGGCTCGCGCAGTACGCCAACCTGTTCGAGAGCGAACGCTGGTGGGTCGCGCTGAAGAACCTCGGCATCTTCGGCAGCCTGTTCATCTTCTTCGGCATGGCCATCGGCCTGCTGCTGGCCATCCTGCTCGACCAGAAGATCCGCGTCGAAGGGGTGCTGCGCACCGTCTACCTCTACCCGATGGCGCTGAGCTTCATCGTCACCGGCACCGCCTGGAAGTGGATCCTGAACCCCGGCCTCGGCCTCGAGAAGGTCCTGCAGGGCTGGGGCTTCGAGAACTTCCATTTCAGCTGGCTGATCGACCCCGACATGGCGATCTACACCGTGGTGATCGCGGGCGTCTGGCAGAGCGCCGGCTTCGTGATGGCGCTGTTCCTCGCCGGGCTGCGCGGCATCGACGACTCGATCCTGAAGGCCGCGCAGATCGACGGCGCGAGCCTGCCGCGCATCTACTGGCGCATCATCATCCCGAGCCTGCGGCCGGTCTTCTTCAGCACGCTGATGGTGCTGAGCCACCTGGCGATCAAGAGCTTCGACCTGGTGATGGCGCTGACCGCCGGCGGCCCCGGCTACGCGACCGACATGCCTGCCACCTTCATGTACACGATGGCGTTCTCGCGCGGCCAGATCGGCCTGGGCGCGGCATCGGCCACGGTCATGCTGGCCACCGTGGCGGCGCTGGTCGTGCCCTACCTGTATTCGGAACTGCGCGCCAAGCGCTGAGCGGTCGCTGAGAGAACAAGACATGGGAAACAAATTCAACTGGCACCGCGCGGCGCTGTGGTCCGTGCTGCTGCTGTTCGCGCTGGTCTTCCTGATGCCGATGTACGTGATGCTCACGACCTCGCTGAAGGACATGAACGAGGTGCGCGAGGGCAACCTGCTGTCGCTGCCCTCCGCGCCCAGCTTCGCGTCGTGGGCCAAGGCCTGGTCGAGCGCCTGCACCGGCATCGACTGCGGCGGCCTGAAGCCGTTCTTCTTCAACTCGGTGCTGATGGTGCTGCCGGCAGTGGCGGTGTCGACCTCGCTCGGCGCGATCAACGGCTACGTGCTGAGCAAGTGGCGCTTCCGCGGCAGCGAGTTCATGTTCGCGATGATGCTGTTCGGCATGTTCATGCCGCTGCAGGTGGTGCTGCTGCCGATGTCGCAGGTGCTGGGCTGGTTCGGCATCGCGAGCTCGATCTGGGGGCTGGTGGCGGTGCACATCATCGCCGGCCTGCCGTCGACCACCCTCTTCTTCCGCAACTACTACGTCGGCCTGCCCGACGAGCTGATCAAGGCGGCGATGCTGGACGGCGCGGGCTTCTGGCGCATCTTCTGGCGCATCGTGCTGCCGCTGTCGACGCCGATCGTGGTGGTCACGCTGATCTGGCAGTTCACGAACATCTGGAACGACTTCCTGTTCGGCGTGGTGTTCTCGGGCGGCGCGTCCAAGCCGATCACGGTCGGCCTGAACAACCTGGCCAACACCTCGAGCGCGGTGAAGGAATACAACGTCGACATGGCGGCCGCGATGATCGCCGCGCTGCCGACGCTGTTCGTCTACATCGTCGCAGGCAAATACTTCGTGCGCGGCCTCACGGCCGGCGCCGTCAAGGGCTGAACGGCCCGGGCTTCACAGAGAAAACGTCATGGGTGCACTTTCAATTCGCAACGTCCGCAAGAGCTACGGCCCGGTGGAGATCCTCAAGGGCATCGACATCGAGGTCGAGAACGGCGAGTTCCTGATCCTGGTCGGCCCGTCCGGCTGCGGCAAGAGCACGCTGCTGTCGATGATCGCCGGGCTGGACACCCCCACCACCGGCACCATCCACATCGCCGACCGCGACGTGACCTACGCGCTGCCGAAGGACCGCGACATCGCGATGGTGTTCCAGAGCTACGCGCTGTACCCGAACATGAACGTCGGGCAGAACATCGCGTTCGGGCTGGAGATGCGCAACGTGCCGAAGGCGCAGCGCCAGGAGGCGATCCAGCGCGTCTCGAAGATGCTGCAGATCGAGCACCTGCTGGACCGCAAGCCGGGCCAGCTGTCGGGCGGCCAGCGCCAGCGCGTGGCGATGGGCCGCGCGCTCGCCCGCAACCCGAAGCTGTTCCTGTTCGACGAGCCGCTGTCGAACCTGGACGCGAAGCTGCGTGTCGAGATGCGCGCCGAGATCAAGCTGCTGCACCAGCGCACCAAGACCACGACCGTCTACGTGACGCACGACCAGGTCGAGGCGATGACGCTGGGCGACCGCATCGCGGTGATGCGCGACGGCCTGGTGCAGCAGTTCGGCACGCCGGACGACATCTACTCGCGCCCGGCGACCCGTTTCGTGGCCGAGTTCATCGGCTCGCCGGCGATGAACATCATCGACAGCCAGCGCGCGTCCGACGGCCTGGCGGCGCAGGGCGTGACGCTGCTGCTCAACGATGCGCAGCGCGGCGCGCTGCAGGCGGCGAATGCCGCCGGCATCAGCTACGGGCTGCGGCCGGAGAGCCTGTCGTTCGCCGAACAAGGCCTGCCGGGCACCATCAGCATGCTGGAGCCGACCGGGCCGGAAACCTATGCGATGGTCGACACCGCGGTCGGCAAGCTGACGGCGCGCGTGGCCGGCAAGGTGCACCAGCATGTGGGCGACAACGTGCACCTGCGCTGGCAACCGGAAGATGCGCACCTGTTCGACGCGAAGAGCGAGCAGCGCGTGGTGGGATGAAGCGCGTGGTGTGACAGCGTGACCGTCCGCAAGGGCGCGGCGAGGAGGCAGGACATGACACCGATCATCGACTTCCGCTCACCCGACTTCCTGCGGCGGCACATCCTGCACACGATGTCGTTCTACGAGGGCCGCAGCCGCGACCCGAGCGGCGGCTTCTACCATTTCTTCAACGACGACGGCACGGTCTGCGACCGCGAGACGCGCCACCTCGTCGGCAGCGCGCGCTTCGCGATCAACCATGCGATGGCGGCACGGCACTTCGGCCGGCCGGAATGGCGCGAGGCCACGCGCCACGGGCTGCGCTTCCTTCGCGATGCGCACCGCGACGCCGACACTGGCGGCTACGCCTGGCGGATTCGCTGGCACGGCGCCGGCGGCAACTACGGCGAGCGCGACGTGCTCGACGCGAGCAACCACTGCCACGGCCTGGCGCTCGTGCTGCTGGCGCATGCGCATGCGTTGATGGCCGGCATCGACGATGCGCGGCTCGGGCTGCACGAGACCTTCGGGCTGATGGAGCAGCACTTCTGGGAGCCGGCGCATGGGCTGTATGCCGATGAAGCGAGCGCCGACTGGAAGCTCGCGCCGTACCGCGGGCAAAGCGCGAACCTGCACGCCTGCGAGGCGATGCTGGCGGCCTTCGAGGCAACCGGCGAGGCGCGCTTCCTCGACCGGGCGCAGACGCTGGCCCGCTCGGTGACGCAGCGGCTTGCCGGGCTGGCGCAGGGGCTGGTCTGGGAGCACTACCGGCTCGACTGGTCGATCGACCGGGACGATCATGGCGACGGTACGCGTCCGCGCTGCTTCCAGACCGGGCACCATGCGACGTGGGCGAAGCTGTTGCTGGTGCTGGACCGGCATCGGGCGAGCGACTGGCTGCTGCCGAGGGCGCGCGAGCTGTTCGCCGCCGCGACGCAGCACGGCTGGGACGCGAAGCACGGCGGCTTGTTCCGCGGCTTCGGACCGGACCCTGCGGTCGTCGACCACGACAAGCATGCCTCGGTGCAGGCGGAGGCACTGGGCGCCGCCGCCTGCCTGGCGGTGCGCACCGGCGAGGGCGGCTACTGGGATTGGTACGACCGCGTCTGGGAGCACAGCTGGACGCACTTCGTCGACCACGAGCATGGGGCGTGGTACCGGATCCTGTCGCACGACAACCGCCGGCCCGGCGACGAGAAGCGCGCGGCCGGGAAGACGGATGCCGACACGATGGGGGCTTGCTACGAGGTGCTGCGCGCGTTGGAG
This sequence comes from Rhizobacter sp. Root1238, assembly GCF_001425825.1. Taxonomy (GTDB): domain Bacteria; phylum Pseudomonadota; class Gammaproteobacteria; order Burkholderiales; family Burkholderiaceae_C; genus Rhizobacter. Next base: position 24,548 of record NZ_LMDM01000010.1, read on the forward strand.
GGCTGATCCTGCTGTCAGCGGATCAGTTCGAAGAGGCGAACGAAGCCGAGCAGCACGGCACCCCGTGGGGGTCAACCGCTCCAGATGAACCGCTTGCAGGTGCCCGAACTCAGCGATTCAACGCTCGCCGCGCGGCGAACGACAGCGCATCGACGAGCGCCACCAGCGCGATCATCGCGAGCAGCACGGTGCAGGTCTCGTGCATCTGGAACAGGCCGAGGTGGAAGTACAGCATCTGCCCCAGGCCGCCGGCGCCGACCACGCCCAGCACGGCGGCGGCGCGGATGTTGTTCTCCCAGCGGTACAGGCTGTACGACAGCAGCTGCGGCAGCACCTGCGGCAAGGTCGCCCACAGGAAGACGCGCAGGCGGTCGGTGCCGGGCACCCGCAACGCCAGGGCCGGGCCGGGCGCGGCGTTCTCGATGCTCTCGGCAAACAGGCGGCCCAGCACGCCGGTCGTGTGCAGGGCCAGCGCCAACGTGCCGGGGAACGGGCCCAGGCCGGCGGCGATCAGCAACAGCGAGGCCCACACCAGCTCGGGGATCGAACGCAGCGCGTTCAGCAGCAGGCGCGCGCTGCCATGCACCGCGCGCGCCGCGGCGCCGCCGCGCGCACTCGCCGGCAAGGCCAGGCACAGGCCGGCCCCCGCCGCGAGCACGGTGCCGAGCAAGGACATCGCCAGCGTCTCGCCCGCCGCGACCAGCGTGCGGCGCAGGAACGCAGGGGCGGTCTCCGGCGGGAAGAAGCTCGCGCCGAACGCCGCCAGCTTCGCCAGTTCGGCCGGCGCGAGGAACTCGCGCCAATGCAGGTCGAGCGTCGCGAAACTGGCCACCACCAGCGCCAGCACGCCGGCCAGCACCAGCAGCCCGCGGCGGCGCGATGCGCTCGGGGGTGGCAACACGCCGGGCTCGCGCATCGCCGTCATCCCATCACCCGCCGCAGCACCGCGCTCACGCGGTCGCTCAGCCACACCAGCGCGACGAACACCAGCAGGATGGCGCTCACTTCACTGCCGGCGAACACCTTCGTGGCGCTGTCGAGCAGCTGGCCCAGGCCGCCCGCACCGACGAACCCGAGCACGACCGACGAACGGATCGCGCACTCCCAGCGGTACACCGTGTAGCTGACCAGCTCGCCGGCGCATTCCGGCAGCGCGCCGAACAGCAAGGCCTGCAACCGCCCGCTGCCGTTGCGCAGCAGCGCCTGCGTGGCCGCCGGGTCGCTGCTTTCGAGGATGTCGGCATACACCTTGCCGAGCATGCCGCCGTAGGTGATCGCGATCGCCAGCACGCCCGAGGTCGGCCCCAGGCCCACGGCCCGCACGAACAACAGCGCCCACACCAGCTCGGGGATCGAGCGCAGCACCACCAGCACCCAGCGCACCACCTGCCGCAACGCCGCGGGCAGCGGCCGCATCGGCGCGGCCAGGCCGCTGAGCGACAGGCGTGCCGTCGACAGCAGCGCCAGCGGCACCGCCAGCAGCCACGCGAGCGCCAGGCCGGCGGTCGCGATCGCGACGGTGCGCCAGGTCTCGCGCAACAGCTCGGCCAGGAAATCGGCATCGTGCTTCGGCGGCACGAAATCGGAGACGAACTTCCAGGTCGCGCCGAGGCTGCGGGCGTCCAGCAAGGTCGCCGGGTTGAACTCGGTCCACACCAGCACCGGCCACGCCAGCACGGCCACCACCAGCAGCCACGACACCCTGCGCAGCAGCGCCGGGTCGTGCAGCGCGGCACCGGTCGGACGCACGGCCTGCTGCATCACCGGCACATGCTCTCGGGCAACGCGTCGGCCGCCGGCAGCGGATCGGCCGGCGCGGCCCCCGGCAGCTCGCCGGCGTACAGCTCGCGCAAGCCCGCGTCGTCAAGCCCGGCGGCCGGGCCGTCGTACACGCAGACGCCGGCACGCAGCGCGACGATGCGCTCGAAGCGTTCGCGCGCCACGTCCACCTGGTGCAGGCTGCAGACCAGCGTGCGGCCGTCGCGCCGCGCGGCGCCGAGCAGCGCATCGATCACGCCGCGCGCGCGGGTCGGGTCCAGCGCCGACAGGGGCTCGTCGACCAGCCACAGGCCGGCCTGCGAGACGAGCGCGCGCGCCAGCCCGACGCGCTGCCGCTCGCCGCCCGACAGGCGATCGACGCGCAGCCACAGCTTGTCGGCCAGGCCGACCTCGGCGAGCGCCGCCTGCGCAAGCCCGGTGTCGCGCGGGCTCCACAGCGTGCGCAGGCTCTGCAGCAGCCCCATCGCCGGCAGCCGACCGGCCAGCACCGCGGTCACGACGCGCTGGCGCGGTGGCAGCGGCGGCACCTGCGGCGCGAGGAACAGGCGGCCGCGCAGGCGGCGCAGTTCACCGGTCGACATCGACCACGGATCGCGGCCGAACAGCGACACGCTGCCGCCCGCCGGCCGCACCGCGCAGGCGAGCGCCATCAGCAGGCTGGTCTTGCCCGCGCCCGATGCGCCGATCACCGCGACCTGCTCGCCTTGCGCGATGCGCAGGTCGAGCCCGCGCAACGCGAGCCCGGGCACGCCCGGCGCGGCCGGGGCCGACAGCGCGCGCAGCTCGACGGCCGCTGCAGCGTCGTTCACTTCAGCAGGCCGGCGTTCTCTGCCGCGGCCTTGATGCCGACGTAGTTCTCGGGCTTGGTCGCGACGAAGCGGGTTGCGCGCTGCAGGCCCAGGATCTCCTTGCCTTCCGGCGTGGCCGGGTCGAGCGCGAGGAAGGCCTGCTGGATCTTGTTGCGCAGGTCGGCCGGCATGTCGGCATGCACCGTCCAGTTGTAGTCGTAGTACGCCGGCGTCGTGAAGAACACCTTCACCTGGCTGGTGTCGACCTTCTTGTCGGCGACGAACTTCTCCCACACCGAGATGTTCAGCGCGCCGGCGTCGACCTTGCCGCTCACCACCGCGGCGATCGTCGCGTCGTGCGCGCCCGAGAAGCTGACCCGCTTCAGGTCGGCGTCGGGGTTGATCTTCGCGGCCAGCAGGAAGCTGCGCGGCATCAGGTGCCCCGAGGTGCTCGATGCCGAGCCGAAGCTCAGCGTCCTGCCCTTCAGGTCTTCCAGCTTCGCGATGCCGCTCTTCGCATCGGTGATGAAGACCGAGCGGAAGCGCTCGTCTTCCTCGCGCTGCACCAGCGGGATCACCTTGCCGTTCGAGCGCACGCTCGCCTGCACGAACGTGAAGCCGCCGAACCAGGCCAGGTCGATCTTGCGGTTGACCACCGTCTCGACGGCCGCCGCGTAGTCGGTCACCGGCGTCCACTCGACCTTCATGCCGAGCTTCGCTTCGAGGTACTTGCCGAGCGGCGCGAACTTGCGCGCCAGCTCGGTCGGCGATTCGTCGGGAATGGCGGTGACGCGCAGCACGCCGGGCGTCGCGGTCTGTGCCATCGCGGTGCCGGCGGCCAGCGCCAGCGGCACGGTCAGCGAGAGGGCGGCGAGCAGGCGTTGGATCGAAGAGGTCATGTCGGGTCCTGGAGGTTCGGAGACAGAGGAAAAAAATCGGGCTGGAGCGCTCAGGGCAGCGACGCGACTCGCCGTGCGAGCGCCGCGATGCCGTCGGGCGAGAGGTCGTCGGTCTCGACGCGCTGCGCCTGGCCGAGGCGTTCGAGCTGGCGCCCCTGCGAGCGCGCATACAGCGGATCGTAATGCTGGGCCATCAGCGCTTCGAACAAGGGCGGCAGCTCGCGCTGCAGCGCCCAGGCCTGCCAGGTCGCCAGCGTCTCCTTCGGCAGCAGCTCGCGCAGGCCGCCGAGCTTGTCGGCCAGGCGCCGGGGGTCGTCGCCCAACCAGGCGTAGTCGCGCAGCAGGTAGGCGAGCCGTGCCTCGCGGGTGGCCGCGATCTCGACGATGGGACTGGCCCGCAGCCGCCGCAGCAGCGGCTCGGGCACGGTGAGCCGGCCGATGCGGCGGCTCTCGGCCTCGACCCAGATGCGGCGCGACGGATCGAGGCCGTCGAGCGCATGCAACAGCTGCGTCTCGAAGGCCTTCTGCGACGGCTGCTCGGTGCCGGGCAGGTCGCCGAGCACCGAGCCGCGGTGCGCGGCCAGCGCCTCGAGGTCGAGCACCTGTTCGCCCTGCTGCGCCAGCGCATGCAGCACGCGCGTCTTCGCGCTGCCGGTCGGGCCGCACAGCACGCGCAGCGGCAGCGCCGGAGCGCGGCTGGCCAGCTCGCTGATGACATGCGCGCGCCATGCCTTGTAGCCGCCCTTCAGCTGCTGCGCGTCCCAGCCGACCAGCCGCAGCCAGTTGACGAAGCTGCCGCTGCGCATGCCGCCGCGCCAGCAGTACAGCAGCGGACGCCAGTCGCGCGGTTTGTCGCGCATCAGCTGGTCGAGGTGGTCGGCGATGTTGCGGGCCACCATCGCGCCGCCGATCTTGCGGGCCTCGAAGGCGGACACCTGCACGTAGGTCGTGCCGACGATGCGGCGCTCGTCGTCGCTGAGCACCGGGCAGTTGATCGCGCCGGGGATGTGGTCGAGCGCGTACTCGGCCGGCGTGCGCACGTCGATCAGCACGCTGAAGGCGGACAGGTCCTCGACCGTGGTGGGCTTGTGGCTCAAGGGCGTGCCCCGGGGTGCTTTTTGATCGACACTTCAACGATGACCGAACCCATTCGACTCACTTCCTTCTCGCATGGCGGTGGCTGCGGCTGCAAGATCGCACCCGGCGTGCTGGCCGACATCCTGGCGCGCGCGCCGCAAGGCCTGGTGCCGCCCGAACTGATGGTGGGCACCGAGACCGCGGACGACGCGGCCGTGTACCGGCTGAACGACCGGCAGGCGCTGGTGGCCACCACCGACTTCTTCACGCCGATTGTCGACGACCCGCGCGACTTCGGCCGCATCGCGGCGACGAATGCGATTTCCGACATCTACGCGATGGGCGGCACGCCGATCATGGCGCTCGCGCTGGTCGGCATGCCGCTCGACAAGCTGCCGCCGGCGGTCATCGGCGCGATCCTCGAAGGCGGCGCGAGCATCTGCCGCGAGGCGGGCATCCCGATCGCTGGCGGGCATTCGATCGACGTGCTGGAGCCGATCTACGGGCTGGTCGCGCTCGGGCTGGTGCACCCGGACCGGGTGCGCCGCAATGCCGATGCGCGCGACGGCGACGTGCTGGTGCTGGGCAAACCGCTCGGCGTCGGCATCCTGTCGGCCGCGCTGAAGAGGGGCCTGCTCGATGCCGACGGCTACGCCGAGATGCTGCGCCACACGACGCAGCTGAACCGCGTCGGCAGCGAGCTGGGCGCGCTCGACGGCGTGCACGCGATGACCGACGTGACCGGCTTCGGGCTGGCCGGCCACCTGCTGGAGGTGTGCCGCGGCTCGCGGCTCGCGGCCGAGCTGGACTTCTCCGCGCTGCCGTTGATCGAATCGGCCGCCATCCATGCCCGCAACGGCATCGCGACCGGCGCGTCGGCGCGCAACTGGGCCGGCTATGGCGCCGACGTGACGCTCGCGCCCGAGCTGCAGCCGTGGCAGCAGGCGCTGCTCACCGATCCGCAGACGAGTGGCGGGCTGCTGGTGAGCTGCGCGCCGGAGGCGGCGGCAACGGTGCTGGAGCGCTTTCATGCCGCGGGGTTCGGGCAGGCGGCGGTGATCGGTCGCATGCGGGCGGGCGCATCGCACCTGGAAGTCATGTAGCCCGGATGCCAATCCGGGTTCTTTGCGTATCGCCGCATTCCCGGATCGGCATCCGCGCTACGAGAGGGCCTCGAACTTCTTCGCCAGGAATTCCACCAGCGCCCTCACCCGCCCCGGCACGAAGCGGCCGCTCGGCAGCAGCGCGTGCAGCGGATAGGGCTCGGTCTCCCACTCGGGCAACAGCGGCACCAGCGCACCGCTGAGCAAGTCGCCGCGGATGTCGATTTGCGACTTCAGCAGCACGCCCACGCCGGCCACCGCCCATTCGCGCGCCAGCGAGGCATCGTCGACGCTGCGGTCGCCCTTGACCCGCACGTCGACCCACTGGCCGTCGCGACCGAAGCGCCATGCTCGGAAGTTGCGCCCGCCGCGGTCGAAGGTCAGGCAGTTGTGCTGCAGCAGATCCTGCGGCGTCTGCGGCGCGGGGTGCCGGCGCAGGTAGGCGGGCGACGCGCACAGCACCGGCCGCGCCGCCACCAGCAGCCGCGCGACCATCCCTGAATCGGCCGGCGTGCCGTAGCGCAGCGCGACATCCACGTCATCGCGCACCACGTCCTTCGGCCGGTCGCCGACGCTGAGCGCCAGTTGCAGCCCAGGGTGCAGGGCCATGAATTCGCTGAACCACGGCAGCAGCGTCGTGCGCGTCAGGTCCGACGGCGCCGCGACGCGCAAGGTGCCGACGAGTGCACCGCGCTCTTCCGTCACCTGCGATTCGCCCTCGGCCAGAAGCTCGAAGGCCCGCGTCGCATAACCGAGCAACGTCTGCCCCTGTGCCGTCAGCCGCATCGCGCGCGTCGAGCGCTCGAACAGCCGCGTGCCGAGCTGCGTTTCCAGCCGCTTCAGCATCGCGCTGGCGGCCGCCGGCGTGATACCGAGTGCCGCGGCGGCGGCCGTCAGCGAGCCGCCTCGCGCGGTCTGGATCAGCACGTCGAAGTCCGCGATATTGCCAACTTTCATTTAAAATTGATACTTTCACGGCAGGCTTATCAATCGATGGTTGCGATTTTAGAGTTCAGGCCTCACCCACTGGAAGCCCCCATGAACCGCTCGCAGACCCCCCTCACCATTGCGTTCACGTCGATCGCCCGCGACGCAGCGGCGCGCCTGATCGACGCCGCCCGCGCCGCCTGCCGTGACATCGGCATCGAAGCCACCATTGCCATCACCGATGCCGGCGGTCACCTGAAGGCGCTCGACCGCACCGACGGCGCCCCGTTCCTGACCGTCGACGTCGCGGTCGACAAGGCCTGGACGGCCGCATCGTTCGGCCTCGGCACCCATGTGTGGAACGGCATCGTCAAGGACCCGGTCGTCGCGCCACTCGCGCACCGGCCGCGGCTCGTCGCGGTCGGCGGCGGCTGCCCGATCGTCCACGAAGGCCGCGTGGTCGGCGGCATCGGCATCTCGGGCGGCAACGCGCTGCAGGACCGGCAGGCCGCCGAGATCGCGTTGAAGACGCTGGGTTTCGAGATCGCGACCGCCTGAGCGCCGCCACCCGATGAAGCCCGTCCACCCCCTCGCCTCCATCGCTCTTGCCATGACCTTGCTGAACGCCCCGCTCGCCGGCGCCGCGGCCGACGCGGCCACCGACCCGGTCGCCGCCACCGCCGACTTCTTCGCGAAGATCACCGCGAAGGACCTCGATGCCGTCGTGCATTACCTGCCCGCCGAGGGCTTCACCGAGACCGTGCCGGAGTCGAAGGAGCTGCTGCACCTCGACGCGAAGGCCTTCGACGGCCTGTTCAAGTCCGGCCGGCAGATCGACCTGCGTGTCGCCGACCTGGCGCTGCAGCGTTTCGGCGACACCGCGCTCGTGACCGGCACGCGGCTGGGCGGCATCGGTGCGCCGAATGCCGCACCGGCATCGGGCCGGCTCGCGTTCACGGCGCTGTGGACGCGTGGGCCGGCGGGCTGGCAGCTGCGCCACCTGCACCTGTCGGCGCAGCCCTGAAGCGGCTCATGCCAACGGCGCGCAAGCCACGCGGAAATCGACGTGGTAGTGCTCGTCGTGCCGCACCCACGCGCGGCCCTTCATGAAGTTGACGTGCTCGCGCAGCCAGTCACCACGCGGCGTGGCCAGCAGCATCGGCAGGTACGGCGGATCGAAGATCACCATCGCGAGGCCGGACCCGTGGCGCCGTGCCGACTCCGCGAGCTGGAACAGGTGCTCGGCGATCGCCGCGAAGTCGATGCGCAGGTCATCGAAGCGCGCTGCCGCATCGAACTCGATCGAGTAGCCGAGCTTGTTCGTGAGCCCCGTCGGCAGCGGCACCGACACGCCGGCCGCATTGCGCACCGGCACGAAGAAATCGACCGACAGGCCGTTCTGGTGGCTGCGGTGCGGGCGGATGCGGCCGCCACTCGCCCAGCCGGTCTCGCCGTAGACGAAGACCGTGCCCGGCAGCGCCGTCGCGAGCTGCGCATACGCATCGACGACGATGTCGCGCACCGTCGAGTGCACGTGGGTGCGGCCGGCCGTCACGCCGAGCCGGCTGTAGGCGGCGAAGTTGGCCCCGTCCGCCGGCAGCGCAACACCCTCCTCCAGCCGCCCCTGGGCCACCGTGCCGAAGCAGCGGCTCGCGCCCCAGGACGGCAGCGCGGCTGTCGCAGCACAGCCCGCGAGCAAGGCACGGCGATGGATGCGGCTCACGCCGAAACGGCCGCGCTCTCGCCGCGCTGCCAGATCTCGTGCCGGTGGATGCCCCCCTGCGCATCGACGGCCAGGTAGCCGACGTTCTGCGACTGCAGGAACGCCAGCGCGTCGCCCTGCAACAGCATCGCGATCGTCGTCAGCGCGCCGGCGGCCAGGCAGGCGGGTGCGACCACGCTGACCGATTGCCAGTGCGACACCGGCATGCCGCTCCGCGGGTCGAGGACGTGGCAGTAGCGCACGCCTTCGTGCTCGAAGAATCGCTCGTAGTCGCCGCTGGTCGCGAGCGCGCCGTCAGCCAGATCGATGCGGGCGATCAGCGCGCGCTCGTGCCGCGGGTGCTGCACGCCGAGCACCCACGGCCGGCCGTCGGGGCGCGGGCCGATCAGGCGGATGTCGCCGCCCAGGTTGACCATGCCGTGGCGCACGCCGCGCGACTGCAGCAGCGTCGCGGCGCGGTCGGCCGCGTACTCCTTGCCGAAGCCGCCGAAGTCGAGCTCCATGCCGGCCATCGGCAGCTCGATGCGGCCCACCTGCCCCGGGCCGCGGCGCTGCCAGTGCAGCCTGGTCCAGCCGACCCGCGGCAGCAGCTGCGCAAGCTGCCCGTCGGCGGGCTGGCGGCCGGCCTTGAAATCCCAGGCCTGGCGGAGCATGCCCGAGGTGATGTCGAACAGCCCGCCGCTGCTCGCATGCAACTGCGCCGCGAAGTCGAGCAGGTCCGCCGTCTCGACATCGACCTCGACCGGCGTGCCGCTGCCGGCGGCCGCGTTGATGCGCGACACCACGCTCGCGTCGCGGTAGCGCGAGAACTTCGATTCGATGCGCCGCACCTCGTCGATCGCCTCGCGCGCCAGCGGCTCGGCCTTCTTGCGGCCGAGGCCGGCGATGCGAATCTCGCACTCGCAGGCCATCGCGCCGAAGCCGAAGCCGAGGTCGTCGGCCTGCGCCTCGGCGCGCGCCGACATCGGATGCATCGACATGGTCAGAACTTTCGGCTGATGCCGACCTGCAGCATGCGCGCCTTGAACGGCTCGAGCCCCTTCGAGCCTTCGCCGCCGGCGCGCCATTCGCCGCGCTGCTGGTAGGCCTCGCCCTTCAGGTCGACCGTCCACAGCGCGTCGACCGCCCATTGCAGCTTCAGCCCGAGCGTGAACGCACCGAAGGCCGACAGCCGCTGGTCGAGCGAGTGGGTGGCGTTGGCATCCCACCCCACCGGGAAAGGCTCGCCGAGCGTCGTGTCGTACACCGGGTCGGCATAGAACGATGCGGCGCTTTGGGTGTAGTAGCGCAGCAGCGGCGTCAGGCTGACGCCGCCGCCGACCGGCTTGACCCATTCCAGCTGCAGCGTGCTCGCCTTGACCTGCCAGCTGTCGTTGTAGGCGCGGTAGCTGCTGCGCAGCGTGGAGCCGTCGCCGGCGAAGTGGTGGTTCCAGCGCAGCAGCAGCGCGGTCTGGCGGCGCTCGCTGGGCCGCCGGTCGAGCGCCTTGTAGGGATCGTCCAGGTAGCCGGTGCTGCGGCTGTGCGTCAGGTTGGCCTGCACCAGGTCGTCGCCGGTGACGGCCTGCGTGACGCCGACGATGAAGTCGTTGGTGCGCTTGCGCTCGTCGGCGACGTTGCCGTCGTAGCCGCCGTCGGTCGGGTCGATCTTGTCGCCGGCATGGCCGAAGCCGGCGTTCCAGGTGGTGTTGTTGTCGTCGCTCGACCACGTACCGGCCAGCGAGAACGCACGCGACAGGTAGTCGTGCTCGGTCGAGTACGCGCCGCCGAGCGACAGCGACGCGCGCTGGAAGTAGCGCGTCACCTTGACGTCGCCGGCCTTGCGTTCGTCGTCCATCGTCGACGCGCCCGACACGTTGCTGTGGTAGCGCGGCGTCGCGCCCGACACGTGGTCCACCGTGGCCGTCGCCTCCAGGCCCCAGCCGGTGCCGAGCGGCGTGACGAGCAGGAAGGACGGCGAGTTCACCGTGATGCGTTTCCAGCCGGGCTGCGAGTCCTGGTAGTTCAGGAAGCGCAGGCCGACCAGGCCTTGCTCTGGAGCGCTTTCGGCGTGCGCGACGCCGGGCAGGGCCAACGCGGCGAGCACGAGGCTGCCGAGGGGGGCGTTCAATTGCATCCGCAGCCTCCGCCACCGACGCCATAGCCGCCGGACGCGTTTTCCTTGCTGGTGTAGATGTGCTGCTCGAAGCGCTGCTCCAGCGCATCGCCACCCATCGTCATCTCGGGCTTGGCCAGGTTGCCCTTCTCCCAGGCCTTGGGCACTTCGTAGTTGGCGCAGCCGGCCATGCAGCCCAGCACCAGCAGCCCGATCGCTGATTTCGTCATGGTGTTCCCCTGTCGTCGCGCGAGACTTTAACTCCCGGCGTGGAACGCTTCATGCATGCCGCAGCCCACCGTTCTGAACGCTGGAGGTTCGCGATGCTGGACAGCACCACCACGAAGTTCTCGCACGTGAAGCCGGGCGACACCGCCTGGCGCAGCGACGGGCTGCGGGATTTCTTCCTGTACCGCGACCTCGGCGTCGAGCAGGCCACCCACGGCCGGGTGCTCGCTCAGCTCGTCAAGGCCAACCTGGCACCCGAAAAGGGCACCGGCTGGCACCGTCATGAGGCGGAGTTCCACATCGTCATCATGACGAAGGGCTGGGCGAAGTTCATGTACGAGGATCGCGAGACGCTGGTCTCGGCCGGCGACTGCGTGCACCAGCGCCCCGGCATCGTGCATTACCTGTTCGACTACTCGCCCGACATGGAATACATCGAGATCGTCGGGCCGTCGGACTTCACGTCGATCGACATGCCGGCACCATGCGAGGTGCCGCCGGTGACACCCTGGACTGGCCTCTAGAACTCCATGTCCAGCTCTTCGATGTCGTCGGGCTCGGCCTTCGCGGCGGCGATCCACTCCTGCATCTCCGGCATCGCCATGATGGTCTGGCAGTAGAGGATGCACGGCTTGTTCAGCTTGACGCCATAGGTCAGGAAGCGCGTTGCGACCGGCGCGTACATCGCGTCGGCCATCGTGCGCTGCGCACCGAACAGGTACGGCCCGCCGTACAGCGCCAGGCACTCGGTCCAGATCTCGGTGATGCGGTCGATGTCCGGCTGCGCGCCGGCCCAGATCTTGTGCCCCGGATGGTGCGCCTTCAGGTTCATCGGCAGCGAGCTGCGCAGGTTCGCGAAGCCCGAGTTCATCTCGCCGCTGACCGAGCGGCAATGCGCCCGCGCGATGCGGTCCTTCGGCATCAGGCCGGCACCGGGCTTGATCTCGTCGAGGTACTGCGCGATCGCGAGCGTGTTCCACACCTTCGCGCCCTCGTGCGTCAGGCAGGGCACGCGGATCGACGGCGCGAGCAGCAGCAGCTCCTTGCGCGCGTCGGCATCGTCCGGCGACACCATCACCTCGTCGAAGTCCAGCCCGGCGAAGCGCGCCAGCAGCCAGCCGCGCAGCGACCACGACGAGTAGTTGCGGCTGCTGAGCGTCAGCGTCGCCTTCGCGGCGGTCGGCTCCGCCTTCTTCGGTGCGGGCCTGGCGGCGGGCTTCTTCGCGGCGACGGTGGACATGCGGGGCCTCCGGACCACGCGGCGGGGCGGCGTGTCGCAGCAGCATTGCAAGCGCTGTGCCACGGGCTGGCGCGCAAGTTGCTGGCTCTGCGGTGCGCGCCACCGCGCGCAGGAGAACCCATGATGTACCAGGCTTACCAGGCCCATGCCGACATGATGTGGCCGCTGCAGACGCTGGCGCGCACCGCGCTGCCGATGCTGCAGGACCCGAGCTTCGGCTGGGCGGCCTGGGCCCCCAACCGCAAGCTCGCGGCCGCCTGCGAGCTGATGGGCCTGGCACAGGTGACGCACCACCGGCCGGCGTTCGGCATCGACAGCGTGCTCGTCGCCGGCGAGCCGGTGGCCGTCACCGAGGTGGCCGCGCAGGTCACGCCGTTCGCGACGCTGCTGCACTTCCGCAAGGACACCGCCGCAACACAGCCACGGGTGCTCATCGTCGCGCCGATGTCGGGCCATTTCGCGACGCTGCTGCGCGACACCGTGCGCACGATGCTCGCCGACCACGACGTCTACATCACCGACTGGCACAACGGCCGCGAGATGCCGCTGGCGGCCGGCCCGTTCGGGCTCGACGAGTACACGCAGCACCTGATCGACTTCCTCGCGACCATCGGCGAGGGCGCGCACCTGATGGCGATCTGCCAGCCTTGCGTGAGCGCGCTGAGCGCCGTCGCGGTGATGTCGGAAGACCGTCACCCGGCCACGCCGCTGAGCCTGACGCTGATGGCCGGGCCGATCGACTGCCGCATCAGCCCGACCGAGGTCAACAAGCTCGCGACGACGCAGGACATCGCCTGGTTCGAGAAGAACCTGATCGGCACCGTGCCGTGGCGCTACCCCGGCGCCGGCCGCCGTGTCTACCCGGGCTTCGTGCAGCTGACCGCGTTCATGAGCATGAACAAGGAGCGGCACATCAACGCCTTCAAGACCTACTACGAGAACCTGGCGCACCCGGAGCCGGACGAAGACCAGCGCAAGCAGGCCGCCGCGACGCGCCACTTCTACGAGGAGTACTTCGCGGTCGCCGACCTGCCGGCCGAGTTCTACCTCGAGACGGTGCGGCTGGTGTTCCAGGAGTACGCGCTGCCGCTCGGGCAGCTGACGTTCCGCGGGCGGCCGGTGAATCCGGCCGCGATCCGCCGCACCGCGCTGCTGACGGTCGAAGGCGAGCGCGACGACATCTGCGCGCCCGGCCAGACGCTCGCCGCGCAGGACCTGTGCAGCGGGCTGCGACCGTACATGCGCACGCACTACGTGCAGGCCGGCGTCGGCCACTACGGCGTCTTCAGCGGCCGGCGCTGGCAGAACCACATCTACCCGATCGTGCGCGACGTGATCCAGGTCTCGCGCTAGCCGGCCTTCGAGAGAGTGGGCACGGCTAGAATGCCGCCTTCACCCGTCATTGGGGAGTAGCCGCCCTGCAGCACCTGCAGGGGCTTGCGTCAACACACTTGGCCCACCGGCCATGGCGCAGGCAGCAGCGACCACGTCGCCCGCCTGGCAAGACCGATGACCGTGCTGCCTCCGGAAGGGCCGGGGTCGCGGCGCGGTCATTGCGTCCACCGGCCCCGGAAAACTCTCCCCTCATGGAAGCCTTCCTCGTCTCGACCGGTGCCGTCGCGCTCGGTGAAATCGGCGACAAGACCCAACTGCTCGCGCTGCTGCTGGCCGCGAAGTTCCGGCGCCCGGTGCCGATCATCCTCGGCATCCTGGTCGCGACGCTGGTGAACCACGCGCTGGCCGGTGCGGTCGGCACCGCGATCGCGGGGTGGCTCGGGCCGGGCCCGCTGCGCTGGCTCATCGGCGGGTCGTTCATCGCGATGGCGGCGTGGATGCTGATCCCGGACAAGATCGATGACGACGAGGCCACGCCGCAGCGCTTCGGCGTGTTCGGCACCACGGCGATCGCGTTCTTCATCGCCGAGATGGGCGACAAGACGCAGATCGCGACCGTGGCACTGGCCGCGCGCTATGCCGACCTGACCGCGGTGGTGGCCGGCACGACGCTCGGGATGATGCTGGCCAACGTGCCGGCCGTGTTGCTGGGGCACCAGGCCGCGACGAAGCTGCCGATCGGGCTGGTGCACGGCATCGCGGCGGCGATCTTCGCGGTGCTGGGGCTGCTGACCTTGTTCAACGTCGGTCGGCTGTTCTGATCACTTCGCCACGAGATCGCCGAGCGCCACCTCGTCACGCACCTCCGCCGGCTTGCGCTCGCGCACCAGGTACGAGTAGACGACCGGCACGACGATCAGCGTCAGCAGCGTCGACGTGATCACCCCGCCGATGATCGCCCGCCCCATCGAGGCCTGGATCTCGCCGCCCTCGTCGAGCGCAAGCGCCAGCGGCAGCATGCCGAACACCATCGCCGCCGTCGTCATGATGATCGGGCGCATCCGCACCAGCCCGGCCTGCAGCAGCGCGTCGGCCATGCCGAGCCCCGCCTTGCGGCCGTGGTTCGCGAAGTCGACCAGCAGGATCGCGTTCTTCGTCACCAGCCCCATCAGCATCACCAGCCCGATCATCGAGAACAGGTTCAGCGTCGAGCGGGTCACCCACAGCGCGATCATCACGCCCAGCAACGCCAGCGGCAGCGACACCATGATCGCCACCGGCTGCAGGAAGCTGCCGAACTGCGAGGCCAGCACGATGTAGATGAAGATCACCGCGGCCACCAGCGCCATCAGGATGCCCGACAGCGCCTCGGCCTGGTCCTTGGTCTGCCCGCCGACGTCGAAGCGGTAGCCCGGCGGCAGCTGCGTCTCCTTGACGATCTTCTGCACGTCGGCGCCCACGTCGCCGCTCGGGCGGCCCTGCGTGCCGGCGTAGATGGCCTGGCGGCGCTGCAGGTCCTGCCGCTTGATCACCAGCGGGTTCACCACCGGCACGATGTCGGCCACGCGCGACAGCGCGATCGGCGTGCCGTCCTTCGCATACGCCACCGGCAGGTTGTCGAGCTGCGCGATGTTCTCGCGCGAGGCCTGCGGCAGCCGCAGCTCCACGTCGACCTGCTCGCCGTCGGGCGAGGTCCACCAGGTCGCGACATCGCCGTTCACATAGCTGCGCAGGCTGGCCGCCAGCTGGCTGGTGGTCAGGCCCAGCTCGCGCACCGCATCGGGCTTCAGCCGCACCGCATAGGCCGGCAGGCCGGGCTTCACCGAGGTCGTCAGGTCGGCGATGCCCTTCACCTTGGCGACCTTGTCGGCCAGGCGCTGCACCTCGGTCTCCAGCACCTGCGGATCGGGTCCGAGCAGCGCGACGTAGATCGGCTGCTGGCCAACCGTGATCTCGATGCCGGGGATCGGCTTCAGCGCCTCGCGCATCGCCGCCTCGACCTCGTTCTGCTTGCGCTTGCGCTCGTGCGGCTTCACCAGCTGGATGCTCAGCGTGGCCGAGTTGCGGCTGCCGTTGCCGGTGTCGCCGATCGTCGTCGACGTCAGGCGCACCTCGCTCATGCCGCCGATCACCTGCTCGACCTGCGCCAGCTTCGCGCTCGCGCGCTGCAGGCTGGTGCCCACCGGCAGCGTCACGTTCAGCTGGATGTAGCTGTTGTCTGCGTCGGGAATGAACTCGCTGCCGATCTGCGTCGACAGCGCGATCGCCAGCACGAAGCTGCCGACCGCGCCCCAGCCGACCACGCCGCGCGGCGTCAGCGTCGCCAGGCGCAGGCGGCGCGGCTGCGATCGGTCGCGCCGGCCCGACGCATCGAACGGGCGCCCGTACGCCGGGATCGGCGGCACGAACACGCGGTAGCGCCGGCCCGAGAACACCCAGCGGATCGTGCGCTCGTAGACGACGTGCAGCACGTCCATGCCGCGGTCGGTCCAGCGCATCAGGTGGCCGAGCACCGGCAGCTTCGCGAGGCGGTGGGTCGGCGGGTCGCGCCAGATGCTGGACAGCATCGGGTCGAGCGTGAAGCTGACGAACAGCGACACCAGCACGGCGACCGCCACCGTGACGCCGAACGGGAAGAAGAACTTGCCGATGATCCCCTTCATGAAGGCCACCGGCACGAACACCGCGCAGATCGCGAAGGTGGTGGCCATCACCGCCAGGCCGATCTCCTCGGTGCCGTCGCGCGCGGCCTGCACGTGGCTCTTGCCCATGTGCACGTGGCGCACGATGTTCTCGCGCACCACGATCGCATCGTCGATCAGCAGCCCGATGCACAGGCTCAACGCCATCATCGTCATGAAGTTCAGCGTGAAGCCGAACGCGTACACCGCGATGAACGACGAGATCACCGCGATCGGCAGCGTGAGCCCGGTGATCACCGTGCTGCGCCAGCTGTGCAGGAACAGGAAGACGATCGCGATCGTCAGCAGCGCGCCTTCGACCAGCGTGTGCTTGACGCCGCTCAGGCTGCGCTCGACCCAGTCGCTGTCGGCATACACCAGCCGCAGCTCGACACCCGGCGGCAGGCTCTTGCGCAGCTCCTCGGCGGCCTCCTTGATGGAGGCGCCGGTCTCGACGATGTTGGCGTCCTGCTGCTTGTAGACCTGGAACGAGATCGCCGGCACGCCGTCGACGCGCGACAGCGAATCGGGCTCGCGCTCGCGCTCGACCAGCTCGCCGAGGTCGGCCAGCCGCACCACCATGTTGTTGCGCGACGCGATGACCACCTCGGCAAACGCCTTGGCGTCGCGCACCTTGCCTTCGACGCGCACGATCGCGTCCTCCTTCGAGCTGCTCAGCAGTCCGACCGGCATGTCGGCGTTGGCGCGCTGCAGCGCGGCCGACACATCGGCCGGCGTCAGCTGGTAGGCGCGCAGGCGCTGCGGGTCGAGGTCGATGCGCACCTGGCGCACCGTCATGCCGCCGACGTCGACGCGCGCGACACCGGCCGAGCGCTCCAGCCGCTTGCGCACGACCTTGTCGGCCAGCAGCGAGAGTTCGCGCGCGCTGCGGTCAGGCGCCAGCAGCGACAGGTAGACGGTGGGCTGCGCGTTGTCGCCGTCGAAGCGCGAGACGAACGGCGTCTTCGCGTCGCGCGGAAACGCCGGCTGCACCGCCGCGACCTTGTCGCGCACGTCCTGCACCGCGCGCGTCATGTCGGCGCTGAGCTGGAACTCGACGACCGTCTCGCTGCGGCCCTCGAAGCTGTTCGAGCGGATCATCTTCACGCCGGCGATGCCGTTCAGCGCCAGCTCGATCGGGCGCGTCAGCTCGGTCTCGATCGCATCGGGCGAGGCGCCCGGGTAGGCGACGCTGACGAACACGATCGGCGGCGAGATGTCGGGCAGGCGCTCGACGCGCAGCTGGCTGTACGAGAACAGGCCGAGCACGCACAGCGCGGCCATGATCATCGTCGCGAAGACGGGGTTGTTGATGGAGACGCGGGTGAACCACATGGCGGTCTCCGGGGTTCAGGAACGGACGGCGGAGGCCGCGGCGCTGGCGGCCTTCGGCGCCGTGCGCTGCGTGACGATCTTCGCCGGCTGGCCTTCGCGCAGGTTGTCGAAGCGCGCGCCGAGCACCTGGGCATCGGCCGCGAGGCCCTTGCTGACCTCGATGCGGTCGCTCGCGGCGTCCTTGCGGCCGGTGATCACGATGCGGCGCACCAGCGCGTCCTTCTCGAGCGTCCAGACGAAATCCTGCCCCGAGGCCTGGCCGACCGCGCTGATGGGCAGCGTCAGGCGCGTCGTGTCGTCCGGCAGCACCACATGGGCCTGCGCATACTGGCCGGCGCGGAACAGCTCCTGGCGGTTGTCCATCACCACCACCACGCCGATCGCACGCGTGCCGGCCTCGGCGGCCGGGGCGATGCGATCGATGCGGCCCGGCACCGGCTTGCCCTGGCCTTCGACCTGCACCTGCACCGGCTGGCCGGGCTTCAGCAGCGACACCTCGTGCGTGCCGACGGTGCCGGCCAGCTCGAGCGTCGACAGGTCGACCACCGTCAGCAGCTGCTGCTCGGCACTGACCTTCTCGCCGGGCACCACATGGCGCTTGCCGACGATGCCGGAGATCGGCGCGACCAGCGCGGCTTCCTTGACGCCGACGCGCGAGGTCGCGAGCTGCGCCTGCGCCGACTTGAGCTGCGCGCGTGCCGCGTCGAGCCGGGCCTGCGACGACTGCAGCGCGGTCGACGAGATGAAGTTCTGCGCCGACAGGCCGACGTTGGCGGCATGCGTGCGTTCGGCCTCGATCAGCGCGGCCTGTGCGGATTCGACCGCGGCGGAGCGGTCGGCGACGCGGCTCTGCAGGTCGGCCAGGTCGATGTCGCCGAGCAGCTGGCCGGCCTTCACGCGGCTGCCTTCGGCCACCTTCAGCTCCAGCAGCGTGCCGGTCGCCTTGGCACGGATCACCGCGGTGCGCGGCGCGACCAGCGGGCCGGAGAACTCCACCACCAGCGGCATCGCGAGCTGCTTCGGCTGCACGATCTCGGCGGCGACGAACTCGAGCGCGACCGGCGCCGCGTCCTTCTTCGCGGCAGCCGCCTTCGAGCCGTTGCTGAGCCCGGGCACCACCGCGAGCGCGAGGCCGACGACGGCCACCGCGCCGATCGCGCCGCCCACCCAGAGTCTGCGCCGGGAGGTCCGCGATGATGATCCTCCGTCCACCGGCTGCAGCCCGTGTGGGGCGGCGCCGTGATCGTTGTGTGCTGTGTTCATGGGCGGGAGTGTAGGTTCGGCCCCCACCCGTCTGACACGGCGTGCGACAGACTGCAGATTGAGGGGCCTGAGCAGTGAACCCGTACGACGAACCGGCGGAACTTCGTGGCCGCCGGCGACGCCTCAGATCTTCGGCGTGTCGACCCGCACGTCGCCGCACTGCGCGCGGTGCCGCAGCGCGTGGTCCATCAGCACCAGCGCCAGCATCGCCTCGGCGATCGGCGTGGCGCGGATGCCGACGCACGGGTCGTGGCGCCCATGGGTCTGCACGACGGTCGGCTGCCCCTGCAGGTCGATCGAATCGCGCGGGCTGTGGATCGAGCTGGTCGGCTTGATCGCGATGCTGACCGTGATGTCCTGGCCGGTGCTGATGCCGCCCAGCACGCCGCCGGCGTTGTTGCTGCGGAAGCCCTGCGGCGTCAGTTCGTCGCCATGCTGCGTGCCGCGCTGCGCGACGCTGGCGAAGCCGGCGCCGATCTCGACGCCCTTGACCGCGTTGATGCCCATCATCGCGTAGGCGATGTCGGCATCGAGCTTGTCGAACAGCGGCTCGCCGAGGCCGACCGGCACCTGCGTCGCTTCGACGCGGATGCGTGCGCCGACCGAATCGCCGGACTTGCGCAGCGCGTCCATGTAGGCCTCGAGTTCGGCGATCTTCGACGCATTGGCCGCGAAGAACGGGTTGTCGGGAATGTGCTGGTGGCCTTCGAACGGAATCTCCAGCTCGCCGAGCTGCGTCATCCAGCCGCGGAACGTGGTGCCGTACTGCGCCTTCAGCCATTTGCGCGCCACCGCGCCGGCGCCGACCATCGGCGCGGTCAGGCGGGCCGACGAACGCCCGCCGCCGCGCGGGTCGCGGATGCCGTACTTGTGCCAGTAGGTGTAGTCGGCGTGGCCGGGGCGGAAGGTCTGCAGGATGTTGCCGTAGTCCTTGCTGCGCTGGTCGGTGTTGCGGATCAGCAGGCAGATCGGCGTGCCGGTGGTCTTGCCCTCGTAGACGCCGGAGAGGATCTCGACCGCGTCCGGCTCGTTGCGCTGCGTCACGTGGCGCGAGGTGCCCGGGCGGCGGCGGTCGAGCTCGGGCTGGATGTCGGCCTCGCTGAGCTCCATCCCCGGCGGGCAGCCGTCGATCACGCACCCGATGGCCGGGCCGTGCGACTCGCCGAAGTTGGTAACGCGGAACAGGGTGCCGAGGGTGCTGCCGGACATGGAGGCCTTCTGGACGAGAAACGGGAGACGGGCCGCCGACACATCGTGATGCGAGGACGGCCTTGAAGTTTAAGGGTTCGTCCCCTTTGGAACGCACGGCGAGGCTTCAAGGGGAGAATCGTTGCTCATTCAGCAATGCCGACTTGCCGTATCGGAGGTTTTTCCCGATCAGGGACAACCCTAGCATTCGACCCCAAGACGCAGCACCGGTCGGTGCCTGCCACGCGGTCGGTGTGTGACGTGTGCCTGTGGGACAAGGGGTCTGTCTACTGATCGGAGAAGATTCGAATGAAGTTCACCACCTTTGCCGTCACCGCGGTCGCACTGGCCGCTTCGGCAGCCGCCAACGCGCAAGACGCACAACAATCCACCACCAACGTGACGCTGTACGGCGTCGCCGACGCCTACGTGCAGATCGCCAACGGCGCGGCCAACCTGAGCCGCGTGCAGTCGGGCGGCCTGCAGGGCTCGCGCTTCGGCCTGCGTGTCACTGAAGACCTCGGCGGCGGGCTGCGCGCCCTCGCCGTGCTCGAAAGCGGCATCAACATCGACGACGGCACCAACGGGCAGAACGCCTTCTGGGGTCGCCAGTCGTACGTGGGCATCGGCTCCGCCTCGCTCGGCACGCTGACCCTGGGCCGTCAGTACGGCAGCATCTACAACCTGTCGAGCGACTTCAGCGAGTTCTCGAACGTCTCCACCGGCGCGAGCACGGCGGTGATCGGTGGCTTCGGCGGCTATGAGCCGGTGCGCGGCGGCACCACCTACAGCGCCACCGGCAACGGCGGCCCGGCCCGCGTCAACAACTCGGTCAAGTACGAGTCGCCGACCTTCGCCGGCTTCAAGGCCGGTGCCCTGTGGGGCTTCGGTGAGACCACCGGCTCGACCAACGAGCAGCGCGTCGCCGACGTCTATGCCCGCTACAACGGCTACGGCTTCGATGCGATGGTCTCGTTCGTCGACGACAAGCAGGACCTGACTTCGCAGGACGTGCGCACCACCTCGGGCGCGGTCGGCTACACCTACGGCGACTGGCACGGCACCGCCGGCGTGATCGCGGTCAACGACCGCAGCGCGGTCGATGCCGACGGCCAGGGCTTCTGGGTAGGCGGCGACTACCGCTTCGGCCAGAACCTGGTGCGCGCGCAGTACGTGCAGAACAAGGCCAAGAACGTCAACGAAGGCAAGACGCAAGCCTTCGGCGTCCTCGGTCAAGTACGAGTCGCCGACCTTCGCCGGCTTCAAGGCCGGTGCCCTGTGGGGCTTCGGTGAGACCACCGGCTCGACCAACGAGCAGCGCGTCGCCGACGTCTACGCCCGCTACAGCGGCTACGGCTTCGACGCGATGGTCTCGTTCGTCGACGACAAGCAGGACCTGACTTCGCAGGACGTGCGCACCACCTCGGGCGCGGTCGGCTACACSTAYGGCGACTGGCACGGCACCGCCGGCGTGATCGCGGTCAACGACCGCAGCGCGGTGGACGCTGACGGCCAGGGCTTCTGGGTCGGCGGCGACTACCGCTTCGGCCAGAACCTGGTGCGCGCGCAGTACGTGCAGAACAAGGCCAAGAACGTCAACGAAGGCAAGACGCAAGCCTTCGGCGTCGGCTACCWGTACGACCTGTCSAAGCGCACGGCGCTGTACAGCGCGGTGACNCGCAGTACGTGCAGAACAAGGCCAAGAACGTCAACGAAGGCAAGACGCAAGCCTTCGGCGTCGGCTACCWGTACGACCTGTCSAAGCGCACGGCGCTGTACAGCGCGGTGACCCGCTTCAAGAACGAAGGCGACGGCTACGCCGACCGCTGGGCCAGCGCCGTCCCGGCCGGCCTGACGACTGCCRACGACCGCAACATCACCGAGTTCACCGCCGGCATCCGCCACAGCTTCTGATCTCGCAGTTGACCAGCAAAAAGCCGCTCGAAAGAGCGGCTTTTTTTCGTTCGGCGTTCAGTTCTAGTTCTGCGCTGGCACCTGGTCTTCGACCGGCCAGTCGCGGATGTAGGCCTTCAGCATCCGGTTCTCGAAGTCCTGGCTGTCGACCACCGCCTTCGCGACGTCGTAGAACGAGATCACGCCCATCAGCGTGCGCTGCGTCATCACCGGCATGTAGCGGGCGTGGCGCTCGAGCATCATGCGGCGAACTTCGTCGATCTCGGTCTCGGGCGTGCAGGTGAGCGGATGGTCGTCCATCACGGTGCGCACGATGGTCGTGCCGACCGTGCCGCCGTTGCCGACGATGGCCAGGATGACCTCGCGGAAGGTCAGCATGCCGGCCAGGTCGCCGTGCTCCATCACCACCAGGGACCCGATGTCGCGCTCGGCCATGGTCCGCACGGCATGCGCCAGCGGCTGATCCGGCGACACAGTGAACAGCGTGCCGCCCTTGACACGCAGGATGTCTGCGACTTTCATGGGGTCCTCCTTGGGAATGTGTCGAGGCAATATAGCCCACAATGCCCCGCAACAACATCCCCGGCGACACCCATCAGGTGCCGCCCGGCCCCGAGGAGACTGCATGCCCGGCCCATCCGACCCCGGCTTCGACACGCTCGCGCTGCATGCGGGCGCCGGCCCCGACCCCGCCACCGGTGCCCGCGCGGTGCCGATCCACCTGAGCACCAGCTTCGTCTTCGAGAGCAGCGACCATGCCGCGGCGCTGTTCAACATGGAGCGCTCCGGCCACGTCTACAGCCGCATCTCGAACCCGACCACCGCGGTGCTCGAGGAACGCGTCGCGGCGCTGGAAGGCGGCGCCGGCGCGATCGCGACCGCCAGCGGCCAGGCGGCCCTGCACCTGGCGATCTGCACGCTGGCCGGGGCGGGTTCGCACATCGTCGCGAGCAGCGCGCTGTACGGCGGCTCGCACAACCTGCTGCACTACACGCTGGCGCGCTTCGGCATAGCGACCACGTTCGTGCGCCCCGGCGACATCGACGGCTGGCGCGCCGCGATCCGGCCGACGACCCGGCTGCTGTTCGGCGAGACCGTCGGCAACCCCGGGCTGGACGTGCTCGACATCCCCACCGTCAGCGCGATCGCGCACGGGCACGGGCTGCCGCTGCTGGTCGACTCGACGCTGACCTCGCCGTGGCTGATCCGCCCGTTCGACCATGGGGCCGACCTCGTCTACCACTCGGCCACCAAGTTCCTCAGCGGCCACGGCACGGTGATCGGCGGCGTGCTGGTCGACGGCGGGCAGTTCGACTGGGAAGCCTCCGGTCGGTTTCCGGAACTGACCCGCCCCTACGACGGCTTCCACGGCATGGTGTTCAGCGAGGAAAGCACCGTCGGCGCCTTCCTGCTGCGCGCCCGCCGCGAGGGGCTGCGCGACTTCGGCGCCTGCATGAGCCCGCACACCGCCTGGCTGATCCTGCAGGGCGTCGAGACCTTGTCGCTGCGGATGGAGCGGCACATCGCGAACGCCCGCAAGGTGGTGGCGTTCCTGGCCGCTCACCCGATGGTCGCGCGCGTCGGCCACCCCGACCTGCCGACCCACCCGGACCATGAACTCGCGCAGCGCCTGCTGCCGCGCGGCAGCAGCTCGGTGTTCAGCTTCGACCTGAAGGGCCAGCGCGCGCAGGGCCGCGCCTTCATCGAGGCGCTGAAGGTGTTCTCGCACCTGGCCAACGTCGGCGACTGCCGCTCGCTGGTGATCCACCCGGCGACCACCACGCACTTCCGGATGGACGATGCCGCGCTCGCGCAGGCCGGCATCACGCAGGGCACGATCCGGCTGTCGATCGGGCTGGAAGACGCCGACGACCTGATCGACGACCTGTCGCGTGCGCTGCGGGCCGCGCAGAAGGCGGGGGGCGGCGCATGAAGCTCGACGTGCAGGGCCGCGCGGCCTTCGTCTACACCGGCGGCAAGCCGCTGGATGCCACGCTGCCGGCGCTGGTGTTCGTGCACGGCGCGATGCACGACCACAGCGTCTGGGGGCTGCAGACGCGCTACCTGGCGCACCACCGGCGTGCGGTGCTGGCGCCCGACCTGCCGGGCCACGGCCGCAGCGACGGCCCGGCACCGGCCAGCGTCGAGGCCTGTGCCGACTGGCTGCTCGCGCTACTGGTCGCGGCCGGCATCGAGCGCGCGGCGTTCGTCGGCCACAGCATGGGCTCGCTGATCGCGCTGGAGGCCGCGGCCCGGCTCGGCGAGCACGCGACCGGGCTGGTGCTGCTCGGCCCGGCCTACCCGATGAAGGTGTCCGACACGCTGTTGTCCACCTCGCTGAACGAGCCGCTGAAGGCGATCGACATGGTGAATTCGTTTTCACATGCCGGCCATGCCGCGAAGCCGTCGGCCCCGGCGCCTGGCTTCTCGCTGCATGGCGTGAACCGTGCGCTGATGCGCCGGTTGCAGGCGCAGCACACCGCTGCGGGGCACGGCAACCTGTTCCACCAGGACTTCCGGGTGTGCAACCAGTACGCCGGTGGGCTGGAAGCGGCCGCCCGCGTGCGTTGCGCCAGCCTGATGATCGTCGGCGCGCACGACCAGATGACGCCACCGAAGGCGAGCGCCACGCTGGCCCAGGCGTTGCATGCGAAGGTTCTGCAGTTGCCGGCCGGGCATTCCCTGATGGGAGAGGTGCCCGACGCCGTGTTGAATGCGATCCAGGCCTTCATTCCGGAGGAAGCCCCATGAACAGCAGTACCGTTCATCCCGATCCCGCGTCGATCAAGTCGCTGAAGAGCTTCGCCGAGTTCTATCCGTATTACCTCGGCGAGCATTCGAACCGCACCTGCCGCCGGCTGCATTTCATCGGCTCCAGCCTGTCGCTGCTGTGCCTCGTGACCGGATTGGTGCGCGGCCAGCCGCTGTACTTCCTGTATGCGCTGCTGTGCGGCTACGGCTTCGCGTGGGTCGGGCACTTCGTGTTCGAGAAGAACCGGCCGGCCTCGTTCAAGCGCCCGCTGTACAGCTTCATGGGCGACTGGGTCATGTACAAGGACATCTGGGTCGGCAAGATCCCCTTCTGAGGAAGTCGTCAACAGGACTTCGCCGATGGACGCCAAAGACCTGCCGGTCCTCGAACAGCTCGCGCACATCGAACGGCTGATCGATGCGATCGACCTGCCGATCGGCCGCTGGGACCTGGAACACCGGCTGGTGTTCTGCAACCAGCCCTACCTCAGCTGGGCGCAGCGCAGCCGCGAAGACCTGCTGGGCCACACGCTGGCCGAGCTGTACGGCGATGACGCCTGGGAACGTGCGAGCCCGGCGTTCGCCGAGGCGGCGCAGGGCCGCACCGTCAACTACGAGCGACGGCTGAAGCACGGCTGCCACGCCGGCCGCTGGGCGCGCATCCAGGTGCTGCCGCACCTCGACCCGACCGGCCGCGTCGACGGCATCTTCACGATCGCGATCGACATCCACCAGGACGTGCTGGAACGCGAGGCGCTGGTCGCCGCGCGCCAGCGGCTGGACCGCTTCACCGAGAACATCCCGTTCCCGCTGACGTATGTCGACCGCGACTTCGTGCTGCGCTTCGTCAACAAGGCCTATGTGGAAGCGACCGGCCAGCAGCCGAAGCAGCTGCTGGGCCGGCCGATCGGCGACGTGCGCGGCTCCAAGCGCTGGGCCGAGCACGAGCCGTACTTCGTGCAGGCGCTGGCCGGGCACACGGTGCAGTACGCCCGCATGGTCGACCTGGCGACGCTCGGCCAGCGCTGGATGCGCACCAGCTACGTGCCCGACTTCGACGCCTGCGGCGAGGTGATCGGCGTCTACACCGTGACGGTCGACGTGCACGAGCTGACGATCACGCAGCAGCAGCTGAAACGCAGCGTCGAGCGCGACGCGCTGACCGACGTGCTGAGCCGGCGCACGATGATGGATCGCATCGAGGCAGCGCTGCTCGACGCGGCGCAGCTGCCGGTGGCGCTGTTCTTCGTCGACCTCGACGGCTTCAAGGCGGTCAACGACCGGCTCGGGCACCGCGTCGGCGACGAGCTGCTGGTGGCGGTGGCGCGCGCGCTGCAGGCCTCGGTGCGTGCCGAGGACGCGGTGGGCCGCTTCGGCGGCGACGAGTTCCTGGTGCTGGCGCCGGTGCGCGACGCCGCCGGCGCGCATGCACTCGCGCTGCACATGCTGTCGGCGGTGGCCGGGGTCGACCGGCACGGCATCAGCGCGAGCATCGGCTATGCGCTGGCGCCCGGCGATGCGCAGAACCCGCAGCGGCTGCTGCAGCTGGCGGACGATGCGATGTACTGCGCGAAGCGCCGCGGCAAGCACTGCGTGCTGCACTGCACCTCGTAATCCGGATGCCCATCGGGGCTACGGGTCGCCCGCGATCACGTCCTTCAACACCATGTTGCCGAAATGCGCCCGGTGCCAGAAGCCGCGCAGCGTCGGTGTCGGGTCGAGCAGCACCTGCGCGATCAGCGGCTGCGCCGACGTGGTCGCCGGATCGCACAGCAGCACGTAGCGCGCGTTGCCGTCTTCATCGAGCCGGCCGACCCAGTCGATCGCGACCAGCGTGTCGAGCAGCGGCTCGATCTGCAGCGGGTCGGTGCGCAGCGTCTCCGACAGCTGGGCCGCGCTGATGCCGTGCGTGCTGAGCGCGCGCGCCTGCGCCAGCTCGCGCAGCATGCCGACCGCCAGCTGGAACAGGTAGCCCGGCGTCGACGGCCGGCGGATCACGCGCATCTGCAGGCTTGGCGCATAGGCCGCGACCACCGCGCCCAGCAGCACGATGACCCAGCCGAGGTAGATCCAGATCAGCAGGATCGGCACCGTCGCGAACGCGCCATACAGCGTGGTGTAGGTCGGCACCGAGCTCAGGTACCAGGCCAGCCCCTTCTTCGCGACCTCGAAGCCGGCCGCGACGAACACTCCGCCGGCCGCCGCATGCCGCCAGCGCACCAGCGTGTTCGGCACGTAGTGGAACAGCCCGGCCATCGCCGCCGACAGCAGCGCGAACTCGAGCACGTTCAGCAGGAAGCTGACGCCGCCCGGCATCACGCCGACGACCCCGCGCGAGGCCGAGATCGCATACGACGTGAGCGACAGGCTGACCCCCAGCAGCAGCGGCCCGAGCGTGACGGCGGCCCAGTACACCAGCACGCGCTGCGCGATCGGCCGCGGCTTCGGCACGCGCCAGATCGCGTTCAGCGTGCGGTCGATCGTCAGCATCAGCGCGAGCGCGGTGAACACCAGCACCACCAGGCCGAACGTGCCGAGCCGGTTCGCCTTGCTCGCGAACTGCGTCAGCGCGCCCAGCACCGGCTTCGCGATCGCATCGGGCACCAGGCTCTGCAGGAAGTATTTCTGCAGCGCATCCTGGAAGCTCGAGAACATCGGGAATGCGGTGAACACCGCCAGCATCACGGTGACCAGCGGTACCAGCGAAATCAGCGTCGTGAAGGTCAGGCTGCTGGCCGTCAGCCCGAGGCGGTCTTCGCGGAAGCGCTGGCGCAGCGTGATCAGCGTCTCGAGCCACGGCCAGGTCTGCAGCGTCTGCACCAGGCGCGACAACTGCTCCCGCCATGTCTGCTTCAAGGCATGGGCTTCGGCGGAGGTCGGAAGATTCATCGATGGCATCATAGCCAGCGATGACTGCGCCCCCTGCCCCTTCCGACTCTTCTGCCGCCCCTTCCGTGGCGGCCGCCCCACCCCCCGTCGTGCTGTGGACCCGCGCGCTCGCTGTCGGCAGCGTCGCCGGCCTGATCGTGCTCGGCGTGGCCTGGGAACTGTGGCTCGCGCCGCTGCGGCCGGGGGGCACCTGGCTTGCGCTGAAGGTGCTGCCGCTGGTCTTTGCGCTGGCCGGCCTGCTGCGCCACCGCCTGTACACCTACCGCTGGGTCAGCCTGCTGGTGTGGCTGTATTTCACCGAAGGCGTGGTGCGCGCCGGCAGCGACCGCGGGCTCGGCGCGAGCCTCGGGCTCATCGAGGTGCTGCTGTGCGTGCTGCTGTTCGCCGCCTGCGGGCTGCAGGTGCGCTGGCGGCTCGGGCATGCGAGCCGCCCCGGGGGGGCCGCATGAAGCCGCTGCTGCTCGAAGCGCTGCGCGCGATCGTCGGCCCGGCCAACGTGCTGACCGACGGCGACCTGGCCGGCTACGAACAGGACTGGCGCAAGCGCTACCGCGGCAAGGCCCTGGCCGTCGTGCGACCAGGCTCGACCGACGAGGTCGCCCGGGTGGTGGCCGCGTGCGCGCGGCACGGCACTGCGGTCGTGCCGCAGGGCGGCAACACCGGGCTGGTCGGCGGCGGCGTGCCGGACGACAGCGGCAGCCAGGTGCTGCTGACGCTGTCGCGCATGGACCGCGTGCGCGGCATCGATGCGGCCAACCTGACGATGACGGTCGAAGCCGGCTGCGTGCTGCAGTCGGTGCAGGAAGCGGCCGCGGCCGACGGGCTGCTGTTCCCGCTGAGCCTCGCGGCCGAAGGCAGCTGCACGATCGGCGGCAACCTGGCGACCAATGCCGGCGGCACGCAGGTGCTGCGCTACGGCAATGCGCGCGAGCTGTGCCTGGGGCTGGAAGTCGTCACCGCGCAGGGCGAGGTGTGGCACGGGCTGTCGGGCCTGCGCAAGGACAACACCGGCTACGACCTGCGCGATCTGTTCATCGGCAGCGAGGGCACGCTCGGCATCATCACCGCGGCCACGCTGAAGCTGTACCCGCAGCCCGCCGCCACGCTGACGGCGCTGGCCGCGCTGCCTTCGCTGCCGGCCGCCGTCGCGCTGCTGCAGCTGGCGCAGGCGCGGCTCGGCGCGGGTCTGACCGGTTTCGAGGTGATGGGCGAGTTCGCGCTCGGCCTGGTGCGGCGCCACTACCCGCAGCTGCGCCAGCCGCTGCCGCCGTCGCCGTGGACGGTGCTGCTGGAGCAGTCCGACACCGAGGGCGAGGAACATGCGCGGGCGCTGTTCGAAGGCCTGCTGGAAAGCGCGCTGGAGCAAGGCCTGATCACCGACGCCGCGGTGGCCGAGAGCATCGAGCAGTCGAACGGCTTGTGGCATCTGCGCGAGTCGATTCCGCTGGCGCAGTCGGAGGAAGGACTGAACATCAAGCACGACATCTCGCTGCCGGTGTCGCGCATCGTCGACTTCGTTGCCGCCACCGATGCGGCGCTGCGCGCGGCGCTGCCGGGCGTGCGGCTGGTCAACTTCGGCCACCTGGGCGACGGCAACCTGCACTACAACGTGCAGGCGCCCGAAGGGGGCGATGCGAAGCAGTTCCTGCAGCAGCACGAGGCCGAGGTCAACACGATCGTGTACGACGCGGTGGGGGCGTGCGGTGGGTCGATCTCGGCCGAGCACGGGATCGGGGCCTTGAAGCGCGACGAGCTTGCCGTGCGCAAGTCGCCGGTGGCGCTCGCGTTGATGCGCAGCATCAAGCAGGCGCTGGATCCGGACGGCCTGATGAATCCCGGCAGGGTCGTGTAGGGCCGGCATTGCTGGTGCGGAAGGCGCGTGGGGGGAGGCTGTGGCGCGCCGTCGGGGGCGGTCCTCGGCCCCCTTGGGGGCCGAAGACTGCCCTCCCTATTGGCGCGCCACAGCCTCCCCCCACGCGCCTTCTGCCACCGCCCTGCCTTGGGAAGGTGACAAGCGAACAAGTGAAGGTTGATCCCCGGGTTGCACCCGRGSGCGCCATGCGTGTTTTGTGCGCATCAAGCCACCGCTTCGGCAAAGGCGCGGGCGGGGGGTGTGGGGAGCGCCAATCAGGACGGGGCGCCGGAGCTGCGCAGTTTGATGGCCCCGCGCGCAGCGCGATCGTGGACTGACTGTCGCCGACTGTTTGACCACAACGAACGAAGTGAGTGGAGGGAGTTTCGGCGACGGGCCATCAAACTGCGCAGCGGAGGGGAGTCAGCATCCCGCCAGGGATGATGACCGCCTCGTCCGGCGCGCCCCACACCCCCCGCCCGCGCCTTTGCGCGCGCAGAACCATGCAAGCTCTACTGGAGCCGCCCCTTCGCGGCGGCCGGCAACGGCAGCGGCATCACCTCGATGCCCTCATCGGCCAGTGCCTGGGCATCTTCGCGGCTCGCGCGCCCCCGGATGGCGCGCTCCTCGGCTTCACCGTAGTGCATGCGGCGCGCCTCTTCGGCAAAGCGCTCGCCGACATCGTCGGTGTTCGCCATCACGTGCTGCACCGCCTTCAGCCACATCGCCTGCATCGTGATCGCCTCCGGCGTGGCCGGCAGCGCCGGCTCGGCCGGCGCGGGTGCCGCGGCCTTCGGCTCGCGAGCGCCCGACACGTTCAGGCGCGGTGCGCTCGGCAGCCGGGCGACGGTCTTGTCACCGCACAACGGGCATTCGACCAGCCCGCCATCGAACTGCGACTGGAAATCGGCTTCCGAGCCGAACCAGCCTTCGAAGCGATGGTCTTGCGCGCAGCACAGGTTGAGCACTTTCATGCGCGCATTATCAGCAGACGCGGCCGCCCGCGGGGCCGATCGAGCGATGCCCCGTCGAAGAGCACGCCAATTCCGCAACGATCCAGCGGCCCCCGTGGAACCGGCTCCGCCGGGCCACTGGGGGCGCCCCCTTGAGGGGGAGGCGCGCAGCGCCTCGGGGGTGGGTCAATTCAGGTCGACAGCGCCTTCAGGATCGCCTGCGAGCACAACGCCATCAGGCCGCCCGGCAGGATGCCGAAGACCAGCACCGCCGCGCCGTTCAGCGACAGCACCAGCCGCACATCGCTCGCGGCGACGATCGGCTGCGTGTCGACCGGGTCTTCGAAGTACATCACCTTCACCAGGCGCAGGTAGTAGAACGCGCCCACCAGCGACAGCAACACCGCCAGCACCGCGACGACGATGTAGAAGGTGACGTTGGTCGTGATCAGCGCCTGCAGCACCGCGAGCTTGGCGTAGAAACCCACCGTCGGCGGGATGCCGGCCAGCGAGAACATGAAGATCGCCATCACGCCGGCGTACCACGGGTTGCGCTTGGCCAGGCCCTTCAGGTCGTCGATGTTCTCCGACTCGAACCCCTGGCGCGACAGCAGCATCACGACGCCGAAGGTGCCGAGCGTCGTGAAGACGTAGGTCACCATGTAGAACAGCGCCGAGCTGTAGCCGTTCGACGCCGACAGCGTGTTGCCGGTGATCACGGTGGTCGTGAAACCGAGCAGCATGAAGCCCATCTGCGCGATCGTCGAGTACGCCAGCATCCGCTTCAGGTTGCTCTGCGCGATGGCGGCCAGGTTGCCGAGGAACATCGACGCGATCGCCAGCACCATCATCATCTGCTGCCAGTCGCCGGCCACGCCCGACAGGCCCTCGACCAGCAGCCGGAAGGTCATCGCGAAGGCCGCGAGCTTCGGCGCGCCGGCGATCAGCAGCGTGACCGCCGTCGGCGCGCCGTGGTAGACGTCGGGCAGCCACATGTGGAACGGCACCGCGCCGAGCTTGAACGCGAGGCCGGCGACGATGAACACCAGGCCCAGCGCCAGCACGGTCGGGTTCAGCTGGCCGGTCGCGATCGCGTTGAACACCTTCGGGATGTCGAGCGAGCCGGTCGCGCCGTACATCATCGACAGGCCGTACAGCAGGAAGCCGCTGGCCAGCGCGCCGAGCACGAAGTACTTCATCGCGGCTTCGGTCGACTGCGCATGGTCGCGGCGCATCGCGGTCAGCGCATACAGCGACAGCGACATCAGCTCCAGGCCGAGGTAGATCACCAGGAAGTTGTTGGCCGCCAGCATCACCGAGATGCCGAGCAGCGAGAACAGCGACAGCGTGAACAGCTCGCCCTTCAGCATCTCGCGGCTCTCGGCGTACGGCCGCGCGTAGACCAGCGTCACCATCACCGCCAGCGCCGCAAAGAAGCCCAGCAGGTGGCCGAGCGGGTCGGTCACCATCATGCGCTGCATGCCGTAGACGGTGAAGCCGGCGTCGAAGTACAGCAGGTGCATGACGCCGACCACGGCGAGCGTCGCCTGCGTCAGCCAGTAGGTCGGCGTGCGCTTCGGGTCGGTGACCCACAGGTCGACCATCGCGACCACGCAGGCCATCGCGAGCAGCACCAGTTCCGGGTAGACGGCCAGCCAGTTCATGTCTTTGATCATCATTGCCGCCGCTTCAATTCAGTTTCGAGACGGCCACGTGCTTCAGCAGTTCGGTCACGCTGACGTGCATGGTGTCGGTAAAGGGCTTCGGGTACACGCCCATCCACAGCACGGCCACGGCCAGCAGCGCGAGCATCAGGAATTCGCGGGCGTTGATGTCTTCGAGCGCGCGCACGTCTTCGTTGGCCACCGGGCCGAAGTACACCCGCTTGACCATCCACAGCGTGTAGGCGGCGCCGAACACCAGCGTGGTCGCGGCCAGCGCGCCGAGCCAGAAGTTGGCCTTCACCGCGCCGAGGATCACCATCCACTCGCCGACGAAGCCGCCGGTGCCCGGCAGGCCGCAGTTGGCCATCGCGAAGAACACCGCCAACGCGGCGAACTTCGGCATCGTGTTGACGACGCCACCGTAGCTCGAGATCTCGCGCGAGTGCACCCGGTCGTACAACACGCCGATGCACAGGAACATCGCGCCGGACACGAAGCCGTGCGAGATCATCTGCACCAGCGCGCCGGAGACGCCGAGCTCGCTGAAGATGAAGAAGCCGAGCGTCGCGAAGCCCATGTGGGCGATCGACGAATAGGCCACCAGCTTCTTCATGTCCTGCTGCACCAGCGCGACCAGCCCGATGTAGACGACCGCGATCAGCGACAGCGCGATGATGAACCAGTCGTACGCATGGCTCGCATCGGGGGCGATCGGCATCGAGAAGCGCAGGAAGCCGTACGCGCCGAGCTTCAGCATGATGGCCGCCAGCACCACCGAGCCGCCGGTCGGCGCCTCGACGTGGGCGTCGGGCAGCCAGGTGTGCACCGGCCACATCGGCACCTTGACCGCGAACGCCGCGAAGAACGCGAAGAACAGCAGCGTCTGCGCGTTCATGTTCAGCGGCAGCTTGTGCCACGTGAGGATCTCGAAGCTGCCGCCCGACTTGAAGTACAGGAAGATCAGCGCGATCAGCATCAGCAGCGAGCCGGCCAGCGTGTACAGGAAGAACTTGAACGCCGCGTAGACCCGGCGCGGGCCGCCCCACACACCGATGATGATGTACATCGGGATCAGCGTGGCCTCGAAGAACACGTAGAACAGCAGGCCGTCGAGCGCGCTGAACACGCCGACCATGATCCCCGACAGGATCAGGAACGCGCCCATGTATTGGTTCACGCGCTCGGTGATCACCTGCCACGCGGCGATCACGACGATGACCGTGATGAAGGCCGTCAGCAGCACGAACCACACCGAGATGCCGTCGACCCCCAGGTGGTAGTGCACGTTCAGGCGCTCGATCCAGTCCAGGTTCTCCTGGAACTGCATCGCGGCGGTGCCGGCATCGAAGCCGGTGATCAGCGGAATCGTGACCGCGAAGCTCGCGATCGCGGCGACCAGCGCGATCCAGCGCACCGCATTGGCGTGCTCGTCGCGGCCGACCAGCAGCAGGACGATGCCCGCGACGATCGGCAGCCAGATGGCAAGGCTCAACAAACCCATGTTCTTGTTCTCCGGTGCCGCTTTTTACTTGCCGAACAGGCTGCTGGCGGCGCTCATCAGCGGTCCCCACAGCTGCCAGGTCATCAGGAGGATCACGCCGAGGATCATCACCAGCGCGTACCAGTAGAGGTAGCCGGTCTGCACGACGCGCACCACCGACGCGAACGCACCGACCGCGCGTGCCGAGCCGTCGATCAGCACGCCGTCGATGACGGCCTGGTCGCCGCCCTTCCACAGCCCGCGGCCGAGCAGGCGCGCGCCGGCCGACAGCACGTTCTCGTTGAACCAATCGAAGAAGTACTTGTTCTCGAGGATCGCGTAGACGAAGCCGAACTTCGACTTGAACCAGGCGGGAATCGCCGGCTTGACCATGTAGAACACGTAGGCGGTGACGACGCCGGCCAGCGCCAGCCAGAACGGCAGCGACATCAGCCCGTGCAGCGCCATCGCGACGGCACCGTGGAACTCGTTCTTCATCTCTTCCATCGCCGGGTGCTTTTCCGGGTTGATGAAGATCGCGTCCTCGAAGAAGCCGCCGTACAGCATGCCCTGGATTGTCATGAAGCCGATCACGACCGACGGGATCGCCAGCAGCAGCAGCGGCGCGGTGACGACCCACGGCGATTCGTGCGGCACGTGGACGTGCGGCTCGGCGTGGCCGTGCGCATCGTGCCCGTGCGCGTCGTGCGCATGCTCGTCGTCGTGGTGGTCGTGCTCGCCGGGGAACGGCTTGTGGCGGAAGTTCTCCTTGCCGTGGAAGACGAGGAAATACATCCGGAACGAATAGAAGGCCGTGACGAACACGCCGATCAAGACCGCGATGTATGCGAAGCCGGCACCCGGCAGGTGGCTTGCATGCACCGCCTCGATGATGCTGTCCTTCGAGTAGAAGCCCGAGAACAGCGGCGTGCCGATCAGCGCCAGCGAGCCCAGCAGCGACGTGATCCAGGTGATCGGCATGTACTTGCGCAGGCCGCCCATGTTGCGGATGTCCTGGTCGTGGTGCATGCCGATGATCACCGAGCCGGCCGCGAGGAACAGCAGCGCCTTGAAGAACGCATGCGTCATCAGGTGGAACACCGCGACCGAGTAGGCCGACGCGCCGAGCGCCACCGTCATGTAGCCGAGCTGCGACAGCGTCGAGTACGCGACGACGCGCTTGATGTCGTTCTGGATGATGCCGAGGAAGCCCATGAACAGCGCGGTGATCGCACCGATCACCAGCACGAAGCTCAGCGCGACGTCGGACAGCTCGAACAGCGGCGACATGCGCGCCACCATGAAGATGCCGGCGGTGACCATCGTCGCCGCGTGGATCAGCGCCGAGATCGGCGTCGGGCCTTCCATCGAATCCGGCAGCCACACGTGCAGCGGCACCTGGGCGCTCTTGCCCATCGCGCCGATGAACAGGCAGATGCAGGCCACCGTCAGCAGCATCCATTCGGTGCCGGGGAACACGGCCTTGGCCAGCTCGGGCGCCTTCGCGAAGATCTCGGTGTAGTTCAGCGTGTTGCCGAAGGCCAGCAGCAGGCCGATGCCGAGGATGAAGCCGAAGTCGCCGACCCGGTTCACCAGGAAGGCCTTCATGTTGGCGAACACCGCGGTCGGCCGCGTGAACCAGAAGCCGATCAGCAGGTACGACACCAGGCCCACCGCTTCCCAGCCGAAGAACAGCTGCAGCATGTTGTTGCTCATCACGAGCATCAGCATCGAGAAGGTGAACAGCGAGATGTACGAGAAGAAGCGCTGGTAGCCCGGGTCTTCCTCCATGTAGCCGATGGTGTAGATGTGCACCATCAGCGACACGAAGGTCACGACGCACATCATCATCGCGGTCAGGCCGTCGACCAGGAAGCCGATCTCCATCTTCAGCGAGCCGAGCGTCATCCACTCGTAGACGGTGGCGTTGAAGCGCGCGCCGTCGACGGCCACCGCCTTCAGCGTCATCGCCGAGATGATGAAGGCGATCAGCACGCCGAGGATGGTCACGGTGTGCGCGCCGCGGCGGCCCACCTGCTTGCCGAACAGGCCGGCGACGACGGCACCGACCAGCGGTGCCAGCGGCACCGCGAGCAGCATGTTCTGGGAGAGTTGTGCGGACATGGTGTGCTCAGCCCTTCAGCGAGTCGAGCTCGTCGACGTTGATCGTCGCGCGGTTGCGGAACAGGACCACGAGGATGGCCAGGCCGATGGCCGACTCGGCCGCGGCGACGGTCAGGATGAAGAACACGAACACCTGGCCCGCCATGTCGCCCAGGAAGTGCGAGAACGCGACGAAGTTCAGGTTGACCGCCAGCAGCATCAGCTCGATGGCCATCAGCAGCACGATCAGGTTCTTGCGGTTCAGGAAGATGCCGATCACCGACAGCGCGAACAGGATCGCGCCCAGCGTCAGGTAGTGGCCCAGCGTGACCGGGCCGAGGGCGAAGGTGCTCATGACTTGGCTTCTTTCTTGGCAACTCCTGCGACCAGCGGTGCGCTGTCCAGCGACGCGGGCGGTGCCGGCGGGGCTTCGACCTCGGCCTTCATCTTGACGATGCGCACGCGGTCGGCCTTCTTTGCGCGGACCTGCAGCGACGGGTCCATCGCCTTCGAATCCTTGCGCTGGCGCAGCGTCAGCGCGATCGCCGCGACGATCGCCACCAGCAGCAGCACGGCCGCGATCTGCAGCGGGTACAGGTAGTGCGTGTAGATCTGGATGCCGAGCAGCTTGGTGTTGCCCATCTGCAGCGCGGCGGCATCGGCCGCCGGCGCGCTGCGCACGTCGAAGCCGGGGATCAGCACCGCGGCCATCTCGAGCGCGATGACCACGCCGACCAGCGCCGCGACCGGGAAGTGGGTCCAGAAGCCCTGGCGCAGCGCGTCGACGTTGATGTCGAGCATCATCACGACGAACAGGAACAGCACCATCACGGCGCCGACGTAGACGAGCACCAGCGAGATCGCGAGGAACTCGGCATGCAGCAGCATCCACACGCAAGAGGCCGAGAAGAAGGCCAGCACCAGGAACAGCGCGGCATGCACCGGGCTGCGCGCGGTGATGACGCGGAACGAAGCTCCCAGCAGCACGGCCGAGAAGATGTAGAAAAGCGCGGTCGGGATGTCCATATTTGCTTTGCCAGTTTCTATCGCTCCACCCAAAAACACATCTGAGCTTCCTACCCAGCGGCCGCCGCGGAACCGGCTTTGCCGGGCCGCTGGCGGTGCCCCCTGGGGGGAGGCGCCGAAGGCGCTTCGGGGGGGTCAACGGTACTTGGCGTCTGCCTCCTTGTTGGCGGCGATCTCGGCTTCGTACCGGTCACCGACGGCCAGCAGCATGTCCTTCGTGAAGTACAGGTCGCCGCGCTTTTCGCCGTGGTATTCGAAGATGTGCGTCTCGACGATCGAGTCGACCGGGCAGCTCTCTTCGCAGAAGCCGCAGAAGATGCACTTGGTCAGGTCGATGTCGTAGCGCGTCGTGCGGCGCGAGCCGTCGTCGCGGATGTCGGACTCGATCGTGATCGCCATCGCCGGGCACACCGCCTCGCACAGCTTGCAGGCGATGCAGCGCTCTTCGCCGTTGTCGTAGCGGCGCAGCGCATGCAGGCCGCGAAAGCGCGGCGATGCCGGCGTCTTTTCTTCCGGGAACTGCACGGTGATGTGCGGCGACAGGAAATGCCGGCCGGTCAGGGCCAGGCCCTTGAACAGCTCGGTGAGCATGAAGCTCGAGAACAGGTCCTTGATGGAGGCCACTGCAGACATGGTCTTCTCTCCTTACTTCCAGAGGCTGAGCGGGGACTGCAGCCACAGCCCGACGACCACCAGCCACACGAGCGTGACCGGGATGAAGATCTTCCAGCCCAGCCGCATGATCTGGTCGTAGCGGTAGCGCGGGAAGGTCGCGCGCACCCACAGGAACATGGTCACGACGACGAAGGTCTTCAGGCCCAGCCAGATCCAGCCCGGGATCCAGGTGAACGGCGCGAAGTCGAGCGGCGACAGCCAGCCGCCGAGGAACAGCGTGACGCACAGGATCGACACCAGGATCATGTTCGCGTATTCGGCCAGGAAGAACATCGCGAACGACATGCCCGAGTACTCGACCATGTGGCCGGCGACGATCTCCGATTCGCCTTCGACGACGTCGAACGGGTGGCGGTTGGTTTCCGCGAGGCCCGAGATGAAGTAGACGACGAAGATCGGCAGCAGCGGCAGCCAGTTCCACGAGAACAGCGTGAAGCCGTGGGTCGCGGCGAACCCCTTGCCCTGCCCCATCACGATGTCGGTCATGTTCAGGCTGCCGCTGACCATCAGCACGACGACCAGCGCGAAGCCCATCGCGATCTCGTAGCTGACCATCTGCGCCGACGCGCGCAGCGCGCCGAGGAACGCGTACTTCGAGTTCGACGCCCAGCCGGCGATGATCACGCCGTAGACCTCGAGCGAGGTGATCGCCATCAGGAACAGCAGGCCGGCGTTGATGTTGGCGAGCGCCACTTCGGGGCCGAACGGCACGACGGCCCAGGCGGCCAGCGCCGGCATGATCGTCATCACCGGGCCGATCAGGAACAGCGGCCGGTTCGCCGCGGTCGGCAGGATGATCTCCTTGAAGATCAGCTTGACCGCATCGGCGATCGGCGTCAGCAGGCCCCACGGGCCGACGCGGTTCGGACCCGGGCGGATCTGCGTCCAGCCGATGGCCTTGCGTTCCCACAGCGTGAGGTAGGCGACGCAGCCCAGCAGCGGCAGCACGACGACGATGATCTTGATCAGCGTCCAGACCACCGGCCAGGCCGCCCCCAGGTACTGGGTGCCGTAGAGGTTGAAGGTATCGATCATGGTGTGCTCAGGCCTTCTCGATCGACAGCGGGCCGAACATCGCGCCGAGCGCGGCGGTCAGCGCATGGCCGGCGGGAACGCGCACGGTGCCGGCCGCGAGGCCCGCATCGAGGCGCGCCGGCAGCGTGATGGCGGCGCCGCCTTGCGAGACGCGCACGGTGTCGCCGTCCTTCAGGCCGAGCTGCGACCACTGTGCGCTGCCGATCGACGCGACCGGCGGGCGGGCATCGGCGGTCAGCTGCAGCGACGTCGCGCGGCGCACCAGGCTGTCGGCCGAATAGATCGGCACGTCGGCGATGCGTTCGATGCCGGTGCCCGCCGCTGCGGTCGCCGACGCGGTCTGCGTCGTCGCATTGCTCAGGCGAGCGGCCACCGTGGCGACATCGCCCAGCGCTTCGGCGCGCACTTCTTCGGAGGTCTCCTGGTCGAAGCCCTTCAGGCCCAGCAGGTTGCCGAGCACGCGCAGCACCTTCCAGGCCGGGCGGGCGTCGCCCAGCGGCTTGACGACGCCGTGGAAGCTCTGCACGCGGCCTTCGGCGTTGACGAAGGTGCCCGAGGTTTCGGTGAACGGCGCGATCGGCAGCAGCACGTCGGCGACGTCGAGCGCCGCGTCCTTGAACGAGGTCAGCGCAACCACCATGTCGGCCGATTGCAGTGCCGTCTTCGCGACCACCGGGTTGGCGGCATCGAACTCCGGCTCGACATTCAGCAGCAGGCAGGCGCGCAGCGAACCGCTGAGCATCTCGCCGGCGTTCAGGCCGCTGGCACCCGGCAGCGCATTGACGAGCTGCGCGCCGACGCTGTTGCCGGCTTCGGTCAGGTAGCCGACGCTGGCGCCGGTCTGCGCGCCGATCCAGTTGGCCAGGGCCAGCAGTTCGGTGGCTTGCGGATGCTGCGCGGCGGCGTTGCCGAGCAGCACGGCCTTGCGTTCGCCGCTCAGCAGCGAGGCTGCAACCGCATTGGCGGCATCGGTCGCCACGAACGACGACGGCGCAGCGACGCCCTTCGCGGCCGCCACGGCCGCGGCGATCGCGCCCAGCGCACCGACCCAGCCGCTCGGCGCCACCGCCTGCTGGCTGGCCATCGGCATCAGCCAGTCATCGGCCAGCGCGTGCAGGCTGTGCACCTTGGCGCCCTTGCGGGCGGCCTGGCGGATGCGCTGCGCGAACAGCGGGTGGTCCTTGCGCAGGAACGAACCGACGACCAGCACGCGCTGCAGCGCCGACAGCGATGCGATGCTGGTGCCGAGCCAGCGCACGCCGGCTTCGCCCGCGCTGCGGAAATCGGCATGGCGCGTGCGGTGGTCGATGTTCTCGCTGCCCAGGCCGCGCACCAGCTTCGCGAGCAGGTGCAGCTCTTCGACGGTGGCATGCGCCGAGCCGACGGCGCCGATGCTCTTCGCGCCGTGGTCGGCCTTGATCTGCGACAGGCCCTTGGCCACGTACTCGAGCGCGGTGGTCCAGTCGACCGTCTTCCATTCGCCGCCCTGCTTGATCATCGGTGCGGTCAGGCGCTGCTCGCTGTTGACGGCTTCGTACGAGAAGCGGTCGCGGTCGGCCAGCCAGCATTCGTTGATGTCTTCGTTCTCCAGCGGAACGACGCGCAGCACCTTGTTGTTCTTGACCTGCACGATCAGGTTCGCGCCGGTGCCGTCGTGCGGGCTGACGCTCTTGCGGCGCGACAGCTCCCAGGTGCGGGCGCTGTAGCGGAACGGCTTGCTGGTGAGCGCGCCGACCGGGCAGATGTCGATCATGTTGCCCGACAGCTCGCTGTCGATGGTGTCGCCGGCGACCGTGGTGATCTCGGAGTGCTCGCCGCGGTGGATCATGCCGAGCTCCATCACGCCCGCCACTTCCTGGCCGAAGCGCACGCAGCGCGTGCAGTGGATGCAGCGGCTCATCTCTTCCATCGAGACCAGCGGGCCGACGTCCTTGTGGAAGACGACGCGCTTTTCTTCGGTGTAGCGCGACGACGACCCGCCGTAGCCGACCGCCAGGTCCTGCAGCTGGCATTCGCCGCCCTGGTCGCAGATCGGGCAGTCGAGCGGGTGGTTGATCAGCAGGAACTCCATCACGCCCTGCTGGGCCTTCAGCGCCTTGTCGCTCTTGGTGCGGACGATCATGCCCTGCGTCACCGGCGTGGCGCAGGCGGGCATCGGCTTCGGCGCCTTCTCGACGTCGACCAGGCACATGCGGCAGTTGGCCGCGATGGACAGCTTCTTGTGGTAGCAGAAGTGCGGGATGTAGGTGCCCGCCTTGTCGGCCGCATGCATCACCATGCTGCCTTCGGTGACCTGGACCTTCTGGCCGTCGAGTTCGATTTCAATCATGTGAGAAAGCCCAGCAGGTCAGGCGTGCACCTTGACCGCGCAGGTCTTGTGCTCGATGTGATGGATGAACTCATCACGGAAGTGTTTGATCATCGCGCGCACCGGCATCGCCGCCGCATCGCCGAGCGCGCAGATGGTGCGGCCCTGGATGTTGTCGGCCACCGAGTTCAGCAGGTCGATGTCTTCCATGCGGCCCTGGCCGTGCTCGATGCGGTCGACCATGCGGAACAGCCAGCCGGTGCCTTCGCGGCACGGCGTGCACTGGCCGCAGCTCTCGTGCATGTAGAAGTACGACAGGCGCAGCAGGCTCTTGACCATGCAGCGGGAGTCGTCCATCACGATGACGGCGCCGGAGCCGAGCATCGAGCCGGCCTTCGCGATGGCGTCGTAGTCCATCGTCGTGTCCATCATGATGGCCGCCGGCAGCACCGGGGCCGACGAGCCGCCGGGGATCACCGCCTTCAGCGTGCGGCCCTGGCGCACGCCGCCGGCGAGTTCGAGCAGCTTCGAGAACGGCGTGCCCAGCGGCACCTCGAAGTTGCCGGGGCGTTCGACGTCGCCGACCACCGAGAAGATCTTGGTGCCGCCGTTGTTCGGCTTGCCGATCTCGAGGTAGGGCTGGCCGCCGTTGCGGATGATCCACGGCACCGCGGCGAAGGTCTCGGTGTTGTTGATCGTGGTCGGCTTGCCGTACAGGCCGTAGCTGGCCGGGAACGGCGGCTTGAAGCGCGGCTGTCCCTTCTTGCCTTCGAGCGATTCGAGCAGCGCGGTCTCTTCGCCGCAGATGTAGGCGCCGAAGCCGTGCGCGCCGTGCAGCTGGAAGCTGAAGTTGGAGCCGAGGATCTTGTCGCCGAGGAAGCCGGCCGCGCGGGCTTCTTCGAGCGCGGCTTCGAAGCGCTCGTACACCTCGAAGATCTCGCCGTGGATGTAGTTGTAGCCGACCGTGATGCCCATCGCGAACGCGGCGATCGCCATGCCTTCGATGACGATGTGCGGGTTGAACATCAGGATGTCGCGGTCCTTGCAGGTGCCCGGCTCGCCTTCATCCGAGTTGCACACCAGGTACTTCTGCCCCGGGAACTGGCGCGGCATGAAGCTCCACTTCAGGCCGGTCGGGAAGCCCGCGCCGCCACGGCCGCGCAGGCCGGAGGTCTTGACTTCGGCGATGACCTGCTCGGGGGTCATCGGCTCGCCGGTGGCGCCCTGGAACTCGCCGGTCAGGATCTTGCGCAGCGCCTGGTAGCCGCCGCGCGCGACGTAGTCCTTCAGCGACCAGTTGCGGCCGTTCAGGTCGGCATAGATCTGCGCGCCGATGTGGCGGCCGTGGAAGCAGGTCTCGGCGCCGGTGGCCTGGAACTTCGAGAGGTCCAACAAGGGTTGCGACATGGTTCGTTCCGTTTACTTCGCCGCGCGCAGCGTGTCGACGAGCTCGTCGAGGCGCTGCTCGTCCATGAAGCTGCACATCTGGCGGTCGTTGACCAGCATCACCGGCGCATCGGCGCAGGCGCCCAGGCATTCGCTCTTCTGCACGGTGAACAGGCCGTCGGCGGTGGTGCCGCCTTCGTCGACGCCGAGCCGGCTGCACAGGTGCTCGAGCGCGGTCTGGCCGCTGCGCAGCTGGCACGGCAGGTTGGTGCAGACGTTGAGCTTGAAGGTGCCCCGCGGCTGCTGGTTGTACATGTTGTAGAAGGTCGTCACCTCGTGCACCGCGATCGGCGGCATGCCGAGGTACTCGGCGACCAGCTTCTCGCTGTCGGCCGAGACGAAG
This sequence comes from Rhizobacter sp. Root1238, assembly GCF_001425825.1. GTDB lineage: Bacteria > Pseudomonadota > Gammaproteobacteria > Burkholderiales > Burkholderiaceae_C > Rhizobacter. Next base: position 66,645 of record NZ_LMDM01000010.1, read on the forward strand.
CCCTGCTCCTGCTGCACGATGGCCAGGCAGGCCATCACGGCGGACTGCTTCTGGTCGGCGGGGTACTTGGCCACTTCGCGGTCGAAGCGGACGCGGGTCGATTCCGAAATCATCGGTCGATTTCTCCGAACACGATGTCCATCGTGCCGATGACCGCGACGGCGTCGGCGATCATGTGGCCACGGGCCATCTCATCAAGGGCTGCCAGGTGCGCGAAGCCGGGGGCGCGGATCTTCAGGCGGTACGGCTTGTTCGCACCGTCGCTGACGATGTAGATGCCGAACTCGCCCTTCGGGTGTTCCACCGCCGCGTAGGCTTCGCCTTCGGGCACGTGGAAGCCTTCGGTGAAGAGCTTGAAGTGGTGGATCAGCTCTTCCATGCTGGACTTCATCTCGACGCGTCCGGGCGGCGCCACCTTGTGGTTCGCGGTGATGACCGGGCCGACCGGGTTGGCACGCAGCCAGTCGACGCATTGCTGCACGATGCGGTTGGCCTGGCGCATCTCCTCGACGCGCACCAGGTAGCGGTCGTAGGTGTCGCCGTTGACGCCGACCGGCACATCGAAGTCCATCTTGTCGTAGACGTCGTAGGGCTGCTTCTTGCGCAGGTCCCAGGCGATGCCCGAGCCGCGCAGCATCGCGCCGCTGAAGCCGAGGTTCAACGCACGCTCGGGCGACACGACGCCGATGCCGACGGTGCGCTGCTTCCAGATGCGGTTGTCGGTGAGAAGCGTCTCGTAGTCGTCGACGTTCTTCGGGAAGCGCTTGCTGAAGTCCTCGATGAAATCGAGCAGCGAGCCCTGGCGGTTCTCGTTCAGGCGGCCGATGGTCTTCGCGTTGCGGACCTTCGATGCCTTGTACTGCGGCATCGCATCGGGCAGGTCGCGGTAGACGCCGCCCGGGCGGAAGTAGGCCGCGTGCATGCGCGCGCCCGACACCGCCTCGTACATGTCGAAGATGTCCTCGCGCTCGCGGAAGCAGTAGATGAGGATGTTCATCGCACCGCAGTCGAGCCCGTGCGCGCCCAGCCACAGCAGGTGGTTCAGGATGCGGGTCAGCTCGGCGAACATCACGCGGATGTACTGCGCGCGCAGCGGCACGTCGACGCCCAGCAGGCGCTCGATGGCCAGGCAGTACGCATGCTCGTTGGACATCATCGACACGTAGTCGAGGCGGTCCATGTAGGGCAGCGACTGGATGTAGGTCTTGCTTTCGGCCAGCTTCTCGGTCGCGCGGTGCAGCAGGCCGATGTGCGGATCGGCGCGCTGGATCACTTCGCCATCGAGCTCCAGCACGAGCCGCAGCACGCCGTGGGCTGCCGGGTGCTGGGGTCCGAAATTGAGCGTGTAGTTCTTGATTTCAGCCATGTCATCGCCTCGAGGCGCGAGCCTCTAGTGCAGCCCGCCGTAGTTGTCTTCGCGAATGATGCGCGGCGTGATCTCGCGCGGCTCGATCGTCACCGGCTGGTAGATCACGCGCTTCTGCTCGGGGTCGTAGCGCATCTCGACATGGCCGGTGGTCGGGAAATCCTTGCGGAACGGGTGGCCGATGAAGCCGTAGTCGGTCAGGATGCGGCGCAGGTCGACGTGGCCGTCGAACAGGATGCCGTACAGGTCGAAGGCCTCGCGCTCGAACCAGTTGGCCGAGTTCCAGACCTCGTTGACCGAGGCCACCATCGGCAGGTCGTCATCGGGCGCGAACACCTTCAGGCGCAGCCGCCAGTTGTGCGTGATCGACAGCAGGTGCGACGCGACGCAGTAGCGCAGGCCTTCGTTCGGCTGGTCCTTGTACGACGAATAGTCGAGGCCGCACAGGTCGACCAGCTGCTCGAAGCGCAGCGCCGGGTCGTCGCGCAGCGCGAGCGCGACGGCGGCGTAGTGCTCGGCGGTGACGGTCAGCGTGAGTTCGCCGCGGTCGCGCACCAGGCGCTTGATCTTGCCGGCAAAGGCCGCTTCGAGCGCCGCCTGCAGGGTGTCGAGTTTGCTCATGCGGGCTTTCAGCGGGCGATGGTGTTTTCGCGGCGAATCTTGGTCTGCAGCTGCAGCACGCCGTACAGCAGCGCCTCGGCGGTCGGCGGGCAGCCGGGCACGTAGACGTCGACCGGCACGATGCGGTCGCAGCCGCGCACCACCGAATAGCTGTAGTGGTAGTAGCCGCCGCCGTTGGCGCACGAGCCCATCGACAGCACCCAGCGCGGCTCGGCCATCTGGTCGTAGACCTTGCGCAGCGCCGGCGCCATCTTGTTGCACAGCGTGCCGGCGACGATCATCAGGTCGCTCTGGCGCGGGCTGGGACGAAACAGCATGCCGAAGCGGTCGATGTCGTAGCGGGCGGCGCCCGCGTGCATCATTTCCACCGCGCAGCAGGCCAGACCGAAGGTCATGGGCCACAGCGAACCGGTCTTCGACCAGTTGATCAGCGTGTCGACGCTGGTGGTGACGAAGCCTTCTTTCAGAACACCTTCGATACTCATAGTCCAATTCCTGCCGTTAGCGAGACGGGCCGAGCGCCGGGCCGCCCCAAGCCGGCCCGCATCCCCTTGGGGGATCGGCCGACGTACTCGTCGGACGAGGGGTTCACATCACTCCCAGTCAAGGGCGCCTTTTTTCCACTCGTAGGCAAAGCCGACGACGAGGATTCCCAGGAACACCATCATCGACCAGAAGCCTGCCGGACCGATTTCCTTGAGCGACACCGCCCACGGAAAGAGAAATGCAATCTCGAGGTCGAACAGGATGAAGAGAATCGCGACGAGGTAGTAGCGCACGTCGAACTTCATGCGCGCGTCTTCGAAGGCCTCGAAGCCGCATTCGTAGGGGGAATTCTTCGCGGTGTCCGGCTTGTGCGGACCCAGCAGGAAACCGAGCACCTGAGGCGCTACGCCTACCCCTACGCCGACCAGGATGAACAGGATGACGGGCAGGTAGGGAGCGAGGTTCATGGTGTGGTTTGAGCGGTCTTGAAACAAACGAGGCACTGGGTAAGTGCCTCGTTCAAAGATCTGGTGCCGTCGGCGAGACTCGAACTCGCACAGCTTTCGCCACTACCCCCTCAAGATAGCGTGTCTACCAATTTCACCACGACGGCTTTTTTCAAACACTCATCAATTTTGCTGCCCGGTTGGCATGAGGACTGGCTTACCGGGCAGCCGCAAATTCTAACCTCAAAGACCCCGGGTTTACGCGCTGTGCACCGTAGTGCAGCACGACAGTCGGATACCCGCAAAGGTCCTTGATGCGAATCACTTGGTCGGGATCGCGCCCGCGCCCGACGCGGCCTGCACCGGCGCGGCCGGCACGACCACCGCCGAGGCGGCGTCCGCCGGGGCCGAGGCACCGGAAGCCGCACCCGACGCACCACCGGCGGGAGCGCTTGCAGCGATGCCGGGCGCGCGGTCGAGGATGGTCGAGCTCGACGACGGCGAGGCGCTTGCGCGCTCGTGCGAGAAGTACGCGAGCGTCAGCGTGCAGACGAAGAAGACCGCCGCGCACACCGCCGTCGAGCGCGACAGGAAGTTCGCGCTGCCGGTGGCACCGAACAGGCTGCCGGACGAGCCGCTGCCGAACGAGGCGCCCATGTCGGCCCCCTTGCCGTGCTGCACCAGCACCAGGCCGATCATGATCAGGGCCGCCAGCATCTGGATGGCCACGACGAAATTCAACAGCACTTGCATTGTTCTTGCTCCAGAAAAATCATTCGCGCGGTCAGGCCGCGGCTTTGCAAATGGCCGCGAAATCCGCGGCCTTCAGTGACGCCCCGCCGATCAGCCCGCCGTCGATGTCGGCTTGGGCAAACAGGCTGGCGGCGTTGTCGGCTTTCACACTCCCGCCGTACAACAACAACATCTCGTCGGACTTCTGCGTCGCCGCGTGCAGTTGCGCGCGCAGCAGCGCATGCACCGCCTGCGCCTGCTCGGGCGACGCGGTGCGGCCGGTGCCGATCGCCCACACCGGCTCGTAGGCCACGACGACCTGCGAGATGCAGTGCGCGAGCGTGTGGATCACTGCCGACAGCTGGCGCTTGACCACCGCATCGGTCTGGCCGGCTTCGCGCTCGGCCAGCGTCTCGCCGACGCAGACGATCGGCGTCAGCTTGTGGGCCAACGCCGCCTTCGCCTTGTCGGCCACCAGTTGATCGGACTCGGCATGCAGAGCACGGCGCTCCGAATGGCCGACGATCACGTAGCGGCAACCGAACTCGGCCAGCATCGACGCCGACACCTCGCCGGTGAAGGCGCCGCTTTCATGTTTCGAGCAGTCCTGTGCGCCCCAGGCCAGGCGATGGCCCTGCAAGGACAGCGCGACCTCGCCCAGGTACGGGAACGGCGCGCAGACCGCAACGTCGGCATCGAACGGGCCGGCTTCGACCAGCCCGGCCAGCAGCTCGGCATTGGCCACGCGGCCGCCGTTCATCTTCCAGTTGCCGACGACGAGTTTGCGACGCATGCCCGAAGCTCCTTGTTGGATGCTCACCATGTGAGCACCAGCTTGCCGATGTGCTGGTTCGATTCCATCAGCGCGTGGGCCTCGGCCGCCTGCGCGGCCGGGAACACCTGGTGGATCACCGGCTTCACGCGACCGGCTTCGAGCCAGGGCCATGCGTGCGTGCGCAGCGCCTTCGCGATCGCGGTCTTGAACGCGACCGAACGCGGGCGCAGCGTCGAACCCGAAATGGTCAGGCGACGGCGCAGCACGGCACCGGCGTCGATCTGCGCGGTGGTACCGCCCTGCACCGCGATCAACGCGATGCGGCCGTCGTCGGCCAGGCACTGCAGTTCGCGCGCGAGGTAGTCGCCGGCCACCATGTCGAGGATCACGTCGGCGCCGCGGCCGTCGGTGACCCGCTTCACTTCGGCGACGAAGTCGTGCGTGCGGTAATTGATCGCGTGGTCGGCGCCGAGCGACACGCAGGCGGCGCACTTCTCGTCGCTGCCTGCCGTTGCGATCACGCGCGCGCCGAACGCCTTGCCCAGCTGGATCGCGGTGACGCCGATGCCGCTGGTGCCGCCCTGCACCAGCAGCGTCTCGCCGGGCTGCAGGTGCGCGCGGTCGAACACGTTCGACCAGACGGTGAAGAAGGTCTCGGGCAGGCTCGCGGCCTCGATGTCGCTGAAGCCCTTCGGCACCGGCAGGCACTGGCCGACCGGCGCGACGCACAGCTCGGCATAGCCGCCACCGGCCACCAGCGCACAGACGCGGTCGCCGATCGCGATGCCGGCGGCCGACATCGCCGCCGCATCACCGTCGACCACCTCGCCCGCGACCTCCAGCCCCGGCAGGTCGGACGCCCCCGGCGGCACCGGGTACAACCCCTTGCGTTGCAGCACGTCGGGCCGGTTGACGCCCGATGCAGCCACACGGATCAGCAACTCGCCGGCCGCAGGCACCGGTGCCGCGCGCTCGATGGCACGCAGCACGTCGGGCGCGCCGGGGGAGGTGATCGCGATGGCTTTCATCGGAAGCTCGGTGGGCAGGACGCCGCCACACGGCCACCGCGTCGGGACGCAGCGGCCGCGCGGCCGGTCATCATTCCTGCGCAGGCGCCTGGTCGCGGTCGATCAGGGCCTTCATCGACAGCTTGACGCGGCCCTTCTCGTCGGTCTCGAGCACCTTGACCTTGACGATCTGGCCTTCCTTCAGGAAGTCGGTGACCTTCTCGACGCGCTGGTGCGCGATCTGGCTGATGTGCAGCAGGCCGTCCTTGCCCGGGAGCAGGTTGACCAGCGCACCGAATTCGAGCAGCTTGGTGATCGGGCCTTCGTAGACCTTGCCCACTTCGACTTCGGCGGTGATCTCTTCGATGCGCTTCTTCGCGTAGGCGGCCTTGTCGGAGTCGGCCGACGCGATGGTGATCGTGCCGTCTTCGCCGATGTCGATCGTGGTGCCGGTTTCTTCGGTCAGCGCACGGATGGTCGCGCCGCCCTTGCCGATCACGTCACGGATCTTCTCCGGGTTGATCTTCATCGTGTACAGGCGCGGTGCGAACTGCGAGACCTCGGTCTTGGCTTCGCCCATCGCTTCGGTCATCTTGCCGAGGATGTGCAGGCGGGCTTCCTTGGCCTGCGCCAGCGCGACCTGCATGATTTCCTTCGTGATGCCCTGGATCTTGATGTCCATCTGCAGCGCGGTCACGCCGGCGGTCGTGCCGGCGACCTTGAAGTCCATGTCGCCCAGGTGATCTTCATCGCCGAGGATGTCGGTCAGCACCGCGAAGCGGTTGCCGTCCTTGATCAGGCCCATCGCGATGCCGGCGACGTGCGCCTTCAGCGGCACGCCGGCGTCCATCAGCGCGAGGCAGCCGCCGCACACCGAGGCCATCGACGACGAACCGTTCGATTCGGTGATCTCGGAGACGACGCGCATCGAGTACGGGAACTCGACGCGGTCCGGCAGCACCGCGACCAGCGCGCGCTTGGCCAGGCGGCCGTGGCCGATCTCGCGGCGCTTCGGGGTGCCGACGCGGCCGGTTTCGCCGGTGGCGAACGGGGGCATGTTGTAGTGCAGCATGAAGTGCTCGCTGAACTCGCCGGCGAGTGCATCGATCTTCTGCGAATCGCGGTCGGTGCCGAGCGTCGCGGCGACCAGCGCCTGCGTCTCGCCGCGGGTGAACAGCGCCGAGCCGTGGACACGCGGCAGCACGCCGTTGCGGATCTCGATCGCGCGCACGGTGCGGGTGTCGCGGCCGTCGATGCGGGGCTCGCCCTGCAGGATCTGGCTGCGCACGATGCGGGCTTCGATGTCGAACAGCACGTTGTCGACCTTGACCTTGTCGACCACGACGCCTTCGGCGGTCAGCGCGGCGACGACCGACGCGGTGGCTTCGCGCGTGGCCTGCGTGCGGGCCTGCTTCGAGCGGATCTGGTAGGCGGCGCGCAGCTTCTCTTCGGCCAGGCCGGTGACCTTGCCGATGAAGGCTTCGTCCTTGGCGGGCGCGGCCCAGTCCCAGGTCGGCTTGCCGGCGTCACGCACGAGTTCGTTGATCGCGGCGATGGCGATCTTGCTCTGGTCGTGGCCGTAGACCACGCCGCCGAGCATCACTTCTTCGCTCAGTTGCTGGGCTTCGGATTCGACCATCAGCACGGCGGCTTCGGTGCCGGCGACGACCAGGTCCATCTGCGAATCGAGCAGCTGGGTCTTGCCCGGGTTCAGCACGTACTGGCCGTTGACGTAGCCGACGCGCGCGGCACCGATCGGGCCGTTGAACGGGATGCCGGAGATCGCGAGCGCGGCGCTCGAGCCGATCAGCGCGGCGATGTCGGCCGAGACTTCCGGGTTCAGCGACAGCACGTGGATCACGACCTGGACTTCGTTGTAGAAGCCTTCGGGGAACAGCGGGCGCAGCGGGCGGTCGATCAGGCGCGAGGTCAGCGTCTCGAGTTCGCTCGGGCGGCCTTCACGCTTGAAGAAGCTGCCGGGGATCTTGCCGGCGGCGTAGGTCTTCTCGATGTAGTCGACGGTCAGCGGGAAGAAATCCTGGCCAGGCTTCGCATTCTTGGCACCGACCACGGTGGCGAGGATCACGGTGTCCTCGATGTCGACCAGCACGGCACCGCTCGACTGGCGGGCGATCTCGCCGGTTTCCATGCGGACCGTGTGCTGGCCCCATTGGAAGGTCTTGGTGACTTTGTTGAACATGCTCATGTCTTTTCTCCGGTTTGTTGTCAGCGCCAGGTGAGGGCGGCGCCTTTGCACCCGGAACTGCGGCAACCTGGCGCGATGCCATTCCAGCGGCGCTCGTGTCCTTGAACGCTGGTGGAATGACACATCGTCATCTGTGGGTGCTCAGCTCCAAAAGCGCAAAGAGCCTGTGCTGGTGATCCAGACAGGCTCTCGGCTTTCATTCGCGGATTACTTGCGCAGACCCAGCTTCTGGATCAGCGCGGTGTAGCGGTCGGCATCGGTCTTGCGCAGGTAGGCCAGCAGGCTCTTGCGGGTGTTGACCATCTTCAGCAGGCCGCGCCGACCGTGGTGGTCCTTCAGGTGCAGCTTGAAGTGGGGGGTCAGCTCGTTGATGCGGGCGGTCAGCAGGGCCACTTGCACTTCGGGGGACCCGGTGTCGTTGGCGCTGCGGGCATTGGCCTTGACGATCTCGGCCTTGTTCAGATCTGCGACGGACATGTCAGTTTCCTGATGATCCCGCCACGTTGCTGGGCGGGAGGTTGCTACTTGCGGTCGCGGGTGAAACTGACCCGCGCCGTGCGACTTGCTTCACGCACCGAAGGGTTCAGAGCGCAAAGCCCGTCGATTATAGCCTCAACGCGCGTTTCAGCCGCTCCACCCCGTCGACCAGCCGCTCAGGGTCGCGCGACGCGAAGCACCAGCGCAGCCAGCCTTCAGCCTCGTCGCCAAAGGCCGCCCCGGGCGCGAGACCCAGCCCGACGCCGGTGACCAGCCGCTTCGCCAGCGCCAGCGAATCGTCTTCGCCGTCGACCCGGAAGAACGCGTACATGCCGCCCGCCGGCAGCGCGAGCGTGACGCCCGGCAAGGCCTGCAGGCGCGGCACCAGCGTGTCGCGGCAGGTCTTCAGCCGGCCGATCAGGCCCGGCACGAAGTCGGCGGCGCCCTGCAGCGCCGCGATGCCGGCGCGTTGCACGAACACCGGTGCGCACGAGGTGTTGAACTCGATCAGCTTGCCGATGTCGGCGGTCAGCGCGGCCGGCACGACCAGCGAGCCGAGCCGCCAGCCGGTCATCAGGAAGCTCTTCGAGAAGCTGTGCGCGACCACCAGCCGGTCGTCGGCCTCGGCGATGTCGAGGAAGCTCGGCGCCGCAGCCTGACCCGGCTCGTAGTACAGCCGCTCGTAGACCTCGTCGGCGACGATCCAGGTGCCGGTGCGGCGGCAGTGGTCGAGCACCGCCTGCTGCTCGGCGCGGGTCATCGTCCAGCCGGTCGGGTTGTTCGGCGCGTTGACCAGCAGCAGCCGGGTCTGGTCGGTGATCGCGGCCAGCAGGCGGTCGAGGTCGAGTTGCCACGCGCCGTCGCGCACCTGCAGCGACACCCGCCTCACGTCCGCCCCGAGGATCGCCGGTTGCGCGGTGATGTTCGGCCACACCGGCACCACCGCAACCACCTCGTCGCCGGCGCCGACCAGCGCCTGCGTCGCGATCATCAGCCCGTTGACGCCCGACGACGTCACCGCGATGCGGCCGGCATCGACCGGCCGGTGCAGCGCGCTCGCATAGGCGGCCAGCGCCTCGCGCAATTCGGGCAGGCCGAGGTTGTGCGCATAGGCCGTCTCGCCGCGGCGCAGCGAGGCGACCGCCGCTTCGGTGACGAAGTCCGGCGTCGGCTCGTCGCTCTCGCCGAACCAGAACGGCAGCACGTCGGTGCGACCGATCGCCGCGTTCGCGACCTCGCGGATCTTCGATGCAGGCAGCTGGCGGATCACATCTCTCATCAGGACTCCTTCGTGCTTCGCACTGCGGTGTTCGCCTTGGGGCGGCCCGGCGGGCTCACGGCCGCTCCATCGCACAGCGGTGCGGCATCTCGGTCTGGGACTCGGTGAGCTGCAACACGGTCTTGAAGCCGTAGCCGGAGCCCTCGTTGTCGAAGCGCACGCCGGGGCTGCCGACGCGCTGCATCACGCTGACGACCAGCGGCTGCTCGAACTGGTGATCGGCGGCGCGCATCGTGCCATGGTGGAAGCCGCCGAGGTGGCGCGGGTCCAGCTTCAGGCCTTCGAGCGCACGCGCCACCGCCAGCGGGTCGGCACTGCCGGCCTTCTCGATCGCGGAAGCCAGCATCTCGACCATCGCCTGCATGCGCATGTGCACGTAGTCGTCCTGCGGATTCGGGAAGCGCTCGCGGAAGCCCGCGTAGAACTTGTCCGACGCCGCACCACCGAGGTTCGGATGCCATTCGGCCACCGCCAGCACGCGGTCGACACCGGCCTCGCCGATCGCCGCCGGCGCGCCGAGCGCGTTGCCGTAGAAGGTGTAGAAGCGCGCGTCGAGCCCGGCCTCGCGCCCGGCGCGGATCAGCAGCGTCAGGTCGTTGCCCCAGTTGCCGGTGAGCACCGCCTGCGCGCCGCTCGCCTTGATCTTCGCGGCGTACGGCAGGAAGTCCTTGATGCGGCCGAGCGGGTGCAGCTCGTCGCCGACGATCTCGATGTCCGGCCGCTTGGCCGCGAGCATCGTGCGCGCCTGGCGCAGCACGCTCTGGCCGAAGCTGTAGTCCTGGCCGATCAGGTAGACCTTCTTGACGCGCGCATCGGCCGCCAGCACGTCGGTCAGCGCCTGCAGCCGCATGTCGGCATGCGCATCGAAGCGGAAGTGCCAGAAGCTGCATTTCTCGTTCGTCAGCGCCGGGTCGACGGCCGAGTAGTTCAGGAAGATCGCGCGGCGCGACGGCTCGCGCTGGTTCTGCTTGTTCAGCGCATCGATCAGCACCGCTGCGGTGGCCGAGCTGTTGCCCTGCATCACGAAGCCGATCTTCTGGTCGATGGCCGCGCGCAGCAGCGACAGCGCCTCTTCGTTGCTGCCCTTGCTGTCGAAGCGCACCAGCTCGAGCGGATGGAGGCCATCCGGCAGCTTCACGCCGCCGCGCTGGTTCACCCGCTCGACGGCCCACAGCAGGTTGCGCGAGACCGCCTCGCCGGCATTCGCGAACGAACCGGACAGGCCTTCGATCAGCGCGACGCGCACCGGCTCCGGTGCAGGCGCCGCGACGCCCTGCCCCGCCATCGCACACCACGCCAGCAGTGCGCCGCAGCGCTTCACCCAATCCGCGATCTGCATTTTTCAACCCACTTGAAAACAAAAATGCCGCTCCAAGTTTCAGCGGCATGGTTGCTGCGCTGTGCAGCGATTGAATGGATTGTAGGAGCCATCATGTTCGTTCTGACCCCCTCGCTGTCGTCGCGCCGTGCCACCTCGCTGGAGCGCGCTTTCGATCACCTGTTCGCCGACCGCCTGCCGCCCGCACCGGCCCAGCCGCGCGTGCCGGCCCTCGACGTCGTCGAGAGCGATACCGCGTACACGCTGACGCTGGACCTGCCGGGCCTCGCGAAGGACCAGCTGAAGGTCTCGGTGGAAGGCCGCCGCGTGACGCTGGAAGCCGGCGACGCGAAGACCGCCGATGCGAAGGAAGGCGAGCGCGTGCTGTACCGCGAGCGCGCCGCCGCGCACTACGCCCGCACCGTCGCGCTGCCGGCCGAAGTGGACCAGGCGAACTCGAGCGCGAAGTTCGAGAACGGCGTGCTGACGCTGACGCTCGCGAAGCGCGTGCCGACCGGCGCGACGCAGATCAGCATCAGCTGATCGCGGCCGGCGCGTCGGCCGCGGCCAGCGACGCCAGCGGCCAGCGCGGCTTCACGTCGAAGCCGTAGTCGTGGCCGGCCGTCGCGCCGCGCTGCAGGCGCATCGCGGCAGCCAGCGCGATCATCGCGCCGTTGTCGGTGCACAGCGCCAGTTCGGGGTAATGCACCCTGACCTGGCGCTTCGCACATTCGGCGTTCAACTGCGCACGCAGGCGGCTGTTGGCACCGACCCCGCCGGCGACGACGAGCCGCTTCAACCCGGTCTGCTTCAGCGCGCCGAGCGACTTCTTCAGCAGCACCTCGACGATCGCGGCCTGCGTCGACGCGGCCACGTCGGCGCGCTGCACGTCGGTCGGCGTGTCACCGAGCTTGCGCAGCTGCGTCATCACCGCGGTCTTCAGCCCGGCGAACGAGAAATCGAGGTCGCCGCTGTGCAGCAGCGGCCGCGGCAGCGCATAGGCATCCGGCCGACCCGATTCGGCCAGCTGCGCCAGCGCCGGCCCGCCCGGGTAGCCCAGGCCGAGCAGCTTGGCCGACTTGTCGAAGGCTTCGCCGGCCGCATCGTCGATGCTTTCGCCGAGCAACTCGTAGCGGCCGACGTCGTCGACCCGCATCAGCTGCGTGTGCCCGCCCGACACCAGCAGCGCGACGAACGGAAACTCCGGCGGATCGCTCGCGAGGAACGGCGACAGCAGGTGGCCTTCGAGGTGGTGCACGCCGAGCACCGGCTTGCCGAGCGCCGCGGCCAGCGCGCAGGCGACACCGGCCCCGACCAGCAGCGCCCCGGCGAGGCCCGGCCCACGCGTGAACGCCACCACGTCGACATCGGCCAGCGACGCGCCGGCCTCGTGCAGCACCTGCTCGGTCAGCGGCAGCACGCGGCGGATGTGGTCGCGCGAGGCCAGCTCAGGCACCACGCCGCCATAGGCCTGGTGCATCGCGATCTGGCTGTGCAGCGCGTGAGCCAGCAGGGTCGGCATCCCCGCCGGGCCGGCCTCCACCAGCGCCACGCCCGTTTCGTCACACGATGATTCCACGCCCAGGACCTTCATCCGGCGAGTGTAGCCAGCGCGCCCGAGCGACCCGTCTCCGCCAAATCCGTCACGGCCGACACAAGGGTTTACCCTTTATCCCTATCCGACCCCCTTCCCCGTTCGGCCGCGGGCGACTACCCTCCGACCCCGAGCAGTGCACCGAAGCAACTGCCAACTACAACAACGTCGTTAGGGAACCCCCATGAAGGAATACCGCCTGTTGGCCTGGACGGAGCTACCCGCGCCGTTCCATCGCACTGCGTATCGCCGGATGCTGAGCGACATGTCGCACCGGCACATGACGCTGGAGCAGCTGGCGTCCATCGCCGGGCTGAAGCGCCAGGAGGTGCAACTCTTCATCGACGCGCTGGAAGCGCAGGGACTGCTGGAAGAGCGGGAGTTCGACGAGCCGCACACCGATTCGGTGTTCGACTCGCTGCGGCCGCTGGGCGGCTGGATCCGCCGCGCACTGCACACCACACCGCACGAGCGCTGATTTTCCGGCGATCCGGCACACGCCGCGCCCACCGCGTGGCGCGGATGTTGCTGCGCTCGTCGCCATGAAGCCGCCGCGCGCGCCGACCGCCCCGGTCCTGCGCATCGTCATCGTTGCCCCCGACACGCTCGCCCCCGACGGCAGCGAAGGCGCGCCCGACCCGATCGAGGCCGAGCGCTCGCGGGCGCTGCGCATCGGGCTGCTGGAGAACGGCTACAACATCGTCGCGGTGCTGCCGGCCGACGTCTACCTGCCGGACCGGTTGGCGCAGATCCAGCCCGACATGATCATCATCGACGCCGAAAGCCAGGCGCGCGACACGCTGGAGCATGTCGTGATGGCCACTCGCGATGCGCGCCGGCCGATCGTGCTGTTCACCGACGACGACGACACCAGCCACGTGCCCGATGCGATCGCCGCCGGCGTCACCGCCTACGTGGTCGCCGGGCTCGCGCCGGAGCGGGTGAAGCCGGTGCTCGATGTCGCGATGGCGCGCTTCCGGCATGAAGAAGGCCTGCGCCGCGAACTGGCCGATGCGCGCACCGAGCTGTCGGACCGCAAGCTGATCGACCGCGCGAAGGGCCTGCTGATGTCGCGCCAGGGGCTGAGCGAAGAAGCCGCGTATGCGCGGCTGCGCAAGGCCGCGATGGACAAGGGCCTGCGGCTGGCCGACGTGGCGCAGCGCATCCTCGACGTTTCCGACCTGCTGGGCTGAACGCGCACTCCGGCAGTGCGGCGAGCGGCGCACTTGGTGCATCGCAGCATCGCCACCCGGCCCTGCGCCCGGGAAGACCGCGGTGGCACGCCGCTTGCGTAAGCCCTTGCGGAAGGTCAACGGCGATCTTCCACAGACATCCGCACGCACCAAGGTTGGCGCGAGGCGGGTCGGACGATGGCGTCCCCACGTGACAGGCCCTGCCTGCACCGTGCGGACGCCTTTTTGTTTTTGCTTTCCGAGAACCTGAGCCACGCCATGACAAGCCCACTCACGCGAAAGAACCTGATGAGCCGCCGAACCCTGATCAAAGCCGCTGCCGCCGGCGGTGCAGCCGGCCTCGTGCCCGGGCTGCAAAGCGCCGTGTACGCCCAGGGCTCGGACAAGCCCGAGAAGGAAGAAGTGCGCATCGGCTTCATCCCGTTGACCGACTGCGCATCGGTCGTGATGGCCTCGGTGCTCGGCTTCGACAAGAAGTACGGCGTCAAGATCATCCCGACCAAGGAAGCCTCGTGGGCCGGCGTGCGCGACAAGCTGGTCAACGGCGAACTCGACATGGCGCACGTGCTGTACGGCCTGGTCTACGGCGTGCACCTGGGCGTCGGTGGGCCGAAGAAGGACATGGCCGTGCTGATGACGCTGAACAACAACGGCCAGGCGATCACGCTGTCGAAGAAGCTGGCCGACAAGGGCGCGGTCGACGGTGCGTCGCTCGCCAAGGTGATGGCCGCCGACAAGCGCGAGTACACCTTCGCGCAGACCTTCCCGACCGGCACGCACGCGATGTGGCTGTACTACTGGCTCGCGAGCGTCGGCATCAACCCGATGAAGGATGCCAAGGTCATCACCGTGCCGCCGCCGCAGATGGTGGCCAACATGCGCGTCGGCAACATGGACGGCTACTGCGTCGGCGAGCCCTGGGGCCACCGCGCGATCATGGACGGCATCGGCATCACCGCGGTGACCACGCAGGACATCTGGAAGGACCACCCCGAGAAGGTGCTCGGCACCACCGGCGAGTTCGTCAAGAAGTACCCGAACACCGCACGCGCCGTGATGATGGCGGTGATCGAGGCGAGCCGCTGGATCGACGCGAGCCTGCAGAACAAGCTGAAGATGGCCGAGACGGTGGCCGACAAGTCGTACGTCAACACCGGCGTCGACGCGATCAACCAGCGCATCCTGGGCCGCTACCAGAACGGCCTCGGCAAGACCTGGGACGACCCCAACCACATGAAGTTCTTCAACGACGGTGCGGTGAACTACCCGTACCTGAGCGACGGCATGTGGTTCCTGACGCAGCACAAGCGCTGGGGCCTGCTGAAAGACCATCCGGACTACCTCGGCGTCGCGAAGCAGATCAACCAGATCGAGCTCTACAAGCAGGCCGCGGGCGCGATGAAGATCAGCGTGCCGAAGGAGCCGCTGCGCAGCGCGAAGCTGATCGACGGCATCGTCTGGGACGGCAAGGACCCGGTCAAGTACGCCGACGGTTTCAAGATCAAGGCCTGAGGGCCGCCCAGGAGAACGCCATGGTCAGTGCCGTGTTTCACTCGCCGCTCGGGGGCCTCGACGACGAGGCGCCTGCCGCCTCGACACCCCCCGCTGCGCCAGCGGCCGCGCCGGCTGCCGCCGCGCGCCGGCCCCGCAAGCCTTTCGACTGGAACGGGCTGTTGCTGAAGGTGTTGCCGCCGCTGATCGGCGTCGGCTTGCTGGTCGGCATCTGGGCCTTGCTGACGATGAACGGCGGCAGCTTCCCGACGCCGGCGGCGACCTTCGCCGAAGCGGTCAAGCTGTTCGCCGATCCGTTCTACAGCAAGGGCCCGAACGACCAGGGCATTGGCTGGAACATCCTGTTCTCGCTGCAGCGCGTCGCGATCGGCTTCGGGCTGGCGGCGCTGGTCGGCATCCCGGCGGGCTTCCTGATCGGGCGCTTCAGCTTCCTGAACCACATGGTGTCGCCGCTGATCAGCCTGCTGCGTCCGGTGTCGCCGCTCGCGTGGCTGCCGATCGGGCTGCTGGTGTTCAAGGCCGCGAACCCGGCGGCGATCTGGACGATCTTCATCTGCTCGATCTGGCCGATGGTCATCAACACCGCGGTCGGCGTGCAGCGCGTGCCGGCCGACTACCTGAACGTGGCGCGCGTGCTGAACCTGTCCGAGTGGAAGGTGATGACGCGCATCCTGTTCCCTGCGGTGCTGCCGTACATGCTGACCGGCGTGCGGCTGAGCGTGGGCACCGCCTGGCTGGTGATCGTCGCGGCCGAGATGCTGACCGGCGGCGTCGGCATCGGCTTCTGGGTGTGGGACGAGTGGAACAACCTGAACGTCACGCACATCCTGATCGCGATCTTCGTGATCGGCATCGTCGGCCTGCTGCTCGAATGGGCGCTGGTTTCGATCGCCAAGCGCTTCACCTACGACGAGGTCTGACCATGGCATCGAACTCCAGCTTCATCGAGGTGCACCAGGCCGAGATGGTCTTCAGCACGAAGAAGGGCCGCTTCCACGCGTTGCGCGACATCAACCTGTCGGTCGCGAAGGGCGAGTTCGTCACGTTGATCGGGCATTCGGGCTGCGGCAAGTCGACGCTGCTGAACCTGATCGCCGGGCTCACGCTGCCGACCGGCGGCTCGTTGATCTGCGACAGCCGCGAGATCGCCGCGCCCGGGCCGGAGCGCGCGGTGGTGTTCCAGAACCATTCGCTGCTGCCGTGGCTGACCTGCTACGAGAACGTGCACCTGGCGGTCGAGCGGGTGTTCGGCGCGAGCGAATCGAAGGCGCAACTGAAAGAGCGAGCGCTGGCGGCGCTGGGGCTCGTCAACATGGCGCACGCTGCGGCGAAGCGACCGCACGAGATCTCGGGCGGCATGAAGCAGCGGGTCGGCATCGCACGCGCGCTGGCGATGGAACCGAAGGTGCTGCTGATGGACGAGCCCTTCGGCGCGCTCGATGCGCTGACCCGTGCGCACCTGCAGGACGAGTTGCTGAAGATCGTCGCGCGCACGCACAGCACGGTGGTGATGGTGACGCACGATGTCGACGAGGCAGTGCTGCTGTCGGACCGGATCGTGATGATGACCAACGGGCCGGCCGCAACCATCGGCGAGATCCTGAGCGTCGACCTGACCCGGCCGCGCCATCGGATCGAGCTGGCGGAGGACCCGAAGTACGTGCACTGCCGCAAAGAGGTGCTGGACTTCCTCTACACGCGGCACGGCCACGTCGAGCGGGCCGCCTGAGCATCCGTCAGTGGTAGTCGTCCTCGCGTTGATGCCTGAGCGCGAGGACCGTGACCGTTCCGGCGTTCTCGATCTCGTACAACGCGACGTAGCCCCTGCCACGCAACGGAATGATCAGCTCTCGCTGGAACACGCTGCCGGCTGACGATTTGCGGTACAGAAAAGGCGCGCGTCCCAGGCGATGTTCGACCTCGTCTCGAAGGGTGTCGATGGCGTCCTGGGCATGATCGAAGTCTTCGATCGTTTCAGCCTCCTGCAGCAGGAAGTCGAAGAGTTCGATGAGATCGTTGCGGGCTTCGTCGGTGTAGCGGACCTTGAAATTCCCGCTCATTCCAGCACGCGTTTGCGCCGATCGTCCAGCCTGCGCTGAAGTTCATCGTGCACATCGGCTGCAGCATGGTAGACCCCGGTACGCCGCGCCTCTTCCGCGGAGTTCAATCCGCGTGCGATGAATTCGTCTTGCACACGGCGACGCTGGATGGTGTCGCGCACTGCCGTCTCGATCAGGCTGCTCAACGTTTCGCCTTCGCGCAGCACGCCTTCGGCGGCCTCCCGGAGTTCGGCGTCGACGCGCAGCGAGGGAAAGGTGGCGGGCTTCATGGATTGCGTTGCAATTGCGACGCAGCGAGTGTAGCCCCGGAAACGTCGCCATTGGCATGGCACACCGCTTGCATAAGGAATTGCGGCAAGAGCGATGCGCTTGTCGTCTATCTCCTCAGTAGGGCCCAGCCCTTTCCGGACCGCCTGATCCGCGTGGATCAGGCGGTTTTTTTACGTCCGGATCAGTGGTTTTCCTTCGCGTGGTTGATCGTGTACTTCGGGATCTCGATCGTCACGTCGGTCTGCGACAGGATCGCCTGGCACGACAGCCGCGACTGCGGCTCCAGCCCCCAGGCCCGGTCCAGCAGGTCTTCTTCGGATTCGTCCATCTCGCCAAGCGACGAGAAGCCCTCGCGCACCACGACGTGGCAGGTCGTGCACGCGCAACTCAGCTCGCAGGCGTGCTCGATCTCGATGCCGTTCTCGAGCAAGGCCTCGCAGACCGAGGTGCCCGGCGATGCGGTGATCTGGGTGCCGGTCGGGCAGTATTCGGGGTGGGGCAGGATCTTGATGACAGGCATGGGGCTCAGACCTCCTCGACGCGCCGGCCGGCCAGCGCCTGCCGGATGCCGCGGTTCATGCGCTCGGCCGCAAAGGCTTCGGTGCCCTTGGCCAGCGCCTCGACGGCGGCGTCGATCTGGTGGTGATCTTCGGATTCGCGGCTCGCTTCGAGCGCCGCGAGCAATTGAGCGATCGCGGCCTGCTCGTCGGCGCCCAGCAGGTCGCCATCGGCGGCCAGCGCGGAGCGGGTCGCGAGCAGCATGCGCTCGGCCTCGACGCGCGACTCGCGCAGGCTGCGCGCGCGCATGTCGGCATCGGCGGTGCTGAAGCTCTCGGTCAGCATGCGCGCGACCTCGTCGTCGGACAGGCCGTAGCTCGGCTTCACGGTGATCGCGGCCTCGACGCCGGACACCTCCTCGCGGGCACTGACGCTCAGCAGGCCGTCGGCATCGACCTGGAAGCTGACGCGGATGCGCGCCGCACCGGCCACCATCGGCGGCATGCCGCGCAGCTCGAAGCGCGCCAGCGAACGGCAGTCGCTGACCAGCTCGCGCTCGCCCTGCACCACATGCAGCGCCAGCGCGGTCTGGCCGTCCTTGAAGGTCGTGAACTCCTGCGCGCGTGCCGTCGGGATCGTGCTGTTGCGCGGGATGATGCGCTCCACCAGCCCGCCCATCGTCTCGAGTCCCAGCGACAGCGGGATCACGTCGAGCAGCAGCAGTTCGTCGGCACCGGCATTGCCGGCCAACGCATTGGCCTGGATCGCGGCGCCGAGCGCGACGACCTCGTCCGGGTTCAGGTTGGTCAGCGGCGTCTTGCCGAAGAACCCGGCCACCGCCGCCTGCACCATCGGCATGCGCGTGGACCCACCGACCATCACGACGCCGTGCACCTCGTCCTTCGTGGCCTGCGCGTCGCGCAGCACCTTGCGCACCGCCGCCAGCGTGCGCGCCATCAGCGCGGCGGCCAGCGATTCGAACTGCTCGCGCGTCACGCGCACCGCCAGCTCGCCGGACGACAGCGGGCTCGCCAGCGTCGCGTGATCGGCCGACGACAGCTTCTCCTTCGCGGCACGTGCGGCCACCAGCACCGCGCGCTTGTCCTGCGGCGTGTCGGCACGCAGCCCGGCTTCGGCCAGCGCCCAGTCGGCCAGCGCGCGATCGAAGTCATCGCCGCCCAATGCCGAATCGCCGCCGGTCGCGACGACCTCGAACACGCCCTTCGTCAGCTTCAACAGCGAGATGTCGAAGGTGCCGCCGCCCAGGTCGTACACCGCGTACAGGCCTTCGGAGCCGTTCTCGAGCCCATAGGCAATCGCCGCGGCGGTCGGTTCGTTGATCAGGCGCAGCACGTTCAGGCCGGCGAGCTGCGCGGCGTCCTTCGTGGCCTGGCGCTGCGCGTCGTCGAAGTAGGCCGGCACCGTGATCACCGCGCCGAACAGGTCGTCGGCGAAGGTGTCCTCGGCACGGTAGCGCAGCGTCGCGAGGATCTCGGCCGACACTTCCACCGGCGACTTCACGCCGTCGATCGTGCGCAGCTGCACCATGCCGGGCGCATCGACGAAATCGTAGGGCAGCTTGTCGACGTGGGCGATGTCGCGCAGCCCGCGCCCCATGAAGCGCTTGACCGACACGATGGTGTTGGCCGGGTCGACCGCGGCCTGCGCCAGCGCGCCGTGGCCGATCTCGCGCCGGCCTTCGGGCAGGTAGCGCACCGCCGACGGCAGGATCACGTGGCCGGCTTCGTCCGGCAGGCATTCGGACACGCCGTTGCGCACCGCCGCCACCAGCGAATGCGTGGTGCCGAGGTCGATGCCGACCGCGATGCGGCGCTGGTGGGGATCGGGGGCGCCCCCGGGTTCGGAAATTTGCAGCAGGGCCATGGTGTCTATTGTCCCAGCGCTTCCAGGCGCTGATCGACGTCGTCGGCAAAGCGCTCTACGAACATGAGGGCTCTGACCTGTTGCGCCGCGGCCGCCCAGTCGTGGCGCTCGTCGAGCGCGGCCTGCAATGCGGCGAGCGCCTGCCTGCGATGCGATGCCACGTCGTCGGCAAGGACTTCGACGGCGGGCAGGTCGCCGGCATCGTCGAGTGCCTCGCGCCATTCCATCTGCTGCATCAGGAAGCTGCCGGGCATCGCGGTGTTGTTCTCGGCGTCGATCGCCGCGCCGTTCAGCTCGCACAGGTAGGCGGCGCGTTGCAGCGGGTTCTTCAGGCGCTGGTACGCCTCGTTCACCCGCACCGCCCATTGCATCGCGATGCGCTGGGCCGATGCGCCCTCGCTGGCGAAGCGGTCGGGGTGCACCTCGGCCTGCAACGCGCGCCAGCGGGCATCGAGCTCGTCGCGGTCGAGCGCGAAGCGCCGCGGCAGGCCGAACAGTTCGAAATCGTCGCTATCGAGCTTCATGGCTTGATTTCAGGCAACAAAAAGGCGCGGCTTGTGGCCGCGCCTGGTTGGCAAGCGCCGAGCGCTAGACGCGGAAGGACTCACCGCAACCGCAGCGGTCTTTCTCGCGCGGGTTGCGGAACTTGAAGCCTTCGTTCAAGCCCTCGCGCACGAAGTCGAGCTGCGTGCCGTCGATGTACGGCAGGCTCTTCGGGTCGACCAGCACCTTCACGCCACGGTCTTCGAACACCGCGTCTTCGGGCGCCACGTCGTCGGCGTATTCCAGCTTGTAGGCCAGGCCCGAGCAGCCGGTCGTCTTGATGCCCAGCCGGACACCGACGCCCTTGCCGCGCTTGGTGATGTAGCGCGACACGTGGCGTGCCGCGGCTTCGGTCAGCGTGACGGCCATGGCGTCAGTGCGTGGTGGCAGGCACCGCAGCGCCGGTCTTCGCCTTGTAGTCGTTCACCGCCGCCTTGATCGCGTCTTCGGCCAGGATCGAGCAGTGGATCTTGACCGGCGGCAGCGCCAGTTCTTCGGCGATGTGCGTGTTCTTGATCGACAGTGCCTCGTCGAGCGACTTGCCCTTGACCCATTCGGTCACCAGCGAGCTCGACGCGATCGCCGAGCCGCAGCCGTAGGTCTTGAACTTCGCGTCTTCGATCAGGCCCGTCACCGGATTGACCTTGATCTGCAGCTTCATCACGTCGCCGCAGGCCGGTGCGCCGACCATGCCGGTGCCCACGGTGTCGTCGCCCTTCTCGAACGAGCCGACGTTGCGCGGGTTCTCGTAGTGCTCAACCACTTTTTCGCTGTAAGCCATTTCAGTGCTCCGTACTTCCTGTCTACAACTTCAGTGGGCAGCCCACTGAATCGTGCTGATGTCGATGCCGTCCTTGAACATTTCCCACAACGGCGAGAGTTCGCGCAATTTCGCGACGCGGTCTTTCAGCGTCGTGATCACGTAGTCGATTTCTTCGGTGGTCGTGAAACGACCGATGGTCATGCGCAGGCTGGAGTGCGCAAGCTCATCGCTGCGTCCCAGGGCGCGCAGCACATAGCTCGGTTCCAGGCTGGCCGACGTGCAGGCCGATCCTGACGACACCGCGATGCCCTTGATGCCCATGATCAACGATTCGCCTTCGACGAAGTTGAACGACATGTTCACGTTGTGCGGCACGCGCCGCTCGGCGTGGCCGTTCAGGAAGGTCTGCTCGATGTCCTTCAGGCCGTTGATCAAGCGCTGCTGCAGCATGCGGATGCGCTCGTTGTCGGCGCCCATCTCGGCGCGCGCGATGCGGTAGGCCTCGCCCATGCCGACGATCTGGTGCGTCGCGAGCGTGCCCGAGCGCATGCCGCGCTCATGGCCACCGCCGTGCATCTGCGCTTCGATGCGCACGCGCGGCTTGCGGCGCACGTACAGCGCGCCGATGCCCTTCGGGCCGTAGGTCTTGTGCGAAGCCAGGCTCATCAGGTCGACCGGCAACGCAGCCAGGTCGATCTCCACCTTGCCGGTCGCCTGCGCCGCATCGACGTGGAAGATGATGCCGCGCTCGCGGCACATCGCGCCGATCGTCTCGATGTCCTGGATGACGCCGATCTCGTTGTTGACGAACAGCACCGAGACCAGGATGGTGTCGGGGCGCATCGCCGCCTTGAGCTTGTCGAGGTCGAGCAGGCCGTCTTCCTGGACGTCGAGGTAGGTCACCTCGAAGCCCTGGCGCTCCAGCTCGCGCATCGTGTCGAGCACGGCCTTGTGCTCGGTCTTCAACGTGATCAGGTGCTTGCCGCGCGTCTTGTAGAACTGCGCGGCGCCCTTCAGCGCCAGGTTGATCGATTCGGTCGCGCCCGAAGTCCAGACGATCTCGCGCGGATCGGCGCCGACCAGCGCCGCGACCTGCTCGCGTGCCTTCTCGACCGCGGCTTCCGCTTCCCACCCCCATGCGTGGCTGCGCGACGCCGGGTTGCCGAAATGCTCGCGCAACCACGGGATCATCGCGTCGACCACGCGCTGGTCCACCGGCGTCGTCGCGCCGTAGTCCATGTAGATCGGGAAATGGGGGGTCATGTCCATGGGAATCAGCTGCAGCGAATGAACGAGATTTGGATGTGCTTACTTCGAGAAGGCAGCGCCGCCGAGTGCGAAGACCGAATTCGGGGCGGTGATCTTGATCGGCTTGACGACCGGCTGCGTCGAGATCGCGCGCTTGACCGGTTGCTCCTCGATCGAGATGCCCTTGGCCAGTTGCTCGTCGACCAGCTTGCGCAGCGAGATCGAATCGAGGTATTCGATCATCTTGGAATTCAGGCTGGCCCACAGGTCGTGCGTCATGCAGCGGCCGGAGTCCTCGCCCATGCAGTTTTCCTTGCCGCCGCAACCGGTGGCATCGATCGGCTCGTCGACTGCAACGATGATGTCGGCGACGGTGATTTCCTCGGATTTGCGACCCAGCGAATAACCGCCGCCGGGGCCGCGGGTGCTCTCGACGAGCCCATGGCGGCGCAGCTTGCCGAACAGCTGCTCGAGGTAGGACAGCGAAATCTGCTGACGGGCGCTGATGGCTGCCAGCGCGACCGGGCCCGAAAGCTCACGCAGAGCCAGGTCGATCATCGCGGTCACTGCAAAACGGCCTTTGGTGGTCAGACGCATGAAATTCTCCTGAAGCCGATGAAGGCCAACTATGTCAACGAAGCAGATGAGGGCGATTTCACGCTTGTCGAGTCCCCGCTTGCCTTCTCCGGGGTAACCCTCGGTTGATCCCGAGAGAATTGCTCAAGTATAGATGAAACCTAGTTTTTTGGTCGGCATTGGGGCTGAAAGTTCCGTGGGGTTATTCGATCCTTGACGAGGACAGATGCTGGACAAGTCCATCGCAGGCATCCTCGACCAGGTCAAGCACATGATCGAAGCCGTCCGGCCCGCCCTGGTACGGATCCGGCACCGCCGGGCTCGCGAAGCGCACGCCGTGCTGCGTCAGGCGTCCCAGCTTGGCGCGGTGCTGCGGCGGGCAGCGCTCTTCCAGTTCGGCGAGGTTGTCCCAATCCATCGCCAAGATGAGGTCGAAGCGCTCGAAATCAGCAGCCGTCACGACCCGCGCCCGCAGATTCGCCAGGTCGTAGCCGCGCCGCGCCGCGTGCTTGATCGAGCGCGGATCCGGCGGCTCGCCGCCATGCCACGAGTGCGTGCCGGCCGAGTCGACCGCCACCGCGTCGCCCAGCCCGGCGGCGCGCAGCTTGTGGCGCAGCACCGCCTCGGCGGTCGGCGAGCGGCAGATGTTGCCCATGCAGACCATCAGCACCCGCAGCGGCTTCGCCGTCATGCCTTGCGGGCGCCGGCCGCGGGCAGCACCACCACGTTGTCGGTGCCGGGCGCGCCGAAGGCCTGCTCGCGCAGGTGGGCCAGCTGGTCGCGCACGCGGGCGGCCTTCTCGAATTCGAGGTTGCGGGCGTGCTCGAGCATCTGCTTTTCGAGCTGCTTGATGCGCTTGCCGAGGTCCTTCTCGCTCATCGCCTCGACCTCGGCGGTCTCGGCCGCGTTCTTCAGGTCGTCCTTCGCGCCCTTTTCGCTGTAGACGCCGTCGATCAGCTCGCGGATCTGCTTCTTCACGCTGCGCGGCGTGATGCCCTGCTCCAGGTTGTGCTGGATCTGCTTCGCGCGGCGGCGCTCGGTCTCGTCGAGCGCGCGGCGCATCGAGTCGGTCATCTTGTCGGCGTACAGGATCGCCTTGCCGTTGATGTTGCGCGCCGCGCGGCCGATGGTCTGGATCAGCGAACGCTCCGCGCGCAGGAAGCCTTCCTTGTCGGCATCGAGGATCGCCACCAGCGACACCTCCGGAATGTCCAGCCCTTCGCGCAGCAGGTTGATGCCGACCAGCACGTCGAAGGTGCCCAGGCGCAGGTCGCGCAGGATCTCGACCCGCTCCACCGTGTCGATGTCGCTGTGCAGGTAGCGCACCTTGACGCCGTTGTCGCTGAGGTAGTCGGTCAGCTGCTCGGCCATGCGCTTGGTCAGCGTGGTGATCAGCACGCGCTCGTGGATCTCGACGCGGTCGCGGATCTCCTGCAACACGTCGTCGACCTGGTGCGTGGCCGGCCGCACCTCGACGACCGGGTCGACCAGCCCGGTCGGCCGCACCACCTGCTCGACCACCTGGCCGGCGTTGCGCTTCTCGAAGTCGGCCGGCGTCGCCGAGACGAACACCACCTGGCGCATCTTGCGCTCGAACTCCTCGAACTTGAGCGGCCGGTTGTCGAGCGCCGACGGCAGCCGGAAGCCGTACTCGACCAGCGTGGTCTTGCGCGCCCGGTCGCCGTTGTACATGCCGCCCAGCTGGCCGATCAGCACGTGCGATTCGTCGAGGAACATCAGCGCATCGCGCGGCAGGTAGTCGACCAGCGTCGACGGCGGCTCGCCCGGCGCCGAGCCCGACAGGTGGCGCGTGTAGTTCTCGATGCCCTTGCAGTGGCCGATCTCCTGCAGCATCTCCAGGTCGAAGCGGGTGCGCTGCTCCAGGCGCTGCGCCTCGACCAGCTTGCCGTCCTTCACCAGTTCGTCGAGCCGCGTGCGCAACTCGGCCTTGATGGTGTCGATCGCCGCGACCACGCGGTCGCGCGGCGTCACGTAGTGGCTGGACGGATAGACGGTGAAGCGCGGGATCTTCTGGCGGATGCGCCCGGTCAGCGGGTCGAACAGCTGCAGCGTCTCGACCTCGTCGTCGAACAGCTCGATGCGGATCGCCAGTTCGGAGTGCTCGGCCGGGAACACGTCGATGGTGTCGCCGCGCACGCGGAAGGTGCCGCGGCTGAAGTCCATCTCGTTGCGCTGGTACTGCATGCGGATCAGCTGCGCGATCACGTCGCGCTGGCCCGTCTTGTCGCCGGTGCGCAGCGTCATCACCATGCGGTGGTAGTCGCTCGGGTTGCCGATGCCGTAGATCGCGCTGACCGTGGCGACGATCACCACGTCGCGCCGTTCCAGCAGGCTCTTGGTGGCACTCAGCCGCATCTGCTCGATGTGCTCGTTGATCGAGCTGTCCTTCTCGATGAACAGGTCGCGCTGCGGCACGTAGGCTTCGGGCTGGTAGTAGTCGTAGTAGCTGACGAAGTACTCGACCGCGTTCTTCGGGAAGAACTCGCGGAACTCGCTGTACAACTGCGCCGCCAGCGTCTTGTTGGGCGCGAACACGATGGCAGGACGGCCCATGCGGGCGATCACGTTGGCCATCGTGAAGGTCTTGCCGGAGCCGGTGACGCCGAGCAGCGTCTGGTAGGTCAGGCCGTCCTCGATGCCTTCGGCCAGCGCGGCGATCGCGGTCGGCTGGTCGCCGGCCGGCGCATACGGCTGGAACAGCTGGAACGGCGAGTCGGGGAAGGCAACGAACTCGCCGTCGACCGGCTCGTCCACCGGCGTGTCGGCGAGCACGATGTCGGGGCCGCCCCGAGGCGCCTTCGGTGCAAGCTTCGGCGCGGGCTTCGCGACCTGTTTGGGGGCCTGTTGACGGGGCAGGTCGGCCATGGCGATTAAAATCCTCGGGTTTTCCTGTACCGGAAGTGCACAGGGAAATCGGCAAGCCTAGCCCAAATCCTGCATTCGCTCTACTGACAAGGACTGTCCATGACCTCGCTGTTCGCCGCTGTCGAAATGGCACCTCGCGACCCCATCCTCGGCCTGAACGAGCAGTTCAACGCCGACCCGAACCCCGCCAAGGTGAACCTGGGCGTCGGGGTCTACTACGACGACAACGGCAAACTTCCGCTGCTGAAATGCGTGGCCGAGGCCGAGCGCCAGATGCAAGAGACGCCGAAGCCGCGCGGCTACCTGCCGATCGACGGCATCGCCGCGTACGACAAGGCGGTGCAGGGCCTGGTGTTCGGCGCCGACAGCGCCGAAGTCGCCGCCGGCCGCGTCGCCACGGTCCAGGGCCTGGGCGGCACCGGCGGGCTGAAGATCGGCGCCGATTTCCTGAAGCGGATCAACCCCGCCGCCAAGGTGCTGATCAGCGACCCGAGCTGGGAGAACCACCGCGCGCTGTTCACCAACGCCGGCTTCACGGTCGAGACCTACCCCTACTACGACGCCGCGAAGCGCGGCGTCAACGTCGACGGCATGCTGGCCGCGCTGAACGCCGCACCGGCCGGCACGGTCGTCGTGCTGCACGCCTGCTGCCACAACCCGACCGGCTACGACATCACCCCCGCCGACTGGGCGAAGGTGATCGACGCGGTCAAGGCGCGCGGCCTGGTGGCCTTCCTCGACATGGCCTACCAGGGCTTCGGCGAAGGCATCGCCGAAGACGGCGCGGTGATCGCGCAGTTCGTCGCCGCCGGCATCGACTTCTTCGTCGCGACCTCGTTCTCGAAGAGCTTCTCGCTGTACGGCGAGCGCGTCGGCGCGCTGAGCGTGCTGTGCAGCTCCAAGGACGACGCCGCCCGCGTGCTGAGCCAGCTGAAGATCGTGATCCGCACCAACTACTCCAACCCGCCGACGCACGGCGCCCAGGTCGTCGCCACCGTGCTGACGACGCCGGCGCTGCGCGCGATGTGGGAAGACGAGCTGGCCGGCATGCGGGTGCGCATCAAGCAGATGCGCACCGCGCTGCTGCAGAAGCTGCAGGCCGCCGGGATCAAGCAGGACATGAGCTTCATCACGCAGCAGAAGGGCATGTTCAGCTATTCGGGCCTCAACAAGGACCAGATGCAGCGTTTGCGCAGCGAATTCGGCATCTACGGCGTCGATTCGGGCCGCATCTGCGTCGCGGCGCTGAACAGCAAGAACATCGACGCGGTCGTTGCCGCCATTGCCAAAGTCAGCTGACGCGACACGTGCTGTCACGCAAGTGACAGTCCGACAAGAAGGCCGCACCATTCTGGGCGGCCTTTTTGCCTTTATTCCGGGTTTGCACCAAAGCAGTCCCCAGGCACGATGCACTTCGCCTGCCTAGAATGCTGCAACGCACAACTTGTGTGAAAGCGATTGCGCGAAGCGGTCGCAAAGGAAACCCGAATGTTGTACCAGTGGTATGAAGCCCAGCGCGCGCTGTTGAGCCCGTTCTCCGAGTTCGCCAGCGCCTCGTCCAAGCTGTACAGCCACCCGCTGTCACCGTTCACGCACACGCCGATGGCGCAGCGCGTGTCGGCCGGGCTGGACCTGATGCACCGGCTGTCGAAGGAATACGAGAAGCCGCAGTTCAACATCACCTCGGTGCGCGTCGGCACGGTCGACGTCGCGGTGCAGGAGCAGGTGGCGCTCGAGAAGCCCTTCTGCCGGCTGCTGCGCTTCAAGCGCTTCACCGACGATTCGCCGGCGCTGACGCTGATGAAGGATCAGCCGACCGTGCTGGTCGTCGCGCCGCTGTCGGGCCACCATTCGACGCTGCTGCGCGACACCGTCAAGGCGCTGCTGCAGGACCACAAGGTCTTCATCACCGACTGGACCGACGCCCGCATGGTCGAGCAGGCCGCCGGCCCGTTCCACCTGGACGATTACGTCGCCTACGTGCAGGAGTTCATCCGCCACGTCGGGCCCGAGGTCAACGTGATCTCGGTGTGCCAGCCGACGGTGCCGGTGCTGGCCGCGATCTCGCTGATGGCCAGCCGCGGCGAACCCACGCCGCGCACGATGACGATGATGGGCGGCCCGATCGACGCCCGCAAGAGCCCGACGGCCGTCAACAACCTGGCGATGAACAAGAGCTACGACTGGTTCGAGAACAACGTCATCTACCGCGTGCCGGTCAACTACCCCGGCGCCGGCCGCCGCGTGTACCCGGGCTTCCTGCAGCACAGCGGCTTCATCGCGATGAACCCGGACCGCCACCTGAAGTCGCACTACGACTACTTCATGGACCTGATGCGCGGCGACGACGACAACGCCGATTTCCACCGCACCTTCTACGACGAGTACAACGCGGTGCTCGACATGCCGGCCGAGTACTACCTCGACACCATCAAGACGGTGTTCCAGGACTTCGCGCTGGTCAACGGCACCTGGGAAGTCGACGGCGAGTTGGTGCGCCCGCAGGACATCACGACCAGCGCGCTGCTGACGATCGAAGGCGAACTCGACGACATCTCCGGCGCCGGCCAGACCAAGGCGGCGCACGAGCTGTGCACCGGCATCCCGAAGTCGCGCCAGTTCCACTACGACGTCGAAGGCGCGGGCCACTACGGCATCTTCTCGGGCCGCCGCTGGCGCGAGAAGGTCTACCCGCAGGTGCGCGACTTCATCGCGTCGCACCAGGCGGAAATGAAGCAGCCGGTGAAGCTCGCCAAGCCGACGGCCCGCAAGGCCGCTGCGCGCAAGGCGGCCTGACGGCGTCGTGGACCGGGCCGCGCTCACCGACGCCCTCGACGCCGCCCTGCCGCAGACGCAGTGCACGCGCTGCGGCTACCCCGACTGCCGCCGCTACGCCGAAGCCATCGCCGACGGCGAGGCGGCGATCAACCAATGCCCGCCCGGCGGTGCCGACGGCATCGCCCGTCTGGCGCGCCTGACCGGCCTGCCGGTGCTGCCGCTGAACCCGCTGAACGGCAGCGAAGGCCCGCGCCGCCTCGCGGTGATCGACGAGGCCTGGTGCATCGGCTGCACGCTGTGCCTGAAGGCCTGCCCGGTCGACAGCATCGTCGGCGGGCCGAAGTCGATGCACACGGTGATCGATCCGCTGTGCACCGGCTGCGAGCTCTGCATCCCGGTCTGCCCGGTCGACTGCATCTCGCTGGTCGACGCGAGCGAGGGCCGCACCGGCTGGGACGCCTGGAGCCCGGCGCAGGCCGACGAAGCGCGCGAGCGCTTCGATTTCCACCGCGAACGGCTGGCACGCGACGAGCAGGAGCGCCTGGCCCGCATGGCGGTCCGCAGCGCGCCATCGACGGTGGCCGGCACCGAGGTGAGCGTCAAGAGCAGCGTCATCGAAGCCGCGCTGGCCCGCGCGCGGCAGCGCAAGCCCGGCTGAGCGCACCGGGCAGCTTGTCAGCAAATTCCTACAGCTGAATCAGCCGTGTCCTATCCGGGCCCCGCGCCGGCACCGACGAGGGCGGTCACCCTGCCCGCCTACGCTTGCGCCACGGATTACCGAAGGCGGTCGTCCAACTTCACCGCGCAAGGAGCTGCAATGCATCACGATCGGATCCGGGGCCGCTGGAAGGAATTCAAGGGCCAGGCCCGTGAGAACTGGGGCCGCGTCACCGGCAACCAGAACGATGTGGAACAAGGTCAACGCGAACGCCACGCCGGCAAGCTGCAGCGCAAGCATGGCGCCTACGAGGACGAAGCGCGCGAACAGATCCGCGAGCTGCAATCCCGCTACTGACCGTCGATCAAGGAGTACCGCCATGCGACGACTGCTGTTGGCATTTCTGTTGATGGTCAGCATGGGAGCCACGTTGTCCCTCACCGCGTGCGACAAGCTCGGCTCCGGCACGCCGAAGCCGACCACCGAGCCGCCGCCGGCGGCCAGCGCGCCACCCTGAACGCCAGGGCGTCGACACAGCGGGTCGAGGCGTCGCGGGGCTGAGACAATCCCCGCCGATGACCGACGACCAGATCCCGCCCTTCTTCGCGACGCTCCAGGCTGCCAACCCGCAGCCGAACACCGAGCTCGAATACACCAACGTCTTCGAGTTGCTGGCCGCGGTGCTGCTGTCGGCCCAGGCCACCGATGTCGGCGTCAACAA
Organism: Rhizobacter sp. Root1238; assembly: GCF_001425825.1. Lineage (GTDB taxonomy): Bacteria > Pseudomonadota > Gammaproteobacteria > Burkholderiales > Burkholderiaceae_C > Rhizobacter. The sequence continues at coordinate 96,542 of NZ_LMDM01000010.1, forward strand.
GGCGACGCGCAAGCTGTTCGCGATCGCGCCGACGCCGCAGAAGATGCGCGCGCTCGGGCTTGATGGCATCACGCAGCACATCAAGACCATCGGCCTGTACCGCAACAAGGCGAAGAACCTGTTCGAGACCTGCCGCATCCTGATCGACGAGCATGGCGGCGAGGTGCCGCGCTCGCGCGAGGCGCTGGAGGCGCTGCCCGGTGTCGGGCGCAAAACCGCCAACGTGGTGCTGAACGTCGCGTTCGGCGAGCCGACGATGGCGGTCGACACGCACATCTTCCGCGTCGGCAACCGCACCGGGCTGGCGATGGGCAAGAACCCGTTCGAGGTCGAGATGGGCCTGCTGAAGCGCGTGCCCGAGGGCTACCTCGTCGACGCGCACCACTGGCTGATCCTGCACGGCCGCTACGTCTGCCTGGCGCGCAAGCCGCTGTGCTTCGAATGCGGCGTGGCGCCGTACTGCGATTCGCGGCCGGGCGGGCCGCGCCAGATCTACACGCTGACCGGCGAGGACACGCGCACGCCGTAGCCGGGCGCCGCCGGCCAGTCGGCGGCGCGGGCGGGCACGATGCCGTCGCGCACGCAACGCATGGCATTCAACCAGCCGGCATGCGCGACGATGCAGGCGTGCGGCGGCAGCTCAGCCTGCAGCTCATGGCAACGCGCCAGCAGTTGCGCGACCGTCTCGCCGCCGCCCGGTGCGCCGTGCAGGAAGTCGTCACACCACGCATCGACCGCTGCCGCGCCGATCTCGTCCCACGTCCGCCCGTCCCAGGCGCCGAAATCCAGCTCGCACAGCCGGCGGTCGATGCGGTGAGCCCAGCCCCAGCGCGCGAGCCAGCGGCCCACGTCGGCACAGCGCCGCAGCGGCGAGGTCCACACGATCCGCGGCCATCCCTCGCGCCGCGCAGCCCGGCGGATGCGGTGCGCGAGGCGCTTGCTGCGGCGCCGGTCGACCGGCACGTCGGTGTGGCCGATGCAGCGCCCGGCCACGCCGTCGGGCCGCGGGTGGCGCCAGGCATCGATCCGATTCATGCCCAGCGCAGCGCGACCACCCAGCCCAGCAGCGCGAGCACTTCGGTGATCTGCTGCGTGGCGCCGAGCGTGTCGCCGGTGATGCCGCCGAGCCGGCGGTGGAACCAGCGGCCGCAGACGACGCTGCCCAGCACGACGCCGGCGAGCGCGAGCGCGACAGAGGGCCACCAGCCCCAGCGAACCGCGACCAGCGCGGCGGCCAGCAACATCACCCAGCCGAGCGCGACGCCGACCCCGAGCGCCGACACCTTCTGCGCGAGCGGCTTCGCCTTCGCCAGCGACACCTCGCCGGCATACGGCAGCACGCGGATCAGCACCACCGCCGCGGCCCGCGACGCGGTGTGCGCGAGCAGCAGCGCCGGCACCGCCAGGGCCATCGGCAGCGCCGACAGCGTCGCCGCCTTCAGCCCGAGCACCAGCACCAGCGCGACCGCGCCATAGCTGCCGATGCGCGAGTCCTTCATGATCTCCAGCGCCCGCTCGCGGCTCACCGCGCCGCCGAGCGCATCGCAGGTGTCGGCCAGCCCGTCCTCGTGGAAGGCACCGGTCAGCCACACGGTCGCCGCGATCGACAGCCACACGCCGATCGCGGTGCCGAGGACCTGGCTGCCGACGGCCAGCACCAGCGCCGCGATGACGCCAACGAAGAAACCGACCAGCGGGAAATGGCGCGCGCTCGCGTTCAGCCAGTCGGGCTCGAAGCCGATGCGCGCCGGCACCGGCACGCGCGTGAAGAACTGCAGCGCGACGGCGATCAACCGCAGCTCATGCAGCACGGCCTTCAGCATGGCTCAGGACTCGCTGCGGTCGGAGACGCCGGCCGATTCGAAGCTCGCCATCTCGGCCAGCACGCGCACCGCGCTGTCGAGCAGCGGCCACGCGAGCGCAGCGCCCGAGCCTTCGCCGAGGCGCAGCCCCAGGTCGAGCAAAGGCTCGCCGCCCAGCTCGCCCACCATCAACGCATGGCCCGGTTCGGCCGAGCGGTGTGCCAGCACGCAGTAGCCGGCGAGCGCCGGCGCGAGCCGCGTCGCGACCAGCACCGCGGCGCTCGCGATGAAGCCGTCGACGACGACGACGCGCCGCTCGGCCGCCGCCTGCAGCGCCGCACCGGCCAGCATCGCGATCTCGAAGCCGCCGAAGGCCGCCAGCGCATCGAGCGGCTGCGTCGCGCCCGCGTGGCGCTCGAGCACCTGCGCGAGCACCGCGCGCTTGCGGGCCAAGCCCGCATCGTCGAGCCCGGTGCCACGGCCGACGCAGGCATCGATCGGCTGGCCGCTCAGCCGCGCGAGCAACAGCGCCGCGCTGGAGCTGTTGCCGATGCCCATCTCGCCCAGCAGCACCGCATTGCCGGGCAGCTCGTGCACGACGGCCATGCCGGCCGCCAGCGCCTGCTGGCACTGCGCCTCGCTCATCGCCGGCCCGGCCAGCGCATCGGCGGTGCCGCGCGCGACCTTGCGGTCGACCAGGCCGGCGCGCGGCGCGAAGTCGTGCGCGACGCCGGCATCGACCACCGTCAGCGCGAGGCCGTGCTGGCGTGCCAGCACGCTGACGGCCGCGCCGCCGGCGAGGAAGTTCTCGACCATCTGCCAGGTGACGTCGCTCGGGAAGGCCGAGACGCCGCGCGCCACGAGGCCGTGATCGCCGGCGAACACCAGCATCTGCGGCCGATCGAGCTTCGGCGCCTCGCTGCGCTGGATCAGCCCGAGCTGCAGCACGAGCGATTCGAGGCGGCCGAGCGAGCCCTGCGGCTTGGTCTTGCGGTCGAGCCGCTGCTGCAGCCGCTGCGCGAGCGCGGCGTCGTGGATCGGGGCGATGGAAGGCAGTTCGAAGCGCATGGGTCAGTCCCGCGGGGGTTGGAGGAGTTGCATCAGTGCGCCGGGCGCGAAGTGCGCATCGGCGAAATCGGCGAGGCCGTCGAACACGTCGTCGAGCGTGCGCGCGCGCTGGCCGAACAGCGCGCGCAGCACCTCGTCGCATTCGAACACGCCGTGCGCGTAGAGGCCGAGCACGTTGCCGCGCTGCCAGCCGATCGGCTCGCCGTCGGCATTGCGCAGCGCGACCGCGAGCGGCGCGGTGGCCTGCGTGCGGCCGTGGCGGATCTCGTAGCCGCGCAGCGCAGCCTGCGACAGCGCGGCCCACGGCCCGTCCAGCGTCTCGAAGCGCGCGCTCACGGTGCTGAGCCGCTTGTCGCGCTCGAAGCGCGTGGCCAGCGGCAGCAGCCCGAGACCTGCCGCGTCGCCGTCGATGCCGAACGGATCGCTCAGCGATTCGCCGAGCATCTGCAGCCCGCCGCACAGCCCGAGCACCGGGCGGCCGGCCGCGGCATGCCGGCACACCGCATCGGCCAGGCCTTGCGCGCGCAGCCAGGCGAGGTCGCTGCTGGTGTGCTTCGAGCCGGGCAGCACGATCCAGTCGGCATCGGCCAGCGCGGCCGGTGTGCGCGCCCAGCGCAGCCGCACGCCGGGCAGGTGGCGCAGCGGCTGGAACTCGTCGAGATTGCTGATGCGCGGTGGCGCGAGCACGCTGATGCGCAGCCCGTCGGCATCGCCGCTCGGGGTGTCGTCGAACACGCCGTCTTCTTCCGGCAGGCCGTGGCCGCGCCACATCGGCAGCACCGCGAGCGTCGGCACGCCGGTCAGCTGCTGCAGCTGCGACGGACCGGGTTCGAGCAGCCGCGCGTCGCCGCGGAAGCGGTTCAGCACGAAGCCGCGCAGCAGCCGCTGCTCGTCGGGCGCGAGCAGCTGGTGGGTGCCGTACAGGTGGGCGAAGGCACCACCGCGGTCGATGTCGGTGACCAGCAGGCAGGCGGCGTCGGCCGCCAGCGCGGTGCGCATGTTCACGTAGTCGCTGTGGCGCAGGTTGATCTCGGCCGGCGAGCCGGCGCCTTCGATGACGATCACGTCGTGCTCCGCCTGCAGCGATTGCAGCGCGTCGCGGGCGTGCGGCCACAGCAGCGCGCTGCGGTCGTGCCACGGGATGCCGGCCAGGTCGGCGCGCACCTCGCCCATCAGCACCACCTGGCTCGCGGTGTCGCGCTCGGGCTTCAGCAGCACCGGATTCATGCGCACATCGGGCGCGGCGCGCGCGGCCAGCGCCTGGAAATACTGCGCGCTGCCGATCTCGCCGAGCCGGCCTTGCAGCCCCGGCACGACGCGCGCGTTGTTGCTCATGTTCTGCGCCTTGAACGGCGCGACCTTCAGCCCCTGGCGGGCATACCAGCGGCACAGCGCGGTCGCGAGCCAGCTCTTGCCGGCCCCGCTGGTGGTGCCGAGGACCATCACGGCGCGGGCGCTCACGTGCTGGTCTCCCGCCACGCACGGGCCAGCGCATCCTGGGCCTCGGGCGGCTGCACGCTGATCCGCACGGCGCCCGGCAGGCCCATCGAGGTGGTGTCGCGCAGCTTGATGCCGCGCTCGCGCAGCGCCGGCAGGCGTTCGATCAGGCCGTCGGCGCGCGCGAGGTGGAACGGCGTCTCGCTGTCCTCGCACTGCCAGCCGAGCGAGGCGCAGAGGTCGAGCTGGCGCAACTTCCAGCGGCGCAACGTGGCCAGCGAATCGTGCAACCACTGCTGCGTGCCGGGCTGGGTCCACGCGGTCAGCATCGCGACGCCATGGGCGCCGAGCGGCCACGAGGGCGCGAGATCGCGCAGCGGTCGAACGAGCGGATCGGCTTCAGGGGCGATGGCATAGGCCGCGCGGATGCCGGTCAGGCCCAGCGCCTTGTTCGGCGACCACAGTTGCCATGCGGTGTCGGACATCCGGTGTTGCTGCCCTGACAGTTGCAGCGGGGCGTAGGCGCAGTCGATGACGTGGACTGCGCCGTCGATCCACGGCAGCGGTGCCGACCGGCCGAGCGGGCTGCTTGGAGACGCATGCCAGACCAGCGCCGCGGCATCGCGTTCGACGTCGCACAGGCCGCGCGCCGCCGCTGCAGCCGCGTAATCGCCGTAGCAGGGGCGCGGGATGAACACGCCGGCGCCCGGCGTGGCGAGTGCGATGGCGGTGCTGATGCGCGCGATGAACTCGCTGGCGCTGGCGGCAATCACGATGCGATCGGCAGTGACGCGGTGGTGCGCGGCGAGGGCTGCGCGCAGCGCGGTGTACGACGGGTCGGGGTAGCGGCTCGCGTCGACCTCGCTCCACGCGATCGGCGCGGGGCCGCAGGCGTTCGCGTTGGTCGAGAAGTCGTGGCGCGGAATGCCGCGCGCGTCAGGGCCGCCGTGGGTCGTCATGGAAGGACCCGCCCTTCGACACGGGCCTTCGACAGGCTCAGTCCCTGCTCAGGGAGAACGGGAGGGGTGCCGTGGTGCCACAGCAGCAGTGCAGAGACCGCGACCGCCATGGAAATCCACGCAGCCACGCCGGCGCACCGCAAGGCCGCCGCCACGTCCGCAGCCTGCGGCGCCCTCGCCTGCGCATTCAACGTGTACACCCCCGGCTTGCCGAGCCGCACGCCCAGCCGCAGCGCCATCGCGCCCATCGGCCAGCCGCCGTTCGGCGACGGGGTCAGGCGGGCCTGGCCCTGCAGCATGCGCCACTGCGCCAGGCGCAGCGACGGATACAGCAACACCGCCGTGAGGCGCGCAGGCAGCCACGACAGCACGTCGTCCGCCCGTGCCGCCCACTTGCCGGCCCATTCCCACTCGCCGCGGTAGCCCCACATCGCGTCCGCGGTGTTCGCGAACCGGTAGACCACCGCGCCGGGCAGGCCGGCGACCGCATACCAGAACAGCGGCGCGACCAGCGAATCGCTCAGGTTCTCGGCCAGCGTCTCGATCGCGGTCTCGCGGATCTCGTCGGCGCCGAGTGTCGAGGTGTCGCGGCTCACGATGCGCGACAGCCGCAGGCGGGCCGCCTGCAGCCCCTCGCCGAGCGCCGCCTCGATCGCGGCCACCTCGTCGCGCAACATGCGCCACGCGAACGTCGGCTTCAGCAGCAGCGCGAGCACCGGCACCGCGGCCCACCACGGGCAAGCCGCGAGTTCACGCTGCAGCCACATGGCAGCGGCCGCCAGCGCGGCGGCGATGACGGTCCACGCGAGCGCACCGCCGACGAACGCCCGACGTGGCGTATGACGCCGCAGCCGCCGTCCGATCGGCGCGAGCAGCCGCCCCAGCCACGCCACCGGGTGCAGCGCATTGCGCGGTTCGCCGAAGCAGGCGTCCCCGAGCCAGGCCAGCAGCAGCGCGGCGGCGAGCATCACCGCATCAGTCCTCGATGCCGCGCTGCGCCGGCACGCCGGCCTGGTAGTGGTGCTTGACCAGCGTCATCTCGGTGACGGTGTCGGCCAGCGCGACCAGCTCGGCCGGCGCGCCGCGCCCGGTCAGCACGACGTGCACGTGGGCCGGCCGTTCGCGCAGGCAGGCCAGCACCGCGTCGAGCGCCAGCCAGCCGTAGCGCAGCGGGTACATCACCTCGTCGAGCACGACCAGGAAATGCTCGCCGGCGCGGATCGTCGCCTCGGCCCGCGCCCAGCCGTCCTTCGCGAGCTGCGCCGAATGCTCGAGGTCGCGGCTCTTCCAGCTGAAGCCGTCGCCCAGCCCCTCGATCGGCACGCCGAGCTGCTCGAACACCCGGTGCTCGCCGAAGCGGGCCGACGGCACCTTCATGAACTGGTAGATCTTCACCGCCTTGCCGCGGCCGTGGGCGCGCAGCGCGAGGCCGAAGGCCGCGGTGCTCTTGCCCTTGCCGTCGCCGGTGTGGACGATGACCAGGCCGCGGCGCTCGCCGTCGGGCTTGTCGCTGCGGCGTTCGGTGGGAGGGGCTTCAATCTGCATTTCAATGTCCCGCGGAAGGAAGGAACCACCCACGCCCGTTCGGGCTGAGCTTGTCGAAGCCCTGTCCACACAAACCGTTCGGGCTCAGCTTGTCAAAGCCCTCTGCACACAAACCGTTCGGGCTGAGCCTGTCGAAGCCTGCCCCTGGCACTTCGGCACGCCCAGCGCGAACGGAGGTATGCGAGCGGGGCTTCGACAAGCTCAGCCCGAACGGGGCCATGGGACTCATCGTCATGACACTACAGGTTGGGCAAGGTCAGGAACCGCTCGCCGACGCGCTGCACCCGCACCGCGTGGTCGAACACCGATTCGAGCGCGGCATGCACACGCGGATCGTCGTGTGCGCCTTCGGCCGCAATGCGGCCATGCTGCATCACGACCAGCCGGTCGGCCTGCAGCGCGAGCGACAGGTCGTGCAGCACGCTGACCACCGTCTGCGTGCGCGCGAGGCGCTGGAACAGGCGCACCAGTGCCACCTGGTGCGGCGGGTCGAGGTGGGTGGTCGGTTCGTCGAGCAGCAGCACCGCCGCCTGCACCGCCAGCGCGCGGGCGATCAGCGCGCGCTGGCGCTCGCCGCCCGACAACTCGTGCAATTGCCGGTGCTGCCACGCCTGGCATTCGGTCGACGCCATCGCCGCATCGACGATCGCCTCGTCGGCCGGCCCCGGCGGCGTGAACAGGCCCAGGTGCGGCAGGCGGCCGAGGTGCACCACGTCGCGCACCGTCAGCTCGCCGCGGGCCTCGCCCTGCTGCGCCAGCCACGCGAGGCGCTGGGCGCGTTCACGCGCAGGCCAGTCGGCCAGCGGCCGGCCTTGCAGGGTCACGCTGCCGGCGGCCAGCGGCTGCAAGCCGGCCAGCACGCGCAACAGCGTCGACTTGCCGACGCCGTTCGGCCCGACGATCACCGTCCAACCCGGCTGCAGCGCGAGCGACAGGCCGTTCAGCACCGGCGTACCGCCGAGCGACACGCGCAGTTCCTCGCAGCTCAACGCGCTCATTCGATCCCCCGCCGGTGCAGCAGCCACAGCAGGTAGCCGCCGCCGAGCAGCGCGGTCAGCACGCCGACCGGCAGCTCCTGCGGTGCGATCAGCAGCCGCGCCAGCACGTCGGCCGCCAGCAGCAGCGTGCCACCCACCAGCGCGCTGACGACCAGCAGGTAGCCCTGGGCCGACGGCGCGAAGCGCCGCACCAGGTGCGGCGCGACGAGGCCGACGAACGCGATCAGCCCGGACTGCGCGACCGCCAGCCCGGTGGCCAGCGCCAGCACGACCACCAGCACCAGTCGCAGCCGCGGCAGGTCGAGACCCAGGCTCAGCGCGCTGTCGATGCCGAGCGTCAGCGCATCGAGCGCGCGCGCCAGCCGCCACGCCAGCGGCACGCACACCAGCGCGCCGGCCCCGAGCAGCAGCACGCTGTCCCAGCCGAGGAACGAGGTGCTGCCAAGCATGAACCACTGCTTGCCACGCAGCGCATCCGGTGCGACCGTGGTGACGAGGTCGCTGGCCGCGCCAAGCACGACGCCAACCACCACGCCGGCCAGCAGCAGCCGCGTCGTGTGCTGCGCGCCGCGCGACAGCAGCAGCGTCAGCAGCACGCCGCCGAGCGCGCCGAGGAAGGCGCCGAGCACCAGCCCGGCGCGCGACAGCAGGTCCGCCGCCGACAGGCTGATGTAGTGCCCCGCCAGCGCCTGCGCGGCCAGCCCGAGCACGACCGCGAGCGTCGCGCCCGACGCCGCGCCCAGCAGGTACGGATCGGCCAGCGGGTTGCGGAACAGCCCCTGCGCGACCGCACCGGCCAGCCCGAGCAACGCGCCGACCAGCCAGGCACCCAAGGTGCGCGGCGCGCGGATCTGGCCGACGATCAACGACGCGTCCGGCCCCCACAGCGACGGCAGCGACCAGCCCTCGCTGCCGGACGCGAGGCCGGCGACGACCAGCAGCAGCGTCGACAGCAGCATCGCGGCGACCAGGCGCCGCCGCAGTCGGCGTGCAGGACCGATCACGTCAGCGTTCACGTCAGCGCGGCTCCGGGAGACCGGCGACGCAGCCGGCCAGTTGCAGCGCCGCCTCGCCCATGCGCGGCCCCGGGCGGATCAGCACCTCGTACGAGGCCGGGTCGAAGCCGCAGACGCGCCCGCGCTGCACCGCGCGCAACGCGCTCCAGCCCGGCCGCGCCGGCATCTCGCCGACGTTGCGCTGCGCGCCGATCAGGATGTCGGGCTGCGCCTTCAGCACGTACTCCGGGTTCAGCTTCGGGAACGGCCCGAGCTCGGGCGCGACGATGTTGCCGAGGCCGAGCCGCGTCAGCGTCTCGCCGATGAACGAGCTGCTGCCGGCGGCGTACGGCGACGCATCGACCTCGAAGTAGACCCGCTGCCCGCGCACCCGGGCCGGCACGCGCGCCGTGGCCTCGGCCATCTCTCGCTGGATGCGCGCCCACACCGGCGCGGCGCGCTCCGGCGTGCCGAGCAGCTGCGCGATCGTGCCCAGGCTGCGCTGCACATCGGCATGCGTCTTCGATTCGACGACGACGACGCGCACGCCGAGCTGTTCGAGCCGCTCGATGATGCGCGCCGCGGTGGCGGCGAGCACCACGTCGGGCTTCAGCGCGACGATGCGCTCGACCTGCGCATCGTCGATGCCGCCCAGCTTCGGCAGCGCCAGCACCTCGGCCGGCGAATTGGAATAGCGGTCGGTGCCGACCAGCCGCGCGCAGCCGCCGAGCGCGCAGACGCTCTCGGTCAGCGACGGCAGCAGGCTGATCACGCGCTGCGGCGGCGCGGCCAGCGTCAGCGCGCGGCCGCGGTCGTCGGTCAGCGCGATCGGCGCGGCGGCCGCCGACAGACCGGCCAGCGCCGACAGCAGCACGGCAACGCCCCGTGCCAGCAATGCAGTCTTCGTCATCGTGCGTCCGGCTTCACCGTCATCTCCAGCCCCGCCACCATCAGCGTCACGCGCGCGCAGTGCGCCGCCACCGCCTGGTGCAGGCGCCCCAGTTCGTCGACGAAGTGTCGCGCCTCGCGCGTCATCGGCGACAGGCCCAGCCCGATCTCGTTCGACACCAGCACCACCGGGCCGGGCGCAGCATCGAGCGCGCGCAGCAGCGCTTGCGACGCCGCGTGCCAGCTCTCGGGCGCCGGGGCGACGCCGTGCATCGGCATCAGCCAGTTGGTGGCCCACAGCGTCAGGCAGTCGATCACCAGCAGGCGCTGCCGCCCGCTGTGCTCGGCGACGGCCAGCGCCAGGTCGGTCGGCACCTCGTGCGTGCTCATCCGCGGCACGCGCTCGGCACGGTCGCGCCGGTGCTGCGCGATGCGCTCGCGCATCTCGCCATCGCCGGGCAGCGCGGTGGCGAGCAGCGCCGCCTCGTGCCCCGGCACCGCGAGCCACGCGATCGCACGCGACTCGGCGCAGCGCGACTTGCCGCTGCGCTGGCCGCCGAGGATCAGTTCATGGCTTGCCATCGGACCCGATCAGAACTGGAGGCGGATGGAGCCGGTGAACGCGCGGCCATCTTCCGGGTAGATCGAGCTGGTCTGGCCGCTCGCGTCGCAGCGGAAGGCCAGCGTGTAGTACTTCCCGTCGGTCGCGTTGGTCACGCCGAATGCGAACTCCAGCATCTGCCACTGGTACGCGTAGCGCAGGTCGAGCGTGGTGTGGGCCGGCATCGTGCAGGCGTTCGCGAAGTCCGGCGTCTGCGACGACACGTAGTTCACGCCGGCGTCGACCCGGTGCCCCGCGGCGAACGACCAGTCGCCGCGCAGCGCGAGCGTGGTCTTCGCGGTCAGCGGCACGTCCTTGCCGTCGTTGCGGCCCGCCGTGAAGCGGGCCTGGCGCTGCGCCGCGACGACGCGCACGTTGGCCGTGCTGCCCAGCGCCTGGGACAGCTCGGCCTCGACGCCCTGGCGACGCGTCGGCTCGAAGTTGATGTTGGAGCCGGTGAAGGTACTGCCCGGCTGCGGCTCGTTCGGGTCGTAGCCGATCTCGTCGGTGAGCTTGCTGCGGTAGGCACGTACTTCGGCACGCGTGCCGCCGGCCTGCCAGCGCAGGCCGAGTTCGATGTCGCGCGACGTCTGCGGGCGCAGTTCGCGGACCGCGAAGCTGAACTCGTCGGCATTGGCGAGCCGGTAGCTGCGGCCGATGCGGCCATAGACCGAGGTCGAGGCCGACAGCGGCTGCAGCAGCCCCAGTTCCCACGCGCGCTCCGTGTCTTCGATCGCGAGCGGGCTGAAGCCGTCGTCCAGCGTCTTCTCGATGTGCTCGCTGCGGCCTCCGACGCTCACGCGCGTGCCACCCGCGAAGGTGTAGTCGTCCTTCGCGTACAGCGCGCGCGAGCTTTGCTCGGCGCGGCTGCCGAACGCGCCGTGCACGTCGCGCGCCCAGTCGCCACGGTCGAGACCGAACACCAGCGCATTGCTGCCGCCGGCCAGCGCCGCCGTGTGGCGCGCCCGCAGCGCGTAGGTGTTGGCATTGATGTCGTAGCTGTAGCTCGAGCTGCCGGTGGACTGGAGCGACTTGTCGCGCCACCCGGCGTCGACGCCGAGCCGCCAGTCGCCGAGCACCGCATCGGCAAACAGGCCCTGGCGGCGGTTGCGAAGGCTGCCGTGGTCGTTCGGCCTGGTGGTCTGGCGCGGGTTGTCGTCGTACTGGGCCGCCGTCAGCGAGCCCGGCAGGCCGGTCTCGAGCGTGTCCCAGGTGGTCGACGCGCCGACGCGCACTGCGTCGGTCGCCTGCCATTGCAGCGCGGCCGAGGCACCTTCGTTCTCGGAGCGGAAATTGTCGCGGTGGTTGTCGCTCTCGCGGTGGTTGCCCGCGACGTCGAGCGACAGCGTGCCGAGCGCCAGCGTCGCGCCGCCACGCGTGTCGAGCAGCGCATGGCTGCCCATCGCGGCGTACGCCTGGCCGCCGTTGCGGCGTTGCACGCCCTTGCCGGCCTTGGTCGTGATGACGATCGCGCCGGCCGTGGCGCCTTCGCCGTACAGCACCGCGGCATTGCCGCGGATCACCTCGATGGTGTCGACCGAATCGATCGGGATGCCGGCCATCCGCGTGCCGCCGAGGTCGGCCTCGCTGATCTTGATGCCGTCGACAATCACCGCCTGGTTGTTGTCGGAGGTGGTGCCGAAGTTGCGCAGGTCGAGCGAATAGTCGCCGCCGCCATAGAAGTCGAGCCGGCCGGGCACGCCCAGCAGCTTCATGATGGCCTCGTTGACCGTCGTGACACCGGCCTGGCGGATGTCGGCCGACGTGATCACGCTGACGCCGAACGGCAGCTTCGACGCGTCTTCCGGAAAGCGCGTCGCGGTGACGATCACCGGTGCGAAGACGCTGGTGCCGTCGGCCGCGACGGCGGCGGTCTGCGCGCGCGCGGCGGGGGCGAGCACCGCCGACGCAAAGAGGGCGGCGCAGGCGCCGGCGAGCAGGCTCGGCGCGACAGGCGCGCGCAGCTGCGGGGTACGAGAATTCATCAGAGGAACTGCCATCGATCAAGCCGTGCGCGCCAGCTTCCCCGCTGGTGCGCACCCATGGCGCCGCGCTTGCACGCGGCGCCGCCCTGTTGGCCGGTATCCGGGCTGGCGGAACGACCCCCGCGACCTTCCCGGAGCGGCGACGCTCCAGTGGCAAATGCGCAGGGATTGAAGCCGATCGGCTTCGTCCGCTTACCGTTGCGGGGGCAGCGCAGGTGGGCCGTGCGACCGGGGCGGTCGAGCAACCTCTGCTTCCCGTTTAACTGTGCCGGCGTGAACACCGGCACGGGCACCAACGGGCGCGATTGTAAGCAGGCCTCGGCGCCCCCTCTACAATCGCCCCACACATCCACCATTGGTGCGCCATGGCCAAGATCCACGAACTTGCAGAACGCGTCGAGCGGCTGCTGCTGCGGCACGATGAACTGAAGCGCACCAACGCCTTGCTGGAACAACAACTCGCGACCGTCACGCATGAGCGCGACAACCTGCGCTCGCGGCTGAACGCGGCACGCGGCCGCATCGATGCGCTGCTCGAGCGCCTGCCGGCCGATCCGGCCGCGGTCGGTGCCGACACCGGAGGCCGCTCCAAATGAAGCAGATCGAAGTGACGATCATGGGGCAGAGCTACATCCTCGGCTGCCCGGAAGGCGGCGAATCGTCGCTGCTCGAGGCGGTCGGCAACGTCGACCGCGAAATGAGCGCGATCCGCGACGGCGGCCGCGTCAAGGCGCGCGAGCGGATCGCGGTGCTGGCTGCGCTGAACCTGGCCTATGCACTGGCCGAACGGCCCGCCGCGCCGAAGTCGTCGCCTGCTTCGGTCACGGTGTCGCCGGCGGCGTCGTCCGCACCGCCTTCAAGCGCCGATGACATCGACATAGACGCTTTGATCCACCGTGTCGACCAAGCCCTTGGCGCCGACGGGCAATTGCTCTGAACCGACACACTCGCGGCGAATGACGCGCGTAGAATTCTTCGGGTCCGTTGCGTTCGCGTGAGTTTTATATTTCCTTGAACCGATGCTCTTATGAGCAAGGGCTTGGAACATCGCCCGGTTGGTGTGATCGTCTCGCGTCAGATGAACCCGAAGCCCGGCTGACCTCGCCCACCTGAACTGCCTGGGTTCAGGAATGCGGCTCACGGTGCGTGACGGACACCTTATTTTTCTTCCTGCTGCAGCACCATGACCGAACAGTTCTGGCTCATGAAGAGCGAGCCCGACGAGTGTTCGATCGACGACCTGGCTGCCGCGCCGAAGCAGCGCGTGCCGTGGGTCGGCGTGCGCAACTACCAGGCCCGCAACTTCATGCGCGACCAGATGCGCATCGGCGACGGCGTGCTGTTCTATCACTCGTCCTGCCCCGAGCCGGGCATCGCCGGGCTGGCGCGGGTGGCCGGCGAGCCCTCCGTTGACGCCACGCAATACGACGCGCAGAGCAAGTACTTCGACGCGAAGGCGACGGCCGACAAGCCGCGCTGGTGGCATGTCGACGTCGCGCTCGACCGCAAGACGCGGCTGCTGTCGCTGCGCGAGATGCGCGAATCGCCGGGGCTCGCATCGATGCTGGTGCTGAAGCCGGGCAACCGCTTGTCGATCACGCCGGTCACGCCCGACGAATGGCGGGCGGTGCTGAAGCAGCTCGATCGGGCCGGCCCATGAGCTTCGGCCTGGGCTGGCAACTCATCCTCGAACTGCTGATCCTGGGTTCATTCACCGGCTTCCTGGCCGGGCTGCTGGGCGTCGGCGGCGGCGCGATGCTGGTGCCGTTCATGACGCTGCTGCTGACGTTGAAGGGCTTCCCCGAGGCCTACATCGTGAAGATGGCGGTCGCGACCTCGCTGACGACGATCTGCTTCACGTCGATCTCGTCGGTGCGCGCCCACCACCAGCGTGGCGGCGTGCGCTGGGACATCGTCAAGCTGCTGGCGCCGGGCATCGTGCTCGGTTCGCTGCTCGGCGCGCAGATCGCGAAGGCGCTGCCGGCCCACTGGCTGTTGCTGCTGTTCGCGGCGTTCATCGGCTTCTCGGCGACGCAGATGTTCCTCGACAAGAAACCGAAGCCGACGCGCCAGCTGCCGCGGGGCGCCGGCATGTTCGGCGCGGGCGGCGTGATCGGTACGCTGTCGTCGCTGGTCGGCGCCGGCGGGGCCTTCGTGTCGGTGCCGTTCATGACCTGGTGCAACGTGCCGATCCGCACCGCGGTCGCGACCTCGGCCGCGCTGGGCTTTCCGATCGCGCTGGCCGGCACGGTCGGCTACGTCGTCGCCGGCTGGTCGCTGCACGACATGCCGCCGGGCACGCTGGGCTTCATCTACCTGCCGGCGCTGCTGGTGATCGCGGTCGCGAGCGTGACGACGGCACCGCTGGGCGCGCGCACCGCCCACCGGATCGACACCACGAAGCTGAAGCGGGTGTTCGCGATCCTGCTGTACAGCCTGGCGAGCTACATGCTCTACAAGGGAATCAAGGGATTGGGCTGACCCGGATGCCCCTGCGGGATTCGTCCTCAGGACATCTCGAAGCGGATGCTCGCGAGCGTCACGTGGTTGCCGCCGCGCCGGCGCGCCTCGGCCAGCGCCGCGTCGGCGGCGTTCAGCAGCTCTTCCTGCGTGTGCGCGGTGTGCGGAAAGCTCGCGACGCCCATCGACACCGTGAAGCCGAGGTCGCGGCCGTTCAACATCACGATCTGCGTCGCGCACTGGCGGCGCAGGCCTTCCATGCGCGCATGGGCAGTCGCCAGGCCAACGCCCGACAGCAGCACGGCGAACAGGTCTTCCTCCAGCCGGCACGACGCATCCATCGCCCGGGTGTTGCTGCGCAGCAGCCGGCCCAGCGCCTCGAGCACGCGCTGGCGCGCCTCGGGGCCCAGGGCCTTGACCTCATCGGCGAGCGGATCGAGCGACACCGACACCAGCGCGAACTCGCGGTGCTCGCGCGACGACAGGTCGACCTCGCGGCGCAGCTGGTCGTCGAAGTGCGCCCGCTGGTACAGCCCGGTCACGGTGTCGCGCAGGCCCTGGTCCTGCATCTCGCGGCGGAAGGCCTCGCTCGCCTGCTGCTGCTGCTCCAGCTGCTGCAGCGCGAGCTGCAGCTGGGTCTCGTGCTGGCGCTGCGTGGTCTGGTCGAGCCACAGGCAGCACAGGTAGCGCGGCGCGCCGCCGTCCTGCGCCGCGAGCGCCTGGCGGGTCACGCTGAATTCGCGCCGGCCGCCCTTGCGTTCGATGCGGTGCTCGCTGACCTGCGGCAGCGTCTGCACCATCGCCGACTGGTCGGCGGTGCGCAGCGTCGCGGCCTGGGCCGGGTCGAGCCAGTCTTCGTCGGTCAGGCCGTCGGCGGTGCGGCCGACCAGCGTGTCCATGCGACCGTTGGCGTAGACGTAGCGGCCGGAGGCGATTTCCTTGATGGCCAACGGAGCGTCCAGCCGGTCGGCCAGCGTGAACACCAGGGCCCCGAGCGCCTGGGGCGCGAGCCCGAGCGACGCGGTGAGCGCCCGCGCGTTGTCCACGCGGGCAGGCACGGCCAAGGGCTTGGTTTCAGTCATGCGATGGGTCGGGTGTGCTGCTTTGAAGCGGCCGGGCGTCCTCTTCACCCCCGTTCAGCCGCTTCCCATGTCTCTTCTGGTCATCATAGCGGCACGGAGTTGCACCGCCCCCCCGAGATCGGGGGTTTTCGAGCAGCTTTACCCCCGCACTGCCCGATCAGGCCCTATCCCATCAGGACCTGCATGCTGCGCTCGTACTGGCCGGTCAGCTGCTCGAACACACCGAGCAGCACCTCGCTCGCCTCGCCGAGCGCGCGGCGCCCCGGCAACGCGGCGACCTGGCCGCCGGCGCGCGTCAGCGCCAGCCAGGCGCCGCGGGCCGCGGCCAGCGATTCGCGGATGTCGTGCGTGCTCAGCGGGATGTCGTCGAGGTAGCGCATCGCGTCGTCGAACGCGGCGCCGGCCTCGTCGCCGAGCGCCCGGGCCTGCGCCGCCGCGTCGCCGACGAGCAGTTCGCCCAGCAGCACCTGCTTGGCCCAGCGCTGCGACAGCATGCGCTGGCGCCCGCAGACGTTCAGCACATGCAGCGTCGCGACCAGCCCGGCGGTCTCGAGGTTGCTGGTGAGCTGGTCGGCCTGCACCAGCACGCGTTCGGCCAGCACGTCGACGTCGGCCGCCCGCGCGCGCTCGGGCGGGTCGGCGAGCGCCGCCTTCAGCCGCTGCCACGGCACCTCGACCGCGCTCAGCAGGTCGCCGAAGGTCGCCTGCGACACCGCCTTGCGCAAGGCCGTCACGTTGGCATCGACGCGTGCGCAGGATTCGTCCAGCAGCCCGGCATGCGCGCCGCTGTCGACGCCGAGCGCACTCAGCGCATACAGCTTGACGATGCGCTGCGACAGCATGCGCAGCTGCCCGGCCCGGTTCACCGCCTCGGCATAGCGCGCCGCCTCGATCACCTGCTGCGAGACCTGGCCGACGCGCTGGTTGCTGTGCATCGAGGCCGTGCGCAGCACGCGGAAGGCCTCGTCCTCGGACACCTGGCGCGCCCGCATCAGGATGCCCTTCGCGCGGTCGACCAGCTTGCGCTCCTCGAAGCGGTGCGTCACGTCGTCGAGCGCCGCCTGCCGCTTCTGCTCGTGCTCGAAGCGCGCCTGCGCGAGCTGCAGCACCGGCCGCAGCCGCGCCGGCGCATAGCCGTTGACGACATAGGCGTGGATGCCGCTGGCCAGCGCGCGCTCGATCTTGCCTGCGTCGGGGTCCTGCGTGAACAGCACCACCGGCCGCGGCGCGGTGGCGGCCAGCAGCGCGCAGGCGTCGAACACCGCCGCATCGCCCGGCGCGTCGTGGCAGACCAGCACGTCCGGACCGAGCCGGATCGCTTCCCGCACCAAGTTGCCGCAGGCCACCGCACCAAGCACGTGAATCCCGCTCGATTGCAGGTCGGCCTGCAACGCAGGCAGCCCCTGGGACGGACCGAGCAGGATCAGGGCAGAAGTCATGGAAAGTCGATGTGGCGCAGCCGCCGTCAGAGGGGAAATGACACCAGGGTGAGCACGATTCGTGATGCATCGTGCAAGGACCGAACCATACCAGCGCGGCACCGCATGCCGCTGGCATGGCGCTTGCAAAGAAGGCCTCGGGTGTGACGCTGCACCCGACCTTGCCACCGCACCGCGGGTGATGCTCATGACGATGTGGGCATTCATGTGCCAACAGCTTCGGCGCTGCACATGTCAACCTCGTTCAAGAGCTTCCTGCGCGCGGGCCACGGCCCGACGCTGTTCTCGGCCTTCCTGTATTTCGCGTTCTCCTGCTGCATCTGGGTGCTGAACGGCGCGATGGCGCCCTTCATCAGCGAGACCTTCTCGCTGTCGCCGGCCCAGAAGGGCCTGATGCTGTCGGTGCCGATCATCGCCGGCGCGCTGATGCGCTTTCCGCTCGGCGTGCTGGCGCAGTACATCGGCCGCAAGTCGGCCACCCTCGTCGAGATGGGCCTGATCGCGGTCGCGATGCTGTTCGGCTTCTTCTTCGTGCACAGCTTCAACGACCTGCTCGCGATGGGCGTGCTGCTGGGCATCGCCGGCGCGAGCTTCGGCGTCGCGCTGTCGCTCGGCGCCGGCTGGTTCCCGCCGCAGCACAAGGGCCTCGCGATGGGGCTGGTGGGTGCCGGCAACGTCGGCACCGCGGTGTCGGTGCTGGTGGCGCCGCCGCTCGCGCAGTGGCTGGGCTGGCAGGCGGTGTACGGCGTCGCGGCCGCGGCGATCGCGATCCCGATGATGGTGATGATCGTGTTCGCGAAGGAGCCACCCGACGTCGACAACCATGCGAGCCTGCGCGAGCACATCGCCTGCCTGTTCGAAGGCGACGGCTGGGCCTTCAGCCTGATCTACGCGGTGACCTTCGGCGGCTTCATCGGGCTGACGACCTTCCTGCCGTCCTATTACCACGACCAGTTCGGCGTCAGCAAGGTGCAGGCGGGCCAGCTGACGATGCTGGCGGCCTTCATGGGTGCCGCGCTGCGCGTGGTTGGCGGCTGGCTGTCCGACCGCTGGGGCGGCGTCAACACGCTGACGGTGGTGCTGCTGATGGTGGCCGTCTGCCTGGCGCTGACCGGCCTCGCCACCGGCTCGCTGGCCGCCACCACGCTGCTGCTGATGCTGTGCTTCGCCGCGCTCGGAGCCGGCAACGGCGCGCTGTTCCAGCTGGTGCCGCTGCGCTGGCCGATGGCAACCGCGGTGGCCGGTTCGATGATCGGCGAGATCGGCGCGCTCGGCGGCGGCCTGGTGCCGAACGCGATGGGCTTGTCGAAGCAGTACCTCGGCACCTACGCCTGGGGCTTCGCGCTGTTCGCCGCGCTCGCGCTGGTGATGCTGGCGGTGATGCGCGCGCTGCAGATCCGCTGGACCCGCACCTGGGCCGAGAAAGGCGGGCGTGCGCGGCCGGTGGCCGAGGCCGCCGACCTCGGCTTGCGCACGACGCGGCTGCAGGCCAGCAAGGCCGGCCGATGACGCGCCCGGCCACCGCGTCAGCGCGGCAGGAACAGCAGCCAGTAGACGAGCAGCAGGTTCAGCAGCAGCGAAACGCCGAGCGCGATGCGGCCGAGCAGCCGCGGGTCGCGCTGCGCGAGCGGCGTGGCGGGCGGCGCGGCGAGCTGGCGCGACGCGCCGCGCTGCAGCGCGAGCAGCAGCTCCTCGGCGGTCTCGAAGCGCTGGCGGGCATCGAGCGCGACGGCCTTCAGCACGACGTGGTCGAGCCAGATCGGCACCTCCGGGCGCAGCCGCGACGGCGGCTTCGGATCGCTGCGGAAGCGCCCGCGTTGATAGGGCTGCACCTCGCCGTACGGCAGCCGGCCGGTCAGCCACTGGTACAGCGTGACGCCGAGCGCGAACAGGTCGCTGCGCGCGGTGGCCGCCTCGCCGGCCGCGTTGTCGTCGCTCGCCCACTGTTCGGGGTTCATGTAGCTGGGCGTGCCGGCATGCAGGCTGCGCAGCACGCGCGGCTCGCGGCCCGAGACGGCGACGCCGAGGTCGAGCAAACGCCACTGGCCGTCGTCGCCGCGGTGCAGGTTGGCGGGCTTCACGTCGCGGTGCACGACGCCCAGCCGGTGCAGGCGGGCCAATGCGGCGGTGATCGCGATCGCGGCATCGACCGCGTCGCCGACGCTGCCGCGCTCGCCGGCGTCCTGCAACTGCGCCAGCGTGCGGCCCGCATGCCAGTCGTAGGCGACGTAGAAGGCGGTCGGTTCGCGCAGCTCGCGCAGCCGCACGAAGCCGTCGGCCGCACCGACGCGCGACGCCAGCCAGGCCTCGTGCGCCAGCATCGCGCGCTCCTGCGGGTCGTTGGCGCGCGACAGGTGCAGCGTCTTCAGCGCGACCAGCGGCTCGCCGGGTTCGTCACTGCGCGCCTGGTACAGGCAGTGCACGCCGTTGTCGGCGACGCGGGCGGTGATCGTGAAGCCGTCGAGCCGGTCGCCGACCTTCAGGCGCGGCGGCACCGGCAGGTCGCGGCCGCGGCGCAGCGCATCGTTCAACTGGCCCTCGGCCAGCCCGCGCACGCGCAGCACCAGCGCGGTCGCGTTGTCGCGTCCGCCGGCGGCCAGCGCGGCGCGCACCAGCGCCTCGGCCGCGTCGCGCGCCGAGCCGTCGCGCGCCAGCGCGGCCAGGCGGCGCGGTGCGAGCTGGCCGTGCACGCCGTCGCTGGTCAGCACGAACAGGTCGCCGGTCTGCAGCTCGGCCTGCAGGTAGTCGACGCGCACGCCGTCGTCGAGCCCGATCGCGCGCGTCAGGCGCCCGCGCTGGTCGGGGTGGTCGAAGCCGTGGTCCTGCGTCAGCTGCACCAGCTCGTCGCCGCGCAGCAGGTGGGCGCGGGTGTCGCCGACGTGCGCCAGCGTGAAGCCGTGGCCGCGCAGCACCAGCGCGGTCAGCGTCGTCATGCCCATCGCGTCGTGCGCGCTGCGCTGGCGGCGCCGGTTGTGGTCGACCAGCCAGCGGTTCTGTGCGGCGATCACGCGGTCGAGGATCGCGGTGGTGTGCCAGGTGTCGGGCGCGGCGAAGTAGTCCTGCACGACGCTCATCGCGGTGGTCTGCGCCGCCTCCAGGCCGAGACCGCCGGACGACACGCCGTCGGCGATCGCCGCGATCAGCCCGCGCGCCGCGTCGTCGCCGTCGGGCGCGAGGCAGGCGGCGAAATCCTCGTTGCGCGGGCGCGGGCCCGCGAGGCTGAAGTGACCGATCTCGACGTCAAAGCTCATGGGCCGCGAGCGTACCCGCAGTTTCCATGCGCGCCGCGGCACCCGGTGGCTTGGCACCCCCTTTGCTTTTATCGCTGCGCAAGCGGCTGGAACTGGAGCGTGTGATGAAGAAGATGAAACTCGTGATGATCGGCAACGGCATGGCCGGCGTGCGCACGCTGGAAGAGCTGCTGAAGATCGCGCCCGACCTGTACGACATCAGCGTCTTCGGGGCCGAGCCGCACCCGAACTACAACCGCATCCTGCTGAGCCCGGTGCTGGCCGGCGAGCAGACGCTCGACGAGATCGTGCTGAACCCGCTCAGCTGGTACGAGGAGCACGGCATCAGGCTGCACCTGGGCAAGAAGGTGGTCGACGTGGACCGCCGCAGGCGCATCGTGCGCGCGGCCGACGGCACCGAGGAAGCCTACGACCGGCTGCTGGTCACGACCGGCTCGAACCCGTTCATCCTGCCGATCCCCGGCAAGGACCTGGAAGGCGTGATCGCCTACCGCGACATCGCCGACACCAACACGATGATCGAGGCCGCCACCCGCTACAAGCATGCGGTGGTGATCGGCGGCGGGCTGCTCGGGCTGGAGGCCGCCAACGGCCTGATGCTGCGCGGCATGCAGGTCAGCGTGGTGCATGTGGCGCCGTGGCTGATGGAGCGCCAGCTCGACGACACCGCCGGCAAGCTGCTGCAGAGATCGCTGGAGGCGCGCGGCCTGAAGTTCCTGATCGGCGCGAACACGCAGGCGCTGATCGGCGATCGCGACGGCGGCAAGGCCGGCCGCGTGATGGCGGTGCAGTTCAAGGACGGCACCGAGGTGCCGGCCGACCTGGTGGTGATGGCCGCCGGCATCCGCCCGAACACCGAGCTCGCGGAAAAGATCGGCCTGCACTGCAACCGCGGCATCGTCGTCACCGACACGATGCAGACGGTGACCGACCCGCGCATCTACTCGGTCGGCGAATGCGCCGCGCACCGCGGCATCGCCTACGGCCTGGTGGCGCCGCTGTTCGAGCAGGGCAAGGTGTGCGCGACCCACCTGGCCGAGTTCGGCATCGGCCGCTACACCGGCTCGCAGACCTCCACCAAGCTGAAGGTGACCGGCATCGACCTGTTCTCGGCCGGCAACTTCATGGGCGGCGCCGACTGCGAGGAGATCGTGATGAGCGATCCGTTCGGCGGCGTCTACAAGAAGCTGGTGATCAAGGACGACAAGCTGGTCGGCGCGTGCATGTACGGCGACACGGTCGACGGCAGCTGGTACTTCAAGCTGCTTCGCGAAGGCCGCACCATTTCGGACATCCGCGACAAGCTGATGTTCGGCGAATCGAACATCGGCGACACCGGCCACGAGGGCCACAACAAGGCGGCCGCGATGGCCGACAGCGACGAGGTCTGCGGTTGCAACGGCGTCACCAAGGGCACCGTCTGCAAGGCCATCAAGGAGAAGGGCCTGTTCACGCTCGAAGAGGTGCGCAAGCACACGAAGGCCAGCGCATCGTGCGGCTCGTGCACCGGGCTGGTCGAGCAGCTGCTGATGTTCACCGCCGGCGGCGACTATTCGGCGACGCCGAAGAAGAAGGCGATGTGCGGCTGCACCGACCACAGCCACCAGGAGGTGCGCGACGCGATCCGCAACGAGAAGCTGCTGAGCATCGACGGCGTCTACAAGACCCTGGCCTGGCGCACGCCGAACGGTTGCTCGAGCTGCCGGCCGGCCGTCAACTACTACCTGATCAGCACCTGGCCGAAGCAGGCGCAGGACGACCCGCAGTCGCGCTACATCAACGAGCGCAGCCACGCCAACATCCAGAAGGATGGCACCTACAGCGTGATCCCGCGCATGTGGGGCGGCGAGACGACGGCCGACGAGCTGCGGCGCATTGCCGATGCGGTCGACAAGTACAAGATCCCGACCGTCAAGGTGACCGGCGGCCAGCGCATCGACCTGCTGGGCGTGAAGAAGGAGGACCTGGTCAACGTCTGGAAGGACATCGGCATGCCGTCGGGCCATGCGTATGCGAAGGCGCTGCGCACGGTGAAGACCTGCGTCGGTTCGGAGTGGTGCCGTTTCGGCACGCAGGACAGCACGCAGATGGGCAAGGACCTGGAGCGTGCGCTGTGGCGGATGTATGCGCCGCACAAGGTGAAGCTGGCGGTGAGCGGCTGCCCGCGCAACTGTGCCGAATCGGGCATCAAGGACGTCGGCGTGATCGGCGTCGATTCGGGCTGGGAGATCTACGTCGGCGGCAACGGTGGCATCAAGACCGAGGTGGCGCACTTCTTCGTGAAGCTGAAGACGGCCGAGGAGGTGCTCGAATACAGCGGCGCCTTCCTGCAGCTGTACCGCGAGGAAGCCTGGTACCTGGAGCGCACGGTGCACTGGATCGGCCGCGTCGGGCTCGACTACGCGAAGAAGAAGATCCTCGACGATGCCGAAGGCCGGCAGGCGCTGTGGGAGCGGCTGAAGTTCTCGCTCGATGGCGAGCCGGACCCGTGGTTCGATTTCGACAAGGCGCGTGTCGACACGCGGCAGTTCACGCCGGTCGCGGCCGCACAGGGAGAAGCGCAATGAGCCAATGGCAAGCCATCTGCCGCGTCGACGACATCCCGGTGCTGGGTTCGCGCCGCGTGGCACGCGATGTCGGCGTCGACGTCGCGATCTTCCGCAACGACCAGGACCAGGTGTTCGCGCTGCTCGACCGCTGCCCGCACAAGGGCGGCCCGCTGAGCCAGGGCATCGTCTTCGGTACCAGCGTCGCGTGCCCGCTGCACAACTGGACGATCGGGCTGGACGACGGCTGCGCGCGCGCGCCGGACGCCGGCTGCACGCCACGGTTTGCCGTGCAGGTCTCGAACGGCGTCGTGCACCTGGACGCGCTGGAGCTCGCCCGGCACGCGATCGACCTGGTGCGGCCGGTGGCGGGACCCAAGGTCATTCCGGTGGTGGCGGGCTGATGGCTCCATTCACCGTTCGGGCTGAGCTTGCCGAAGCCCTGCGCCGATCCGCAGCAACCCTTCGACACGGGCCCTCGACAAGCTCGGTCCCTGCTCTCAGGAAACAGCACACTTCCGTTCGCCCTGAGCAGGGACTGAGCCTGTCGAAGGCCCGTCCGTCGAAGGGTTGTGCACGACGCGTGCAAGGCCTTCGACAAGCTCAGTCCGACCCTTCGACAAGCTCAGGGCGAACGGGGTTTCTTTGCGACCGCCGAGTCCCTTCGAGGACCTCTTGGGCTCAGGGCGAACGGTTCCGCGACGCGACGGGCCAGCAAGATGCGTGAAACCCGCTCCACCTGCCCGTACTGCGGCGTCGGCTGCGGCGTGATCATCGAGTCGCAAGACGACCAGATCACCGGCGTGCGGGGCGATCCCGACCACCCCGCGAACTTCGGCCGCCTGTGCACGAAGGGCAGCACGCTGCACCACACGGCCAGCGCGGCGATCACGATGCAGTCGAGGCTGCTGCAGCCGATGCAACGGTTCGCCCGCGGGACCGCACCGCAGCCCGTCACCTGGGACGCGGCGCTCGACCTGGCCACCGAACGCTTCGCCAGCACGATCGAACGGCATGGCCCCGACTCGGTCGGCTTCTACCTGTCGGGCCAGTTGCTGACCGAGGACTACTACGTCTTCAACAAGCTCGCCAAAGGCCTGGTCGGCACCAACAACGTCGACACCAACTCGCGGCTGTGCATGAGCAGCGCGGTCGCTGGCTACAAGCTGACGCTCGGCGCCGATGCGCCGCCTGCCTGCTACGACGACCTGGGGCTCGCCAGCACGCTGTTCATCGCCGGCGCCAACACCGCGTGGGCCCATCCGATCCTGTTCCGGCGCATCGAGGATGCGCGGCGCGCCAACCCGGCGATGAAGATCATCGTCGCGGACCCGCGGCGGACCGAGACGGCCGAAGCGGCCGACCTGCACCTGCCGCTGCTGCCGGGATCCGACGTGGCGCTCTTCAACGGCATGCTGCACCTGATGCTGTGGGAAGGGCTGATCGACCAGGCCTACATCGCGGCGCACACCGAAGGCTTCGGCGCGCTGCGCGACCGGGTGCGCGACTTCACGCCGAAAGAGACGGCACGCCTGTGCGGCATCGACGAGGCGGCGCTGGTGCAGGCAGCGCGCTGGTTCGCCGATGCCGACGGGCGCACGCTGTCGCTGTACTGCCAGGGGCTCAACCAGAGCCGGGCGGGGACCTTCAAGAATGCCGCGCTGATCAACCTGCACCTGGCCACCGGGCAGATCGGCAAGCCGGGCGCCGGGCCGTTCTCGCTGACCGGGCAACCCAATGCGATGGGCGGCCGCGAAGTCGGCGGGCTCGCGAACCTGCTGAGCGGACACCGCGACCTGGCGAATCCCGCGCACCGCGCGGAGGTCGCTTCGCTGTGGGGCGTTCCCGACGTGCCGGCGGTGCCGGGCAAGACGGCGGTCGAGATGTTCCAGGCGGCCGCCGACGGCGAGATCCGCGCGCTGTGGATCACCTGCACCAACCCGGCGCAGTCGATGCCGGACCAGGCCACCGTGCGGCGCGCGCTGGAGCGCGCCGAGTTCGTCGTCGTTCAAGAGGCGTTCTCCACGACCGCCACCTGCGCCTACGCCGACCTGCTGCTGCCCGCCACCAGCTGGGGCGAGAAGGACGGCACCGTCACCAACAGCGAACGCTGCATCAGCCGCGTGCGGCCGGCCATCGCGGCGCCCGGCGAGACCCGCCACGACTGGGCGGCCGCCACCGACTTCGCGCGCCGGCTCGAGGCGCGGCTGCGGCCGTCGCAGCCGTCGCTGTTTCCGTACGCCACGCCCGAGTCGGTCTGGAACGAGCACCGCGAGACGACGCGCGGCCGCGACCTCGACATCACCGGGCTCAGCTATGAACGGCTGGACGCCGGCCCGGCGCAGTGGCCCTTCCCGGCCGGCGCCGCGACCGGCCAGGCCCGGCTGTACGAGGACGGGCGCTTTCCGACCGACTCCGGGCGCGCCCGCTTTGCCGACACGCCGTTCGAGCCGCTGGCCGAGCCGCGCGACGCGCGCTTTCCGTTCTCGCTGACCACCGGCCGGCTGCGCGACCAGTGGCACGGCATGAGCCGCACCGGCACCATCGGCCGGCTGTTCGGCCACGTGCCCGAGCCGGCGATCGAACTGCATGCGCAGGACCTTGCGCGGCTGAAGCTCGCCGACGGCGACCTGGTCCACGTGACCTCGCGCCGCGGCAGCATCGTGCTGCCGGTGCAGGCCAGCGAGCAGGTCGCACCGGCCCAGGCCTTCGTCGCGATGCACTGGGGCGACGAGTTCGTCGGCGGCCAGACCGGCGGCACGCCGATGCACGGCATCAACGCGCTGACGACCCCGGCCTTCTGCCCGCGCTCGAAGCAGCCCGAGCTGAAGCACGCGGCCGTCAAGGTGCTGAAGGCCGAACTGCCGTGGCGGTTGCTCGGTGTCGCATGGCTGCCCGACGCCGAGGCGCTGCGCGTGCGCGAAGCGCTGAAGCCGCTGATGACGGGCTTCGCATTCGCGAGCTGCGTGCCGTTCGGCCGCGAACGCAGCGGCGTGCTGTTCCGCGCCGCCGCCTACGAGCCAGTGCCCGACATGGTGCTCGACCGCATCGAAGCGCTGCTCGGCCTGGCCGCGCCCGAGGTGCTGCACTACGCCGACAAGCGCCGCGGCCAGCGCCGCGCGATGCGGCTCGCCCGCCATGCCGGCGACGAAGCGCGGCTCGAAGGCTTCGTGCTCGCCGGCGACATCAGCGCCGAAGTCTGGATCAGGCCGTTGCTGCAGGACCAGCTGCCGGCCCAGGCCTACGGCCGCCTGCTGCTGAGCCCGGGCGCGCGCGCGCCGGTCGCGGTGCCGGCCAGCGGCAAGCAGGTCTGCACCTGCTTCAACGTCGCCGAGCCGGCCATCGTCGCGCAGCTCGAACGCTGCCACGGCAGCGCCGACGAGCAGCTCGCGCAATTGCAGGGTGCGCTGAAATGCGGCACCAACTGCGGATCGTGCATCCCCGCGTTGAAGCGCATGGTTCGGTCACAGTCGGCAGCGTCGGCCGCTGCCTAGAATCGCCATCGAACAACGACACGATGGAGACAGCATGACGATCACGACGCGAGCCGCTGCTCTGGCTTTTGCCCTCGCCTGCAGCCTGCTCGCCGCGTGCGCCACCGCGCCCGCCTCGCTGGCCGACTATCCGCCGATGGCCACGGGCTCGACCCCCGGCGCGTCGCCGCAGGCCCTCGAGACCGCCCACGCGATGGGCCGCGGCGTGAACCTCGGCAACATCTTCGACGCGCCGACCGAAGGCGCCTGGGGCCTGCGCTACGACGGCGCGCTGGTCGACAAGGTCGCAGAGGCCGGCTTCGCCCACGCGCGGCTGCCGGTGCGCTGGAGCAACCATGCGTCGACCGACGGCGAAGCGCGCATCGACCCGGCGTTCTTCAAGCGCGTCGACACCGCGGTCGATGCGCTGCTCGACAAGGGTCTCATCGTCGTGCTGAACATGCACCACTACCGCCAGCTCGACGGCGATGCGCTCGACGGCGACGAGGCGGCGGTCGCGGCCGGACTGCATGCGTTGCGTTTCCTGAACATGTGGAAACAGATCGCCCAGCACTACGGCACGCGGGGCCCCAAGCTGGTGTTCGAGCTGTACAACGAACCGCACGGCGCGCAGAACAACAGCTGGAACGACCTGGCGGCCCGCGCGCTGCAGGTCGTGCGCCAGAGCAACCCGACGCGCATCGTCGTGATCGGGCCGACCCAGTGGAACAGCGCCAACGCGTTGTCCAGCCTGGTGCTGCCGAACGACGCCAACCTGATCGTCACGGTGCACCACTACGAGCCCTTCCACTTCACGCACCAGGGCGCCGAATGGGCCTCCGGCGCATCGGCCTGGCTCGGCACGACCTGCTGCGACGCGACCCAGGTCGCGCAGATGCGTGGCCCGCTCGACACCGCGCTCGCGTGGTCGCTGCGCCACCGCTACCCGGTCTACCTCGGCGAATTCGGCGCCTACGGCAAGGCCGACATGGACTCGCGCGCCACCTACACCCGCCGCCTGCGCGACGAGGCCGAACGGCGCGGCTTCAGCTGGGCCTACTGGGAACTGGCGTCCGGTTTCGGCGTCTACGACCCCGCGGCGCGTGCCTGGCGCGAGCCGCTGAAGAACGCGTTGCTGGGACCCTGACGCATGGCTCATCAGATCGTTGCTGCGTTGGCCCGGGACTTGCGGAACCCGCTCAGGGAGAGCCCATGAGCATCACGAACTACATCAAGGAAATCGGTCGCGGCAAGGAAGGCGCCCGCTCGCTGTCGCGCGAGCAGGCGCAGGACCTGATGAGCCAGGTGCTCGACGGCCAGGTCAGCGACCTCGAACTCGGCGCCTTCGCGATGGCGATGCGCATCAAGGGCGAATCGGTCGACGAACTCGCCGGCTTCCTGCAGGCCACCGCCGCGCGCTGCCTGCCGATCGCCTGCGACCGCACCCTGGTGGTGCTGCCGTCGTACAACGGCGCGCGCAAGCTGCCCAACCTGACGCCGCTGCTCGCGCTGATGCTGGCGCAGGAAGGCGTGCCGGTGCTGGTGCACGGCATGCCGGAAGACCCGGGCCGCGTCACCACCGCCGACATCTTCCAGGTGCTCGGGCTGCCGCTCGCGCGCGACGCCGATGACGTGGCCCAGGCCTGGCGCCGCCGCGAGCCGGTGTTCATCCGCACCGACGCACTGTGTCCGCCGCTGGCCCGGCTGCTCGACGCGCGCTGGACCATCGGCCTGCGCAACTCCGGCCACACCGTCGCGAAGCTGCTCGACCCCTGCGCGGCCGGCCAGGCGCTGCGCGTCGTCAACTACACGCACCCGGAGTACGGCACGATGCTGACCGACTTCCTGCAGCGCACCACCGCGAACGCGCTGCTGATGCGCGGCACCGAAGGCGAGCCGGTGGCCGACCCGCGCCGGCTGCCGCGCATGGACCTGTTCATCGACGGCCAGCCGCGCACCGAGCTGTCGCTGTCGGCCCACGACGGCGTGCTGCGCGAACTGCCGGTGCTGCCGCGCACCTGCGACGCCGCCACCACCGCGCTGTACATCCAGTCGGTCATCAGCGGCGAGAAGCCGGCGCCCGCGCCGCTGACGCAGCAGGTGGCCTGCCTGCTCGACGGCCTGGCCGCTCTGGAGCGGGCGCACCCGAAGGAAAAGACCGCATGAACGAATCGATGCAGCCCGGCAACGTGACTCTCGTCGGGGCCGGCCCGGGCGACCCGGAGCTGCTGACGCTGAAGGCGATCCGCGCGATCCGTGCCGCCACCGTGCTGCTGGTCGACGACCTGGTCGGCGACGGCGTGCTGCGTTACGCGCGGCGCTCGGCCCGCATCGTCCACGTGGGCAAGCGCGGCGGCTGCGCGAGCACGCCGCAGGCCTTCATCGAGAAGCTGATGGCCGCCGAGGCGCTGAAGGGCGAGCGCGTGGTGCGGCTGAAGGGCGGCGACCCGTTCGTGTTCGGCCGCGGCGGCGAAGAGATGCAGCACCTGCGCGCGCAGGGCATCGCGGTGTCGGTGGTCAACGGCATCACGTCGGGGCTGGCCGCAGCGAGCTCGCTCGACGTGCCGCTGACGCACCGCGACCATGCGCACGGCGTCATCCTGGTGACCGGCCATGCGAAGGAATCGGGCGCCTCGCCCGACTGGCCGAC
This sequence comes from Rhizobacter sp. Root1238, assembly GCF_001425825.1. Classification (GTDB taxonomy): domain Bacteria; phylum Pseudomonadota; class Gammaproteobacteria; order Burkholderiales; family Burkholderiaceae_C; genus Rhizobacter. Next base: position 125,721 of record NZ_LMDM01000010.1, read on the forward strand.
GCTGGCGGCCGCCGCCGCGCAGGGGCTGACGCTGGTGATCTACATGGGCGTGGCGCAGGCGGCCGCGCTGCAATCGGGGCTGCTGCAGGCGCTGCCGGGGCGCACGCCGGTCGCGGTGGTGCAGCACGCGAGCCAGCCGCAGCAGCGGCATGGCGTGGGCACGCTCGACGACCTGTGCGGGCTGATCGAGCGCGAGCAGCTCGGCAGCCCGGCCATCATCATCGTCGGCGAGGTGCTGCGCGGCCTGCAGGCACGCGACGAGTTGCCCGGCAGCGTGCGCGAATCCCTCCAAATAGGGGTCTCGCGGGTCGCCTGAACCGGCGGCGCGGCTCTCATAATCGCCGGCCTGGACGTGGGCGGAGTGAGGACCTGATGCTCGAGATCGACAAACTGAACCGCCTGACGGCGTCGCACGGCCCGCTGCAGCGAGGCCACGGCATGGTGACCGGCGTGATCTCGCTGGGGCTGGCCATCCTGTGCTTCCTGGGCGTGATCGCGTTCCACTTCCCGCAGTACCTGACCACGCCGCAGCTGCGCCAGTCGTACGACGTGAGCGTGATCCGGCAGGTGATGCTGGTCGCGCTGGTGATCGCCGGCTCGCTGTCGCTGTTCAACATCATCCGCGGGCGCTCGCGCTGGCTGGCCTTTGCGTCGTTCGTGCTGGTGGCCGCCACGCTGGCCTGGGGCGGCCACAAGGTGCCGGTCAACGACTTCGCCGACAACACGCCGTACATCGGCCTTGACTGGTTCATCCTCGACCTGCTGGGCTCGACGCTGATCTTCGTGTTCATCGAGAAGCTGTTCGCGCTGCGCCGCGAGCAGCCGGTGTTCCGCGCCGAATGGCAGACCGATTTCCACCACTTCATCGTGAACCACATGGTGGTGGGCTTCGTGCTGCTGGCGACCAACCTGCTGGTGCACAAGTTCTTCGGCTGGGCCGCGAACGACGGCATCCGCGGCTGGGTCGCGAACCTGAACTTCTGGGTCGCGCTGTTCCTGATCGTGCTGGTGGCCGACCTGGTGCAGTACTGGACGCACCGCGGCTACCACGAGGTGCCGGTGCTGTGGCGCCTGCATGCGGTGCACCACAGCGTGAAGAGCATGGACTGGCTGGCCGGCTCGCGCCAGCACATCCTCGAGCTGCTGATCACCCGCACGCTGGTGCTGGCGCCGATCTACGTGCTGGGCTTCAGCAAGGAGGTGATCGATGCGTACATCGTGGTGGTCGGCTTCCAGGCGGTGTTCAACCATGCCAATGTCAGCGTGCGGCTCGGCCCGCTGCGCTACCTGATCGTGACGCCGAATTTCCACCACTGGCACCACTCGCAGGACGACGAGGCGATCGACAAGAACTACGCGGCGCATTTCGCGTTCATCGACTACCTGTTCGGCACCGCGGTGAAGTCGGACCGGAAGTGGCCGGAGCAATACGGGGTGGTCGGGGACTACGTGCCGAACGGGTTCTTCAAGCAGCTGAAGTTTCCGTTCGTCTGGAAAGGCTGATCAGGCCGCCGCCGGCCTCAGCGCCCGCGGCGCCGCCACCGCGAGGATCCCCGCGAACAGCGACACCGTCGCGAGCCCGAGCGTCAGCGACGCGTGCTCCGCGATGATCCCGATCAGCGGCGGGCCGGCCATCATGCCGAGGTAGCCGACCGACGCGACCACCGCGATGCCGTGCGCCGGGTTCGCGTCCATCTTCGCGGCCGCGCTGAACAGCACCGGCACCACGTTCGCGAACCCGAGTCCGACCAGCGCGAAGCCGACCAGCGCCACCACCGGGTGCCCGATCAGCAGCACCGCCGCCATCGACGCCGCCGCCAGCGCCGCGCTGCCGCTCATCAGCAGCGCCGGCGACACCCGCTCGCGGATCCAGTCGCCTCCGAAGCGCGCCGCCGCCATCGCGGCACTGAAGCTCGCATACGCCAGCGCCGCGAAACTCGCCTCGCTGGCCAGTTCCTGCTTCATGTACAGCACGCTCCAGTCGTACATCGCGCCCTCGGCGATCAGCCCCAACGCGCCCAGCACGCCCAGCAGCGCCAGCAGCCCGCGCGGCAGCTCGAAGCCGCCCTTGTCATCGGACCCGGCGATCGTGCGCAGCATCGCCGCCCCCGCCCCGCCGATCGCCGCCGCGCCGAGCAGCGCCATCGCCACCAGGTGCGTCGCGCCAGCGACCTCGTGCGACAGCAGCACGCTGCCCAACCCCGCGCCGACCATGCCGCCCAGGCTGAACATGCCGTGGAAGCCGCTCATCAGGCTGCGCCCGGCGCGCTGCTCCAGCTCGCCCGCCGCCGCATTGATCGACACGTCGAACAGGCTGGTGCCGACACCGAACACCACCATCACCGCCACCAGCCCGGCATAGGCGTGAGACGACAGCAGCAGCGCCAGGCACAGCGCGGTCGCGCCGCCCGACAGCAGCGCCGCCCTCCGCGCGCCCAGCCGCCCGACCCAGCGGCCGGCCTGCGTCAGCGTCGCCACCGCGCCGACGCCCGCGGCCAGCATCGCGATCGCCAGCGCCTGCTCGCCGATCGCGTAGTGCTGCTTGATCGTCGGCACGTGCACGCCGAAGCTCGCGAACAGCACGCCCGCCACGAAGAACTGCAGGCGCACGGCCCAGGTGGCGCGACTGAGGGCGGTCGAATCAGGGGTCATGGTGGATGAATGCGAGGAGCAAACGGTTGCGGACACGGAAAGCGGCCGATTCTAGGAAGCGACGCCGCCCTCACCTGTCACAGATTGCGCTGCCCGGATAATCCCGCGATGCATTCGTACGACGTGGTGGTGATCGGCGCCGGGGCCGCCGGGCTGTTCTGTGCGGGAATCGCCGGCCAACGGGGCGCCCGGGTGCTGCTGATCGACCATGCGGCCAGGCTGGCCGAGAAGATCCGCATCTCCGGCGGCGGGCGCTGCAACTTCACGAACCGCGATGCCGGACCGGCCAACTTCCTGTCGGAGAACCCGAACTTCTGCCGCTCGGCGCTGGCCCGCTACACGCCGCAGGATTTCATCGGGCTGGTGCAGCGCCACCGCATCGCGTGGCACGAGAAGCACAAGGGCCAGCTGTTCTGCGACGACTCGGCCGAAGACATTATCGCGATGCTGCTGCGCGAATGCGAGCAGGGCCGGGTCACGCGCTGGCAGCCCTGCACGGTCGGCGCGGTGCGCGGCGAGGCCGGCCGCTTCGAGCTGGACACCGCGAACGGCCCGGTGCGCTGCCGGCGGGTCGTGATCGCGACCGGCGGGCTGTCGATCCCGAAGATCGGCGCGACCGACTTCGGCCACCGCATCGCGAAGCAGTTCGGCCACAAGCTGGTCGACACCCGGCCGGCGCTGGTGCCGCTGACCTTTGCCGCAGCCGACTGGGCGCCGTTCGTCGAGCTGGCGGGGCTGTCGCTGCCGGTGGCGATCAGCACCGGCACCGGCCGCGCGCGGGCGCGCTTCGTCGAAGACCTGCTGTTCACGCACCGCGGGCTCAGCGGCCCGGGCGTGCTGCAGATCTCCAGCTTCTGGAAGCCCGGCACGCCGTTGCAACTCGACCTGGCGCCCGACCGCGACCTGGTGGCGGAATTCCTGCATGCCAAGGCCGGTTCGCGCAAGCAACTGGGCAACGAACTGGCGACATTGCTGCCGGCCCGGCTGGCGGCCGCCTGGCTGCAGGCCCGCCCGGGCCTGTCGGATCGCCCGGTGGCCGACCTGAAGGACCGCGACCTGCAGCAGCTCGCCGCCGGCCTGCAGGGCTGGCAGCTGACGCCCGACGGCACCGAGGGCTACCGCAAGGCGGAGGTCACGGCCGGCGGTGTCGACACCCGGGAACTGAGCTCGCAAAGCCTGGAGAGTCGCCGCATGCCGGGCCTGCACTTCATCGGCGAGGTGGTCGACGTGACCGGCTGGCTCGGCGGCTACAACTTCCAGTGGGCCTGGGCCAGCGCCGCGGCCTGCGCGGCCGCCCTCGCCGACAGCCGCGACAGCCTGCAGCCTGCTGAAAGCGGCCACTGACACCCCGCTTGCGCGACCGGGAACTATGGCTATAATCGCGGTCTTTGCTGGCAAACCCGCGCCGCGATCTCGTTCAAAATTCGCACCCGCCATCTTCGTCCATGCCCCAGGCTGGATTCCGGAACCTCCTCCCTGAGAGCCCGGGCGAACGACCAAGGAAGCGACGAGCAAGACACCGAGCGCAAAAACTTCTGGATCTATGACTTCGATTCGCGTCAAAGAAAACGAGCCGTTCGACGTGGCTCTGCGCCGCTTCAAGCGCACCATTGAAAAGCTGGGCCTGCTGACCGACCTGCGCGCCCGCGAGTTCTACGAAAAGCCGACCGCCGAGCGCAAGCGCAAGAAGGCTGCGGCCGTCAAGCGCCACTTCAAGCGCATTCGCAGCATGCAGCTGCCGAAGCGCCTGTACTGATTCTTCGGCGCTGCCGGCCTGAACACCGGGCGCCCTGGAAGCCAGACTCCCCAAAGCCCGCCGCAAGCGGGCTTTGTCGTTTCTGCCCTCCCCTTCCTCACGAGACCCTGCGATGAGCCTGAAAGACCAGATCACCGAAGACATGAAGACCGCGATGCGTGCGAAGGACGCCGCCCGCCTGCTGACGATCCGCGGCCTGCTCGCGGCCCTGAAGCAGAAGGAGGTCGACGAGCGCGTCGTGCTCGACGACGCCGCGGTCATCGCGATCGTCGACAAGCTGATCAAGCAGCGCAAGGATTCGATCACCCAGTTCGCCGCCGCGAACCGCACCGACCTGGTCGACAAGGAAACCGCCGAGCTGGCGGTGCTCGAAGGCTACCTGCCGCAGCGCCTGTCGGCCGATGAAGTGGCCGCCGAGGTCGGCAAGATCGTCGCCGAACTGGGCGCCAGCGGCCCCGGCGACATGGGCAAGGTGATGGGCGCGGTGAAGACCCGCCTGGCCGGCAAGGCCGACATGGGCCTGGTGTCCGCCGCGGTCAAGCAGGCGCTCAGCCGCTGATCCCTCGGCACACGTCCACCTCCACACCAGGGCACGACCATGACCGATCCCGTCGTCCAGCCACTCAGTGCCGACGTCTGCGTCGCGCCCCAGCTCGAACCGGCCGCGATGGCCTGGGCCGCGCAGCAGGGCTTCAAGAGCATCATCAACAACCGCCCCGACTTCGAAGGCGGCCCGGAGCAACCCACCAGCGCAACGATCGAAGCCGCCGCGCGCGCGGCCGGCCTGCAGTACGCGCACCTGCCGGTCGCGCCGGCCCTGCAGACGCCCGAGCAGATCGCCCGCTTCGGCGAGCTGCTGGCCACGCTGCCGAAGCCGATCCTCGCGTTCTGCCGCAGCGGCACGCGCTCCGGCAAGCTCTACCGCGCCGCCGTCGACGCGGCCTGACCGGCAAAGCGCGGCGGCAGTCCATGCGCCTGAGGCTGAAGGTCTTCCTGCTGGCGGTGATCCCGCTGATCGCATCGCTGCTGCTGATCGCGTTCGCGGTGCGCCAGAAAGAGAACGACCTGGCCGCCCGCGAGCGCGCCGTCGTCGAGGCCGCGACGATGGCCTCGAAGCAGAACGAGCTGCGCCACTATGTCGACCTCGCGCAGAGCACGATCGCGCCGCTCTATGCCTCCGGCCGCGACGACGACGCGACGAAGGAACAGGCGATCCGCCGCCTCGCGTCGCTCGACTACGGCAGCGACGGCTACTTCTTCCTCTACGACCTCGGCGGCAAGAACCTGATGCACCCGCGCCAGCCCGAGCTCGTCGGCCAGGACATGTGGGACATGCGGGACGCCAACGGCGAGCCGGTGATCCAGCGGCTGATCGCGCAGGCGCGCGAAGGCGGCGGCTTCGTCGAGTACCTGTGGCGCAAGCCGTCGACCGGGCAGGTCACGCCGAAGCTCGGCTACGTGGTCGCGCTGCCGCGCTGGAACTGGATGTTCGGCACCGGGCTGTACCTCGACGACGTGCAGGCCACGATGAAGCAGCTCGACCAGCAGGTCACCGCCAACATCGCCGACACGATGTGGTGGATCGCCGGCATCGCGCTGCTCGGCATCGTGCTGATCGGCGGCTGCGGGCTTGCGCTCAACGTCAGCGAGCAGCGCATCGCCGATGCCAAGCTGCGGCTGCTGGCGCGCCAGGTCGTGCGCTCGCAGGAAGACGAGCGCGCCTACCTGTCGCGCGAGCTGCACGACAGCACCAGCCAGACGCTGGTGTCGATCAAGCTGCTGATGGAGTCCTCGGTCGCGCAGCTCGGGGCCGGCGCGCCGGCCACGCTGACCAAGGCGCTGGTGCGGCTGAACGGCGCGCTCGGCGAGGTGCGCGAGATCTCGCACCGGCTGCGCCCGGCCGAGCTCGACGTGCTGGGCCTGCCGGCCGCCCTCGCCCACCTCGGCGAAGAATTCGGCGAGCAGCGCCGGCTGCCGCTGCAGGTGCGGGTGCGCGGCGAGCCGCCCGAAGGCCTGCCCGACGAGATCAACACCGTGCTGTTCCGCGTGACGCAGGAAGCGCTGAACAACATCGACAAGCACGCGGCCGCGTCGCGCGTCGCGCTGCGGCTGGCCTTCGGCGCCGGCGGCGTGCGGCTGCGCGTGATCGACGACGGCCGCGGCTTCGATGTCGGCGCGATGCAGCAGCACCCGCGGCGCGGCATCGGGCTGCGCAACATGCGCGAGCGCCTGGCGTCGATCGGCGGCAACCTGAAGGTGCTGTCGCGCGCCGGCCGCACCGAGGTCGTCGCCGACGTGCCTGCCGCGGCGATGCGCCGCTTCGCCGCCACCGCCCCATGACCGTCACCGACACCACCGTCACCCGCCTGCTGATCGTCGACGACCACCCGCTGGTGCGCGAAGGGCTGAAGGCCCGGCTGTGCACCGTGGCCGGCATCGACGTGGTCGGCGAGGCCGGCGATGCGGCCGAGGCCTTTGCGCAACTGGCCGCGCAACAGGTCGACCTCGTGCTGATGGACATCGGCATGAAGGACGTCAACGGCATCGAGCTGACGCGCCGCCTGCTGGCCGAGCGGCCCGCGCTGCGCGTGCTGGTGCTCAGCATGTACGACAACCCCGAGTACGTGAACCGCGCGATGCAGGCCGGCGCGCGCGGCTACGTGCTGAAGGACGCGCCGTCGACCGACATCATCGACGCCATCGCCGCGGTGCAGGCCGGCGAGACCTTCCTCAGCGCGGCGATCTCGGGCCGGCTGATGCGGGCCCAGACGCCGCGGCCGGTGATGTCGCTGCGCGAGAGCGAGATCCTCGCGTGCCTGGCCAAGGGGCGTTCCAGCAAGCAGATCGCGCAAGACCTGAACCTGAGCGTGCGCACCGTCGAATCGCACCGCCAGAACATCAAGCGCAAGCTGAACCTGGAAGGCCAGGCGGAGCTCATCAAGTACGCGGTCGAGCACTGCCGGGATTTCGGCGACGCGTCGCCCGCCGCGTAGTTTCACTTAGCTGTTTGACCCGTTGCCCGCGCCGCCGGGTTGGGGTCTGATTCCACCCTGCCAAAAGAACCCGTCCTGGAGACACCGTGCAACCCCTCTTGTCCCTTTCACGCCTGATCGACCGGCTGAACGAGTTCGTCGGAAAGTGGCTGTCATGGCTGGTGCTGGCCGCGGTGCTGATCAGCGCCGGCAACGCCATCGTCCGCAAGATCTTCAACGTCAGCTCGAACGCCTACCTCGAGATCCAGTGGTACCTGTTCGCCGCGGTGTTCCTGCTGGCCGCCGGCTACACGCTGCTGCGCCAGGAGCATGTGCGCATCGACGTGATCTCCGGCCGCTTCTCGAAGCGCACGCAGATCTGGATCGACATGGTGGGCATCTGCGCCTTCCTGCTGCCGTTCGTGATCGTCGCGACCCGGCTGGTGTGGCCGGTGGTGATCAGCAAGTTCAACAGCGGCGAGGTGTCGGGCAACGCTGGCGGGCTGATCCTCTGGCCGGCCTGGGCGCTGCTGCCGGTCGGCTTGGTGCTGCTGGGACTGCAGGGCGTGTCGGAGCTGATCAAGCGCGTGGCCTTCCTGAAGGGCCTGGTGCCCGATCCGATGAAGAAGGGCGGCGGCAAATCGGCCGAAGAGGAGCTCGCCGAGTTCCTGCGCCAGCAAGAAGTGGCCGTGCGCGAGAAGGCCGCCCTCGATATTGCAAAGAAGAACGGCTCGGGGAGCACGACATGATGGAGTTCCTCTCCGCCAACATGGCGCCGATCATGTTCGGCAGCCTGATCGTGTTCCTGCTGTTCGGCTACTCGGTCGCGTTCTCGCTGGCGGCCTGCGGGCTGCTGTTCGGCTTCATCGGCATCGAGCTCGGGCTGCTGCCGTCGGCGCTGATGCAGGCGCTGCCGCTGCGCATGTTCGGCATCATGCAGAACGACACGCTGCTCGCGGTGCCGTTCTTCACCTTCATGGGGTTGCTGCTCGAACGCTCCGGCATGGCCGAGGATTTGCTCGACACCATCGGCCAGCTGTTCGGCCCGATCCGCGGCGGGCTCGCGTTCGCGGTGATCCTGGTCGGTGCGATGCTGGCCGCGACCACCGGCGTGGTGGCCGCGTCGGTGATCTCGATGGGCCTGATCTCGCTGCCGATCATGCTGCGCTATGGCTACGACCGGCGCGTCGCGTCGGGCGTGATCGCGGCGTCGGGCACGCTCGCGCAGATCATCCCGCCGTCGCTGGTGCTGATCATCATGGCCGACCAGCTGGGCCAGAGCGTCGGCGACCTGTACAAGGGCGCCTTCATCCCGGGCTTCGTGCTGACCGGCCTGTACGTGCTCTACATCGTCGGCGTGACGGTGTTGCGCCCGCACTGGGCGCCGGCGCTGCCGAAGGAGGCGCGCACGATCCGCGAGCCCGACGGGACGAGCGGGCTGCGCTCGCTGGGCGTGGTGGTGGTGTTGTCGGTGGCCTCGGCGTGGGCGTTCGCCCGCACGCGGCCCGACACGACGCCGACCGACGAGCTGATCGTCACGTCGATGTGCGCCGGCGTCGGCTTCGCGTTCCTGCTGGCGGTGATCAACCGCGTGACGCGGCTGAACCTGCTGTCGAAGATGGCCGAGCGCGTGACCTTCGTGCTGATCCCGCCGCTGGCGCTGATCTTCCTGGTGCTCGGCACCATCTTCCTCGGCGTGGCGACGCCGACCGAAGGCGGCGCGATGGGCGCGACCGGCGCGCTGGTGATGGCGCTGGCGCGCCGGCGCCTGAACCTGAGCCTGCTGCGCCAGGCGATGGACACCACGATGAAGCTGTCGTGCTTCGTGCTGTTCATCCTGGTCGGCTCCACCGTGTTCAGCCTGTCGTTCCAGGGCGTGGACGGTCCGAAGTGGGTCGAGCACCTGCTGACCAGCCTGCCCGGCGGCCAGCTCGGCTTCCTGATCGTCGTGAACATCCTGGTGTTCGTGCTGGCGTTCTTCCTCGACTTCTTCGAGCTGTCGTTCATCATCATCCCGCTGATCGGGCCGGTGGCGCACACGCTGGGCATCGACCTGGTGTGGTTCGGCGTGCTGCTGGCGGTGAACATGCAGACCTCGTTCATGCACCCGCCGTTCGGCTTCGCGCTGTTCTACCTGCGCAGCGTGGCGCCGGTCGACGACTACACCGACAAGGTGACGAAGGCGCCGGTCGCGAAGGTGACAACCGGGCAGATCTACCGCGGCGCGATCCCGTTCGTGCTGATCCAGATCGTGATGGTCGGCCTGGTGATCGCGTTCCCCGGCCTGGTGTCCAGCGGGGTCGGCAAGGAGAAGAAGCTGAACAACGACGAGATCATGCAGCAGCTGCAGCAGGACCGTCAGGACAAGCCGGCGCCGTCGATGGACGGGCTGATGCCGCAGCCGGCTGAAGAGCCGGCGTCCGCTTCGTCGTCGTCGTCGTCAACGAAGTCGAGCGCCGACGACGAGCAGATGAAGGCGGTGGAGCGCGCGCTGCAGCAGGAGGCCGGCAAGAAGTAGGCCTGATGCCCATCCGGGGAGCGTCCCGCCCCGGATGGCACCGGCCCCATCGGCCTACAGCTTCTGCGCCTGCATGAAGTCGTCGAACGCCGCCTCGGCGAAGCGGAACCACAGGTTCTGGTCGGCGCGCACCTTCGCGTAGTCCTCGTAGACCTTCTTCCAGTTCGGGTTCTTGACCGACAGCTCGGCGTACATCTCCTGCGAGGCCTTGAAGGCCGCCTCCATCACGTCCTTCGGGAAGCGGAACAGCCGCGTGCCGCTGCCCACCAGCTGCTTCAGCGCGGCCGGGTTGCGGTAGTCGTACTTGGCCTGCATGTCGGTGTGGGCCACCGCGGCGGCGGCCTCGACCACCGCCTTGTACTCGGGCGTCAACGCGTCGTAGGCCTTGGTGTTGATGAAGAAGTCGAGCTGCGGGCCGCCTTCCCACCAGCCGGGGTAGCAGTAGTTGGGCGCGACCTTGTTGAAGCCGAGCTTCTGGTCGTCATAGGGTCCGACCCATTCGGCGGCATCGATGGTGCCTTTCTCGAGCGCCGGGTAGATGTCGCCGCCGGGGATGTTCTGCGGCACCGCGCCGATGCGTTCGAGCACCCGGCCGCCGAAGCCGCCGATGCGCATCTTCAGGCCCTTCATGTCGGCCAGCGACTTGATCTCCTTGCGGAACCAGCCACCCATCTGCGCGCCAGTGTTGCCGCCGGGGAAGTTGACGATGTTGTACTGGTGATAGAACTCGCGCATCAGCTTCAGGCCGTTGCCCTCGACCATCCACGCCGTCATCTGTCGCGAGTTCAGCCCGAACGGGATCGCGCAGCCGAGCGCGAAGGTCTCGTCCTTGCCGAAGAAGTAATACGGCGCGGTGTGCGCGATCTCGACGGTGGCGTTCTGCACCGCGTCGACCACGCCGAAGGCCGGCATGATCTCGCCGGCCGCGTGCACCGAGACCAGGAACTTGCCGCCGGAAAGCTCACCGACCTTCTTCGCGAAGACTTCGGCAGCGCCGAAGATGGTGTCGAGGGATTTGGGGAAGCTGGAAGCGAGACGCCAGCGCAGGGCGGTCTGCGCGTGGACGATGGCGGGGGCGCTGGCGGTGGCGAGCACGCCGGCCAGGCCGGTGCGGGTGATGAGGGTGCGGCGGTCCATGGTTCTCTCCTCGTGTAGGTAGGGCGGGGAGATTTTTTACGGAACCGCGATGGAGGCAGGGACGGACTTTCCCCGTTGGGGAAAGCCCCGTGTAAACGAGACGCCGAATATGGAATCCGCCGCGTAGACCTCCTCATAACTCAACTGTCTCATGACCAGCGTGGCGCCATTTCAGCCAATCGGTAGTAAGGGTCGGGAAAATTCCACTGAACCCATCCGCCACAGCTTGAAAAGCAATATTAGATGACTTTACCAACTTCAACTGCATGTCGCTGACATAGGTGACCGAATTCGGTGTACTCGTTCCTCAACAGATGCAAAGTGGCATGCTCGTGGAACTGCTGGCGAAGCTCACCGATTCGGTCCTTCTGTTGCCTAGTCGAGTTATCAAAGATACGATCATACATTCTAGAAATATCTGATTTTCCGTTCGTCAACACCGTCAACGAGAGATCATTTTGAATACAACCATTCTTCGAAAAAATTTCGCGACCTATCTCACCCGAAACCGTCTGGATTTCTTTTGCATAATCCTTCTTTGTTATGCGATCAGCGGAAAAATACCGCGCCTGCCGCCAAGCACCCTTACAGAATTTCCGCGATAATCGAAGCTATCCATCATTAGCATAATTTCTCGACGGCACAGAATGTGGAATTGTGATATTTTATCCTCCGCAAGAAGCGCCAAAGACCTTTCAACGAAGACCTTCTTTTTGTCGTCAAGATCTGATGCGTCCTTTTTCTTTTTCGTTAAATTTACCCAACAGTCAAAGACATCACTCATGCTCGAGAGATAGCTTAGCCGCGCATTCGGATAAAGCTTTCCATTCTCTTCTTTTTGCAAACCACTTAACGAGGACGCGGCATATTTAACCAATTCGTTCGTGGAGGTCGTGGTAAATAACTTTGCAGTCCGCCGAAACATCTCGTATTGCGCGGAAAAAATCTCAATCCTGCTTTTAATCATCGTTTGGCGCAGTTCATTCTGCGGGCACGACGCCCCAGTGAGTTCGTGCTTCGGAACGTTGTTTGGCAAACCTTTCTGATCTAGAAGCTCGACGTGCTTGCCGATGGCTGAGGACTTTGCCAATCCACTCCTGTGAGCAACTCCATCGCGACTGCGAGGAGACTTCTCATCATTCTCCCTTGTGCCATTCCCATTCAGCAGCCGGCGATTTTGCTGACCGAGATGGGAACGAACATCCAGCCCCATTGGTTCCGCGTCGCTTCGACGTACTAAGTCCTGTGCCTTTTCCTTGCCCTCAAGATCAGCAATCAACTCATCGAGCGTTTCCAAATCAGCCTTGGAAACTCTTCCATTAGGAGAAATCTGAAAGTCCGCATAGTTATTTTTTGCGCTTAGCTCAAGAGGCCATACAAACTGCACGGATCCAAGCTCATTTTTGCCGTCGCCATCAAAATTACCACTACTGGAGTTCGCAAGGGTCAAGTAACTAGAGAGCCGACCCAACGCGCCATGAAACCCATTAACATCGCCTTGCTCCATGGCCGCAGCCGCCCCCCTCTCAAACTCCAGGAACGCGCCATCAAATTCTGACTTCCCTCTACTGTCAATCGGCTTATATTTAATGGCATGCATCTGCTCGAAAAGCAGGCGATAGCATGCCTCGACGACGAGCCTGCGACTTGGCGCGTCCAAGTCAGAGAAGTCAACTTTACGGAATTCATCGATCATTCCAGATACAAGTCCGCTCGCCGATTTCAGAGCTACACTGCGGTTGGATGTAGCCCATCTATCCACCAGAAATACTCGCTCTTTTTTTTGAGTATCATATTCAAGTGTGAACCTTCGTTGGCAGACCTTTACCGCACCTTGACGCTGCTCGGCAATCTTTGTATTCACGGGTGCCACGGGCACATGCGGCGCTGTTGCGCCGTCATCGCTCTCCGTCTTAACCTGCTGGCGCGAGGATGTAAGGGTGTTGGTTTTCATGAACTAGCTCCAGGGCGCAGTAAAACGATGCCTCGCCATGCAGCGATCACACACAGATCACTCACAAGCAGGCTCCCCCTGTGTGACCGATCCGCCATCCAAGTTCCAAGCCAGGACAAAAGGCTTCGCCCCATCCCGCCGATTCGCACTCTCAGGTGCGTTCCCCGCGCGCTCACCCTGCCTCACCCGCCCCGCACCCCCAGCTTGAAACTGATCATCGCCCGCAGCTTGTTCGGCACCACCGGCTTCACCAGCAGGTGGAAGTTGTGCGCCTGCGCCTCCACCTCGTGGTTGGTCATCGTGCTGCCGCTCACCATGATGGCCGGCACGCCCGGCCCGAAGCGTTCGCGCAGCGCCTGGATCGCCTCCAGCCCGGTGTGGCCGTGCTCCAGCCGGTAGTCGACGATCAGCAGGTCCGGCACCTCGTGGCCGGCGTCGTCGCTCTGCGCCCAGGCCCGGCAGGCCGCCACCGTCTCGAAGCTGCGCACGCTCGCGCCCCAGCCCTTCAGCAGCACCTCCAGCCCGTCGCGCACCGCCGGTTCGTCCTCGACGATCACGATGCGTCGCCGGTCCAGCGTCAGCCCGATCGGCGCCTTGCTGCCGAATGACGCCGCCGCCACGCGCGGCGCCTTGCCGGGCGGCAACTCCAGCGAGAACACCGTGCCATGACCCGGCCGCGAACGCAGCGACAGTGGCGCCTCCATCAGCCCGGCCAGCCGCTTGACGATCGCCAGCCCCAGGCCCAGCCCCTTGCGCTGGTGCGGCGCCAGCGCGTCGCCCTGTGGCACCTGGTAGAACTCCTCGAAGATGCGCTCCTGCTCGCGCTCGCGGATGCCGACGCCGGTGTCCCACACCTGTAGCAGCAGCCGCCCGCCGCGCTTGCGGCAGCTCACCAGCACCGTGCCGTCCTGCGTGTAGCGGATCGCGTTCGACACCAGGTTGCGCAGGATGCGCTCCACCAGCACCGGGTCGGCGAACGCGTTGTGCGCGCCGCCGCGAAAGCGCAGCCCCAGCCCCTTCTCGAACGCCGTCGGCTCGAAGTGCAGCTTCAGCCGCCCGAACATCGCGCCGACGTTGAAATGCTCGGCCTGCGTCTCGACGCCGCCGGTGTCGATCTTCGTGATGTCGAGCAGCTCCGAGAACAGCCCCTCCAGCGCGTCGACCGAGCCGTTGATGCTGTTGACGAGGTGGATCACCTCCTCGTCGTGGCTGCGCTGGCGCAGCGCCTCGGCAAACAAGCCCATCGCATGCAGCGGCTGCCGCAGGTCGTGGCTCGCGGCCGCGAAGAACTGCGTCTTCGAGCGGTTGGCCACCTCGGCCTGCTGGCGCGCCGCATCGGCGGCCGCCTTCTCGGCCCGCAGCTGCGCGCTCAGTTCATCGGCTCGCAGCTTCAGCTTCAGCAGGTTCTCGTAGTTGAGCCGGTAATCGCTCGCGAGCAGCGTCGTCATCGCGACGATCGTCAGCAGCACGCCCGCCAGCACCAGGTCGTCGAAGCCGCCCGGCAGCCCGACGCGCAGCACGGTGGGCGCAAAGCACAGCAGCGCGAAGACGTTGTAGACCTTGCGCATCGGCGCGAGGATCGGCATGCCCGCCACGCAGAAGCTGTAGACGGTGAGCAGCAGCCCGATGCGCTCCGTCGTGCCGCCGTGCGGGTAGAACAGCCACGCGGCCGAGCCCCAGACGATGCCCGAGCCCATCGTCGCGCCGACCCACACGCGGAACCACGGCTGCGCGTCAGCCACCGTCTGCACGTTGCGGCCGCGGAAGGCGCCCAGCGCCCACAGGCGGAACAGCCACAACCCCCAGAACATCACCATCCAGCCGGCCAGCAGCCAGCGCGGCGCATGGTCCCAGAACAGCAGCGCCATCACCGACGCGCCGGCCGCGTTGCCGGCCAGCGTGGTCGGCACGTACGAATACAGCCCGTGGATGCGCTCGACTTCGGTCAGCTCGCGCGGCGATGCCGGGGCCGACATGTCAGCTCTTGCGCCAGGCCGAGAACCCACCGTGGGCTTGCGTCATCTGGCTGACGGCCAGCACCGCCTGCGTGCGCGAGCTGACGTTCAGCACCCGCAGCACCGCGGCCACGTGGTCCTTCACCGTCTCGACCGACAGTCCCAGCTCGCGGGCGATCAGCTTGTTCGGGTTGCCTTGCAGCAGCAACGCCAGCACGTCGGTCTGGCGCGGCGTGAGGCCGAGCGACGCGATCGACGGATGCTGCTGGAAGCCGCCGCCGCGCGCCGCCTCGCCGATCTGGTTGACCGCCGTCGGCACGCTGCCCCACGGCGAGTCTTGCGCGCGTTCGGACGGCCGGTCGTTGCCGATGCTGATCGACGGCACGTAGATGCCGCCGGACATCACCATGCGCAGCGCATCGAACAGCGTTTCGTTGGAGGCGCGCTTCGGCACGAAGCCCATCGCGCCCAGGTCGATCGAGCGGATCACGTCGCTCGCGCGGTCGGAGGCCGACACCACCACCACCGGCAGCGCCGGGTAGGTGCTGCGGAACTCGACCAGCAGGTCGAAGCCGTCGGCGTCGCCGAGGTGCAGGTCGAGCAGCACCAGGTCGAAGTCGTTGTCGGCAGCCAGCGTCTCACGCGCGGCGCGGGCACTGCCGGCACCGACCACGCTGACGTGGTCGCCCAGGCCCTGGATCACGGTCTGCAAGGCCGACAGGATCAACGGATGGTCATCGACCAGCAGCACTTTCATCGCGACATCCCTTTCGTGCAGGCCCGGGGCACGGCGTCGGCCCGGGACAAAGCGCCGATGCTAGCCCAGCGCTCGGGCCACCCCGCCCCCCCTGAAGAGGGTGCGGCCGCGCCGCCGTGTGAACGCCGGTGTCAAACGTAGCGCCGTGTCAGCGATTCGGCCACGCACACCGGCTTGGTCGATCCCTCGCGCTCCATCGTGACCTCGATCGTCAACTGCGCGCCGCCGTCGAGCGGCTCGCAGGCCAGCAACCTGAAACTGCCGCGCAACCGGCTGCCCACCGGCACCGGCGCCGGAAAGCGCACCCGGTTCAGCCCGTAGTTGACGCCCATGCGGGTGTCGCCGACCTCGAAGGCCGACGCGAACATCTCCGGCAGCAGGCTCAGCGTGAGGAAGCCGTGCGCGATGGTGGTCCTGAACGGCCCGGCCGCCGCGCGCGCCGGGTCGACGTGGATCCACTGGTGGTCGCCGGTGGCCTCGGCAAACTGGTCGATGCGGCGCTGGTCGACCTCGATCCAGCCGCTCAGGCCGATGTCCTGGCCCACCAGGGCCTGCAGGTCGGCGAGCTTCTCGAAACGTTTCATCAGGCCTCCAGCCACTGCAGCAGCGGCTGCCATTGTTCGAGGTCGCGCTCGACGCGGCTCGGTGCCACGTCCCACAGCGTCAGGCCGCGCGCGGCCAGGTGCACGTAGTTCTGCGTGTCGCGCAGGAAGCCGAGCAGCGGCACCTGCAGCGTCTCGAGGAAGCTGCGCAGCTGGTCGGCCGAGATGGTGCCGTCGCGCACCCGCATGCCGACGATCGCGATCGACACCTTGTCGCCGCGCCGCCGCGCCAGCAGCTCTCGCACGAAGGCGTGCGTCGCGTGGATGTCGAAGATGCTGGGCTGCAGCGGCACGAGCACCTTGTCGGCCAGTTTCATCACCTCGTCGAGCCGCTTGCCATGCAGGCCGGCGGGGGTGTCGAGCACCGCGTGCGTCGTGCCCTTCGGCGGACGCACGATCTCGTCGTGCGCCAGGTCCCAGCCGGTGATCGCGGGCAGGTTCGCGGGCCGCAGCGACAGCCAGGTGCGGGCCGACTGCTGGCGGTCGACATCGCCCAGCATCACCGCATGGCCCGCCTGGGCCAGGTACCCTGCGATGTTGGTGGACAAGGTGCTTTTTCCGACCCCGCCCTTCGGATTGGCCACCACGATCACTGGCATGCAATGCTCCTGACGATCCTTGTTTGCGGTTATGTTAACGAACACTATCGTTGTTGGGCACCCAATACTTACCCCCGCCATGAACCCATCGGAAGTCCTCGTCCTGACCGCCCACCCGCAGATGGAGCAGTCACGCGTCAACCGCACGCTCTACAAGGCGGCCAAGAAATCCGGCCACGCCACGGTGCGCGACCTGTACCGCCTCTACCCCGACTACCTGATCGACATCGAGGCCGAGCGCGCGCTGCTGCTGCAGGCGAAGCTGGTGGTCTGGCAGCATCCGATCCACTGGTACAGCATGCCGCCGCTGATGAAGCTGTGGGTCGACGAAGTGCTCGGCTTCGGCTGGGCCTACGGACCCGACGGCCACGCGCTGCGAGGCAAGGACCTGTGGCTGGTGTCGTCCACCGGCGGTCCCGACGATTCCTACCGCCCCGACAGCTACAACCGCTACCACTTCGACGCCTTCCTGCCGCCGTACGAGCAGACCGCGGCGCTGTGCGGCATGCGCTTCCTGCCGCCGCTGGTGCTGCATGGCGCGCACCGCGTCGGCGCGGCCGAGCTGCAGGCGCATGCCGACACCTTCGTGCACCGCCTCGGCAGCTACCCCGACTGGCCGGAGCTGGCCGGGCTGGACGACTGCATCGACTGCGAGGTGCCCGAATCGGCACGCCCGGCCGATGCGGTCGAAGCCGCCTTGGTGGAGAGCGCCTGATGGAGCACGGCAGCTGGTTGACAGGCGGGCTGGTGTACCTGGCCGCCGCGGTGATCGCGGTGCCGGTGGCGAAGAAGCTGGGGTTGGGGTCGATCATCGGCTACCTCGCCGCGGGCATCCTGATCGGGCCGTGGGGCCTGCGTCTGGTGACCGATCCGCAGGACATGCTGCATTTCGCCGAATTCGGCGTGGTGCTGATGCTGTTCCTGGTCGGGCTCGAACTGGAGCCGAAACGGCTCTGGTCGCTGCGCAAGCCGATCTTCGGTTGGGGCAGCGTGCAGCTGTTCGGCTCGGCAGCGCTGCTGCTCGGCGCGGCGGTCGCGGCCGGCGTGCCATGGCAGCTGGCGGTGGTCGGCGGGCTGGGCCTCGCGATGTCGTCGACCGCGATCGGGCTGGGCGTGCTTGGCGAGCGCAACCTGATGGCGACGACCTCCGGGCAGAGCCTGCTCAGCGTGGCGCTGCTGCAGGACATCGCGGCGATCCCGATCCTCGCGCTGGTGCCGCTGCTGGCCGCGGCGTCCGATGCGCCGGAACACGGCAGCTTCTGGCTCGGCGCCGCCAGGGCGCTCGGGGTGATCGCGATCATCGTGCTGGGCGGGCGGCTGCTGCTGCGGCCGACGCTGCGCTGGATCGCCGGCAGCGCGACGCCGGAGATCTTCACCGCCGCGTCGCTGCTGCTGGTGGTGGCCACCGCGGCACTGATGCAGACGGTCGGGTTGTCGATGGCGCTCGGCGCCTTCCTGGCCGGCGTGCTGCTGGCCGAAAGCGAATACCGGCGCGAGCTCGAGACCGACATCGAGCCGTTCAAGGGGCTGCTGCTCGGGCTGTTCTTCATCGCGGTCGGGATGAGCATCGACTTCTCGGTCGTGATGCAGCGGCCGCTGCTGGTCGCGCTGATCGTCGGCGGCTTCCTCGCGGTGAAGGCCGGTGTGCTGTGGGCGATGGGCCGCGCGATGCCGCTGCCGAAGGCCGAACGGCCGGTCTTCATCATCCTGCTGGCGCAGGGCGGCGAGTTCGGCTTCGTGGTGTTCCAGACCGCGGCGCAGGCCGGCGTGATCGACGCGCCGACCTCGTCGCTGCTGGTGGCGTCGGTGGCCTTGTCGATGCTGCTGACGCCGCTGCTGCTGGTGGCCGCGGACCGCTGGTGGACGCCGACGCTCGCGGGCCAGAAACGCAGCGACATCCCCGAGATCAGCGAGCAGCAGAACGCGTCGGTGATCATTGCCGGCTTCGGCCGCTACGGGCAGATCGTCGGCCGGATGATGTTCGCCAACGGCCTGACGCCGACGGTGCTGGAGCATGACGCCGAAGCGCTGGAGGCGCTGCGCCGCTTCGGCTGGCCGGTGTTCTACGGCGACGCGACGCGCCTCGACCTGCTGCGCACCGCCGGCGCCGCGACCGCGAAGGTGATGGTGCTGGCGATCGACGACGTGGAGCAGAGCGTGGAAGTGGCGACGCTGGTGCGCGAGAACTTCCCGCAGCTGACGATCGTGGCCCGGGCGCGCAATGTGCGGCACTACTACCGGCTGCGCGAGCTGGGCGTCACGCTGATCGAACGCGAGACGCTCGATTCGGCGCTGATGACGGCACGCAGCACGCTGGAGCTGCTGGGCTGGCAGCCGCACCAGGCGCGCAACCTGGCGCTGCGTTTCCGCCGGCACAGCATCGATCAGCTGGAGGCGATGCGCCCGCATGCGCGCGACCAGGAGCGGTTGATCGCCGTCGCGAAGGAAGGGCGGCAGCAGCTGGAGACGCTGTTCGCGCAGGAACGCGCCGCGGCGCTGGATCGCAAGCAGCGCGCCGGTTGGGGCGGTGCGGCGGAAAAGCCGGACGAGGAAGCGTCAACGTGATCTCCCCCCGCTCGCCCTGAGCTTGTCGAAGGGTCGGGCTGAGCCCGTCGAAGCCCCGGTTCGATGTGCGAAGGCCCTTCGACAGGCTCAGGGCGAACGGACTCCCGCTCAGCGCAGCGCGTCGTACAGCAGCTTCGCGCCGGTGAGGAACATGCCGACATACACCAGCCGATAGAACAGCGTCGGCTGGATCCGCTTCGCGAGCCGGATGCCGATCCACACGCCGACCGGCGCGAACGGCATCAGCACCAGCGAGGTCCCGAGGTTGCGCAGGTCGATCAGCCCGAGGAAGGCATACGGGATCCACTTCGACAGGTTCACGACCGCGAAGAAGGTGGCCATCGTCGCGGTGAAGATCATCGGCGGCAGCCGCAGCGGCAGCACGTAGGCGCTGACCGGCGGCGCGCCGGCATGCGCGACGAAGCTGGTGAAGCCCGACGCGATGCCCAGCCCGAAGCCCAACCAGCGCGGCGGCGGCGGCGCATCGGCACGCGGCGGGAACAACAGCCGCTGCGCGAGGAACAGCAGCGTCAGCCCGCCGACGATGCCAGCGACCGTCTTCGGCTGCAGCAGCCCGAACGACAGCGTGCCGAGCACCGTGCCGAGCAGGCCGGCCGGGATCAGCAGCCGGATCAGCGCCTTGTCGCGCTGCTGGAACAGCGCCTTCACGCCGACCGCGTCCATCACCAGCAGCAGCGGCAGCATGATGGCCGCCGCCTGCGGCACCGTGATCGACAAGGCCATCAGCGGCGTCGCGAGCGAGCCGAAGCCGGCCCCGAAGCCGCTCTTGGACAAGCCCATCAGCAGCACGGCGGGAATGGCGGCCGCATAGAACCAAGGGTCGGTGATCATGGACGGGCATTGTCAGCGCTGGGCCGCATGAAATTCCTCAGCCCTTGTTTTCTTTCACGAAAGGTTCCACGACCTTGAGCGAGGGAATGTCCTTCAAAAGCTTTTGGGCTTCATCGACTACCGATGCCGACGATTTCACGTTGCTGCCACTCAGATTGATGGACTCCAAAGAAAACGGAATTTCGTTGGACCCTCCAGTGCCGACGTTCGACGGCACCCGAGCTGGTGAAACTGGAGAAATACCCATCCCAGACATGCCGATCGGAGAAATACCGATCGAAAAGCCACTCATTTGAGCTCTTTGCCTGGCACGAAACGGCTCCCGGATTTTCATCAGGAGATGTTCCGCTGCGGAAACACTGAACTGGTTTCCGGACAGATCGAGATCCTTCAGCAACGCTCCGCATTTACGCGAAGCGACGCGTTCTGAACTGAATATCCTGGTCGAAATGCTGTTGACATCCTCATCGGTCAATCCACAGTCGCTTATTTTCAACAGGCGAATTTTCTCATGGAGTGCAATTGTCGTCACCAACTCGTTGAAAGCATCCTGAGGCTTGCCTTCTATGCCTCTGCCGGAACCCGGCACCCAGCCTCCGAGCGCCAGCCTCGTCATATCAGGGTTTTTCTGCACGACGTCTACAATCTGCTTTATATATTTCGCCACGTCAATGTTGAAGTCACTGGCGTGTTTGACATTGCTGAGATCCAGCCCTATCAGCGCGCCCCGACCGGCCGCCTGCAAGATGGAAGCCATGTCTGACACGTTCGCCCCGGCGAGACTCAGCGCGATTCCCCCTGGGCATTCGAAATTATTCAGGATAGTCGACACGATCTGACAACCTGCGTCATCCAGGGTACAGGACTCTAGATTCAAAGCGAAGCCGTTTCTTGTTCCCCAGTTCCGATGAGGCCGAGTCAGATTCCGATTGCTGAGCAATGAGAGCGCGAACGAGTCGAAATCGATCTGGATTTCCATTATATTATCTCCAGTCAACGGCTCATCTGACTTGAACAGTTCGGCACCAATGTTTGTCAAATTCTGGGGACTCAATCCCCGACCGTCAAGCCGCACCATCAGTCTCCCGCTGCGTCGGATGGCAGCCAATAATTCCTGAGAACTCGTGTGCATGTCCTGCTCAGCGGGCTTCAATTTACCGCTGCAGAAGAGACGCTGTGCTCCGAGATCCAATACGGTAATACCACCTGCGGTCACCAGAGCGGCAACCTGCTTGATGTGACTCCCCTGCAACTGGTATTTTTTATCCCGTTTCAGAATCCGTACGCCATGGAGATCGATATTGTTGATTCGTTCGCTCATGCCGACTGCAGTCAGAACCGGAGTCAAGCTTGGCAGGCTGGCGTCTCGAAGGATCAACTTCAGTCGTTCCGGACACTGGCGATGCAGCATCACCTTCACCAGATTCGATACTTGTAATTTATTCAGCTGCTTGCCGTCCAGATCGATCTTTCTGTCTTTTTTCAACATCAATAATATCGGCTCCATCTGACTCACGTCATCCAGAAACAATGGACCAACCCGGCTCTCTCCTGACTCACCAGTCAACTCGTAGGCCGAACGAGGAACTGATGAAGCCTGCCCGGAAGCAGTGCAGAAATCCAGGAAAAATTTCCGATACTCATCGTCGCCGATCTTGTTTGAAGATATATTTATTTCGAAAACATTGCAACTCGACAAAGCTTTTGATATTTTCGCGAGATCCCCTGATCCAATATTGCAATCATTCAGTGACAAGCGCCTTAGATTCGCCGATTTTCCCACCGCCTCCAAAAGACCATCCAGAGCTTCTTGCCGGCTCCCAAGATCTTGGCCACTCAGATCAAGACATGACAAGTCGGAGTGTATTGATAATATTTTTTCCAGTTGCCCGACATGCCAATCTTGCAATTCGAAACTTCCCTGCGAATTCACCACGCGTAAACCTCCGAGATCAAGTTCGCACAAGGAGGGTTTATCCATGTCGACAAGCGCCTCAAGCAATGCAGTGGCCGATGGAATCTTCGCCTTATGAAGATTCAATGTCACACCCGCTGGAAAATCCTTTTGCTTTACCAGAGCCGCCAAGTTATCCACCATATCCGTCGTCAGATGCGCATCTTCAAGATTTATTTCATCGCCAGCAGTGACATAGAGGGAACATACCTGGCTTGAAGGGCTCATCCTCAGAAGATTCAGCCAATATCCGGAGGCGCTCTTGCTGCCTGCGAATCCTGGCGAAGAGAGATCACCCGAAAAACGCCTCGATCCAGTCTTTATCATATCGATCCTCAAAATAGTCCTGAGTAACTTCGAAATTTCAGAAGTTCCCTCCTCCGTCAAAACTTCCATGGAAATATGTGAGAATCCAGTGATGTTTGCACCGACCCAGCACGACGTCCGGCGATTCTTTTGCGAGACCTGGCGCAAGCAGCGCGACGGCCTGCCGCTGACGCCGATGGAGACGGTGGCCGGTGACTGGATCGCGAACCACCCGGAGTACCACGCCGAACTGGCCGACGAAGCCACCGCGCTGGCCAAGGTCTATGAGGTCGAAGACGGCCGCACCAACCCCTTCCTGCACCTGTCGATGCACCTGTCGATCAGCGAGCAGGTCAGCATCGACCAGCCGACCGGCATCAAGCAGGCGTATGCCTTGCTGGCCGCGAAGCGCGGCTCGGCGCACGACGCCCAGCACGAGATGATGGAGTGCCTGGGGGAGATGATCTGGGCCTCGCAGCGCAGCGGCCTGCCACCGGACGGTCACA
This sequence comes from Rhizobacter sp. Root1238, assembly GCF_001425825.1. Lineage (GTDB taxonomy): Bacteria > Pseudomonadota > Gammaproteobacteria > Burkholderiales > Burkholderiaceae_C > Rhizobacter. Next base: position 148,806 of record NZ_LMDM01000010.1, read on the forward strand.
AATACATCGACTGCGTGCGGCGCCGCGCGACGCGCTGAATCGCCGGCCCCACGGGGTTACCAACGCTACGATTTGCTGACAACTGTCGGCGCGGGGATCGGTCACCATCGGCCGATGAAAGCCCTTTCACACCTCCGCCCCCACCGCACCGGCTTCGTCGCCGGGCTCGCCTGCGTCAGCTTCGCGTGCCTGGTCGGGACATCGCAGGCCGATGCCGCGCCCTTCGTGCTGGCCTACACCGACGGACAGATCGGCCAGTCGTACACCAACCTGCAGGCCTACCACGCTCAACTGAGCGCCGTCGGCCTGGGCTCGGCCTACAACCTGACCGCTGCGGGCACGGTCGGCACCGAGGGCATGACGAACACGACGCGCAGCATCATCAGCTTCGCGAAGAGCAAGGGCCTGCCGCTGTACCCGACGGTCTCCGACTACAGCAACGACACCGGGGGCTTTGACCCGGCGATCTCGAAGGCGGTGCTGGCCAGCGCTGCCAGCCGCGCGAAGGCGGTGACGAACCTGGTGAACCTCGCGACCGCGAACGGCTTCGCCGGCATCGACATCGACCTGGAGGCGGTGCAGTCGTCGGACAAGGCGAACCACAGCGCGTTCATCTCTGCGCTGGCCGCCGGCCTGCATGCGCAGGGCTTGAAGCTGGTGATCAGCATCCCGCCGAAGACCGGCGACAAGGCGCCTGACTACCTGGGCGGCTACGACTACGCCGCGATCGGCGCCGCGGTCGACTACTTCCAGGTGATGACCTACGACGAGGTCGGCCCGGGCTGGGCGAGCAGCGGCTTCAACGGCGAGGTGTGGCCGGGCCCCGAATCGGGGCTGGACTGGCAGAAGGCGATCCTGTCGTACACCGTGTCGCGCGTGCCGGCGTCGAAGGTGCTGGCCGGCCTGCCGAGCTACGGCTACGACTACAGCACCAACCAGGTGGTGCACTGGTCGAGCTACCCGGCGGTGCTGGCCTCGCATCCCGGTGCGGTGCTGCAGCGCGATGCGGCGTCGGCCACGCCGTATGCCACCTGGGGCACGGTGCGCAAGCAGCCGGACGGCACCGAATGGAGCAACTCCACCAAGCAGCCGGCGCTGTGGTACGACGATGCGCAGAGCATCCAGGCCAAGACCGCGCTGGTGAACGCCTACGGTCTCGCCGGCACCAGCGTGTGGGCGATGGGCTATGAAGACGCGAGCTTCTGGTCGGCGGTGAAGGCCGGGCTGGACAACGGTGCGACGGCGCCTTTGAGCATCGACGCATCGGCCGGCACCGGCGGATCGATCGTGCCGAGCGGTTCGGTGCAGGTGCAGCAAGGCCGCAGCCAGGGCTTCAGCATCGTGCCGAACGCCGGTTACGACATCAGCGCGGTGACGGTGGACGGCGCGGCGGTCGGTGCGGTGACGAGCTACACCTTCAGCGACGTGCAGGCCGGGCATTCGATCCGTGCGGCGTTTACCGCGCGTGGCGGCAGCGGCGACACGCAGATCGAGGCGAGCGGCACCGGCCAGGTGTGGACCAAAGGCGCGACGGCGCTGTCGAACGCGAACCGCCAGGCGCGCACCGGCATCAACGACGGCAAGCTGGCGACCGGCGTCACGCTGAATGCGGCGGGCGAAGGCGAAACCGGCAAGTGGGAAGCGGCCGGCGTCACCTGGTCCGCGGCGAAGACGGTCTCGAAGGTCACGTTCATCAACGGCGCGATCGACAGCTACGGCAACGGCTACTTCGAATCGGGCGTGAGCCTGCAGTACACGACCGATGGCACGCGCTGGATCGAATCCGGCTGGGCGATCGCGCCGGCGTATCCGAACAGCGCGGCCGCTGGTGGCGCCAGCTACGCGTTCAGCGGCACGCCGCTGGCGGGGGTGCTCGGTGTGCGTGTCTCGGGCAAGACCGGGCCGCAATCGTGGAGCGCGATCGTCAACGAGGTGCAGGTGACGGGGCGCTGAACGCGGAGCTGGGGGGCAGGTTTCGCCCTGCGTGGCATGCCGGGTCTCGCCCCGGCGGGCGAGTCACTTTCATTTGAGCCCAAATGAAAGTAACCAAAGCAAAGGGCCTCAACACACACCATACGGTTCGTTCTGGCTCTCGCCCCGGCGGGCGAGTCACTTTCATTTGAGCCCAAATGAAAGTAACCAAAGCAAAGGGCCTCAACACACACCATACGGTTCGTTCTGGCCCGCTTCGGACAACACTGCCACGCCGCTTGTGATCCACCTTGACTGGGATTGTTGACCGTTCTTCTCCACCCGGCTCGCTGCGCTTCGCCCAGACGACGCGGCGGTCGCGGGGGCGAGACGAAGCGACGAGCGCGAGTCGAGTGGCAGGGGGAGAACAACAATCCCGACGAACGGGGATGTGCAGCCGAGTGG
>NZ_LMDM01000011.1 GCF_001425825.1 Rhizobacter sp. Root1238
CAGCACCGCCGTCCTCGCAGCGATCGCCTCGTTCTTCGTCTTCGTCTTGCTTGGCATACATGCTCCTGGTCGTCATGCTATGCCTCGCACACAAAATTACCAGCACCGCCGTCCTCGCAGCGATCGCCTCGTTCTTCGTCTTCGTCTTGCTTGGCATACATGCTCCTGGTCGTCATGCTATGCCTCGCACACAAAATTACTGACAGGCTCTGCCGTCTTGTTGGTGCTGATCATGGCAGCAGGCCTCGTCGTCTACTTTTCCTTCGTCTTCGGTCGCACAGCGAAGATCAAGCTGGAAATCAGCAAAACAAAACAGCAGATCGAGATAGCTTCAGGCGATCAGGCCAAGTAGCCTCATGCTTGGCAACCCGAGCTATGCCGTGCGACAACATCTCGCGGTCAGCGTGCCGGCCAGCTTGCGCGAGTGACGCATAGGCCACAGGATGCAACAAGGAGTTGAATGGGGCCTGTGGATCGCAGGCATGGGCCTGCTAGTCGCCGCTGCCAAGTTTCTCGACGACTATCACATCAAAGCTGACACGAAGACGAAAACCAGAGATGCGCTCGTGCGCGCGTTCATTTTTCTTGACCGCCCGACAGTCCTCAACGTTCCTGCGGTCGCCTATCACTTCGTCGCGCTCCGATTGAGCCGACGCTTCGGTCCATTCGGATGGATACTCTTTTGGATCGGCTGCTACATCGCGGTTGTTGCTACGTTTTACCTTGGGCGGCGCGTACTGGAGCCGAATTGGGACTATCCGATTCCTCGCTACGCCATAACGTGGATCGATAGCGCCTACTGGGCTTGCTTCATGCTCTTCGCAGTAGGAACAGCCAGCGCAAGTTACTTTCTCGTCGTTTTTCTTACGAGACGGTGGAACAAATCCACGTCGCTGCTCGGACAAGGGTCGTTCATGCTTCTTGCGGTCGCACTCCTTCTGACTGCTGCTGCGACCACTCTCATTGGGTTCCTCGTGTTTGGCGCTCTAAACCCCGACTCCGGCCTGCCGGTCGTGGGAGGTTCAGGCGCAGCGCTCGGAAATCCGATCTTCCTTTTGATCCTTACCGTGCTGTGTCTCTGGCATTTGGTCTTCCTAAGCGCGGCGATGATTGCGCTAACGTTGTTTCGCGCCACATATTTACTTGCCCACAAGTCCATCTCCTCTGTAATCGATGCTGCCTCAGATCCAAAGATCTCTCCCTTTCAGTACCTTGCGACGATGCTCGCCCTTTTGGGGCTTGCTTTCAAAGTCGTCGAAGAGCTTCTGAAGTAAACGACAACCCGCCTTTTGCACGCAGTTATTTCCTGTCGAGCGTAATTCATTCATGGGCGGTCATTTCCATCCGCTACGGCTAGTGCAGACAACAATCGCCACTTCCACGTCCCCGTTTGGTTGGCGACCCGGAAGCTGCCCTTGACGAGTGTCTGCTGGTGGCCGAACGCGTCTGTTGCAGGCTGCGCACTATCTGGTTGCTTCGATGGCTGAAGCGAGTGCAGCACCAACTATGCGGCGGGTCTTGTACTCGTCGACAAAGTAGTTGATTCGATTCGCCAGGTGCTGCATAGAGAGCCAGCCCAGTCCGTGGTAGTCGAGAATCTCCCCATCGTTCAGCTTGATGAGGCACTCATAGCTCACCAAGGACGACTCGCAGGCAACAAGTATGTGGAGGCTGCCGTTCACGTCACGCAGCAAGTGCCACCGGCTGTCGTCGGTGTGATAGTCGGCTTTGGGCGGTTCGACAACTTTCACGTTCAACAGACTACCTGAAAGCGGTCACCCGCGAGAGACCGCAACTGGCCGTCCTGGACCGCTGGGCCCAGGCAAAGGAGCGGTCGCTCAGTGATGGTCATTCGCCGCCGTCGCGCTTGAGGCTCTGAGGGACTGGAAACAGATGCAAACCGTCCGTTGACCTTCGGCGCTCGAGCAGCCTCGCCGATCATTTGCCGACAATCGAGCACGCCGTCAATGTCGCCCGAACCTGCCATTCAGGTCGCTGCCTACGCGGGAGCGATTGTGTACTCGTCGTCGCCCGCTGCCACCGGCGTCGATCAGCCATGCGCGAAGAATCGGGCCAGTTCCTCGGCGGTCTGCCCTGGCCGTTCCTCCGGGAAGAAGTGCCCGCCCTGTACAGGGTGACCGCGGACGTCGTCGCACCACTGGCGCCAGAGTGCCAGCGGTCCTCCTTCGTCTTCGTACCAACTGCCGAGGCCGCCTTCGGCGCTCCACAGCGCAAGCACGGGGCAGGCGATTCGTCGACCTGCTGCCAAATCGGCTCGATCGTGTTCGCGGTCGATCGTGGCAGCGGCTCGATACTCTTCGCAGATGGCATGTGCATGGTCGGGGTTCGCGAGCGACTCAACATAGGCCGTACGCACGTTTGCAGGGAAGGTATTTCCCGGCGTGCCCCATTGGGTCAATGCGTTCTCAACGACGGCTGCCGCGGCCGCTTCAAGAATGCGCTCCGGCAATGGCGCCGGCTGCGCGAGCAACGACCAAGGCCAGAATGCCATGGCGAGTCGAGCATCTGCTCTGCTCCACGCAGTTTCGGTTGGTAGAACGTCGAGCACGGCGAGCATTTCTACATGTAGGACATGGTCCAGCGCCATCCGGTATGCGACACGGCCTCCGCGGTCGTGCCCTGCTACGGAGAATCGCCGAAATCCCAGCCGCTCCATGACGGTCACCATGTCCTGCGCCATGACACGCTTCGAATACGGCAAATGATCGGGGGACGAGACCGGGCATCCGCTGTCGCCATAGCCGCGAAGGTCGGGGCAAACCACCGTGAACCTCTCCTCGATAAACGGCAGCACGCTGCGCCACATGAGGCGCGTCTGCGGGAAGCCATGCAAGAGGAGAAGTGGTGGGCCGGAGCCTGACGCTTGCCCGGAGATGCTGGCCTCGCCGGTGGCGATCTGGAAGGTGTTCTGGACGGATCCCATGAGGCTTCCTGCTCCCGCGCCATGCGACAAGGCTGCGGTTATACCGGAAGCCAAGGTCCCGGACCGGGTTGATGAATCGCCCCGGATATCGAGGCATGCGGGCAGCGAGAGAATCACGGCCTGGACAGCCCGTCCCTTTCCCATACAGCTGGTCCCATCCGACTGCTCATGACCGACGCTCCCTACACGACCTTGCCGCAGTGGCCCAACGCTTATGCGCCCAGCGGCGCCAGCGCCACCCTGAAACTCCGCAACGAGGATTTCATCGTGACCGAACTGCCGCTGCAGCTGCCCTCCGGTGAGGGCGAGCACATCTGGCTGGACATCGAAAAGAACGGTGCCAACACCGCTTTCGTCGCCCAGCAGCTGGCCGAGGCCGCCGGCGTGCAGGAAAGGGACGTGGGCTATGCCGGCCTCAAGGACCGCCACGCCATCACCCGTCAATGGTTCAGCATCTACCTGCCGAAGGGCGAGACGCCCGACCTGGCCCGGCTTCAGCATCCGGAATTCAAGGTGCTGGGTCAGAGCCGCCACGTGAAAAAACTGCGCCCCGGTGATCTGAAGGGCAACCGATTCCGCATCGTGCTGCGTGACGTGACCGGCGACCGCGACGCCGTCGAGGCCAATCTGAAGGCTGTTGCATCACATGGCGCGCCCAACTACTTCGGCGCTCAACGTTTCGGCCACGACGGCGGCAACGTCGAGCAAGGCAGGGCCATGCTGGCGCGTGAAATCCGCGTGCGCAACCCGAAGAAGAAGGGCATCTACCTGTCGGCGGTGCGCTCCTTCGTCTTCAACGAAGTGCTGGCGCTGCGCATTCAGCAGGGACTCTGGGGCAAGACGCTGCCCGGTGACGTGATGGATGAGGCGGGCCGGCCCACCGGACCGCTCTGGGGACGGGGCCGCGTGATCGCCACCGATCAAGCGCAGGCCCTCGAAAATGGAGTGGCCGAACGCCACGCCACCTTGTGCGATGGCATGGAACACGCCGGCCTGGATCAGGAGCGCCGCGCCCTGGTGGCGAGCCCGGGGGACATGTCATGGGAATGGCCGCAAGCGGATCAACTGGTGCTCACGTTCTCTTTGCTCGCCGGGAATTACGCCACGTCCGTTCTGAACGAAATCCTCCGCACCACGGAGCCTGACCGGCACACGGAGAGCGAGCCTGCGGCGGTCGAATGACGGTGTCCCTCAACGGGGGTGATTCAGCCCGAACGAGGATCTGATCGCGGCGCGAGGCTTTCCTTCACCAGCGTCGCCAGCGCCCGCACCTGGTACTCGTTCGCGAGGCGCCGCACCCGGTCGGCGAACGGCCGGTAGCGCGCCTCGGCCTGCGCCAGGCGCTCGGCCTCGTCGCAGATCGCCGCCATGTTGCCGGCCAGCGTCAACCGGTGCAGTTCCTGCAGTTCATCGGCGGCCGGAATCGACTCCGGCGCCAACGGCTCGCCTTCCGCCGGCGCCGCCGCCGCATCGCCCTCCCCGTCGCGGTAGAGCCAGGTCAGGTCGAGCAGCTCGCCCATCTGCCGCAGCAGGCTCTCGCGGCGCACCGGCTTGGCCTCGAAGCCGTTGCCGCCGGACGCGACCCACTTCTGCCGGTCCTCGGCCGTCACGCTGGCCGAGATCGCGATGATCGGCACCTCTTTCAGGCTCGCGTCCGCGCGGATGAGCCGGGTGGCCTGCAGCCCGTCCATCACCGGCATCATCATGTCCATCAGGATCAGGTCCGGCCTCTTGGCCTGCGCCCGCGCGATCGCCGTCTGGCCGTTGTCCGCCTCGTCGATCTGGAAGCCGAGCAGCCGCAGCAGCCAGGCCAGCATCTCGCGGTTCTCGGCAATGTCGTCGACGATCAGCACGCTGCGCGGCGCGCCGGCATAGCCGATCGCGGTGCGCTCGACGCGCGCGGTGCCGGCCACCGTCTGCGGCACCTGCACCGCCAGCTCGAACCAGAACACGCTGCCCTCCTCGGGCACGCTGCGCACCAGGATGTCGCCGCCCATCATGCGCACCAGCTGCCGGCTGATCGACAGGCCCAGCCCGCTGCCGGCCACCCGGCGCGCCGCGTCATGCACCTGCGCGAACGGCTGGAACAGCCGCTGCAACTGCCCGGCGTCCATGCCGATGCCGGAATCGCAGACCTCGAAGCGCAGCCGGGCCCGGTCGTCTTCCACGCCGAGCAGGTGGACGATCAGCTGCACCTGTCCGTGATCGCTGAACTTGACGGCGTTGCCCAGCAGGTTCAGCAGCACCTGGCGCAGCCGCCGCTCGTCGATCTCCATCGCATCGGGCAGCTCGCCGTGGATCTCCAGCGCGAATTCCAGGTTCTTCTGCCGCGCCTTGATGCGGATCAGGTCGCCGATCATCCCGAAGAAGCTGGCCGGGTGGACCGGCGCCGTCACCAGGTCGAGCCGGCCGGCCTCGATCTTCGCGATGTCGAGGATGTCGTTGATCAGCATCAGCAGGTGCTCGCCGCTGCTCTGGATGGTCTTCAGCCCCGCCGCCTGCTGCTCGTCGAGCGTGTTGTCCAGCCGCAGGATCTGCGTGTAGCCGAGGATGCCGTTCAATGGCGTGCGCAGCTCGTGGCTCATGTTCGCAAGGAACGTGGTCTGCGCGCGCTGCGCCGCGATGGCCGCGTCGCGTGCCGCGGTGAGCTGCTGCTCGGCGGCGCGGCGCAGCGTCGCGTCGCGCACTACCAGCACGCGCAGCGCGCCCTCGCCGTCGGCCCCCTCCTGCACCGACATCCGGCTCACCGACACCTCGACCGGGAAACGCCGCTCGCCGTGCTGCCCCATCGCGCTGCGGGGCAAGGCCTGCTCCACGTCGAGCGGCGGGTCCAGGTCCGACAGCAGATCGCCGACCACCAGCCCGGCCGGCTGCGGTGCCGCCCGGCCGAACATGCGCTCGCCGGCCGGGTTGAGCTGCAGCACGCGCTCGCCGCGCACGACCAGGATGCCGTCGGCCGTGTGGTCGATGATGGCCGCGAGCCGCTGCTGCTCGATCTCGAGCGACGCCCGCGTCTGCGCCAGCTGCCGCCGGTCCTCGAGGAAGCGCTCGACCGCGCGCGCCATGCCGCCGATCTCGTCCTCGCCCTGCACCGGCACCGTCACCGGCCCGGTCATGCGCCCGTTCCCCGCCAGCGCCTGCGGGTGGTCGCTGCGCAGGTGCTGGCTCACCTCCTGCAGCCGGCCGATCACATGGTGGCCGAGGAAGACCCGCGCCACTGCGACCGCCGCCAGCACGCTGCCGATGAACAGCGCGAAGATCCAGCGCTGGTGGCGCTCGGATGCCTCGACCACCTGCTGCACCGCCTCGCGGTACGCGGTGGCCGACGCGGTCGACCAGGTGCCGGCCGCCGCCCCCATGGCCTGCGACTGCCGCCTGATCTCGTCGCGCAGCCCGGTGATCACCCGCTGCTGGCCGATCAGCTTGTCGCGCATCGCGAACAGCTCGCGCACGTCGGCCGCCAACCCCGGCTGCCGCGCCGCCGGGCCCATCAGCGCCGGCAACCGTGCGTTCAACGCCTCCAGCTCGTCGGGCCGGGTCGCGCCGCGCAGCTGGTACAGCAGCGCCAGCAGCGGCAACCGGTCGGGCGGGGCCGGCGCCTCGGGCCGGCCGAAGCGTTCTTCCATCAGCGCCCGCCAGCGCAGCTCGGTGTTCAGCGAATCCTCGCGCAGCTGCGTCGCGACGTTGGCCGAGTTGCGCAGCAGCTGGCTGGCCTGGTGCAGGTCGAGCACCACCAAGTCGCCATTGGTGGTGCTGATCTGCGTCACGATCGCATCGAAGTTGCGCAGGTGCGCTTCCATGCGCTCGAAGCTGCCGTGCAGCGCGATGCCGGTGTCGGCATGGATCAGCTGCGACGCATCGAGCGCGATGGTCGCGGTTTCGGCCACCAGGTCCTGCGCCAGCCGCACGCGCAGCAGGCGCTCCTCGGCCAGCTGCCGCGACGCGACGGCCACCTCGCGCACGGCGTACAGCGCAAAGATGCCGCCGGCCCCGAAGATCAGCGCCAGGCCGGCCAGCGCGAGCGCGAACTGCCGCCGAAGCGAGTGAGGCAACAGTTGGCGCCGCTTCACGGAGCAACCGTCCCGCGGGGTCAGCGTTTCCAGATCCGCTTGTAGGCGTCGCGGTAACCGTTGTCGGGGTCGTACAGCATGCGCGAGCCGCCTTCGCAGGCGATGTTCTCCGAGGTGACCAGGCGCGGCGGCGCGACGAAACCGCTGGTCGGCTGGTGCGCGAACAGCCGGTTCAGCTCGTCGACCGTCTGCCAGCCTTGCTGGTTCAGCGGATCGGCGGCAGTCGCGGTCTGGAACGACTTGGCCGCGATGCGCAGGAAGGCCGACGAGCTGCCGTCGCCGCCGGAGATCAGCCGCACGCCGGCGCCGGGCTGCTGCGCGGTGATCAGCGCCGGCACCATGTAGTCGAAGTAGATGTCGTTGACGGCCAGCGCATGCGTCAGGCGCTTGCCGTAGCGCTGCAGCAGCTGGGCGGTGACGGCGGCCATGCGCGAGCCGGTTTCTTCCATGCCGACGTCCAGCATCTCGAGCACCTGGCACTCCTTGCAGGCGCGCACCACCTCGGCCATCGCATGCGCCTTGGTCATCGCCATGCCGAGCTTGGAGTCGGTGAAGATCACCACGCCGGCCCGCCCGCCGGCGTCGATGATCGCCTTCGAGGCCGCCATGCGCGCGACCAGCAGCGGATCGCTGGTCACGTTGGTGCGCACCGGCGTGCCGGCGATCGGGCCGGGCCACGGGTTCGCATGCCAGCTGACCAGCACGATGCCGCGCCGCTCGAACGGCGTCAGGTCGTAGGGGCCGTAGCCCTTGGTCGACGAGCCTTCGAGCGTCAAACCGCCCATCAATGCGATGCCGTCGGGGTGGAAGGCCATCACCTCCTGCATGACCTTGTCGCGGTTGGCGACGATGCCGCCGAGGTCGAACACCTTGACGTTCCAGCCGATCGCAGCGGCCGCCTCGCGCAGGCCCAGCGAAGCCGCCAGCACGCCGCCGTTGCGCAGGTCCTCGATCACCATCGCGATGGACTTGCCGGGCTGCGCCGGCGGGCCGGCATCGACGCGGGGCTCGTCGCCGCAGCGCACCGCCGACGCGACCACCTGCTGCGCCTCGGCCAGCGGTGCTGCGGCCCGGGCTTTGCCGGCGAAGGGCGGTGTCGCGAGCGCCGCGGCGGCCACCATCGTCAGCATCAGGGCGCGCACGCTGGCGCGGACTTCGATCAGCGTTCGAATCCTCATGAGACACCTCCTGTCAAGGCAGTCCACCCCGGATCGCCGGCGCCGCGAGATATCGCCGCGCGTTCGACAAGTCGCTTATCGGCTCTCGGCAGACCCCGCACAAGAGGGTCTGTCCGAGGGTCAAAATGTCAGGGGGTGCCGGCCGGTGGTGGCCGCAGGCGCGCTCAGTCGTCGCGCTCGAGCCGCTTGCCCATGCTCATCACGTCGTCTTCGGAGAAGCCGAGGCTCTCGTAGAACGCGATCACCGCGGTGTTGCCGCGACGGATCTGCAGGTTGATCTTCGGGCAGCCGCGCTCGCGCAGCCGCAGCTCCGCCCAGTCGACCAGCGCGCGGCCGAGGCCGCCGCGCTGCAGCTGGGGCGCGACGGCGAGGTAGTTGATCCAGCCGCGGTGGCCGTCGTAGCCGGCCATCACGCTGCCGACCACGTCACCGTCGCACTCGGCCACCGCGAACAGCTCGGGCTGCTCGGCGAACTTGCGCGCGATGTCTTTCGACGGGTCGTTCCACGGCCGGGTCAGGCCGCAGGCCTGCCACAGCGCGATCACGGCCGGTTCGTCCTCGCGCCGGCACGGCCGGATCCGCCAACCCGGCATGTTCAGAGCTTGCCCGCCACCCAGCCCTGCACCGAGGCCAGCGCCTGCGGCAGCTGCGATGCATCGGTGCCGCCGGCCATCGCGATGTCGGCCTTGCCGCCGCCCTTGCCGCCGACCTGCTGCGCGACGAAGTTGACCAGCTCGCCGGCCTTGACCTTGCCGGTGCTGTCGGCGGTGACGCCGGCCGCCAGCTGCACCTTGTCGCCGTCGACCGCAGCCAGCACGATGACCGCCGTCTTCAGCTTGTCCTTCAGCTTGTCGAGCGTCTCGCGCAGCGTCTTCGCATCGGCACCTTCGAGGCGCGCGGCCAGCACCTTCAGCCCCTTCACGTCGATCGCCTGGCCGACCAGCTCATCGCCCTGCGACGAGGCCAGCCTGCCCTTCACGGCGCCCAGCTCCTTTTCGAGCGCGCGCACCTGGTCGAGCACCTGGGCCAGCCGCTGCGGTACCTCGGTCGGTGCGGCCTTCAGCGTGGCGGCGAGCTGGTGCACCGTGCCTTCGAGCGTCTGCAGGTAGCTGAGCGCATTGGCGCCGGTCACCGCCTCGATGCGGCGCACGCCGGCGGCCACGCCGCTCTCGCCGACCACCTTGAACAGGCCGATGTCGCCGGTGCGGTGCACGTGCGTGCCGCCACACAGCTCGCGGCTGCTGCCGATGTCGAGCACGCGCACGGTCTCGCCGTACTTCTCGCCGAACAGCATCATCGCGCCGGTCTTCTGCGCCGACTCGATGTCCATCACGCGCGCCTGCGTGGCCGCGTTGGCCAGGATCTCGTCGTTGACGCGACGCTCGATCTCGGCGATCTGCTGCGGCGTGACCGGCGCGTTGTGCGCGAAATCGAAGCGGGTCTTGTCGGCATCGACCAGCGAGCCCTTCTGCTGCACGTGCGTGCCCAGCACCTCGCGCAGCGCCTTGTGCATCAGGTGGGTGGCGCTGTGGTTGCGCACGGTGGCGGCGCGCAGCTTGCCGTCGACGCGCGCGGTGACGGTGTCGCCGACCGACAGCTTGCCCTGGCTCATCACGCCGTGGTGGCCGAACACGTCGGCCTTGATTTTCTGGGTGTCCTGCACGCCGAACAGCGCGCCCTCGGCACTCAGCGAGCCCTGGTCGCCGACCTGGCCGCCGCTCTCGGCGTAGAACGGCGTGACGCTGAGCACGACGATGCCGGTCTGGCCTTCGAGCAGTTGCTGCACCGGGCTGCCTTCCTGGTAGAGCGCAGCGACGATCGCCTTCTCTTCGAGGTGCTCGTAGCCGGTGAATTCGTGACCGGCGCCGGTGTACTCGACCGCGCGCGCCATCTTGAACTTGCCCGCCGCACGGCCGGCCGCCTTCTGCTGCTCCATCGCCGCGCCGAAACCGACCTCGTCGACCTCGACGTTGCGCTCGCGGCAGACGTCCTGCGTCAGGTCGAGCGGGAAGCCGTAGGTGTCGTGCAGCTTGAACGCAACGTCGCCGGGCAGCGTCTTCTGGCCGCCGGCCAGGGCGGCGTCGAGGATTTCCATGCCGTTGGCCAGCGTCTCGAAGAAGCGGACCTCCTCGGCCTTCAGCGTGTCGGTGATGTGCTGCTGGTCGGCGGCGAGCTTCGGGTAGGCCGCGCCCATCTCGTTGACCAGGTCGGCCACCAGCTTGTGGAAGAACGGCTTCTTCTGGCCGAGCTTGTAGCCGTGGCGGATGCCGCGGCGGATGATGCGGCGCTGCACGTAGCCGCGGCCCTCGTTGCTCGGGATCACGCCGTCGCTGACCAGGAAGGCGGTCGCGCGGATGTGGTCGGCGATCACGCGCAGGCTCTTGTTCGACAGGTCTTTTTCACCGGTCTCGCGCGACGCGGCGCGGATCAGGCGGTCGAACAGGTCGATCTCGTAGTTGCTGTGCACATGCTGCAGGATGGCCGCCAGGCGCTCCAGCCCCATGCCGGTGTCGACGCAGGGCGCGGGCAGCTTCTTGATGCTGCCGTCAGGCTGCATGTCGAACTGCATGAACACGTTGTTCCAGATCTCGATGTAGCGGTCGCCATCGGCATCGGGCGAGCCGGGCGGGCCGCCGGCGATGCCGGGACCGTGGTCGTAGAAGATCTCCGAGCACGGGCCGCAGGGGCCGGTGTCGGCCATCATCCAGAAGTTGTCGGAGGCGTACTTCGCGCCCTTGTTGTCGCCGATGCGCACCACGCGCTCGGGCGGCAGGCCGATCACCTTGGTCCAGATGTCGTAGGCCTCGTCGTCGTCGATGTAGACGGTGGCCCAGAGCTTGTCGGCCGGCAGCTTGTAGACCTTGGTCAGCAGTTCCCAGGCCAAGGTCAGCGCGTCGTGCTTGAAGTAGTCACCGAAGCTCCAGTTGCCCAGCATCTCGAAGAAGGTGTGGTGGCGCGCGGTGTAGCCGACGTTCTCAAGGTCGTTGTGCTTGCCGCCGGCCCGCAGGCAGGCCTGGACGGACGCGGCGCGCACGTAGGGGCGCTTGTCGCTGCCGAGGAACACGTCCTTGAACTGCACCATGCCCGAGTTGGTGAACATCAGCGTCGGGTCGTTGGCGGGCACCAGCGGGCTCGAGGCGACGATGGTGTGGCCCTTCGATTCGAAGAACTTCAGGAAGGTGTCGCGGATCTCGGAGGCTTTCATCCGGTTCTTTCTCGGTTGGCTGGGGCTGGCTCGGGGAACCGGCGATTATAGGAAAGGGGGCGTCGGTCGGGCGTTGGTGCGGAAAGGCGCGTGGGGGGAGGCTGTGGCGCGCCGTCGGGGGCGGTCTTCGCCCCTCTCGGGGCGAAGACTTCCCTGCGCTGGCTGGCTTCATGGCCCGTCGCCGAAACTCCCGCCACTCACTTCGTTCGTTGTGGTCAAACAGTCGGCGACAGTCAGATTACGAAGCGTGCTGCGCACGCGGGCCATGAAGCCAGCCAGCTCCGGCGCCCCCTCCTTATTGGCGTTCCACAGCCTCCCCCCACGCGCCTTTGTGCCACCGCCCTGACTTGGGGAGGTGACAAGCGAACAAGTGGGGGTTGATCCCCGGGTTGTCACCCGGGCTACGCGGCTTCCTGCAGCCGGATCTGCGCCGCGAGGAAACGATACAGGCGCTCGTCGTCGCTGAAGGCCACGTTGAAGCGCAGCCAGCCGGTCGGCCGCTGCTCGACCAGGAACAGCTGGCCCGGCCCGAGCATGATGCCGTCGCCCACCGCCTGCTGCGACAGCTCCGCGCCGTCGGGCAGGTCGGGATGGCGTGCCCACAGGTACATGCCCGCCTTCGGCTCGCCGAACAGTTCGAACCCCAGACCGGTGAGCCGCTGCGCGACCCGGCCGTGCGCGTCGGCCAGCCGGTCGCGCACCGACTTCAGGTGCTTGCGCCAGCGCCCTTCGGTCAGCGCGCCGAAGGCCAGCCGCTCGGTGATGTCAGACGAGGTCAGGCCGGACACCATCTTCAGCTGCGCCAGGTCGTCCAGCAGGTCGGGCCGCGCGACGACGTAGCCGACCCGGATGTTCGGCGAGATCGTCTTCGAGAAACTGCCGACGTAGACCACGCGGCGCAGCTGGTCGAGGCTGGCGAGCGACGGCCGCAGTTCCGGGTCCATGTCGGCGCAGATGTCGTTCTCGACCAGGGTCAGGTCGTTCGCCTCGGCCAGCTGCAGCAGCCGGTAGGCCTGCGCCAGCGGCGTCACCGAGCCGGTCGGGCTTTGCAGCCGCGGCTGCGTGAAGAAGACCTTCGGCCGGTGCTCGGCCAGCAGCGCCTCCAGCGCCGGCAGGTCGTAGCCGGCCGGCGTGCGCGGCACGCCGATCAGCCGCGCCCCCAGGAAGCGCAGCATGAACATCAGGTTGGGGTACCCAGGATCGTCCACCAGCACCGGATCGCCCGGCTTCAACAGGCGGCGCGCCACCAGGTCGAGCGCCTGGCTGGAACCCTGGGTCAGCAGCACCTGCTCGGCGCCGACCGCGATCTGGTGCTCGGCCAGCGATTCGGCCACCAGGATGCGCAGCGCCATGTGGCCGTGCGGCAGCCCGTAGCCGCCCAGTTCGGCGCCATCGGCCGCCATCTGGCGCAGGCTGCGCCGCACGCCTTCCTCGAACAGCCAGTCGTGCGGCAGCCAGCC
The DNA here is from genome assembly GCF_001425825.1 of Rhizobacter sp. Root1238. Lineage (GTDB taxonomy): Bacteria > Pseudomonadota > Gammaproteobacteria > Burkholderiales > Burkholderiaceae_C > Rhizobacter. The sequence continues at coordinate 12,858 of NZ_LMDM01000011.1, forward strand.
GCAGCCGGGCTTCAGCGGCAGGTTGCGGTTCTCGAAGATCTGCTTCAGGTACCACTGCGCGTTGAAGCGCAGGTCGGCCACCGGCCTGGGCACCGGGACCGCCGCCGGTGCGTCGGTGGCGCGGCGCTTGACGAAGAAGCCGGCGTTGGCCCGCGTGGACAGCCAGCCCTGCGCCACCAGCCGGTCGTAGGCCTCGACCACGGTGAACACGCTGACGCCGTGCGACGCCGCGAAGGCCCGGATCGACGGCAGCTTGGCACCGGGCTTCAGCGACTGGTCCGCAATCATGCGGCGGAAGCCGTCGACGATCTGGCCGACCAGCGGCATCGGGGAGTTCGGATTCAGCGTGAACATCGGTGTCAACAGGCCCCAGGCGTTACTACTTCATCGTGCGCGGCGCACCGACTAGGGGCTTGCATGTACAGGCACCCGGCCCTGCACAGTACACCGAATCGCCGCACCGTCTGTACATGGCGGCGCGCGTTCGCGATGCCTACAGTCCGCCGATCGCATTTTCCGCCACCCCGAGGGACTGCCATGCAACGCGAAGCCCACCTGACCAATGCCGCCCTGATGGCCCGCCGCCACGCCGCGATCGCCCGCGGCGTCGGGCAGGCGCACCCCATCTTCGTCAGCCGCGGCCGCAATGCCGAGGTCTGGGACGTCGAAGGCCGGCGCTACATCGACTTCGCCGGCGGCATCGCGGTGCTGAACACCGGCCACGGCCACCCGGAGGTGATCGCCGCCGTCAAGGCGCAGCTCGACCAGTACACGCACACCTGCTTCCAGGTGCTGGCCTACGAGCCCTACGTCGAGCTGGCCGAGCGGCTGAACGCGCTCGCCCCCGGTGCGTTCGAGAAGAAATCGCTGTTCCTGACCACCGGCGCCGAGGCGGTCGAGAACGCCGTCAAGATCGCGCGCTCGTTCACCCGCCGCCCGGGCGTCATCGCCTTCACCGGCGGCTACCACGGCCGCACCATGCTGACGCTCGGCCTGACCGGCAAGGTCGCGCCCTACAAGACCGGCTTCGGGCCGTTCCCGGGCGAGACCTTCCACGCGCTGTTCCCGAATGCGCTGCACGGCATCAGCGTCGACGACGCGCTGCAATCGATCGAGACGATCTTCAAGAACGACATCGAGCCCGAGCGGGTGGCCGCCTTCATCGTCGAGCCGGTGCAGGGCGAAGGCGGCTTCCACGTCGCCCCCCACGATTTCATCACCCGGCTGAAGGCGCTGGCCGAGCGCCACGGCATCCTGCTGATCGCCGACGAGGTGCAGACCGGCGCCGGCCGCACCGGCACCTGGTTCGCGAGCGAGCAGTGGCCGGTGGCACCCGACCTGATCACCACCGCCAAGTCGATGGCCGGCGGCTTCCCGATCGCCGGCGTGGTCGGCCGCGCCGACGTGATGGACGCACCCGGCCCTGGCGGCCTGGGCGGCACCTATGCCGGCTCGCCCATCGGATGCGCCGCGGCGCTGGCAGTGCTGAAGGTGTTCGACGACGAGCAGCTGCTGCAGCGCAGCCGGCGGCTGGGCGAGCGGCTGACGGCCGGCCTCACGCGCATCGCGCAGCAGGTGCCGCAGGTGCGCGACGTGCGCGGGCTGGGGGCGATGGTGGCGATCGAGCTCTTCGACGACGGCGACCTCGCGAAGCCGGCCGCCGAGCTGACCCGCCGGGTGGTCGCCGAGGCGGCCCGGCGCGGGCTCATACTGCTGTCCTGCGGCACCCATGGCAACGTGATCCGCGTGCTGGTGCCGCTGACGGCCGAGGACGCGCTGGTCGACGAAGGCCTGCAGCTGCTGGCCGACAGTTTCGCCGCTTTGCGTTGAACGAGGTGCGCATGCCCGTGTTGTCCGAGCCCTCCCCCGCCCCGGCATCCCGGCCGGCGGCCGCCGTGCAGGGCGCGCCGGCCGAGCCGCTGGTGCGCTTTCGCGGCGTGCAGAAGACGTACGACGGCAGCCACCTGGTGGTGCGCCAGCTCGACCTGGACATCCGCCGCGGCGAGTTCCTGACGCTGCTCGGGCCGTCCGGCTCGGGCAAGACGACGACGCTGATGATGCTGGCCGGCTTCGAGTCGCCGACCGCCGGCGACATCCTGCTGGACGGCAAGCCGATCACGCGCACGCCGCCGCACAAGCGGCACTTCGGCATGGTGTTCCAGAACTACGCGCTGTTCCCGCACCTGACGGTCGGGCAGAACGTGGCCTATCCGCTGACGGTGCGCGGGCTGTCGCGCGACGAGCAGGCGCGCCGGGTCGCGAAGGCGCTGGACATGGTGCGGCTGAACGGCCTGGCCGACCGCGCCCCGGCGCAGCTCTCGGGCGGCCAGCAGCAGCGCGTCGCGCTGGCGCGGGCGCTGGTGTTCGAACCGCAGCTGGTGCTGATGGACGAGCCGCTGGGCGCGCTCGACAAGCAGCTGCGCGAGCACATGCAGATCGAGCTGAAGGAACTGCACCGCCAGCTCGGCATCACCTTCGTCTACGTGACCCACGACCAGGGCGAGGCGCTGACGATGAGCGACCGCGTGGCCGTCTTCAACGACGGCGAGGTGCAGATGCTGGCACCGGTCGAGGCCATGTACGAGGCGCCCGCGAACCGCTTCGTGGCCGGCTTCATCGGCGACAGCACCGTGGTCCGGGGCACCGTGCGGGCGGCCCCCGTCGACGCCGGCGGCGACCGCTGCGGCATGGTGCTGACCGACGGACGGGTGCTGACCGGCGTCAACGTCAACGACGCAGCGGTCGGCGCCGCGGTCGAGGCCTGCATCCGCCCGGAGCGCATCCTGCTGCACACGGCCGCACCGGCCGAGCGCGGCAACCTGCTGCAGGCGCGCATCGCCAGCGTCATCTACTACGGCGACCACTTGCGGCTGCTGTGCACGCTCGGCGAGGGCCAGGCCGCGGCGACGGTGAAGCTGCCGCTGTCCGGCGGCACGGCGCCGCAGGCCGGCGACGCCGCCTGGCTGGAGCTGCCGCCCGAGCACACCCGGATCTACACCGCCTGATTCCCTTCCCACCTCCCCACCCCCAGAGGACCCACGTCATGAAGAAGAGCATCCTGAGCATCGCGCTGGCCACCAGCCTGGCGCTGCCCGCCTTCGCGCAGCAGATCACCGTCGTCAACTTCGGCCGCGCGAACGCGAATGCGCAGAAGAAGGCCTACTACGAGCCCTTCGAGAAGACCGGCACCAAGGTCGTGCCGGTCGAATACAACGGCGAGCAGGCCAAGATCAAGGCCATGGTCGAGACGAAGAAGGTGAGCTGGGACGTGGTCGAGGTCGAATCGCCCGACGTGGCGCGCGGCTGCGACGAGGGGCTGTTCGAGAAGCTCGACTACAGCAAGCTGGGCGGCAAGGCCGACCTGCTGCCGGCGGCCGTCAGCGAGTGCGGCATCGGCATCTTCGTCTGGTCCACGGTGATGGCCTACAACGGCGACAAGCTGAAGGGCACGCCCACCAGCTGGGCCGATTTCTGGGACCTGAAGAAATTCCCGGGCAAGCGCGGCATGCGCAAGGGGGCGCGCTACAACCTCGAGTTCGCGCTGATGGCCGACGGCGTCAAGTCGGCCGACGTGTACAAGGTGCTGGCCACCAAGGACGGCGCCGAGCGTGCCTTCAAGAAGCTGACCGAGCTGAAGCCGAGCATCCAGTGGTGGGAAGCCGGCGCGCAGCCGCCGCAGTTCCTGGTGGCCGGCGACGTGGCGCTGACGACGGTCTACAACGGCCGCATCGACGCCGCCAACCGCGAAGGCAAGAACCTGAAGATCACCTGGACCGGCGGCATCTACGACCTGGACTACTGGGTGGTCCCGAAGGGCACGCCGAACAAGGACGCGGCGATGAAGTTCATCGCCTTCGCGAGCACGCCGCAGGCGCAGGCCGAGTACGCGAAGAACATCGCCTACGGCCCGACCAACACCAAGGCCCTCGCGCAGCTGGATGCCAAGGTGCTGGGCAACCTGCCGACTGCGCCGGCGAACTCGAAGGACGCGCTGCAGTTCAACCTGAAGTTCTGGGCCGACCAGGGCGAGGAACTGGAGAAGCGCTTCGCCTCGTGGGCGGCCCAGTGACGACCAGCGCGCTGGGACGGCAACTGGCGCGCGCCGACCGGCGGCGCAAGCTGCGGGCGTTCTCGCTCACCCTGCCGCTGCTGGCGTTCCTGGTGCTGACCTTCCTGGTGCCGATCGCCGCGCTGCTCAAGCGCGCGGTCGAGAACCCGGAGGTCGCGACCGCCCTGCCGCGCACCGTGGCGGCCCTGGCCGGCTGGGACCGCCAGGGCGTGCCGGCCCCCGAAGCCTTCGCCGCGCTGCTGGCCGACCTCGGCAGCCTGCCCGACAGCGCCGACGCCGGGGCCGTGGCCCGGCGGCTGAACACCGACGCCGCCGGCGCCCGCTCGCTGCTGATGGGCACCTACCGCGCCCTGCCGCTGGACGGTGCGACCGATGCCGCCGCGGCCCGGGCCCGCCTGCTCGCGCTGGACGAACGCTGGGCCGAGCCGCGCTACTGGCAGGCGATCGCGAAGAACGGCTCGCGCTGGACGCCCGACTACCTGCTGGCCGCCGTCGACCTGCGCCGCGACGCCGCCGGCCAGGTCGAGCGCGTGCCCGAGGACCAGCGCGCCTTCGCCCGCATCCTGGGCCGCACCTTCGCGATCAGCGCCGTCGTCACGCTGTGCTGCCTGCTGCTGGGCTATCCGCTCGCCTGGTGGCTGTCGACGCTGCCGGCGCGCCGCGCCAACGTGCTGATGATCCTGGTGCTGGTGCCGTTCTGGACCTCGATCCTGGTGCGCGTGGCCGCCTGGATCGTGCTGCTGCAGTCGCAGGGCCTGGTGAACCGCAGCCTGATGGGCCTGGGCCTGGTCGACGAGCCGCTGCCGCTGCTGTTCAATCGCCTGGGCGTCGTCATCGCGATGACCCACATCCTGCTGCCCTTCATGATCCTGCCGCTGTACAGCGTGATGAAGAGCGTACCCGCCACCTATGTGCGCGCCGCGGTGTCGCTGGGCAGCCCGCCGCTGGCCGCCTTCTTCCGCGTCTACGTGCCGCAGACCTTCCCCGGCGTCGGCGCCGGCGCGCTGCTGGTGTTCATCCTGTCGATCGGCTACTACGTGACGCCGGCCCTGCTGGGCGGTGCCGACGACCAGATGCTGAGCTACTACATCGCCCAGTACACCAACGTGAACATCAACTGGGGCATGGCCTGCGGGCTGGGGGCTTTGCTGCTGTCGGCAACGCTGGTTCTGTATGCCGTGTACCGTCGCATCGTCAAATCGGAATTGAGCCTGGGATGAAGCTCGCCCTGCCTGTGTTCCCCGCCTACGCCACGCCGCTCGACAAGGCCGGCTGGTGGGCCGTGCGCCTCGCCTGCGTCGGCGTGCTGGCCTTCCTGCTGTTGCCGATCCTGGTGATCATGCCGCTGTCGTTCAGCGACAGCTCCTTCCTCGCCTATCCGATCCCCGGCTGGTCGCTGAAGTGGTACCAGAACCTGTTCACCTCGCCCGAATGGGCACGCGCCGCGAAGAACAGCTTCATCGTCGCGCCGGCCGCGACGCTGATCGCCACCGTGCTGGGCACGCTGGCGGCGGTCGGCCTCGCACGCACCGACTTCCCGTTCAAGGGCCTGCTGATGAGCCTGCTGATCGCGCCGATGGTGGTGCCGATCGTCGTGGTCGGCGTCAGCACCTACCTGTTCTTCGCCAACGCCGGGCTGGCCGACAGCTACACCGCGCTGATCATCGTGCATGCCGCGCTCGGCGCGCCCTTCGTGCTGACCACCGTGCTGGCCACGCTGCAGGGCTTCAACAACAACCTGGTGCGCGCCAGCCTGAGCCTGGGCGAGAGCCCGCTGCGCACCTTCTTCCGCATCACGCTGCCGGTGATCGCGCCGGGCGTGATCTCCGGGGCCCTGTTCGCCTTCGCGACCTCGTTCGACGAGGTCGTGGTGACGCTGTTCCTCGCCGGCCCGGAACAGGTGACGCTGCCACGCCAGATGTTCACCGGCATCCGCGAGAACATCACGCCGACGATCGCCGCGGTGGCGACGCTGCTGATCCTCTTCACCACCGGCCTGCTGCTCGCGCTGGAGTGGCTGCGGGGGCGCAAGCGATGAAGGACCTGAACCAGCCGCTGGGCGGCAACGCGATGCCGCGCTTCGCCGGTCTCGCGACGATGATGCGGCTGCCGGCGGCCGGCTCGGCCCAGGGCCTGGACGCGGCCTTCATCGGCGTGCCGCTGGACATCGGCACCTCGAACCGCGCCGGCGCCCGCTTCGGGCCGCGGCAGATCCGCGCCGAATCGGCCCTGCTGCGGCCGTACAACATGGCGACCGGGGCCGCGCCCTTCGATGCGCTGCAGGTGGCCGACCTCGGCGACGTGCCGGTCAACACCTACTCGCTGGACAAATCCCTGCCGCTGATCACCGCGTTCTACGACGAGGTGCTGGCCGCCGGCTGCAAGCCGCTGACGCTGGGCGGCGACCACACCATCGCGCTGCCGATCCTGCGCGCGGTCGCGCGCCGGCACGGACCGGTCGCGCTGGTGCACGTCGACGCGCATGCCGACGTCAACGACGAGATGTTCGGCGAGCGCGTCGCCCACGGCACGCCGTTCCGCCGGGCGGTGGAAGAAGGCCTGCTGCAATGCGACAAGGTCTGGCAGATCGGCCTGCGCGGCACCGGCTATGCGGCCGACGATTTCGACTGGCCGCGCGCCCAGGGCTTCACCGTCGTGCAGGCGCACGAGGTCTGGTACCGCTCGCTCGCGCCGTTGATGGCCGAGGTGCGCGAACGCATCGGGCCGGCACAGCCGGTCTACATCAGCTTCGACATCGACGGCATCGACCCGTCGTTTGCCGGCGGCACCGGCACGCCCGAGGTCGGCGGCCTGAGCGTGCCGCAGGCGCTGGAGATCATCCGCGGCTGCCACGGGCTGAACGTGATCGGCGGCGACTTGGTCGAAGTCGCGCCACCGTACGACCCGTCCGGCAACACCGCATTGCTGGGCGCCAACCTCTTGTATGAAATGCTGTGCGTGCTGCCCGGTGTGCCGCGCCGTTGAACCGATGAAGGGACTGAGACGATGGACATGAAGACTTCTCCGCTGTCGACATTGAAGGACCCGGGCCTGCTGAAGACCGACGCGCTGATCGGCGGCGAATGGGTCGCCGGCAAGGCTCGCTTCGACGTCAACGACCCGGCCACCAGCCGGAAGCTGGTTGACGTGGCCAACCTCGGCGCCGCCGAGACGCAGGCCGCGGTGGCCGCCGCGAACCAGGCCTGGCCGGCCTGGCGCGGCAAGACTGCCAAGGAGCGCGCGGCGATCCTGATGAAGTGGTACCACCTGCTGATGGCGAATGCCGACGACCTGGCGCGCATCATGACCGCCGAGCAGGGCAAGCCGCTGGCCGAGGCGAAGGGCGAGGTCGGCTACGGCGCGAGCTTCATCGAATGGTTCGCCGAGGAATCGCGCCGCGTCTATGGCGAGACCGTGCCGACCACCGACAACGGCAAGCGCTACCTGGTGATCAAGCAGCCGGTCGGCGTGTGCGCGGCGATCACGCCGTGGAATTTCCCGATCGCGATGATCACGCGCAAGGTCGCGCCGGCGCTGGCCGCCGGCTGCCCGGTGGTGATCAAGCCGGCCGAGCAGACGCCGCTGTCGGCGCTGGCGGTGGCCGAGCTGGCGCAGCGCGCCGGCATGCCGCCGGGCGTGCTGAACGTCGTGACCGCCGATGGCGACAACTCGATCGCGGTGGGCAAGGTGCTGTGCGAGAGCGACCTGGTGCGCCACCTGTCGTTCACCGGCTCGACCGAGGTCGGCCGCATCCTGATGAAGCAGTGCGCACCCACCATCAAGAAGCTGTCGCTGGAGCTCGGCGGCAATGCGCCGTTCATCGTGTTCGACGACGCCGACCTCGACAGCGCGGTCGAAGGGGCGCTGGCCAGCAAGTACCGCAATGCCGGCCAGACCTGCGTCTGCGCGAACCGGCTGATCGTGCAGGACGGTGTGTACGACGCGTTCGTCGCGAAGCTGGCCGAGAAGACGAAGACGATCAAGGTCGGCAACGGCTTCGAGGCTGGCGTGACGCAAGGGCCGATGATCGACGACGCGGCGATCGAGAAGATCGAGCGGCATGTGGCCGATGCGACCGCGAAGGGCGCGACGCTGGTGACCGGCGGGCACCGCTTCGGCACCCGCTTCTTCGAGCCGACGGTGCTGTCGAACGCGACCTCCGAGATGCTGTGCGCGCGCGAGGAGACCTTCGGCCCGGTGGCGCCGGTGTTCCGCTTCACCACCGAGGCCGAGGCGATCGCGATGGCCAACGACACCGAGTTCGGGCTGGCCAGCTACTTCTACAGCCGCGACATCGGCCGCATCTTCCGCGTCGGCGAGGCGCTGGAGTACGGCATGGTCGGCATCAACACCGGGCTGATCTCGACCGCCGAAGTGCCGTTCGGCGGCGTGAAGCAGTCGGGGCTCGGGCGCGAGGGCTCGCACCACGGCATCGACGACTACGTCGAGGTGAAGTACCTGTGCCTGGGGGACATCCAGAAATAGGGCTGTCCAGAAATAGGGCCCTCAGTCGTTCGCCGCGCCCTGCGGCCCGTAGGCCCCCGCCAGCGCCGCGGCGGCCGCATGCCGCAGCAGGTCGTCGGGCTGCTGGCCGTCCTGCGGGAACTGTGCGACGCCGACATGCGCCTTCACGCCCACCGTGATGCCGGCCACGTTGAACGGATCGCGCAGCACGCGCACCAGCTTGTCGACGACGCGCTGCGCATCGGCCGGCGATTCGGTGGACGGCAGCAGCACCGCGAACACGTCGGTGCCGAGCGATGCCACCACGTCGCTGGCACGCACCCCGCCGCGCAGCCGCACCGCGACCTTGCGGCGCACCACGTTGGCCGACTCCAGCCCGTGCGCGGCCTCGATGGCCTGGAAGCCGTCCATGCGGAACACCAGCAGGCTGACCGGCGCCGGTTCGCGCTCGCGCAGCGCCAGCACCTGGCTCAGGTGCTCGATCAGCTGGATGCGGTTCGGCAGGCCGGTCGTCAGGTCGGTCGCATAGGCCTTGCGCGCCTCGCGCTCGCTGGCCTTGCGCGCGGCAGCCAGCCGCAGGCGCTGCGCGAGCGAGCCGAGGTCGGCGTGGAACACGATGTCCTGCACGCCCGCCTCGACCAGGCGATGCGCCTGCTCGTCGGCCAGCGCGGGCGCCAGCACCACCAGCGCCGCGTCGGCCGCGGCCACCGCGAGCGCCGGCCAGCCGAGCACCACGTCGGCCGCATCGGCGCCGAGCGTGAGCACGATCACCTCGGAATGGGCCTCGCGGACCTCCTGGCAGTCGAGGCCGCTGGCCGTGCGGACATCGAAACCGCCCCCCAGCCGGCTTTGCAGCACGGCGGACCCGATGTCGGCATCGGACGGCTGGGCGTCGATCCACAGCACGCGGCAAAGGGCTTGGTTCATCGAGCGTCGCCTCCGGACTTCGTTGAGCCGCAGTTTAGCGAGCGAGATCGCTTTCGTGCGAGTGGCCGCGGGCGCGCCGCGCTGGTGGGATGCGCGCGCCGCGGCCATCGCGGTCGCCTGCGCCGCCACGCTGTCGAGCAGCGCCAGAACCTGCACATCGTCGCCCGTCTCGAGCAGGTGGTCGACCCAGACGGTGAGGTGGCCGAGATCGGCGCTGATGTGCAGCGGACCGCCGCCGGCCGCGTCGCCGAGCACCACATCGGCCGGCGACATCGCGAGCAGGCTGTCGTCGTGCTCGGTGACCTCGCCCGGCAGCGCGGCGGCGATGGTCAGCAGGCCGTCCTCGCTGACCTCGATGAACATGCGGATGTCGCCTTCCAGCATGAACTCGCTGATCCGGCATTCGCCGGTCGCGGGGCGGTCCAGCCCCAGTTGCGCCAGCAAGCCCCTGCCAGCGATTTCGTCGTCCATGCCATCCACCACGGGGTTCCCTTCATCGCCGCCGTCGATGGCAGCCAAGCAGGGTACGCAGCAAACGCGGCCGGTTCGGGACCGGACGGATGGACTGCGACGCGCAGGAACGGGGTGGATGCGTGAAGCAATGCCAGGCGCAGCGCCCGCCGCCGGGGAAACGCCCGGCACAAGACATTTCATGAAAAGATCGCCAGAATCCCGCCGCCCTGCCGGCGCATCGACATCGGAACCCTCGAACGAATGAACACCGCACTTGCCCGAAACGACGAACCCTCGATCTTCGATGTCACGCGCACCGACGACACCCGCATCGGCGCCGTGCGTGCCCTGATCAGCCCGGCGTTGCTGCTGGAAGAGCAGCCGGCCCCGGACCGGGCGCTGGAGGTGGTGGCGCGCGCGCGGCAGGAGATCGGCGACGTGCTGCACGGCCGCGACGACCGGCTGCTGGTGGTGGTGGGCCCGTGCTCCATCCACGACCATGACCAGGCGATGGACTATGCCCGGCGGCTGTCGGCCGTGCGCGATGAACTGCGCGGCGACCTGCTCGTCGTCATGCGCGTCTACTTCGAGAAGCCGCGCACCACGGTCGGCTGGAAGGGCTACATCAACGACCCGCGCCTGGACGGCAGCTTCCACATGAACGAGGGCCTGCGCCTCGCCCGCCAATTGCTGCTGGACGTGAACGGCCTGGGCCTGCCGGCGGGCACCGAGTTCCTGGACCTGCTGTCCCCGCAATACATCTCGGACCTGATCGCCTGGGGCGCCATTGGCGCGCGCACCACCGAGAGCCAGAGCCACCGCCAGCTCGCGTCGGGGCTGTCGTGCCCGGTCGGCTTCAAGAACGGAACCGACGGCGGGATCAAGGTCGCGAGCGACGCCGTGCTGGCCGCGCGCTCGGCACACGCGTTCATGGGCATGACCAAGATGGGCATGGCGGCGATCTTCGAGACGCGCGGCAACGAGGATTGCCACGTCATCCTGCGCGGTGGCAAGGTCCCGAACTACGACGCGGCCTCCGTCAACGCGGCCTGCGAAGGCCTCGCGGCCTCGGGGTTGCGCGAGCAGGTCATGATCGACTTCTCGCACGCCAACTCCAGCAAGAAGTACGAGCGCCAGATCGACGTCGGCCGCGACGTGGCCGGCCAGATCGCCGGCGGCGATGCGCGGATCACCGGCGTGATGATCGAAAGCCACCTGCAGCCGGGCCGGCAGGACCTGCTGGAGGGCCAGACCAAGGCCGACCTCCGACCGGGCGTGTCGATCACCGATGCCTGCCTGGGCTGGACGCAGACGGAACCCCTGCTGCGCGAACTGGCCGCCGCAGTCCGCACCCGCCGGGAGCTGCCGCACCGGCCCGCCACGAACTGAACGGCCCGTCCATCGGGCGCCGGCAGGCCCGCGCAGCGGGCTCAGCCTGCAGCGTAGGCGTGGCGGACGTAATGGTTGTCGAACTCGCTCCGCTCGACCAGGACGAACCCGTGGCGCTGGTAGAACCGGTTCGACGCACTCTCTCGCAGCGCACCGACGTGAACCGGCTGGCCCGCGAGATCGGCTTCGGCGAACACCTGGGCCAGCACGGCCGCCCCGATGCCCAGGCCTTGATGCCGCGGGCTGACGTACAGGTGATCCAGCAGCAGGCCATGCACCTGCGGCTTGACGACGAAGAAGCCGGCCGTCTCGCCGCGCAGCAGGATGCGACGGGTGTGCCTCGGCGAGAACCCGGCCAGGAACCTGTCCCTCGCCCGCGCCGGGTCGAAGCGGCCGATTCGTTCGAGGCTTTCCCGCATCGCGTCGACCCGCAGTGAAGCCAGTGCCTGCGCATCGGCCTCGGTGGCTTCGCGGAACCTGATGTCCGCCATCGACCGGCGCGGTGTCGTCGCGCCGCCGTTCACGGGTGGCTCCTCTGCAGGATGCCGAACTCGACGGCGATCTCGCTCAGTGCAACGAACCCGGGGCTCGCCCCTGCGTCGTCCCGCGATGGCAGGTGAGCCAGGGCATGCGACAGCGCGAGCTCCCATTCGCCACGCGCCGACAGCGACCGGCAGGTGCGAAGAACGTCAGGCTTCAGCTGCGCCTGCACGGACTCGAGCGCGAGGGCCAGGCGCTGCTGCGGGTCGTAGTCGGGCCCCTCTGCAAAGCGGGCGACGACGCCGATGGCAGCCAGCGCGACGATCAGCGATCGTGCCGACGCCGCCGAAGGCAGCGACACCTCGGGGTACTGCCGTTCCAGCATGGCATCGGTGACCTTCCTGGCTTCCGCGAGGCCGAGGCCGCCATGCGCCTGGAGCACCGCGGTGCAACGGCCCGACGTTGCGCTCTTCTCGGCATGAAGCAATTCGACGATGTGCATGTTCCCAACGCTGCGACCAGGGACGATTGTCAAGGATGGACGGGCAAGGCGCCCGGCGCGTTGGCGGCCGCTTCATCCATCAGCCGGGCGACATCGGCCAGGAAGCGGTCCACCGCCAGTGGCTTGGTCCAGTACTCGTCGGCGCCGAGCTCGCGGGCGCGCGCGACTTCTTCCGGCATCGCGCTGGCAGACAGCGCCACCACGCGCAGGCGGCAGGTCGATGCGTCCGCCTTCACGCGGCGCAGGACTTCCAGCCCGTCGATGTCCGGCAACTGCATGTCCAGCAGCAGCAGGTCGGGCTGCAGGCTGCGCGCCAGCTCGAAGCCACTCGCGCCGTCATGCGCGCGCACGAAACGCAGGTCGGCCCAGCGGGCCAGGATCTGCTCGACGAGGAGCGCATTGACGTCGTTGTCCTCGACGTACAGCACCGTGCCCCGCGGCGCCACCGGCGCGGCCTGCGGCAGCGGACGTTCCGGCGCGCGCGGCACCGGCTCGACGCGCGGCAGCGACACGCTGACGCGCGTGCCGACACCGAGCCTGCTGTCGACGCCGATGTCGCCTTGCATCAGCCGCAGGAGCTGGCGGGTCAGCGCCAGGCCGATGCCGGTTCCTTCGATGGCCCCGCGCTCGCGCCCGAGCCGGTTGAACGGCTCGTACAGGTGGGACAACTGGTCCTGCGTCATCCCGAGCCCGGTGTCCTCGACCAGCAGGTGGACCCATTCGGTCTCCACGCGCAGCGAGACGTTCACGACCCCGCCCGGCCGGTTGTACTTCACCGCATTGGAAAGCAGGTTCAGGACGACCTGGCGCAGCCGCGTCGGATCGGCGCGCACCCCGACCGGCGCGCACTCGCCGTAGCCCGCCACCAGCGACACCGCCCGTCCGTCGGCGGCGCCGCGCGTCATCTGCATCGCTTCGTCGAGCACCGGCAGCAACGCGAGCGGCTCCGCCTGGACAGCGAGGTGGCCGGCCTCGATCCGCGACACGTCGAGCACGTCGTTGATGAGCGTCAGCAGGTGCCACCCTGCCTGTTGCAGCAGGTCGAGTTGCGTCAGCTCCTGCGGTGTGAGGCGCTGCTGCGCCCCCTGGCGCAACAGTTCGGCGAAGCCGAGCACGGCGTTCAGCGGCGTGCGCAGTTCGTGGCTCATGCGCGACAGGAATTCGGTCTTGGCGCGGCTCGCCGATTCGGCACGGGCCAGCGCCTCGCGCACCTGCTGGGCCTCGTGCAGGTCGGTGATGTCGAGGCTCATCACCAGCAGGCAGGCCTCGCCCATGTAGTCGATCGGCTCGGCGTTGAACAGCTCGTGGGTCGGCCGGGCATCGCCGCGGTGCACGCGCATCATGCGGTTGCGCACCCGGCCGTGGCTCTGCAGCTCACTGTAGAAGGCCTCGCGGTCCTCGTCGCTCAGCCGTGCCGCGAGTTCGACGGTCTGGCGCCCCAGCATCTGCTCGCGCGTCATGCCGATGGCGGCACAACAGGTGTCATTGGCCGCGAGCACGCGCCGCTGCGCGATGGAGAGGATCGTCGACGACACCGGCGCCGCATTGAACAGCAGCTGGAAGCGCTCGAGGCCGGCCTGGACCTCGCGCTGCGCCAGCTCGCGCTCGTGCTCGCGGTCGATCGCATCGAGCGCGAGCGAGATGTCGCCGACCAGCTTGTCGAGCAGCTGCATCAACGGCTCGTCGAAGAAGCCGGTATGGCCCGCCGCCAGCATCAGGACCCCGTCGACGCCGCCCCGGCGATGAAAGGGCAGCCATGCGAACGCATGCACGCCGTGCGCCACCGCCTGGTCGCGCCACGGCGCCGCCCGCGGGTCGTTCTGGTAGTCGTTGCTGGTGATCGGCCGGCCGCCGCGCAGCGCCTGCACCGTGTAGGAGCCCTGCGCCCGGGGCTCGCTGGTGTCCCACGGCTGCGGAATGCCGGCGAGGATCTCGGCCGCCGGCCCGGCCGTCGCGCTGCGGTGGGCGAAGACGCCGTCGAGCACGTACACGCAGGCGACGCGCGCATGGCCCGCTTCGACGCAGATCTGGCAGATCGCCTCGAACAGCCGGGGGCGGTCCTTGATGCGCGTGATCGCCTGGTTGGTCCGCGACAAGGCGTCGTAGAAATGCGCCATCCGCTGCATCAGCGCGTGCGCCGAACTGGAGCGCCTGTCTTCGCGCAGCAGGAGAGCCGCCGGCAGCGCCATCGCCAGGGCGAGCGTGGCCGGTCCGAGCGCGGTGCCCTGGATCAGTGCGGCGTCGGCTCCGGATCCGGCGGCGAAGCCCAGCCAGCCCGCGCTCGACAGCGCCGCGGCGGCCAGCAGCGCGTGGCCCGACCCGCGCTCGCGCCACGCTTGCACGGCGCAGAGCACGCCGAGCGACGCGTCGAGGCATGGAGCCGCCCAGCGTGCGAACGCCGCAGGGGTGAGCGCAAGGATGAGGGCCGGACCGATCAACGCCGCCTTCGTCGCACTGCGCTGGCCGAGGTAGTCGGCGATCGCCCACGCGATGAGCGCACGTGGCAGCAACACGAACTCCGTCGGCAGAGGCATCGGCCACCCCAGCGTGGTCGCGGCGGCCAGCGCAGATCCGGCTGCAGCCGGCAGCAACCACAGGTGGTGTTTGCGTCGCCAGATGACCCAAAGAAGCGCCGCGACGATGGCAAGCGCGATGGCGACGACTTCTGGCACTCCCGGCGGACGGTACATCGGAGTCCCCCATGACCGGGGCGATGGTAGAGGTCGCCGAGCGGCGTGTACAGCCGGACCGCGGGATCGGTGGAGCGGGTGAAGGGAATCGAACCCTCGTATGAAGCTTGGGAAGCTGCCGTTCTACCATTGAACTACACCCGCAGCGGGGCGGATTCTAGCGCGTGGTCGGGCACAATTCGGCCCCCTGCCTCCCGGCATGCTTGCCGAATTGCCATGACCGCCCCCACCGATCCCACCCTCCCGCCGCGCGGCATCAAGAGCTTCGTGCTGCGCGCCGGCCGCATGGGTCCGGGCCAGGTGCGCGCGATCGAGACGCTCGGCCCGCGCTACCTGGTGCCGTTCTCGCCGCAGCGCTTCGACCCGCAGGCCGCGTTCGGCCGCAGCGCGCCGCTGGTGCTGGAGATCGGCTTTGGCATGGGCGACGCCACCGCGGCGATCGCGCAGGCGCTGCCCGGCACCGACTTCCTCGGCGTCGAGGTGCACACGCCGGGCGTCGGTGCGCTGCTGAAGCAGATCGGCGAGAAGGAGCTCACGAACCTGCGCATCGTCCAGCACGACGCGGTCGAGGTGCTGGAGCAGATGGTGGCGCCCGGCTCACTGGCCGGCGTGCACGTGTTCTTTCCGGACCCGTGGCACAAGAAGAAGCACAACAAGCGCCGCCTGATCCAGGCGCCTTTCGTCGCGAAGCTCGCCGCGCACCTGGCGCCCGGCGGCTACCTGCATTGCGCGACCGATTGGCAACCCTATGCCGAGCAGATGCTGGAGGTGCTGTCGGCCGAGCCCATGCTGGCCAACACCGCCGAGGGCTACGCGCCGAAGCCGGCCTACCGGCCGCTGACCAAGTTCGAGAACCGCGGCCTGAAGCTAGGCCACGGGGTCTGGGACCTGGTGTTCACGAAGCGCTGATCAGCCCTGGGTCGGCGCCGACGCCGCGCGCGGCGGCACGAAGGGCCCGGGGTCGACGCAGGGTGCGGGCTTCTTCGCCGCGACACCCGACGCCGCCGGCCCGTAGCTCGGCGCCCGCTGCCCCGCCTTGCACTGCTGGAAATCCTGCAGCTTGCGCGCCCACGCGGCACGAGCCGCGCCCTCGTCCTCCGGCGTCGCGGCCCAGGCAGCGGCCGTGATCCAGGCCATCGCTGCGACAAGCATCCAGCGCATGCGCAATCCTCAGGTGGTCTTCGAGATCGAGATGGTCGGGAACTTCGACGAGAAGTCCTTGCTTCGCTGCGCGATCTTCGCCGCCATCTGGCGCGCGATCGCCTTGTAGAGCCCGGCGGTCTCGCCGTCGGGATCGCTGACCACCGTCGGCTTGCCCGAATCGACCTGCTCGCGGATGGCCAGCGCCAGCGGCAGCGCGCCGAGGTAGTCCATGCCGAACTCGGCCGCCATCTTCTTGCCGCCATCGGCGCCGAAGATGTGCTCCACGTGGCCGCAGTTGCTGCACACGTGCACCGCCATGTTCTCGACGATGCCCAGGATCGGCACGCCGACCTTCTCGAACATCTTGATGCCGCGGCGCGCGTCGATCAGCGCGATGTCCTGCGGCGTCGTGACGATCACCGCGCCGGTCAGCGGCACGCGCTGCGAGAGCGTCAGCTGGATGTCGCCGGTGCCGGGCGGCATGTCGACGATCAGGTAGTCGAGGTCGCCCCAGTTGGTCTGCCGCAGCAGCTGCTCCAAGGCCTGCGTGGCCATCGGGCCGCGCCAGACCATCGCGTTGTCGCGCTCGACCAGGAAGCCGATCGAGATCACCTCGACGCCGTGGTTGCGCATCGGCTCCATCGTCTTGCCGTCGGCGCTCTCCGGACGGCCTTCGAGGCCCATCATCATCGGCTGGCTCGGCCCGTAGATGTCGGCGTCGAGGATGCCGACCTTCGCGCCCTCGGCGGCCAGCGCCAGCGCCAGGTTGGCCGCGGTCGTGCTCTTGCCGACGCCGCCCTTGCCCGAGGCCACCGCGACGATGTTCTTCACGTTCGGCAGCAGCTGCACGCCGCGCTGCACCGCGTGGGCGGCAATGCGGGTGGCGATCTCGACGTCGACCTTGCCGACGCCCGGCAGCGTGCGCACCGCCTGCTGCAGGCTCTCGCGCAGCGCCGCGTGCAGGCTCTTCGCGGGATAGCCCAGCTCCAGCTCGAAGCTCACGTCGGCCCCCTGGATGCGCAGGTTCTTCACCTGGCGGCCGCCGACGACGTCCTTGCCTGTGAGCGGGTCGTTGACGGCTTGCAGAGCGGCCAGAACGGCGGATTCGGTGATGGTCATGGGTGACAGGCGGGTGGCGGCCGGCAGTCTAGCCCACACCCCTTCTCCCTCGGGCCAGCGCGCCTAGAATCGACCCTCCCCCGCCGACCCGGACGCCTCCGATGACCCGCAAGCTCTTCGTCACCACCGCCCTGCCGTACGCCAATGCGCCGTTCCACATCGGGCACATGATGGAGTACGTCCAGGCGGACATCTGGGTGCGGTTCCAGCGCATGGTCGGCAACGAGGTGCACTTCGTCTGCGCCGACGATGCCCACGGCGCGCCGATCATGATCGCCGCCGAAAAGGCCGGCAAGACGCCGCAGCAGTTCGTCGCCGAGATCGCGGCCGGCCGCAAGCAGTACCTCGACGGCTTCAGCATCGGCTTCGACAACTGGCACTCCACCGACGGCCCCGAGAACCACCAGCTCGCGCAGGAGATCTACCTCGCGCTGCGCAAGGAGGGCCTGATCGCCGAACGCACGATCGAGCAGTTCTTCGACCCCGTGAAGGCGATGTTCCTGCCCGACCGCTACATCAAGGGCGAGTGCCCGCGCTGCGGCACCAAGGACCAGTACGGCGACAGCTGCGAGAACTGCGGCGCCGTCTACGCCCCCACCGAACTGAAGAACCCGTACTCGGCGCTGAGCGGCGCCACGCCGGTGCTGAAGAGCAGCGCGCACTACTTCTTCCAGTTGTCGTCGCCGCGCTGCATCGAGTTCCTGAAGGACTGGACGCACACGCCCGGCCGCCTGCAACCCGAGGTGCTGAACAAGATCCGCGAGTGGTTCGCGGTCGACGAGCACGGCCACGGCGGCCTGGCCGACTGGGACATCAGCCGCGATGCGCCGTACTTCGGCATCCGCATCCCCGACACCGACGACAAGTACTTCTACGTCTGGCTCGACGCACCGGTCGGCTACCTCGCGTCGCTGAAGAACTACTTCGACAAGACCGGGCGCGACTTCGACGCGTTCTTCGCCGACCCGGCGGTCGAGCAGGTGCACTTCATCGGCAAGGACATCACCTACTTCCACACGCTGTTCTGGCCGGCGATGCTGCATTTCAGCGGCCGCAAGACGCCGGACCACGTCAACGTGCACGGCTTCATCACCGTCAACGGCGGCGAGAAGATGAGCAAGAGCCGCGGCACCGGCATCTCGCCGCTGAAGTACCTCGAGGTCGGGCTGAACCCC
Source organism: Rhizobacter sp. Root1238 (assembly GCF_001425825.1). Lineage (GTDB taxonomy): Bacteria > Pseudomonadota > Gammaproteobacteria > Burkholderiales > Burkholderiaceae_C > Rhizobacter. The sequence goes on from NZ_LMDM01000011.1 coordinate 31,269, forward strand.
GAATGGCTGCGCTACTACATCGCCGCCAAGCTGAACGCGAAGGTCGAGGACATCGACTTCAACCCCGACGACTTCATCGCCCGCATCAACTCCGACCTGGTCGGCAAGTACATCAACATCGCGAGCCGCGCCGCCGGCTTCCTCAGCAAGCGCTTCGACGGACGGCTGTCGTCCGACCTGGGCGTCGAGGGCCGCTCGCTGCTCGACGGCCTGCGCAACCACCGCCGCGCGATCGAGGAGCTGTACGAGGAGCGCGAGTACGGCAAGGCGCTGCGCGAGGTGATGCTGCTGGCCGACCGGGTGAACGAATACGTCGACCAGAACAAGCCGTGGGACCTGGCCAAGAAGGCCGGGCAAGAGGCGGTGCTGCACGACGTGTGCAGCACCTGCATCGAGGCCTTCCGCGTGCTGACCATCTACCTGAAGCCGGTGCTGCCGACGCTGGCGGCGCAGGTCGAGGCCTTCCTGAAGCTCGAGCCGATGGTGTTCGCCGACGCGGCGCGCGCGATCGGCGGGCACACGATCGGCGACTACAAGCACCTGATGCAGCGCGTCGACCCGGCGCTGCTCGACAAGCTGCTCGAGCCGCCGGTGATCGAGCTGCCGCCGCCCGGTGGCGAGCCGCTCGCGCCCGAGATCAAGATCGACGATTTCGCGAAGGTCGACCTGCGCATCGCGAAGATCGTCGCCTGTGAAGCCGTCGACGGCAGCGACAAGCTGCTGCGGCTGACGCTCGATGTCGGCGAGGCGAAGACGCGCAACGTCTTCAGCGGCATCAAGTCGGCCTACAAGCCCAAGGACCTGGTCGGCAAGTACACCGTGATGGTGGCCAACCTGGCGCCGCGCAAGATGAAGTTCGGGCTCAGCGAAGGGATGGTGCTGGCGGCCTCGCATGCCGACGAGAAGGCGAACCCGGGCTTGTATGTGCTGGAACCGTGGCCGGGTGCGACGCCTGGGTTGCGGGTGAGGTGAGCACGGCTCGACGCCGCGTGGGCTCCCTCAGCGGCGGACGAGCGGCTTGCCGTTGGAAAGTGCGGTCTGCTTCAAGGCAGGATCCGTCGAGATGCGCCTGAACGCGTCCGCCAGGACCGGCCAGCCGGCTGACGCGAGGCCGGGCGGGCACCTCAGGGCGCCCGGCGCCGGTCGCAACCCCGCACGGCTCGCGAACACCACGCAGTTGCTGCGATCGTCGTCATGCACCACGAGCGGCTCGTGGCCGAAGCTGCGCCCGATGCGCTCCAGCCACACCGGCTGCTCGGCATGGTTGGCGTGCAGGTTGGCCGCCAGCACGCCGGTGGGCTGCAGCGCATCGGCGCAATCGTCGTAGAAGCGCTGCGAGCACAGCTGCCGCGGCAGGCCGTGGCGGTCGAAACCGTCGACCAGCAGGGCGTCGTAGCGCACCGCCGTTTCACTGACGAAACGCGCTCCGTCGACCAGCAGCACCGACAACCGGTCGTCGTCCGGCGGCAGGTGGAACCGATCGCGCAACGCAATCACCTGGGGGTTGATCTCGGCCACGTCGAGCCGCGTGCGGCGCAGGTGGCGGTGGCAGAACTTGGCAATCGAGCCGCCACCCAGCCCGATCATCGCAACGCGCCTGGGCGCCGCGACGAACATCAGGAAGCCCATCATCAGCTGCGTGTACTGCAGGTCCAGCGCATGCGGGTCCAGCAGGCGCATGCGGCTCTGGATCTCGGCATCGGAGAACTGCAGCACCTGCGCATCCAGCGTGGCACGCACCAGTGGCGGGCTGTCGTCGGCGGTCGGTGAATCGGGAGGGGCCATCGGGCGCCGTGGCAAAGTGGGCTTTTCCCCATCATAGGGGGGATGTTTCGGCGCCCCGGCCCCGCTATGCTGCCGCGAAACATTCAGTCACTCGATGAGGGAGAAGTTCCGTGAGTTTCCTGGACGACCTGAAGCGCCAGGCCGATGCGCTGAAGTCAAGGCAGACGATAGACACCGCCACGCTGGCCCGCAACGCTGCGCTGGTCGAAGCCGCCTGCAAGACCACCTGGCATTACTGGATGGACCTCGCGCAGCAGCTCAACGTGCTGCTGCCGACGGCGCCGGTGCGTTTTTCGCTCGACAAGGTGACCGCGCTCGAAGGCCTGAAACGCTGCGATTTCCGGGTCGACGCCCGGCGCAAGCAGCACCGCGGTCACGAGGTCTTCGACCATGTGGTGATCCATGCGCAGCAGACGAGCGGCCGCAAGCTCACGCTGAACAAGGACTTCCCACCCGAGATCGAGCGCCTGGAGTCCCGGCTGCGCCAGGCCGGCATCGCCGCTGAAACCGAATGGATCCGCCACCCCGACAACGGCCGGCTGGAGCAGGTGCGCTTCAGCTTCATCGCCGACGTGGTGCTGACGCTGCGGCTGCTGCCCGACCACGACGAAGGCAAGCTGGCTTTCCAGCTGATGAACCTGGACGGGCTGGAGACCGTAACGGCCACGTTTGCGGCCTTCCAGGTGACGTCGGCGCTGCTCGATCAGCTGGCGCGCGGGGTCGTCGGCGAGCCAAACGATTTCCTGAAGCTGGCCGAGAGCGTGCGCCGCGTGGAAGCCTGATCGGCGAGCCCGGCTAAAATCCGCCCTCCTCCCGCTCACCTGGCCCCGACCATGCCGCTCTTCTGGAAAGCCTACAAGTCCGACACCACCTCGTTCATCGAGGAGCTGAAGGCCAAGGACCCGACGCTGCCGGACCGGATGCTGCAGGGCCGCCAGCTGCTGTGGGACAAGCCGGTCGACCGCGACGCCCTGAAGGAGTCCCGCGAATCCCAGGTGCCGCAGCAGCCCTACGTCTACCAGACCGGGCACTGATCCGGGCCGGACCGCGACACCGAACGGATTCTCCCCGTGAGCGAAGACGCCCTGGCGCAGGCCGCGCCCGATGCGGCAGTGCCCCATGTGGTCGACCACGTCGCAGTGGCGCGCCTGTATGGCGAGCCGCTGTTCACGATGCCGACCGACCTGTACATCCCGCCGGATGCGCTGGAGGTCTTCCTCGAGGCCTTTGAAGGCCCGCTCGACTTGCTGCTCTACCTGATCCGCAAGCAGAACTTCAACATCCTCGACATCCCGCTGGCCAGCGTGACGCGCCAGTACCTGGCGTATGTCGAACAGATCCGCAAGACCAACCTCGAGCTCGCCAGCGAATACCTGCTGATGGCGGCGATGCTGATCGAGATCAAGTCGCGCATGCTGCTGCCGCCGAAGAAGGCCGCCGAGGGCCAGGAGCCCGAGGACCCGCGTGCCGAGCTGGTGCGCCGGCTGCTGGAGTACGAGCAGATCAAGCTGGCCGCGGCCGGGCTCGACCGGCTGCCGGTGCTGGGCCGCGACTTCCTGCGCGCGCAGGTGACCATCGAGCAGTCGCTGACGCCGCGTTTCCCGGACGTCGAGATCGACGAGCTGCGCGCCGCCTGGGCCGACATCCTGAAGCGCGCGAAGCTGAACCAGCACCACACGATCACCCGAGAGGAACTGAGCGTGCGCGAGCACATGAGCATCGTGCTGCGCGGGCTGCAGGGCCGGCGTTTCGCGATGTTCGAGGAGCTGTTCGACCTGACCCGCGGCCCGCAGGTGCTGGTGGTGACCTTCATCGCGATGCTGGAGCTGGCGCGCGAGCGCTTGCTGGAGATCACGCAGGCGGAAGCGTTTGCGCCGATCTACGTGCGGCTGGCGTACCAACCCGCCTGAGGTGCCGCCCCGAATTGGCCTGACCAATTTGGGGCTGCGGGGCGTTTAGACTGCGCCACCTTCACTGCCCGACCCCGCGCATGACGATCCACGAAGCCCCCGTCCACCTCGTGACCCGCGCCGCCCCCCAGGCCGCGCCGACCGACCGCTGGCAGGTGGCCGACATCGAGGCCTTGTTCGAGCTGCCGTTCACCGAGCTGATGTTCCGCGCGCAGACCGTGCACCGCGAACACTTCGACCCGGCCGAGGTGCAGCTGTCGACGCTGCTGTCGATCAAGACCGGCGGCTGTCCCGAAGACTGCAGCTACTGCCCGCAGGCCGCGCGCTACGACACCGGCGTCGAAGCCGGCAAGCTGATGGAGACCGAAGCGGTGCTCGACGCCGCGCGCCGTGCGCAGGAAGCCGGTGCGTCGCGCTTCTGCATGGGTGCCGCGTGGCGCGGCCCGAAAGACCGCGACATCGAGAAGGTGGCCGAGCTGGTCGCCGCGGTGAAGTCGCTGGGCCTCGAGACCTGCGCGACGCTCGGCATGCTGGAAGACGGCCATGCCGAGCAGCTGCAGAACGCCGGCCTCGACTACTACAACCACAACCTCGACACCGCGCCGGAGTTCTACGGCGACATCGTGCGCACCCGCCAGTACCAGGACCGCCTCGACACGCTGCAGCGCGTGCGCGGCGCCGGCGTCAAGGTGTGCGCCGGCGGCATCGTCGGCATGGGCGAGACGCGGGCGCAGCGCGCCGGCCTGATCGGCGCGCTGGCCAACCTCGACCCGTACCCGGAATCGGTGCCGATCAACAACCTGGTGCAGGTCGAAGGCACGCCGCTGCACGGCACGGCGCAGCTCGACCCGCTGGAGTTCGTGCGCACGATCGCGGTGGCGCGCATCACGATGCCGAAGGCCCGCGTGCGGCTGTCGGCCGGGCGCCAGGCGCTCGGCGAGGCGGTGCAGGCGCTGTGCTTCACGGCCGGCGCCAATTCGATCTTCTACGGCGACAAGCTGCTGACCACCGGCAACCCCGACGTGCAGGCCGACCGCGCGCTGCTCGACAAGCTGGGGATGCGGCCGGCATGAGCAGCCACCCGGTCCTCGACGCCGCGCCCGGCCGCAAGGCGATGACGCTGCACCGGTTGCGCGAGATGCACGCCGCGCGCGAGCCGATCGCGATGCTGACGTGCTACGACACCAGCTTTGCGCGGCTGCTCGATGCCGCCGGCGTCGACTGCCTGCTGGTCGGCGATTCGCTCGGCATGGTGCTGCAGGGCCAGCCGAGCACGCTGCCGGTCACGCTGGACGAGATGGCGTACCACACGCGCTGCGTCGCGCGCGGCAACCGCGGTGCGTGGCTGATCGGCGACCTGCCGTTCGGCAGCTACCAGCAGGGGCCGGCGCAGGCGCTGGCCAGCGCGACGGTGCTGATGCAGGCCGGCGCGCAGATGGTGAAGCTCGAAGGCGGCGGCTGGACGACCGAGACGGTGCGCTTCCTGGTGGAGCGCGGCATCCCGGTGTGTGCCCACCTGGGGCTGACGCCGCAATCGGTGCATGCGCTGGGCGGCTACCGCATCCAGGGCCGCAACGACGACGCCGCGGCCACGCTGCTGCGCCATGCGCGCGAGCTGGCCGATGCCGGTGCCGCGATGCTGGTGCTGGAGCTGATGCCGGCGGCGGTGGCGAAGCAGATCACCGATGCACTCGACATCCCGGTGATCGGCATCGGTGCCGGCGTGGCCTGCTCGGGCCAGGTGCTGGTGCTGCACGACATGCTCGGCATCACGCAGGGCAAGCTGCCGCGCTTCGTGCGCAACTTCATGGACGGCAGCGCGGCCATCGGCGACGCGATCACGCGCTATGTGGCCGACGTGAAGGCCCGCCGCTTCCCCGACGACACGCTCCACGGTTATTGACGCTTTCAGGTTGCTCAAGCGATGAAGACAGTCCACACGATCGCCGACCTGCGCGCGGCCCTCGGCACGCCCGGCGCGTGCGCCTTCGTGCCCACGATGGGCAACCTGCACGAGGGCCACCTGGCGCTGGTGCGGCATGCGAAGCGGCACGGGCTGCCGGTGGTGGCGAGCATCTTCGTGAACCGGCTGCAGTTCGCGCCGCATGAAGACTTCGACCGCTACCCGCGCACGCTGACACGCGACAGCGAACTGCTGCAGGGCGCCGGCTGCGACATCGTCTTCGCACCCGACGAGCGCGAGCTGTACCCGCAGCCGCAGAGCTTCAAGGTGGTGCCCGATGCGGCACTGGCCGACATCCTCGAAGGCCACTTCCGGCCGGGCTTCTTCACCGGCGTGTGCACGGTCGTGATGAAGCTGTTCGCCTGCGTGCAGCCGCGCGTCGCGGTGTTCGGCAAGAAGGACTACCAGCAGCTGATGGTGATCCGGCAGATGACGCGGCAGTTCGCGTTGCCGATCACGATCGAGGCGGGCGAGACGAGCCGGGCGGACGACGGGCTCGCGCTGTCGTCGCGCAATGGGTACCTGGGTGCGGCGGAGCGGGAAGAGGCGGTGGCCTTGTCACGCAGTTTGCGGGCGTTGGCGGAAGGTTTTGCGACAGGCGGCCAGCCGCTCGCGCAACTTGAGCTGGCCGCGATGTCGGCACTCGCCGCGCGCGGCTGGCAGCCGGACTACCTGACGGTGCGGCGGCGTGCCGACCTGCTGCCGCCCGGGAGCGGCGACAAGGCGGGCGCGCTGGTCGTGCTGGGCGCGGCCCGGCTGGGGCAGACACGGTTGATCGACAACCTGGAGTTCTGAGTTCGCCGAGCGCCTCGATCGATCATCGCGTATCGAATTCGATACCGAAGCGCATGGCAATGGCCCGACGCGCAAGATGCCGAACGCGCTCTGCCGTCAGCCTGAGACTTGCCAAGGCCGCCAGCGCGGCGAGGTTCCGCGACGGCGCACTCAGCAAGTTCGGGCTGCGAGTCAATCCCTTTGCATCGACGCCAAGGTCACGGCGTAGTGAAGGGCCTTCAGCGCTTGGTCGTACTTGCCCGGTGACGATTCGCGAAGAGCGTCGTGCGCATCCGAATCAAAGGTGCTCAGCGCGTTCGCCAACGACGCATCGAGCGTCGCTTGGTCTTCCTGAGACATCGTCGATCCGCTTTTCCCAATCTGCGCGGAGATGCGGTCGATGCTCTTGGAGATCACGTGGACGACTCCCTTTTCCGCGACCACATCGTCACGCCGACCCATCGCTTTCTTCTCGGCTTCGATGAAGTCAGTGCAATTCTCGAGAGCCTGGGTCCGATTGCTCTGCGAGGACTTCGTCGGGGCGCTTGTCGATGCTGTGTCTTGGGAGAATTTCGGAGCCTCGTGGGCAGGAACCGACGCGGGGGTGATGTTCTTCGCCTTGCGATACGACTTCACCGCATGCTCGTTGGCCTTCGTCGCGATGACTTTTGCTCGTGATTCCGAGAACAGCTTGACGACATGAATGTTGGCTGCGTACTTCGTCCGCTTGAAATCGGCTTGCCATTCGACCAACTTCGGCCGGGCCCATTTCGTGACTGCTGACTTGATACTCGATGCTGCTGCGTGCATTTCGACTCCGGTGTGTAGAGGTGAGACAACGCCGCTCTGCTGAGACTCACTCGTGGTGCGTCGCCTTGGGAGTCGGCCGACATCAGTAACCGAAATGGCACTGAGGTTCGCCCCGCGGCAGAGAAAGGAAGCTATGGATGCTGTCGCGTACCTTCGTACACCTCAGGCCCCCGCCGCCACCCACCCCACGATCCCCCCGATCACCCGCTCCCGGTTCACCTCCGCGGTGAAGGTGTGATCCGTGTCGTCGTGGTACTCCAGTTGCAGCCGGTCGCCGAACGGCACCTCGGGGAACGCGTCGATCAGCTGCTCGCGGTAGTTGTGGCTGTCTTCGCGCTCGCCCGTCAGCACCGCCAGGAAGCGGTTGCCGGAGCGGTGCGCCGCCGCGTAGGCGTTCGACAGGAAGGCCTTGGCCTCGGGCGAGTTCACGTCGGCCCGCGGGCCTTCGTCAGGCCCGTCCGCAGGCCCCGCCCCCCCCATGCGCTGCCCCAGCGCCTGCCACAGCGGGTGCTTGCCCCGCGCGATGTTCATCCAGCTGCTCAGCCGCGTCGCGCGCCGCGCATAGTGGTTCAGGTAGTAGCGCGGCGTGTGCGGGATCGACGGGTCCAGCAGCACCAGGCCCGTCACGCGCGCATCGCGGCCTGCATAGACCACCGCGTGGTCCGCGCCCGAGCACAGCCCGACCAGCACGAAGCGCCTGAAACCCCGCGCTGATTCCAGCGTGTCCAGCGCCTCCTTGATGTCGGCCAGGCTCGCGTCCAGCAGCCCGAGCCCGTCGTCGCGCGGCTCGCTGTCGCCGATGCCGGAGAGGTCGAAGCGCACCGCATCGATCCCCTGTTGCGACAAGCGCCGGCACAACTGCACCGTCATCCGGTTCGCACCGACGCGGTGGATGATTCCCGAGTTCAGCACCACCACCGCGGGCCGGTCCGGCGTTGCAGCCGTGCCGTCCACCGCCGGCGTCACGATGCCCACCAGCGCCTTGCGCGGCCCCATCAGCAGCACCTGTTCCGTCACGTTCACCATCGGTGTTCCCATCAGCTCCACCACTGCGCAATGCGCTGCAACACCTTCACCGGCACCGCGCCGGCCCCCGAATGGTGATCCTCCAGCCAGGCGGGCTGGCCCTCGACCTGCTCGACGGGCACGGCACCGATGACCTCGCCCGGCACCGACCGAACCACCAGCGTGCGTGCCGGCAACTCCGCATGCGGCAGCACCAGGCCTCGCAGCTCCGCCGCCATCGCCCCGCCCAGCGCGAAGCCCATCACCTCGTGCCCGCCGCCGTGCGCCGGGGGGCGCGCCGGCGCATCGGCCAGCAGTTCCTTCAGGTAGCCCTCGCCCAACACCACCGGGTCCCACAGCACCAGGCTGTCGACGTCCTTGCGCCGGCGCGCCGCGACGCCCGCGGCCAAGCTGCCGCCCAGCCGCAGCCCCACCAGCCCGACGCGCGCCGCATCGGTCGTGTCCTTCAGCTCGTCGATCGCCGTCTCGATGTCGGCCTGCCAACCGGCCAGGCTCGCGTCCAGCATCTCGCCGGCCGAATCGCCGGTGCCGAAAAAGTCGAAGCGCAGCACATGCACGCCGGCCTGGTTCAGCAGCGTCGCGAGCTGCTTCATCGCGCGGTGGGCACGCAAATATTCCTGGCCCCACGGCGGGCACAGCAGCACGGCCTTGCTGCCGCTGCCGGCCGCCGACGCCCGCGCCGGGCTGTAGACACCGAACAGCCGCCGTTGCCGGGTGCCGAAGAAGAAAGGATTCATGTGCTGGGCAGGTGATCTGAAACATGCGCGGCGCCCGCTGCCGCGATCTGGCGAAGGTTCTGGAAGAAGAGCACGCGTGGATCCATGCGCCAGCCGGTGCGCTGCTCCACCGCCAGCGCGACCCGCAGCGACAGCAGCGAATGCCCGCCCAGTTCGAAGAAGTTGTCCTCGGCGCCCACCCGCTCGATCTGCAGCGTCTGCTGCCACACATCGGCCAGCAGCCGCTCCAGGCCCGGGGCCGGCGGTTCATACGCCGCCACCGGCGCGGCGTTGCGGAACGGGTCCGGCAGCGCCGCCCGGTCGACCTTGCCGTTCGGCGTCAGCGGGATCGCATCGAGCGCGACCACCAGCGACGGCACCATGTAGTCCGGCAGCTCGCGCCGCAAATGGCGCCGCACCTCGCTGACGGTCAGGTCCTCGCCGGGCTGGTAGACGACGTAGGCCACCAGCCGCAGGTCGCCCGGCCCGGCCTCGCGCGCGATCACCACCGATTGCCGCACCGACTCATGACCCGCGAGCACCGATTCGATCTCGCCCAACTCGATGCGGAAGCCGCGGATCTTCACCTGGTGGTCGATGCGCCCCAGGTGCTCCAGCCGCCCCTGCGCGGTCCAGCGGCCGAGGTCGCCGGTGCGGTAGAGGCGCGCGCCGGGCTGCGTGGAGAACCGGTCGGCGACGAAGCGATCCGCCGTCAGCTCCGGCCGCCGGTGGTAGCCGGTCGCCACGCCCGCACCACCGATCCACAGCTCGCCCGGAATGCCGGCCGGCTGCAGCTCGCCGGCCCGGCTCAGCACATGCACCTGCGTGTTGTCGATCGGCCGGCCGATGGTGATCGGTGCGCCGCCGCCGGTGACGCGTTCGGCGGTCGACCAGATCGTCGTCTCGGTCGGCCCGTACAGGTTCCACAGTTCGCCGACGCGGGCCAGCAGCGCATCGGCCAGCTCGCGCGGCAACCCCTCGCCGCCGCACAGCGCGCGAAAGCCCGGGCCACCGGTCCAGCCGGCTTCGAGCAGCAGCCGCCAGGTGGCCGGCGTCGCCTGCAGCACCGTCGTGCCGCTGGCCGCCAGCGCCGCCGCCAGCGCGACACCATCGGCCGCCGTCTCGCGCGGCAGCAGCTCGACCCGCGCGCCCACCAGCCACGGCAGGTACAGCTCCAGCCCGGCGATGTCGAACGACACCGTGGTCACCGCGGCCAGCACATCGGCGGCCTGCAGCCCCGGCTCGCGGCGCATCGAATGCAGGAAGTTCGCGAGCGCGCCGTGCGGCACCACCACGCCCTTCGGCCGGCCGGTCGAGCCGGAGGTGTAGATCACGTAGGCCGGGTCGTCGGGCGCGGGCGCGCTCGCGAGGTTGTCCTCGCTGCCGGCGCCCAGCGCGACCGCATCGGCCAGCACGTCCAACAGCTGCACCCCCGGTGGCAGCGCGATGCCGTCGGCCGCATCGCCGCCGGCCACCAGCACCGTCGCGCCGCTGTCCTCCAGCATGTAGGCGAGCCGCTCGGCCGGGAAGCCCGGGTCCAGCGGCAGGTACGCGCCACCGGCCTTCTGCACGCCGAGCAAGGCCACCACCAGCGCGAGCGAGCGCTGCAGGCACACGCCGACCAGCTGGCCCGGGCCCACGCCCATCGCGCGCAGCCGGTTGGCCACGCGGTTCGCGCGCGCGTTCAGCGCCGCATAGGTGAGCGACGCGCCTTCATGGCGCACCGCCTCGGCCGTCGGGCTGCGCACGACCTGCGCCTCGAACAGGCGCGGGTAGACGTCGTTGGCATGCGCGGCCGCGGTGCCGTTCATCTCGACGAGCAGCCAGCGCTGCTCGTCGGCCGTCAGCATCGGCAGCGTCGCGAGCGGCGTGGCCGGTGCCAGCACCAGCGATTCGAGCAAGGCCCGGTAGTGCCCCGCCATGCGCCGGATCGTCGGCTCGTCGTACAGCTCGGTTGAGTATTCGAACAGCACGCTGCCGCTGACGGCCGCCTCGATGTACAGCCCCAGCTCGAACGGCGCCGCGGCGCGGTCGATCGCGACCGGCTCCCACTGCAGCCCCGGGAACTCGATGCTGCTCATCGGCGCGTTCTGCAGCGTGAACAGCACCTGCGCGAGCGGCGGCAGCGCCGGGCCGCGCAGCGGCCGCAGCTCTTCGACCAGCTTCGCGAACGGCAGCTCCTGGTGCGCATAGGCCTCCAGCGCGGTCGTGCGCACGTTCGCCAGCAGCTCGGAGAACGGCAGGTCGTCGCGGCAGGTGCTGCGCATCACCAGCGTGTTGATGAAACCGCCGACCAGTCCCTCGACCTCGCGCTGCTCGCGGTTGGCGATCGGCACCGCCACCGCGATGTCGGCCTGCCCGCTGTAGCGGTGCAGCAGCGTCACGTAGGCGGCGAACAAGGTCATGAACAGCGTGCAGCCGTGCGCGCGGCTGAAGGCCTCGAGCGACGCGATCAGCGCCGGCGGCAGCACGTCGGCATGCCAGGCGGCGCGGTCCGACAGGATGGTCGGGCGCGTGTGGTCGGTCGGCAGCAGCAGCGGCGCGACGCCGTCGAGCTGCCGCCGCCAGTAGCCGAGCTGCGCCTCCAGCACCTCGCCCTGGAAGCGCTCGCGCTGCCACACCGCGACGTCGCGGTACTGCACCGCCAGCGGCGGCCAGGCCGGTGCCGCGCCGCGGCGGAACGCCGCATAGGCCTCGGCCAGCTCGCGGCCCAGCACGCCGTATGACCACTGGTCGCCGGCGATGTGGTGCATCGCGAGCAGCAGCAGGTGCTCGTCGTCGGCGACCTGGGCCAGCAGCGTGCGGAAGACCGGGCCGTGGACCAGGTCGAAGTAGGCGCGCGCGGTGTCGGTGGCCAGCGCAATCGCCGCCTCCTCGGCCTGCCGGCCCTGCGCGCGCAGGTCGTGGAAGGGCAGCGCGACCGGCTGGTGAGGCTGCACCGTCTGCATCGGCCGGCCGTCGACCATCGCGAACGTCGTGCGCAGCGTCTCGTGGCGCTGCACCAGCGCATCGAGCGCCCGCTCCAGCGCGGCGCGGTCGAGCACGCCGTGCAGCCGCAGCGCGACCGGCATGTTGTAGGCCGAGCTCTCCGGCGCCAGCTCGTGCAGCAGCCACATGCGCTCCTGCGCGAACGACAGCGGCGTCGGGCCGTCGTCGGCCAGCCGCAGGATCGCCACGCTCGCCGCCGCCGGCGCGCGGCCGGCCTCGATCGCCTGCGCCAGCTCGTGCAGCACCGGCCGCTCGAACACCGTGCGCAGCACGAAGCCGCGGTCGAAGGCCTGCCGGATGCGCGCCGTCACCTGCGTCGCGAGCAGCGAGTGCCCGCCCAGTTCGAAGAAGTTGTCGTGGCGGCCGATCTCGGCATCGCCCAGCCCGAGCACGTCGCGCCAGATCGCCGCGAGGCCCGGTTCGACATCGCCCCGCGGCGGCTCGATGCGCCGAATGGCCGCCGCCGCCAGTCCTGCCGGCGCCGGCAGCGCCTGGCGGTCGACCTTGCCGTTGCCGGTCAGCGGCAGCGTCGGCAGCGCGACGAACGCGGCCGGCACCATGTAGTCGGGCAGCCGTTCGCGCAGCGCCTGCTTCAGCGCGTCGACCTCGGCGGTGCCGGCGACATACGCGACGAGCCGCTGGTCGCCCGGCACGTCCTCGCGTGCCAGCACCGCGCTCTCGCGCACGCCGGGCTGCTGCGCGAGCAGCGCCTCGATCTCGCCGAGCTCGATGCGGAAGCCGCGGATCTTCACCTGGTGGTCGATGCGGCCGAGGTACTCCAGCTCCAGCGCGCCATCGCCGGCACGCACCCGCCAGCGCGCCAGGTCGCCGCTGCGGTACAGCCGCTCGCCGGGGTGGAACGGGTCGTCGACGAAGCGCGCCGCCGTCAGCTCGGGCCGGTTCAGGTAGCCGAGCGCCAGGCCCGGCCCGCCCACATACATCTCGCCGGTCACGCCGACCGGCACCGGCTGCAGCAGCGCATCGAGCAGCCGCACGCGCAGGTCGGGAATCGGCACGCCGATCACGCTGCCGGCGCGCGCGTCGACATCGGCCCGCGCGATCGGCCGGTACGTCACATGCACGCAGGTCTCGGTGATGCCGTACATGTTGACGAGCCGCGGCTGCGCGTCGCCATGGCGCTCGAACCACGGCCGCAGTGCCTGCAGCTCCAGTGCCTCGCCGCCGAACACCACCTCGCGCAGCGCGGTCTGCCGCGGCGCGCCGCTGTCCACGTCGGCCTGCACCAGCTGGCGGAACGCCGACGGCGTCTGGTTCAGCACCGTGACGCGCTCGTCGTGCAGCAGCTGCAGGAAGGCCTCCGGCGAGCGGCTCACCGCCTGCGGCACGACCACCAGGCAACCGCCGTGCGCCAGCGCGCCCCACAGCTCCCAGACCGAGAAGTCGAACGCGACCGAGTGGAACAGCGTCCACACGTCCTGCGGGCCGAAGTGGAACCAGCCGGCGGTCGCGCTGAACAGCCGGTCGACCGCGCGGTGCGTCAGCAGCGTGCCCTTCGGCTGGCCGGTGGAGCCGGAGGTGTAGATCACGTAGACCAGGTCGTCGGCGCCGACCGCGCTCGCCGGGTTGCCGGCCGGCGCGTCGGCGAGCGTCGGGTCGTCGAGGCACAGCGTCGTGCCGGCGTGCCGCGGCAGTTGCGCGAGCAGCGCCGTCTGCGTCAGCATCACCGGCGCCTGTGCATCGCCGAGCATGAAGGCGACCCGCTCGGCCGGGTACGACAGGTCGATCGGCAGGTAGGCGCCGCCGGCCTTCACGATGCCGAGCAGGCCGACCACCAGCGCGATCGAGCGCTCGGCGCACAGCCCGACGCGCGTGCCCGCTGCGACGCCCAGCGCCTGCAGCCGGTGCGCCACCTGGTTCGCGCGGCGGTTCAGCTCGCCGTACGACATCGAGATGCCGTCGCAGCGCAGCGCGGTCGCGTCCGGGCTGCGGGCGGCATGGGCCTCGAAGCGATGGTGGATGGGCCGCACGTCGGCGGCCACCATGGCCACCGGCGGCAGCACCGCCGCACGCTCGGCGGCGTCGAGCAGCGGCAGCCGGCCGATCGGCATCGCCGGGTCGGCAACGATGCCGTCGAGCAGCACGCGGTAGTGCGCCCACAGCCGCGCGATCGTCGCGCGGTCGAACAGCACGGGGTTGTACTTGAACGCGCCCGACAGCGCATCGCTGCGGTCGATCAGGCCGAGCCCGAGGTCGAACTGGCCTTCCTGCTGCGCGATCGCATACGGCACGACGCGCCAGCCGGCGAAGTCGACCGGCACGTCGCTCGCACCGGCGACCAGCAGGTCGTTGAGCTCGCGGAACTGCTCGAAGCGCTGCAGCACGAACATCGTCTCGAACAGCGGCGAGCGGCTCGCATCGCGCACCGGCTGCAGGCGCTCGACCAGCAGCGACAGCGGGTACTCCTGCGCGTCCAGCGCTTCCAGCAGCGTGCCGCGCACCTGCTGCATCAGCTCGCGGAACGGCAGCCCGGCATGCACGCGCGAGCGCAGCGCCACCGGGTTCACGAAGTCGCCGATCACGCTCGCGAATTCGGGCTGCGTGCGGCCGAAGGTCGGCGTGCCGACGATCACGTCCTCGCAGCCGGTGTGGCGGAACAGCAGCGCCTTGAACGCGGCCAGCAGCAGCACGTACAGCGTCATGCCCTCGTCGCGTGCCAGCTGGTTCAGGCGCGCGGTGGTCGCTGCGTCGACATGGAAATCGAAGCTCGCGCCCTGCCCGCTGCGGCGCGGCGGGCGCGGCCGGTCGGGCGGCAATTCGACCTCGGCGCGCGGCGCGGCGAGCTGGCGCGTCCAGTACGCGGCGAGCTGCTCGCCCTGCGGGCCGGCCAGCATCGCGGCCTGCCAGTCGGTGTAGTCGGCGTACTGCAGCTCGACGCGCGGCAGCCCGGCCGGCGCGCCGCCGCCGGCTTCGACGAGCAGCGCGCGAAACTCTTCCAGCAGCATCAGCAGCGACCAGCCGTCGATCGCGATGTGGTGCATCGCGAGCAGCAGCACCTGGTCGTCGGCCGCGCGGCGGTACAGCGCGCTGCGCATCACCGGGCCGCGCGCCAGGTCGAACGGGCGGCGGGCGTCGGCGTCGATGCGCTGGCGCAGCGCGGCGTCGTTGACGCCGGCCGCGTCGTGCACCTCCAGCACCGCGGTACCGGCACCGGCGATGCGCTGGCGCGGCAGGCCGTCGATCACGTCGCAGGTGGTGCGCAGCACCGCATGCCGGTCGACCAAGGCCTGCAGCGCCTGGCGCAGCGCGGCCTCGTCCACCGGCGACAACACGCGCAGCGCGAACAGCACGTTGTAGGCCGCGCTGTCGGGTTGCTCCTGGTGCACGAACCACAGCGCCTGCTGCGGGTGCGACAGCGGCGCGATGCGCTGCTGCTGCGCCGCCTGCGCGCGCAGCGCGGCCAGCACCTCGTCGCGGCGCGCGCCGATCTGCGCGCGCTGCTCGGCCGACAGCGCGCCCTGCGGCGCCCGGAAGCGCAGCCGGCTGCCCTCGAACCACAGCAGCACGCCTTGCGCGGCCAGCGCGGACAACAGGTCGGTCACCGGAGTCACTTGAGTCACGTCGCAGGGGTCCTTTCCAGTGCGGATTGCCACAACCACAGCGCCAGCAGCGCGAGCGCGATCCACACCGCGCCGAGCAGGTCGCGGTGCGTGAACGCCTCGCCGGCGGCGCCCCATTCCACCAACGCCATGCACAGCAGGTGCACATGCAGCGTCGGCGCCACCTGCGCGACCGGCGCGCGTTCGCAGGCCCGGTCGAGCGCCCACAGCGCCAGCAGCCCGACGGTGCCGATGCCGGCGAGCAGCGCCGCGTCGTGCAGGTTGGGCATCACCCAGACGAAGGGCATCAGCGGCGTCAGCAGCGCGAACACGCCGAGCGCGGTGAAGAACAGGTTGGCCTGCACCGGCTCGTCGCGCAGCGCGCGCGTCATCACGACGTAGATGCTGAACGACAGCGCCATCACGAGCGGCAGCACCGCACCGGCCAGCGACCGCGGCAGCGCCGGCTCGGCCATCACCGCGGCCACGCCGCTGCCGATCGCCGCCACCGCCCACACCCAGCGCGGCACGCGCTCGCCCAGTGCCAGCCGCGCAAAGCCCAGGACCATCAGCGGCGCCACCCAGAACAGCGCCCACACCGTGCCGGGCCGGTCGCCGGCTGCGAGCGACAACGCGAAGCTGGCCGGCATCACCAGCATCAGCAGCGAGCGCGACAGCTGGAAACCGAGGCGCCGCGTGCGCCACAGCCGCGACGGCGCACGCCAGCCGACGAGCAGCCCCAGGCAGGCCAGGTGCACCGCATAGCGGCACCACACCACCTGCATCAGCGAATAGTGCAACTGCAGCCGCGCGCCGAACACGCCTTCGACGACCGCCCAGGCGAGCGCGAACAGCGCCAGCAGCAGCATCGCGCTGCGGCCCGGCGCACGCTGCGCGAGCGAGGCCACGGGGTGCAGCGGCGCGACGTCCATCGTCACGGCCTCGTCTCGTCGTCCAGCGGCACCGGGCCGGTCGCCGGTTCCAGCCGCATCGGCGCGCCGATCGGCGCGCGCGGTGCCGGCAGGTCGCGCGCGATCGCGGCGCGCCACAGCGCGAGCGCGATGCCCCCGACCATCAACAGCCCGAGCGCGATGCGCAGCGACGGCAGGTGCCCGCGCACCGCCAGCGACACCCCCGTCAGGCAGGCCACGTGCACATACAGCGCCGGCGCGATCCACGGCAGCGGCGCGCGGCGCAGCGCCTGCTCCAGCAGCCACAGCGCGGCAAAGCCGACGACGCCGAGCGCGGCGAACACCAGCGCGTCGTGCAGCGTGGGCGTCACCCACACGCCGGGCAGGAAGGGCAGCACGCCGACCAGCCCGCCGAGGCCGACCCAGAACAGGTTGGTCATCGCCGGCTCGTGGCGCAGCGAACGCGTCAACGCGAGGTAGCCGGCGAAGGCCAGCCCCATCAGCAAGGGCACGACCGAGGCCTGCAGCGTCGGCGGCCGCGCCGGCTCCAGCATCGCGACCGTCGCGCACAGCCCGGCGGCCGCGGCGACCCACAGCAGCAGCGGCGCCTTCGACAGCAGCCAGCCGCGCGCCAGCAGCAGCGCGAACACCGGCGCGACCCACAGCCCGGTCATCGCGAGGTGCGGCGACGCGCCCTGCAGCACCGCGACGCCGAACGACAGCGGGATCGCGAGCATCAGCAACGCTCGCACCAGCTGTGCCAGCGGACGGCCGGTGCGCCACAGCGGCGTCCCGCTTCGCCAGCCCCACACCGCGCCCATCAGCGCGAGCTGCAACGCGAAGCGGCAGCCTTCGATCTGCAGCACGTCGTAGCCGCCCTGCAGGCGGCTCGCGATCAACTCCAGCACGGCCCAGACTGCCGAGAACGCGAACGCGAACAGTAGCCCGGATGCCAATCCGGGTCGGCGTGACCGGGGACCCCGGATTGGCATCCGGGCTACGGGATCACTCACAGCGAGCCCTCCTCGAACACAGCCTGCGGTGCCGCATCGGACACGGCCAGCGGCAGATCCGCCAGCACCGACGCCGCCAGCGTCGCAATGCTCGGTCCCTTCAGCAGCGCCGCCACCGCGACCTTGGCCTTCAGCGCGGTCTGGATGCGGTTGCGCAGCTCCATCGCCATCAGCGAATCCATGCCCATCTCCATCAGCGAGCGCTGCGGATCCACCGGGTGCGAGGCCGGCAGCGCCAGCACGCGCACGATCTGCTCCGACAGGAAACCGACCAGCAGCGCGAGCCGGTCGTCCACCGGCGCCTGCGCCAGCTGCGCCAGGATGTCGACCTGCGCCGCGCCACCGGCCGGCGCCGCGGCCCGCACCGGCGCGTCCTGCACCAGCCTGCTGAAGAACGGCCCGAGGTTGCGCGGCAGCCGCGCGCGCACCAGCGGCATCGCAGCCATCTGCGGCGCGCGGGCCGATGCGAGCATCTGCTTCATCATCGCGACCCCTTCGTGCGGCGCGATCATCGCCAGCCCCATCGCGGCCCAGCGCCGGCGGTGCTGCTCGCCGATGCCGGCCGCCATGCCGACCTGCGACCAGCTGCCCCAGTCGATGCTCAGCGCATGCTGGCCGCGCGAGCGGCGCAGGTGGGCCAGCGCGTCGACGAACGAATTCGCCGCCGCATAGTTGCCCTGCCCCGGCGAGCCGAGCAGCGCGGCGCCCGACGAGAAGCCGATGAAGAAATCGAGCGCGAGGTTCGCGGTGAGCTCATGCAGGTTCCAGGTGCCGCGCACCTTCGGCGCCATCACCCGGGCGAAGCGCCGCATGTCCAGCTCGGCCAGCAGGCCGTCGTCGACCAGCCCGGCCGCGTGGATCACGCCGCGCAGCCGCGGCATCTGCGCCGCGATCTGCGTGACCAGGCGGGTCATCTGCCCGGTGTCGGCCACGTCGGCCTGCGCGACCAGCACCTGCACGCCGTCGGCCTGCAGCGCGTCGATCGCCGCCTGCGTCTCGGGCGACGGCGCACGCCGGCCGACCAGCACCAGGTGGCGCGCCCCCTCGGCCGCCAGCCACTGCGCGCTGACGAGGCCGAGGCCGCTCAGCCCGCCGCTGACCAGGTAGCTCGCATCCGGGCGCACCGGCGGCGTGCGGTGCTGCGTGATCACGACCTTGCCGACGTGGTGGCCCTGGCCCATGAAGCGGAAGGCGTCTTCGGCGCGCTCGATCGGGTAGAGCTTCTGCGGCAGCGGCTGCAGCACGCCGGTCGCGAAATCGGCCAGCAGCTCCTGCAGCATCTCGCGCACGAACTGCGGCCGCGCCGCGGCGATCTCGCCGAGGTACAGCGGGTGGTAGTGGCGGCCCGGGAATTCGTCGGCGACGCGCTCCGCGTCCCAGATGCCGGTCTTGCCGATCTCGACGAAATGCCCCCCCGGTTTCAGCAGCCCGAGGCTCGCCGGGATGAAATCGCCGGCCAGCGAGTTCAGCACGATGTCGACGCCTTCGCCCCCGGTGTCGCGGTCGACGTCGGCGACGAAGCCCAGCGAGCGTGAATCGGCCACATGCTGCACGCCGAGCCGCTGCGCGAGCGCGCGCTTGGCGGGCGTGCCGGCGGTGCCGAAGACCTCGGCGCCGGCCCGCTTCGCGAGCTGCGCGGCCGCCATGCCGACGCCGCCGGTCACCGCATGCAGCAGCACGCGGTCGCCCTTCTTCATGCCGGCCAGGTGCTTCAGCGCGTACTCGGCGGTCAGGAAGGTGACCGGAATCGTCGCCGCCTCGGCGAAGCTCATCTGCGGCGGCTTGCGCACCGTCAGCGACGCCGGCGCGAGCACCCAGGTCGCGAAGCTGCGGTCGACCATCGCGATCACCTCGTCGCCGACCTGCAGGTCATCGACGCCGGGACCGATGCCGGTGATCACGCCGGCGCATTCGTTGCCGAGCGGCCCCGGGTCGCCGGGGTACATGCCGAGCGCGTTCAGCACGTCGCGGAAGTTCAGCCCGGTCGCGACCACGCGGATCTCGACCTGGCCGGCGCCCGGGGCTTCGCGCGGCACCGGCTGCAGCGCCAGCTTGTCGAGCGAGCCGCGCTCGGTGATCTCGAGGCGCAGCGGCCGGTCGTCGGGGACGAACACGCCGGGCACCAGGCGGGCCGCGAGGCGCGTGCCGTCGCGCACTGCGATGCGGTCTTCGTCGTCGGCCTGCCACACGCTCGCGAACAGCAGCTCGGCCTCGTCGGTGCGCACCACCGGGTCGAGGTCGATGCGCACGCAGCGCGCGAGCGGGGCCTCGGACGCGATGACGCCGCCCAGCCCCCACACCGTCGCCTGCACCAGGTCCGGCACCGAACCCTGCACCGGCTGCGCGCCGCGCGTGACCAGCCAGCGCCGTGCGGTCGAATCGCCGAGCGCTTGCGCCGCGTGCAGCAGGTTGCCGAGCAGCAGCGCCTGCGCGGTCTCGATCGCCTCCAGCGCGTGCGCGACCGGCGGCACCAGCGCCCATAGCACGACCACGCCCTGCAACGGGCGGGGGTCGGCCTGCGCGGCCTCGTCGATCGCGCGGCGGATCTGCGCGCTGTCGGCCGCATCGACCTGCCAGCCTTCGGGCAAGGCCGCAAAACCGTCGCCGCGGTACAGCAGCGCGACGCCGGCGCCCTCGGCCTTCAGCCGCGTGGCAAGGCCGGCGCCGACGCCGGTGCGGTCGGCGAAGATCAGCCAGCGGCCGGCCGGCTCGGCGCGTGCGGAGGCCGTCGGCGCGGGCTGCCACTCGGTCTCGAACGCCCAATCCGGCGCCGTGCTCACCGCCGGCATGCCGGCCACCCGCTGCAGCGCCTCGTGCGTGATGCGGCGCAGCTCCAGCCCGGCCAGTTCGGCCAGCACCGCGCCGTCGTCGTCGTCGTCGAGCAGCGTCAGGTCGGCGCGCAGCACGTCGGCGTCGCGCCCGGCCGGCTCGACGCGCACCTGGCACCAGGCCTGCGAGACGCCGCCGCGGAACACGCGGTAGCCGGCCAGGCCGACCGGCACGCAGATGTCGTCGCTGGCCAGCGTGTCGTCGGCCCATGGCAGCCCGAGGCCGATCAGCTGCAGGCAGGCGTCGAGCAGTGCCGGGTGCAGCACCAGCCCGCCGGTCGGCAGCCCGGCCGGCAGCTGCACGCGGCCGAGCACCTGCCCACCGTCGCGCGAGATCGCGCCGATGCCGCGGAAGGCCGGCCCGTAGTGCGCGCCCTGGGCGGCCAGCTTGTCGTAGTACGGCGCGACCGGTTGCGACGCCGCACCGGCCAGCCGCCACGCCTCGGCGACCACCGGGGGCTCGCCGCGGCCGGGCACCAGCGTCGCGCTGGCATGCAGGCGCCAGTCGGCGTCCTCGGCAGCGCGGCTGAAGACCTGCACCGTCCGGGCATCCGCGCCGGCCGGCGTCACGATGACCTGCAGCGTCACGCCGCCCTGCTCCGGCAGCACCAGGCCTTCGCGGATCGCCAGGTCCTGCAGCCGCACGTCGTCGCCGCCGCTGACCTCGCGCGCGGCAGCCTGCATCAGCTCGAGGAAACCGGTGGCCGGGAACAGCGTGAAATCGAAGATGCGGTGGTCGGCCAGCCACGGTTGCGTGTCGAGGCCGATCGCGGCCTGGAAGATCGGCAGCGGGCTCGCCAGTGCGCCGCCGAGCAGTGCGTGCCGGGTTCGCGTCTCGGCGAGGGCCGGGCCCGCCGCGCCGCGCTGCGCCGCGGCGTCGAACTGCTGCCAGTAGTGTTCGCGCTGAAACGGATACGTCGGCAGCGTCGCGCGCGGCCGCGGCCCGTGCTGCACCGCGACCCAGTCCGGCCGCACGCCGCGCACGAACAGCTGGCCGAGGCTGTCGAGCATCGACAGCGCATCGTCGCGGCCCTTGCGCAGCGACGGGATCCACGCGCTGTCGGGCACCGCGCTGCCGCGCTGCGCCATGTTCAGCAGCGTCGGCTGGGGGCCGACCTCGATGAAGACGCGCAGCCCGTCGGCCTGCAGCGCGGCGATCGACTCGCCGAAGCGCACCGCATCGCGCACATGGCGACGCCAGTAGCCGGGCTGGCAGACCTCGTCGCCGGCCAGCCGGCCGCTGACGTTCGACGCGAGCACCAGCCGCGGCGGATGGAACGAGACCTGCGCCGCCACCGCCTCGAAGGCATCGAGCATCGGCTCCATCAGCGGCGAGTGGAACGCATGCGAGACCTTCAGCAGCTGCGACTCGATGCCGGCGACCGACAGCCGCTCCAGCGCCGCGTCGACCGCGTCGGTGCGGCCCGAGATCACGGTGTTCTGCGGGCCGTTCGCCGCGGCGACGGCCAGCACCGCCGCATCGCGCGCGATCGCGGCGCGCACGGTGGCCTCGTCGCTGAACACCGCGGCCATCGCACCGTTGCGCGGCAGCGCGCCCATCAGCCGGCCGCGTTCGACGATCAGCTTCAGGCCGTCGGCGAGGCTGAACACGCCGGCCACGCAGGCCGCGACGTACTCGCCGACGCTGTGGCCCATCACCGCGGTCGGCTTCACGCCCCACGATTGCCAGAGCTGCGCCAGCGCGTATTCGACGGCGAACAGCGCCGGCTGCGTGAACGCGGTGTCGTCGAGCCGTTCGGCGTCGTTCCAGATCACGTCGAGCAGGCTGCGGCCGAGCAGCGGCGCGGCGATGGCCTCGCACGCATCGAGCGCGGCGCGGAACGCCGGCTCGGAGTCGTACAGCCCACGGCCCATGCCGGCGTATTGCGCGCCCTGGCCGGTGAACAGGAAGGCGAGCTCGGGCACGGTGCCGCCGGCGGCCCGGCCGCGCGTGGTGCCGGCGCCGGGCGTGCCGGCGGTGAATTCGGCCAGGCTCGCCTTCAACGCGTCGGCGCTGCCGGCCACCACGGCGAGCCGCTCGACGAACGGCGAACGGCCGAGCGCGAGCGTCGCGGCGACCTGGTCCAGCGGCGCGTCGCCGGCCACCTCGGCGAGGCGGCGGGCGGCGGCGTCGAGGGCGGCGGGCGTCTGCGCGCTGAGCACGAACAGGTGAACGGCGCGTCCCTCCGTTCGCGCTGGAACGGGAGGGGCCGGGGCTTCTTCCAGCACCACATGCGCATTCGTCCCGCTGAAGCCGAACGAGCTGACGCTCGCGCGCCGCGGCTGCCCCGCGACCGCGGACCACGGCGTCGGCACCGTCGGCACCGTGATCGGCATCTCGTCCCATGCGATCAGGTGGTTGCGCTGCTTCAGGTGCAGGTGCGGCGGGATCGTGCGGTGCTGCAGCGCCATCGCGACCTTGATGACGCCGGCGACACCGGCCGCCGCTTCCAGGTGGCCGATGTTCGTCTTCACCGAACCGATCATCAGCGGCGTGCCGGCCGCGCGCTGGCCGTAGACCTGGTGCAGCGCCTTCACCTCGATCGGGTCGCCGAGCGGCGTGCCGGTGCCGTGCGCCTCGACATAGCCGATCTCGTCGGGCTTGACGCGTGCGTTCGCGAGCGCCGCACGGATCACCGCCTCCTGCGCGGTGCCGTTCGGCGCGGTCAGCCCGCTGCTGCGGCCGTCCTGGTTCAGCGCCGAGCCGCGCACCAGCGCGATCACGCGGTCGCCGTCGCGCTGCGCATCGGACAGCCGCTTCAGCACCAGCACGCCGCAGCCTTCGCCGCGCACATAGCCGTCGGCCGCGTCGTCGAAGGTCTTGCAGCGGCCGTCGAACGACATCATGCGGGCGCGCGAGGTCAGGATCGAGCCGTCGGCCGTCAGCGTCAGGTTCACGCCGCCGGCGAGCGCGAGGCTGGCCTCGCCGTTGCGCAGGCTTTGCACCGCCCAGTGGATCGCGACCAGCGACGACGAGCAGGCGGTGTCGATCGCGACGTTCGGCCCGTGCAGCCCGAGGAAGTACGACAGCCGCCCGGCCGCGACGCTGTGCGCGGTGCCCGACGGCGTGTAGGCGTCGCCGAAGCGCGAGCCGATGGCCTCGGACAGCTGGTTGGCATAGTCGTGCGTCGTGATGCCCATGTAGACGGCGGTGGGGCTGCCGGCCAGCGACGACGGCGCGATGCCGGCGTGTTCGAGCGACTCCCAGGTCACTTCCAGCAGCAGCCGCTGCTGCGGGTCGAGGCTGACCGCCTCGCGCGGCGAGATGCCGAAGAAGTGCGCATCGAAGCGGGCGACGTCCTTCACGAACCCGCCCCAGCGGGTGTAGCTCTTGCCGGGCACGTCGGGGTCGGCGTCGAAGCAGGCGTCGGCATCCCAGCGCTCTTTCGGCACCTCGGTGACGCCGTCGGTGCCGCTTTCGAGGAAACGCCAGAAGGCCTCGGGCGTGTCGCCGTCGCCGGGGAAGCGGCAGCCGATGCCGACGATCGCGATCGGCTCGTGGCGCGATTGCTCGGCGGCCTTCAGCTTCGCTTCGAGCTGGTCGATGGCCTGCAGCGAGCGTTTCAGCAGCGCGGCGTGGTCGGGGGTCTGCCGGGTGTCGGTCACGGGGTCTCCTGGGCGCCGATGCCGTCGAGGCGTCGCATCAGCTGCATCGCGAGTTCATCTTCGGACAGCGCGTCGAGGCTGTCCGCGGGTGGGGGCTCCGGCGCCGCAACGGCGGTCGCCGCCGCTTCGGCGAACTGCTCCGCGAACACCTCGTTCGCCAGGTGCTCGGTCAGCGCCGCCACCGACGGGTGGTCGAAGGTCACCGTCGCGGCCAGCGTGCGGCCGACGCTCTGGCCGAGCAGGTTGCGCAGTTCCACCGCCATCAGCGAATCGAGGCCGAGCTGGCGCAGCGGCTCGGTCACGTCCAGCTCGTCGGCACGCTGCACGCCCAGCACCTTCACCGTCAGCCGGCGCACCTCGTCGCGCAGAACGGTCTTTCGGCGGGCCGGCAGCGCGGCCGCCATGCGCTCGTGCAGCGACGGCACGGCCTGCACCGGGGTCGACGGCGCCTGGCCCGGCGCCGCCTCGGCCACCGCCAACTCGCTGAACAGCGGCGGCTCGGTGCCCGCGGCGCGCTGCTCGCGCAGGTGCGCCCAGTCGCTGGCCAGCACCGCGATCTGCGCGGTCTCGAACGGGCTGCGCGCGCCGTCGCGGCGCATCGCATGGTCGAGCGCGGCCAGGCCGTCGGCCGGCGCGATCGGCCGCAGCGAACCGGGCTGCTCCAGCCGGCGGTCGGCCGCGGCACCGATCTCGGCCCATGGCCCCCAGTTGATGCTGAGCGTCGGCAGCCCCTGCGCCTGGCGGTGCCATGCGAGCGCGTCCTCGAAAGCGTTCGCCGCCGCATGGTTGACCTGCCCCGGCGAGCCGGCCACCGACGCGCCGGACGAGAAGAACACCATGAAGTCGAGCTCGCCGCACAGCGTGTGCAGGTTCCAGCTGCCGAACACCTTCGGTCCCATCACGGTCTCGAAGCGCGGCCAGGTCTGGCCGGCGATCACGCCGTCGTCGAGCACGCCGGCCGCGTGGACCACGCCGGCCAGCGGCGCGCCCAGCCCGGCCAGCACGCGCTGCACGTCGTCGCGCCGGGCCACGTCGCCGAGCGCGAGCTGCACCTCGACACCCTGCGCCCGCAGCCGGTCGATCACGCGCTGGGCGCGCTCGTCGGCCGCGCGCCGGCCCATCAGCACCAGGTTGCGCGCGCCCTGGTCGGCCAGCCATTCGGCGACGCGCAGCCCGAGTCCGCGCAACCCACCGGTCACCAGGTAGCTGCGCGCCGCATCGATGGCCAGGCTGCCGTGCAGCGCATGCGCTTCGTGCCGCACCAGCCGCCGCACCAGCCGGCGGCTGCCGCGCAGCGCGAGCTGGTCTTCGCGCGACGCCGATTGCAGCTCGGCGACCAGCGCCGCCGCAGCGGTCGCCGCATCGGCCGCCGGATCGAGGTCGATGCGCGTGCACTGCAGCTCCGGGTGCTCGATCGCGACCACATGAGCCATGCCCCAGGCGGTCGCCTGCGCCGGGTTCGCGCCGTCGTGGCGGTGCGTCGCCTGCGCGCCGCGCGTCGCGATCCACAGCGCGGGCCGCGTCGCGCCCGGCTGGGCCGCCATCGTCTGCACCGTCTGCAGCAGCGTGCCGACGATGAATTGCTGGTCGCGGGCGACGTCGTCGGTCGACAACCCGGCGTGCGCGACGAGGTCGAGCGCCTGCAGTTGCACGACGCCGCGGCACGGCAGCGGGCTGCGCAGCGCCTGCAGCAAGGCATCGGCCGTCGGTGCCACCAGCTCCGGCAGCTCGCCGGCACGCCGCAGCTCGCTCATCAGCGCATCGGCGAAACCGGCCCGGTCGCCGAGCACCAGCCAACGCGACGGCTCCCGTTCGACCGCGTCCGCCGGCGCCTGCGCGACGAACACCGCCTGCTGTGCCAGCACCGGGTGCGTCGTCGCGCCCGGCAGCGGCGTCGGGTCCTGCAGGCCGTGCTGCGACAACAGCGCCGTCCAGCCCTCGCGCGGCATCAGCGCATAGCGGCGCCGCTGCGTGTCGGTGTAGGCCCACCAGCCGTCGAGCAGGCCGACCGTCAGGTCGCCGAAGCGCTGCGGCGTCGTGCCTTCGAGCAGCACCAGCACGCCGCCCGGCGCGAGCAATTGCCGCACGTGGCGCATCGTCACGTCGAGGTCGGGCGTCGCATGCAGCACGTTCGCGCCGAGCACCAGGTCGTAGCCGCCGGCCGCGAAGCCCTGCTCGGCGGGCGCGCGGCCGATGTCGAGCAGCGCGTAGCGCATGAAGCCGTGCGCCGCGAACTTCTCGCGGGCCCGGTTCAGGAACAGCGGCGACACGTCGGTGAAGGTGTACTCGAGGCGCGTGCCGCCCTGCGCCGGCAGCATCGGCAGCAGGTAGCCGGTCGTGCTGCCGGTGCCGGCGCCGATCTCCAGCACGCGCAGCGGCCGGCCGGCCGGCCACGCGGCCACCAGCGCGCCCACCGTCTCGGCGATCACGCTGTTGTAGGTCTTCGCCGGCGGCGAGTGGCGGTACAGCCGCTCGGTGTCGTCCAGCGACCCGCCGGGGAACAGCAGCGCAAGCGGGTCGACCCGGCCGCGCAGCACCGCGGCCAGCTCGCGGCCGCAGCGGCGCGTGATCACCAGCTCGGCATCGCCTTGCGGATGGCGCGCGAGCAGCTCGTCGGCCAGGTCCTCGGGGTCGGTGTCGTCCGGCGTGCGGCGCACGACGTAGGTGGCGCCGTCGCGCACCAGGAAGCCGTCTTCGGCCAGCATCGCCAGCATGCGCTGCACCAGCCGCGCATGCGCCGGCAGCGTGTCGAAGCGCTCGGGCGCGATCGCGGTGGCGGGCGCGAAGCCGCAGCCGAGCAGGCGCAACGCGCGCACGACGTAGGCCGACGCCAGCCGGTCGAGTCCGACCAGGAAATCGGCATAGGCCGCGAGGCCGTTCTGCGCGGCGATCGCATCGATGCGCGGCAGCACGCGGGCCGCGAGTTGCGCCGGGGCCAGCGGCTGCACCGCGGGCCGTTCGGCCTCGCGCCAGGCGATCTCGTGCAGCATCTGCTGCACACGCGGCGGCAGGCCGGCGCCGTCCGCCTCGGCCGCGCTGGCCGCTGGCGGCGTGGTCGACGCGAACGCCGGCCAGTAGCGCTCGCGCTGGAACGGGTAGCTCGGCAGCGCGACGCGGCGCGCGCCGCGGCCGGCGTCGAACGCCGCCCAGTCGATCTCGACGCCCTGCGCGAACAGTTGCCCAAGGCTGTCGAGCATCTGCGCCAGGTCGTCCTTGCCGCGCCGCAGCGACGGCAGCCAGGTGCCGCGCTCGGGCAGGCAGGCGCGGCCCAGGCCGAGCAGCGTCGGGTGCGGGCCGATCTCGACGAACAGCTCGCAGCCGCCGTCGGCCAGTGCCTGCATCGCCGGCGCGAACTGCACCGCGGCCATCACATGCTCGCGCCAGTAGCGGGCGGTCGCGATCTCGGCGCCGATCGGCCGGCCGGTGACGTTGGACACCAGGTCGATGCGCGGCGCGCTGTAGGCGATGCCCTCGGCGACCCGCTCGAACTCGTCGAGCATCGGCGCCATCAGCGGCGAATGGAAGGCGTGCGAGACCTTCAGCCGCGCGACGTCGAGGCCGGCCGCCTGCAGCTGCGTGGCGATCGCGTCGACCGCCATCGCGAGGCCGGAGATCACGATGTTGTCGGGGCCGTTGACCGCGGCGACCGAGACCTCGCGGCGCCACGGGGCCAGCAGGTCGGCGATGCGCGCTTCGCTCGCCATCACCGACAGCATCGCGCCGTTGCGCGGCAAGGCACCCATCAGGCGGCCGCGCCCGGCCACCAGCCGCAGCGCGTCGTCGAGGCTGAACACGCCGGCGATGCAGGCCGCGACCAGCTCGCCGACGCTGTGCCCCATCACCGCCTGCGGCTGCACGCCCCAGGACTGCCACAGCGTGGCCAGCGCGTATTCGACCGCGAACAGCGCCGGTTGCGTGTACGCGGTATCGTCGAGCGGCGCCCCTTCGCGGAACAGCACGTCGAGCAGCGGTATCGGCAGTTGCAAGCCCGCGGCGCAGCGATCGAGCGCGTCGCGGAACACCGGCTCGCCGTCGTACAGCCCGCGTGCCATGCCGATCGATTGCGAGCCCTGGCCGGTGAACAGGAACGCGAGCTTCGGCGCACGCGCCGGCGCGGTGCCGGCGGTGACGCCGGGGGCGTCGTCGCCGGCCAGCCAGGCCGACAAGCGCTCGCGCGCTTCGGCCGGCGTCGCAGCGCTGACGGCCACGCGCTGCGCGAAGCGGGCGCGGCCGGTGTTCGCGCTGAACGCCAGGTCGGCGAGCGATGCGTCATCGTTCAGCAGCGGCAGATGCTGCTGCACCAGCTCGCGCAGCGCGGCCGGCTGCTTTGCTGTCAAGGTCAAGAGCTGCATCGCTCGAGGGTCGCGGGCCGAGCGCCGGGCCGCTCCCAAGCCGGCCCGCGCTCCCCCTGGGGGAGTGGCCGGCGTATCCGCCGGACGAGGGGTCGTCATCGCCGCCATCACCAGGTGCACGTTGGTGCCGCTGAAGCCGAACGAGCTGACGCCGCCGATGCGCGGCGATCCCGCCTGTTCCGGCCACGGTGCGAGCGCGGTCGGCACGCGCACCGGCAGCTCGTCCCACGGGATGAACGGGTTCGGCTGCTGCAGGTGGATCTGCCCCGGCACCTGCGCCTGTTGCAGCGCCATCGCCATCTTGATCACCGCGGCGACGCCGGCCGCCGCCTCCAGGTGCCCGACGTTCGCCTTCACCGAGCCGAGCAGCAGCGGCGCATCGGCCGCGCGGCCCTCGCCCATCACCGCGCCGAGCGCCTGCACCTCGATCGGGTCGCCGAGCGAGGTGCCCGTGCCGTGCGCCTCGACGACACCGACCTCGGCCGGCAGCACGCGCGCATCGGCCAGCGCGTCGCGCAGCACCGCTTCCTGCGACGGGCCGTTCGGCGCGGTCAGCCCGTTGCTGCGGCCGTCCTGGTTCGCGGCCGAGCCGCGGATCAGCGCGATCACGGTGTCGCCGTCGGCCTGCGCATCGGCCAGCCGCTTCAGCACCAGCAGCCCGCAGCCTTCGCCGCGCACGAAGCCGTCGGCGCGCGCGTCGAAGGCCTTGCAGCGGCCGTCCGGCGCCATCATGTGCGAGCGCGACAGTGCGACCGTGATCTCCGGGCTCAGCACCAGGTTGACGCCGCCGGCCAGCGCCTGGTCGCACTCGCCGCGGCGCAGGCTGTGCACCGCCTGGTGGATCGCGACCATCGACGACGAGCACGCGGTGTCGACCGACACGCTCGGCCCGCGCGCGCCGAGCACGTACGACAAGCGTCCCGACGCGATGCTGTGTGCGATGCCCGACGCGGTGTAGGCGTCGTAGCTGTCGACACCGCCCTGGCGCAACAGCTGCCAGTAGTCGCCGGCCGACATCCCGACGAACACGCCGGTGCGGCTGCCCGCCACGCGCTCGGGGTTGATGCCGGCATGCTCCAGCGCCTGCCAGGCCACTTCGAGCAGCAGCCGCTGCTGCGGGTCCATGCTGAGCGCCTCGCGCGGCGAGACGCCGAAGAAATGCGCATCGAAGCCGTCGACCGGCCCGACGAAGCCGCCGAAGCGGGTGTTCATCGTGCCGGGGTGGTCGGGGTCGGGGTGGTACCAGTCGTCGATGGACCAGCGCTCGGCCGGCACCTCGGTGATCGCATCGACGCCATCGCGCACCAGCGCCCAGAATTTCTCCGGCGTGTCAACGCCGCCCGGGAAGCGGCAGCCGATGCCGACGATCGCGATCGGCTCGCGCGCGGCGCCTTCGAGTTCCTGCACGCGCTGCTGCAGCTCGTCGGCCAGCAGCGCGAGGCGCTTCGGCGAGAAATGGCTGATGCGTTCGAGGAAGTCGGACATTCAGGGCCTCTTCAATTTCTTCGCGAACATCGCTTCGACTTCTTCGTCGCTCATCTCGTCGAGCGTGCCGACCGCGTCGGCCGCCTTGGCCACCACCGCCGGCGCGGCCGGCACCACCAGCACGTCGAGGTACGCCGCCAACGCCTCCAGCGTCGGGTGGTCGAACACCAGCGTCGCCGGCAGGCTGCGCGCCAGGCCGAGCCCGGTGCCGAGCCGGTTGCGCAGCTCCACCGCCATCAGCGAATCGAGCCCGAGTTCGTTCAGCGGCTGCCGGGGGTCGATGGCCTGCGCGTTCGGCGCATCGACCACCCGCGCGACATGCTCGGCGACGAAGCCCAGCAGCCGCTCGCGCCGGCGCTGCGGCGTGGCCTGCTTCAGCTCGTCGATCAGCGCGGCACCGGCGGCCGGCGCGGGCTTCGCGCCGGCCGCCGGCTTCGTGCCCGGCTTCGGCGCGCCGCGCAGGTGTTCGACCAGGTGCGAGACGAACGGACCGGGCGTGCCACCGCTTGCCAGGAAGCGCTCCCAGCGCACCGGGAACACGCCGGCATGCGGCGCCTCGGCCCGCATCAGCTTCTCCAGCAGCTCCAGCCCGTGCGCCGGCGTGATCACGTCGATGCCGCGCGCAGCCACCCGCTGGTCGACCTGCCGATCCGCCGCCGCGCCGACCTCGCTCCAGGCGCCCCAGCCGATGCTCAAGCCCGGCAGCCCGAGCGCGCGGCGGTGCGCGGCCAGCGCATCCATGAACGCGTTCGCCGCCGCATGGTTGGCCTGGCCGGACGAGCCGAGCACCGAGGCCATCGACGAATACAGCACGAAGAAGTCGAGCGGCTCGCCGCGCGTCAGCACATGCAGCGCCCAGCTGCCGTCGAGCTTCGGCCCGAGCGGCCGCACGAAGCGCGACCAGTCCTGCTGCAGCAGCGCGCCGTCTTCGAGCACGCCGGCCGAATGGATCACGCCGCGCAGCGGCAGCCCGCCCTGCGCGATGCCGTCGAGCACCCGCGCCACCTCGTCGGCGCGCGACATGTCGGCCTGCAGCGCCTGCACCTGCGCGCCCTGCGCGCGCATCGCATCGAGCGTGGCCTGCGCCGCGGGCGACGCGGCGCGCCGGCCGACCAGCACCAGGTGGCGCGCGCCGCGCTCGACCAGCCGGCCGGCCGTCAGCAGCCCGAGGCCCGACAACCCGCCGGTCACCAGGTAGACGCCGCGGGGCGTCAGCGCCTGCAACGACGCCTGCAGCGCATCGTGCTGCGTCAGCACCACCTTGCCGGTGTGCCGCGCCTGCGCCATGAAGCGGAAGGCCTCGCCGCCGCGTTCCAGCGGGAAGGCGTGCAGCGGCAGCGGCTTCAACTCGCCGCGCTGCACCGCGGCCATCACGTCGGCGAACAGCGCCTGCGCGGCCGCCGGGTCCTGGGAGCGCTGCGCATTCAGGTCGATCGCGTGGTAGCGCCCCTGCGGGCGCAGCTCGCGGAACTGCGACGGGCTCCAGATGTCGCGCTTGCCGATCTCGAGGAAGCTGCCCTGCGCCGACAGGCTGCGCACGCTGGCCGGGATGAATTCGCCGGCCAGCGAGTTCAGCACCAGGTCGACGCCGCGGCCGCCGGTCAGGCGGGCGACCTCCGCCTCGAAATCGAGCGTGCGCGAGTTCATCACGTGGGCCACGCCCTGCGCCCGCAGCAGCGCGCGCTTGGCCTCGCTGCCGGCGGTCGCGAACACCGTCGCGCCGGCGCGCTGCGCGATCTGCACCGCCGCCATGCCGACGCCGCCGGCCGCGGCATGCACCAGCACCGTCATGCCGGCGCGGATGCCGCCCAGCACCTGCAGCGCATGCCAGGCCGTCATCAACGCGAACGGCAGCGTCGCGCCCTCCGCGTAGCCGATGCCGCGCGGCAACGGCGCGACGTGCTGCGCGCCGGTCGTCATGCAGCTCGCGAAGCAGGCCTCGCCGGTCGCGACCACCGCATCGCCGATCGCCAAACCCTGCACCCCCTCGCCGAGCGCGACGATCGTGCCGGCGCATTCGCCGCCCAGCGGTTCCGGATCGGCGCGCAGCGCGACGGCGTTCATGATGTCGCGGAAGTTCAGCCCGGCCGCGCGCACGCGGATCTCGACCTCGCCGGGGCCGGGCGCGCGGCGCGTCATCGGCACCAGCGGCATCTCGTCGAACACGCCGCTGGCGGCCTTCTCCAGCCGCACCGGCGCCGGGTCGGACGGCGCGGCGCTGCCGTGCACCAGCCGCGCGACGAAGGCCTGCTCGCCGCGCAGCGCGAGCTGCGGCTCGTCGCCGTCGGCGCAGATCGCCTGCCACAGCGCGGCGGCCGCATCGTGCGTGTCGTCGAGGTCGATGCGCGTCGTGCGCAGCTCCGGATGCTCCAGCGCGACGACCTTCGCGAAGCCCCACACCGGCGCCTGCAACGGGTTCGGTGCCTCGCCGTCGCGCACCGGCTGCGCGCCGCGCGTCGCGATCCACAGCCGCGGCGTCGTGCCGGCCGCGAACGACTGCGCGCCGAGCGCCTGCACCAGCGCCAGCAGCGAGCCGAGGCTCGCGCGCTGCGTGTCGACCAGCGACGCCGCGCTGCCGGCATCGGGCACCGCCAGTTCGAGCGCACCCAGGTGGACGATGCCGCGCAGGCTGCGGCCGGCCACGAGCGAAGCCATGTCGGCCCCGGCCTCGGCCACCAGCACCTCGTGCCCGGCCGCGCGCATCTGCACCGCCAGCGCATCGCCGACACCGGCGCGGTCGCCGACCAGCAGCCAGCTCGACGCCGGCAGCGCATCGACCGCCTGCACCGGTCGGCGCGCGGCCAGCAGCACCTCGCGCGAATTCGGCTGCGGCGCGTCGATCGCGGCAGCCTCGAAGCCGAGCTCGCCGAGCAGCGCGAGCCAGCGCTCGCGCGACAGCAGCGGGTACGCCGGCCGCAGCGCGGTGTCGGTGAAGCGCCACCAGCCGTCGGTCAGCCCGAAGGTGATGTCGATCCAGCGCTCCATGCCGGCCACCTCCAGCATCAGCAGCGTGCCGCCCGGCGCGAGCACCTGGCGGACCTGGCCGAGCGTGCGGCCGAGGTCGGCGGTCGCGTGGATCACGTTGGCCGCGATGACGATGTCGAAGTGCTGCCCGGCCAGCTGGGTCGCCAGCGAGCCTTCGAGGTCCAGCGGCTGGAAGCGCATGAACGGGTGCAGCCCGAAGCGCTCGCGGGCGCGGGCCACCATCAGCGGGCCGAGGTCGGTGAACAGGTAGTCGCAGCGGTCGGCCGGCAACATCGGCGCGACCCACGCGGTGCTGCCACCGGTGCCGCCACCCACCTCGAGGATGCGCAGCTTCTGCCCCGCCGGCAGCCGCGCGAGCGCGACGCGCACCGTCTCGCGCAGCAGCTGGTTGTAGGCCTTGGCCTCGGGGGCATCGCGGTACAGCGCCTCGGCCAGTTCGGCCGAGCCGTTCGGGAACAGCTGGTGCAGCGGATCGGCGCGGCCGGCCAGGATGTCGGCCAGCACCGCGCCGCAGTTCGCGGTGAGCAGGATGCGCGGGCGCGAGGCCGGGTGGCATTGCAGCAGCGGCGCGACGCGCTGGGCTGGGTCGGACACCGAATGCCAGTTCGCGACGGTGAAGCCACCACGGTCATCGCCACCGTCGGCGCGCAGCCAGCCGTCCTCGGCCAGGATCGCGAGCAGCCGCGGCAGCAGCCGGTGGTAGCGCGGCGCGAGCTTCAGGCGCCGCGCCAGTTCGTCGGCCTGCACGCGTTCGCCGGGCGCCGGCGACCAGCCGAGTTCGCCGAGCGCGCGCGCGATCCAGGCCGCGCTCAGCGCTTCGAGCGCGACGAAAGCCTGCTGGTAGTCGGCCAGGTCGTGCTCGCGCGACAGGTCGTCGAGCCGCGGCCCGGCCTGCGCGGCCAGCTCGGCCGGCGTCGGCAGCCAGCCGGCATCGGGCACCGGCTCCCACGCGATGCGGTAGACCGGCTCGCTCGCGGCCGCGGTCGCCGGTGCCGTGGCGGCGCGCAGCGCGATGCCATTCAGGGTTGCGACGGTGCCGTGGGTGTCGAACAGCACCAGCTCGGCCTTCAGCGTGTCGCCGCTGCCGCCGGGCGTGATGCGCACGTGGCTGCTCAAGCGGTCGCCAGACGCGCGGTGCACCGCGACGCGGCCGATCGCGAGCGGCAGGTACGCGCGGCCCGCGGCGGCCTGCGCCGGCAGCGCGGCGGCCATCACCTGCAGCGATGCGTCGAGCAGCGCCGGGTGCATCACGTAGTCGGCGCGGCCGGCCGCCGGCGGCAGCGCGATCTCGCCGAGCGCCTCGCCGTCGCGCCGCAAGAGGCGCTGCACGCCTTGCAACGCAGGGCCAAACGCCAGCTGGCGCGCGGCGAGGTTCGCGTAGTGGCTGCCGGCATCGATCGATTCGGTGCAGCGGGCATGGATCGCTTCCGCCGATTCATGCGACGGCGATGCGTCGATCGCCGCATAGCGGCCCTGCACGTGGGTGTGCCAGGCGTCGTCGGGCTCGCCGTCGCCGAGCGACAGGATCTCGAAGGTGTCGGCCTCGCTGTCGGCCCCGCTGTCGGCCCCGTGCCGCAGCAGCAGTTGCAGCGTGCGGGCTTCATCCGGTGCGAACACCAGCGGTTCCGAGATCACGACATCGGCCACCGCCCGCGCCGCGCCGGACACGATGCGGCTCGCGGCCAGCGCCATTTCCAGGAAGCCGGTGGCCGGCAGGATCACGCGGCCTTGCACCTGGTGGTCGGCCAGGTACGGCAGGTCGTCGCCGCGCAGCGTGGTCTCGAACTGCACGAGCTCGCGCAGCGGCGAGCGCAGCCGCGTGCCGAGCAGCGGGTGGCCGGTCGGCGTGCCGCTGCGCGCGGCCACCGGCGGGCGCGCCTGGAACCAGCAGCGCTCGCGGCGGAACGGGGTCGGCGGCAGTTCGGCGAGCCGGGCGCCGCTGGCCGACCAGACGGCGCGCCAGTCGAGCGGCGCGCCGGCCAGGAACAGCGCGGCCAGCGATTCGGCCAGCTGGTCGGCATCGACGCGGCCCTTGCGCAGCGTCGGCACGCGCACCGGCAGCTCGTCGACCAGGTCGGCGGCGAAATTCAGCAGCGTCGGGTGCGGGCCGACCTCGATGCAGACATCCGGCTTCAGCCCGGCCAGCGTGCGCAGGCCGTCGGCGAAGCGGACCGCCTCGCGCACATGGCGGCGCCAGTAGGCGGGTTGCGTGATCGCGCTGGCATCGGCGAGCTGGCCGGTGAGGTTGGACACCAGGCGCAGTTGCGGGCGCGCCATCGGGGTGGCGGCCGCGGCCGTCTCGAACGCATCGAGCACCGGAGCGACCAGCGGCGAATGGAAGGCATGCGAGACCGGCAGCTTCTGGCAGCGCACGCCGCGCGCGCCGAAGCGCTCGCAGACCGCGTCGACCGCGGCCGCGCTGCCGGAGATCACCGTCTGGGACGGTGCGTTGACGGCCGCGATCGACAGCTGCGCGGCGAACGGCGCGACCGCTTCGGCGACGTCGGCCTCGGCCGCGAAGACCGCCGCCATCGCGCCGCCGGCCGGCAGCGATTGCATCAGCCGGCCGCGCTCGGCGATCAGGGCCAGCGCCTGCGGCAGCGTCATCACGCCGGCCACGCAGGCCGCGGCGTACTCGCCGACCGAATGGCCGATCACGACATCGGGCGCGATGCCCCAGGCGGCCCAGAGTTTCGCGAGCGCGATCTCGACCGAGAACAGCGCCGGCTGGGTGTAGCGCGTCTCGTCGATCGCAGTGGTGTCGTCGAAGATCACGTCGAGCAGCGGCCGCGGCAGCACGCCGATGAGGGCCTGTGCGCACTCGTCGAGCGCAGCGCGGAACACCGGCTGCTGCGCGTAGAGCGCGCGCGCCATGCCGGCGTATTGCGCGCCCTGGCCGGTGAACAGGAAGGCGATGCGCGCCGGGTCGCGCCGGGTCACGCGGGCGGTCTGCACGCCGTCGGCCTCGCGGCCGTCGGCGAGCGCCAGCAGGCGTTCGCACAGCTCGGCAACCGAACGCGCCAGCACGGTGGCGCGCTGCGCGAAGCCCGCGCGGCTGACGGCGGCGGTGTAGCAGAGGTCGGGCAGCTCACTGTCGGGGCGGCCGGCCAGCGAGGTGGCGAAGCGGCGTGCGGTGTCGGCGAGCGAGGCTTCGTCGCGGGCGGACACGATGAACAGGTGAACGGCCCCACCCTCCGTTCGCCCTGAGCCTGTCGAAGGGTCGGGCTGAGCGGCATTCCGTTCGGGCTGAGCAGCACTCCATTGAGGCTGAGCAGCACTCCGTTCGGGCTGAGCTTGTCGAAGCCCTGGTGCCATGCGAGCCGGCCCTTCGACAGGCTCAGGGCGAACGGGGGGAGACGGCGCCTCTTCCACCACCACATGCGCATTCGTCCCGCTGAACCCGAACGAACTCACGCCCGCGATGCGCCGCCCGCCGATCGCCTCCCACGGCATCAGCGCGGTCGGCACCTTCAGCGGCTGGTCGCCCCACGCGATGTGCGGGCTCGGCGTCTTGAAGTGCAGGTGCGCCGGGATCTGCTGCCGCTGCAGCGACAGCACCAGCTTGATCAGCCCGGTGACGCCGGCTGCCGCTTCCAGGTGGCCGAGGTTGGTCTTCACCGAGCCGATCCACAGCGGCTGCGATGCGGCCCGTCCTTCGGAGAACACCGCGCCGAGCGCCTGCACCTCCAGCGGATCGCCGAGCTGCGTGCCGGTGCCGTGCGCCTCGACATACCCGACCTCGTGCGGCGCGATGCCGGCCCGCGCCAGCGCCTCGCGGATCACCGCCTGCTGCGCCGGGCCGTTCGGCGCGGTCAGCCCGCTGCTCGGGCCGTCCTGGTTGACCGCGCTGCCGCGCACCACCGCGAGGATGCGGTCGCCGTCGGCCTGCGCATCGCCGAGCCGCTTCAGCACCACCACGCCGCAGCCCTCGCCGCGCGCGAAGCCGTCGGCGGCCGCGTCGAAGGTCCTGCATTTGCCCTCCGGCGACAGCATGCGCGAATGCGACAGCGCGATGTACAGGTCCGGCGACAGGATCAGGTTCACGCCGCCGGCCAGCGCCATGCGGCAGTCGCGTGCCCGCAGCGCCTGGCAGGCCAGGTGCAGCGCGACCAGCGACGACGAGCAGGCGGTGTCGAGCGTGACGCTCGGCCCCTGCAGCCCGAGCAGGTACGACAGCCGGCCCGACGCGATGCTGTGCGCGATGCCCGATGCGAAGTGCGCATCGAGCAGCCCGCGGTCGCGCGTCTCCAGCTGCATCTGCGCATAGTCGTTGGCGCAGACGCCGACGTACACGCCGGTCGCTGAGCGCTCCAGCCGGTCGGGCGCCTGGCCGGCGTTCTCCAGCGCCTCCCAGGCGACTTCGAGCACCAGCCGCTGCTGCGGGTCCATGCCCTGCGCTTCGCGGCGGGTGATGCCGAAGAAGGCCGGATCGAAGCCGTCGACCGGGCCGAGGAAGCCGCCGCCGCGCGTCGCGATGCGGCCGGGCGCCTCGGGGTCGGGGTCGTACAGCGCGTCGACATCCCAGCGGTCGCGCGGCAGCGGGCCGGTCGCGTCGACGCCGTCGCGCATCAGCCGCCAGAAGCTGTCGCCATCGACGCCGCCGCCGGGCACGCGGCAGCCGAGCCCGATGATCGCGATCGGCTCGCGGGCCGCGCCTTCGAGCGCGGCGACCTTCGCCTGCGCCTGCTGCAACGCGAGGAACGCGCGCTGCAGCGGCGTCAGCGAGGGGGTGTCGGCGGCAGGACTGCTCAAGACCCCTCCAATCGGCTCATCAACAAGGTTTCGATCTCGGCATCGCTCATCGCCGCGACCGCCTCGACCGACGCATCCTGCGCCACCCCGGCCGGCGCGGTCTTGTCGGCCGCAACCGGTGCGGCCTTCGGCATCACGCGATCGAGCAGGTGCAGCGCCAGCGCGTCGATCGTCGGGTGGTCGAACATCAGCGTCGCCGGCAACGGCTTGTCGAGCCCGAGCCCGCTGCCGAGCTGGTTGCGCAGCTGCACCGCCATCAGCGAATCGAAGCCGATGTCCATCAGCCGGTCGGCGCGGCCGGGCGCCTCGGTGGCGTCGAGCCGCAGCACGCGCACGACGCGCTCGCGGACGAAGTCGCGCATCAGCTCGCTGCGCTCGCCGGCCATCGCGTCCTGCAAGCGCTGGCGGAAGGCCTGCGCGAGCTCGGCCGGTGCGGCGGCGGCGCGTTGCGGCGCGGCGTCCACCGCGGCATCGGCCGACACCGCCGCGCCCATCGCCTCGCCCGGCACGCGCGCGACGATCACATGCTGGCCCAGCGCCTCGGCCGGCGAACCGGCCGGCGGCCACGCACTCGCCTCGTCGAAGCCGGCCTCGCGCAAGGCCTCGATCCAGCGCGCCGGCGGCAGCAGCGGGTTGTCGCCGCGCAGGTCGTCGGCGAAGTGCTGCCAGCCTTCGATCAGCCCGGTCGTCATGTCGAACCACGGCAAGTGGGTCGTCGATTCGACCAGCACCAGCATGCCGCCCGGTGCGAGCAGTTCGCGCAGCCGCTTCAGCGCAGCGCGCAGGTCCTTGCTCGCATGCACCGCGTTGGCCGACACGATCGCGTCGACGCTGCCCGGCGCCCAGCCCTGCGACTGCGGATCGGCGTCCATGTCGAAGCGGCCGAAGCGCACGAACGGGTAGCCCGCGAAGCGCTCGCGGGCGCGGTCGAGGAACACGTCGGAGACATCGGTGAAGTGGTACTGCGCGCGCTCGGCCGGCAAGGCCGCCAGCACGGCCGAGCTGGTGCCGCCGGTGCCGGCGCCGACCTCCAGCACGCGCAGCGCGCGGCTCGCCGGCACGGTGGCGGCCAGCGTCTCGAACGCGGCGGCGGCGAGGCCGTTGATGTAGCGCATCGTCGCCGAGCGCTCGTACAGGTTCTCGGCGAGTTCGAACGAGCCGCCGGGGAACAGGGTCTCGAGCGGGCTCTCGCGGCCGAGCAGCACCGGCGCCACCAGCCCGCCGCAGTGGCGCACGTACGCGAGCAGCGGCTGGTTGTCGGCGAACAGGCGCTCGGCCTCGGCCCACAGCGCGGCCAGTGGCGGTGCGGCGAGCGCCTCGTCGGCGACGAAGGCATCGCCCGCGCGCCGCAGCGTGCCGGCGTCGGCCAGGCTGTCGAGCCAGCGCGACACCAGGTGCCGGTAGCTCGCGCCGATGCCGCTGCGCTGCATCAGGCCGTCGAGCGTGTGCGATTCGCCGGCCTGCAGGAACAACCCCGCTTCGCGCAGCGTGTGGGCGGCATGCGCGCTGGTGACGCGCGCCAGGCAGTCCCACTTCGCCGGGTACGACGCGGCATTCAGGTCGAGCGGGCCGCGTTCGGCCTGGCGCGACAGCGCAGCGCTGACGCGCGACCAGCGCTGTGCCGCATCGACCCCGGGCGCCGGGCCGTCACCGACGATGTCCATCCAGTGCCGCTTCGCGCGGAACGGGTAGGTCGGCAGCGCGACGCGGCGGCGGCGGTACGGCGCGTCGAAGGCAGCCCAGTTCACGTCGGCACCGGCCACGTAGAGGCGTTGCAGGCTCGCGAGCAGGTCGGTCCAGTCGGGGCGTTCGCGGTGCAGCGACGGCAGCCATTCGACCTCGGCCCCCGCGGCGCACTCGGCCCCCATCCCCAGCAGCACCGGGTGCGGCCCGACCTCGATGAAATGCGTGATGCCCTGCGCCAGCAGCCCTTGCAGCGCCTGCGCAAAACGCACCGGCTGGCGCATGTGCGTCAGCCAGTAGTCGACGCGGCCGATCTCGCCCGGGCCGGCCGGCGCACCGGTGACGTTCGAGACCAGCGCGATGCGCGGCTCGTGGAAGGCCACCGTCTCCAGCACGCTGCGATACGCCGGCAGCACCGGCTCGATCAGCGCCGAATGCGCCGCATGCGGCACGCGCAGCAGCTTGACGCGCACACCGGCCGCTTCGAGCCGCTGCGTCGCGGCATCGACCGCGTTGCGCGGGCCGCTGATCACGAAATGCTCGGGGCCGTTGTACGCGGCAATCGTCAGCGACGACGGGCCGTGCGCCAACTCGGCCTGCACGACGGCCTCGGGCGCGAACACCGCCGCCATCGCACCGTCGGCCGGCAGCTCGTGCGTCAGCCGGCCGCGCGCGATCACGAGCTTGATGCCGTCTTCCAGCGACAACAGCCCCGACACGCAGGCGGCCGCGTACTCGCCGAGGCTGTGGCCGAGCAGCGCGACCGGCTCGATGCCCCACGAGCGCCACAGCGCGGCCAGCGACACCTCGATCGCGAAGTTGACCGGCTGCGCCCACACCGTCTCGTTGATCGGCGAGCCGCTGCCGGCCGGCGTGAAGATCACGTCGAGCAGGCCGCGGTCCAGGTGCGACAGGTGCGGCCGCGCGGCGGCATCGCAGGCGTCCATCGCGGCACGGAACACCGGCGCGCTGTCGTACAGGTCGCGGCCCATGCCGGCGTACTGCCCGCCCTGGCCGGTGAACAGGAAGGCCACCTGCGGCCGCGCGGCACCTTCGACCTGGCCGCGGGCGATGGCAGGGTCGTCGCTGCCGGCCAGCAAGCCGGCCAGGCCGGCCCGCAGCTCGTCGAGGCTCGCGCCGGTCAATGCGACGCGGTGCGAGAAATGCGAGCGGCCGGTGTTCGCGCTGAAGCACAGGTCGGCGGCTTCGACGCTGTCGTCCTGCTGCAGCAGCCGCGCCTCGTGGCGGCGCGCGAGGGCCAGCAGCGCCGCATCGTCGCGGGCCGACAGCGCGAGCACATGGGCCGGACGGTCGATGGCACCAACGCCCCCGAACTCCGTTCGCGCTGAGCCTGTCGAAGGGTCGGGCTGAGCTTGTCGAAGCCCCAGTGCCGTGCGAGCAGGCCCTTCGACAGGCTCAGGGCGAACGGAATCGGGCGCAGCTTCGAGGATCACGTGCGCATTGGTCCCGCTGAACCCGAACGAGCTGACCCCCGCGAGCCGGCGGCCGTCGATCTCGGGCCAGTCGGTCGTCGTCGTCGGCACCTGCACCGGCCAGTTCCAGTCG
Source organism: Rhizobacter sp. Root1238 (assembly GCF_001425825.1). GTDB lineage: Bacteria > Pseudomonadota > Gammaproteobacteria > Burkholderiales > Burkholderiaceae_C > Rhizobacter. The sequence continues at coordinate 71,979 of NZ_LMDM01000011.1, forward strand.
ATGTGCGGATTGCCCTGCGTGAAATGCAGGTGCGGCGGGATCTGCGCGCGCTGCAGCGACAGCACCACCTTGGCCACGCCGGCGAGGCCGGCCGCGGCCTCCAGGTGGCCGATGTTGGTCTTGACCGAGCCGACGCGCAGCGGCAGCGACGCATCGCGCCCGCGGCCGAGCACCGCCGACAGCGCGCCCAGCTCGATCGGGTCGCCGAGCGGCGTGCCGGTGCCGTGCGCTTCGACATACCCGATCTGGCGCGCCTGGACCTGGGCCGCGGCGAGCGCGGCGCTGATCACCGCTTCCTGCGCCGGGCCGTTCGGCGCCGTCAGCCCGCCGCTGCGGCCGTCCTGGTTCAGCGCGCTGCCGCGCACCACCGCCAGCACGCGGTCGCCGGCGGCCTGCGCATCGGCCAGCCGCTTCAGCACCAGCACCGCGCAGCCTTCGCCGCGCACATAGCCGTCGGCCGCGGCGTCGAAGGTCTTGCAGCGGCCGTCCGGCGCCATCATCCGGGCCTTCGAGAAGTTGATGTTCATCTCGGGCGTCAGGATCAGGTTGACCGCGCCGGCCAGCGCGATCTCGCATTCGTTCAGCCGCAGCCCCTGGCAGGCGAGGTGCAGCGCGACCAGCGACGACGAGCAGGCGGTGTCGACCGCGACCGCCGGCCCGTGCACGCCGAGGAAGTACGACAGCCGCCCCGACGCGACGCTGGCCGCATTGCCGGTCGCGAAGTACGGGTCGATCAGCTCGGGGTGCCGGTACAGCGCGCGGCCGTAGTCGTTGTTGCTGATGCCGAGGTAGACGCCGGTGCGCTCGCCGGCCGGCGTCGCGGCCAGTTCGCCGGGCGCGTGGCCGGCGTCTTCGAGCGCCTCCCAGGCCACTTCGAGCAGCAGCCGCTGCTGCGGGTCCATGCTGGCGGCCTCGCGCGGCGAGATGCCGAAGAACTCGGCATCGAAGCGGTCGACGCCGTCGATGAAGCCGCCGAAGCGCGTGGTCATCTTGCCGGGCGCGTCGGCGTCGGCGTCGTACAGCGCGTCGAGGTTCCAGCGCTCCGGCGGGATCGCGCCGATCGCGTCGGTGCCCGACCACAGCAGGTCGGCCAGGCCGGCCGCGTCGACCACGCCGCCCGGCAGGCGCAGGGCCATGCCGACGATCGCGATCGGCTCGTGCAGCGCGGCGTTCGAACGCGCGAGCTGCGCCTTCAGCTCGCGGATCTCGAGCAGCGCGCGCTTGACGGGGCTGAGCGCTTCGTCGCGCGGGTCGGTCATCGGGCATCTCCCAGTTCCTGCAACAGCAGCGCTTCGGCTTCTTCGTCGCTCAGGTCGTGCAAGGCGTCGGCCGGGGTGTCGGGCGCGGCGCCGGTGGCGGCCGCCGGCGCGGGCTCGTCGAGGCCGAGCAGGCGCATCAGGTGAGCGGTCAGTGCCGCGACGGTCGGGTAGTCGAACAGCAGCGTCGCCGACAGCGGCCGGCCGATCGAGCGGGTCAGCGCGTTGCGCAGCTCCACCGCCATCAGCGAATCGAGGCCGAGGTCTTTCAGCGGCGTCTTCGGATCGACCGGCGTCCCCGGCTCCAGGCCCAGCACCTGCAGCGCACGCTCGGTGAGGTGGGCCGCGAGCGCCGCGGCGCGCCGGCCGGAGGGCGTCGCCTGCAAGCGCGACAGCACCGAGGACTGCGCCGGCGATGCGTCGGCGGCGGCCGGCGCCGGGGTCGACGCACGCGGCAGCACGCCGTCGAAGAATGCCGCATCGACACCGGCCGGCAGCGTCGCGATGAAGCGCTGCCAGTCAATGGTCAGCACCGCGGCATGCACCGCGCCGTCGCGCAGCAGCTGTTCGAGCCGCTCGAAGCCGTGCGCCGGCTCGATCGGCAGCAGCCCGCGGTCGCGCCACGGGTCGTGGCCGGTGGCCGCGAGCTGCGTCGCCATGCCGCCTTGCGCCCACGGACCCCAGGCCACGCTCAAGGCCGGCAGGCCCTGCGCGCGGCGCATCTGCGCCAGGGCGTCGAGCTCGGCATTGGCCGCCGCATAGGCGCACTGGCCCGGCGCGCCGAGCAGCAGGCCGGCGGCCGAATACATCACGAAGAAGTCCAGCGGCAGCGTGCGCGTCAGCTCGTGCAGGTGCTGCGCGGCGCGCGCCTTGCCGTGCAGCACCGCGGCGCAGCGCGGCCACTGCTGGCGCAGCGCGATGCCGTCGTCCAGCGTGCCGGCCGCATGCACGATGCCGCGCAGCGGCGCCATCTCGCGGGCCACCGTCTCCAGCACGCGCTGCAGCGCCGCGCCGTCGCCCGCATCGGCGGCGAAGCAACGCACCTGCGTGCCGGCCGCCTCGATCTCGTGGATCGCCTGCTGCGCTTCGGCCGACGGCGCATGGCGGCCGAGCAGCGCGAGCTGGCGCGCGCCCGCGCGCTGCAGCCAGCGCGCGGTGTGCAGGCCGAGCGCGCCGAGGCCGCCGGTGACCAGGTAGCTCGCGTCCGGGCGGACCTCGAACGACACGCGGCCCGGCATGCGCAGCACGATCTTGCCGATGTGCTTCGCTTGCGCCATGTGGCGGAAGGCATCGGCCGCCTCCGCCAGTTCGAACGCGGTGACCGGCAGCGGCTGCAGGCTGCCGTCCTGCAGGCCGGCCTGCAGCGCGGTCAGCATCGGGCGCAGCAGGCGCGGGTCGGCGTACGCCGCGTCGCCGAGGTCGTAAGCGGCGTAGTGGATGCCCGGGCAGGCCTCGTCGACCGCCTCGGGCGTCCAGATGTCGCGCTTGCCGAGTTCGAGGAACCAGCCGCCGCGCGCGACGACGCCGAGCCCGGCCGGGATGAAGTCGCCGGCCAGCGAGTTCAGCAGCACGTCGACGCCGGCACCGCCGGTGGCCCGCATCAGTTCGGCGGCGAACGCGGTGCTGCGCGAATCCATCGCCGTGCGCACGCCCATCGCCAGCAGGCGGGCGCGCTTCTCGGGCGAGCCGGCGGTGGCATGGACCTCGGCACCGGCACGCAACGCGAGCTGCACGGCGGCCATGCCGACGCCGCCCGCGCCGGCGTGCACCAGCACGCGCTGGCCGCGCTGCAGCCCGGCGATGCCGAACAGGCCATGGTGGGCGGTCAGGAACGCGACCGGCAGCGCGGCCGCCTGCTCGTTCGACAGGCCGGGCGGGGTCGGCGCGACGAACGCGGCCGGCGCGACCGCCTCGCTGCCCATGCTGTCGTGCACGAAGCCGAACACGCGCTCGCCGACGCGCCAGCCGTCGACGGCTGCCCCCACCTCGCTGACGATGCCGGCGCATTCGGCCCCGAGCGGAATGCCGCTGCCGGGGTACATGCCGAGCGCGAGCAGCACGTCGCGGAAGTTCAGCCCGGCGGCGTGCACCTGGATGCGCAGCTCGTCCGGCTTCAACGGGCGCGCGGCCAGCGGGCGCAGCGCGAGGCCGTCGAGCGTGCCGGCGCGGGCGACCTCGACGCGTTGCGACGGCGCTGCCGCGGTCGACGGCGCATGGCGCCGTGCCAGTCGCGGCTCGTGCCGCGTGGGGCCTCGCAGCGCCACGCGAGGCCGCGGCGCGGATGACAGCAGTTCGGCCTGCAAGGCCTCGATGCCGGTCGCGTCGATGTCGATCGCGCGCAGCGGGATGTCCGGGTGTTCGACGGCCAGCACGCCGAGGAAGGCCCACGCGCCGGCGGCCGCCGACGACAGCGGCGCTTCGTGCGGCCCCACCGCCTGCGCGCCGCGCGTGACCAGCCACAGCGCGACCGGCGCCGCCTCGGCATCCGCCGCAAGCGCCTGCAGCACATGCAGCAACGAGCCGCTGGCGCGCAACTCGGCCGCGTCGGCGTCGCGGGGATCGGCACCCGGCGTGTCGAGGCTCCACAGCGCGACCACGCCACGCGGCGTGCCGTGCGAGCGCCAGTCGGTGACGACCGACTGCATCTGCGCCGCATCGCGCGGGTCGACCGACCAGCGGTTCGATGCGAGCCGCTGGAAGCGCTCGCCGACCACGACTTCGGTGCAACGGCCGCCATGCCGTTGCAGCGAGGCGCGCAGGGCGGCGGCGACGCCGGTGTCGTCGGACAGCAGCAGCCAGTCGCCAGTGGCCTCGGTGGCGATGCGGGCCAGCCCTTCGACAGGCTCGGGGCGAGCGGGCAGCGAGCCGTCCGTCGCCGCCACCCACTGCAGCTCATACACATCGCCCACGCTGCCCGCCAGCGTGCGTGCATCGGTGGCAGCAAAGCGCACACCGCGCAGCCGTGCGACCGGAGCCCCGTGTTCGTCCGCGAGGTCGATGTCGGCACCGGCCTCGCCGCGAAGCACCACCACGGCCTGCAGCCGCGCCGCGCCGGGCCGCAGCAGCTCGACCTGCTCGAGGCCCATCGGCGCCCACAGCGTCGTCGGCACGCCTTGCGCGGCAACCGCACACAGCTGCAGCGCGCCGTCGAGCAGCGCGGGATGCAGGCCGAACGCCGCCGCCTGCGATTCGAGCTCGGCCGGCAGCACCAGCGCGGCCCGCGCCCACCCGCTGCCGCGCTGCACCGCCTGCAGGTTGCGGAACGCCGGACCGAAAGCGACGCCGAGCGCATCGAAGCCGGCGTAGAGGTCGGCGGACGACAGCGCCACGGCAGGGCCGGTCACCTGCAGCGGCACCGGTGCCGGCACCTCGCCCACCGCCGCGGTGCACACGCGCTGCCATGCCTCGCCCTCCGTCGCCCGATCGTCCAGCGCCTGGTGCAACTCGACCGCCCCGTCGCGCACGATCAGCTGCCAGTGCGCCGCACCGCCCTCCGGCAGGAACAGCGGCCGCTCGACCGCGAACGACGACAGCGCGCGGCCGCCGGCCGCCGCGCGGCAGGCCTCGACCATCGCCGCCGCCGGCATCAGCAGCCGCCCGCCGATGCGGTGCTCGTGCAAGGCGCCGGCCTGCTGCGCCGTCCACCGCGCATCGAACACGGTGGCCGAGGTCGCCGGCGTCGACAGCCGCGCGCCGAGCAACGGGTGCGCACCGCGCCGTGCCGGCGACGCTGCAGCCTCCATCGGCGTCGGCCGCAGCCAGTAGCGCTTGCGCTGCCACGGGTAGCGCGGCAGGTCGACCACCTCGCCGTCCTCGCCGGCCACCGCCTCGGCATCGAGCGTGTGGCCGTGCACATGCAGCGCCGCCGCCGCCAGCAGCAGCGATTCGCGCTCCGGCCGGCCGCGCCGCAGCGAGGCCAGCACCTGCCCGCCCGCGCCCGAGGCACCGGCCGCGGCCAGGCTCTCGGCGATCGACGCACTCAGCACCGGGTGCGGGCCGATCTCGAGGAAGCTGCCGAAGCCGTCGCCGGCCATCGCGGTGATCGCCGCGTGCAAGCGCACCGGCTCGCGCACGTTGCGTCCGAAGTACGCGCCGTCGAAGCGCTGCCCGGTCGCCAGCCCGCCCAGCACGGTCGAATAGACCGGCAGCGCCATCGGCTGCGACGGCACGTCGGCCAGCAGCCCGGCCAGCGCCTGCTGGAACGGCGCCATCTGCGCGCTGTGGAAGGCGTACTGCACCGGCAGCATCCGGTGCGCGATACCGCGCCGCGTCAGCACCGCCAGCAGCTCGTCGAGCGCCGCCGGCTCGCCGGACAGCACGATGCTGCGCGGCCCGTTGACGGCACCGAGCGCGAGCCGGTCGCCATAGGGCTTCAGCAGCTGCAGCGCTTCGTCTTCCGCCAGGCTCGCCTGCGCCATGCGCCCGCTGCCGGTGGCCTGCTGCATCACGCGACCGCGCTGGCAGACGACGCGCACCGCATCGGCCAGGCCCAGCACGCCGGCGACATGCAAGGCGGCGATCTCGCCGACGCTGTGGCCGACGACGCCGTCGGGCACGATGCCCCAGTGCTGCCACAGCGCGGCCAGCGCGACCTGGATCGCGAACAGCGCCGGCTGCGCGACCTCGGTGTCGGCGAGCCGCGACCGCGCTTCGTCCTTCGCCAGCTCGGCACGCAGCGACCAGCCGGCCAGCGGCTGCAGCAGCGCATCGCAGGCGTCGATCACGTCGCGGAACACCGGCTCCGACGCGGTCAGCTCGCGGCCCATCGCGAACCATTGCGGCCCCTGCCCGCTGAACACGAACGCCAGGCGCGGCACGCCTTCGGCCGGCACGCGGCCGGCCACCGCACCCGGCGAGACCTCGTTGCGCAGGTAATCCGACAGCCGCGCCGCCAGCTCCTCGCGCGTGCGGCCGACCAGCGCGAGCCGGTGGTCGAGCGCGGAGCGGCGCGCGCCGGCGGTGTGGCACAGGTCGGCCAGGCGGGCCGGGCTGCGCGGCAGGAACTCGGTCCAGGCCTGCGCCAGCGCACGCAACGCCGGCTCGCTCTGTGCCGACAGGTGCAGCAGCCGCGGCTCGCCGTCCGCGGCCGCTGCATCGGTCGGCAGGCGCGGCGCCTCTTCGACGATCACGTGCGCATTGGTGCCGCCGACGCCGAACGAGCTGGTGCCGGCGCAGCGCGTCTGTGACCCTGCCGGCCACGGCACCGGCCGCGCGGCCACCTGCAGCCGCGTGCCGGCCAGCGACAGGTGCTGGTTGAGCTGCGTGAAATGCAATTGCCGCGGGATCAGCTCATGGCGCAGCGCGAGCACCGTCTTGATCAGCCCGCCGACACCCGCCGCGGCTTCCATGTGGCCGAGGTTCGCCTTCGCGGCGCCGAGCCAGCAGGTGCCGCCGCCGGCATCGGCGCGGCCGACGGTGGCGGCCAGCGCCTCGACCTCGATCGGGTCGCCGAGCGGCGTGCCGGTGCCGTGCGCCTCGATGAAGCCGATGCGCCCGGGTGCGAGCTGCGCCGACGCCAGCGCCTCGCGGATCAGCGCCTGCTGCGCGAGGCCGTTCGGCGCGGCCAGCAGCGTCGAGTGGCCGTCCTGGTTGACGGCCGAGCCGCGCACCACGCCGAGCACGCGGTCGCCGTCGGCGATGGCATCGGCCAGGCGCTTCAGCACGATCACGCCGCAGCCTTCGCCGCGGCCGAAACCGTCGGCGCTCTGGTCGAAGGTCTTGCAGCGGCCGTCCGGCGCCATGAAGCCGACCTTGCTCAGCGAGATCATCAGGTCGGGCGTGACCATCAGCGAGACGCCGCCGGCCAGCGCGATGTCGCTCTCGCCGTGGCGCAGGCTCTGGCAGGCCAGGTGGATCGCGACCAGCGACGACGAGCAGGCGGTGTCGATCGAGATGCTCGGGCCGCGCAGGTCGAGCAGGAACGACAGCCGGTTGGCCAGCACGCTGTGCACCGTGCCGGTCAGCGTGCGGGCATCGATCGCTTCCGGGTCGCGGTATTCGAGCAGCTGGTAGTCGTTGTGGTAGCTCGCGATGAAGACGCCGGTGCGGCTGCCGCGCAGGCGCTCGCGCGTCAGCCCGGCGTCGTCGAGCGACTCCATCGCGACCTCGAGGAACAGGCGCTGCTGCGGGTCCATGCGCTCGGCCTCGCGCGGCAGGATGCCGAAGTACGCGGCATCGAAGCCGTCGATGCGGTCCAGGAAGCCGCCCCACTTGGTGGCCGACTTGCCGGGCGCGGACGGGTCCGGGTCGTACAGCGCGTCGGCATCCCAGCGGTCGGCCGGCACCTCGCGCACCGCGTCGACGCCGTCGACCAGCAGCTGCCAGAATTGCTCCGGGCTGTCGGCACCGCCCGGGAAGCGGCAGCCCATGCCGACGATCGCGATCGGGTCGGCGCGCATCAGCGCTTCGCTCTGGCCACGCATCTGCTGGGCCATCAGCGCGAGCTTGACGGCGGACAGCTGGGTCAGCGGCGGGGTGGGTTTGTCGCTCATCGTCAGCGCCTCTTGCGCAGCAGGCGGGCCGCGTCGTCGTCGGACAGGTCGGCGACGCTGTCCAGCACCGGGGCGACCGCCTCCGGCGCAGGGACGGCAGCAGGCGCCGCTGCAGGCTCGTGATCGCCCGACAGGAAGGCCACCAGCGCATCGACCGTCGGGTAGTTCCACGCCAGCGTCGCCGACAGCGGCTTGCCGTGCAGCGGCTCCAGCCGGTTGCGCAGCTCCAGCGCCATCAGCGAGGTCAGGCCCATCGTGCCGAGCGGCTTGCGCGCATCGATCTTCGACGGCGTCAGCTTCAGCACCCGGCCGACGACGTCGCGCACCGCGCGGTCGAGCGCGCGGCGGCGCTCGGCGGGGTCGCTGCTGTCGGTGAGGGGCGCATCGGCCACCGGCTCGTTCGCGTCGGCGAGCAGTTCGCGCAGCAACGCCACATCGCGTGCCCCCAGGCTGCGCCGCATCGTGCGCCAGTCGACCGGCATCACCAGCAGGTGCGGCACGTCCTGGCGCAGCGCATCGCCCAGCAGGGCCAGCGCCTGCGACGGCGCGAAGCCGCCGATGCCCTGGCGCTGCAGCTCGTCGAGCTGGCGCCGGCCGCCGTCGCCGCGCATCACGCCGGTCTGCGACCACACGCCCCAGCCGATGCTCTGCGCATGCCGTCCCTGCGCGCGGCGCTCGCGCGCCAGCGCGTCGAGGAAAGCGTTCGCCGCGGCATAGCTCGCCTGGCCGGCCTGCGGCATCAGCGCCGCCATCGACGAGAAGAACACCAGCCGATCGAGGTCGGGCAGCGCGCGGTGCAGGTTCCATGCGCCCTGCAGCTTCGGCGCCAGCACCGCGGCGAGCGATGCGCAATCAAGTTCGTGCAGCAGCCGGTCGTCGGTGATGCCGGCCGCATGGATCACGCTGCGGATCGGCGGGCGACCCTCGGCGCGGTGGCGCGCGAGGAAGGCCGACAGCGCCGCCTCGTCGGCGACGTCGACCGCGGCGACGTCGACACTGGCACCCAGCGCTTCGAGTTCGCGCACCGCCTGCACGGCCGGGGTCGGCGACGCGGCCCACTGCTCGCGCGGTGGCAACGGCGTGCGACCCAGCACGACCAGGTGGCGCACGCCTTGCGCGGCCAGCCAGCCGGCGACGTGGCGGCCGACACCGCCGAGCCCGCCGGTCACCAGGCAGCTCGCGTCGCTGCGCCACGGCAACGCGAGCTGAGGCTGTGGTGCCAGGCGCCTCAGCACCGGGCGCGTCCAGCGGCCGCCGCGCAGCGTGCACGAACCGGCATCGGACTGCACCGCATCGATCAGCGATTCCAATGCGCCATCGAGTTCGATCAGCCCGCCGAAGCGGTCGCCGTGCTCGGCCGCCAGCGTCGCGGCCAGGCCCGACAGCGGCGCCTGCGCGAGAGAACCGGCGGTCACGAGCCACAGCCGCAGTTCATGCCCGGCCGGCAGGCGGATCACGGCCTGGGCGTCCTGCACGATGGCATGCAGCGCGGGCACATCGCCGACGGCTTGCAGGTCCAGCGGGCGCAGGTCGACGACATCGACGCGCTGCGAGGTCACCAGCGTCGACAACGCCGCGGCATCGGGCAGCCGGTGCACCGTCTCGCCGCGCTGCTGCAGCGCCTGCGCCAGCCCGCCGCGGTCGCCGATGACCGCCCATTCGCGCGCTTGCGGGCGCGGAACCAGCGTGGCCTCGGCCGCCTCGAGCCCATAGAAGGCATCGGCCGCCTCGGCACGGGCGGCGGCGCCCAGGCGTTCGAGCAGCAGGCCGTCGAGCTGCAGCACCGGGCCTTGCTCGTCGAACAACACCGCATCGACACGCACCGGCTCGCCATCGCGCTGCGGCGCAGTCGCGCGGGCATGGATCCAGCCGGTGCCCGACAGCGCGCGCAACCGGCGCGCGCCGTCGAGCCGCGTCGGCAGCCACAGCTCGCCGGGCGGGGCCAGCGTGACCATCAGCTGGAAGCAGGCGTCGAGCGCGGCGGGCGCGATGCCGAAGCGCTCGTCGGCCATCGGCGCGAGTTGCGCCAGCGCTTCGGCGGGCGCGAACCAGGCTTGCGCGATGCCGTGCAGCACGGGGCCGAATTTCGCGCCGATCGCGTCGAGCCGCGCGTACAGCTGCTCGCCGCTCACGACGGGTTGCGTGCGCAGCCGCGCCGGCGCGGTCGTGTCGTGCGCGACCGCGGCGAGCGGCGCGGCATGGGCCTGCGCATGCAGCGTCCATGCGGACTCGCCGCGGGTCTGGAAGCTCAGCGCCAGCGCGCCATCGGCACCGGCCACCGCCTGCAGCTGCAACGCGCTCGCGACATCGGCCTGCAAGTGCATTGTTCGTTCGAAGCGCAGCCCCTGCACGCCCGACCCCGGTGCCAGCGCCTGCACCGCGGCGAGCGACAGCTCCAGCCACGCCGACGCCGGCAGCACCGCGCTGCCGTGCAGCGCGTGCGCGAACCAGGCCGGCACGCGCGCCGGGTCCAGCGAGACATTCCACAGCGCACCCGCCGGCGTGCCGGCCAGCGCGATGCCGGCGCCGAGCACCGGATGCCGGCTGTCGACCACCGGGCCATGGCCTTGCACGCCGGCCGGCGCGATGTCGGCCGCGGCGATCCAGTGGCGCTCGCGCTGCCACGGGTAGGTCGGCAGCGTCAGCGTGCGACCGCGCGGCAGCACGCGCGACCCATCGAGCGGCACGCCGGCGCAATACAGCGCGCCAAGCGCGCTGCGGATGGCCGGCAGCTCGGGCTCGTCGCGGCGCGCGCAGGCGATCGTCGTCGCCTCGTGCCCGCCCGCCTGCGCCGTCTGCTGCACCGACGGCAGCAGCACCGGGTGCGGGCCGAGCTCGACGAACACCGAGATCCCATCGGCCAGCATCTGCTGCACCGTCGCGCCGAAGCGCACCGGCTGGCGCAGGTTGTCGGCCCAGTAGCGGCCGGTCAGCTCGGCACCGTCGACACGGCGCGCGAGCACCGTCGAATACAGCGCCGCTGGCGTGCGTTGCGGCTGCAGGTCGTGCAGCTCGGCCGCGAGTTCGACGGCGAGCGGCTCCATCTGCGGGCTGTGCGATGCCACGTCGACCTTGACCAATCGGCAGAACACGCCTTCGGATTCGAGCTGCGCGACCACCGCCTGCACGACGGCCGGATCGCCGGAGATCACGCTGGAGCGCGGGCTGTTGCTGACAGCCACCGCGACCTGGGCCTCGTGGCCGGCGATGCGCGCCTGCGCGTCGGCCATGCTGAGTTCGACCAGCGCCATCGCGCCCTGCCCGCTGGTGCGGCGCATCAGCGTGCTGCGGCGGCAGATGATGCGCATCGCCTGCGGCAGGCTCAGCATGCCAGCCACCGCGGCTGCGGCGACCTCGCCCATGCTGTGGCCGACCACCGCGTCGGGCTCGACGCCAAGCGAGCGCCACAGCGCCGCATAGGCCCACGCGAGGGCAACGAGAACCGGCTGGATCGCGTCGATCTGGTCGAGGCGGTACGCGGGGCTGCCCGGCTCGGCGGCGAGCTGCTCGACGATGGACCACTCGACGAACGGTCGGGCCGCATCGTCGCAGGCGTCGAGCGCGGCGCGGAACACCGGCTCGCGGGCCATCAGCTCGCGCGCCATGCCGGTCCACTGCGCGCCCTGGCCGGGGCAGACGAAGGCGATCTTCGGGCGCTCCGACGGCGCGACACCCTCGGCCGCCGCCGCCTCGCCATCGGCATACCGCTTCAGCGCGGCGGCCATTGCCAGGCCGTCATCGGCAACGAAGGCCGCTCGGCGCTCCAGCGCGCTGCGGCGCGTCGCGGCGTTCCAGCAGACATCCGCCAGCGGTGCGCCATCGGTCAGCAGCGCGGCGTAGCGCAGCGCCAGCGCGCGCAAGGCCGCCTCGCTGCGTGCCGACAGAACCAACAGCGGCACGGTGGACTCGGCGCCGCCCGTCTCGTGTTGCGGTGCCCCTTCCAGCACGACGTGAGCATTCGTGCCCGCGATGCCGAACGCGCTGACGCCGGCCAGCGGCGCATCGGCCGGCCACGGCCGCGCCGCGCGGGCGACCTCGACCGGCATCTGCGCCCACGGGATCGCCGGGTTCGGCTCAACGCAATGCAGGCTGGCCGGGATCTGCCGGTGCTGCAGCGCGAGCACCGCCTTGATGAAGCCCGCCACGCCGGCCGCACCTTCGGTGTGGCCGACGTTGGTCTTCACCGAACCGACCGCGGCGCGCGCGCCGCTCGCACGGCCTTCGCCGAGCACATCGGACAGCGCGCCCAGCTCGACCGGATCGCCGGCCCGCGTGCCGGTGCCGTGCGCCTCGACATAGCCGACCTCGGCCGCCGGTCGCCCGGCATCGCGGTAGGCGCTGCGCAGCAGGGCCTGCTGCCCGCTGCGGCTCGGCGTGCCCATCGAGCCGCTGCCGTGGCCGTCGTTGTTGACCGCGCTGCCGCGGATCAGCGCGTAGATGCGGTCGCCGTCGGCCCGCGCCTGCGCCAGCGGCTTCAGCACGACCAGGCCCGCGCCCTCGCTGCGCACGTAGCCGTCGCCGCGCGCATCGCCGAACTTGCAGCGGCCGTCGGGCGCCATCATGCGGCTCTGCGAGTACGCGATGCTGATGTGCGGCTGCAGGATGATGTTGACGCCGCCGGCGATCGCCAGCGTGCATTCGCCGTGCCGCACCGCGCGCGCCGCGAGGTGGATCGCCGCGAGCGACGACGAGCAGGCGGTGTCGAGCGTCAGGCTCGGGCCGCGCAGCCCAAGCGCATACGACAGCCGGCCCGACGACGCATAGCGCCCGCTGCCGGTGGTCATGTAGAAGTCGACCGCCTCGGGGTCGCTGAACAGCCGGGCCTCGAAATCGCCGAGCCACTGGCCGACGTAGACGCCGGCGCGGTCGGCATCGATGCGCGAGACGTCCTGGCCAGCGTCTTCCAGCGCCTCCCAGGCCGTCTCGAGCAGCAGCCGCTGCTGCGGGTCGAGCCGCTCGGCCTCGCGCGGCGAGATGCCGAAGAACCCGGCGTCGAACTGGTCGATACCGTCGAGGAAGCCGCCCCAGCGCGTCATGATGCGGCCCGGCGTCGCGGGGCGCGGGTCGTGGTAGTGGCCGAGGTCGATGCGGCTCGCCGGGATCTCGGCGATCGCGTCGCGGCCTTCGCTCAGCAGCGACCAGAAGCTGGCCGGGTCGTTGACGCCGCCGGGGAAGCGGCAGCCGATGCCGACGACAGCGACAGCAGCAGCGGCGGCTGGCGTGTCGTGGTCGTCGGCGTGCATCGGGGCCTCGGGGTCAGGCGAAGGTCGGAGACGCTGCCCAGAGCGGCGCCAGCGTCACCGACAGGTCGGCCAGCAGCGCGTCGCGCCGGCCGGCCAGGTAGAAGTGGTCGCCGGGGAACACCCGCACGCGGAACGGGCCGCGCGTCTCGCCGCGCCAGCCGTCCAGGTGCTCGCGCGGCGTCAGCGGATCGTCGCTGCCGCCGAACACCGACAACGCGCAGTCGAGCGGCGCGCGGCCGGCCGGCGGCTGGTGCGTCTCGAGCGCGGCGATGTCGGCGCGCAGGCTGGGCAGCAGCAGCGCCATCACGTCGGCATGCTGCAGCACCTCGGCGGGAATGCCGCCGTAGCGGCGCTGGATCTCGGCGACGAAGGCGTCGTCCGGCAGGCGGTGCAGCGGGGCGTCGTTCGACGGCCAGTGCGGCGGGCGGCGGCCCGACACGATCAGCTGCTGCGGCACCGGCGCGCCGTGCTGTTGCAGCGCACGCGCCATTTCGGCGGCGAGCACCGCGCCCATGCTGTGGCCGAAGAACGCGAACGGCTTGCCGTCGAAGTCCGCGCGCAACGCCGGCAGCAGCGCGTCGACCAGCGTGGCCATGCGCGCGATCGGCGGCTCGTCGAGCCGGTTCGCGCGGCCGGGCAGCTGCACCGCGACCAGCTCCAGTTCGGCCGGCAGGCCGGCCAGCCACGGCCGGTACACGGCGGCGCCGACACCGGCATGGTGGAAGCAGTACAGCCGGGCTCGCGCCTCGGTGCGGGGAGTGAAGCGTTGCAGCCAGGAATTTGCGCTCATCGCAGGACGCCGTCGACAACGGGGTCGAGCCCGCCCGAGTGCGGCCTGTGATCCTCCGTGTCTTTCCAGTGAAGCAATGTAAAGTCAAAGCGCGTCCCGACACCCTGGTAACGACCCCCCATCTGAGTGAAACTGCGCCCCCTGGAATGCGTGGTCAGTGTGCGGTTTGCAACGCCTCGTCGAGCGCCTGTTGCGCCTGTGTCTGCCAGCGGTCGTGCAGCGCGAGCGCGGCCCGCGCCGCCTGCACCGCGGCGTCGCGCCGGCCGAGCGCCAGCAGCGCATCGGACAAGTTGATGAAGGCCGGCGCGCTGCGGTGCTGCTCGGCGGCAGCGCGGAACACGTCGGCGGCCTGCGCCACCTTGCCGCTCGCACGCAGCGTGTTGCCCCAGCCGATCTGCAGGCTCAGCGTGCCCGGCCAGCGCCGCAGCGCCGACGCATACACGCCGGCCGCCACCGCCGGCGGTGCGTTGCGCTCGAAGCCGACGGCCGCCTCGATGGCAGCTTCTGCGTGCGCGGTGGCCGGCCAGTCGCCCGGCGGCAGCGCGACGAAGGCCCAGAAGCCGGAGCGGCCCCAGGTGTGCTCGAAGGTCGACAGCGGCAGGCGCTCGCGCTCGGTGCGGCCGGAGCGCAGCAGCAGCTCGCCGCGTGGCAGGTCGTGCCCGACGACGACCGCGTAGTGCCACAGCGGCACGAACGACAGCCCGAGGTTCTGCAGCACGACGACCGGGTGGCCGGCCGCCACCTCGCGCAGCAGCGCATCGAGCTCGCCGGGGATGCGCGTCGCGACCGCGCCGTGGCGGCGTGCGCCGGCCAGCATCTCGGTCTGCAGGCTGCCGGCACGCGCCGGCACGAAGACCTCGTCGGCCAGCGCGACCGGATCGACCGCGATGCCGGCCGCGCCGAGCGCAGTGGCCAGCGCCGCCGGGCCGCACTGGTGGTCGGTCTGCGGGAAGAACGGCGTCGCGCGCAACTCGGCGACGGGCGGCAGGTCGGCAGGCGGGTGGTCGCGCAGCGCGGCGGTCTGCACCGCACAGCCGGTGAGGACGAGGCTCAGCGCCAGCCACGCGGCGCGCATCGCCCTAGCGGATCGGCCGCGTGAACGGGAACACCTTGGTGTAGCCGAGGATGTCGGTGATCAGCAGCAGCACCAGCACGAAGATCAGCGAGCCGACGATGTCGTTGGCGCCGGCCGGCGCGCGGTCGATCTCGGCCCCCAGCCGCGCCGCCTCGGCATCGCTCAGCGCGGCGACGCGCAGGCGCGCCTGGTCGAGGTCGACGCCGCGTTCGGCCAGCGCGCGGGCGACGTCGTCGCGCTGCAGCGCCGCCAGCAGGCGCTCGCGCTGCGCGGCGCCGCTGACGATGCCCTCGCTTTCGGCGACCTGCTCGGTGCCGATCGTCAACGCATGCGCCGGCGCACCGGCCAGCGCGAGGCTCGCGGACAACACGGCGGACAACGCGAAGGACGGAACACGGGTGGCAGGGCGCATGCGGGATCTCCGGCGGGTCGGGGCGGCGCCGGTGGGCGCGACGGGCCATCGTAGCAAGCCGGCCGAAGGTCTGCGTATCCGCGGCGCGAGCCTGATAGGCTCCGGGTCTGCGCCGGTGCGTGTCGTACCGCGCGCGCCTCCCCTTCATGCCGCCGTGACCCCTTCCCGCCATTCGATGAGCCCCGCCGTGGTGGTGCTCTCGCTGATCCTGCTGCTCGGGATCCAGCCGGTCACGACCGACCTGTACCTGCCGGCCCTGCCGATGCTGACGCGCGCGCTCGACGCGCCGGTGTCGGCGGCCCAGCTGACGCTGTCGGCGCTGATCATCTGCTTCGGCCTCGCGCAGCTGGTGTGCGGGCCGCTGGCCGACCGCTTCGGCCGCCGGCCGGTGCTGCTGGCCGGACTCGCGCTGTACACCGTGGCCAGCGTGCTGAGCGCGCTCGCGCCGGCTATCGGCTGGCTGGTGTGGTGGCGCGCGCTGCAGGGCGCGGCGATGGCGGCGGCAGTGACCTGCGGCCGCTCGATCATCCGCGACCTGTACGCGCCGCACGAAGGCGCCCGCGTGATGTCGCGCGCATTGAGCGGCCTGGGC
Organism: Rhizobacter sp. Root1238; assembly: GCF_001425825.1. Taxonomy (GTDB): domain Bacteria; phylum Pseudomonadota; class Gammaproteobacteria; order Burkholderiales; family Burkholderiaceae_C; genus Rhizobacter. The sequence goes on from NZ_LMDM01000011.1 coordinate 87,838, forward strand.
GTGATCGCGATGGCGAGCCCGGTGATCGGTGGCCTGCTGGCGCAGCACCTGGGCTGGCATGCGGCGCTGATGGCGCCGGCGGTGTTCGGCGCGCTGACGCTGGCCTTCATCGCGTCGCGCTTCGACGAGACGGTGCCGGTGCTGAATGCCGGCGCGACGCGGCTCGGCCCGCTGCTGCGCAACTGGGGCAGCGTGCTGCGCCACCCGACCTTCCAGGCCTGGGCCGCGCTGTCGGCCTTCACCTACGGCGGGCTGTTCTTCCTGCTGGCCGGCTCGTCGTTCGTGTTCATCGAGGTGCTCGGCACCTCGCGCGTCGGCTATGGCGTGATCATGCTGAGCAACTCGCTGGCGTACACGCTGGGCACGCTGCTGTGCCGGCGGCTGCTGGCGTCGCACGGGCTGCGCCGCGCGGTGGCGGTCGGCGGCGGCTTCACGCTCGGCGGCGGCGTGACGATGGCCGCGCTGAGCCTGGCCGGCGTGCACGAGGTGTGGGCGATCGTGCTGCCGCAGTGGCTGTACGCGCTCGGCCACGGCATCCACCAACCCTGCGGGCAGGCCGGCGCGGTCGGCCCGTTCCCCGAGAAGGCCGGCACCGCGGCCTCGCTGTCGGGCTTCGGCATGACGCTCAGCGCGCTGGCCGTCGGCCTGTGGCTCGGCAAGCACCTCGACGGCACCGTCTACCCGCTGACGCTGGGGATCGGGCTGTGCAGCATCGGCGTGGCCACGGTGGCGTGGACGCTGGTGCAGCGGCATGGCGAGCCACCCCGCGCCGCCGCCGCCACGCAGGCCGCCTGAACCATTTCAAGACAACTGCTTTCCGATGACCGCATCCCTGAACTACCTCTGCCTCGCCGGCCCCACCGCTTCCGGCAAGACCGCCGCCTCGCTCGCGATCGCGCAGGCCCTGGCCGAACGCGGCAGGCCGGTCGAGATCGTCAGCGTCGACTCGGCGCTGGTCTACCGCGGCATGGACATCGGGACAGCGAAGCCCGGCGCCGCCGAGCGCGCCGCGGTACCGCACCACCTGATCGACATCATCGAGCCGAGCGAGGCCTACTCGGCCGCGCGCTTCGTCGGCGATGCCGAGCGCTTGATCGCCGAGATCGGCGCGCGCGGTGCGTTGCCGCTGCTGGTCGGCGGCACGATGCTGTACTTCAAGGCGCTGTTCGAAGGGCTGGATGCGATGCCGGCTGCCGACCGCGCGGTGCGTGCCGCGCTCGAGGCGCAGTGCGAGCGCGACGGGCTGCATGCGCTGTACCGCGAGTTGCAACGCGTCGACCCGGTCACCGCGAAGCGGCTGCAGCCGGGCGACCAGCAGCGCATCCAGCGCGCGCTGGAGGTGTACCGCGTCAGCGGCCAGCCGATCTCGTCGTTCCACACCGAGAAGCCGGCGCGCGAGCTGCCGCCGCTGATCTCGCTGGAGCCGGCCGATCGCGCGTGGCTGCACCAGCGCATCGAGGCCCGCTTCCACCAGATGCTCGAAGACGGCCTGGTCGACGAGGTGCGCCGGCTCGAAGCGCGTGGCGACCTGGATGCCGACATGCCGTCGATGCGCTGCGTCGGCTACCGGCAGACCTGGGAGGCGCTGGTCGAGGACGACCTCAGCGAGCTGCCGGAACGCGGCATCGCCGCGACGCGCCAGCTCGCGAAGCGGCAGATCACCTGGCTGCGCGGCATGCCGCAGCGGCAGGTGATCGCCTGCGATGCGCCGGACGCGTTGGCGCGCGCGGTCGAGTGCGCGCTGCGGCTGGTGGCATGACCTCGCTGCTCGAGGTGCGGGGGCTGGCGAAGCGCTACGGCGACACGCCGGTGTTCGCCGGCGTCGACCTGGCGCTGGCGGCCGGCGAGTTCGTCGCGGTGCTCGGCGAATCGGGCGTCGGCAAATCGAGCTTCCTGAACTGCCTGGCCGGCCTCGACACGGTGGACGCCGGCACGGTGCAGATCGCCGGCACCGAGATCACCGCGCTCGACGACACGCAGCAGGCACTGTTCCGCCGCGCCCACCTCGGCTTCGTGTTCCAGGCCTTCCACGTGCTGCCGCACCTCAGCGTCGCGCAGAACGTCGGGCTGCCGCTGCTGCTGCAGCACCGGCCCGACGAGGCGCGCGTGGAGGCCCTGCTGACGGCGGTCGGCCTCGACGGGCTCGGGCCGCGGCTGCCGCAGACCTTGTCCGGCGGGCAGTTGCAGCGGGTCGCGATCGCCCGCGCGCTGGTGCACCGGCCGCAGCTGATCCTGGCCGACGAGCCGACCGGCAACCTCGACCCGGCCACCGCGGAGCGGGTGATGGACCTGCTGTCGGCCCAGGTGCGCGAGCAAGGCGCCGCCTGCGTGCTGGTGACGCATTCACGCACCGCGGCCGCGCGCGCCGACCGGGTGCTGACGCTGACGCCGACCGGCATGAGCGCCCCGGCACCGTCGAGCACGATGATCGGGGCCTGACCGTGCTGTCGCTGCTGCGCCACCTGTCCTGGCCCGAGCTGCGGCACCACCCGTGGCGCAACCTGGCCGCGCTGCTGGCAGTGATGCTCGGGGTGGCGCTGGCGTTCTCGGTGCAGCTGATCAACCAGTCGGCATTGGGCGAATTCAGCTCGGCGGTGCGGGCGGTCAACGGCGAGCCGGATTTCGAGCTGCGCAGCCAGCGCGGCGGCTTCGACGAAGGGCTGTACGGCCGCGTCGCGGCGCAGCCGCAGGTGGCCATCGCCAGCCCGATCGTCGAGCTCGACACCTATGCGTTCGACGCGCAGGGGCAGCGCGTGCCGCTGCATGTGGTCGGCGTCGATGCGCTGGTGGCCGGGCCGCTGTCGCCGGCCTTGATGCCGCGGCCCGCGGCGCCGGCGAGCGCCGCCGGCGATGCCGCGGAGGATCACGATCGCTTCGCGGTGCTGGCGGCCGACTCGATCTTCCTGAACGCGCAGGCGCAGCTTCAACTCGGGCACCCGCGCCGGGTGCGGCTGCAGACGACGGCCGGCAGCGTCGAGCTGCAGGTGCGCGGCAGCATCGGCGCGAACGGGCCGGCGCTCGCGGTGATGGACATCGCCGGCGCGCAATCCACCTTCGGCTGGAGCGGCCGGCTCAGCCGCATCGACGTGCGGCTCGCACCCGGCGCCGACCGCGCGGCCGTGCTGCGTGCGCTGGCGTTGCCCGAGGGCGTGCGCGCGGCATCGCCGGACGAGGCGGCGCAGCGCGTGTCGAACGTGTCGCGCGCCTACCGCGTGAACCTGACGGTGCTGGCACTGGTCGCGCTGTTCACCGGTGCGTTCCTGGTGTTCTCGATCCTGTCGCTGTCGGTCGCGAAGCGGCAGCCGCAGCTGGCGCTGCTCGGCGTGCTCGGGCTGGGCGGCCGCGAGCGGCTGCAGCTGGTGCTGGCGGAGTCGGCGCTGCTGGGGCTGGTCGGCAGCCTGCTCGGACTGGCGCTGGGCACCGGGCTTGCCGCGTTGGCGCTGCGGCTGCTGGCCGGCGACCTGGGCGGCGGCTACTTTCCCGGCGTGGCACCGCAGCTGCAGTTCAGTGCGCTCGCGGCCGTCGCGTATGGCGGGCTGGGCGTCGCCGCCGCGCTGGTCGGCGGCTGGCTGCCGGCGCGGGCGGCACAGCAACTGGCGCCCGCGCTGGCACTGAAGGGGCTGGGCACGCAGCAAGGCCGTGCGGCGCGCTGGCCGGGGCCGGTGCTGCTCGTCGCAGGGGTCGGGCTCGCGCTGCTGCCGCCGGTTGCCGAGATCCCGCTCGCCGCGTATCTCTCGGTCGCCTGCCTGCTGCTGGGCGGCATCGCCTGCGTGCCGGTGGGCGTCGCGGCGCTGCTGTCGCTGCTGAAGCCGTCGGCCCGGCCGCTGGCGCTGCTGGCCATCGAGCGCGCACGCCACCAGCGCAACACCGCGACGATCGCGGTGGCGGGCGTGGTCGCGAGCCTGAGCCTGGCGGTCGCGCTGACGGTGATGGTCGCGAGCTTCCGCGATGCCGTCACGCAGTGGCTCGACACCGTGCTGCCGGCCGATCTTTACCTGCGCGCGGCGACCAACGCCGGCGGCAACGACGTGGTGACGCTGCCGCCGCAGCTGCTGCAGCGCGCGGCGGTGATCGGCGGCGTGCTGCGCGTCGAATCGCAACGGGTGTCGGTGGTCCAGCTGGATCCGCAGCGGCCGGGGGTCGTGCTGATCGCACGCCCGTTGTCGCAACCCGGGAAGGAACTGCCGCTGGTCGGCGAGTTGCTGGCGCTGCCGGCGGGCGAGCGGGCTGCCTACGTCAGCGAGGCGATGGTGAGCCTGTACGGCGCAGCACCGGGCACGCGCATCGACCTGCCGCAGCCGAACGGGCAGCGCGCGCGACTTTTCGTGCGCGGCGTGTGGCGCGACTATGCACGCCAGCATGGCGCCGTCACGCTGACATCGGCCGACTACCAGCAGCTGACCGGCGACACGCAGGTCAACGACATGGCGCTGTGGCTGGCGCCGGGCGCCGATGCCGGCGCGGTGCAGGCGGCGTTGCGGGCCGCGGCGCAGGCGAGCGGGCTCGATGGCCGCTTGCTGGAGTTCGCATCGCCGGGCGAGATCCGCGCGCTGTCGCTGCGCATCTTCGACCGCAGCTTTGCGGTCACCTACTGGCTGCAGGCGGTCGCGATCGCGATCGGGCTGTTCGGCATCGCGGCCAGCTTCTCGGCCCAGGTGCTGGCGCGGCGCAAGGAATTCGGGCTGCTGGCCCACCTGGGGCTGACGCGCCGCCAGGTGCTGGCGGTGGTGTCGATCGAAGGCGCGGTGTGGACGGCCGCCGGCGCGCTGCTCGGGCTGATGCTCGGCCTCGCGGTCAGCGTGGTGCTGGTGAAGGTCGTCAATCCGCAGAGCTTCCACTGGACGATGGACCTGCTGCTGCCCTGGGGTCGGCTCGCGGCCTTGTGCACCGCGGTGATCGTCGCGGGCACGCTGACGGCTTGGTTGTCGGCCCGCAGCGCGGCGGGGCGGCAGATGGCGCTGGCCGTCAAGGAAGACTGGTAAGCGCCGTGCGGCTCAGCGCGCGCGCGATGCCTCCGCCTCGCGCCAGGTGAGGTAGACGCGCAGGTCGAACTCGAGCTGGTGGTAGTCGGGTTCCATGTGCGTGCACAGCTGGTAGAAGGCCTTGTCGTGCGCGCGCTCCTTCAGGTGGGCGAGCTCGTGCACCACGATCATCTTCAGGAAATCGGCCGGCGTCGTGCGGAACACGCCGGCGATGCGGATCTCGCGCTTGGCCTTCAACTGGCTGCCCTGCACGCGGGAGGTCATCGTGTTCAGGCCGAGCGCCTGCTCGACGACCTGCAGCTTGTTGTCGAACACCACCTTGCTGAGCGGCGGCGAGCTGCGCATGTAGCGGTTCTTCAGCGCCATCGTGTAGTCGTAGAGCGCGCCATCGGTGCGGACCTCGTGAAGGTCGGCGTAGCGCGACGACAGGCGCTCGCCCAGCGTGCCGGCATCGAGCAGCTCGCGCACCTGGGCTTGCAGCGGCTCGGCATAGCCGGTCAGGTACTTGAGTGGCGGGGTCATCGGGGGATGGGTCGCTTGGTGCGGGGCTGGTTCCGTGCGGACTTCCATGCGGTTGGCCGGTGACCGGCGCCGGCGTGGATTCCATCGGGCAAGGCGCGCAGTGTGCCAGGACCGTCGCCGGCACCGGCGACAATCCGCGGATGGACATCGATGCAGCGGCCGTGACGGCCGAAACCCGCGCGTGGGTCGAGCTGGCCGTCGTCGGGCTGAACCTGTGCCCGTTCGCAAAGGCGGCACAGGTCAAGAACCAGATCCGGTATGTGGTCAGCGATGCGGCCGACGATGAAGCGCTGCTCGCGACGCTGTGCGACGAGATGCAGCGCCTGGTCGACACGCCCGCGGCCGAGGTCGAAACGACGCTGCTGATCCACCCCGGCGTGCTCGGCGACTTCGGCGACTTCAATGACTTCCTCGGTGTTGCCGAGGCCGCGGTCGACGAGATGGGGCTCGAAGGCGTGCTGCAGGTCGCGGCCTTCCATCCGGATTTCCAGTTCGGCGGCCCCGAGGCCGACGACATCACGAATGCCACCAACCGCTCGCCCTGGCCGACGCTGCACCTGCTGCGCGAGGACAGCATCACGCGCGCGGTCGACAGCTTCCCGCATCCCGACAGCATCTACGAGACCAACATGCGCACGATGGAGACGCTGGGCGTTGCCGGGTGGTTGGCGCTGCGGCAGCGCTGCAAGCGAGATGCGACGGGGTGAGCCCGGCACTTGCGTCGCCGCGCCGCAGCGGTCATCTTCAGTCGGCGGCGAAGCAGTAGAACAGGCCGGCGCCACCGGTGGCCTTCAGCGCCTCCGGGCTGCAGCCGCGCGACGGGTGCGACGCATTCCACGACTTCGCCGGCGCTTGCTCGTCGAGCCCGGTGCGATCGTGGTGGCCGACGATTGCCGAGCCTTCGCCGCTTTGCGTCCAGTTGCCGCAGGTCAGGTTCTTGTCGCCGGTGGCGATGCGGCCGTCCGGCGTCGAGCCGGTCAGCATGTCGTGCAGATTCGGCGTGTCGCCACGGCCGTTGATCACCTCGCCCTTTTCGGTGAGGGCAGTCTGCTTGGTGAGGTTGTTGGCACCGTGGAGCTGTTCGACGTCGGTCGCCACGACAACACCCCTCACGTTCTGCCACGGACCACGTCCGATGCGGTCTCGGGCATTGACCGGCGTGGCGCCGCCGACGCTGTCCGTGCTGAGGTAGGCGCGCCAGTTCCTGTCGCCGGCACCGACGGCGCTCGCGAGGGCCTTGCAGTACTGGTCAGCGCCCGCCAGTCCACCGAGATCGGCACCCTTGCCCGGGTTCGCACTGGTCACGAAGAAGCTCATCGGGTTCTTGCTGGCAGGCGTCCCGGCGCATGCAGCCAGGCCGGCGATGCCGGCCAGGCAAACCGGCGCGATCCAGTGGCGGGAGATGGTCATGACGCGTCCTCGAGAAGTTCATGGAACGCGGGACCTTAGGGCATGACTTGGACCGCGACAATGCGGGTATTGCTTGGAAGCGATGGTGCCTCTGGTGCGTATACCGTCCCTGCGGACAATGTCAGTGCAGCGAGTCAGGCGTCGAGGGTGTCCTGAGCCCGTCGGTCCGGTTCCCGCCGAGGTGCATTCACATCCCCGGAATTTGCATCCCGCAAAACCGGTTCCCCCAAAGCGAAACCCCCGTCACCTTGGGAGGAGACGGGGGCTGGCTTTATTAATAGCCTGATG
>NZ_LMDM01000012.1 GCF_001425825.1 Rhizobacter sp. Root1238
TGGCCCGCGTGCGCAGCACGCTTCGTGGACTGACTGTCGCCGACTGTTTGACCACAGCGAACGAAGTGAGCGGAGGGAGTTTCGGCGACGGGCCATGAAGCCAGCCAGCGGAGGGCAGTCCTCGGCCCCCGGGGGGGCCGAGGACCGCCCCCGACGGCGCGCCACAGCCTCCCCACCCGCGCCTTTGCACGCCCCAACGCCACCGCGTCAATACAACTCAGGCACGATCATCTGCTCCGGCACCGGCTGCCTGAAGTAATCGTCATGCCGCACCCGCTGCGGCAACTCGATCGGCGCGTGCGCCACCTCGCCGTACGGCAGCTGCCCCAGCAGGTGCGCGATGCAGTTCAGCCGCGCCTTCTTCTTGTCGACCGCCTGCACCACCCACCACGGCGCCTCCGGGATGTGCGTGCGCTCCAGCATGATCTCCTTGGCCTTGGTGTAGTCCTCCCAGCGGCGGCGCGACTCCAGGTCCATCGGGCTCAGCTTCCACTGCTTCAGCGGGTCGTGGATGCGGCCGAGGAAACGCAGGTGCTGCTCCTCGTCGGTGATCGAGAACCAGTACTTCAGCAGCACGATGCCCGAACGCACCAGCATCTTCTCGAACTCGGGCACGGTGCGGAAGAACTCCTCGTACTCGTCGTCGCTGCAGAAGCCCATCACCCGCTCGACGCCGGCGCGGTTGTACCAGCTGCGGTCGAACAGCACGATCTCGCCGGCCGCCGGCAGGTGCGTCGCGTAGCGCTGGAAATACCACTGCGTGCGCTCGCGGTCATTGGGCGCCGGCAGCGCCGCGACGCGGCACACGCGCGGGTTCAGCCGCTGCGTGATGCGCTTGATGACACCGCCCTTGCCGGCCGCATCGCGGCCCTCGAACAGGATCACCACCTTCTGGCGCGTGCCGACCACCCAGTCCTGCAGCTTCACCAGCTCGCCCTGCAGCCGGAACAGCTCGCGGAAATAACTGCGACGCGCTTCGCGGTCCGACGGCGTGCCGTCGGGGTCGCGGTCCTCGATCTCCAGCTCGAGCTCCTCGTCGTAGCTGTCCATCAGATCGCGGTGGATGCGCTGCATCCACTCGTCTTGCTCGGGGTTCACGCTCATGGTGTGTACGGCAGGTTGGAAGGAAACACGGGTGCCCGACGGTGCAACAACCCGATGACGGGATCGTGACAACCGGCTGTCATCCGGCCGTCACGACGCCGTCCGACGATCCGGCCATGAACACGACCACCGCCGGAACACTGCCGCCCTCGTCACGCCCCCAGCTGGACAGCAAGCCCGGCCCGCTGACGGCGGTCCTGTTCGTCGGCCTGCTCGCCGCCGGGCTGCTGTTCACCGGCTACAGCCTGGTCGGCGACATCAGCGAGGCCGGCACGCCCGCCACCACCTGGGTGCCGTTCCTGCTGCTGGGCGTCGCGCTGCTGATCGCGCTCGGCTTCGAGTTCGTCAACGGCTTCCACGACACCGCGAACGCGGTCGCGACCGTCATCTACACCCACTCGATGCCGCCGAACATCGCCGTCGTCTGGTCGGGCTTCTTCAACTTCCTCGGCGTGCTGGTGTCCAGCGGCGCGGTGGCCTTCGGCATCATCTCGCTGCTGCCGGTCGAGCTGATCCTGCAGGTCGGCTCGGGCGCCGGCTTCGCGATGGTGTTCGCGCTGCTGATCGCCGCCATCGTCTGGAACCTCGGCACCTGGTGGCTCGGGCTGCCGGCCTCGTCGTCGCACACGCTGATCGGCTCGATCATCGGCGTGGGCATCGCGAACGCGCTGATGCACGGCCGCGACGGCACCAGCGGCGTCGACTGGGCGCAGGCCACCAAGGTCGGCTACTCGCTGCTGCTGTCGCCGCTGGTCGGCTTCGGCTGCGCGGCGCTGCTGCTGGTCGCGCTGCGCGCCTTCGTGAAAAACCGGGCGCTCTACGAAGAGCCGAAGGGCAACCAGCCGCCGCCGTGGTGGATCCGCGGCCTGCTGGTGCTGACCTGCACCGGCGTGTCGTTCGCGCACGGCTCGAACGACGGCCAGAAGGGCATGGGGCTGATCATGCTGATCCTGGTCGGCACGGTGCCGATGGCGTACGCGCTGAACCGCGCGATGCCGGTCGACCAGGTGACGCAGTTCGCCGCGATGGCGCAGGCCACGCAGACCTCGCTGCTGCACGGCGCCCCCGCCGCAACATCGGCCGATCCGCGCAAGACGCTGTCCGACTACGTGCGCACCAAGGCACTGACCCCCGACGTGGTGCCGGCGCTGGCCGCGATGGCCGGCCGCATCGGCCAGCAGGTGAAGCAGCATGGCTCGCTGGCCCGCGTGCCGGTCGACGCGGTCGCGAACGTGCGTAACGACATGTATCTGGCCTCGGAGGCGATCCGCTTCCTCGACAAGGCCGACAGCGCCGGCATCGATGCCGATGCGCGCGCCAACCTGATGGCCTTCAAGAAGCAGATCGACGACGCGACGAAGTTCATCCCGCTGTGGGTGAAGGTGGCCGTCGCGATCGCGCTGGGCCTGGGCACGATGATCGGCTGGAAGCGCATCGTGGTCACCGTCGGCGAGAAGATCGGCAAGACCCATCTGACCTATGCGCAAGGCGCGTCGGCCGAACTCGTGGCGATGATGACGATCGGGGCGGCCGACGTCTACGGCCTGCCGGTCTCGACCACGCACGTGCTGTCGTCCGGCGTGGCCGGCACGATGGCCGCCAACCGTTCGGGGCTGCAGATGTCGACCATCCGCAACCTGCTGATGGCGTGGGTGCTGACGCTGCCGGCGGCGATCCTGCTGTCGGGTTCGCTGTACTGGCTGTTCACGCACCTGTTCTGACAAGGCGCGCGGTGGGACGACACACCCCCGTTCGGGCGTGTGGGATCACGCGTTTCGCCCGAATGGGTGGTTTGCCTCCTGCGCGCTCAGCGCATACGATGCGCGCTTGCTTGAGCGTCGATGAGGCCTCCCCTGCGATGAATCCTGTTCTGCACACTGGCGCCGAATCCACGGCCGCTGCCGTGTCCGCCCACCCGAAGGTCCTGATCGTCGACGACCACGCGCTGCTGCGCGTCGGCATCGTCACCAGCCTGTCGGCCATCGAGGGCACGCCGCTCGAGCTGATCGAGGCGAGCACGCTGCACGATGCAATCGAGGCCTATCGTGCCCACCCCGACACCACGCTGGTGCTGCTCGACCTGAACATGCCCGACTGCAAAGGGCTGCAGGGCCTGAAGCAGTTCCTCGAGACCTTTCCGCAGGCGCGCGTCGCCGTCATCAGCGGCACGCAGGATGAATTCGTGATTGGTCAGGTGCGCGCGCTCGGCGCCGTCGGCTACGTCACCAAGGGCCAGGCGCCGGGCTCGATGTGCGACATCGTGCTCTCGCTGCTATCGGCCGCGCCCGGCGGCGCCAACGGCCATGGCGCCCACCACGGCGCCAGCGGGCGCTTCCCGCGCTTCCCGAGCTCGTCCAGCTACGACCGCGTCGCCGAACTCGGCCCGCGCCACCTGGAGATCCTCGAACTGGTGCTGTCCGGCTGCTCCAACCAGGAGATCAGCACCGCCACCGGCCTGTCGCTCGGCACCATCAAGAACTACGTGTCGACGATCCTGCTCGCGCTCGACGTCAAGTCGCGCTCGCACCTGATCAGCCTGTTCCGTTGAACGGTCCGGTGAACACGCGGCCGCCGGTGGTGTTCCGCATCGCGCCTTCGGCCGCCCACGACGCGCACGACGAAGGCCAGGAACGCCGCCGCGAGCGCACCGCCGCGTCGCAGGTGGAGCGCTTGTTCCGGCATCCCTACCGGTCGATCGCGGGCGCGTTCGCGGTCGCGCTGCTCGGCTGGGGCGTGTTTGCGCTGCTGACCGACGAGCCCCGCGTGCTGTGGTGGTCGGCCGCGATGCACAGCGTGCAGGGGCTGCAGCTGCTGCTGGCCTGGCGATTCCGGCGCCAGGGCCGCGCCGCGCTCGCCGAGCCGCAGCAGTGGTTGCGGCGCTACCTGGTCATGCTGGCGCTGTCGTCCACCGTGTGGGGTGCCGCCGCCTGGTGGCTGTTGCCGAGTACCAACTGGACGGCGACCTCCTGGCTGGTCGGCGTGCTGGTCGCGGTGGCCGCTGCCGGCGCGCACCTCGCGACGCCGTACCGGCCGGCCATCTACTGCTGGCTGCTGCCGGTGCTGCTGCCGCTGATCGCGGTGCTGCTGCGCGAGGGGCTGCCGCTGTCGCTGACGCTCGGCTCGCTGGTGGCGGTGTCGGGGCTGGTGATCGGCGTGTTCGCGCTGTCGCGCCACCGGCTGCTGATGCGCGAGCTGCAGACCAAGCTCGACAACGACGCGCTGGTGCGGGCGCTGCGCCAGCAGGTGTTCCTGGTGGAGCGGGCGAACCGCGAGAAGAGCCGCTTCCTCGCGTCGGCCAGCCACGACCTGCGGCAGCCGATGCACGCGCTCGGCCTGTTCGCCGCGACGCTGCAGAAGCAGCTCGGCAGCTCGCCGCTGCAGCCGATGGTGACGAACATGATCCGCTCGATCGACGCGCTGGAGCAGAGCTTCACGTCGATGCTTGACATCTCGAAGCTGGACGCCGGCGTGATCGAGCCGAACCTGCAGTCGTTCCCGATCCGCGACCTGTTCCGGGTGCTGCACATGCACTGCAGCGGGCAGGCCGAGGAACTCGGGCTGTCGCTGCGCTTCAAGCCGGGCGGCAAGATCGTCACCAGCGACCCGCATTTGCTGGAGCGGGTGCTGAGCAACCTGATCCACAACGCGATCCGCTACACGAACGAAGGCGGCTTGGTGGTGGTGGCGCGCAACCGGCGGCATCACGTGAGCATCGAGGTGTGGGACACCGGCATCGGCATGGCCGAAGACGAGCTGCCCAAGGTCTTCGACGAGTTCTACCAGGTCGGCAACCCGGGGCGCGACCGCACGCGCGGGCTGGGCATGGGCCTGGCCATCGTCAAGCGGCTGGTGGTGCTGATGGGGCACCGGCTGGAGGTGGCGTCGACGCCGGGCCGCGGCACGGTGTTCCGCATCCTGATCAAGCAGACCGAGCTGGTCGAGATGGACAACATGGTGATCGCCGCCGACACCGTGCCGGCCGAGGTGGATGCGAACCGCACGGTGCTGCTGATCGACGACGAGGAGATCATCCGCGAGGGCATGCGCGAGCTGCTGCAGACCTGGGGCTACCACGTGCTGACGGCCGGCACCATCCTCGAGGCCTGCACCGAGGTGCGCCGCCATGCCGGCGTGATCGACGTCGTGGTGTCCGACCTGCGGCTCGCGAACGACGAGGACGGCATCGCGGCGATCGAACGCGTGCGCGAGTTCTACGGCGCCCCGCTGCCGGCGCTGCTGATCACCGGCGACACCTCGCCGGAGCAGGTGAAGCGGGTGCACGACAGCGGGCACCAGGTGCTCTTCAAGCCGGTGCGGACAAGGGAGTTGTATGCGGTGTTGAGGGCGGTGCCGTAGGGCGGCGGTATCGAACTGTGCACCCCGTTGAGCGCCTCAAGTTTCCAGGTCAGGAAATTGCCGATAGAGGTGCGCGTTGACCTGAATCTCGATGGACCCAATGGCCAGTCCAACGCCTTTCTTCACTTGCTCGAACTCCTCGCTGGAGACCTTGTCCTTGACGATGGCGAGCACCGAGGCAAGTTCCTCAACAGCGGCAAGTGCCTTTTCCTTGATTCTGACTGCTTGGTCTCTGTTCATCGTTTCCGTCTTCCAACCGAGGCCCGATTCCGAGACTCGAAAATGCCGGTATGAGCCCGGGTCACCTCGTCATGTCGGGCACGCAACGCAGTCTGAGTTGGTGGGGCGCCAAGGCCTCGATCCATCCCCTGGCGATCAGAAAAGGTCTTCAGCAGCCATGAACAAGCTTCGAGGAGGTCATTGAAGTCACCGCTTCAGCTCACGCCCCGTCTTTGCGCAGCAATAGGGAATCGTTGTCATCGCATGCTCCGCGGATAGGTGGTTGCGTCGACAGGGGTTGCTTGCTCGACTGTCATCCTTTTCGACTGTTCGACACGCAGTGCCTTCAGGCGCTCATCTCGGTCCTGGCGGAGCGTTGAGTCAAGTTCCCTTCGAACACCGGGCCACCCGGATTCGATGGTGCGCAGCAGCACCTTTGCACGCCCAGGAGAAACCACCATCAGGCTTGAAGCAACAGCGTCAGGATGCTTCGCGAACACCGAAGCCAACGCTTCGGGGACCGCTTCGTCCGCCGAGTTCTGGCGGGAGACCGCGTACGCCATCAGTGCGCGAAGCAAACCCTCGTCAAACTCCCGGTCAAGCATATCCACAGCCCGACGCACGCACGGCAAGGCCGTCTTTTCGCTGTACTGTTCGTTCTGCCTGCGCAAGGTCTTGTAGGTGGTTCCATCGCCTGAATTGACTGAGCGCTTGAATCGCTCGTTCAGGTCAATGCCTCGTCGGAGAACCTGAATGACCTGTGCCGGGTTCTTCCGCTCGCAGCCAGCGTCCGCCAAAGCCGGATACAAAAAAAAGATTGCCACGAAGGTCAGCGACCACCTCATTGCGGGTACCTCACGATGACAGGGATTCCCGACCAACCTTCCTTGAAGTATTCGCGGAGGGCGTCATGAACCGTTCTTTGAGCTGCGCCGCATGCCGGACCAATGCAGCCTTGAGTACCCGGCACGTTTCCATCAGGATGAATACGCAGGAGATCCCGGGAAGTCTGGAAGGTCGGATCGAGGTCAAGGCTCCATCCCCTGCCCTCGCATTGCATGGCCTTGTTACCCACCTCATTGCGTGGGCGGAAGTTGCTGCCGTCGTAGACACCCTCGGGCAATCGCCCGTTGCCCCAAGGGCCGGACACCGCCGGCACCCGGAACTCAACACCCATGTCTTCGTATCCCGTCAGGTAGGTTCCATCGAAGACCAGACGATCGAGCAGGCCAGAAGGATCAACTCGCGATGTCGGATTTCCGCGCACGTACGCATAGGTATTGATTCCCCCCGCCAACCCGATCGGATCGCTCTGCGTGTAGTCTCCGCCCTCCTTCCGGTAGTAGCGGTTCCAGTTGTAGAACAGCCCCGACTCCGCATCCGCGTACTGCCCTGGGAATCGCAAGTTGAGCATGAACTCCCCGAGCCCGGCTGGGTTGGTCAGCGGCGCCGTGGTGCCGAACGGCTCGGCCATCCAGCTCCACCGCGGCCGGCCTTCGCGATCGACCACCATGCGCGGCGTGTTCAGGTGATCGGTGTGGATGAAGTACACCAGCGGCGCGCCTGCCGCGTCCGACGGATCCGGCATGAACACCGCGACCGGCACGTCGTCCAGCCACACGTATTCGCGGATCGCGCGGCCCTGCGCGTCGTACTCGCCGAGCAATTGACCTTGCGGGTCGTACACGAAGATTACCGTGCTCTGCGGCCCGTCGCTCGTGAACTTGCGGATGCGCCGCCGCTCGGTGTCATAGCTGTAGCGCGCCGTCACCCCGCCTCGCGCGAGCGCTGCCAGCTGGCCCGGCAGGTCGTAGCTCGCGGTGTAGCCCGCGCTGTCGCTCGTCGTGTTCCCCGCGTTGTCATACCCGAAGCTGCGCGCTGGGTTGGTCATCGCAGCAAGCCGGTTGCTGGTCGCCTCGGTCACGTAGGTGCTGGGCACCCCGCTCAGGCTCAGCTCGGTGCGGTTGCCGTTCGGATCGTGAGCGATCGCCCAGCTGGTCGTCGCGGTGACCACGCTCGTGAGCCGGCTGTTCGCGTCGTGGCCGAAGTTCTGGTCGAGCGCGGGTCGCGGCATGCCATCCAGCGCCAGGTGCGTGAACGAGACGATCCGATCGGCTTCGTCGTAGCGGATGTCGCGGAAGACATCGCCAATCCGCAAGCGCACGATGCGCCCGTCGAGGTCGGTCACCCGATCGTGCACCTGCGCACCGCGGGCCATCGCCCACTGCCAGCCCTCGACTGTCCCGAACGGCTGGTACATCACCTGATCGATCAGCAGCACCTCGGCACTTCCCGCGTCCTTGGCCAGCGCGATCGACGCAATCTGCGAGCCGTTCCAGCGGATCGCCACTCGGCGACCCGACGGGTACGTGATGCCGGTCAGCCGCCCGAGCGTGTACTCGTAGCCGACGACGGTCGTGACCGGTGCACTGTTGCCTCCAGCGGTCGGGCTCACCCGCTGCGTGCTCGTGACGACCTCGCCCCACGCGTTGTAGGCGTACTGCGTCGACCCGCCGGGAAAGATCGTCGAAGTCAGGCGCCCGATGCCAAAGCTGAAGCCCGGCCCGGTCTGGCTGTGGTTCCAGACCAGCAGCGCGTCCGGCTGCCCGGGCTGCAGGTACTGGATGGCATTCAGCCGACCTGCCGCGTCGTAGGCGATGCGCGCGGTCACGCCACGGCTGTCGATGCGCGTGCTCACGCGACCGGCTTCGTCGACGCTGAGGTCGGTGATGCCGGTGTCGGGACTGATCACCTGGCGGCCGCCACCGTTCTTTTCGGGGTAGCGCGTGACCAGCCGGCGCGGGTCGGTCACCTGCGTCACGCGGTCGCGACCGTCATGCTCCAGCTCGGTCACCCCGCCCGAGGGATCGACGTGCGCCTTGAGGCGGTTCAGCGGGTCATAGGCCAGCCGTGTCTCCAGGTTCAGCGTGCCGGCGCCGCGGATCACCTTCGTGACCTGTCCTTCGGCGTCGTATTCGTAGCGCGTCACCGAGCGGGGCGAGACCGGCGGCGCTGGCAGCGTCTGCGCCTGCGCTGTCAGGCCCGCGACGACGCCGACGGCAACGAGGCACCGCACGGCGGCCCTCACCGCGCTGCCTCCCGGCCTTCGCTCTGCTGCACCCGCCCGAGCGCGTCGACGATGCGCTCCAGCGTTCGACGCAACGTCCCCTGCGGGTCCTGCACCTTCTCGCGAACCTTGATGCTGGCCATGTCCAGCAGGTAGTCGATGCGGCGGCCCTGCTCGTCGTAGACCGCGACCTGGCGGTGCGCATCGTCGTAGTCCCAGCCGACCCAGCTGCCGTCGGGCAAGGTCAACCGCTTCAGCTGGCCCACGGCATCGTAGGTGTAGCGCGTGATGCGTCCGGCCACGTCGCGCGACAGCAATCGCTGCCGCAGGTCCCAGGTCTGCAGCGTGACGATGCCGTTCGGGTCGACGCTCTCCAGCAGCTTGCCCATGCGGTTGTAGCGCAGGTAGCGCGTGACGCGACCGTCGCTCGTGGTCTCGCTCTGCAGATCACCCACCGTGTGATCGGCGGTCTTGTCCTCGTAGTAGGTCCACGTGGTCGTGGTGTGGTCGGGCGCCGTGGCAGTGAGCTTCTGCCCGCGCACGTTGTAGGTCCAGCTCCAGACCTGGGCGCCGGGCGGGTACGCCGCCACGGCGTTCAGCGGCACGGCGAGCGAAGCGATGACGGCAAGCCGCCTGATGATGTCCAGCATGAATCCCCCTGATCTGTTTGACGCTTGACGCGCCGCAGTCTTCGGAGGGGATGTGCAGGAAATGTGGAGATCACCCTGGTGGCGATGTGTTCGCCATGCGAGCGCGCGGGTGTAGCGTTGAGGGCAGTGCCTCGACGGGGAGAACCAAACGGCGACGAAAGGCCACTCAGCCAGGTCTCGACCACCCTGGAGCCCACCCATGAAACCGAACCTCACCGCCGTTGCGACTCGCCACCGGACGCAATTCGTCGGCGAGCCGCTCAAGACCAAGCTCGGCGGGATGGGCAGTCGACGGCGCCGCGCCGACGCAAGAAACGCAGCCACGAGCGAAGTCCAGCGCCATGGCCTCGTTCGCCTCGATTTCTCGCGCCGAAGGCTGACCCCGGACGAACTCGCCCAGGCCATCGACGCCTTGACGACCCATCATGTGCATGGCCTGGACTTCGGCGCAACGCAGCTCGACGATGACAAGGTCCGGCGGATTGCCGAAGCATTGCTGACGAATACCTCGCTGACCGAACTGAACCTGTTCAACTGTGGCCTCGACTCGAAAGCGGTCGACCTGCTGGCCACTGCGCTGCGCAGTCATGCCACGCTGCGGTCGCTGACGCTCGCGTGTGCCAACGCGGCAGCATCCGGCGAATCCCTTGCAGCACTGGTCAAGGCCAACGGCGGCCTGCGATCGCTCGATCTGTCCTGGTCACGCCTCGACGGTCCGGCCCTGTGCAGGCTCTTCAACGCGCTGCCTGAGAACACCAGCCTGGACCGGGTCCGGCTGCGAGGCCTGCACATTCCGACGGAAGCCGTCTTCGCGCTGTCGACTGCGCTGCGCCGTGCCGCCGGCTCCCTCCTGGCACTGGACCTGTCGGGCTGCACCATCGATCAGGGCGATGCGGATCGATTGATCGATGCCGTCGCAGCAAGCGGCCTGTGGGCCATCGAACTGGTTGGAACCTCGCTGTCCGAGCGGCAGCAGGCGCGGCTTGAGAACGTCCTGATGACGAACCGCAGCCGCTCCTCGGCGACCGGCAGCCTGTTGCAATGCCTGCGCACCGACCACCACCTGCCGCTCGACATCTGCGCAGAGATCATGCGACACATTCCTCTCGATGCCGAAGGCCTCGGAACCGTGAGGAATCTGCGCGCATGGGCGATTGCCATCGACCCAGTCAATCCTGGGTCTGCAGTCTGAACATCACATCCACCAGGTTGCGCAAGGCAGACGGCTCCTGACGAGTGTCGAGCGCTCGCGTCAAAGCCATGAACGCTTCCTCGAGTGCGTCCGTGAGACCCATCGACAGCCAGGTGACGACGCGCCCTGCCGTTTCGAGATCATCGCCGACCATATCGAGCATTCCGTTGAGCGCGCGTCCTATTGCCGCCTTGGCGAAAGGCTTGCGAAAGGCAATCTGATCGAGGTCCGATTTCAGAGACTTCAATACGGTCAGGAGGTCGGTGGCACTGCCGCGTTCGAGAGCGGTCTCAAGACGGCTCATGGCGCCGAAGAAGCTGGTCGCTGCCTGGCGCCGGCAGTCCGGGTCCGCAACTTCCAGCGCGTCAAGGACGGCGTCGCGGAACTGGACCGCCAGCGGTTCCAGCTGCCGTTTCTTCTCATCGACAGAAGCGTGCTCCAACGGCAGCTCTTCCACAGCCTCCTTGAAGTCCGCCATCGCGGCCCGGATCATCGAGCGTGCAGGCTGAACTGCGTGTTGCTCGTACTCGTATGCCGCAATGCGGGGCGCGATCTCGTCCAGCGTCTCGTCGACAGTGGCGTCGTCTTCAGAACCCAGCTTCTGCAGGGTCTTCTCCAACGACCTCCCGGATTGCCCGATGTCGCAAAAATCTTCCAACAGCGCGATGCGGACTTTCTTTCTCATCGGGGCATCGAGCAACTGCCGCAGTCCCTGCCTCACCTGCTCGTCATCGAACTGATTCGAGTCGCTGAGCCGACCGAGTGCTTCATCGAAGGCAGTACTGTCCTCACGCAAGGCGCCCGAATGCATCCACCACTGGCGCACGAAGTGCCCGCGCACCTCGTTCTCATGGCAGGCGCCGGTCCACGACTGCCAGAGGTCGCTCACGGTGTCACAGGGGAGCTCGATCTTCGACGTCGACATTTCCTGTGCCAGCGTCGTCATTGCCATGCCCAACTGCCGCTCGACGTAGCGCAACCCGCTGCCCTCATTCTTCACATCCGAGAAGGCCTGCTGCATGCGCGCGACGGTCATGCCCAGCTTGATTCGACGCATGCTCGTGACGACTTCCCCGAGACGGGCAATGTCATGCGACGGCTTGGTGATCTCCTCGCGATCACCGTCGTCCGGGGGGGAGATGGCGTCCAGGTCTTGCCGATGACTTGTCAGCAGCGCGCGACAATGCGAGGCAAATTCCTTGTTTTGACTTGATTCCGCATGTCGTACGAGGTCGTTCCTGAGCATGTTCACTGCTTCTCTCAACCGGGCCGGCCGCGACGGGGTGACCGCATTCGCCATCGTGTGTTCGACCGTCTGCAGCAAGTCTTCCAGGATCTTTGCCTCCTGACCGGGAACAATGAATTCGATGTCCGGACGAGCGTCATCACATTCCTTGAAGACCTTCAGCACATTCTTGGCCGACGGTGAGTGACGCACGAACGTCGCCAGCTTCACCTCTTCGTCAAAGCTCACTTGCAGTCCCTGCTTGCCGGCGGAGCCCGGCTTGCGCAGGATCCCCGAGCCAGACTCCTGCCCGGTCCATGGTTCGGGCAGAGACGCGCGCTTGGCATGAACTCGTTGCTCATACATGTCGCTCCTGAGCCGCATCGGCGTCGTCGACACCTTTTTCTTGCAGACGCCGTCCTCGTGCGGCGCCTGCAGTGGAACGATTCCACAATCCTGAAAAACGATTCCACGATCCCTGGAAGAGGGTGCCTTCATAGACTGCTCCAAACAATGACGGCGCCCCGGGAAGACATTCCCCGGGTCACGTCAGTGGCGCGGCACCGGTAGCAGTTCCATGGCAGGTTGGTTTGTCAGCTCGTGTCCACGCACGAATGCCGACGAAACGTGGCGCGCGGTGGCCAACGGTCTGAGGCGTCTTCGCCGCCGCGCTTCAATGCGATGTCAATCGCGCTGTGCCAGCCTGGCGATCTGGCGCGCCACCTCGGTGATCAGCGGCCGGAAATCCGCCGAGAGCCGCGTCACGTCGCCACCGAGCAGGGTCCACTGGTGGGTCAACGCCTCCAGCGCATGTCCCACGGCGACCGGCGACTTCGCGCCTTCGCAGAGCGAATCCAGCGCAACGCAAGCCCGCTCGGCGGCCAGGTCGACCTCGTGCGCGCTGGGCAGCCGGGCATGAGGGAGGACATTGGCAAAGACGTTGGCAACGACGATCTCGAGGATCTCGACCTGCCAGTACTCCCGCAGCATGCCCGGGTCGGTCATGTGATCCGCGATCAGGCCGAGTTCGTCCTTCACCATGTCGGCCTCACCGCCCAGAGCCGCCTGGGTCAGCACGCCACGGAACAGCGCGATCAGCGCCAGCTTGCGCGAGACCCCTGTCCAATCCGGGCCATGGCGCCGCCCCGCGACCGCCAGCATGCGGTCGGAGAGATCCGATACCAGCGCCGACAAGGCCCTGGCCCGCGCCGATTTCAATGGCAGCTTGCCGATCGCTCCGGTCCGCGCGCCGGCATCGCTCATGAGCTGCAAGGCCTCCCGCTCCGGCACTGAAGTCCGGGCCGGCGCCTGCGGCAGGCGTGGCGGCGGAGCAAACGAGACGAGGCGTTCGTCCGCTGCGAACCCGACCTTCTTCATGGGCTCGGCCTCGTTCTCGGGCCTGGCCTTCTTCCTGCGCCTGAGCGCAGTCGCTTCGCCGGCATCCTCCGGGTGAAGCGCGGCCCGCTTGAGGCCGGCACCGGCCATCAACTTCACGTTCTTGACCTCCTTGCCCACCTTGGGCGGCCTCGTGATCTCTTCAAGCTTCCTGCTGAGTGGTCCGGCCACATGGCCCGCGCGCGGGCCTTTGCCTCCACTCATGCGATCGATGTTCTTGTTCAAGGCAGACCTCCCATCATTGAACAGCCCCCTCTGTAACAGCGGGCGTCGGAAAGTTCACGCGGCATGCTTCCCCCTAGAACACGCACCGACTCACCTTGGTCACTTTGTGACCGCCCCCCCGCCTCCTAGCATCGCCCCGCGATTGCGCTCACGCGCGGCCCGCGGCATGCGTGGGCCGGCATGCACCGAAAGGCATAGGTTGTGTTGATTCCTTCAGTTCGTGCGGGCTGCGTGGCGATGGCCTGCGCATTGCTGCTGGCCACCGGCGCCCACGGCCAGTCGACCCCATCGGCCGCCGCGGCCGACGGCCTCGCCCCCGCCAACACGCAGGCCCGCGATGCGCTCGCCCGCCAGCGCGACGCCGAAAGCCTGTTCTCCGTCAGCGCCGAAGGCAAGGCGCTCTACGAACGCGATGTCGTCAAGCTCGACGGCTACGGCTACTGCGGCCGCTCGATCTCGCTCGCCGAACAAGGCGAGTTCCGCCAGAGCATCCGCGCCGCCAGCAAGGCGCTGCACCTCGGCCAGGCCGACGACAACGACGACCTGAAATCGCTGGCGCAGCGCGACCTGGCGATCGCCTACAACTACGCCGGCCTGCTCGACGAGGCCGAGCGCTTTGCCAACGGCTCGCTCGCGCTGACGCCGAAGAACCCGCAGCAGGCCCACGCGCCGTCGCTGAAGGTGCTCGGCGACATCGCGGTGCGCCGCGCGCGCTACGGCGACGCGGCCGGCTACTACGGCCGCAGCATCGCGCTCGCGAGCGACCGCTTCCGCCCGCTGGTGCAGGTCTCGCTCGCCAACGCCTACACCGCCGCCGGCCGCGCGCCCGAGGCGCTGAAGCAGCTCGACCAAGTGCCGGTGCGCGAGGCCGACAAGCTCGGCCCGTTCTACAAGCGCAGCCGCGCCAACGCGCTGCTCGGCAGCGCACAGCCGAACGAGGCGCTGGTGCTGTTCAGGCAGGTGCTCGCCGACCCCGGCACCGGCGACGCCGCCTACCACCGGCTGTGGGCCTCCGAAGGCATCGCGCGCGTCGAGGCCGCGCGCGGCGACAAGGCGGCCGCGCTCGCGGCCTACCTCGACACCGTGCAGCAGGCCGAACGGCTGCGCAGCAGATTCACCAGCGAGGAGTTCAAGACCGGCCTGTTCGGCGACATCCAGCAGGTCTTCAACGCCGCGCTGAACCTGAGCCTGGACGCGCGCAACTACGAGGCCGCATGGACGCTGTCCGAGGCGTCGCGCTCGCGCCAGCTGCTCGATTCGATCCGCGACCGCGCGAGCGACACGCTGGCGCAGGAGCGGGTGTCGCTGGCCGAGCTGCAGCGCTCGCTCGGCACCGGCGATGCGGTGCTGCAGTTCCACGTGCTCGACGACCGCAGCATCGTCTGGCTGGTCACCCGCAGCGGGCTGTCGGCCGCGGTGATCCCGCAGGGCCAGGCCTCGCTCGCGAAGCAGGTCGACGGCTTCCGCAGCAGCGTCATCGAGCGTCGCCGCGACACCACCGCGCTCGCGCAGCAACTCTACAAGTCGCTGCTGTCGGGCGTCGACCTGGGCCAGACGGACGACAAAAGCACCCGCCGCCTGTTCGTCGTGCCGCACGGCCCGCTGCACTACCTGCCGTTCCAGGCACTGCACGACGGCCGCGGGTTCCTGGTCGAGCGCAGCGCGCTGGCGGTGTGGCCGTCGGCGGCCGTCGGCTCGAAGCTGCTGGCGCGCGGCAATGCGCAGGCCTCGTCGCTGCTCGGCTTCGGCAACCCGGCCACCGACCGCGACGTGCCGCCGCTGCCCGGCGCCGAGCGCGAGGTGCAGAAGGTGGCCCAGCAGTTCGGCCGCAGCGAGGTCTTCGTGCAGCAAGAGGCCACCAAGCAGCGCTTCAAGGCGGGCGCCGCGTCGGCGAGCGTCGTGCACATCGCTGCGCACGCCGAGCTCGACGAGGTCGATCCGCTGTTCTCGCGCGTGCTGCTGGCGTCCACGCCGAGCGAACCCGGGCTGCTGGAGGCGCGCGACATCTACAACCTGAAGCTCGACGGCGTGCGCCTGATGACGCTGTCGGCCTGCGAGAGCGGCCTCGGCAAGGTCGCGCGCGGCGACGAGATCGTCGGCTTCACGCACTCGATCCTGTCGGCCGGCGCCAACAGCATCGTCGCGTCGCTGTGGCCGGTGGCCGATGAATCGACCGACCTGCTGATGACGCGCCTGTACCGCGAACTGGCCGGCGGCCGCGACCTGATGGGTGCGATGCAGCAGGCCGAGCTGGAGGTGCAGAAGAACCGCCGCTTCGCGCACCCCTTCTTCTGGGCCCCCTTCAACGTGATCGGCAACGGACGCCTGCAGGTCTTCAACGCCGTGGCCGCGCGATGAGAACAAGCATGACCCACCTCCCCCTTCGCACGCTGCCGATGGCGCTGGCGCTGGCCTTCCCGCTGCTGGCGCACGCCCAGGCCGAAGCCCCTGCGCTGCGCAACGCGCCGCAGCCTGCCGACGCCGCCTCGGCGCCGCGCGCCACCGCGAAGCCGGTCGTCCGGTTCACGATCACCTCGGTGCGCTTCACGCCCACCAAGGCGGTGCCCGAAGCCGAGCTGCAGCAGGTCGTCAAGCCCTGGTTGAACCGCGAGATCGCCGCCACCGACCTGGCGGTGGTCGCGGTCGCGCTGCGCCGCCTCTACGAGGAGCGCGGCTACGGCCTGGTCGGCGTCGGCTTCCCGACGCAGGACCTGGCGCAGGGCGTGCTGCGGATCGCGATCGTCGAGCCGCGCATCGTCCGCGTGACGGTCGAGAGCCCCGACAAGCCGCCGATCTCGCCGCAGAAGATCGCCGCGGTGCTGGCACGCAACGGCATCGCGAAGGACGAGCCGCTCGACGTGCTGGCGCTCGACCGCGCGATGTACACGCTGAACGACTGGCCCGGCGTCGGCGCGAAGTCGACGCTGCTGCCGACCGGCGACGAAGGCCGCTACGCGATCGCGGTGCAGACCGAGGCGCGCCGCGGCTGGGATGCGAGCGTCGATGCCGACAACTACGGCTCCGAGGTCAGCGGCAGGTACCGCGCCGGCGCGCTGCTGCGCTGGAACAACCCGACCGGCTCGGGCGACAACCTCGACCTGCGCGCCTCGGTCTCCAGCGGCAAGGGCACGCTGGTCGGCCGGGCCGGCTACGAGATCCCGCTCGGCGCGAGCGCGTGGCGGCTGGGCGCCGGCATCTCGCGCGTCGAGTACGAGCTGGGCCAGGACTTCGCCGGTACCGGCGCGGTCGGCTCGGCCAACGTCGCCGACGTGTCGCTGTCGTACCCCTTCATCCGCACACGCGACCGCAACCTGGTCGGCCGTGTCGCGCTGACGAGCAAGAAGTTGGTCGACGAGTTCGGCGACACCACCGAAAAGAAGATCCGCGGCGGCGAGTTCGGCCTGTCGTTCGAGAACCGCGACGCCTTTGCCGGCGGCGGCTTCACCGGCGGCAACCTCTCGCTGCAGTTCGGCAAGCTCGACATCGAGAGCGCCACCTACCGCGACTACGACAGCGGCCTGGGCGACCGCGCGACGCAGGGCAGCTTCCGCAAGCTCGGCGTGCAGGTCAACCGGCTGCAGGCCATCGTGCCGCGCGTCTCGCTGTTCGTCGGCCTGGTCGGCCAGTTCGCGAGCAAGAACCTCGACAACGCCGAGAAGATGACGCTCGGCGGCGCGCGCGGCGTGCGCGCCTACCCGTCGGCCGAAGGTTCGTCGGACGAGGCCGCGGTGCTGAACACCGAGCTGCGGCTGTGGATCGACCCGCAGTGGACGGGCTTCGTGTTCCACGACGCGGGCCACGGCAAGCGCTTCAAGCGCCCGGATGCCGACGGCCGGCCGAACACGCTGAACCTGCACGGCTCGGGCCTGGGCGTGCAGTACACCAACGCCGAGTTTTTCACGCTGAAGGCCGCGGTCGCGCGGCGCGGCGACGAGCCCGTCACCTCCGAAGCCGACGACAAGCGCACCCGCTTCCTGGTCGAGCTGCAGCACGCATTCTGAGGATCCCGCCATGGCAACCCGCAATCGCTCTCTCGTGTCGTCCCTGGGGTCATCCCATGCGTTCCAGCCGCGCCGGCTGCCGGTCGCGCTGGCC
Source organism: Rhizobacter sp. Root1238 (assembly GCF_001425825.1). Classification (GTDB taxonomy): domain Bacteria; phylum Pseudomonadota; class Gammaproteobacteria; order Burkholderiales; family Burkholderiaceae_C; genus Rhizobacter. The sequence goes on from NZ_LMDM01000012.1 coordinate 17,529, forward strand.
GCCGCCCTCGCGCTCGGCGGCACGGCGCTTGCCGCACCGCCGCTCACGCAACTGCCGGTCGTCAAGCCCGGCGGCGCGCAGATCAACGCCACCGTCGGCACCGCCACCGGCGGCGCGAACCCGACGCTCGCCGTCACGCAGAACGCCAGCGCCACCAACCGGGCGCTGGTCGAGTGGGAGAGCTTCAGCGTCGGCAGCAGCGCGAAGGTCAACTTCACGCAGCCGAACGCGCAGAGCATCCTGATCAACCGCGTGACCGGCAATGCCAACGGCATCCAGGCCAGCGAGATCTACGGCGGCATCAGTGCCAACGGCCGGGTCTTCCTCGTCAACCCGACCGGCATCGTGTTCGGGCCGACGGCGCAGGTGAACGTCGGCTCGCTGGTGGCGACCACGCTCGACCTGTCGGCCAGCATGACGGGCAACAACTACGCCGGCTTCGTCAACGGCAGCGGCGGCATCGACTTCGAGACCACCGTGGCGCCGGCCGGTGGGCGCAGCGTGCAGGTGCTCGTACCCGACACGCTGGTGCCGCAGATCCAGACCGGCAACGGCGGCTCGATCCTGCTGATCGGGCGCGACGGCGTCGAGCAGTCGGGCACCATCAGTGCGCCGCGCGGCTCGATCACGCTGACCTCGAGCGGGACCGCGACGCTGGCGCCGGTCACCACCAGCGGTTTCATCCAGATCGCGGTCGACACGCCGGCCCAGCGCAGCAGCGGCGTGCTGCTGGGCACCGGCTCGCAGACGCTGGCCAGCGGCGGGGCGATCCGCGTCGGTGCGGCCGTCGGAGAAGACGGCACGCGCAGCGAGACGATCACGATCCAGGGCCTGGTCAGCACCGACAGCACGACCGGCGCGGGCGGCACGATCGACATCGATGTCGGCAGCGATGCGGCGTCGAAACTCGTCCTGAGCGGCGACGCGGTGCTCGGCGCCAGCAGCACGGTCGGCCGGGGCGGGCGCATCACGCTCGGCGGGCGCGACATCGCGCTGGACAACACGGGCAAGGTCTCGGTGGCCGCCGATGGCGCGACCGGCGGTGGCAGCATCGCGATGGGCAGCATCAACACCGGCTCGCTGGTGGTCGCAAGCAACGCCGTCGTCAGCGCCGATGCCACCGGCACCGGCGATGGCGGGTCGATCGCGATGCAGGCGATGCTGAACCGCATGGTGTCGGCCTCGCCGACCGGCCTGCCGCGCGTCGAATTCGGCGTGCTCGAGATGTACGGCACGCTGCATGCGCGCGGCGGCGTCAACGGCGGCAACGGCGGCAGCATCGAGACCTCGGGCCTTGCGGTGACGGCCAGCCTGGCCGACAGCACCTCGGGCGCGCTGATCGGCCATGGCACGGTCGACGCGGGTCCCCGCGCGGCGGGTGGCCAGACCGGCACCTGGGTGCTGGACCCGTTCGACGTGACGATCTCGGCCAGCGGGGCCACCACCACCGACGGCTTGTTCACCCCGACGGGTCCGGGCGCCAACATCCGCGCGGACAACCTCTCGGCCGCGCTCGACAGCGGCACCAGCGTTGAAATCTCGACCGGTTCCGGCGACACCGGCAGCGCGACCGGCACCATCACGCTGGCGGACAACACCGCCATCGTGCGCAGCGCGGGCACCGTCGCGACCATCCTGACGCTGCGGGCGCACGACAGCGTCGTGATCGGCACCGGCAGCTCGATCACCGTGAAGGGCGCCGGCCCGTTGGACATCAACCTGCTGAGCGACCTGGACAGCACCGGCAGCGGCAACATCAGCATCAACAGCGCGACGATCACGACCGGCGGCGGCAGCCTGCTGTTGAGCGGCGGCGGGGCGCCGGGCGCCGGATTCGCACACGGCAACGGGCAGATCGCCGGCGTCGACATCAACAACAGCAGCATCGACACGCGCGGCACGACCGGTACCGGCGACGTGACCATCCGCGGCGCCGGCGGCCCGGGCACGTTCGAATCCGGTGTCTCGATGTTCGGCGCCGACATCACCGCGAACGACATCACCGTGCTCGGCACCGCGGGTGCCGGCTCGGGCGTGCAGATCAGCGGCGCCACGCTGACCACCGCGGCCGGCACGGTCGACCTGCGCGGCATCGCGACCCGGATCGCGAGTGCCGGCAACCCGACCATCGGGCTGGACATCGGCTCGCTGGACATCTCGGCCGGCACGGGCTCGGTGCGGCTGGCCGGGCGTGCCGACGATGCCGGCTTCACGCCGACGGCGATCACACCGGCGGTCGGGCTGCGCTACAGCACGCTGTCGATCGCCGGCGCGGCCGGCTCGACCGGCACGATCACGCTGGCCGGGCAGGCGGCGAATGCGAGCGGCGGCACCGGCGTTCAGTACAACGTCGGCGACAGCAACGGCCTGCACATCGACAGCGGCCCGAGCAGCAGCACGCCGGGTCCGACCGGCGCCAACGTGGTGATCGGCGGCGAAAGCGGTGGCGGCACCGCGCTCGACCTCGGCGCCTCGTTCAACCCGTTCGTGCGCACGACCGGGTCGGTGAACTTCCGGCCGCTGGGAGTCGATGCGAACGGCGGCTTGACCGAGCAGACCGGCATCGCGATCCGGATCGGCGCGGCCAACGCCGGCGGCCCGCCGGTCAACGAGTTTCGTGTCGACCCGACCTGGCTGCGGCCGGCGGGCGACGTCGATGGCGGCGTGACGGCGGCCAAGGGCATCGTCGTCGGCTCGGCCGGCCACGTCGCGCTGATCACGCTGGATGGCGGCGTGCTGACGAACCACGACAGCGTTTCGCTGACGTTGCAGAACCAGGGCAATGGCGCGGCCGGCATCGTGCTGGGCGGGCAGAACACGATCGGCACGCTCGGGCTGATGAGCAGCGGCACCGTGACGCAGGCCGGCGCGATCGCCGTGCAGACGCTGGTGATCCAGGGCAGCGGCGGCAACAACGTGACGCTGACGAACGCGCAGAACCAGATCGGCACGCTGGCCTTCGATCCGCCGGGTTCGCTGTCGGTGGTGACCGGCGGCAACCTGGTGATCGATGCGGCGAGCGCGGCGTCGTTCGACGCGGCCGGTGCCGGCTTCTCGACGCTCGCGATCACCGACAGCCAGGGCGGTGCGACGGCGCTGCTGCAAGCGGCCGGCAGCATCACGCTGAACCGTTCGATCTCGATGGACAACGAGATCGGCCGCCTCGACATCGTGTCGCCGACGCAGGTGGTCTTCGGCGCCGGCGCGACGCTGTCGGCCGGTGCGCGCTGGAGCGTGTGGGCGCCGGCGGTGACCGGCCTGGCGGCCGACTCCGGCGCGGTCCGCTACTACGGCTGCGCGTTCGGCGACACCGGGACGTGTTCGGTGTCGGGCATCGCGTTGCCGTCGACGGGCCGGCAGGTGCTGTTGCCGACGCAGCCGACGATGACGGTGGTGGCAGCGCCGGCGAGCGGACCGGCCGGCGCGATCCCGCCGCTGACCTACACGGTGACTGGACTGGTCGGTGGCGACACCGCCGCGACCGCGCTGACCGGTGCGCTTGCGACGACGGCGACGCCGACCAGTCCCGACGGCAGCTATGCGATCACGCAGGGCACGCTGGCCTCACCGACCGGCTACGCCATCACGTTCCAGGGCGCGAACCTGGTGCTCGGCGTGGCAGCGGCGCCGATCGGCAACCTGGACATCCTCGGCGTGACGCGCGAGGCGCTGCAGTCGCGCTTCCAGTCGCAGTTCGAATCGGGCGTGTACGGGCGCAACCTGGCGCAGCCCTACATCTGCACCGCGGCGTCGCTGATCCGCGGGTTGTCGTCGGACGACAAGCAGGCCGATCCGCTGGCGTCGGAATGGGGCAAGGTGCGGAACCAGCCGCAGCTGTCGGGGTGCCTTGATGTCAGCGACGGAGGGTCTTGTTCGGCGTTCTGATGTTGGCGCTGGCGCGTCGCGGCGGGTGAGGGGATGGGCCGGGGGCTCATGCTGGGGCGGTCGGCCTGGCGGCCGACTCCACGGAGAAGATCGGCTTTGGGGATGCATCGGCAAACTCCCTCCGCTCACTTCGTTCGCTGTGGTCARACAGTGCCGATGAGTCAGTCYACGAAGCGCGCTGGCGCGCGCCATCCCCAAAGCCGATCTTCTTCGTCGCCCCAGAAATCGCCCCCAGCCCATCCCCTCGCCCCCCGCGAAGCACCACCTGCTTTTGTTGAGGGGAAAAGATTGAATGGAAGATTGACCCGGATTGCGCTGCGCTTCATCCGGGCTGCGCATGGCGGAGCTCACGCCTTCAGACCTTCTTGATGGCCGACTTGCCGAACAAGCCTGCCGGCTTCACCGCCAGCACGATCAGCAGCAGCACCAACCCAGGCACGTCCTTGTAGCCGGTCGACAGGTAGAAGCCGGTGGTCGTCTCGGCGATGCCGAGGATGATCCCGCCGACGATGATTCCCATGCCGCTGGTCAGGCCGCCGATGATCGCCACCGCGAAGGCCTTCAGGCCCAGCACTGCGCCCATCGTCGCGCCGGTCAGCGTCAGCGGGGCGATCAGCACGCCGGCGAAGGCCGCCGTCAGCGACGACAGCGCGTACGAGAACGTGATCACCAGGCCGGTGTTGATGCCCATCAGCTTGGCAGCGTCGCGGTCGTTGAAGGTCGCTACCACCGCCTTGCCATAGATGGTCTTGCGGTTGAAGAACTCCACCGCCAGCATCATCAGCAGCGCACCCACCACCACCAGGATCTCCATCGGCAGCACGTTCGCACCCAGAAACTTCAGCGGCGACTCCGGCAGCGGCGACGGGAACTTCAGGTCGTCGCGGCCCCACACGTTCTCGGCCACGTTCTTGAAGATGATGCCCAGCGCGATCGTCGACATGATCCAGCCGAACTCCGACTTGATCTTGATCGCCGGCCGCACGCCGATGCGCTCGACGACAGCCCCCTGCAGCGCGCCGAACACGCACACCAGCGGGATCATCAGCCAGTAGTTCAGCCCCAGGCCGACCAGCGTCAGCCCGACCAGCGCGCCCAGCATCAGCGCGTCGCCCTGGCCGAAGTTCAGCGTGTCGGAGGTCGCGAAGGTCAGCTGGTAACCGAACGCGATCACCGCGTAGATCATCCCGAGCGCAATGCCGCTGTAGATGAGTTGGGTCAGGATCTGCATGGTGCTTCCTGCGCAAGGGATGGGCTCGAACAAGCGCCGCCGTGGCCCGGGGCTCGCGGCGGCGCGGTCTCGGGGCGTCTTACTTCTTCGTCGCGGTCAGCGCGCCCTTGGCGTTCGGGTCCTTCACGCGGACTTCCGACGCCTTCTTGAAGTCGTCCGGGTAGGCATAGACCACGCGCTGGCCCTTGACCTCGCCGAACACCGGGATGTTCGCGGTGATCGCCTCGTGGTCGCCCTTGTTGAACGGCTTGTTGTACGTCGTCACGACGCCCTCGACCGGTGCCTTCAGGTCCTCGAGCGCGGCCTTCACCTTCGGGCCCTCGGTGCTGCCGGCCTGCTTGATCGCCGCGGCCAGCAGGTAGACCGAGTCGTAGCCCTGCGCGGCCGACACCGGCGAATCGATGCGCGCGTTCTTCGGGTTGAAGGTCTTCAGGTAGTTGATGATGAACGACTGCCGCTTCGGCGTCGTCGGCTCCTGGATGAAGGTCTGCGGCATGCGCGCACCCTCGCCGCCCGGGCCGGCGTTGTCGATGTAGTTCGCCATCGACAGCGTCCAGCTGCCGACCAGCGGCACCTTCCAGCCGAGCTTGGTCATGCCGTTGGCGATCTGCGCGAGCTCCGGGCCGATGCCGTAGGTCAGCACCGCTTCGGCACCGGCCTCCTTGGCCTTCAGCAGCTGGGCCGTCATGTCGACGTCCTTGATGTTGAACTTCTCGACCGCCACCGGCTTGACGCCCTTCAGCGCGAGCGCCTTCTCCAGGTCCTCGCGGCCGAGCTGGCCGTAGTTGGTGGAGTCGGCCAGGATCGCGACCTTCTTGAAGCCGCGCCGCGTGATGGCTTCGTCGACGATCATCGGCGCCTGGATGCTGTCGTGCGCCGAATTGCGGAAGATGTAGTTCTCGGGCTGGCTGTCGAACTGGTGCGTGATCAGCGAGCCGGTCGCGACGTTGTTCATCACCGGGATCTTCGCGTCCTGGTAGAAGCGCTGCGATGCGAGCGCGACGCCGGTGTTGATGTAGCCGACGGTCGCGGCGACCCGCTCCTTGTTGATCAGCTCCTGCGCGATCTGCACGCCGCGTTCGTTCTTCGCCTCGTCGTCGCGCTCGACCAGCAGCAACGGGCGGCCCAGCACGCCGCCGGCCTTGTTGATCTCGTCGGCGGCCAGCCGCACGCCGTCGCGCATGCTGACCCCCATCGACGACGACCCGCCGGTGAACGGTCCGGCCACGCCGATCTTGATCGGGTCGGCGGCGAAGGCGGCAGCGGCGGCCAGGCTCAGCGCGCTCGCAAGAAAGAGGTTGGAAAAACGGGTCCGGGGGCTGCGCATGGTGTCTCCTGCGTGCGGCGGGTGGTTGAACTTCAGTCCTGGCAAAGCCCTGTGTTCCCGTGGGACACGACGATCACGCGCAGCGTCGGCGTGTCGTGTTGCGGTGCTCCGTTGCGACCAGCGTCGATGCTCGCGCATTCGCCCCGATCTGCCCTCGTGGTATTCACGTACGTGGTGTTCGCGTCCCGCGCCAGTCCGTGCGTCCAGGCTGAAACTGCTTTGCGCGGCGTGCAGCAATCTGCACCGCGGCGGGGCATCGGCGCGCGGTGCAAGACCGCCGTCACCCGCTCCAGACGCCGTGCCGGCGGTGCCAGTCGGCCAGCGATTCGTCGGGCCAATGCTGCGAATGCACATGACCGCGCCCCGTCGGCACGTCGACCCATGGCGCGACGAAGGCGAGCGCCGCCTCGACGACCTCGGCCGGCTTCGGCAGCGGCGTGTCGATCGCCGACGCATGCGGGTGCACGAGGTCGGGCCAGCGCGGATCCCACAGCCACAGCGCGCTGCCGCATTTGACGCAGAAGTGGCGCTGCGCCTTCGAGCGCGTCGCGCGCTTGCCGGGCTCGCGCATCACCGCGTGGTAGACCGCCAGGTGCTTGCGGCCGCGCACCTTCAGCGTCGTCGCGTCGCCGCCGAGGTTGATCGCGTAACCGCCCCCGCCGGCCGTCTTGCGGCAGATGCTGCAGTGGCAGTGCATGTAGGGCTGCGGGCTGTGCGATTCGAGGCTGAAGCGCACGGCGGCGCAGTGACAGGAGCCTTCCAGGTGCATCGGGATCCTCCGCGGGCGCACCGTGTGTGTCATCGATCACGGTCACCCCCAAAAGTGGGGAAAGAAATTCTGCCTGTCGCTTCTACACTGCGCCGCGCAGCAGAGGGGCTGCGATCAACAGAACCAATCCAATCCGGAGGGATTTTCATGAAGACCCGTCTTTTGAGCGCGCTTGCGCTGAGCGTGCTGGCCACCGGCTGCGCGTCGATCATCAACGAATCGAACCAGCCGATCCGCGTGGAAACGCTGAAGGCCGATGGCACCGAGGTCAAGGGTGCCGAATGCCGGCTGACCAACGACTACGGCAACTTCACCGGCAAGTCCGGCGAAGCGATCCCGGTTCACCGCTCGAGCAAGGACCTGGACATCGTCTGCACGGACCCGAACAGCCCGCAGGCCATCGCCCACGCGATCTCGCGCGCAGGCGGCGGCATGTACGGCAACATCATCTTCGGCGGCGGCATCGGCGCGATCATCGACCACAACAACGGCAAGGGCTACAACTACCCGAGCTGGCTGCAACTGAAGTTCGGCAAGACGATCACGTTCGATCGCCGCACCGAGAAGGACGGCCAGGCCGTCGTCGGCGTCGAGGCTGCGGCATCGGCCGTCGCCAGCAAGTGATCGCAGCGGCCTGACCTGCTAGGCCGGCGAAGGGTCGGTCGTCGCCCGCGGGCCGGCGACGGCCCCCATCGCGCCGCCCCAGACGTGGTAGACCGCCTGCAGCACCGCGTACTTGGCCAGCTGCGTGTAGAGCTCGGCGTCCTTCTTGCTGATGCCGTGGGCCTCGAGCGTCTTCGGCATCGCGACGAGCATCGAGAACAGCGCGCCGAAGCTGCCGCCCAGCACGCCGTGCGAGGTCCAGCCCGGGGCGCTGGCCAGCACCGCCTTCACCGCGGCGGGCATCTCGGTGACGACGTTCTTGCCGTAGCTGCCGAAGCGCCTGGCGACGCTGGCCATCTGCTCGAGCGCCGGCTTGTCCAGGTGATCCAGGCAGGCGCCCAGGTCTTCGCGGGCCAGGAAGTGCTGGAAGCCGGAACGCCCGGCGCCGTTGTCGAGGCTGTTGCGGATGAGTTGCATGCCGCCGCCGCCGATCGTCTCGCCGCCCGCCACGTCGATCGCGTTGTCGCCGAGCGTCCGTTGTGTCGTCGACCCGACGTGGTGGGTGATGGCCGTCTGCGGGATGCGGATCCCGCCGTTGCGGGCGGCACCGAAGCTCGCTCCGGCTGCCACGCTGATGTTGACCGCCAGGCTCGTCTTCGTGTGCGCATTCGCACCCTTCAGCGGGTCGGGCGTCTGGTCTTCCGGCGGCCGCAGGTAGTAGGCATCGGCAAAGGTCTTGCCGACGGCCGGGCCGGTGCCGACGTCCATCACCGACATCATCACGCCCAGGAAGGCACCGGCGCCGCAGGCCGACAGCGCGGCCGGCACGTCCTTCCAGCTGCCGAGCAGCCCTTCCAGCGCCTTGTCGGCGAGCGCGAAATCGACGATCGCGGAGCCGGTGTTGAAGCCGCTGGCGCCGGCCATGCCGTGCATCAGCGCGGTGCCGCGATCACGCCACTCGACCTGGTTCAGCAGGCGGATGAATTGCTCGCGGGTCGTGATGCCGTGGTCCTGCAGCACCTTCGACTGCTTCTCCGCCAGGTCTTTCAGCGGCTGGATGTCCGCGGCATCGCGGCGCATCGAGCTGAGCACGAAGGCGACGCAGCCGGTGACGTCGTTCGGCAGCCTGGCATGGAAGGCGCTCTTGTTGAAGAAATACGGGTTGACGTCGCGGAAGCTCGGCACCTGGGCCGCCTCGATCGAGGCCAGGTGGTCGGGCGCCTGTTCGATCGGCGGCGGCGCTTCGGTCGAGTGGATCGACGGGTTGAATCCGCCGGGCATCTGCAACTCGACCGAATCGGCGGAGTTGCGGCGCGAACCGGCGGTGCCGAGGCTCGACGAGCTCTGCCGCGGGGCCCGCGTCGAGGCCCGGCCGCTGTCGGAACGGGCGAGCGACGCCTCGCTGTTGCGCCGACTCTGCAGCGGCCCCTCGGCCGCGGGGCGCTGGGATGCCGTCGAGCTGGCCGACGAGGCCGGCAGGGGCGGCAGCTCGTGCAGCGCGATCGACGAGCTGCGCGAGCGGGAGACGGCATGAGAAGGCGAATTCGGAATGGCCACGGCGATGCTCCGGTGAACGGGGAACGCCCCCGCTGCGTGCGACAGCGTCAAGGTAGGTGCTGTCGCACGCGCCGGCCGCTGCCGATCCGAAGCGGCCGATGGCGATCCGAAGCTCACGCCGGATGCTGATAGCGGTGCTCCTGCGTGAGCCCTGCGAAACCGTAGGCGCTGGCGCGCAGGTCGGCCACATGCACGTACGAATGCTCGGCCACGCCGCCCAGCAGCTCGCGCATCGTCGCGTGCACCGCGTCGAGGTAGACGGCCTTCTCGCGCTTGGTGTTGGTCTCGTCGGTGATGCTGACCATCCAGTGGTAGCTGCGCGGCCCGCCGGCGGCGAGCGCCCGCCCGCCGATGAACCACTTCGACGGCGCAATGAAGTCGACGACGACCGCCGTCAGCGACGGATCCTTGCCGAGCAGCCGGGCGGTCAGATCGGTGGCGCTGCGGGCGACGTTCGCGGCGAGTGCATCGTCCGCTTCGCCGGAGACCTGGATGTGGAGGTAGGGCATGGAGAACTCCTGTGGTTGTTGACAAGCCCACTGTAGGCACCGAGCATCCATCCGTGAATCAGTTTGATTCGATTCCATTGATGGAAAAATCAGATGAAAGCCCGCGATGAATGACCTCGACCCGCTGTGGCTGCGCAGCTTCATCGCGATCGCGCAGGCCGGCTCGGTCACGCGGGCCGCCGATCGCGTCAACCGCACGCAGTCGGCCGTCAGCACCCACCTGCAGCAGCTGGAGGCGAGCGTCGGCGCGCGGCTGGTGCAGCGCAGCACGCGCTCGCTCGCGCTGACGGCCGAGGGCGAACGCTTCCTGCCGCATGCGCGCCGGCTGATCGAGTTGCAGGAAGAAGCCCGCGCCGCGGTGCAGCCGGCGCAGCAGGCGGCGGTGTGGCGCATCGGCCTCAGCGAATACTTCCTGCCGGCGCGCCTCGCCGACCTGCTGGCGCTGCTGCGCGACGCGCAACCGCAGGCCCGTTTCGAGCTGCTGTGGGCCAGCTCCGCTGCACTGCAGCAACTGTGGGCCGCCGATGCGATGGACCTGGCCGTCGTCACCAGCGACAAGGCGCTGCCCGGCGCGCGCCTGCTGCGCCGCGAGCCGCTGTCGTGGGTGGCGGCGCCCGGCTGGCAGCCCCCCGCGAACGCGCCGGCACCGCTGGTGCTGCTCGGCCCCGACTGCCCGGTGCGCGCGATGGCGCTGGCGGCCTTGGCCCGCAGCGCGCGGCCGTACCACCTGCAGCTCAGCTGCACCGGCAGCCACGGCGCGGTGGCCGCGATGCGCGCCGGCTGGGGCATCGGCTGCCTGAACCAGTCGGCGATCCCGGCCGACCTGGACGTGCTGACCCGGCGCGACCCGCGCGGCTGGCCGTCGCCCGGCCGGCTGTCGTTCCACGTGCTGGCCCGGCCGGCCTTGCGCGACACCGAACGCCTGTTGCGGCAATGGGCAGCCGGCTGAAGCGCGCCTGAAACTCCTACACTGCGCCGATGACCAGCATTGCATTCATCGGCGGCGGCAACATGGCCAGCGCCATCATCGGCGGCCTGCTCAAGAGCGGGCGCGCGCCCGGCGACATCCTGGTGCTGGAGCCGAATGCCGAGCAGCGTTCGAGGCTGCAGCGCGACCTCGGCGTGATCACGCTCGAGGCGCCCGGCTCGGTGCTGCAGCGCGCCGCCATCGTCGTCTGGGCGATCAAGCCGCAGAACTTCAAGGAAGCGGCCGCCGCGTGTGCCGCGCACATCGCCGCAGCGTTGCAATTCAGCGTGATGGCCGGCATTCGCAGCCATGACATCGCGCGCGCACTCGGCACCGAGCGCGTCGTGCGCTCGATGCCCAACACGCCGGCGCTGATCGGCCAGGGCATCGCCGGGCTGTTCGCGCGGCCGGCTGTCGGCGACGACGAACGCGTCCAGGTCGAGCGCCTGCTCGCGCCCACCGGCCGCACGCTGTGGGTGGAGCGCGAGGAAGACCTCGACGCCGTCACCGCGCTGTCCGGCTCCGGTCCGGCCTACGTGTTCTATTTCGTCGAGGCGATGATGAAGGCGGCGCAGGACATGGGCCTGAGCGCCGAGCAGGGCCGCGAGCTGGCGCTGGCGACCTTTGCCGGCGCGTCGGCGCTGGCATTGCAATCCGGCGAAGCGCCGTCGTTGTTGCGCGAGCGCGTCACGTCGAAGGGCGGCACGACCTACGCCGGGATCACGTCGCTGGAGCGCAGCGACGTGCACGGCGCGATCGTCTCGGCCGTGAAGGCGGCGCAGCGCCGCGCGCGTGAACTGGGTGACGAATTCGGTTGATTCCCGTGCTGCAGGCGCACAAGCTATGTGATGCCTGGAACACATCATGCAAAGGAGGCATGAGCTTCGGTGAGAAATTCGGGCGCCGCGGGCCTACAGTCGCGCTCCATGCCGGCGGCGTGGGCCACGAGTTTGCGCAGCGCCAGGGCATGACGACTTCCCCCACGGAGACCCGCATGAGCAACCTGTCCTATGTCACCCCGCACGCCGATAGCCCCTGGCAGACCTACCTGTCGCAGGTCGACCGCGTGCTCCCCTATATCGGATCGCTCGCCAAATGGGGCGAGACGCTGAAGCGCCCGAAGCGTGCGCTGATCGTCGACGTGCCGATCGAACTCGACAACGGCACGGTGCAGCATTTCGAGGGCTACCGCGTGCAGCACAACCTGTCGCGCGGCCCGGGCAAGGGCGGCGTGCGCTACCACCCCGACGTGACGCTCGAAGAGGTGATGGCGCTGAGCGCGTGGATGACGATCAAGTGCGCCGGCGTCGGCCTGCCGTACGGCGGCGCCAAGGGCGGCATCCGCGTCGACCCGAAGAAGCTGTCGCAGAAGGAGCTGGAGCGCATGACGCGCCGCTACACCAGCGAGATCGGCATCATCATCGGCCCGCAGCGCGACATCCCGGCACCCGACGTGAACACCAACGGCCAGATCATGGCCTGGATGATGGACACGTACTCGATGAACACCGGCTCCACCGCGACCGGCGTCGTCACCGGCAAGCCGATCCACCTGGGCGGCTCGCTCGGCCGCGTGAAGGCCACCGGCCGCGGCGTGTTCGTGACCGGCCGCGAGGCAGCGCGCCGCATCAACCTGAACCTCGACGGCGCGCGCATTGCCGTGCAGGGCATGGGCAACGTCGGCAGCTCGGCGGCCGAGCTGTTCGTGCAGGCCGGCGCCAAGCTGGTCGCGGTGCAGGACCACACCGGCACGCTCGCTAACCCGAACGGCTTCGACATGGCCGACACGATGGAAGTGCTGAAGCGCGACGGCGGCATCGCCAACTACAAGAACGCCGAGCGCATCGACAACGAAGCCTTCTGGGACGTCGACTGCGACATCATGATCCCGGCAGCCCTCGAAGGCCAGATCACCGCGGCGCGTGCGAACCGCCTGAAGGCCAGGCTGGTGCTCGAAGGCGCGAACGGCCCGACGCTGCCCGATGCCGACGACGTGATGCACGACCGCGGCATCCTGGTGGTGCCCGACGTGATCTGCAACGCCGGCGGCGTGACCGTCAGCTACTTCGAGTGGGTGCAGGACTTCAGCAGCTTCTTCTGGAGCGAGGACGAGATCAACGTGCGGCTCGACAAGATCATGGTCGATGCACTGCGCCACATCTGGGACACGTCGGAGAAGCACAAGATCACGCTGCGCACCGCGACGTTTGCGGTGGCCTGCGAGCGGATCCTGATCGCACGCGAAGAGCGCGGCTTGTATCCCTGATCAGGGGGCTTACGTCCACTGGCTGAGCAGCACGCCGGCGAACACCGCGAAGCCCAGCCAGTGGTTCAGCCGGAAGGCACGGAAGCAGCCGTCGCGCGTGCGCGTGCGGATCAGCGTCCAGTGCCAGCCGGCGATGCCGGCGGCCACCGCCAGCCCGACGAAGAACGGCCAGCGCAGCCCCTGCTGCGCACCGAGCACGCCCCAGCTCGCGATGAACAGGCCGTAGAACGCCATCACGCCGGCCACGTCGAAGCGGCCGAGCGTGATCGCCGAGGTCTTGATGCCGATCTTCAGGTCGTCGTCACGGTCGACCATCGCGTACTCGGTGTCGTAGGCGATCACCCAGCAGAGGTTGCCCAGCAGCAGCCCCCACGCGAGCGCCGGCACCTCGCCGCGCACCGCGGCGAACGCCATCGGGATGCCGAAGCTGAACGCGACGCCGAGCACCGCCTGCGGCATCGAGAAGAAGCGCTTCGTGAACGGGTAGAAGATGCTGACGGCCAGCGCGGCGAAGCTCCATGCGATGGTCGCGGCATTGGTGGTCAGCACCAGGCCGAAGGCGGCCAGCGCGAGCGCCGCGCCGAGCAGCAGCGCCTCTTTCACGCTGACCGCGCCGCTGGTGACCGGCCGCTGCTCGGTGCGCTTCACGTGCTTGTCGAAATCGCGGTCGGCGACGTCGTTGACGGCACAGCCGGCGCTGCGCATCAGGAAGGTGCCGAGCGTGAAGACGATCAGCAGGTGCCAGCCCGGAAAGCCGCCCGCCGCGATCCACAGCGCCGACAGCGTCGGCCACAGCAGCAGGTAGCTGCCGGCGGGGCGGTCCCAGCGGATCAGGCTCAGGTACAGCGACAGGCGCGACGGCGTCGGCGCGGTGGGTGAAGTCATGGGTGCGAAGTCTAGGCCGGTGAGGCGATCCATTCGATGCGTGACCACAACGCATGCAGGCGCGGTGCCTTGGCGGCATTCAGCTGCGTGGCCCATTGCACGCGGCCCCACAGGTGCGCCCGGAAATCGGCATGGCCATCGCGGTTCTGCGACGCCGGGCCGTGCAGCGCACACCGGTGCAGCACGGCACGCAGCCGGTCGAACTCGCGGCGTGGCAGGTTCGGGTGCGCATTGACGACCACGCCGCAGACGCGCTGCGCGGAGGCCTGCGTCGCCATTCGCGTCTTGCGGTGGTTCAGCGCATAACCCTCCTCGAGCGCGATGCGGCCGACCCAGGCGGCGATGCGGTCGAACGAGTTGCGCAGCGATGGCGGACCCGACAGCACCAGGTCATCGGCATAGCGCGAGTAGGTGGCCCCGAGCACATGGGCCAGGCCGTCGAGCCGCAGGTCGAGCTGGAAGGCACTCAGGTTCGCGAGCATCGGCGAACTCGGCGCCCCTTGCGGCAGGTGGGCGCGGCGCAGCGCACGGGCGTCCTGCCAGTCGACCCAGCCGTCGTCGCGCAGCCGCTCGATCACCGGTTCGGGCGTGCTGACGGTGCACAGCGCGGCCAGCTGGCGCGCCACGCCGGGCGGATAGCCGAGCGTGTGGAACACCGCCGCGACCTGCGATGACAGGATGTGGCCGAAGAAGTTCTTCAGGTCGAAATGCAGCACCACCGGTTGGCCGACGTGCAGCCGCGCATGCGTCAGCACCGAGCGGCCCGCGACGAAGCCGTGGCAGGCCTCGTGCACCGGCACCTTGTCGAGCAGCTCGTGCAGCGCGCGACCCTGCAAGGCCTTGAGCCGGCTGCGCGGGGATTCGATCAGCCGGCCACCGCCGCTGCGCTTGGGCTGCAGCGTGAAGGCGTAGTGCTGCGCGTGAAGCGGCAGCGCCGGGCGGCGATCGTGCGTGAACCAGTCGAGGTCGTCGAGCGTGATGCCCAGCCAGTCGGCGATGGCCGCGCTGTGCGGCAGCGGCGGCAGGTCCAGATCGTCCAGGCCCAGCGGGGCCGGGCGCATGCGCGAGGCGCGCAGGATCCAGCGCCGCACGAAGGGCAGGCCCGGCACACGCGGTGCGTTGACGAACGCACGCGTCTGTTCGATGCGCGCGGCCAGATCGTCGACCTCCTGGCGCTGCCAGGTCGCGCCGGACACCGTCGGGAGTTCGTCGATGAAGTCGGCGAGCCAGTGCGGCGACGCGCCCAGCGCCTGCTCGGCGCGTGCCTTCAACGACGCGGGCGTCTGCGGCCCGGCCCACAGCGCCCGCGCCAGGGCGAGGGCATCGAGGTGACGAAGGCGTGAAGCGTACATGTCGAGGTGCGGCCCAGGGACGCCGACCTGCCGGTCTCGTGGTCAGCTGGCGTGCGCGTCAGCGCACGTCGGGCTTGCACCGCGAATGCCAAAGTCGACTCGATGCCGTGGGGGTGCCCCACAGCCGGGTCCGTACTGCAACCCGTTTCTGCTCGGCGTGTGTGGCCGCGCGCGGATTCTAGAGGCCGACCCCATGCGCCATCAATGACGCCGAGACGACGATCAATACCAGCAGCGTCATCTGCACGGCCAGCAGCCGCGAGATCAGCCGGTGCTCGCGCTCGGTGATCTCGGGCGCGCGACCGGCCTTCAGCGCCGGCCCCCAGCGGATGAAGCGCACCGTCGGGTAGATCGACAGCAGCCCGACCAGCACGAACAGCGTCAGCTTCAGGTGGAAGAACGGGCTGTGCGCATAGAACGACCAGCCCTTCTCGAAGTGCGCCGCGCGCACGAAGCCGACGATCAGCAGCAGGCCCGCGAAGATGCCGTACCAGCGGTCGGCCAGCGCGATGCGCTTCGCCTCGGCGAGCGTCGGCGTGCGGCTGAAGCTGAGCCATTCGAGGAACAGCGTCGCGGCGATGCCGAACGCAGCGATGAAGTGCAGGGCAGCGACAAGCGAGCTGGCGATCATGCGGTTCCTCCGGAGGTTTTTCTAGCCGTCGAGTTTCTTCTGGAACACCAGGCCGGCGTGCTCGCGCAGCGCGTGGAACTTGATCTTCGGCCAGTTGGCCTCGATCGCGCGCAGCTCGGGCGCGTATTCCACCAGCACCGTCGGCGCGTCGACCGCATCGTAGGCCACGCGGTGGTCGTTCGCGTCGATGAAGCGCTTCAGCTCGCGCTCGCCGCCATCGGCGTCGTCGCAGGTGACCCAGCGCGCCACCTGGAAGCGGCTCGGCTGGATGCGCGCCTTCACGCCGTACTCATGCTCCAGCCGGTGCGCGACGACTTCGAACTGCAGCTGGCCGACCGCGCCCAGCAGCAGCACCGAGCCGGCGACCGGGCGGAACACCTGGATCGCGCCTTCTTCGCCGAGCTGCTGCAGGCCGGCCTTCAGCTGCTTGGTGCGCAGCGGATCGGCCACCTCGACGCTGCGGAACATCTCGGGTGCGAAGAACGGCAGCCCGGTGTACAGCAGCGATTCGCCTTCGGTCAGCGTGTCGCCGAGCTGCAGCACGCCGTGGTTCGGGATGCCGATGATGTCGCCGGCAAAGGCCTCGTCGAGCAGCTCGCGGCGCTGCGACAGGAAGCTCACCACCGTGTTCGGCCGCAGTTCCTTGCCCGAGCGGCCGACCTTCAGCCGCATGCCGCGCTCGAAGTGGCCGCTGGCCACGCGCACGAACGCGATGCGGTCGCGGTGCGCCGGGTCCATGTTGGCCTGGATCTTGAAGACGACGCCGGTGAACTTCTTCTCGTCCGGCTCGACCAGGCGCTGCGTGGCCTGGCGCGGGCCGGGCGCGGGCGCCAGGTCGACCAGCGCATCGAGCACCTCGCGCACGCCGAAGTTGTTGACGGCCGAGCCGAAGAACATCGGCGTCTGGTGGCCGGCGAGGAAGGCCGCCTTGTCGAAGGCCGGCGCCGCTTCGCGCACCAGCTCGATCTCGCCGTGCGCCTGCTCGTACTGCATGCCGAAGCGCGTGGCGTAGGCCGGGTTGTCGAGGCCGGCGAGGATCTCGTCGTCGTTGTGGTTGCGGTCTTCGCCGGGGCTGAACACCCGCATCTGCTCTTCGCGCAGGTCCATCACGCCGTGGAACTGCTTGCCCATGCCGACCGGCCAGGTGAACGGCACGACGCCCATGCCGAGTTCGCGCTCGATCTCGTCCATCAGCACCAGCGGGTCCTGCACCTCGCGGTCCATCTTGTTGACGAAGGTGAGGATGGGCGTGTTGCGCGCGCGGCAGACCTGCAGCAGCCGGCGCGTCTGCGGCTCGACGCCGTTGGCCGCGTCGATCACCATCAGCGCGGCATCGACCGCGGTCAGCACGCGGTAGGTGTCTTCGGAGAAGTCCTGGTGGCCCGGGGTGTCGAGCAGGTTGATGACGCAGTCGCGGTATTCCATCTGCATCACCGAGCTGGCGACCGAGATGCCCCGCTGCTTCTCGATCTCCATCCAGTCCGACGTGGCATGCCGCGACGCCTTGCGCGCCTTCACGCTGCCGGCGATCTGGATCGCGCCGGAGAACAGCAGCAGCTTCTCCGTCAGCGTGGTCTTGCCGGCGTCAGGGTGGGAAATGATGGCGAAGGTGCGGCGGCGGCGCACCTGCGGGGTCAGCTCGGAGGACATGGGCTCTGGGAGCGGCGCAGAAGACCGCGCCGTCACGTGGAAACAGGGGATTATCGCGGACACACCTCGACCGTCCGGCTGTTGTCGACGCATGGCTTCAGTCCTCATTTTTGAGTTGCCGCCTTCCGAAAGTATGCTGAAACCGTTTTTAATTGAGTTTTGAACGGTTTCAGAATGCCAAGGCCACTCCAACTGAACGAAACCGCGCCGTACGTCGTGAAGGACGGCGCCCAGCGCATTGGCGAGCGCCTGAGCACGGCCCGCAAGCGCCGCCGTCTGACCCTGCGCGAACTCGCATCGAGGGCGGGCGTCAGTTACGACACCGCGCGAGCGGTGGAAGCCGGCAACCTGCAGACGGGTCTGGGTGCCTACTTGGCCGTGCTGTGGGCCATGGGCCTGGAGTCAGAAATTCAGGCCTTCGCCGACCCGGAGCGCGACGATGAAGGCAAGCAGCTGGAACGCATGCGCCTGCCGCAGCGGGTCCGTCAAAACAAGGAACCACTCGATAACGACTTCTGATCACGCGCTTATGTTGGCCTCCATGGCGGCGCCGCACCTACGCAGCAGTGCGCTGCAGGCGGTGCTGTCCGACTGACCGCGCCCGCGACGTTCGACGACCGCCGCTGACCGCGTCACCGGCCTCAAGCGCCGAAGTACCGCCCCGGCGTGACGCCGACGTTGCGCCGGAACATCGCGATGAACGCACTCAGGTTGTCGTAGCCGAGGTCGAGCGCGACGTTCGTCACCGGCGTGCCGGCGGCCAGCAGCTCGAGAGCCTTCATCAGCCGCGCGCGCTGTCGCCACGCGCTGAAGTGGAATCCGGTCTCGGCGACGAAGCGGCGCGTCAGCGTGCGCGGCGCGATGCCGGCCCAGGCGGCCCAGTCGTCGAGCGAACGCGTGTCGGCCGGGTCGTCGCCGATCGCGCGGGCGATGCGCAGCAGGCGCGCGTCGACGGGCAGCGGCAGGCCGAAGGATTCGTGCGGCAGCTCGCGCAACTCGTCGCGGATCACCTCGGCAATGCGCGTCTTCGGCGCATCGAGCGGGCCGCCGTCCCAGCCTGCCGCTCGGTGCACTGCTTCGCGCAACAGCCCCGAGGTGCGCATCGTGCACGGCATGTCCGGCAGGTCCGTGCAGAAGGATTCGGCCAGGTACACGCTCCAGCCGATGAAGGCCCCATGCGAGCGCAGCGCATGCCGGTGATGCGGCGGCACCCACACCGCATGGATGGCGGGCACGACCCACTGGCCGCCCTCGGTGCCAACCGTCAGCAGCCCGCGCTTCGCGCCGAACAGCTGGCCTCGCGCATGCGCATGTGGCGCGGTGACGCGCGGGTCGGCGCCTTCGACCTCGACGGCCAGCACGGCGGGGCCCTCGGCGGAATCCAGCAGCGAAGAAATCAGCAGCGGCGAGGTCATGGCGTCAACGCGGTATCAGTCGGCTCCATCACCGTAGCGCAGCCAAGGTGTGTTGTCCAGAATCACCGCACATCCACTGATCCAGGAGAGAACCGATGCGAGCCGACGACGTGCTGCCCGACCAGGCCAACCAGGGCGATTTCAATGGCGTGACGATCCGCAAGGGCACGATCGCCGCCTTCCTCGCGAACGCGACCGCGTGGAGCGACCCGGCGTCGAGCGCCGCGCAACGCGAGACGGCGCAGGTGCACATCGCCGAGGCGCTGCCGGCGCTGCGCGCGGTCGGCTTGTTCGAGGTTCTGGAAGTGCGCGACCCGGCGCTGCGGGACTGGCTGGCCCGCCGGTAGGCCCATCGAGGTACCTGCACCATTCGGCGTGATCGCCGACCGCGTCGCCTTGCAGGCGATGGACCCGGGGGGCGTCGACGTGTCGACGACCGACCTCGCCGCGTTCAGCGAGCGCCTGCTGCGCGAGAACCACACGCTGAAGCGCCAGCTGACCGACCCGCGGCTGTTCAGCGGCATCGGCAACGCCTGCTCCGACGAGATCCTGCATCGCGCGCGGCTGTCGCCGATCCTGCTGTCGAAGGCGATGCAGCCGGCGCAGGTCGCGCAGCTCTTCGGCGCAGCACGCGCCGTGCTCGCCGAATGGACCGAGCGGCTGCGCAACGAGGCCGGCGACTGGCCCGGGAAGGTGACGGCGTTCCACCCGCAGATGGCCGCGCATGGCCGCTACGGCCAGCCCTGCCCGGTGTGCGGCACGCCGGTGCAGCGCATCGTGCATGCCGACAACGAGACCAACTACTGCGCGCGCTGCCAGACCGGCGGCAAGCTGCTGGCCGACCGGGCGCTGTCGCGGCTGCTGAAGGCGAGCTGGCCGAAGAACGTCGACGAGCTGGGCTGAGGCCGTCCCCCTCGATGCGGGGGCGGGCCGGTCCGCGGCTTGAACTCCCGCCGGCCGGCCCCTACGATACGCCTCGCACAACAAGGCCAGGGAGGCCGCCATGACGATGACCGTTGGCTCCGCCTATCAGCAGGCGTATGGCGACATCCTGTCGCTGGCCCGCTCGAAACTCGCTCACGAGCAGGCGCCGATTTCCGCCATCACGCTGGCGCACGAGGTCTACCTCGGCCTGCGCGAACGCAGCGATCTCCGCTTCGAATCCCGCGTCAAGTTCCTCGCCTACGCCAGCCGGGCCATGCGCTCGCTGCTGGTCGACATGGCGCGCGAGCGCCTGGCCCAGAAGCGCTCCGCGGAACTGCTGCCGTTGACCGTCGGCGAAGAGGTGATCGACCACGGCGGCGGCACGCCCGAGCAGATGCTGTCGATGAACCAGGCCATGGATCGGCTGGGACAGATCGACGAGCGGCTGTTGCGGGTGGCGGAGATGCGGGCCGTGCTGGGGATGGAGCTGGCCGACATCGCGCAGGCGCTCGACCTGTCGGAGCCCACCATCAAGCGCGACTGGAAACGCGCCAAGGCGTTCCTGTACGAGACGCTCGAAGGCCGCCCTTGACCGGCCGGGCGCCGTCGATCGGCGCGGACGCCAAGGCGCTGGCGTTGCTCGGCCAGCTGATGGATGCGGCGGATGCGGAACGCGCCGCGCTGCTGACCGGATTGCGGCTCGATTCCCCCGAGCTCCATGCGCGCCTGCTGCGATTGCTGCAGGCCTGCGAGTCGACCGATGATCCGGGGTTCCTGCGCCAGCCGCTGGCCGACGCGCTCCTCTCCCCGAGCGGCAGCCGCTGGCAACCGCTTCAGCCCGATGACGTGCTGGGCGGCTACCGCCTCATCAGCGAGCTGGGCCGCGGCGGCATGTCGGTCGTGTGGCTGGCGGAGCCTGCCGATGGCCTCGTGAAGCGGCAGGTGGCGATCAAGCTGCCCTCGATCGCGCTGGGCGCCGACACCCTGGTCGAGCGCTTCTCCCGCGAGCGGGATGTCCTGGCCAGCCTGGCCCACGCCCACATTGCCCGCATGTACGACGCAGGCATGGCCCCCACCGGCCAGCCGTTCATCGTGCTCGAGCGGGTGGAGGGCTGCGCGATCACGCAGTTCTGCGACGAGCGCCGGCTCGCTCCCGAGGCCCGGCTGCGCCTGTTCCTGCAGGTGCTCGATGCGGTGGACCATGCGCACAAGCACCTCGTCGTGCACCGCGACCTGAAGCCCTCGAACATCATGGTCGACACCCAGGGCCAGGTGAAGCTGCTGGATTTCGGCGTCGCGAAACTGCTGGATGCCCCGGAGGCCGGCTCGGCAGCGCTGACCCAGGTGAACGGCTGCGCCCTGACGCCCCGCTATGCGGCACCCGAGCAACTCCAGCAGGGCGCCATTTCCACCGCGACGGACGTCTATTCGCTGGGTGTGGTGCTGTACGAACTGCTGACGGGCGGCTCGCCCTACGGAAGCGCCGCCGATTCCGTCGGCCAGGTGGGCCACGCGATCCTCACCGTCGAGCCGGTGCGGTGCCCCGCACTGGGGGGCGACCTGGAGACCGTGTTGCTGAAGGCCTTGCGCAAGGCGCCCGCCGATCGATACGGCTCCGCGGAGCGCTTTGCCGACGACCTCCGGCGCTGCCTCGAGCACCGGCCGATCACGGCCCGCCCGCCTTCGTGGCGCCATCGGATGTCGCTGTTCGTTCGCCGCCATCGGGGGGCCAGCCTGACGGCCGGGCTCGCGTCGGTGCTGGTGCTGGGCTTCGCCATCCTCGCGTTGCAGCAGCACGCGCAGTCACGCCAGCAGGAGGCACGCGGCACGGCCGTCAGCGGGTTCCTGAGCGACCTCGTCAGCGATGCCGAAGCGGACGAGACGCATCAGGCCGGCCGCGACGTCACCGGCAAGGAGATGGTGGACGCCGCGGTGTCCCGGGCGCGCGCGCAGTTCGCCGATCGGCCTCAACTGGAAGGCGAGCTGCTGGCCGAGTTGGGGCGGATGTACTTCCGCCTGGGCGAGCACGACAAGGCCGTGCGCACGCTGGGCGAGGCGCTGGCCTTGCTCGAAGCGCATGCGGTCCCGGAGGATCCTGCGTTGAACAAGACGCGGGCCCACCTCGCCGGGCAACTGATCGAGGACGGCCAGCCGGCGCGCGCAGAAGAGCTCGCCCGGCTCGCGCTGGCGGCCTGCGCCAGCCGCGACCGCGAGTGTGCCAAGGCACGCGCCTACGCGAGCCGGTCGCTGTTCACCGTGGAGAACGGGCGGGGCCATGCCGATGCCGCGCTCGCCCACGCGAGACGCGCCACGGTCGAGATGGAAACCGCCTTCGGGCCCGACGACGCCAACACGGTGGATGCACTCGAGGCCCTGGCCGTGGCCGCGCGCAATGCGGGGCGCCTGCAGGAAGCCGGCCGCGCCATGGACCGGGCGCTGGCCTCGGGCGACCAGAAGGCCTTGCATGCGTCGAACCGCATCCAGATGCTGCGCACCAAGGCCTTGCTCGACGCCGACCTCGGCCGCTTCGACGCGAGCCGGGACCAGTTGCAGGCGCTGCTGCTGCGCACGACCGACCCGGGCGAGCGGGCCATCCAGCTGCGGCTGCTGGCCAACGTGTTCCTGTTGCTGGGTGACGCCGGCGCGGCGCAGCACGCCGCCGAACAGGCCATTGCCCTCGCGGCGCCCGGCAGCGCCAGGGCGAACACGCTCTTTGCGCGGCAGGCGCTGGCGCGGGCCCTGGCCTTGCAGGGGCACGGCGCGCAGGCGCAGCGCGAGCTTGAACAAGCCGCGCAGGGGTTGCAGGCGCTCGGTTTCGGCGCTGCGTCGATCGAGGTGCTGCGGGTGCAGCGCCACGGCGGAGAAATCCTGCTTCGGCAGGGCGACCTGGCCGGCGCGCGCGTCGCGCTGGTGTCGGTGGTGGGCGTGCTGGAAGCAGGGCCGGCACGCTACCCGGCCGACCTGGGACAGTCGCTCGATCTGCTCGGCTGCGTGTTGCGCGAGGCCGGAGACGCGAGCGGCGCCACCGCGCTGCACGCCCGGGCGCGAGCTGCCTACGAAAAGAATTTGCCGCCGGATCATCCTTTCTTCAGCCGGAATGCGCTCTACCAGTCGGTGGCAGGCCCCTGCCGCTTCATTCCCTGACTGTCGACCTCACCGGACACCTTGGAGACTCCCATGTTCAAGCCCTTCTTCCATCCGCTTTCCACCGCCCTGCTCTGCGCACCGATCGCCTGCCTTGCGCAGCCCACCTCGGCCGATGCCACGATGCCGGTCGCCGTGCCCACCGTCATGACCCTGCAGCAGATGCAGGACCGCATCGCCAGGCTGAACCTCGAGCTCATCGCCGTGGGCGCCTACGTGACGGTCGGTGCCGATGGCCGCCTGGGCTGTGCCTGCGGCGGCAGCCCGACCGTCCCCAACGCCGGCGGGCCCCGCGGACCGCGTTCTCCTCTCGACACCCAGCACCTGATGCGGGGCCTGGAGGTCATGCAACTGGTGTCGAAGAACGACCAGGCCGGCCTGGCCACGCCCCTCTATTCGGCCCTCGCCCCGAAGGCCGGCGCGACGACGGCCCTGCCCAACTGAGGCACGAAAAGATTTTCCTTCGACCGTGATCCCCGGCGCCCGCAAAAGGCGCTTGAACAGGCAAGGGCGAGCCGAACAGGGCTCGCCCCCCGCAGAGCAACTGGATTGCTCGGATTCCGTCACGTCACTCGAAGGACTTTTCATGAACACCCTTGCATCGCGCGCATCGCGCACCGTCGGCGCGCTGGCGCTGGCCCTCGCGGCAGCCTCCCCGGCCCTGGCCTTCAACCCCCAGCCGGATCCCCCGGGCCTGTGCGAGCCGACCCGCCTCGGCCCGCCGGCACCGCACAACCCGCCGACGTACTGAGCCCACCCTCATCGACCCGAAAGCCGAATCATGATCATCCAAGGCAAACTCCACCGCATCACCAACGTCGTCGCGTTCCTGACGAGCTGGCTGCAGACCAACGGCCAGCCCACGGCCGGCTTCGTTGCATGGCCCAAGGCCCGCGTCACGCTGGGCACCGACTTCGCGTCGGGGCAGTTCACCGGCGGGTTCATCCCCAACATGTCGATGGACACGGACACCGACAGCCAGGGCTTCTTCAAGTTCTCGGCGCCGGAGCTGGCGGCCACCCCGTTCCGGGGCCGCCTCGTGGCCTACAACGTGAGCTCGAAGGTGCTGCCGCCCGTCGCCGGCGTGGCGCTGCCACCGATCCCGGTGTTCGAGCCCCTCTACCGCTCGCTGCCGTTCAAGTTCGCCGACGTCTCCGCGGCCGAGCAGGCGCAGGTGCAGCACATCTATGCGATCCAGGCGACGACGCCCGACAACCAGGGGCTGACGCAGGCCATGCTCAACGAGCGCCTGGCGACGCTTCGCACGTCGCTGAAGCTGGACAAGCTGAGCGCCGCCATCCTGTCCAACCGCATCGGCGTCACCGCCAGCAAGAGTGGCGCCGATGTGAAGTTCGATGCCTTCGTGGTGGGCGCCACCGGAGCGGACCTCACGCACGTCATCGAAGCCCAGGTCGGCGACATCGACATCGACCTGCCGGGTCCGGACTTCATCGTGGGCCTGTGCGTCAACAAGGACGACATCAAGGCAGCGATCCGCACCGGCATGGCCGACACCGCCAAGCAGATGAGCCAGCTGATGATCGACGCCAAGGACGCGCTGCTCAAGGCGAACGGCGCCGGTTCGCTGACGTCGAAGGTCGGGGTGACCTCCTGGTGCACGCGCCATCCGCAGACCGGCACGACCGTCGTCAAGATGCCGGCCGGGGTGCCGGACCTGCACGTGCCCACCTTGTCCGTGGTGCCGGATCCGGCCTTCGGCATGCCGGTGAAGCTGTACTGACGGCGCCTACGGCGCGACCGTCACGAACACCGGGTTCGAATAGAACCACAGGCTGCCGTAGTTGCGGTCGTTGATCGCGTTGACGCGGGCCGCGTTGTCGGCGCCGGTGGTCTGCGGGTCGGCCAGCGGTTCGCCGTTGGCGGTCAACCCTGCCACGTCCGGGGCCAGGTTGGTGCCACGCAGGCGGAAGTACTGGCTCTTCTTCGCCTCGACCGGCAGGCTGACCGAGAAGTAGCCGTCGGCCTCGACCTTCCAGTCGGCCGCGGTGAAGCGGCGCAGCACCCGGGTCGTGGCGTTTGTCGCCACGCCATAGGCGGGCGTGCCTGGCAGCGCCTTGCCGGTCACGTCGCCGACGATCAGGTCGACATGGTCGACGACCGGCTTCATGTTGCCGGGCGTGCCGCTGTCCACCGGCTTCTGGTAGTTGTTCAGCGCGGGGCTCTTGAAGCGGATCGTGACCGTCACGCGCTCGCCGGCGGGCACCTTGATCTCCTGGCCCATGAAGCCCTTGCCGGTCGACCCGCTGATGCGGAAATCCAGCGCGTCGATCAGGTCGCCGAACACGCCGAACATGCGGCCGTCGCGCAGGCTCTTCGTCAGCCCGCCGATGCCGGCCTGGCCGTCGGCCACCCAGACGTGGTTCTTCGAATACTCGCCCGGGTAGTAGCCGCTGCTGTTGCTGGCCGCGTCGATCTCGAAGTGCGAATCGGAGTCGGCGATGTTCCAGATGCGCCGGCCTTCGCCGAGCAGCGCATCCCAGGTGCCGCCCAGTTGGGCCACGAGGGCATCGACGCCGCCATAGGTGCGGTTCGGCGCGTTCTCGGGCGTGTAGGCCGAGGTGTAGCCGCCGCGGTTCGGCTCCATCTGGTTGCCGACCATGCCTTCGATCATGAACACGATGTCCGGTGCCAGGTCGTTCATCTGGCGCAGGTCGGTGATCGTGTACTTGCCGGGGTTGCGCGACGGGTGGTTGAGGGTCGCGAAGCTGGTCGCGGGGTAGTTCGTCTTCAGCCACGAGATCGCCTGCAGCGCGTCCGCAGACGTGCTGTTGAAGCGCTGCGGGTACTTCGCCTTCCAGACCGCCACATCGGCCGGATCGAACTGGGATTCCGCCAGCGTCGTGAACGCGTACTGGAATTCCTTCGCGCCGCCGGTCGACGTCTGCAGCGCCGGGGCGCCTTCGAACAAGGCCACGCCGAGGTGGTCGTGCGTCGGCATGTCCCATTCGAAGCCCGAGAAGATCAGCTTGTCGGCATAGGTGCCGCCGGCCTGCAGCGCCTTCACGCGCGGGATCTCGTGCGACGCCATGCCGTACGCGAACGGCACCGGCGCGGCCAGCAGCGTGCCGTCGTTGTCGTACTTGGACGAACGCAGGTGGTTGGTCAGCGCCATCCAGTCGAGCTTGTAGGTGGCGAAGGCCTTGTTCAGCACGAAGTCCAGCGTCTGCGTCGTGCGCGAATCGTCGGACTGCACGGTGTGCACATGCAGGTCGCCGGCCGTCCACCTACCGGCGGGCTCGTTGACGGCGCCGTTGCCGCCGCCGCTGTCGCCATCGCCGCCGCAGGCGTAGATCAGCGAGACGCTTCCCAACAACAACGACAGAAGCTTGATCCGACGGGACATGGACACGATGGGTTCCTTCGCGAAAAGGGATGGATCGTAGGAACCCCTCGTGACACGTCAGTGAAGCGGTGTTGCGCGCGCGCGATCATCGAACTGTCACGGCGATTGCATATGGCCCCCCTAGAGTGGTTTTCTTCCTGATGTCGATGAGAGCCGTTGATGAAGAAGTCCCCCTCGATCCAGCGCCGCCGCCTGCTCAAGCTGAGCCTCGCGTCCGCTTCCACCGTCGCCGCAGGCGGCTTGCTGGCCGCTTGCGGCGGTGGCGACGATGACGCAGCGCCCGCGTCGGCGCAGATTTCAAGCTTTGCGCTGGCGGTGTTGCCCGACACCCAGTTCTACTCGCGCTACGCCACGTCCACCGAGAGCAGCCAGTACGAGCGCCATTACGGCAGCGAGCCGTACTACGCGCAGACCCGGTGGATCGCCGACAACGCGCAACGCCTGAACATCCCCTTCGTCATCCACCTCGGCGACGTGGTGGACCAGGTCGGCAAGCCCGAGCAATGGAAGGTGGCCGACACCGCGATGCAGGTGCTCGAAGTGGCCAAGGTGCCGTACTCGATCCTGGCAGGCAACCACGACGTGCTGAACGACGTCGACTACGACGCGAGCCCGACGACCGGCACCGACACCCAGCGCGTGCTGGCCACCGAACCCTACCTGCAATGGTTCGGCGCCAAGCGCGCGAAGCGCCAGTCGACCTTCGGCGAGCGCGACGGCACCGGCTTCCACGAGTACCACGTCTTCAAGGCGCAGGAGCAGCAGTTCCTGGTGCTGTCGCTGTCGTGGCGCATCTCGGACGCCGGCATCGCCTGGGCGCGCGGCGTGATCGCGAGCCACCCGACGCTGCCGGTGATCCTGGTCAACCACCAGCTGCTGAACATCGCGCCGGACGCTGTCAGCCCGCTGGAGACCGGCTACGGCAAGATGCTGTGGGAGAAGCTGATCCGCGACAACGACCAGATCTTCATGACGCTCAACGGCCACCACCATGGCGGTGCCCACCTGACCAAGACCAACGACTTCGGCAACGCGGTCGAGGAGATGGTGGTGGACTACCAGATGGCCTACCAGGGCGGCAACGGCCTGATGCGGCTCTACGAGTTCGACCTGACGAACCGGCAGATCAAGGTGCTGTCGTTCTCGCCGTGGGTGCCGATGAAGCCGGCGGACACGCTGAATGCGTTCGACCAGGCCGTGCTGACCGAACCGAACCACAGCTTCACCATCGGCATGGATTTCGCGAAGCGCTTCGCCCGCTTCAACCCGGGCTTCGGCACCGGCCAGGCCACGGTGGCCTCATCGCTGGTGGAGCAGGCGAAGGCGCTGGTCCTGAAGGGCTACAACGAGCCCGCGGCACCGGCCCAGCGGGCGGCCAAGGACACCGACGACTACCCGAAGGTGGCCTCGACCGTCGCGCACTGGCGCTTCTTCGGCGGCACCGACGGCGCGGCCGTGGCGCCCGGGGCGCAGATCGCCGACGTCACCGGCGCCAACCCGCTGAAGCGCGACGCGCTGAACACCGGCGTGATCGTCGGCGCGGAGGCCGGGGACATCGTGTGGAGCAGCGACCATCACCGCCTGTCGGCGGCGCCGGGTTCGGTGGCGTTCCTGAACACCAACAAGAACACGCCGCGCATGAGCTACTTCCTGACCGACACGACGGCGGCCGTCAACGCGCTCACCTTTGCCGCCACCGGCTACACCATCGAAGCCTTCATCAAGATCGACAAGGCCTGGGACAAGTCGAAGCACGCCTGGATGAACATCATGACGCGCGACGGCAAGCGCGGCGACCTGGCCGGCTTCGACGGCGGCGATCCGGAATCCCCGCCGATGCTGTTCGCGATCTCCAGCCTGCGCGAGGTGCAGTGGGAGGTGGTGCCCGACATCGCCGCTGCACGCGAAGGCGATGCCAGCTGGTCGGGCGAGATCATCGCGGACACCTGGGTGCACATCGCGATCGTCAACGACCCCGCGACGCACGACACCGTGATGTACGTTGAAGGCGCGCCGGTGCTGCGCAACACCAGCAACGTGCCCGGCCTCGCGACGCTGTCGGCGGGCTCGCCGTGGGTGGTCGGCGCCGGCTCGTGGGACGGCGATCGGGCCGACGGCTTCTTCGGCAAGATCGGTGAGGTGCGCGTGGTGGCCGAAGCGCTGCCACCCGGCCAGTGGCTCACGGCACGGCGCGCCTGACGACGAAGCGAGGCCCCTGCCGGCGCGTCAGAGCCCGCCAAACCAGTTGTAGCCGTGCAGGTCTTCCCAGTAGCCGCTCGTGAACTCGTTGGTGACCGTGAGGCCGACCAGGTGCTTCGGGTTCTTGAAACCGAGCTTGATCGGGATGCGCAGCCGCAGCGGGAATCCGAACTCGTCGGGCAGCCGATCGGCCCCGGCGAAGCCGTGCGCCAGCAGCGTCTGCGGGTGCATCGCACTCTCCATGTCGATGCTGGTGTAGTAGCCGTCGGCGCAGCGGAACGCGACGTAGCGTGCCGACAGATCGGCCCCGATGCGACGCAGGAAGTGCGACAGCGGCACGCCGCTCCACTGCCCGACGGCGCTCCAGCCTTCGATGCAGATCAGCCGCGTGATCTCGGTGACGACCGGCAGTGCGCGGATCTCGTCGAGCGTCCACGCCGTCGCATGCTGCACGCGGCCGCTCACCTCCAGCCGCCAGGTCGCCTCGTCGATCTCGGGCACCGAGGCTTCGGAATAGAACGCGTTGAAGCGGAACGGCTTCGTCAGGTCCGCCGGGGTGTACTCGGGCGCACGCAGGTCGCGGCGCAGCAGTGCTGCCTGGGCACCATCGTTGAAGCGCGAGATGCGCCGCAGCACGGCCTGCATGCCGTCGGTGTCGGTCACATTGCAACCGGCCAGCAAGGCGGATGCGCCGCCCGCCACGCCCAGGCGCAGCCAGGCACGCCGGTCGAGCCCGAGGCCACGGCCCTGCAATTCCCGCGACAGCAGGCGCATGGCCGCGGCTTCATCGGTCGGTGGACGTTTCATCGGGTCTCCTCTCGCGTCTTGCGCCGCAGGCCCAGCATCGGCAGCAGCAGCTGCGGCGACGCCAGCGCGAGCGCCACGTGCCCGACGACGAAGCAGGCCAGCGTCGCCATGCCGGCGAAATGGATGCGGCGCGTCATCTCGTAGCCGCCCAGCAAGGCCGACAGCGCCTGGAACTGCACCGGCTTCCACAGGCTCAGGCCGGAAGCCACCTCCAGCGCCAGCACCATCAGCACGCCCAGGTAGGCCAGCTTCTGGATCGCATTGCGGCCGCCGTCGCCATGGTCGAGCGGGTTGCGCAGGAAGCGCTTCAGGTCGGCCGCGAAGGCCACGGGGCTCACCGACAGGTAGAGCCGGCGCAGGCGGCCGCTGGCGACCAGCGTGACCACGGCCACCACCCCGTTCGCGATGAACACCCACATCGCGGCGAAGTGCCATTGCAACGCGCCAGGGAGCGAGCCGCCGAGCGTCGCCCATTCGGGAAACGCCGGCACCCAGAACGGATCGGCAGCGTAGATCTGCCAGCCGCTGGCCAGCAGCGTGAAGAAGCTGGCCGCATGGATCCAGTGGGTCGCACGGACCCAGCGGGGCGGCCGGTCATGGCCCGGCGTGCTCATCGCTCAGATCGGCGGAATGAAGCCGTCGCGACCGACCAGCACGATGCGTGCGGTCACCGGACCGCCGTCGGTCGGTTGGCCGATCACCATCACCTTGGCGCCGGTCACCACCAGCGACGGCTGGCCCGGCACGAACTGGCCGAACACGGTGGCGTTGTCGACCACCACCGCCTGCGTCTTGTCGCCGAAGCGCATTTCCAGCTCGCTGGTGCCACCCTTCTTGACCAGCTTCGCGACGGTGGCGTTGGTCATCGTTCCCTTCTTGCTCAGGTCCCACGGGAAGTGGCCTTCGTTCAGGCCACGCGCGCCTTCGGGGAACACCATCACGCCGAGGGCGCGGACCTTGCCGCCGGCGGCAGGCGCTGCGGCGATGCCCAGGTAGCTGTTCTCGGCGACCGAGGCGATGCTGGTCTTCGAGACGTCCATCACCTGGTAGCCGTCGGGCAGCTGCACGGTGGTGACGGCGCCGTTGCGGGCCTTGACGTCGACCTGGTGGTCGCGCACCGCGACGACTTCGCCGCGGATGTGCACCGTCGCGTCGGCGGCCGAGGCGGTGCCCGCCGTCAGCAGGCTGCCCACGAGGGCGATGGCCGACGCGATGCGCGGCAGCAGGGGGGAAGCAGATCGGAAGGAAAACATGGGAAGGAACTCCTGTAGTCGAGTTCCCGACTGTCCCCGGATCGGCGTCGCGGCGGCATCGGTCGAATGTCCGATGTCCGCGGACCCGTCTCAGCGCCTCAACCGCCGGCGGCCTTCCCCCGGTTCTCCCCGCGCTGCCAGTCCCCGCCCAGCGCCTTCACCAGGAACACCGAGCTCAGCTGCCGCTGCCCCAGCAGCTGCGCCGCCTGGCGTTCACTGGCCAGCAGCGACTGCTGCGCGGTGATCACGTCGAAGTAGGTCGATGCACCGCCTTCGTAGCGGCTGGTCGCCATGTCGAGCACCCGCCGGGCGGAAGCCACCGCGGTCTGCGCCTGCGTGCTCGCACGGTCCAGCGCGGCCAGGCCGGTGATGCCGTCCTCGACCTCCTGCATCGCGGTCAGCACGGTGCGGCGGTAGTTGGCCACCGTCAGGTCGTAGCCGGCCTTCGCGAAGTCGATGTTCGCGCGCACCCGGCCGCCGTCGAAGATCGACTGCGTCGCCGACACGCCGATCGACCACAGCAGGCTGGGTGCGTTGAACAGCGAGCTCAGGTCGCGGCTCTCGTAGCCGACCGACGGGCCGAGCAGCACGCTCGGGTAGAACGCCGCGCTCGCGACGCCGATCTGCGCGTTCGCCGCCGCCATCGCGCGCTCGGCCGCGGCCACGTCGGGCCGGCGCTGCAGCACATCGGACGGCACGCCCAGCGGAATGGCCGGCGGCTCGTAGCTGCGCACCGCCGGCGCCAGCGAGAACAGCGGCGCCGGCGTGCCGGTCAGCGTCGCGATCGCGTGCTCGAACTGCGCGCGCTGGCGGCGCAGCACGTCGACCTGCGTCAGCGTGGTGTCGAGCAGCGCCTGCTGCTGCGCGACGTCGAGCCCCGAGGCCGCGCCCAGGTCGCGGCGCGCGGTCACCAGCTCGAGCGAGCGCCGCTGCAGCGCGATCGAGCGCGTCAGCACGTCGAGCTCGGTGTCGAGCGCGCGCAGGCTGAAGTAGTCGACCGCCAGCTCGGCCGTCAGCAGCAGCCGCGTGTTCTCGAAATCGGCCGCCGACTGCTCGGCCGACGCGCGCGCGCCTTCGACCGAGCGCTGCACGCGACCCGCCAGGTCGACCTCGTAGCTGGCCGCGAGCGACAGCGTGAAGTCGTTCTGGATGGTCGAGAAATTGGTCGAGTTGTAGTTGGTCAGCGGCCGGTTGGCCGAGATGCGCTGGCGCGCGTCGCGGGTGTTGAGCGTCAGCTGCGGCAGCTGCGACGATGAACTCGACGCCACCACCGCCCGCGCCTGCGCCAGCCGCGCCGCGGCGGCCGCGAGCGTCGGGCTGCCGGCCAGCGCCTGCTGCGCCAGCGCGTCGAGCTGCGCATCGCCGAAGCGCTGCCACCACGGGCCCTTCAGCGCGGCGTCGTCGGGTGTGGCCTCGCGCCACGGCGCATCGAGCTGCCAGCTGACCGGCATGTCGAGCTTCGGCTGCCGGTAGTCGGGACCGGCGGCACACGCCGAGAGCGCAAGCGCGACCACGCACAGCGACCCGCGCAGCATCACAGCGACCCCTTCGGCGCGGATGCCGGTGCCGACGCCGCCGCGGCCACCGTCACCTGGTCGCCATCGGCCAGCGAATCGGACGGGTTCAGCACCAGCCGCTGGTCGGCGGCCAGGCCGTCGATGACCTCGACCGACTCGCCGTAGTTGCGGCCCAGCGTCACCGCCTTCAGCGTGACGCGGCCGGTGCCGTCGACCACCGCGACGCGCGCGCCCTCGGCGCGGAACAGCAGCGCATTGGTCGGCACCAGCATCGCCTGGCTGGCCGACAGCGGCAGCGCCACCTGCACGTACGCGCCGGGCAGCAGCGTGCCGTTCGGGTTCGGCAGCGCGATCTCGACCTGCATCGTGCGCGTGCCGGTGTCGATCGACGCCGCGGTGCGCGCGACCGTGCCCTTGAAGCTCTGGCCGCGCAGCTCGCCCTGCGTGACGACCACCGGCTGCCCCGGCTTCACCAGCTGCGCCGACGACTGCGGCACGTTCACGTAGACGCGCAGCGGGTCGGTCTGCGACAGCGTGAACAGCGGCTTGCCGCTCATGTCGATCAGGTCGCCGACATCGACGTAGCGCCGCGTGATCACACCGGCGAACGGCGCCACGACGCGCTTGAAGCCTTCGAGCTGGCGCAGCCGCTGCACGTTCGCGTCGGCCGCGGCCAGGTTGGCGCGCGCCTGCGCGGCGCTGCCGCGGCGCTCGTCCAGGTCCTGCTGCGAGACCACGTCCTTCTTGCGCAGGCTTTCCCAGCGCTCGACGGTGCTGGTCGCCAGCTGCAGGCCGGACGCCGCCTGCTCGCGCGCCGCCACCGCCTGCGACAGCTGCTGGTCGAGCTCGGGCGATTCGATCTCGGCGAGCACCTCGCCCTTCTCGACGCGCGCACCGATGTCCTTGGTCCAGCGCCGCAGGTAGCCGGCCGCGCGCGCGGCAATGGGCGACTGCACGAAGCCCTGCAGCGTGCCCGGCAGCGCGAGCGTCTGGCCGGCCTCGGCGGTCTTCGGCAGCGTGGTCTTCACGTACTGCTTCGCGCGTTCGGTGGTGCCGGCCTCCAGGGCCCTGGCGTTGCCCATGCGGCTGATCACGGTGCGGCCGCCGCCGAGCGCCAGCAGCACCAGCACGACGACGGTCAACCAGCGGATGCGGCGGGCCACCTGCTTGCGCTGCAGCGGGTCGGCCAGGTGGATGGCATCGGGCGAATCGTTCGCATCGGCGGCGTGGATGCCCAGGGCGGCGTGGCGCTGCTCGGTCATGGCTCAGGTCTCCTGGAGGTTGGCCGCGGGCGGCAGGGCGGCATCGGGCGCAGGGGCATGCGCCGCACGGCGTTGCGCCAGCCGGCGGTGCACGCCGGCGTAGACCACCGGCACGAAGAAGAGGGTCGACACGGTGGCGAACAGCAGCCCGCCGATCACCGCGCGGCCGAGCGGCGCGTTCTGCTCGGCGCCTTCGCCGAGGCCGAGCGCCATCGGGATCATGCCGATGATCATCGCGAGCGCCGTCATCAGCACCGGCCGGATCCGCGTCGCGCCGGCTTCGAGCGCGGCCGACAGCGCCGGCACGCCTTCGTGCAGCCGCTGCCGCGCGAACGACACCAGCAGGATGCTGTTCGCGGTGGCCACGCCCATCGTCATGATCGCGCCGGTGAGTGCCGGCACGCTCAGCGTGGTGCCGGTGATGAACAGCATCCACGCGATGCCGGCCAGCGCTGCCGGCAACGCGGCAACGATGACCAGCGCATCGATCCAGCTCTGGAAGTTGACGACGATCAGCAGGTAGACCAGCACGATCGCCATCGCGAGGCCGACACCCAGCCCGATGAACGAGGCCTGCATCGTCTGCACCTGGCCGCGCAGCACCGCCTGGCTGCCGCGCGGCAGCTTCGGCTGGATCTCGTCGACCAGCTTCTGCACCCGGCCGGCGACGTTGGCCAGGTCGGTGCCCTGCACGCTGACGTAGACGTCGATCGCCGGCAGGATGTTGTAGCGCGACGCGACCGCGAGTTGCCGCCCCGGCGCCGCCTCGACCAGGTTGCCGAGCAGCTGCGTGCTGCCGGTCGCGCCCGTGGCCGTGCCCGCAGTGGCCCCGCCCACCGCGCCGACCGGCATGTTCAGCAGCGCGTCCAGCGAATCGACCTTGTACTGCGGCGTCTGCACCGCGATGTTGTAGACCACGCCGTTCTGCGGGTTCAGCCAGAAGGCCGGCGCCGTCTGCGAGCTGCCCGACAGCGAGATCAGCACGTTCTGCCCGACGTTCGACGCGGTCAGCCCGAGCTGCTGCAGCCGCGAGCGGTCCATGGTCAGGTTCAGTGCCGGCAGGTCGTTGCGCTGGTGAACGTGCGCATCGACCGCGCCGGGAATCTGCCGGATCCTGCGCGTCAGCTCGGCGGCGAGCGCCGCGTTGGCGGCCAGGTTCTGGCCGGTGAACTGCACGTCGATCGCCGCCGGCAACCCGAAGTTCAGGATCTGCGTGACGATGTCGGCCGGCTGGAAGAAGAACTCGGTGCCGGGGAAGCGCTTCGGCAGCTCGGCACGCAGCAGGTTGACGAATTCGTCGGTCGGCCGGTGGCCTTCCTTCAGCGACAGCTGCAGCTCGCCGTCGAGCGTGCCGATGGTGCCGGCGTTGCTGTACGACAGGTTGATGCCGCTGTTGGGCACGCCGAGGTTGTCGAGGATGGTCTCCAGCTGGTCGGCCGGGATCATCTCGCGGATGGCGGCCTCGACCTCGTCGGCCAGCCGCGCGGTCTCTTCGATGCGGGTGCCGGTGGGCGCGCGCAGGTGCAGCCGGATCTGGCCGGAGTCGACGCCCGGGAAGAAGTCGCGGCCGAGGAACGGGATCAGCCCGCACGACAGCAGGCAGAAGCCCGAGAACAGCAGTGCGAAGCGCTTGCGCTGTGCGAGCAACCCGGACAGCGCCAGCGTGTAGACGCGGCGCACGCGCTCGAACTGGCGGTCGAAGGCGCGGTACAGGCGCTGCAGTGCGTTCGCCTTGCCGGTGCCGGACGATGCGCCGGAAGGCGCCGCATGCGACTTCGCCATCAGCAGCATCACCAGCGTCGGCACCAGCGTGCGCGACAGCAGGTACGACGCGATCATCGCGAACACCACCGCCTCGGCCATCGGCACGAACAGGAAGCGCGCGACGCCCGACAGGAAGAACATCGGCACGAACACGATGCAGATGCACAGCGTGGAGACGAAGGCCGGCACGCCGATCTCGCCGGCGCCGACCTCGATCGCCGCGAGCAGCGGCGTGCCCAGGTGCAGGTGGCGCTCGATGTTCTCGATCGTCACGATCGCCTGGTCGACCAGGATGCCCACCGACAGCGCGAGCCCGCCCAGCGTCATCAGGTTCAGCGTCTCGCCGAGCATCTGCAGCACCAGGATGGACGCGAGGATCGACAGCGGGATCGTCGCCGCGATGATCAGCGTGCTGCGCCAGTTGCCGAGGAACAGCAGCACCATCGCGGCAGTGAGCAGCGCGGCGATCGCCGCTTCGGCGATCACGCCCTTGACTGCTGCCTTGACGAACACCGACTGGTCGAACAGCGGCGTCACCTTCACGTCGGCCGGCAGCGTCTGCGCGGCGCGTGGCAGCAGCGCGCGCAGGTTGTCGACGATGTCGAGCGTGGAGGCACCACCGTTCTTCAGCACCGACAGCAGCACGCCGCGCGCGCCGTCCTGGCGCACGATGTTGGTCTGCGGCGAGAAGCCGTCGCGCACCGACGCGACGTCGCGCAGGTAGGTGGTGGCCCCGCCGGTGGTGCGCACCGGCAGGTCGCCCAGGCCGGCGATCGCGTCGGGCGAGCCGTTCATCTTGACGGTGTATTCGGTGGCGCCGAACTTCGCGGTGCCTGACGGCAGGATCAGGTTCTGCAGGTTCACCGCATTGACCACGTCGGCCGGCGACAGCCCGCGCGCCTGCAGCGCCGCGGTGTCGAGGTCGACCGAGATCAGCCGGTTCTTGCCGCCGTACGGGAAGGGCACGGCCACGCCGGGGATCGTGATCAGCTGCGGGCGCAGCTGGTTGATGGCGGCGTCGAACACCGCCTGCTCGGGCAGTGTCGGGCTCGACAGCGCGAGCTGGATCACCGGGATGCTGGAGGCCGAGTACTTGATGACCAGCGGCGGCGTGATGCCCGGCGGCAGCTGGCGCACCTGGGTCTGCATCGACGCGACCACCTGCGCGATCGCGGTCTGGATGTTGGCGGTCGGCTGGAAGAAGACCTTGATGACCGCGATGCCGGCGAGCGACTGCGACTCGATGTGCTCGATGTCGCTGACGGTGGTGGTGAGCCCTCGCTCGCTCTGGGCCGAGATGCGCTGGCCCATCTCCTGCGCCGACAGCCCACCGTAGTTCCAGATGATGCTGATCACCGGGATGTTGATCTCCGGGAAGATGTCGGTCGCCATGTTGCGCAACGCGAACGGCGTGGCCAGCACGATCAGCAAGGCCATCACGATGAACGTGTAGGGACGGCGGAGCGCCAGCTGGACCATCGACATCGATCGGGACTCCTGCGTGCGCCCCATTGCGCAACCCACGATGATATTCAGATCGGGTTGCCGGCGTGTTGCTGATTCGGCCGATCGATCCTCGTTGCCGGTGCGCCAGCGTCCAACACCCTGTGCGCGGCGTGGCGGTCAGCGCGGCGTAAGCTGCCCGGCGCGGCGACTCAAGGAGTGGCAATGACGCGCACGGGATGCACGGGGCGAGGGATCACGGCACTGGTTTGGGGGGCGTGTGCACTGGTTGCGGGAACGTCGGCCCTGCAGGCCGCCGAGGCGCCGCTCGCGGCGCCGGGCAACGTGGCCGGCTTGCCGAGTTGCGTGAGCGCCGACTGGATCCCGTTCGGGCGCGACGACCAGAGCGCGTTGCTCGATGACGCCGACCGCCACGCGGTGCTGGCCGAGATGCACCGGCTCTACCCGGTGATCGAGCACGACGGGCTGCCGGTGTCGCGCATCGTGCTGTGGCGGCGCGGCGGCGGCCAGCTGCTGTTCATCGCGGCGATGGACAACCCGCGGCAGGCCGGCGAGGCCTGCTTCATCGCGACGGTGTCGGCGGCGCGCTTCAGCATGACGGTGCCTTTGCTGCGCAAGTACCTGCCGCAGGACGCGGCGCCGCCGTGATCACCCGCCGGCGCGCTTGGCGGTGTGGCCGGCCTTCTTCAATCGCTCGACCACCATGTCGATGTGGTCGCCCTGCAGTTCGATCACGCCGTCTTTCACGGTGCCGCCGACGCCGCAGGCGGCCTTCAGCTCGCGCGCCATCTGCGCCAGCGCGTCGTCGTCGAGCAGCAGGCCCTTCACCAGCGTGACGCCCTTCCCCTTGCGGCCTTTGGTCTCGCGCGAGACGCGCACGATGCCGTCGCCTTGCGGCAGCGCCTTCTGCGCCTTGCAGATGCATTGCGCGATCGGCTGGCGGCAGTCGGGGCAGGTGCGACCGGTGTCGGTCGAATAGACCAGCGACGACAGGCCGGCGAGGCCGGACACGCTCTTCTTCATCACGTCGGATCCTTTCGGGCGGCGATGGTAACGCCCGGGGTGCGACGTATCCTGGCGCGACCACCAGACAGGAGACGCCCATGAGCCGCCCCCCCATCAGCCGCTACCCGGTGCCCGACATCGCCGGCCTGCCGGAGGACATCCGCGCGCGCATCCTCGAGGTGCAGCAGAAGGCCGGCTTCGTGCCCAACGTGTTCCTCGGCTTCGCGCACCGGCCCGACGAGGCGCGGGCCTTCTTCGCGTACCACGATGCGCTGCTGCTGAAGGAAGGCGGCCACCTGACGAAGGGCGAGCGCGAGATGATCATCGTCGCGACCTCGGGCGCCAACAACTGCCTGTACTGCGTGGTCGCGCACGGCGCGATCCTGCGCGTCTACGAGAAGCAGCCGCAGATCGCCGACCAGGTCGCGACCAACTACCTGAAGGCCGACATCACGCCGCGGCAGAAGGCGATGCTCGGCTTCGCGATGAAGGTCTGCAACGACGCGGCGAACATCGTCGAAGGCGACTTCGAGGCGCTGCGAGCGCACGGCTTCGACGACGAGGACATCTGGGACATCGGCGCGATCACCGCGCTGTTCGGGTTGAGCAACCGGATGGCGAACCTGATGAGCCTGCGGCCGAACGACGAGTTCTACCTGATGGGGCGGGTGGCGAGGGAGAAGGTTTGACGGCGGACTACTCGCGGCAATTCGACAGCCATATTCTCTAGCCATATATTTGATTCATATTGCCATCTATGCGATAGATGGCGCAGCTTGCCATTGCGCGCATTCCGGGTGCAGACTGATCGAGAAATCGGCTACATCGTGCCGAAGCTAGTGGTAATACTGATGATAAATGGATCCTATCGACCCAAGCCGTCAGCCCACAGAATCAGTCAACCGCATTGAAGTTGCACGGGAATTTAGGCACCGAGCCCACGGATTCCGACGGCTCGAACTTCCGGCCAAGCTGGAATCACCCTGACAATGAAAGACAACATGTTTGAAATGACTGAAGCAGACTGCGACGTAGCTGCAGGTGGCATGGGAGCCGGTGGAGGCGGCTCAAGTGGCGCAAATAGATCAATCACTTACACGACTTCAAGCTCCAGCAACATGGATGCAAGTCAATTCGCCATATTCATCGATAGCTGCACCCAAGGCGTGCCGCTTTGCATTGTTGGTTTGTTATCGATGATATTTGACTGAGCTAGAGGGATGCGC
Source organism: Rhizobacter sp. Root1238 (assembly GCF_001425825.1). Lineage (GTDB taxonomy): Bacteria > Pseudomonadota > Gammaproteobacteria > Burkholderiales > Burkholderiaceae_C > Rhizobacter. Next base: position 56,505 of record NZ_LMDM01000012.1, read on the forward strand.
CTCCCGGAGGCGCATCTCGGCCACATTGAGCAAGATGCGATTGCGAGACCATGCCGCCCACTTTTGCGAAAAGTCCTGTCTGGGTGGTTCTGGCGCCTTGCGCACTGGTTGCGCTCGTACTCGGAATACTTTCGTTCCATGGAATGAGTCCGACGAATGTGAAAACCAATGAAAAGGACTTGATCGTTCTCTCGGGATCCCTCGATTCCAAGTTGCTGGAACGCTACAAGGTCGCCGTTGAAAGGACACCGAACCTACGCACCCTGCGCATCAAGGACTCTCCGGGAGGCAGGGAGTTCGTATCGGAATACCTGCGAGAAGAAGTGCGAAGAAAAAATTTGACCGTTGAAATTCAAGGCGGTTGTGTCTCGGCCTGCGCAAACATTTATCTATCAACGCCTCGACATGACATGCTGGTCAGCACGTCAATTCGCCCGACTTATCTTCACTTCCATGGGACGTATAGCCACTCTACGGGCAAGTTCCTGCGTTCCGCCTCGGCGAATGATCTGAAGGAGGCAATCGAGAATACTTCGTACAAGATGCCCTTGGATCTGTATATGCAGGCGCGAAACTCAGAGCTTCCGAACGGGGGTTTGCTGGTTTTTCGCGACCCGTTCCCAGTCGGCAGCGAGAGCTTTACAAGCTTTTTTTGCTTGGGCAATGAGAATCACCGCCCGGCAGATTGCAAGCCACTGGTCTTCTCTGCCAAGGACTTGGGGCTGTAATGAACCTGATCAAAAAAACACTCGTTGCATCGCTGGGCGTTGGGGTAATTATTTCCGCTGCATCAAAGGCGCTCCTTCCGGATGTCCCGATTCTATTGATGATGGTTGCCTCAGTCGCAACCACTTTGGCTTTCGCCGGGGTGGTTCTACTTTACTCGCGAATTGTTATTGCTTGGCGAGCCTACTGCTTACGTCAGGGAGCGATCGATCCGGCTTGGCTGTGGTTTCCCAACGACCCTCCTGGTTTACGAAGAAAGAATCGGAAGAGAGACAGCGCTTGAATGGACCAAGAACGTCATGCAATTCACAGGTCAAGACATGTTTCTTGATGCCTTGAACGGCGGAAACATGGGCGCCTAATTTAAAACGGCCCGGCCATCGCTTATTGACGGCTGGGCGAACAATCAGGGGACACTGGTGTTGACATTTCCGAGAGAGCTAATAGGCCGCACAAGAGAGAACGCGTGGGCATTTTCATTTTTGGCAGCCATCGTGGCCATCCTGCCGCCCTTCGTCTTGCTGTTGATATTAGGAGACAGAATTCCATCGCCGGAAACTGCGTCCCACCACCCGATCATTGACAGCATCACGACCCTGATCGCCGCGCCACTTTTTGAATCAGCCCTATTGGTCCCGATGATGGTGATGGCGGAGAGAATAGTCCGCGGAAGAATCGCACCATCCCTCCTGTGCGCCTCTATATGGGCAGCACTGCACGGAATGATAATTCCGGCTCAGGCGATCGTGGCATTCTGGGCATTCCTGATATTCAGCCTCACGCTTCTGCACTGGCGCGAAAGATTGCCCAACTCATACTATTGGGTGCTGGTTTTGACTCATTTCTTCGCCAATCTGCCATCAACAATTCTGCTCGCGTTCGATCTTGTCTAGCCATGCGACACCGAATCCGCTGGTGTCTCATGATGAAACCATTCCGAAGCAGTCCCGACTTATCGCTGCCCCATCGGCCTCTTCAATATCGTTTCCCATGACGCTCCCGCTGTTCAGAGAGCAAGCCCTGCAGCGAGCCACCGACCGCAGCTACGGCGACATCCTGCTCACCCGCCCTCCCTCCTTCGCGTTGCTGACCGGCCTCTTCACCGCGCTTGCCATTGCGATCGTCCTGTTCTTCGCGTTCTTCAGCTACACCCGCAAGGCCCAGGTGTCTGGCGTGATCCTGCCGAGCGCCGGGATGATTCGCGTCGTGGCGCCGCAGCGGGGCCTGATCGCCGAGCGCCGAGTGGTAGACGGGCAACCCGTGAAGGCGGGTGACGTGCTCTTCGTGCTGAGCAGTGAGCGCACCACCGAGACGCAAGGCAATGCCGAGCAGGCGGTGTCCGAACTGCTGCAGTCTCGGCGCGACAGTCTTCAAGTCGACGCTGCCCACCAACTGCGCCAATCGGCCCAGCGCAAGCAAGCCACGCAACGTCGTGCGCGCGACCTGGTCGACGAAGTCCGTCGAGTCGATGAACAGCGCGCGCTCCAGGTTCGGCGCGTCGCTCTCGCCGATGAAGCGGTCCGCCGCTACACCGACCTGCAGGCTGCCCACTTCATTTCTGCCGCGCAGTTGCAAGACCGCTTGGCCGAACTGCTCGACCAGCGGCAACGCCTCGGCGATCTCGAGCGTGCCGCGGCTTCGGCCGCGCGCGAACTCGCGAGCACCCAGGCCGAGCTTCGCGATCTCGTCGTCCAAGGCGAGCGCGACCAGCAAGCAACGCGCCGCAGCATCGCCGTCATCGAGCAGGATCTCATCGAAAGCGAAGCCCGTCGCCGGATCTGGGTGCGAGCGCCGCACGACGGCATCGTCGCGGCCGTCGCGGCGGAGCCGGGTCACGCCGTGGCACCGAACCAGGCCCTGGCCATCGTGTTGCCGCAAAACGGGCAACTCGAAGCCGAGCTCTACGCCCCGTCGCGCGCCGCTGGATTCATCCAGGCCGGCATGACCGTCATGCTGCGCTACCAGGCGTTCTCGCACCAGAAGTTCGGCCAGCACGCGGGCCGCGTGCGAGAGGTGTCCCGCACCGCGATGCGCCCCGAGGAAATTCCGTTTCCGGGTATCGTCGCGTCGACGGGTTCCGCATCGGAGCCGCTCTACCGCATCCGCGTCAGCCTCGGCCGACAGGACGTCCAGGCTTATGGCCTCGCGCAGCCGCTCAGACCGGGCATGGCACTGGAGGCCAGTGTGCTGCTCGATCACCGCCGGCTCTACGAGTGGATCCTCGAGCCGCTGTACAGCATCACCGGCCGCGCCTGAGCATGGCGTTGCGTCAGCCGAACTTCGCCTTCTGGCGCACACCACGCCTGCCCGTGATCCTGCAGACCGAGGCGGCCGAATGCGGCCTCGCCTGCCTTGCCATGGTGGCCGGTTTCCACGGTCATCGGATCGATCTGGCGCACATGCGCATGCGCTTCCCGGTCTCGCTGAAGGGGGCGACGCTGAAGAGTCTCATCGCGATCGCACGCGGCCTGCAGTTGCAGACACGCCCGTTGAAGCTGGCGTTGGAGCACATCGGTGACCTGAAGCTGCCCTGCATCCTGCACTGGGACATGAACCATTTCGTGGTGCTGAAGGCCGCGAAGGCGGGGCACGTGACCCTTCACGATCCCGCCGTCGGCGAACGGCGCCTCACGATCGACCAACTCGGAAAGCACTTCACCGGCGTCGCGCTCGAGGCCTTGCCCGACGCGCAATTCACGAAGCGTGAGGAACGGCGGCAGTTCAACCTGTTGTCGCTGATGGGCCGGGTGAGCGGGCTGCGAGCCGGGCAGCTGCAGTTGCTATTGCTCGGTCTCGCCATGCAGGTCTGCGCGCTCACCGCTCCGTTCTACCTGCAATGGGTCATCGACGAGGCGGTGGTGTCCGCCGACCGCGACCTGCTGACCGTTCTCGGCATTGGCTTTCTGTTGCTGGTGCTCCTGCAAGGCGCGCTGTCGGGCGTGCGATCGTGGGTTACCACGGTGCTCGCGACCCACCTCAACTTCCAGTGGCTCAGCCATGCCTTTGGGCACCTGATGAAGCTGCCGCTGGCCTGGTTCGAGCGGCGACACCTGGGCGACATCGTCTCGCGCTTCGGCTCGATCCAGACCATCCAGCGCAGCCTGGCCACGCAGTTCGTCGAAGGTGTCATCGATGGCGTGCTGGTGCTCGGCACGCTGATCGTGATGGCTCTCTACAGTCCGCGGCTCACGGCGGTGGCCGGCGCGGCGGTGCTGCTGTATGCGCTGTTGCGGTGGACGACCTTCCGCTCGATGCGCGAAGCCACCGCCGAGCAGATCATCCACGCCGCCCGGCAGCAAAGCCATTTCATCGAATCGACCCGCGGCGTGCAAAGCCTGCGCCTGTTCAACCGCATCGACGAGCGTCGCATCGGTTACATGAATGCGCTGGCCGACCAGTTCAATGCCGACCTGCGGATCGCCCGGCTCAGCATCTCGTACCAGACGGTCAACACGCTGCTGTTCGGCGCCGAGCGCGTGATCGTCGTCTGGCTGGCGGCGCTCGCCGTGCTCGACGCGCGCTTCTCGGTTGGCATGCTGTTCGCCTTCATCAGCTACAAGGATCAGTTCACGCAGCGCACGGCCGCGTTGATCGACAAGCTCTTCGAATTGCGCATGCTGCGCCTGCATGGCGAGCGCGTGGCCGACATCATGCTGACGCCGCCTGAAGACGAATCGCATGATGTCGAGGTGGACCTCGGGCACGTGCAGCCGGAGATCGAGTTGAAAGGCCTGGCGTTTCGCCATGCCGATGGCGAGCCGTGGCTGCTGGAAGACGTGTCGCTGAAGATTCCCGCTGGGCAGTTCCTTGCGATCACCGGGGCCTCGGGCTGCGGCAAGACGACGCTGGTCAAACTGCTGCTGGGCCTGCTGGAGCCAACGGCTGGCGAGGTGCTGGTGGGCGGCGTCAAGCTGAAGCAACTGGGGTTGCGCAATTTTCGTGCGATGGTGGCCACGGTGATGCAGGACGACCAACTCTTCGCCGGGTCGATCGCCGACAACATCGACCTGTTCGATCCCTCACCGGACCTCGAACGCATCGAAACCTGCGCGCGGCTCGCGTCGATCCATGACGAGGTCAACGCGATGCCGATGCGCTATCACACGCTGGTTGGCGACATCGGTTCAGGCCTCTCGGGCGGGCAAAGGCAGCGCCTGCTGCTGGCGCGTGCGCTCTACAAGAATCCGAGGATCCTGGTGCTGGACGAGGCGACCAGCCACCTCGACGTGTGGAACGAACAACAGGTCAACGCATCGATCAGGCAGCTTGCACTCACACGCATCGTCGTGGCCCATCGCCCGGAAACCATCGCGATGGCGCAACGCGTGGTGGTGCTGCAGCACGGACGTATCGTGCGAGATCTCGAACAACCGGCGTTGCAAGGCGCGCACTGAGCGCTAGAGGATCAGCACGCCCTCAGTGGTCCACTGCTGGACCACGCCGACCACCGCGACCGCATCGCCAGCGATCTCGCACAGCGCGCTGAAATCCTCGCCCTGCATCGTCGCGGCGAGCAACTGCGCTTCGACCGCGCTCGTCATGGACCGCCAGCGCGTCTCCAGCACCGGCCGCCAGACGATCAGTTGGTGCTCGCCCGCTTCGGGCGCGGCCAGCTCCGGCTCGTCGTCGCCCTGCAGCGCGCGCCATGCGGGCTCGACATGCCAGTCGAGCGTCAGCACCTGCACGCTCGGGTGGAACCGCAGCACGCGCTGCGGCCACCCATCGGCGGGCAGCGCCGCCAGTTGGGCAGGCGTCATCGGCGTCGCATCCGCCGCATCGAAGGCTTCGCGCAGCGCCCACTCCATGCGCGCCAGGTCGACGAAGGCTGGATGCGGCACCAAGTCGGGGTTCGCCGCCATGAACTCCGCCAGCCGGTACCCGAACCAGCGGATCGACGGATGCCGCGACGGATGCGCCTGCAGGTAGGCCTCGGCCAGCGCGTCGAAGGCCTCGTCGCCCATCGCGCGCGGCAGCACGCCGTGGTTGTCGCGTAACGCCGCGACCAGCCGGGCGCGGTAGGCGTTCTGGTAGATGCGCAGCAGCGGCTCGTGCTGCGTGGGTTCGCGCAGCAGGCCGGGCCCGGCCGGTGCGCCGAGCATCGCGGCGTGCAGCGCGCGCTGCTGGTCCGCGAGCGGCACCGCGGCGGCATCGGCTCTCATGCCGCAACCGCCTCGTTCAGTGCCGCCGCTTCCACGGCACGCGCCTGGTCCAGCTCGGCCACCAGCTCCGCCAGCGGCGGGATGTGGTCGTCGCGCTCGATCATCGCCGGCACGCGGCCCAGGCGCCGCACCGTGTACCCATAGAGATCCCACACCGCCTCGCACACCGGATGGTCGTGCGTGTCGATCAGGTAGCTGCCATGGTCCTCGTGGCCGGCGAGGTGGATCTGCCGCACCCGCTCGCGCGGCATCGCGTCGATGAAGCGGTGCGCGTCGAAGCCATGGTTCACGCTGCTGACGTGCACGTTGTTGACGTCCAGCAGCAGCTCGCAGTCGGCGCGCTGCAGCAGCTCGGCGATGAACTCCCATTCGCTCATCTCGTCGGCCGCGAAGCTGACGTAGCTCGACACGTTCTCCAGCACCAGCCGCCGGCCGAGCACATCCTGCACCTGGCGCACGCGCGGCACCAGGTGGCGCAGCGCCGCCTCGGTGTACGGCATCGGCATCAGGTCGTGCAGGTTGTGGTGGTCGACGCCGGTCCAGCACAGGTGGTCGGAGACCCACGCCGGCTCGATGCGCTGCGCCAGCGCCTTCAGGTCGCGCAGGTAGCCGGCATTCAGCGGGTCGGTGCTGCCGATCGACAGCGACACGCCGTGCATCGCCATCGGGTGGTCGCGGCGGATGCGGTCGAGGTGGTGCAGCGGCTTGCCGCCGGGCACCATGTAGTTCTCGGAGATCACTTCCAGCCAGTCGACGCGCCGTCGCAACGACGCATCGCCGTCGCAGAAATCGCGGTAGTGCTCGGTGCGAAGACCGAGCCCGAAGCCGTGCAGCGAAGCGTTCATGGAGGTGTCCACCGAACGAAAAGAGGCCGGCACGGGAGCAGGGCCCGCCGTGCCGGAAGCGTTTTTACTTCAGCACGGTGCCGCCGGCGCTGGTGCACTCCGAGGCGGTCTTCTTGCCGACCCAGCCCTGGCCCTTGCAGCCGTTCTGGCCCTTGCATTCGCTCTTGGCGGTCTTGCAGTCGGACGTGCCCTTGCAGCTGTTGACGCCGGCGCACTTGACGCTGCCTTCGTCGGCGGCTTGGACGCTGGTGGCAACGGTGCCCAGCGAGAACAGGGCGGCAGCGGTGGTGGCCAGGGCGAGGCCGGACTTCAGGTTCAGCATGATCGGTTTCCTTCAGGTTGGTGTGGGGTGCTGCGCGGGATCCATCCCCGCGCTGGCCGGACTCTGTCGGCGCCCGGCCAGCGCCCTTACACGCCCACCTGAAAGAACTTGTGTGCTACTTCAGCACCTCGGCCATCGCGACCGCCGTCGCTTCGACGTTCCCCGAGTTCAAGCCGGCCACGCACATGCGCCCCGAGCGCACCAGGTACACCGCATGCTCCTCGCGCAGCCGGTCGCACTGCTCGGCGCTCAACCCGGTGTAGCTGAACATCCCGCGCTGGCTCAGGAAATACCCGAAGTCGCGGCCCGGCAGCTTCGCGCTCAGCACCGCGTGCAGCTTCTCGCGCATCGCCTTGATGCGCACCCGCATTGCGTCGAGCTCGGCGGCCCACTGTTCGTACAGCGCCGGCGTCTGCAGCACCCGCGCGACGATCTGGCCGCCGTGCGTCGGCGGGCTGCTGTAGTTCTTGCGGATCGTCGCCTTCATCTGGCCCAGCACCAGCGCCGCCTCGGCTGCGTTCGGGCACACCACGCTCAGGCCGCCGCAACGCTCGCCGTACAGCGAGAAGCTCTTCGAGAACGAGCTCGCGACGAAGAAGCTCAGCCCCGCATCGGCCAGCGCGCGGATCGCGAACGCATCCTGCGAGATGCCGTCGCCGAAGCCCTGGTACGCGATGTCGACGTAGGGGATCAGCTTGCGCTGCGCCAGCACCGGGATCAGCTCGGCCCATTGCGCCGCGCTCAGGTCGACGCCGGTCGGGTTGTGGCAGCAGGCGTGCAGCAGCACGATGCTCTTCTCGGGCAGCACCGACAGCGCTGCCAGCATCTCGGCAAAGCGCACGCCGCCGGTGGCCGCGTCGTAGTACGGGTAGGTGCCGACGGTGAAGCCCGCGCCTTCGAACATCGCGCGGTGGTTGTCCCAGGTCGGGTCGCTGACCCACACGTTGGAATTCGGGAAGTAGCGCTTCAGGAAGTCGCCGCCCACCTTCAGCCCGCCGGAGCCGCCGAGCGTCTGGATGGTCGCGACCCGGCCGCTGGTCACCGCCTCGTGCGTCGCGCCGAACAGCAGGTGCTGCACCGCCTGGCGGTAGTTGGCGGCGCCTTCCATCGGCTGGTAGGGGCGTGCGCCAATCGTCTGCAGCATCGCCGATTCGGCCTCGCGCACCGCCCGCATCACCGGCAGCCGGCCGGCGTCGTCGAAGTAGATGCCGATGCTCAGGTTGATCTTGTGCGACCGGGGATCGCGGCCGAAAGCCTCGTTGAGGGTCAGGATGGGGTCGCCCGCGTAGGCGTCGACGTGCTCGAACATGGTGGCTGCCTTGGGTGGAGAAGTCGGTGTCGGATGCAAATTATCGGCGACGCCCTACACCCCCGGTCGGTGCGGCCGATATCCCTCGGGCGAGGCGCCGCCGATGTCCGGCCGGTGCCCGCATCCGCCCCGGCGCAGGGCCTGAGACAAGCGAGTTTTCCGAGTGACTGTCAGATCGATCCGCAGCAAGGCGCACTGGGCCGCTTACCTCACCGTGGTGACACTGGCGGTGGGCATCTTCGTGGCCGCCTGGTCGGCGCGCCAGGACCGGCTGTGGGGCGACATGCAGGACGCCGCGCACGAGGCGGCGCGCGAGGTCGGGCTGTCGACCCGCACCGCCCGCAACAGCGTCTTCATGCTGCAGGGCGTTGCGAACGGCCTGTTCCAGCAACAGGGGCTTGCGCTGTCGAAGGAGCACCAGGCGGCACTCGCCGAGCGGCTGGACATTCCCGGCACCACCGTGCTGCTGCCGATCACGCGCGCCGCGCACCACACCGCGCGCGCGTCGGTCAACAACCATTCCGATTCGCCGGCCTTCAGCATGGCCGGCCCGAAGACGCTGGCCGACGACGAGGCCGGTCGAGAAAAGGGCCGCGAGATCGAGATCGCGCTGTCGCTCGGCCCGGCGCTGATCCAGGCCAAGGCCACGCAATCGGCCGCCGCCGCGGTCTACTACCTGTCGGGCCGCGGCTTCCACCTGATCTACCCGCCGGCCTCCGACGACCTGCAGCTGTTCACGCCCGACATGCTGGCCCGCGACCCGTACCGCGACAGCCTGGTCGAACGCAACCCCGGCCGCGCGCCGGTCTGGTCGGCTTCGTACGACGACCCGAAGGGCAACGGCCTGATCAGCACGCTGGCGATCCCGATCGACGATGCCGACGGCCAGCATCGCGCGATCGCGGCGATGGATTTCCAGCTCGACAGCCTGTCGCAGTACGTGCGCCGCCCGGCCCTCGGCATCGCGACCGCCTTCATCCTCGACGACCGCGACCGCGTGATCGCGCACCCGACGATGGTCGGCGGTGCGTCCGACAAGGCGCCGACGCTGCAGCAGGTCGCGCAGCGCGCCGGGGCGGCGGGCGACTGGAGCGCGCTGCGCACTGCGCCGGCCAACAACCGGCAGGAACTGGCGGCCGACTGGGCGCTGGTCTACGACATCGAATCCACGCCGTGGCGCTACGCGATGGTGGTCGACCGCGCGCAGCTGCGCTGGGCTGCGCTGCGCACGATGCCGCTGGAGGCCGGCGCGCTCGCCGCGCTGCTGTTGCTGCTGGGCTATGCCGAGAAGCGCCGCCGCGAGGCGCTGGTGTCGCTGCGCCGCAAGGCCGCCGAAGACGTGCTGCAGGCCGCGCCGGCGCCGGTCGCGGTGCTGCGCCAGGCCGACCTGTCGATCGTGATGGCCAACGCGGCGCTGCTGCGCCTGTTCGGCGACGACGGCACCACCGACGCGGCGAGCGCCCGCCAGAGCGCGCACGAGCAGTTGCACGACCTGATCAAGAGCCTGTCGTCGCAGGAGCAGATCGAGGCCGGCCGCGTCAGCGAGATGTGCCTGCAGCGCGGCGACAGCACGCCGTTCTGGGTGCTGGTGCGCTGCGTGCCGCTGGTGCATGAAGACGAGCCCGGCTGGCTGTGCAGCCTGACCGAGGTGACGGCGCTGAAGCAGGCGCAGGACCAGCTGGAGACGCTGGCCACCACCGACCCGCTGACCGGCGCGCTGAACCGCCGCGCGATCGCGGTGCGCGGCGGCGTCGAGGTGAAGCGCGTCGACCGCACCGCGGCGAGCTTCTCGGTGCTGCTGCTCGACATCGACCATTTCAAGCGCGTCAACGACGAGCATGGCCACCCGTCCGGCGACCGCGTGCTGCAGGCGGTGTCGCGCGCGTGCCAGGGCGCGCTGCGCGAGCTCGACGTGTTCGGCCGCTGGGGCGGCGAGGAGTTCGTCGCGCTGCTGCCCGACACCGGGCACGACGGCGCGGTGGCCGCCGCCGAGCGCTTGCGCGTCGCGATCGAGGCCTTGAGCGTCGATGACGATGCGGGCAGGCCGATCCGCACGACGGTCAGCATCGGCGTGGCGGTGATCGTGCCGGCGGGCGATTCGCTCGAGGCGCTGCTGTCGCGCGCCGACACCGCGCTCTACGTCGCGAAGGCGGCCGGCCGCAACCGCGTGTGCGTGGCGCCCGCGGGCAACACGCCGGCCGAGGTGGTTCAGGCCGCGAGCGCCGCCTCGATGTCGGCCGACAGCGATTCGGGCGTGTCGGTGGGCGCATAGCGCTTGATCACCTGGCCGTCCTTGCCGACCAGGAACTTCGTGAAGTTCCACTTGATCGCCTTGGTGCCGAGGATGCCCGGGGCTTCGGCGGTCAGCCACTTGTAGAGCGGGTGGGCATCGCCGCCGTTCACGTCCGTCTTGGCCATCATCGGGAAGCTGACGCCGTAGTTCAGCTGGCAGAACGACGAGATCTCGTCGTTGCTGCCGGGATCCTGGTGGCCGAACTGGTTGCTCGGGAAGCCGACCACCACGAGGCCCTTGTCGGCGTACTTCTTCCACAGCGCCTCCAGCCCGGCGAACTGCGGCGTGAAGCCGCAGGCGCTCGCGGTGTTGACGATCAGCAGCACCTTACCGCGTTGCGCGGCGAGCGGCGCCGGCTTGCCGTCGATGGTGGTGGCTTCGAAGTCGTAGGCGGTGGTCATGTCGTTCCCTTTCAGTTTGAGAAAGCCGCGATGCCGGTCTGGGCCCGGCCGAGGATCAGCGCATGCACGTCGTGCGTGCCTTCGTAGGTGTTGACCACCTCCAGGTTCACCAGGTGCCGCGCGACGCCGAACTCGTCGCTGATGCCGTTGCCGCCCATCATGTCGCGCGCCAGCCGGGCGATGTCGAGGCTCTTGCCGCAGGAGTTGCGCTTCATGATCGACGTGATCTCGACCGCGGCCGTGCCCTCGTCCTTCATGCGGCCGAGCCGCAGGCAGCCCTGCAGGCCGAGCGTGATCTCGGTCTGCATGTCGGCCAGCTTCTTCTGCACCAGCTGGTTGGCCGCGAGCGGCCGGCCAAACTGCTTGCGGTCGAGCACGTACTGGCGCGCGCGGTGCCAGCAGTCCTCGGCCGCGCCGAGCGCGCCCCACGCGATGCCGTAGCGCGCGCTGTTCAGGCAGGTGAACGGGCCTTTCAGGCCGCGCACCTCGGGGAAGGCGTTCTCCTCGGGGCAGAACACGTTGTCCATCACGATCTCGCCGGTGATGCTGGCGCGCAGGCCGACCTTGCCGTGCACCGCCGGGGCGCTCAGGCCCTTCCAGCCTTTCTCGAGCACGAAGCCGCGGATCGCACCGCTGTCGTCCTTGGCCCAGACCACGAACACGTCGGCGATCGGGCTGTTGGTGATCCACATCTTCGCGCCGCTCAAGCTGTAGCCGCCATCGACCTTGCGCGCCCGCGTGACCATGCTGCCGGGGTCGGAGCCGTGGTCGGGTTCGGTCAGCCCGAAGCAGCCGATCCACTCGCCGCGCGCCAGCTTCGGCAGGTACTTCTGCCTGGTCGCCTCGTTGCCGAACTCGTGGATCGGCACCATCACCAGCGAGGACTGCACGCTCATCATCGAGCGGTAGCCGGAATCGACGCGCTCGACCTCGCGGGCCACCAGCCCGTAGCAGACGTAGTTCAGCGCGGCACCGCCGTAGGCCTCGGGGATCGTCGGGCCGAGCAGGCCCAGCTCGCCCATCTCGCGGAAGATCGCCGCATCGGTCTTCTCATGGCGGAACGCTTCGAGCACGCGCGGCGCGAGCCGGCCCTGCGCATAGTCGTGCGCGGCGTCGCGCACCTGGCGCTCGTCGCTGGTGAGCTGCTGGTCGAGCAGCAGCGGGTCGTCCCACTGGAAAGCGGCTTTGGGCGTGGACATGGCGGAATCTCCGGGGGGTGTTTCGGGTATCGATGGCACAGGGTAACGCTTGTCGGCGCGTTCTCAGCCCTGTCCCTCGTCGGCCAGCAGCGACAGCCCGAGCAGCGCGCGCCGCTTCAGCCACGGGCTCGGGCGGTAGCGCGGGTCGCCGCTGAAGGCGTGCATGCGTTCGAGGATCGTGAGCACGGTGCGCGCCCCGAGCTTGTCGCCCCAGGCGAGCGGCGGCAGCGGGTAGTTGAGACCGAGCTTGACGGCGAGGTCGATGTCGGCCGGCGTCGCGATGCGCTGCTGCGCGATGTCGCAGGCGATGTTGACGATGGTTGCGACGACGCGCTGCGCGACGAGGCCGGCACTGTCGCGGATCACCGTGACCGGAACGCCGTCGGCCGCGAACAGGCCGTGCGCGGCATCGCGCCATGCGGCGGTGGTGGCCGGCGTGGTCATCACGACGCGGCGGCGCGACAGGTCGAACAGCGTCTCGACCGCGACGCAGCGCTGCGCATCCAGCCCGAGGCGCTGCACGCAGGTGGTGGCGTCGTCGCCGACCGGCGCGACGACGCACAGGCTGTCGGCATGCGGCGTGGCGCCGTCGTCGAGCGGCACGCCCAGCGTGGCCACGAGCGCGCGCAACGCAGCCGGCACGTCGGGCGACAGCCACACCGAGGCCGGGCGCGCGGCAGGCGCCGGCGCTTCGGCGATCGCCTGCTTCTGCCCGCCGTCGTAGCGGTAGAACCCGCGCCCGGCCTTGCGCCCGACCAGCCCGGCCGCGAGCATCTGGCGCGTCAGCGGCTGCGGCCGGTAGCGCGGCTCGTCGTAGTACTGGCGGTAGATCGATTCCATCACCGGGTGCGACACGTCGAGCGCGGTGATGTCCATCAGCTCGAACGGGCCGACGACGAAGCCGGCCACGTCGCGCAGCACGCGGTCGACGTCGTGGAACTCGGCGACGCCTTCGGCCAGGATGCGCAGGCCCTCGGTGCCGAAGCCGCGGCCGGCGTGGTTGACGATGAAGCCCGGCGTGTCCTTCGCGCGCACCGCGGTGTGGCCCAGGCGCCGGCCGAGCGCGAGCAGGTTCAGCGTGACGGCCGGGTCGGTCAGCAAGCCGTCGACCGCCTCGACCACCTTCATCACCGGCACCGGGTTGAAGAAGTGGAAGCCGGCCACGCGCGACGGCCGGCGCAGCGACGCGGCGATCGCGGTGACCGACAGCGACGAGGTGTTGCTCGCGAGCACGCAGTCGTCGCGCACCAGCGCCTCGAGCTGCGCGAACAGCGCCTGCTTGGCGCCGAGGTCTTCGACGATGGCCTCGATGACGACATCGCAGTCGCGCAGCGCCTCGAGCGTGGCGACCGGTGCGAAGCGCTCGGTGGCCGCGGCCGCCTGTGCGGCGCTCAGCTTGCCGCGCTCGTGCAGCGTGCGCAGCGTGGCGGCCAGCTTGTCGCAGCCGGCCGCCGCGCCGCCGTCGCGTGCATCGAAGACCCGCACCGCCAGCCCGGCCTGCGCCGCGATCTGCACGATGCCCATGCCCATCACGCCGGCCCCGACCACGCCGAGGGTCAGCGCGTCGGTCGCGAAACGGGGTTGTTCGGCGCGGGAATCGGTTGGCATGGCGGAACCACTTCGGCAGGCTGGAGACAGCCGCCGATTGTTCATGGTGCCGTCTTCGACTGTCAAACGCCTCGCGGCTGACACCTTGGCGACAGCGGGATTCACCGTGTTTACAAGCCCCCGCAGCGCTCCTAGCATCGCTCTCCCATGCCGCACGCCCACCTTGCCCACTGGCCCCCCGGCCTGCCGCACCACCTGACGCTGCCGCAGACCAACGTCTTCGACAACCTGCAGGTCTCCGCACGGCGCTACCCGGACAAGGCGGCGGTCATCTTCTACGACAGCGTGATGACCTATGCCGAGCTGCTGGCCGGCAGCGAGCGCCTCGCCGGCTGGCTGCAGCAGGCGGCCGGCGTGCAGGCCGGCGACCGCGTGCTGCTCTACCTGCAGAACAGCCCGCAGTGGGCGATGGCGTTCTACGGCATCCTGCGCGCCAACGCGGTGGTGGTGCCGGTCAACCCGATGAACCGCAGCGAGGAGCTGCGCCACTACGTGCACGACAGCGGCGCGCGCGTCGCGATCGTGCCGCAGGACCTGCTGCCGCAGATGCAGCCGCTGCTGGATGACGTCGGCGACGCGGGGCTGCAGCAGCTGCTCGTCGTCACCTATGCCGACGCGCTGACCACGCCCACCGACTTGCCGGTGCCCGAGGTCGTCTCGGCCGCGCCGCTCGCGCTGCACGGCCCGGGCCTCACCGCGTGGCGCGATGCCGTCGCGCCGTCGCACGACCTGCGCCCGGGCCCGCTGACCACCGGCCCGCAGGACCTGTGCGTGATGCCCTACACCTCCGGCACCACCGGCCAGCCGAAGGGCTGCATGCACACCCACCGCAGCGTGATGAGCACGCTGGTCGGCGGCGTGCAGTGGTTCGGCCGCACGCAGGATGCCGTCTACCTGTCGGTGCTGCCGTTCTTCCACGTCACCGGGATGGCCGGCAGCCTGAACGGCCCGCTGTTCCTCGGCGCGACGATGGTGGTGCTGGCGCGCTGGGACCGCGACGCCGCCGCGCAGTGCATCCAGCGCCACCGCGCGACGGTGCTGCAGGCGATCTCGACGATGGTGGTCGACTTCCTGTCGAACCCGCGTCTTGCGGACCACGACCTGTCGAGCCTGCAGGGCATCCGCGGCGGCGGTGCGGCGATGCCGGCCGCGGTGGCCGCGCGGCTGCGCGAGCTGACCGGGCTCGACTACGTCGAAGGCTACGGCATGACCGAGGCGATGGCCGCGACCCACATCAACCCGCCGCACCGGCCGAAGCCGCAGTGCCTGGGCATCCCGGTGTTCGACGTCGATGCGCGCGTGGTCGACCCCGTGACGCTCGCCGAGCTGCCGGCCGGCGAGACCGGCGAGGTGGTGGTGCACGGCCCGCAGGTGATGCGCGGCTACTGGAACGACGAGGCCGCGACCCGCGCCGCCTTCGTCGAGATCGACGGCCGCGCCTTCCTGCGCACGGGCGACCTCGCGCAGGTCGACGCCGACGGCTACTTCTTCATGGTCGACCGGCTGAAGCGGATGATCAACGCGTCCGGCTTCAAGGTCTGGCCGGCCGAGGTCGAATCGCTGATGTACCGCCACCCGGGTGTGCTCGAGGCCTGCGTGATCGCCGCGCACGACGAGCGCCGCGGCGAGACGGTGAAGGCGCTGGTCGTGCGGCGCGCCGGCCATGAGGCGCTGACCGCGCAGGCGCTGATCGCCTGGAGCCACGAGCACATGGCCGCGTACAAGAGCCCGCGCATCGTCGAGTTCGTCACGGCGCTGCCGAAGTCCGGCAGCGGCAAGGTGATGTGGCGCGAGCTGCAGGAGCGCGAACTCGCCGCGGCCCCATCAACGACACCACGAGGAGACACCCGATGACGAACTTCCCCCTGCTGCGCCGGCGTTCGCTGATCGTCGCCGCCGGCGGCGCGGCGCTCGCGGCACCGCTGCGCGTGCTGCGCGCCGAGAGCTTCCCGAGCAAGCCCGTCACGCTGATCGTGCCGTGGCCGGCCGGCGGCTCCACCGACCGACACCTGCGCACGCTGGCCGACATCGCCGGCAAGCTGCTGGGCCAGAACATCATCGTGCAGAACCAGCCTGGCGCCGGCGGCACGCTCGGACCCGGGATGATGGCCGGCACCGCCAAGCCTGACGGCTACACGCTCGCGCAGTACCCGATGGGCATGCTGCGGCTGCCGCACATGCAGAAGGTGGCCTGGCACCCGATCAACGACTTCACGTTCATCATGGGCATTTCCGGCTACACCTTCGGCTTCACGGTGCGTGCCGATTCGCCGTTCAAGACCTTCAACGACTACATCGAGGCGGCGCGCCGCGAGCCCGGCAAGGTCGACTACGGCTCCACCGGCATCGGCACCTCGCCGCACCTGCTGATGGAGGAGCTGGCCGACAACGCGAAGGTCACGCTGAACCACATCCCGTTCAAGGGCAATGCCGACCTGCAGCAAGCGCTGCTCGGCGGGCACGTGATGGCGCAGAGCGATGCGACCGGTTGGGACAAGTTCGTCGACAACGGCCAGATGCGGCTGCTGGTGACCTTCGGCGAGAAGCGCACGAAGCGCTGGCCGAACGTGCCGACCGCGAAGGACCTGGGCTACGGCGTGGTGTCGAGTTCGCCGTACGGGCTGGTCGGCCCGAAGGGCATGGACCCGGCCATCGTGAAGACGCTGCACGATGCGTTCAGGAAGGCGATGGACGACCCGCGGCACGTCGAACTGCTGGACCAGCTGAACCAGGAGGCCTGGTACCGCAGCGGCGACGACTACGCGAAGTGGGCGCGCGAGACCTTCGTGAAGGACAAGGCCTTGATCGAGCGCCTCGGCCTCGCGACGAAGACCTAGGCGTGGCGGCTGAGATGGGTGTGCTCGCGCTGCTGTCGCCGCTGCCGGTGGCGCCGTATGCCGACGCGCTGCGGCGGGCCGCGCCCGGCCTCGACGTGTGGACCCGCGAGGACGACGCGCCGCCGGATCGCGTCGAGGCGATCCTCGCGTGGCGGCTGCAACCCGGCCAGCTCGCGCGCTACCCGAACCTGCGGCTGGTGTGCAGCATCGGCGCCGGCGTCGACAAGCTGATGCCTGCCGACCTGCCGGCCTCGGTGCTGCTGACGCGCGTCGTCGATCCGAACCAGGGCTGCGAGATCGCGCAGTACGTGCTGGCCTGCACGCTGGGCTTCACGCGCGAGCTCGGGCGCTATGCGCAGCAGCAGGCGGCGGCGCAGTGGCTGCGGCATCCGGTGCGGGCCGCGGCGCAGTGCCGCGTCGGCATCCTCGGCCTCGGCGCGGTCGGGCAGGCGGTCGCGCGGGCCTTCATGCCGCTGGGCTACCCGGTCGCGGGCTGGAGCCGGCGCGGTGAGCCGGTGCCCGGGGTCGAGGTGTTCAGCGGTGAAGGGGGCCTGGCCGCGTTGCTCGCGCGCAGCGACCTGCTGGTCTGCACGCTGCCGTTGACGCCGGCCACGCGCGGGCTGCTGAACCGGCGCACGCTGTCGCAGCTGCCACGCGGCGCCTTCGTCGTCAGCGTCGGCCGCGGCGAACACCTGGTCGAAGCCGACCTGCGGGCGCTGCTCGACGAAGGCCACCTGGCCGGCGCCGCGCTCGACGTGTTCGAACGCGAGCCGCCGGACGCGTCGAACTGGGTGTGGCATCACCCGAAGGTGGTCGCGACGCCGCACATCGCGGCGCAGGCCTCGTTCGACACCGTCGCGGCGCAATGCCTCGACGCGCTGCGCCGCGCACGCGACGGCTTGCCGCTGCCGCATGCGGTCGACCGCGCGGCGGGTTACTGAGCCCGCCCACACCCACCGATCGCACCCCATGGACGAAGACTTCCGCACGCTGCCCTCGCTGATCCGCACCCATGCGCAGGCGCGGCCGGCGCACGCCGCGCTGGTGCAGGCGGACGACCGGCTGTCGTATGCCGCGCTCGATGGGTTGATGGACCGCATCGCCGCCGCGTTGCAGCGCGACGGCGTGCAGCCGGGCGACGCGGTCGCGGTGTGCGCCGGCACGTCGACGCGTTACGCCGCGCTGTTCCTCGGGGCGCTGCGCGCCGGTGCGGTCGTCGCGCCGCTCGCGCCGTCGTCCACCGCCGCGAGCCTGGCGGCGATGCTGGCCGATGCGCAGCCGCGTGCGCTGTTCGTCGACGCGGCAGCCGCTGCGTTGATCGCGCCCTCCGAGCTGCCGCGCATCGCGCTCGATGACGATGCAGCGTTCGAGCGCTGGCTCGCGCCGGCCGGCACATCGTTCAACGAGCCGCCGCTGCCGCCCGAGGCGCCGTTCAACATCATCTACTCGTCCGGCACCACCGGCGTGCCGAAGGGCATCGTGCAATCGCACGGCATGCGCTGGGCGCACGTGCAGCGCAGCCGGCAGTTCGGGTACGCGCCCGACGGCATCACGCTGCTGGCGACGCCGCTGTACTCGAACACCACGCTGGTGGTGTTCTTCCCGACGCTGGCTTCCGGCGGCTGCGTCGTGCTGATGCCGAAGTTCGACGCGGCCGACTACCTGGCGCTCGCCGAACGGCACCGCGCGACGCACACGATGCTGGTGCCGGTGCAGTACCAGCGGCTGATGGCGCTGCCGGGTTTCGAGCGGCACGAGCTGCGCAGCTTCATCCACAAGTTCTGCACCAGTGCGCCGTTCAGTGCCGCGCTGAAGGCCGATGTGCTGGCGCGCTGGCCGGGCGGGCTGGTCGAGTTCTATGGCATGACCGAGGGTGGCGGCACCTGCATCCTCGCGGCGCACGAGCATCCCGACAAGCTGCACACGGTCGGGTGCCCGGCCGAAGGGCACGACATCCGGCTGATCGACGACGACGGCCGCGAACTGCCGCCCGGCGCCACCGGCGAGGTGGTCGGCCATTCGCCCGGGATGATGCTGGGTTACCACCGGCAGCCGCAGAAGACGCGCGAGGCCGAATGGTTCGATGCGGCGGGCCGGCGCTTCATCCGCACCGGCGACGTCGGGCGCTTCGATGCGGACGGCTTCCTGGTGCTGCTCGACCGCAAGAAGGACCTGGTGATCAGCGGCGGCTTCAACATCTACCCGAGCGACCTCGAGGCGGTGCTGCGCGAGCACCCGGCGGTGGCCGATGCGGCGGTGGTCGGCGTGCCGTCCACCGAATGGGGCGAGACGCCGGTGGCCTTCGTCGTGCTGCGCGCCGATGCCGCGGCGGGCACCGACGCCGAGGTGCTGAAACAGTGGCTGAATGCGCGCGTCGGCAAGACGCAGCGGCTGGCCGGCGTCACGCTGATCGACGAGCTGCCGCGCAGCGCGATCGGCAAGGTGCTGAAGCGCGAGCTGCGCGAGCGCTGGCGCTGAGCACAACGGCCGCGCACTTTCTTGCAGCAGGATGAAAGACGGGCGAGTTCATCGGGTATCCAAACGTCAAGAACGAGGGACCCGGGTTTACACGTAGGATCCCGGCCGCCAGGGGTTCCACCCGCGGCGCCGGCGGCAGTCAACAGCCGGATTCATCCCTACGAGACAACACAGGATTCCCCCATGAAGAAGATCCTCCTCACCGCCTTCATCGCGCTCGCCGCCAGCGCCGGCGTGCACGCCGAAGGCATCTACGTCGGCGTGGCCGCCGGCGGCACCAACACCGACATCGACTGCTCCGGCGCCCCCAGCTGCGACAAGAGCGACACCGGCTTCAAGCTGTTCGGTGGCTACAAGCTGACCGAGAACATCGCCGTCGAAGCGCACTACGCCGACTTCGGCAAGGCCAAGCTCAGCGGCGCCGGTTTCTCCGTCGACGTGAAGATGTCGAGCTTCGGCATCGGCGCGGCGTTCCTGGGCGACTTCACGCCCGACTGGAACGGCGTGGTCCGCGCCGGCCTCGCACGCAACAAGGTGAAGCTGGATGGCGCGCTCTCCGACTCGGAGAGCAAGACCAAGGCCTACGTCGGTGCCGGCGTCGGCTACAAGCTGACCAAGGAAGTCGCGCTGACCGCCGCCGTCGACTACACCGAAGGCGAGATCCAGGGCGACAAGGCCAAGGCCACGCTGTACACGATCGGCGTCAACTACAACTTCTGATCTCCCACCCCCGAGGCGCTGCGCGCCTCCCCCTCAAGGGGGCGCCTCCAGTGGACCGGCGGAGCCGGATCCACGGAGGCAGCTTGATCGGGCGGCGCTACTTCTTCGCGCGTTGCGCTTCGCCCCACAGGCCCTGGCATTGCTGTGCCAGCGGGCCCGAGGCGGCTGAGGCGGGCGCCACCGGCGTCTTCTTCAGGCGCTTCTGCTCGGCGACATAGGCGCTGCTCTTGCGCAGCGCGGCCAGCTTGCCGAGCATCTTCTCGTCTTCCGGCACGTGGTACAGCCGCAGGTAGGCCACGTCGCGCTGGCCTTTCATTTCCGGGTACATCGTCTCGCAGCGCTGGTAGCTGGCGTCGTAGCGGGCGAGCTTCTTCGCGTCGAGCGTCAGCGCCTGGGCGGGGCCGGCGAACAGCGTGAGGGCAGTCAGAGCGGTCAGGGCGGTCAGGATTGCGCGCATGGTGGTGTCAACAACTGGTGAGGCCGCAAGCATAGGGCGGTGCCGGGGTGACTGCGCATCAAGTTGCAACCCGGGCGGGTGCATCGATGCCACCGGGCGCGCCTGCTACGCCGCAGCCCGCCGTCTGGATGCAAGCCCCTGCCGGCAAAGCGCCGGCACGGCGTCGCTGCGTCCACCACCCTCCTCCCGACGTAACGCAGGTCAGCCGGCACCCCGCCGGCTGCCATGCCAACACGCCAGGAGAAGCCATGACACCCACCCACCTGCGCACCGCGCCATTCGCGCTGGTCGCGACCCTCGCGCTGTGCGCTGCCGCGCACGCTTCCAGCCACCGCGAGGCGCCGTTCATCGCCACGCAACCCAAGGTCGACGCCACCGATTTCTACATGTTCCGCAGCTACGAGGCCGGCCGCACCGACTACGTCACGCTGATCGCGAACTACCTGCCGCTGCAGGACGCCTACGGCGGACCGAACTACTTCTCGATGGATCCGAACGCGCTGTACGAGATCCACATCGACAACAACGGCGATGCGAAGGAAGACCTGAGCTTCCAGTTCCGCTTCAGGAACACGCTGAACAACGTCAAGCTGCCGATCGGCGACAAGAACGTCGCGATCCCGCTGATCCAGGCCGGACCGGTCACCGACCTGCGCTCGGCCTCGCTGAACCTCACCGAGACCTACACCGTGGACGTGGTGCGCGGCGACCGCCGCAGCGGCAAGCGCAGCGCGATCACCAACGCGGCCGGCGGCAGTGCCACCTTCGACAAGCCGGTCGACAACATCGGCGTGAAGACCCTGCCCGACTACGCCGCCTATGCGGGCAAGCACATCTACACGGTGAACATCCCGGGCTGCGCGATGCCGGGCAAGGTGTTCGCCGGCCAGCGCAAGGATCCGTTCGCGGTCAACCTGGGCACCATCTTCGACCTGGTCAACGCGCCGGTGGCGGTGATCACCGACCCGGCCCTGATCAATGCGGCGCCGAACACCATCGACGACAAGAACGTCACGACGCTCGCGCTCGAGGTGCACAGGAGCTGCCTGACCGCCGGCACCGACCCGGTGATCGGCGGCTGGACCAGCGCCAGCCTGCGCCAGGTGCGCCTGCTCGACCCGACGCCGAAGCCCGGCCACCAGACCACCGAGAAGGCCGGCGGCGCCTGGACCCAGGTCTCGCGCCTGGGCATGCCGCTGGTCAACGAGGTGGTGATCGGCCTGCCCGACAAGGACCGCTTCAACGGCTCGAAGCCGAAGGACGACGCGCAGTTCGCCGCCTACGTCACGAACCCGACGCTGCCCGCGCTGCTGGAGATCGCGCTGCAGCTGCCCGGCACCGCGCCGAAGAACCTGCCGCGCACCGACCTCGTGACGGCCTTCCTGACCGGCATCCAGGGCGTGAACCAGCCGGCGAGCGTGACGCCTGCCGAAATGCTGCGGCTGAACACCGCGATCGCGCCGGTGGCCTTCGCCGACCAGAACCGGCTCGGCATCGTCGGCAACATCCTCGCCGGCGGCACCGACAACGCCGGCTTCCCGAACGGCCGCCGGCCGAAGGACGACGTGGTCGACGTCTCGCTGGTCGCGGTGATGGGCGGGCTGTGCATCGCGAATGGCGACACCGACAAGTTCGGTTTCGGCGCGAACTGCAAGCCGGCCAACGTGCCGCTGGGGGCCACCTCGCTGAAGCTGCACGACGCGGTCGACCAGGCCGTGCTGCCGCTGCTGCCGGGCTTCCCGTACCTGTTCACGCCGATCGGCGGAACGCATTGAGGAGCACGGCATGAACAACAAGCTTCTTCATGCGTTCGGCATCGCCTTGACGGGTGCCGCTTTGCTGACAGCGTGCGGCGGTGGAGGAGGGTCCGGCGGCGACGCGCCGGCCCCGGACGACACTGCGGTCCCGGCCAGTGCCGCGGCCACGCCGGCGGCGTACACCGAGTATGCCGCGGCGCGGGTGAACGTGGCGTCCGACAGCGGCGAGCCGCTGAGCCTGGACGCCGTCACGAACGTGCCGACCAGCGAGACGGACGAGCCGGCCGCGCTGTAGTGCGCGTCGCCCGGATGCCGATCCGGGTTGTCATGTCATGACGATCCCCGGATCCGGCATCCGGGCTGCAACCGAGGTGACGATGTTCCACTCGATCTTCCGGTGGTGGCCGGTCGCGCTGCTGCATGCCGCGCTGTGCCACGCCGCCCCCTTCATTCCGGCCGGCGACGACACCCTCGTCGAACGCCTGCCGGTCCGCATCGGCGATGCTGCCGAGCGCCGGCAGCAACGCGCGCTGCGCGAGCAATTGCGCCGGCACCCGGCCGAGCTGTCGCTGGCGACGCGGCTGGCACGCGACGCGATCGCACGCGCCCGCCGCGACGGCGACCCGCGCGAACTCGGCCAGGCGCAGGCGGCATTGGCCCCGTGGTGGAACGAGCTGCGACCGCCGGCGCCGGTGCGCCTGCTGCGCGCGATCGTGCGGCAGAGCCAGCACGACTTCGACACGGCGCTGCAGGACCTCGACGCGCTGCTGCAACCCGGCCCGCAGCCGGTGCCGCTGGCCATCCAGGCGCAGGCCGAGCTGACACGCGCCTCGGTGCTGCAGGTGCAAGGCCGCTGGCGCGAGGCCGATGCCGGTTGCGAGCGCTTGCTGGGTGCGCACTACGCGGACCTCGGCGCGGCCGTGCGGCTGCCGGCGCAGGTCTGCCGCGCCGAACTGATGAGCCTGCAAGGCCAGGCCGCGCAGGCAGCGGCCGCGCTGGCCGAGATCGCGCAGCGGCCCGACGTCGACGCCGGCTGGCTCGCCCTCGTGCGGGCCGAACTGGCCGAGCGCAGCGCAGACGCTGCTGCTGCCGGCGTGCTGTACCGGCGCGCGATCGCCGCGTCGTCATCGCCCGATGTGTACACACTGGCGGCGTATGCCGACTGGCTGCTGGCGCAGCACCGCGAGCGCGAGGTCGCCTCGCTGCTGGCCGGGCGAGAGGATGCCGATGCGCTGCTGCTGCGCCTGGCGATCGCGTGGAAACGCAGCGCCGACCCACGCGCGGCGCCGGCCATCGCCACGCTGGCGGCACGCTTCGATGCCGCGCGTCTGCGCGGAGACCGCAGCCATGGCCGCGAGCAATCGCGCTACCAGCTCGACCTGCGGGGCGACGCGCCGGCCGCGCTGGCGAGCGCGCAGGCGAACTGGGTCGTGCAGAAGGAACCGGCCGATGCGCTGCTGCTGGTGCGCGCCGCGCTGGCGGCGAAGCAGCCGCAGGCGGCGCAGCCGGTGTGGCAACTGATCCGCGACGCCGGCTGGCAGGATGCGCGGCTGCAGGCGCTGGCCGGGAGCGGCGAATGAACGCGCGCCTGCTGCTGATCGTCGGCCTCGGGCTGCTGCCGCTCGTCGCGCAGGCCCACAAACCGAGCGACGCCTACGTCCACCTGCAGGTCGATGGCGCCGTCGTCACGCAGCGCTTCGACATCGCGCTGCGCGACCTGGACCGCGAGCTTGCACTCGATGCCGATGACGACGGCCAACTCAGCTGGCGCGAGGTGCGCACCCGCTGGGCCGACATCGACCGGCTGTCGCTGCAAGGCCTGGACATGCAGGCCGACGGCGCACCCTGCGTGCCCGGTGCCGCCGGCGTGCCGCAACTGGACGAGCACAGCGACGGCCGCTATGCGGTGCTGACGCGGCGCTGGACCTGCGCCGCGCCGGTCGGGACCTTGACGCCCGTCTACCGGCTGTTCGCACAGAGCGATCCGACGCACCGTGGCATCGTCCGCGTGCAGCAGCCAGGTCGCGACGAAACCGCCGTGCTGGTGCCCGGTGCCGAGCCGCGCAGCTTCGGCGCCGCCGCCGCCGGGCCCGCCTTCGCCGGGTTCGTCCGCGAAGGCGTGCACCACATCCTGATCGGCAGCGACCACATCCTGTTTCTGCTCGCGCTGCTGTTGCCGGCGGTGCTGGCCTCGCCGCGGCTCGCGCCGGTGCTGGCGGAGGTGCTGCGCGTCGTCACCGCGTTCACCGTGGCGCACTCGATCACGCTGGCGCTGGCTGCCTTCGACCTGGTGAACCCGCCGTCGCGCTGGGTCGAATCGATCATCGCGGCCAGCGTCGTGTTCGCGGCGCTGAACAACCTGGTGCCGATGGTGCGCGAGGGCCGCTGGAAACTGACCTTCGCGTTCGGGCTGGTGCACGGCTTCGGGTTCGCCGGCGCGCTGAAGGACGCCGGGCTCGCGCAAGGCGCGCTCGCGCTGCCGCTGCTCGGCTTCAACCTCGGCGTCGAAGCGGGGCAGCTCGCGATCGTCGCCGTCTTCGTGTCGTGCGTCTGGGCGCTGCGCACGACGCGCTTCTACCGGCAGGTGCTGCTGCGCGGCGGTTCGGCGGCGATCGTGCTGGTCGCGGTGCTGTGGCTGGCCGAACGCGCGTTCGACGTCCAGCTGGGGGTCGCCGGTGCCGAGGCAGTTCCGCTGAGCGGCGTTGCCGGATAGCATGGACTGTGCGGGATGCTTTCGCCGGGAGACGAGATGACAGCAGCCATTCTTTCGCCGGTGCCGGCGGCGGCCCTCGCCACCGCCGTGCTGGTCGGTGCCCTGGCGGTGCCGCAGGCCCATGCCGCGGACGCGCTCACCACCGACCGCCCCGACTTCGTCGAATCCAGCGACGTCGTCGGCCGCGGCCGCGTGCAGATCGAGACCGGCGTCGGCTTCGAACGCAACGAGGCCGATGGCCTGAAGACCCGCATGCGCAGCACGCCGACGCTGCTGCGGCTGGGGTTTCGCGACGACATGGAATTCCGCGTCGAGACCGACGGCCTGCTGCGCAGCCGCGTGCAGGACCTGTCGACCGGCAGCTCGCAGACCGAGCGCGGCACGGCCGACACCTCGATCGGCATCAAGTGGCGCACGCAGCAGGGCGACGAGGCCCGCGGCACGCCGGGCATGGCCTGGCTCGCGCACGTCGACCTCGACACCGGCTCCGCCGCGTTCCGCGGCCAGGGCCTGCGGCCGTCGCTGCGCTTCGTCGCCGAATGGGACCTGCCGCACGACATGGCCGTCGGCGTGATGCCCGGCGTCGTCGCCGACAAGGCCGACGACGGTTCGCGCTTCGCCGCCGGAATGTTCGCGGTGACGCTCGGCCAGGGCTGGTCGCCGGCCTGGCACGGCTTCGTCGAGATCGCCGCGCAGCGGCTCGCGAGCCGGGCGCACGGCGGCAACGTCGTCAGCTTCGATTTCGGTGCGACGTACCTGGTCAACGATTCGCTGCAGCTCGACCTCAGCGCGTCGCGCGGGCTGACCCGCGACACGCCCGATTTCCAATGGGGCGTCGGCCTCTCGTTCCGTTTCTGAACCGATCCCCCCGTGTTTGCCAAGCCGCTGCCCCGATGGCAGGATCGGCGGCTCCATCCGGACACGAAAGGATCCCGAGGCATGCGAGGCCGACTGCTGGCAATCCTGTTGCTCGTGCTGGGCGCCGCGATGGCGCAGGCCCAGCCCGCCGACGACCCCGACGTCACGCTCGAAGCGGCCCGCCAGCGCGTCGATTCGATCGAGAAGCGCCTGCAAGGCGACAGCACCGATGCCGAGCTGGTCGCCATGCGCGATGCGCTGCTCGAAGTCCAGCAGAGCGCCGAGCAGATCGCGCAGACGCAGGCCCCCGACCTCGCCCGCGCGCAGGCACGGCTGACCGAACTCGGTGCCGCACCCGAGGGCACGCGCGAAGACAGCGATGTCGCCACGCAGCGCGGCAGCCTGCAGAAGACCACCGAAGCGCTGAACGCACGCATCAAGCTCGCGCGGCTGCTGTCGGTCGAGAGCCTGCAGCTCGCCGACCAGGCCGCGAAGCAACGGCGCTCGCGCTTCCAGGCACACCTGTTCGAGCGCACCGATGCGTTGCTGAGCACCTCGTTCTGGCACGACCTGCGCGATCTCTTCAGCGCCGACGGCGTACCGCACTCGCCGTGGCAGGGCCAGCTCGCCGCCGCATTCGCGCGCATGTCGGCCGCCGCGTGGCTCGCGTGGCTGGGTGTGGCGCTGATCGGCATCGCGCTGCGCATCGCGCTCGGCCGCCTCGTCGCGCGGCTCGCGGCCACCCACTCGCCGGCCGCGCGCGTGCGGCGCACGCTGTACGCGCTCGCGCAGACGCTGCTGTGGATGCTGGTGCCCGGCGCCATCGCATGGGGCCTGATGCTCGGGCTGAACTGGCAGCGCCCGACGCCCGAACCGCTGCACGGCCTGCTGACGAGCTTCGTCGGCGCCGTGCTGTTCTCGTCCTACCTGGCCGGGCTCGGGCGCGCGCTGCTGTCGGCCGACCAGCCCGCCTGGCGGCTCGTGCCGATGGCCGATGCGCTGGCACGCGCGCTGCGCTGGCAGCCGGCGGTGATCGGCAGCGTCACGCTGTGCGGCTGGCTGTTGCAGCGCCTCGCGGCGCTGGTGCAGGCCGACCTGGCCGCCGAGGTCGCGATCAACTGCGTCTACGCCCTGGTGCTGGCCTTCGTCGTCGGCCGCAGCCTGCGGCACGGCGAGCGGCTGCGCCGCGCCGCGCTGGCCGCCCGGGCGGCCGAGCCGGAATCGCCGCTCGATGCGCTGCCCCGGCCGCTGTGGGTCTCGCTGATGCTGACCGGCGTGTGGCTCGCGCTGGTGGCGAGCGTCGTCTGCATCGTGATCGGTTATGTGGCGCTCGGCGGCTTCGTCGCGCGCCAGGTGATCTGGGTGTTCGTCGTCTCGCTGACGGCCTACCTGCTGACGCTGCTGGTGGCCGACGTGTTCGACACCTGGGTGCGCTCTCCGCCGGTCACCGGGCCGGATGCCGAAGAGCCGGACGGTGCGATGGAGCCGCAGTCGGACGCCGCGGTGTCGCCGTCGCACCTGCGCAACCAGGTCGCGGTGATCGCCGCCGGCGGGCTGCAGCTGGCGGTGCTGCTGGTCGCGCTGGTGCTGATCCTCGCGCCGTTCGGCGAAGGCCCGGGCGACCTGTGGCAGCGCCTCGGCCAGCTCGACGTCGGCGTCGCGGTCGGCGAGCTGCAGGTGCGGCCGATCGCGGTGCTGCGCGCGCTGCTGGTGTTCGGCCTCAGCATGCTGGCGGTGCGCGCGCTGAAGCGCTGGCTGACGAACAGCTTCCTGCCGACCACCCGGCTCGACGCGGGCATGCGCAGCTCGACGACCACGCTGTTCGGCTTCGTCGGCACGGTGCTGGCGATCGCGTTCGGGCTGTCGGCCATCGGGCTCGCGCTCGACAAGATCGCGTGGATCGCGAGCGCGCTGTCGGTCGGCATCGGCTTCGGCCTGCAGGCGGTGGTGTCGAACTTCGTGTCGGGGCTGATCCTGCTGGCCGAGCGGCCGGTGAAGGTGGGCGACTGGGTCGCGCTCGGCGGCATCGAAGGCGACATCCGCCGCATCAACGTGCGCGCCACCGAGATCCAGATGGGCGACCGCTCGACGGTGATCGTGCCGAACTCCGAGTTCATCACGAAGACGGTGCGCAACGTGACGCTCGCGAGCCCGCTCGGCCTGGTGCAGATCAAGCTGCCGATGCCGCTGGACACCGACACCGAACGGGTGCGCGACCTGCTGCTGCAGGCCTTCAGGCAGCACGACGAGGTGTTGGACACGCCGGAGCCGAAGGTCTTCCTGGACGGCTTCGACAACGGCAACCTGGTGTTCAACGCGACCGGCTACGTGGTGTCGCCACGGCAGTCGTATGCGGTGAAGAGCGCGCTGCTGTTCCGCGTGCTGAAGGAACTGCGCGACGCCGACCTGCCGATGTGGCGGCCGCCGTCGCTGGTGCTGCGGGATCCCCGGACCGACGCGCCGGTCTGAGGCCGCTCGCACGGCCTCAGCGGCGCATCTGCCGCAGCCACGCCCCGGGCGACAGCCCGGTCGCGCCCTTGAACCGCCGCGTGAAGTGGCTCTGGTCCGCGAAGCCCACCTCGGCCGCTACCTGGGCCAGCGGGGTGCCGTGCAGCAGCAACGCGCGCGCCTTCGCGAGCCGGACGGCATTCAGGTACAGGTGCGGCGGCACGCCGAAATGCTGCGCGAACGCCCGGCTCAGGTAGACGCGGGACACTCCGGCATCGCGCGCCAGCACGCCGATCGACAGGTCCCGGTCGGCGTGCTCGCGGATGTGGTCGCGCACCCGCAGCAGCCGCTTCAGCCCGGCCCCCACCGGCGGCAGCGCCGCCCGGGCCGACTCGCCATGCCGCAGCAGCAGGTGCACGAACGCGCCGGTCAGCAGCGCTTCGGCCCGCATCGACTCCTGCGGCTGCTCCGTAGCCCCGATCGCACGGTGAAGGGCAGCGGCCAATTGCGGGTCGCGAACGACCGCGTCGCGGAAGTGGCGGCTGCCCTGCGTCCCGGCCGCCGGCTCCAGCAGGCCCGGCAGCACCTCGGTGTCGACATACAGCATGCAGTAGCCGTAGCCGCCGGCGCTGCCGCGCAGCCCGTCGTGCGCCTGGTCGGGGTTCAGGAAGATGACGTCGCCCGGCGTGCTGGTCTGTGTCGTGCCGCGGCAATTGAAGGTCTGCACGCCGCTGCAGGTCACGCCGATGCCGTACTCCGCATGGCTGTGCCGCTCGAACGCATGGTCGGTGAAATGCGCTCGCATCAGCGTCACCCCCGGCATGCCGGCGGGGCGGTAGCGCACCCAGTCCGACGCGACCTGCGGCGCGGCGATGCCGTCTACAGCGGTACAAGACGCCGGCCGGCGCGTTGACGACAGTGGGGGATTCCTCGGCTTCATTCGACACCTCCATGCACATCCGGCCTGCAAGCCTCGACGACATCCCCACAATCCAGGCGCTCTACGCCGAAGCCATCGCGTTCCAGCGCGCCGGCGGACATCCTTCGTGGCGGGAACTCGACCTGGGCGTGGTCGAGCAGGACATCGCCGCGCGCAGCCAGCACGTCGCCGTGCTCGACGGCCAGGTGGCGGGCATCTTCAGCTTCTGCCCGCCGTCCGCGATGGACCGCGAGATCTGGGACGGCATGGCGCCGGCGTCGGCGCGCTACATCCACCGGATCATCGTCGGGCAGGCCTGGAAGGGACGGCAGCTGTTCGCCCCCATGCTGGCCTGGTGCGAGGCGGAGGCCTTGCGCCTGGGCCTGGGCAGGCTGCGCCTGGACACCTGGGCGGAAAGCGCCGCGCTGATCCGCCACTACGCGCGCTTCGGCTTCCGGTGGGTGGGGGAGCGCACCACCTCGGCGAACGATGCGGTGCCGCCGCCGTACCGCGGCCTCCACCTGGCGATCATGGAGAAGCCGCTGGATGCCGGGCGCCTCGGTCCCCCGTGGGCCGGATGACGCCGTCATGCGATGTCCTGAACGGTCAGCCCTGCCACGGCGCCTGTGCCGCGGCGTCCACGCCGTACTTCGCCACCGCCTGCGCCAGCACCGGGCGCTCCAGCGTGCCGTCGCGCACCAGCGCCTGCAGCGCGGCCAGCACCACCTGGTGGCGGTCGACCTCGAAGAAGCGGCGCAGCTGCTGGCGGGTGTCGCTGCGGCCGAAGCCGTCGGTGCCGAGCGTCACGTAGCGCGCGTCGACATATTCGGCGATCAGTTGCGGCCAGGCGCGCACGTAGTCGGTCGCGGCGATCACCGGGTCGTGTCCCTTCAGCAGCGTCGCGACGTGCGAGGCGGCCGGCGCGCCGCCCAGCCGCTCGGCGCGGTCGCACGCGCGCGCGTCGCGCGCCAGCTCGCTGAAGCTCGTCACGCTGAACACCTCGCTCGCGACCTTCCAGTCGGTGGCCAGCAGCTCGGCCGCGGCGATCACCTCGCGCAGGATCGCGCCGCTGCCGAGCAGCCGCACGCTGCCGGCCGCCTTCTTCACCGCCTGCGCCTGCAGCCGGTACATGCCGCGCAGCAGGTCGGCCTGCGCCGCGTCGGGCAGCGACGGTTGCGCGTAGTTCTCGTTCATCAGCGTGACGTAGTGGAACTCGTCGCACTGCTGCTCCAGCATGCGGCGCGCCGCATGGTCCACGATCACCGCGACCTCGCCGGCGAACGCCGGATCCCAGGCGCGGCAGTTCGGCACCATCGCGGCCATCACCAGGCTGCTGCCGTCCTGGTGCTGCAGGCCTTCGCCGCCGAGCGTCGTCCGCCCCGCAGTGGCGCCGAACAGGAAGCCGCGCACGCGCTGGTCGGCGGCCGCCCAGATCAGGTCGCCGACGCGCTGGAAGCCGAACATCGAGTAGTAGATGTACATCGGCAGCATCGGCAGCCCGTGCACGCTGTACGAGGTGCCGGCGGCGATCCACGACGCGAGTGCGCCGGCTTCGGTGATGCCCTCCTCGAGCAGCTGGCCGTCGCGCGCTTCGCGGTACGACAGCATCGAGCCGGCATCCTCCGGTTCGTACAGCTGCCCGTGCGGCGAGTAGATGCCGATCTGCCGGAACAGGCTCGCCATGCCGAAGGTGCGCGCCTCGTCGGCGACGATCGGCACGATGCGCGGGCCCAGCGCCTCGTCCTTCAGCAGCCCGGCGACCATGCGCACCGCGGCCATCGTCGTCGACATCTCCTTGCCGTCGGCCTGCAGCGCAAAGCCGCCCCAGCCGGACAGCGCCGGCACCGGCAGCACCGGCGCCTGCGGCTTGCGCGCCGGCAGCGCCCCGCCGAGCGCGCGGCGGCGCTCGTGCAGGTACTGCATCTCGGGGCTGTCGTCGGCCGGCTTGTAGAAGCGCAGCGCGGCAACGTCGTCGTCGGACAGCGGCAGCGCGAAGCGGTCGCGGAAGGCCTTCAGCGCGCTGATGTCGAGCTTCTTCGCCTGGTGCGAGGTCATCCGCGATTCGCCGACGCCGCCCATGCCGAAGCCCTTCTTGGTCTTCGCGAGGATCACCGTCGGCCGGCCCTTGTGCGCGCGTGCCGACGCGAAGGCCGCATGCAGCTTGCGGAAGTCGTGCCCGCCGCGCTTCAGCGCATCGATCTCGTCGACGCCCATGTGCGCCACCAGCGCCTGCACCTGCGGGTCCTGGCGGAAGAAGTGCTCGACGTTGTAGGCGCCGTCGTTCGCGCCCAGCGTCTGGTACTGGCCGTCGACGGTGGCGGCCAGCCGCTGCAGCAGCACGTGCTGGGTGTCGCGGGCGAACAGCGCATCCCAGTCGGAGCCCCACAGCACCTTCACGACGTTCCAGCCGGCGCCGGTGAACAGCGATTCGAGCTCCTGGATGATCTGGCCGTTGCCGCGCACCGGGCCGTCCAGGCGCTGCAGGTTGCAGTTGACGATGAAGGTCAGGTTGTCGAGCTGCTCGCGCGCGGCGAGCGTCAGGCCGGCGATCGATTCGGGCTCGTCCATCTCGCCGTCGCCGAACACGCCCCAGACGTGGCGCGGCGCGGTGTCGGCCAGCCCGCGGTGCGCCAGGTAGCGCATGAAGCGCGCCTGGTACACCGCGCTGATCGGGCCGAGCCCCATCGAGCCGGTCGGGAACTGCCAGAACTCGGGCATCAGCCACGGGTGCGGGTACGAGCACAGCCCGTGGCCGCCGACCTCCTGGCGGTAGTTCGCGAGCTGCTCCTCGCTGAGCCGCCCTTCGAGGAAGGCGCGCGAGTAGACGCCCGGCGCCGAATGCGGCTGGAAGTACACCAGGTCGGCATCGCGACCGCCCGGCGTGCGGCTGTCGTCGCCGCGGAAGAAGTGGTTGAAGCCCATCTCGAAGAGCTCGGCCGCCGACGCATAGCTCGCGATGTGGCCGCCCAGCTCGCCATAGGCCTGGTTGGCGCGGACCACCATCGCGAGCGCGTTCCAGCGGGTGATCGCGGTCAGCCGCTCCTCGATCGCCAGGTCGCCCGGGTAATGGCCCTGGCGCTCCAGCGGGATGGTG
The DNA here is from genome assembly GCF_001425825.1 of Rhizobacter sp. Root1238. Lineage (GTDB taxonomy): Bacteria > Pseudomonadota > Gammaproteobacteria > Burkholderiales > Burkholderiaceae_C > Rhizobacter. Next base: position 88,648 of record NZ_LMDM01000012.1, read on the forward strand.
TTGCGGTACGCCGAATACGGCTGCACGTGCGGCACGATGCCCAGCTGCTGCGCCTGCTCCTCCAGCTGCTCCAGCAGGTAGAGGCCGCGCTCGCTGCCGCCCTCGGCGACGGCGGCGCGCAACGCGTCGAGCCACTCCTTCGTCTCCAGCGGGTCGGTGTCGCTCGCGGCCTGGGCGAGCAGGTGGCGGGGGGTCTGGCCGTTCATGGGGCGGTCCTGCAGCGGGGGGAGCCGAGACTATAGAAGCAACATGCCGAAACGGCCTCGGGCGGGACATTGCATAGACTCCCCCCTCCCTGGCCCGCCGTTTGCCCGCTGGTGCCCGGCGCCCGCCCGTTGTCCGAAGGATCCCGATGTCGAGTTCCCGTCCCGCCCCGTTGCCCACCGTGCCCGGCTTCGAACCCGAGCCCGCCTGGCGCGAGCGGCTGCGCCGCATCGGGCTGTGGTCGGCACTCGGCGCCGGCGTGCTGGCCATCGCGCTCGGCATCTACGTGGTGGTGCTGCTGCGCATCACGCCCAGCGTCGACGACCTGAAGCAGGTGCAGGCGCAGCAGCCGAGCGTGCTGCTGTCGGCCGACGGCCAGCAGATCGCGAGCTTCCGGCGCGCGCAGCAGGAGCGGCTGACGCTCGACAAGGTCTCGCCCTTCGTCGTGAAGGCGCTGGTCGCGACCGAGGACAAGCGCTTCTACGAGCACCGCGGCATCGATTTCGTCCGCTCGGTCGGCGCGGTGCTGCACAGCGCGGCCGGCGACATGCAGGGTGGCTCGACGATCACGCAGCAGCTGGCGCGCAACCTGTTTCCCGACGAAGTCGGGCGCGCTCGCAACCTGCACCGCAAGGCCAAGGAATGGGTCACCGCGATGCGCATCGAGCGCGTCTACGACAAGACGCAGATCCTCGAGGCCTACCTGAACACCGCGCCGTTCCTGTACAACGCGGTCGGCATCGAGATGGCGGCGCGCACCTACTTCGACACCTCGGCCGCCGAGCTCGACGTGCTGCAGAGCGCGACGCTGGTCGGCATGCTGAAGGGCACGTACTACTACAACCCGGTGCAGCACCCCGAGCGCGCGCTCGCGCGGCGCAACGTCGTGCTGTCGCAGATGGCGAAGGCGCAGGCGATCACCGACGAGCAATTGCGCACGCTGAGCGCGCAGCCGCTGGAACTGCACTGGAGCCGCCAGCCCGATTTCCCGGCCACCGCGCCGCACTTCGCGGCCTATGCGCGCAAGTGGCTGCTCGACTGGGCCGATGAGCATGACGAGGACCTGTACGCCGACGGCTTGGTGATCGAGACCACGCTCGACAGCCGGTTGCAGGCCGAGGCGGAGCGCGCGGTGCAGGTGCAGGCCGATGCGCTGCAGCAGGTCGCCGACACCGAATGGAGCCGCCCGGCGCTGCCGGCGGTGGCGACCGCGCCCGAGGCCTATGCGAAGTTGCTCGGCAAGTCCGAGCCTTTCGGCTTTCTCTGGGCCGGGCGGCGCGACCTGGTCACCGCGTTCGTGCGCGAGTCGCCAGAGTTCAAGAAGGCGGTTGACGGCGGCGCGAGCCCGGAGGCTGCGCTGGAGAAGCTGCGCGGCGATGCGCCGTTCATGGCGCGGCTGAAGGCGCAGAAGACGCGGCTGGAGGCCGGCTTCGTCGCGATGGACCCGCGCAACGGCGAGATCCGCGCCTGGGTCGGCAGCCGCGATTTCGCGCAGGAGCAGTACGACCACGTCGCGCAGGCCGAGCGCCAGCCCGGCTCGACCTTCAAGCCCTTCGTCTACGGCGCGGCACTGGAGGCCGGGCTGACGCCCGACCGGACCTTCGTCGACGGGCCGGTCGAGGTCACGATGGGCGGCTCCGTCTGGCGCCCGACCGACATGTCGGGCTCGACCGGCGAGCCGATGACGATCCGCGACGGCCTGGCGCTGTCGAAGAACACCATCACCGCGCAAGTGATGCAGGAGGTGGGCATCCCGCGCGTGGTGGCGCTCGCGAAATCGCTGGGCGTCGACCAGAGCCCGCTGGAGCCGGTGCCGTCGCTCGCGCTCGGCACCAGCCCGGTCACGCTGCTGGAGATGGTGAACGCCTATGCGTCGATCGCGCAGGTGGGCAGCGTGCACAAGCCGGTGTTCGTCAAGCGCATCAAGGACCGCACGGGGCGGGTGATCGCCGAGTTCGGCGAGGCCCCGCGCCGCGGCATGTCGCCCGAGGCCGCGACCGACCTGATCGACATGATGCGCGGCGTGATCGCGCGCGGCACCGGCACGCAGGTCCGCAGCCGCTTCGGCGTGACCGGCGACCTGGCCGGCAAGACCGGCACCACGCAGAAGAACACCGACGGCTGGTTCATCCTGATGCACCCGGAACTGGTGGCCGGCGCGTGGGTCGGCTTCAACGATGCGCGGGTCACGCTGCGCAGCAGCTGGTGGGGCCAGGGCGGGCACAACGCGGTGCGGCTGGTCGGCGATTTCTTCCGCGATGCGCAGAAGAAGGGGCTGGTCGACCCGAAGGCGAGCTTCCCGCCGCCGCGCGTGCCGGTGCCGCCGGTCGAGCCGGCCGCGTCGGCGCCCGAGGGCGCCAACGATGGCGAGGGCGGCAGTCTCGAGCCGGCGAACGGCGACGACCAGCCGCCCAAGACCTCGGAGGAGCTCGGGCAGATCCTCAACGGCATGGGCCTGGACCCGAAGACCGGGGTGCCGAAGGCGCCGGGCGACCGGCCTGCGCCGCGGCCGCAACCGAGCGTTCCATCGACACCGCCTTCCAACGAAGAGCCGGCGCCGCCACCCGCGGCCCCGGCGGCTTCCGACAGCAGCCCATGAGGCTATTTCCATCGACCTGACCCGGGAGAAGACAACGATGACTTTTGCGACGACCTGGCTGCGTGCCGCGCAGCCTGCCATGCTGGCGGTGCTGATCGCCGTGGCCGGCCCCCTCCAGGCGCAACCGGCGGTGCCGTCCGACGCGGCGGCTTCCGCAGCGCCGGCGGACGAGGCCGCCGTGTTGCGCGGCCTGCTCGATGCCGACCTGGCCGAGAACTTCCGCCGCGAGCCGATGTGGGCGACGGTGTTGGGCATTCCGGGCTACAACGCGTTGCTCCCGGACCTGTCGGACGCCGAGAAGCTGCGCCGGCAGGCCTACGAGCGCGACACCCTCGCGCGCGTGCAGGCGATCGACCCGGCGGGCCTGCACGGGCAGGACCGAGTGTCGCGCGAGTTGCTGCTGGTCAAGATGCGCAGCGCCGTCGAATCGCAGCAGTTCGTGCACGCGAACGAGCTGGTGCTGACGACGCTGTGGGGCATCCAGTCGATGATGCCGCTGGCCGCGCAGATGACGCCGATGCGCGGCGCCGACGACTACCGCGATTTCACCGCGCGCGTGAAGGCGGTGCCGCGCATGGCGGAGCAGGTGCAGCAGCGCCTCGCGCTCGGCCTGCAGTCGGGCTGGGTGCAGCCGCAGGGCGTGGTCGACCGCGTGATCGCCGGCATCGACGCGCACCTGGTGGCCAATGCCAACGACAGCGTGCTGCTGAAACCGTTCAAGGCCTTCGTGCCAGCGGTGCCCGAAGACCAGCGCGACGGGTTGCTGCAGGCCGCGCGCGCCGCGGTGCGCGACGACTACCAGCCGGCGCTGCGTCGGCTGCGCGAGTTCCTTGCGACCACCTACCGGCCGAAGGCGCCGGTCGACGTCGGCCTGTCGGCGCTGCCGGGCGGCGACGCGTACTACGACTTCCTGATCCGCACCGGCATCGTGCAGGACCTGGACGCCGGCAAGATCCATGCGCTCGGCCTGCGCGAGGTGGCACGGCTGCGGCGCGAGATTGCGCAGGTGGCGCGGCAGACCGGCTTCAAGGGCAGCACGCAGGCCTTCATCCACCGCGTGAGCCACGACAAGCGCTTCTTCTTCACGTCGGAGGAAGCGGTGCTGGCGAGCTTCCGCGCGATGTCGGCGCGCATCGATCCGCAGCTGCCGAAGCTGTTCCACACGGTGCCGCGCATGGCGTACCAGGTGCGTGGCATGACGGCATCGGAATCGGCCAGCAGCACCGCGGCCAACTACACGCCGGGCTCGCTGGAGCTCGGCACGCCCGGCTACTTCACGGTGAACGCGCGTGGCTATGCGAGCGAGCCGACGTGGGAGGTCGAGACGCTGTTCATGCACGAAGCGGTGCCGGGGCACCACCTGCAGACCGCCCGCGCGGCCGAGATCGAAGGGCTGCACGACTGGCGCCGCCGCGGCGGCTGGAACGTGGCCTACGGCGAAGGCTGGGCGCTGTACGCCGAATCGCTGGGCTTCGAGCTCGGCATGTACCGCGACCCGTACCAGCACTACGGCCACCTGCAGGCGCAGCTGTTCCGTGCGGCGCGGCTGGTGGTCGACACCGGCATCCACGCCTACCGCTGGCCGCGCGCGAAGGCGGTCGACTACATGATCCGGCAGGCCGGGCTCGAGCCGGCCAACGCCGCCAGCGAGGTCGACCGCTACTTCTCGAACCCGAGCCAGGCGCTCGGCTACCTGCTGGGCAAGCGCAAGCTGCTGGAACTGCGCGAGCGGTCGCAGAAGGCGCTGGGCAGTCGCTTCGACCTGCGCGACTTCCACGCGGTGGTGATCGACAGCGGCACGATGCCGTTGTCGGTGTTGGAGCAGCGGGTGGATGCCTGGATCGCGCGCGGCGGCGGGCGGCCGGATGCCGAGGGCTGACCGAGCTGGGAGAATGCGCGGATGACGACGACCGAAGCACCGCTGATCCAGATCGCCCGCCGCTACTCGCACATCGGCATGCAGGTGGCGAAGGCCTACCACCAGCGGCAGGCGGAGCTGGAGCTCGACAAGGTGTTGATGCCCGAGCGGCTGTCGACGCCCGATGGCACCGCCACCTCGATCGCGACGCTCGAAGAGCTGCGCGAGCTGACCGCGACCCACCGGCAGGCGTATCAGAAGCTGATGGTGGCGTTCGCCGGCGAGATGGCCAAGGCGTTGGAGGAGTTGCCCGAAGCCGTGCGCGATGCCGAGCGCGACCGCATCGTGCCGATGCTCGAATGGCAGTTCAACGCGCAGCGCGAGTTCTACGAGAACCGCGACCGCTGGATCGCCGCGGCGGAACAGGTCTGCGAGCTGATCGATGAGCGGCGCGCCAAGCTGACCTTCACCGACGACGGCGTGCTGTTCGAGGCCGACGACGACCTCGACCGCTTCCAGGCGCTGATGGGCTCGCTCGACGAGATGCAGCAGCGCGAGGTCGAGCAACTGGCGCAGCGCATCGAGCGCATGAAGCGCTCGGCCGCGGCGCTCGGGATGAGCTTCAGCGAGTAGGGATCGAGCGGGAAGAGCCGGTCAACGAGCCGCCTTCTGGCGACCACCGCGCTCACGGGCGGTGCTCTTTGCAGGGCCATTGCGTCCGGACGGACGCATGGCGGCTACGATGGGCCTCAACTTGTCGAGACCCAGATGAACCAATTCCTGCTGCAACCCGCCGCCACGATCACGGCCGCACTGATCACCAACCCGGCACCCGGGGTGTCACGCACGAAGATCGAAGACGTGGGCGCGCTGTTCACCATGGTCTACAACGAACTGGCCAAGGCGGCTGCCGCCGACACCGAGAAGGCGAAGACGGCGGCCCCCTGAGGGCGAGCAGAACCTCAGCGGTTCTGCTCAGCGGTTCTGCTGCGGCGGCCGGCCGAGGTGGCGGAACGTGATCCGCCCCTTGCTCAGGTCGTACGGCGACATTTCCAGCGACACGTTGTCGCCGGCCAGGATGCGGATGTGGTGCTTGCGCATGCGTCCCGAGGTGTAGGCCACCAGCTTGTGGCCGTTCTCCAGCGTCACGCGAAAACGCGAGTCCGGCAGGATTTCGTTGACGACGCCGCTCATTTCGATCAGTTCTTCCTTGGCCATGAGGACACTCCTTAGGGGTTGGACGGGGATGGCACGGCCACGCTGCGGCCCGCGACCCAGGCGAGGCCCTGGTCGGTGGCGTAGCGCAATGCGGCGCGTGCGGTCTGGAAGAGCGGCGAGAAGCGCATGACCCGGTCGTGGGTGGCGCTGCCGTGGCCGCTGCGGATGGAGACGGCGGCCTCGTGGCGGCCGTCGCTGCGGGAATGGCTGAATGGCGAGACGAGGTATCTGCCGATTTCGATCGAGGTCTTGATGCAGTTCTTTCTAGGGCGCGACCGGCTTGCAAGGGCCATCGGAAACGGCTGCTGCAGCGTCGGTCGGGAGTTGGGGCGTCGATGCCGTCAGAGGATGCAGCCCGCGGGACAGGCCGCCCGACACGCGCCAGGAGGAAGCACGCAGTCTACCACTGCGGGCTTTTCCAGGCCACAGCGCCGCGGCGGTATCCCCGTGAACGACTGGGCGGTCTGTCAGACGGAGCGGCAGCGACACGATGGCCTGGCCGCTCGCGGGCGGCAGTCTGTCCCCGTGAGCGCTCTGTGGGGCTCGACATCCGTAGCCCATGGGCTACATTCCCGCGATGCGTGTCGAGAAGACGGAGGCCTATCGACGCATTTTGAGGAGTAGCCTGCCATGCCCAAGATCCCGTCGAAGAAGCCCGTCCGCACGAAGGCGACGCCGTACGACGTGGCCGAGCATCTGCGAACGCCGGAAGAGATGGCTGCGTACCTCGATGCCTGGCTTGAGGAAGCGCCGGATGACGCTGCGGGCATCGCACGGGCATTGGGCGACATTGCCCGAGCCAAAGGCATGAGCCAGGTGGCCAAGGAGGCCGGCCTGAGTCGCGAGAGCCTGTACCGCGCGCTCAGCGCCGAAGGCAATCCCAGCTTCGCCACGGTGCTGAAGGTGGCCAAGGCCCTGGGCTTCAGGCTGCACGCCTCGGCCCTCTGAACTCAGCCCTTCTTCGGCCTCGCCAGCGAATCCCGCAGGATCAGCTCGGGGGCGAACTCGCGCGACACCGGCAGGTCGGTGCCAAAGCACATGTTCGACAGCAGCCGGCAGGCGTTCAGCCCCATGTCGCCGACGACGATGCGGATCGTCGTCAGGCGCGGCGACAGCCACGCGGCGATGTCGGTGTCGTCGTAGCCCATCACCGACACATCGCCCGGCACCGTGAGGCCGGCCGACTGCAGGCGCGACATCGCGCCCATCGCCATCTGGTCGTTGCAGCAGAACAGCGCGGTGAAGCGGGCCTTGTCGGCCAGCAGCTGGTCGGCGCCGGCCCAGCCGCTCTCGGCGGCGAAATCGCCGGTCATCGTCGGCACCGACTCGCGCGCAATGCCGGCCTCGGCCAGCGTGTCGAAGAAGCCCTGCAGCCGCAGCCGGTTGTCCGGCGCGCCCGACGGCCCCGCGATCACCGCGATGCGGCGGTGCCCGTGCTCCAGCAGCGTGCGCGCCGCGAGCGCCCCGCCGGTCTTGTGGTCGACCGTGAAGCACTGGCTGCGCATGCCCTTCACGTCGCGGTTGACCACCGCCAGGTTCGGGAAACGCCGCTTCAGCCCGACGATGTCGGCATCGCGCAGCGCATAGGTCGTCAGCAGCATGCCCTCGCACTGCCGGTCCATCAGGAACTCGATGCCGCTCAGCGCCTGCTCGCGCACGTCTTCGCCGCCGTGGCCGTTGGCGATCACCATGTGGCGATCCAGCGCGCGCAGCTCCATGTCGATCGCATGCAGCATCGGGCCGTAGAACGGGCCCTTGAAATCGGGCACGTAGACGCCGATCGCGTTGGTGCTCTTCATCGACAGCGCGCGCGCGATCCGCGACGGCCGGAAATCCAGCTGCTCGATCGCCGCCTGCACGCGCGACGCCGAGTCGGCCGAGAACGGTCCCTTGCCCGAAATCACGCGCGATGCCGTGGCGACACCGACGCCTGCCAGACGCGCCACATCCTTGATCGTGCCCACTGATTGCACCTGCCCCAGACTACCGAATTGGCTCGGATCATAGTCTGGAGCTTGGGGCTTGGGCGTTTCTGTTTCGCAATCGACGATGGTGTCGATCGCGAATCAGTAGTCGTCGCGGCCGTGCGTGGCGGTCGTGAAGCCGAGGAACTGCATCGAGCCGCCGTCCGGGCGGCGCGCCTTCGCGAGCGCCTGGAAGTTCGGGATCGCGACGCCGCGGTTCATGTAGCCGTTGACCGCGATGTCCATGTAGCCGGCCTCCAGGTGCTGGCCCTTGCAGTTGCGCACGCCGCTGCCGCTCTGCAGCGATTTCGCCATGTACTCCAGCCCCTTGGCCAGCCGCGGCGTCGTCTCGCCCGAGGCCTTCCACAGCCAGACCGAGGTGTCGCCGGCCTGGATCACCGCGATCTCGGCGGCCTGCGCCAGGCCTTCGAGGTTGTACTGCGGGTGCGTGCAGTCGCGGTCCTTCAGCTCGTTGACCTCGCCGCTGGAGAAGACCGACAGCGGGATCATCTCGGTGACGCGCTGCAGGCCGGCCGCGTAGCGCGTCGGGTTGTCCTGGTAGGCGCCGGCGGCCATCATCGCGAGACCGGCCGACACCGCCCAGTTGTTGACGCGGGTGCGCGCCTTCGCGGCCTCGGTGTACTGGCGGTCGATGAAGCCGTTGAAGGTCGTGATGTCGGCCTGCGCCCAGCCGGCCTCGCCGTTGTTGTAGTGGCGGATGATCTCGGCCGCGCTGACCCACACCGGCAGCATCCACGCCGCCTCGAGCTGCACCTGGGCGGCGTTCGTGCCCGAAGCCACCGAGAAGCTGCGGAAGGTCCTGCCCCAGTCGTTCAGGATCGCCACCGCCTTGTCGCGGTGCCGTGCGTCGCCGGTCTTGACCCAGCGCAGCGCGTTCAGGTAGGCCGCCTGCGCATCGTTCTTGAAGCGCGCCTCCTGGTCGCCGATCGCGCTGCCCACCACCTGCACGTTGGACAAGGCCTTGTGCGAGTAGGTGTAGGCACTGCGCGAGTCGTTCATCACGACCTGGTAGCCGGTCTTCAGCACGCTCGGGTTGGCCGAGTTCTGCGCGGCCTTGAAGCTGTCGAGCCGCGCCTGCGTCAGGAAGATGCCGGGGTGGCGGAACGTGGTCGGCGTGATGGCCTGCGCAGCTTCGCGCGCCACCGACACGTCGTCGGTCGGAGCGTCGGCCACCTGCGCGCTGTCGTCGGAGGCCGACGCCTGCGCACCGTCGTCTTCACCGGTGTTGCCGCCGCCGCACGCCGCCAGCAGCGCCAGTGCGATCGGGGCGAGGGCCCAGCGCAGGCGCCGGGTCGATGCATGGATGTTCGTCATGGGAGGTCTCCTCGCTGTCGGGTTCGTGTTCACTTGATGCTGTAGCTGTCGCCGTAGACCTTCCAGCTCAGCGGCGTGTTGAGGTCGAAGTTGCCGGCCTTCAGCCAGACGCGCTGCGCGGTGTCGACGCGCGTCGTGTCGCTGTGGGCCTCTTCCTTGTTCATCTCGACCACGCGGGCATCCATGAAGGCGTTCAGGTAGGTCGCCTCGTCGCCGCCCTGGGCGGGGGTCTTGGCCTTGGCCATCGCCGCCTTGCGGACGCTCATCGCACCTTCGTAGCCGTGCATCACCGCCGCGTCGTAGTAGGCGAACTGGCCGAGTGCGCGCAGGCCGTCGCTCTTCGCCCGGTTGACCGAGGGGGTGAAGTAGACGTTGTCGCGCTCGTAGTCCTGCGACTGCTGGAAGATCACGTCGGCGGCGGCCGTCTTCCAGTCGCCGGTGAAGGTCGGATCGAGCCCGGCGTGCGACTCGGTGTTGTTCACCTTCTTCAGTGCCGGCAGGTACTTGGCCAGCACGTTGCCCGGCTTGCGGTTGGTGTATTCCTGCACCACTTCCAGCATGTCGCCGGTGCCCGAGCAGAAGCCGATGATGCCGGCGGTGTAGCCGCGGCCGTCATGGATGTCCTGGATGTAGGCGTACTGCGCCTTCCAGTTCAGCGACGAGTTCTCGGCACTGGAGACGATCTGCATCGCGATGTCCTTCTTGCGAGCATCGAACAGGTCTGCGGACGACGGAGCCGGCGCTGGGGCCGGAGCCGGCGCGGGCGCCGGAGCAGGTGCCGGGGCTGGTGCAGGAGAAGGTGCGGGCGCCGGTGCGGGTGCCGGTGCGGGAGAAGGTGCCGGCGCGGGTGCGGGGGCCGGCGCTGGGGCGGGCGCCGGAGCCGGAGCAGGCGCGCCGACCGCGGTCAGCTTCCATTGCTGGTTCGCGCCGGTGCCGCAGTCCCATTGCTGGATCGCGCCGCCGGCCGCCGTGCTGTGGTCCTTCACGTCGACGCACTTGCCGCTGTGGCGGGCCTTCAGCGAGAAGCCGGCACCCGACACGGCGACCGCGAAGCGCTGGTTGTCGCTGGCGGCGGTGGCCCATTGCTGGATCAGCGCGCCGTTGGCGGTCGACACGTCGGTCACGTCGAGCGACTTGCCGCTGTTGACGTTGACCAGGCGGAAGGTGCCGCCCGTCTCTCCGCGCAGCTCGAAGCGCTGCGAGGCCACGTCGGCGCAGGCGCTCTGCTGCGCCTTGGCGCCGTCGGCGGTGCCGGCACCGGCGATGTCCAGGCACAGGCCTGACTCGACCGACTTGACTTCGTAGACGCCGACCGCGACTGCCGCGGTGGCGTTGCCGCTGCGCGGCAGGAACCGGAACGACTGGCCGCCGCTGGTGCCGGTGCTGCACGACAGCTGCTGCAGCACGGCGCCGTCGGCGGTGGAGGCACCGGTCACGTCGACGCACTTGCCGCTGCCGGCATTGACCAGGCGGAAGCGGTCGCCGCCCAGGTGCTCGATGCGGAAGCGCTGCGCGTTGGTGCCGTTGTCGACCCACTGCTGCACGGCCGCGCCGTCGGCGGTGGAGGCCGACGCGACGTCCATGGCCTTGCCGCTGCCGCCGTTCACCAGCTTGTAGACACCGCCGCCGACGGCGCTGAGTTCGAACGACTGGGCGGCGTTCTTGTTGCAGCTGGCCTGCTGCAGCCGGCCGCCGTCTTCGGTGCTGGCGCCGGCCACGTCGACGCACTTGCCGCTCTGCGCATTGACGATGGTGTAGATGCCGTTGGCGAGCGTGATGGTGCCGGCTGTGCTGGCGCGTGCGGCCTGCGCGGCTTCATGGCTGTCGGCGGCGCGGTCCGCGCTGTCGGGCGCGGTGCTGCCGTCGTTGCCGCCGCAGGCAGCGAGGAAGGCGCTGCTCATCGCGACAGCGAGCGGCAGGCGGGCGAGGTGGTATCGCTTGGAAAGCTTGGATTCTTTGGTGCGCATGGTGTGCTCCCGGATAGGGTGGGGGATTTACTTCCAGTCGGAGGTCTGCAGCAGCGGATCGATCGTCAGCCCGAAGGTGTTGGCGACCTTCGCGCCCACCGTTCCCGGCGTCGCCAGTTGCGCACTGCCGCAGGAACCACCACCCGTCTTGATGATGGCCCACAGCATCGCGCCGTCGCGTGCGTTGCGGTTGGCCGCCGTGCCGTTCGCGACCGCATTGGTGTAGCGCTGCACCGAGTACGGCTGGTTCAGGTTCGCGCCGTACTGGTCCTGCAGGTTGCGCGAGCCGGTGCACTGGGCATCGGCGTCGTTCACCACCAGCATGCCGCCGGCCCAGCCTTCGGGCGACGGTTCCAGCCCGATCGACACGATGGTCTTGCTCGGGAACAGCGAGCGGTACTGGTTGTACGCGGTGATGCCGTCGTAGTGCTCGAAGCGGGCGTCGTAGCTCATCACGTTGACCAGGTCGAGCATGTTCGCGACCGCCGGGTACTTCAGCACCACGCCGCGCTCGCGCCCGGCATTGCCGCCCCAGTACGACATCTTGCCGGCGCAGGCCGGATCGGCCGTCGTGCCCGAGGTGCAGTCCGCTCCGCTCGACCAGCCCGCCAGCGTCAGCACGCGGCCGCCACCGGCCAGGTCGACGGCCTTGCGCAGTGCCTTGATCGCGTTGGCATAGCGGTCCACGTCGCCGTCGGCTTCGTAGTCGACGTCGAGGCCGTCGAAGCCCATCTCGGTCTGGATCTTCGCCAGGGCGTTGATGATCGAGCCGCTGCCGGCCGCCCCTTGCGACGCGAGCGGGCCCCAGTTGTTGTAGGTGGCGCCGCCGACCGCGAGGACCACCTTCTGGTTGCGCTGGTGCAGCACGTCGATCGCGGCCTTGATGTCCTTCGGCGACGCACTGAACGTGATGCCGGTGCCCGAGAAGCTGTTGGTGGCGAGGCCGGCCCACGAGAAGTTCGGGTCGGCGAACGACACCATCACGTGCGTGTAGGTGGCGGGCACCTTCGCGAACTTGCTGGCCTTGTAGACGTCGTTGGCGGTCTTGCCGGTGGCGTCGAACCAGTTGTCGCTCCAGGTCGGGTAGTAGCCGACGTAGACGCGCTTGGTCTGCACGGCCTTCAGCGCTTCAGGCAGCGTCAGCGTGCCGTTCGGGGCCGGAGCCGGGGAGGGGGCGGGCGCAGGGGCCGGCGACGGCGCGGGGGCCGGTGCGGGCGACGGAGCCGGGGCGGGTGCCGGTGCAGGCGTCGGGCCGCACGACGCGCTGGTCGGCGTCCACAGCGTCGGCGTCGCGGCCGGGTTCCAGTTCGCGCCGGCGAACGCGGTGTGCGTCACCAGGGCCTTGTACTGCCTGCCCTGGTAGCTGACGACCTGGCCGACGTTGTAGGTGATGCCTTCGGTCCAGGCCGCGCAACTCGTCGGCGCGGGCGCGGGTGCAGGTGCGGGGGCCGGCGTCGGTGCGGGGGCCGGCGCAGGCGTGGGAGCCGGTGCGGGCGCAGGCGTCGGGGCAGGTGCGGGAGCAGGCGACGGCGCCGGTGCGGCCGACACCGGGATCAGCGCCCACTTCTGGTTCGCGTTGACGCTGCAATCCCATTGCTGGATGCCGGCGCCGGGGGCGCTGTTCCAGTCCTTCACGTCGACGCACTTGGCGCTGTTGGCGGCCTGCAGGCGCACCGTGCCGGTGGCGGTGTCGGTCAGCATCGCGAAGCGCTGGTTGGCGCCGCTGGTGTTGGCCCATTGCTGGATCAGCGCGCCGTTCGCGGTCGACACGTCGGTCACGTCGAGCGAGCGGCCGCTGTTCATGTTGACGATGCGCCAGGTGCCGCTGGTGTCGGGCACGAACGAAAACACCTGCGACGCGGCGCCGCTGCAGTTCTGCTGCACGACCTTCGCGCCGTCGGCGGTGCTGGCGTCGGCGATGTCCAGGCACAGGTTCGAGAACGACGACTTCACGGCGTACTGCTTCGCGGTCGGCGCCGGGGCCGGTGCGGGTGCAGGCGCCGGTGCAGGCGGGTTGCTGTCCTTGGCGGTCGCGAAGATCTGGTAGTACTCGTAGTCGCGCGTGTTCGCGCGGCTGAAGTCGTCCTTGCTGCCCGAGCCGACGCGGTCGCGCTGGGCCGCCCAGTACGACAGCAGGCCGATGCCCTTCTGCTTCGCGAAGTTGGCGACGACCGTCGCATCCGCCGGCGTGAAGATCTCCGACGCTTCGTCGTTCTGGCCGATCATCGGCGTGATGCCGATCATCGCCCACAGCTGCGCATCGGTCTTCGACGGGTACACGCCCTTCAGCTGGTTGAAGGTGGACTGCGCTGCCGAGACGGCGAGGTCGCCCATCTTCTTGCCGCCGCTGTAGTAGGTGCCGTAGTCCATCGCCATGATGTTGACCATCGACACCGTGACGCCGGCGCTCACCGCGCCCTTGATCAGCTCCAGCGCCTTCGGCGGCAGGCCGCCCGGCTCGGAACTGGTGCGGAACGGGTCCACCGGCAGCGTGAACGAGGTGTACAGATCCGGGTAGATCGCCTGCAGCTGCTTGATCGCCGCGTTGCGCACGCCGTTCAGGCGCGTGTCGCCGAGCTGGCCGCCTTCGATGTCGAAGTCGAGCATGCGCGTGCCGTGCGTGTCGATCAGCTGTCGGATCAGGCTGACGAGGTTGGCCGTCGAGCAGACCGATTCGAGGTAGGTGCCGCTGGCGCCGCCGAACGACAGGATCACCCGTCCGCCGCCGTTGATGTAGGCCTTGACGTCGGCCTTCACCGACGCGTTGTTCATCGTGGCATCCATGCCGCCGCTGAGCGAGCAGGCGCCGTTGTTCGAGATCGCGAACGCGATCGTCATGCCGTCCATGCCGGCGCGAGATTTCGCCTCGGTCAGGTTCTTGAACTTGTAGTCGGTGCTGTTGAAGCTCCAACCGAAGAAGTACGGCGCGACGATCGTGCCCGCATGGGCCATCGACGTCGCGGCCACACCGGCGGCGAGCGCGAGCGCGCTCAGCTTGAATCTGTTCATGGTCCCAACCCTCTCGCGGCCTCGGCGCTGCGGCGCCCGGCCCTGCCTTGTTGATTCGATCTCGCGTCGACGAACTGCGCGGGGCCTACGCGAGGGCCTTGCTGCGGTTGCGCTTCATCAAAGTGGAAACGCTTCCACAAGACCAATTGAAGCATCCCTGGTCATCAGACAAACCAGGGTAAACCCGTACGAATTGCCGCGGCAAGGTGACGAGTTGTGTGCAAAGTTGCAGCTTTCGTGGCACGCATCCGGTGCACGGCGAGGCATCCATTCGCGACGGCGATGGATGGATCGAACTTCTGGTATCAGTTTGGTCTTGTGACGAAACCGGCGCCGCGGATCGGGAAACCCGATGGGTTCAAAACACCGTGCCGTCGCTGTCGATCGCGAGCGGCGGGCTGCCGCCGCGCAACTCGCGAGCCATGGCGCGGCCTGCAGCCCAGGTGCCGCCTTCGAGGATGCAGGCGAGCGGCATCTCGGCGACGGTCTTGCCGAGGCGATGGCGCACCAGCGGCGCGAGCTCATCGATCAGCGCGACGGTGAGCGCGCGCCATTCGACGATGGCTTCGTCGCCGGTTGTATGACGACGACCTGACAAGCCGGGGTCGCGCGGCACGATGACCCCGCTGTCGAGCAGCAGCCCGCCGTTGCGGTACTCCGGCAGGCCGGTCAGCCCGTCGAGCCGGGTCACCGGCACGCCGGCCCATGCGAAGGGCTCGAGCAGCGAGTAGCACAGCCATTGGCTGAGCTTGTGGAACGGCACCCAGCCGGCGCTCGCGCCGCTGCCGCCGGCCAGCGGGTGGCGCCAGCAATCGCCGAGCGGCAGGCCGTTGAGTTCGTTGCCGGCCAGCCAGATGCCGCTCAGCGTGTCGAGCAGGGCCTGCAGCAGCTGCGGTGCGCCCAGCGGCGCCTGGTGCGACTTCAGCGCGAGCCGGTCGAACAGCGCGCCGGGCCGGCCGACGGATCCGAAGCTTGCGTGCTGCACCTGCATCGCCTCGCCGAGCCGGCGCAGCAGCAGCGTGCGGCCCTCCAGGCCGACCAGCGGGTTGTCGTCGCGCACCTGGAACATCGCGGCGAGCGTGGCCGCGTCGAGCCGCAGCAGCGCGGCCGCATCGACGCGCAGCGGCTGCGACGGATCGCTCGAGAACAGCCCCTGCATGAAACCGCGGAAGCTCGCGACACCCAGGCCTTCGGAGCGGCCGAAGGTCTGCCCGCTCTCGGCTTCGGCATAGCGCCACGACGCCCCTGCGCCGGCATCGAGCAGCACGCTGATCACCGTGAGGTCGATGCGTGCGTGGGCCTGCGCGGCCGCATCGAGGCCCGCCAGCCGCGCATCGAGTTCGCCCTTGCGGTCGACGCCGCCGGCTTCGAAGTGGCGCCATCGGCTGTGGTACGGGATGCGCAGGTCGGGGTAGTGCTGCCGCGTGACCTGCTCGACGCGCTGCGCCGCATCGGCCAGCTTCGTGCGATCGAGCGTGAAGTGCGCGGAGCGCCCCTCGCCGACCGCACGCAGGATGTTGGCGCAGCGTTCGCGGATGGTGTCCGCCTGCCGCAGCGTGGCGACGGCGGGGCTAGACAAGGCCGCGCCCCTTGGTGGCCGCGAGCTTGATGTCGTCGGGCACGCTGCCGTCGGTGAAGTAACCGGCCGCGATCTTGGCCTCGATCTCGACCTTGGCGTCGGCCGGCACCAGTTCGTCGGGAATCTTGATGCGCTCGCCGACCGTGATGCCGCTCCCGGTGATCGCGTCGTACTTGTCGTTGCTCATGCTGACGAGGCGGTGGATGCGCTGCACGCCGAGCCAGTGCAGCACGTCGGGCATCAGTTCCTGGAAGCGCATGTCCTGCACGCCGGCGACGCATTCGGTGCGCAGGAAGTACTTGTCGGCGCTGTCGCCGCCCACCTGCCGCTTGCGTGCGTTGTAGACGAGGAACTTGGTGACCTCGCCGAGCGCGCGGCCTTCCTTGCGGCTGTAGGCGATCAACCCGACGCCGCCGTGCTGCGCGCCGCGGATGCACTCCTCGATCGCATGCGTCAGGTAGGGCCGGCAGGTGCAGATGTCGGAGCCGAACACGTCGGAGCCGTTGCACTCGTCGTGCACCCGCGCGGTCAGCGTGACGCTCGGGTCGGCGAGGTCGCGCGGGTTGCCGAAGAGGTAGAGCGTCTGCCCGCCGATCGGCGGCAGGAAGACCTCGATGTCGCTGCGCGTGACGAGCTCGGGGTACATGCCGCCGGTCTCCTCGAACAGGTGGCGGCGCAGGTCGCCTTCGCTGACGTTGAAGCGCTTCGCGACGCCCGGCAGCCACCACACCGGCTCGATCGCCACCTTGGTGACGACGGCCGAGCCGTCTTCCAGCAGCACCCGGCCGTCGACCTGCAGGCGCTGGAAGGCGAGCGCCTGCCGCACCTCGGGCAGGTGGATGTGGGCCTGCGTGACGGCGATGGTCGGACGGATGTCGTAGCCCTCGGCGATGTAGTCGCCGAACACGTCGGCGACCGACGCGCCCCACGGGTCGATCGAGACGATCTTCGAAGCGTCCCCCCAGGCCGGGTACGGGCCGATCAGGTCGGTGGGCGCGGTGTTCGTGAGGTCGGCGCGATGGCCCTTCTTCAGGTTGCCGGCCGCGAGGGCCAGCGCACGGTACACGCCGTACGAGCCGCTGTGGGTGCCGACCACGTTGCGCTGGCTGCGGTTGGTGGTGGTGCCGACGATGGGGCCGCGCTCCAGCGCGGTGGCGGCGCCCCAGTGGAGGGCCGGCGCACCGGACGGACCCTGCTGGCCGGGGTGAGAGGTCAGGCGGATGTGCCTCGAGGGCTCGCGCCCGGAGGACGGACCGCCGGTGGATTTGGGACGGGGCTCAGTGCGGGGCTCGATGCTCATCGCGGTCGCTCCTGGTGGCGCAGGCCGGAAGGCCTTGCGCCCCGAGGATACGACGGCGATGCCGATTCAGGGCAACCGCGGCCGATGCGCCGCATCCGGCGCCGCGATCCACGCCTGCAGCTCCGGCACCCGTGCTTGCTTCGGCGCCAGCCCGACAAAGGTCGTGTACGCCTTCAGCGCCTTCGCGTCGTCGCCGGCCTGCAGCTGCGCATCGCCCAGGTTCAGGTACGCGAGCGCCCGGCTGCCATCCATCTCGATGGCCTTCTCGAACCAGCGCGCCGCCTCGGCCGGCTTGCCGCGCTTGAAGTAGACGAAGCCGAGGTTGTTGGCCGCCAGCGCGAACACCGGCTGCAGCTTCAGCGCCTCGGTGAACGCGGCCTCGGCTTCGTCGTAGCGGCGCTCGCGGTACAGCGCCAGCCCGCGGTCGTTCGCGCGCTGCGCCGCCACGCGTGGCGCGACCGGCGCGGCGGCCGGCGTCGACAGCTTCACGTCGCCGCCTTCCAGGTTCTTGATGACGACCTGCACGTCCTTCGCCGCACCCTTGCCGGCGCCGGGCTGCAGCGCCGCCGTCTTCGCGTCGTCGAGCTGCTTGTTCAGCTTGCTGGCGTCGGCATCGAGCTGCGGCGAATCGCCGCTCAGTGCCTCGCGGTCGGCCGGCAGCTCGAACACGAACTCGCCGCCCTCCGAACCCGGCAGGCTGCCGAAGGCCGGGGTCTGACGCGCGATCGCCGCCACCGACGGCGCGACGTAGGCCGCCAGCTCGGTGCCGGTGATCACGCCGTCGCCGTTCAGGTCGGCCTTGCCGTTCAGCGCCTGCAGCAGCGTCCAGGTGAACACCGAATGGCCGCCCGGGCCGTCGTCGGCCACCTGCTGGTCGGCACCGCCGGCGGTCAGCATCTGCCGGCCGAGCCGCCGCGCGTTGTCGGCCAGGAAGTTCGCGGTGCTGCCCGCGCCGCCGCCGCGCGTGAGCCCGAGGCCGGAGTAGCACGCGTCCACCATGAACAGCACGTGCTTCGCGCTGATCGCCTCGGCCACCTCCTGCAGCTGCGGCATCGAGATCGCGTCCGACGCGAAGTCCGCCAGCGCCGCATCCACCGGGATCAGGTAGCCGACGTCGCGCCCGCTCGTCAGCTTGCGCGTGCCGCCGTGGCCGGCATAGAACACCACCACGCGGTCGTCGCGCCGCACCTTCTTCGCATCGGCCAGCTTGTCGTTCAGCACGCGCAGGATGTTGGCCCGCGTGGCCTCGCCGTCGTAGAGCGCGGTCACGTTCCCGGCCTTGAAGCCGAAGCGCGTCACCAGCGTCTCCTGCACCGCGCGCGCATCGCGCACCGCATGGTGCAGCTGCGGCCACCTGGCGTACTGGTCGATGCCGATCACCAGCGCGAAGCTGTCGCGGTACAGCGTGTCGGCGCTCGCGGCCAGCGCGGCATCGGGCACCGCCTTGCGCGGTGCGTTGACGATGAACCGGCCGTCGCGCCAGGTCGCGAAGCGGTAGCCGTCGGCCACCAGCTGGTCCAGCACCAGCGGCAAGGCCTGCACCGTGCGGCCCTGGATGTCGTGGAACAGGACCACGCCGCGGCCGGCCTTGTCGACCTCGCTCAGCACGCGCTCGGCGATGCTCTTGGGCACCGGGTCGGCCCAGTCCATCGAATCGACGTTCCACATCATCGAGCGCAGCTTCAGCCCTTCGACGGTGCTGAGCGCGCCCTCGGTGCGAGCGCCATACGGAAAGCGGAACAGCGACGACGGCTGGCGCCCTGTGGCGTCGAGCAGCGCCTCGGTGTCGGTGGTTTCGCTGCGCACCGCGTCGTCGCTCAGCCTGGCCATCACGCTGTGCGTGAAGCTGTGGTCAGCGAGCTGGTGGCCGGCCGCCAGCACCCGCTTCGCGACCGCGCCGTTCGGGCCGAGCTTCGCCTTGCCGTCGGCGCCCACCGTGCCGAGGTTGCGCCCGAGGTTGAAGAAGATTGCCGGCGCGTCGTAGCGCTTCAGGATGTCGAGGATGTCGTCGGTGTACTTCGGGTGCGGGCCGTCGTCGAAGGTCAGCACCACGGTCTTCGGCGGCAGCGAGGCGCCGAAGATCTCGCGCGAATCGGGCTCTTCGCTCGCGCCCGACCGGGTCGACGGCGCGGTGTACGGCACGATGGTCGCGAAGTCCTTCAGGATCTGTTCGCGGTTGTAGAGCTTCGAGACCTTGGCGACGTAGTCGGCCCACTTCTCGCGCTGCAGTTCGATGCCGCGCTTCGCGAAGCGGCCGAACACATCCTTCAGTTCGCGGTCGTAGGCTTGCTCCACCTCGGCCAGCACCGCCAGGTCTTCGTTGGCACGGCGCGCGAGCTTCAGCCCGGCGATCGACTGCGATTGCGCGTACTGCGCCGCAAGGCGGGTCAGGAATTCCTTGAAGGCAAGGCGGTCGGCATCGAACCACGACGGCTCGCCCTCGATGCGGTCGAGCAGCGCTTCGAGCGCCGGCAGCGTCGCCGGGTTGGCGGTGTCGGCCGCCGCGGTGGCGAGCGCATCGACACGCTCCTGCAGGTCATGGAACAGCAACTGCCCGACGGCCCCGACCGCCCGCCGCTCGGCCGGCTTCAGCGCACGCTCGCCGGTCATCAGCACGACCATCTGGCGGTGCGCGGCGAGCACGCCGTCGGCGCGTTGCTGGAGCTGGGCGGCAAGCGCGCCCGCAGACGATGAAGCCGCACTGGGTGCCGGCGCGGCTGCAGCAGCCGAGGCAGCGACCGGCGCCACCGCAGGGCTCGCGGGCGCCTGGCGGCGGTCGCACCCCGCCGCGACGAGCAGCATCGCAGCAGCGACGAAGAAGGAGCGTGCGCAAGGGGAGGCGGGCATCGGAAGCAATCGTTGAACTGTCGGCGCGCCGATGTTACTCAGGCTGTTCACGCAACCCAGACGACTGAAATGAGTCCCGTCAAGAAGGGATCACCAGAAAGGCAACCCTCCTTGGAACGCGGCGGCGGGCGGCTGTTACTCAAGGGGCATCGCGGAACGACGGAGAACGGTGTGACAGACAAGATGGGACGGCACACCAGCCTGCGGGGGCGAGTGCCTTCGCTGCACATCAGGAAGCTCCACGGCACCGACGGCGATGAACCACCTGCCCGCCTGCAGCCGCAGTTCAGGCCGGCCACGCAGAACCGTCTCCCCCCATCAGGCCCCGTGGCCCTGTTCGGCCACGGCCAGGTGCTGCCGACGACCGTGGCAGATCGGTCGCAGGTCATGCGCTTCAGCCTGCGGGAGGACGGCGGCCCCGGCGCCTGGCTGACCAACGAGATCTTCGATCGCGGCATCGACACCGACCTGACCCTGTGCTTCGGGTGCCCCGCGCAAGGTGACGAGCAAGGCCCGTTGACAGACGAGGGTGTGAAGTCGCTGGTGGGTTGGATCGGTCGGTGGGTGCCGCTTCTGCCCGACGTGCCGATCAAGCTCGACCTCAGCGGCAACCAGATCACGGCGCGCAGCCTGCGGTCGCTCGCTGAATGCCTGAAGCGTCACCCGAGGATCCAGGGGCTCGACCTGTGCCGCAATCAGGGGCTCACGGGGCTGTTGCCTGCCAAGCCCAAGACTGCCAGAAGGGCCATCGGCAAGACGTGGACGTCTCCCCGGTCCACCCAGAGGAAGAAACAGCAGCTCACGGCCGGTGAGGCCATCAGGCAATTGCTGGCGACCACCTCGCTTCAGGAGTTCCGCGTGAGCGATAACCCGTTCAGCCCGGCAGACCGGGCGCTCATCCTCCAGGCGGCCGCAGCCAGCCCCACGCTGTGCAAGTTCGACATGTCGAACTGCGCGTTGTCTGCGGCCGAAGTGGAGGTATTGATCGGCGAGGTTCCCGGCAAGAAATGGCGCCACCTGGGCCTGGGCACGAACTTGAAGCAGGCCATGGTGAACTTCATCGCCAACCATCTCTTGCCGGCGACCCCCACCCTCGTCTCGCTGGACCTGGGAACCACCGAGCCGTATTCGTCGCTCGACGTCATCCCCGTGCTCCGCGCGCTGGAGAACCACCCCTGCCTGAAGACGCTGTCTCTCGCCGGACACGGCCTGCGGGGCGACGCGAAGATGCTGACGGAAGCATTGCGCCTGAACAAGGTCCTGCGCACGCTGGACTTGTCGCGCTGCACCATGGACTGCGCCTTTTTCGAGGCGTTGACCAATTCGCTGAAATGGGGCGCCGCCAGGGATGAAGCCTCGAAGCCCAACCACGCCCTGACGCGGTTGATCCTGACGACCTTCGACGACCCACTCTTTCCCCGTGACCAACAGGAATCCTTGGCCCGGATGTGCGCCATCGCGATCGATCGCAACCGCCATCTCACGTTGAGGGCCCATGCGGCCGAGGCCTTCCATGCCGGCCTGTGGTCCTCGCCATGGAAGGGTCTGCCACTGCCACTTTGTTCGCTCATCGTCGAACAGCTTGGCGATGACAAGACCAGCGTGCGCAACCTGGCGACTGTGGTCCCGGCGCGGGGCGCTCGAACTGCCGGGTGGAGGGTCGGGAAGCCGGGGTAGCAGACCGTCCGCCTAAAATCGACGCTTTCCGCCCGCTTGCCCGTCCCCATGAACCTCTCCGCCCTGTCCGCCCTGTCCCCGCTCGACGGTCGCTATGCCGCCAAGGTCGCAGCCCTGCGCCCGCTGCTCAGCGAGTTCGGCCTGATGCACCGCCGCGTGCAGGTGGAGGTCGAGTGGTTCATCGCACTGTCGGACGCCGGCCTGGCCGAGTTCAAGCCCTTGAGCGAGGCCGCGCGCGGCCTGCTGCGGGGCCTGGTGGCCCGCTTCAGCGAGGCCGATGCCCAGGCCATCAAGGACATCGAGCGCACCACCAACCACGACGTGAAGGCGGTCGAGTACTGGCTGAAGGGCCGTTTCGAATCGAATGCCGAGCTGAAGGGCGCCGGCGAGTTCGTGCACTTCGCCTGCACCAGCGAAGACATCAACAACACCAGCCACGGCCTGATGCTGAAGGCGGCCCGGAGCGAGGTGCTGCTGCCCACGCTGGACCGCATCGTCGACAGCCTCGCCGCGCTGTCGGTCGAGCTGGCCGACGTGCCGATGCTCAGCCGCACGCACGGCCAGACCGCCAGCCCGACCACCGTCGGCAAGGAGATCGCGAACGTGGTCGCGCGGCTGCGCACCTCGCGCGAGCGCATCGCCGGCGTGCAGCTGCTGGCCAAGATGAACGGCGCGGTCGGCAACTACAACGCCCACCTGGCGGCGTATCCGGAGGTCGACTGGGAGGCGTTCTCGCGCCGCGTGATCGAGGGCGCGCTCGGCCTGAACTTCAATGCGTACACGATCCAGATCGAGCCGCACGACTACATGGCCGAGCTGTTCGATGCGGTGACGCGCACCAACACCATCCTGATCGACTGGTCGCGCGACGTCTGGGGCTACATCAGCCTCGGCTACTTCAAGCAGCGCACGAAGGAAGGCGAGATCGGCTCCAGCACGATGCCGCACAAGGTCAACCCGATCGACTTCGAGAATGCCGAAGGCAATTTCGGCCTGGCGAACGCGCTGCTGACCCACCTGAGCCAGAAGCTGCCGATCAGCCGCTGGCAGCGCGACCTGACCGACAGCACGGTGCTGCGCAACATGGGCGTGGCGCTCGGCTACGCGGTGCTCGGCTACGACAGCCTGCTGCGCGGCCTGGGCAAGCTCGAGGTCAACCGCGAGGCCCTCGCGGCCGACCTCGACAGCGCCTGGGAAGTGCTGGCCGAGCCGATCCAGACGGTGATGCGCCGCTACAAGCTCGCGAACCCGTACGAGCGGCTGAAGGAGCTGACGCGCGGCAAGACGATCACGCGCGACGCGATCCAGCAGTTCATCGGCACGCTGGAGATCCCCGAGGCCGAGAAGACCCGGCTTCTCGCGATGACGCCGGGCAGCTACACCGGCATCGGGGCCGAGCTGGCGAAGCGCATGGGCACGCCGAAGCGCTGAGGCGCGTCAGTCCTTCAGCAGGCCCTCGGCGCGCAGCGCCTGTTGCACCGCCGGCCGCTCCGACACGCGCGCCATCCAGGCGCGCAGGTTCGGGAAGTCCGACAGCGGGATGCCGAGGAAGTTGCTCCAGTTCACGATCGTGAAGCCGTAGGCGTCGGCGACGCTGTAGTCGCCGGCCAGGAATTCGCGCGTCGCGAGGTGGCGGTCCATGTCGGCGAAGCGCGCGGCGAGCTTGAGCTTCGCGTCGCGCTTCGTGCTGTCGGCCGTCTCCTTGTGCCACAGCCACGGGCTGAAGGTCTTGTGCAGTTCGGTGCTGACGAAGGTCAGCCACTGCGTCACGGCCAGGCGCCGCCGGCCGGCGGGCGCACCGATCAGCGCCTGCGACGGGTCCAGGTCGGCAAGGTACTGCAGCAGCGCCGTGCCTTCGGTCTGGCGCGAGCCGTCGTCGAACTCCAGCAGCGGCACGTAGCCGCGCGGCGAGATCTCGAAGTAGTTGCCGCCGCCGTCGGCCAGCGTGTGGGTCGCGAGGTCGACCTGGTGCGCCTCGAAGGTGGCGCCGGTTTCGCGCAGCGCGATGTGAACGGCCAGCGAGCAGGCGCCGGGGGCGAAATAGAGCTTCATGGGAAAGTCCTGTTGAGGTTTCGGTGGCGTCACTCTAGGATTGCGCCGGTGCATCTGAAATAGGCGAAGCGGCAAACGATGACTGCATCCATGCAATCGGGTGGCGGGCCGATCGGCACCGGCGAACTGGCGGTGCTGCTGGCGCTGGTGCGGGGCGGCAACCTGGCCGCGGCCGGGCTGCTGGCCGGCGTCGACGGCTCGACGGTGTTCCGCACCGTGCAGCGCAGCGAGAAGGCGCTGGGGCAGCGCCTGTTCGAGCGCTCGCGCGACGGCTACCGCGCCACCGAGCTGGGCCTGCAGCTGGCGCAGCACGCCGAACGCATCGAAGCCGAACTGGAAGCCGCGCGTGCGGTGGCGCGGGTCGAGGCGGGGGCGGTCAGCGGGCTGGTGCGCATCAGCACCACCGACACCATCCAGAGCGGGCTGCTGCTGCCGGCGCTGGCCGGCCTGGTCGCGGCCCATCCGCTGCTGCGGCTGGAGATCACCGCGCGCAACGAGCTCGTCAACCTGTCGCAACGCGAGGCCGACATCGCGTTGCGCGCGACCGTGAAGCCCCCGCCGCACCTGGTCGGTCGCGAGCTCGGGCCGATCCGCTCGGCGGTGTACGGATTGAAAGGTCGCAGCAGGGCGAAGGTCGATCTGGCGTCGGCACGCTGGATCGTCGTCGACGATGCGCTGCCCGAGCACCCGTCGGTGCGCTGGCGCAAGAAGCACCTGCCGAAGGTGGAGCCGGCGCTGCGCGTCAACAGCGTGCAGGCGGTGATCGATGCCACCGCCGCCGGGCTGGGCGTCGGCATCGCACCGCTGTTCAGCGCCGGGCAGCGGCGCGAGCTGGTGCAGCTCAGCGATCCGCTGGCCGAATGCGAAACGCAGCTGTGGCTGCTGACGCATCCGGAGTCGCGGCACCTGCGGCGCATCGCGGCGGTCGCGGCGCACCTGGCGAGCCACCTAAAATCCCCGCCATGAAATTCACCGACCAGCTGCGCCGCGCGGAACGCCGCAACGATTCCCTGCTCTGCGTGGGCCTCGATCCCGATCCGGCGAAGTTCCCCGGGGCCTGGAAGGGCGATGCCGGGCGCATCTACGACTTCTGCAGCGCGATCGTCGATGCCACCAAGGACCTGGTGATCGCCTTCAAGCCGCAGATCGCCTACTTTGCCAGCCACCGGGCCGAAGACCAGCTGGAGCGCCTGATGGCCCACATCAAGCGCGTCGCGCCCGAGGTGCCGGTGATCCTCGACGCGAAGCGCGGCGACATCGGCCCGACCGCCGAGCAGTACGCCCGCGAAGCCTTCGAGCGCTACCAGGCCGACGCGGTCACGCTGTCGCCCTTCATGGGCTTCGATTCGCTCGAGCCGTGGCTGCGCTACGGCGACCGCGGCCTGATCCTGCTGTGCCGCACCTCCAACCCCGGCGGCTCCGACCTGCAGGCGCAGCCGCTGGCGAATGGCACAGGGGGCGAGTTGGTCTACGAACGCGTGGCCCGGCTGGCGCAGGGCGACTGGAACCGCAGCGGCCAGCTCGGCCTGGTGGTCGGCGCCACCTTTCCCGGCGAGATCGCCCGCGTGCGCGAGCTCGCGCCGACGCTGCCGCTGCTGATCCCGGGCGTCGGCGCGCAGGGCGGCGATGCGGCCGCCACCGTGCGCGCCGGCTGGCGTGCCGAGGCGCCGATTGTCGTCAACTCGTCGCGCGCGGTGCTGTACGCGTCGAACGGCGACGATTTCGCGAGCGCCGCCCGCCGCGTCGCCCAGGCCACGCGCGTCGAGCTGAACGCGCACAAGCCGGCCGCCTGAAGCACCGCGCCGTCGTGCAGTCCTGCACGACATGCCGGCGGAATCGGGAAAACCAGCCCGCATCGGCGGCAGCGCGGTGCCACACTCCGTGGCATCGCGCGGGTGGTTTGTCGATGCGCGGTCCCTCGCCGTGCCGCTCTCCTCGCCCCTGCCCCTTCTGCCGAGCGAACCCCTGGACCGGATGGTGGCCCGGCTGTTCTTCGGCGCCGGTATCGCGATCTCGCTGATCGGCGCGCTGATCTACCTCTCTCCGTCCTTGCCGGCGCGCCCTGCGATGCGGGCGCTGCTGGTCGGCGACTGCCTGGCGCTGGCGCTCAGTTTTTCGATCGGGCTGTGGGCGATGCGCCGCGTCGCGTTGCCGCGCCT
This sequence comes from Rhizobacter sp. Root1238, assembly GCF_001425825.1. GTDB lineage: Bacteria > Pseudomonadota > Gammaproteobacteria > Burkholderiales > Burkholderiaceae_C > Rhizobacter. The sequence goes on from NZ_LMDM01000012.1 coordinate 114,416, forward strand.
CATGCAAGGCATGGGCTGGATCGCGTCGATCGCGGTCCTCATCACCACCATCGGCCTCGGCCAGGGCGTGCACGCGCTGAACCTCGGCTACCTCGGGCTGCTGATCTGCGTCGTGACCGTGCTCGCGAGCCCGGTCTCGGGCATCGTGCTGGCGCTTGCGATGGCGGCCGCCGTGGCCGGCCTGGCCGCCGCCCACCACGCCGGCTGGCTGCCCGGGCCGACGGCGATGGCCGGCATCCCGCTGCCGTTGCGCGTGGTCACGCACTGGCTGATCTTCGGTTCCGCCACCGCCAGCGGGATGCTGATCGCCGGCCTGGTGCGGCGTGCGCTCGGCGAGGCGCGCGACCGCGAGGAGCGCTTTCGCAGCCTGCTGCTGATGGCCGCCGACTGGTACTGGGAACTCGACGCCGACCTGCGCTTCACCCACATCAGCGACAAGCTGAACCAGTACTCCGGCATCGACGCGAAGGAACGGCTGGGCCGCCGGCCCTGGGAGATGCCACAGATCGGGCTGGATGCCGACACGCTGGCGCGCCACCGCGCCGACCTGGAAGCCCACCTGCCGTTCAGCAACCTGATGGCGAGCCGCCCGGGCGAAACCGGCGAGCTGCGCCACAGCGTGGTCAGTGGCCGGCCGCGCTTCGATGCCGACGGCCGCTTCCTCGGCTACTGGGGGCTGGGCCGCGACATCACGGCCGAGGTCGAGGCGAGGCGCGCCATCGCCGAAAGCGAGGGCCGCTACCGCGAGCTGTTCCGCCTCTCGCCGACCGCGCTGGTGCTGCACCGCCACGGCGTCGTGGTCGACAGCAACGACGCCGCCGCGCGCCTGTTCGGCTTCGCGTCGGCCGACGCGATGAAGGGCTTCGACCTGACCCGGCTCTACCCGGAAGGCGACGCGCGCGACCAGGTGCGCCGACGCGTCGCGTCGCTCGAGACGCTGCCGGTCGGCGAGGGCCTGGGCGTCGCGGATTTCGACCTGGTGTCGCTCGACGGCCGGCCGCTGAGCGCGCAGGCTTCGGGCATGCGGGTGAACGCGCCGGGCGGGCCGGCCACGCTGTCGATGTTCCACGACATCACCGCGCGCGTGCAGGCCGAGACCGCGCTGCGGCGCTCGCAGGCGATGCTGTCGCACCTGGTGGCGACCAGCCCCGACTGCATCACGCTGACCGAGGTCGCGAGCGGCCGCTACGTGATGGTCAACGAGAGCTTCACGCGCATCACCGGCTGGCACAGCGACGAGGTGGTCGGCCGCACCGCGCTCGAGATCGGCGTCTGGCACCGGCAGGCCGACCGCGAGGCACTGGTCGCAGGCCTGGCCCGCGGCGGCCTGGTGACCGACCTGCCGGCGACTTTCGTGCGGCGCGACGGCACGGTGGTGTCGCTGCTGCTGTCGGCGGCACGCTTCCGGATGGACGACCAGGACTACCTGGTGCTGAACGGCCGCGACGTCACCGAGACCGAGCGCGTGCGGCTGCAGCACGAGGCGATCCTGCAGAACGCGTCGATCGGCATCGCGCTGACGCGCGAGCGCCGCTTCATGCAGGCCAACCCCTGCTTCGAGGCGATGTTCCGCTGGCCGCCCGGCGCGCTGATCGGCCAGCCGGGGCAGGTGGTGTGGAGCGACGAGGCGGCCTATGCCGAGATGGGCGCGCTGGTCGGGCCGCGGCTGGCGCAGGGCGAGCCGGTGGAGGTCGAACGCATGATGCGGCGCGGCGACGGCAGCAGCTTCCTGTGCCGCCTGCTCGCGCAGGCGGTGGACCCGTCGCACCCGAGCCAGGGCGGCACGATCTGGATCGCCGAGGACGTGACCGAGCGGCGCGCGTTCGAGCAGGCGCTGGCCCATGCGCGCGACGTGGCCGAGGCGGCCAACCAGGCCAAGAGCGCCTTCCTCGCGAACACCAGCCACGAGATCCGCACGCCGCTGAACGGGTTGCTGGGCCTGGCGCGGCTGGCGATGCGCCCGGGGCTCGACGCGCCGCGCCGCGACCAGTATCTGGCGCAGATCCAGGACAGCGCGCAAAACCTGGCGAGCATCATCTCCGACATCCTCGACCTGTCGAAGATCGAGGCCGGCAAGCTCAGCGTCGAGGCGGTGGCCTTCGACCTGCGCGGGCTGCTGGTGGCGGTGCACCGCGCGTACCAGTCGCTGGCGCAGGCGCGCGGGCTGTCGCTGCGCCTGGCGATGACGCCGGAGGTGCCGGGCACGGTGCTCGGCGACCCGGTGCGGGTGCGGCAGATCCTCAGCAACTACCTGACCAACGGCATCAAGTTCACCGAGCGCGGCCAGGTGACGCTGGAGGCGGCGCTCGGCGCGGACGGGCGGGTGCGGCTCGCGGTGCTCGACACCGGCCCGGGCATCGACGACGCGACGCAGCAGCGGCTGTTCCAGCCGTTCACGCAGGCCGACTCGTCGACGACGCGGCGCTTCGGCGGCACCGGCCTCGGCCTGTCGATCTGCAAGGAGCTGGCGACGCTGATGGGCGGGCAGGTCGGTGTCGACAGCGCGGTGGGCCGCGGCAGCCGCTTCTGGGCCGAACTGCCGCTGCCGGCGACGCCGGCGCACGAGGTCGGCACCGATGCGGAATCGCTCGACGTCGCGTCGCTGGCCGGCGCGCACGTGCTGATGGTGGAGGACAACCCGGTCAACATGATGATCGGCGTCGCGATGCTGGAGCAGTGGGGCATCGACGTGGTGCAGGCGGTCGACGGGCTGGAGGCGCTGGTGGCGGTGCGGCGCTCGGTCGACGAAGGCCGGCTGTTCGACGCGGTGCTGATGGACGTGCAGATGCCGCGGCTGAGCGGCCACGAGGCGGCCCGCAAGCTGCGCGAGCAGCACCCGGCCGACGAACTGCCGATCATCGCGCTGACGGCGGCGGCGCTGGTGTCGGAGCGCGACCAGGCGCTGGCCGCGGGGATGAACGAGTTCCTGACGAAGCCGATCGATGCGCACCGGCTGCGACAGGCGCTGCTGCGGGCCGTGGCCCAGACAGAGCAGCGCCCGTAGCCCTACGAGAGCGGCAAGGCTCGTTGCCGCTTGCCGGTCAGCGCATACAGCGCGTTCGCCAGTGCCGGCGCCGCCGGCGGCGTGCCGGGCTCGCCCATCCCGCCGGGCGCGCGGGCGCTCGGCACCAGGTGCGTCTCGATGTGCGGGCAGTCGGCCAGCGTCAGCACCTTGTAGTCCGGAAAGTTGCGCTGCCTGACCGCGCCGCCGTCGATGTCGATGCGGCCGTGCAGCGCCGCCGACAGCCCGAAGATCACCGCGCTCTCCATCTGCTGCGCGACGATGCCGGGGTTCACGACGGTGCCGATGTCGGCCGCGCAGACCACGCGGTGGATGCGCGGCCGGCCATCGACCAGCGACACCTCCATCACCTGCGCGACGATGCTGCCGAAGCTCTCGTGCAGTGCCACGCCGCGCGCCTGGCCCACCGGCAGCGGCCGGCCCCAGCCGGCCTTCGCGGCCGCGAGCTTCAGCACCGCGGCATGCCGGGGCATGTCGCCCAGCAGCCCGAGCCGGAACGCCACCGGGTCCTGTCCGGCCGCCTCGGCCAGCTCGTCGATGAAGCATTCGCTGAAGAACGCATGGTGCGAATGCCCGACCGAGCGCCAGTAGCCGACCGGCACGGCGCTGTGCGTCGCGACCTGCGCGATGCGCTGGTGCGAGATGCCGTACGGCAGGTCGTACAGGCCTTCGGCCGCGCTCTTGTCGGGCGTGTCGACCGGGCCCGCCAGCGACGGCAGCACGCGCTCGATCCAGCGCGGCGTGATCGCATCCCCGGCCGCGGTGATCGTCAGCCCCGAGACCATGCCCTTGCCGTCCAGGCTCGCCTGCATCAGCGCGACGCCGGCCGGCCGGTAGAAATCGTGGGCGATGTCTTCTTCGCGCGGCCACACCAGCTGCACCGGGTGCCCGCCGCATTCGATCGCGATGCGCACCGCCTGCGCGACGAAATCGACGTCGAGCCGCCGCCCGAAGCCGCCGCCCAGGTAGGTGACGTGCAGCGTCACCGCCTCCAGCGGCACGCCGGCCACGCGGGCCGCGATCGCGCGCGCCATGTCGGGCACCTGCGTCGGCACCCACAGCTCGACGCCGCCGTCGTGCACGCGCGCGGTGCAGTTGATCGGCTCCATCGGCGCATGCGCCAGGTAGGGTGCGCGGTACAGCGACTCGATCTGCCGCGCGGCGCCGGCGCGCGCCTGCTTCACGTCGCCGCGGGTGTGGAACGCGAAGCCGCCATCGGCCTGCGCCGCCGCGCGCGCGGCCTGCTCCAGCGCCTCGTCGATGCGCTTCGTGTCGGCCGCGCCGGCCGGCGGCGGGGCCCAGTCGATCTCCAGCGCCTGCGCGCCGCGCCGCGCATGCCAGGTGCTGCGGCCGACCACGGCCACCGCGGCGGTCGAGCCGGCATACGGCCCGAGCCGCACCACGCGCTGCACGCCGGGCAGCTGCATCGCCGCGTCGACCTTCACGCGCTGCGGGCTGCCGCCGAGCATCGGGCAGTGGCGCACCACCGCGTACAGCTGGCCCGGTTCGCGGGTGTCGAGGCCGAAGCGCGCGCTGCCGTTCACCTTGGCCGCCAGGTCGGTGCGCGGCGCGGCCGTGCCGATCAGCGTCCAGTCCTTCGGGTCCTTGGTGCGCACATCGCCGATCGGCGTGGCCGCGGCCAGCTTCGCGAGCTCGCCGAAGTGCGCATGCGGGCCCGACACATGGCTGACGATGCCGCCATGCACCTGCAGTTCCGCGCGCGGCAGTTTCCATTGCAGCGATGCGGCGCCCAGCAGCTGCGCCCGCGCGGTGGCCGCGGCCAGCCGCAGCACGTCCCACGCGTCGGCGATGCTCGACGAGCCGCCGGTCACGCTGACGCCCAGTTCGCGCGCGAATTTGCTGACCATCCACTGGCCGGCCTTGACGGTCGTGGTCTCGCGGCCGGGCTCGGTGTCGTCGGGGTGGAAAGGCAGCGCGCCGACGAACATCGCGACGTTGCCGTACAGCGATTGCGGCGCCGCCTGCACCAGCTTCACGCGCGACAGCGGCGTGTCCATCTCGTCGGCCACCAGCATCGCGAGCGCGGTGTGCACGCCCTGGCCCATCTCGCTGCGGTTCATCGCGAGCTGCACGAGGCCGTCGGGCTCGATGCGGATCCAGCCGTTCAGCGTCACGCTGCCGTCGGCGGCCGGCAGCGGGTCGGAGGTGCCGGTGCGGCTGCGCGGCGGCAGCGCGCTCCAGCCGACCAGCAGCGCGCCGCCGCCGGCCAGCGCGCTCAGCAGCAGGCTGCGGCGTCCGATCGACGGGCTCATGCGCGCGCCTCGTTCGAGCGGTCGGACCGGTGCGGCTCGCCGCGCAGCACGGCTGCGGCGCCCTTGATCGCCTCGCGGATGCGCGGGTAGGTGCCGCAACGGCACAGGTTGGTGATCGCCGCGTCGATGTCGGCATCGGTGGGCGACGGGTTCTTCGCCAGCAGGTCGGCCGCGGCCATCAGCATGCCGCTCTGGCAATAGCCGCATTGCGGCACCTGGTGCGCGATCCACGCCTGCTGCAGCGCGTGCGGCTGGCCGGGGGCGCCGAGCGCCTCGATGGTGCGCACCGGCTTGCCCTGCACGGCCGACAGCGGCGTCACGCACGAGCGCGCCGCTTGCCCGTCGACGTGCACCGTGCAGGCGCCGCAGGCCGCGACGCCGCAGCCGAACTTGGTGCCGGTCAGCATCAGCACGTCGCGCAGCACCCACAGCAGGGGCATGTCGGGTTCCACCGCGTCGGGCGGCAGCGGCAAGGTCTGGCCGTTGACGGTCAAATCCATGGGTCGGGTCACTCCGGTGTCGGTCCCCATTCTGGGCCGGGCGCGGGGCCGCCGTTGTGGCGTCAACGAAACGGGGTGTGACCGGGCGCACGCGCGTCCGGGTTTATCCTGACGCCCTTTTCGTCCTTTCCACCGCCTGCCGGAGTTCCGCTGCATGAACCGTCGTCTGTCCTGCCTGGCCGCTGCCGCGGTCTCCGCCATCACGCTGTCTTCAGCCGCCTGGGCGCAATCGGCCTCCTCGACGCCGTCGGCCTCGTCGGTCACGCTGTACGGGCTGGTCGACATGTCGGCCGGCCGCTTCCAGGATGCTGGCGCCCAGCGCACGCTGCGCGCCGAGAGCGGCAAGCTGACCACCAGCTTCCTCGGCTTCAAGGGCACCGAAGACCTCGGCGGCACGCTGAAGGTGAAGTTCGCGCTGGAGCATTACCTGCGGGCCGACACCGGCTCGGTGGGGCGCAATGCGGCCGATCCCTTCTGGGGACGCAACGCCTACGTCGGCTTCCAGGGCGATTTCGGCACCAGCACGCTCGGCCGCAACACCACGCCGCTGTTCGTCTCGACGCTGTCGTTCAATGCGATCGGCGATTCGTTCGGTTTCTCGCCGAGCATCCGCCAGGTCTTCGCGCCGAGCACCGGACTGGCCTTCCAGGGCGACGTCACCTGGAACAACTCGCTGCTCTACAACACCTCGAGCGCCGAGGGCTACAACGTCGGCCTGATCGGCAACCTGGGCGAAGGCGCGCCCGGCGCGACCGGCCGCAACCTCGGCGGCAACTGGGTGCTGCTGACGCCGACCTGGGGCGCGACGATCGCGTACCAGCAGGTCAAGAACGGGCTGGTCGCGGCGCCGGTCGGCTTCGACCGCCAGGACACGCTGCAGCTCGGCGGTTCGTACGATTTCGGCCTCGCGAAGCTGTATGCACAGGCGACGCGCGTGAAGACGCGGGCGACGGTCGAAACCCGGTCGAACATCTACGGACTCGGGCTCGCGGTCCCGGTGGGCGCGCTCGGCAAGGTGGTCGCGCAGTACGGCCAGGCGAATGCCGATCTGAACCCGGGCGAGGTCAAGAACCGCACCGTCACGCTCGGCTACGACCATGCGCTGTCGAAGCTGACCGATGCGTATGCGGTGGTGATGAGCGACCGGCTGACGAATGTGGACAGCGGCACCAGCGTCGCGGCGGGCCTGCGGGTGCGGTTCTGAAAAACTTGCGTTCCCTTGCGGTTTCCCCGATAAACGGCGGAACCACCCGCGCCTGTTCGGAGGCTTCATGAAAAGAGACGATGCAGAGTTCCAACTCAATCTGGAAGTCTTCAGGACCCGGCTCCCGAAATTGCTGGACGAATCGAAAGACCAGTACGTCATCATCGCTTCGGGCGAGATCGTCCAGGTCTTCGAGACGTATGAAGCGGCGTTGAGCTTCGGCTATCGGAGCTTCCCTTCCGACGGTGCGCAGTACCTCCTTCAAAAGATTGCGCCAATCCCCGAGCGTGCCGACATCCACATGGCATGTCGAGCCGCCTGAGCTTTCAAATCGTTCAAGATCGGCCTCTGATCGAAGTGGAGGTCAAGCCCAGTCTTGTTTTTCAGCAAGTCTTCGCCAACAACGCGCCTCACCTCGTTCCCTCCACGAAGCAGCTGTTTCTCGTGGACACCGGCGCGACGTTCTGCGTCATCGACGAGGGCCTTGTCGCCAACTGGAGATTGCCGAAGAACAATCCGGTCATCGTTGGATCCGGAACCCAGATTTCAGCGGCAGGTTGGCGGTATGACCTGTCATTGAAGCTGCAGGACAGCCAGGGCGGCAGTTGGATTCACAGCCTGGTCCCGGTTGCCACCGTCAAGCCCGGCCACTTCGGGGCCGAGGTCTTCGCAGGAATCATCGGGATGGACATCATCAAACAGGCTGTCTTCCATCTGGATGGCCCTTCAGGCAGTTGCTCGCTGACCTGGTAGAGATTGCATGGTCGCAGCCTGAACGCTGCGTTCAAAGCGCTTGCGCGTTCGGGCGCTGCGGCGGCGGCACACTGTCGGGTCGATCGGAGAACCCTGCCATGCCTGCCACCGCCCTTGCCCACCTGCCCGCCGATGGCGCGCCCCAGTTGTTGTTCCTGCTGTTCCATGGCGTCGGCGCCAACGCGTCCCACATGGAACCGCTGGCGCAGCGCCTGGTCGCCGAGTACCCGCAGGCGGCCGTGGTCTGCCTCGATGCACCGCATCCGTTCGACGGCGTGCCGGGCGGCGGCAGCGGCTGGCAGTGGTTCTCGATCCAGGGCATCACCGAAGACAACCGCCCGCAGCGCGTCGCCGAGGCGCTGCCGCGCTTCATCGCCACGGTGCGCAGCGTGCAGCAGCAGCTGAACATGTCGTGGCCGTGCACCGCGCTGTGCGGCTTCTCGCAGGGCGCGATCATGGCGCTCGAGGCGGTGCAGGCCGAGCCGGCGCTGGCCGGGCGCGTGCTGGCCTTCAGCGGCCGCCACGCGACCGCGCCCGGGCATGCGCCCGAGGACACCACCGTGCACCTGTTCCACGGCATGGCCGACCGCGTGCTGCCCTGCGGCCCGGCGATCGATTCGGCCGAGCGGCTGGTCGCGCTCGGCGGCGACGTCACCGCCGACGTGCTGCCCGGCATCGGCCATGAGCTGCACCCGCAGCTGCTCGACAAGGCCGTCGAACAGCTGCGCACCTTCCTGCCGAAGAGGGTGTGGCGCCAGGCGATGAGCGAGGCGCCGATCCTGCCGCGCAGCGCGTCGAGCGACGAACTGGGCTGATCGCGAGCCGGGGCCGGGAGGCCCCATCGGTGGCATGGGGTTTGCTGACTTGCATACAAGCCGGTACCCATCGGGATCGCGTGCGCCAAGCCGGGGCATGCGTCGAGGCGGTGCCGGCCTGTTCCGCCGCATCACCACAACCCATCCCGAAGGATTCCCCATGCGTACACGCACCCTGTCGAAGTTCGCGGCCTGTGCCGCGCTGGCCGCCTGCGCCGCCGCCGCCCAGGCCGCCGAATGGAGCGATGCCTTCATCGGCTTCACCTACGGCACCAAGTTCAAGGAACCCGGCAGCGACGCGGACGTGAAGAAGAAGGTGGCGACGCTGCAGTACGTCGGCGGCTACAAGTACGGCGTCAACTTCTTCGCGGTCGACATGCTGGCCTCCGACGAGAACAACGCCGCCAACAACAGCGACCGCGGTGCGCACGAGGTCTACGTCACCTACAGCAACACGGTGAGCTTCGGCAAGGTCAGCGGCAAGCCGATGAAGTTCGGCCCGATCCGCGACGTCGGCTTCCAGTTCGGCTTCGACTTCAACTCGAAGAACGATGCCTTCGGCGCCGGGCTCACGAAGTACATCGCCGGCCCGAAGGTGGAGTTCGACGTGCCGGGCCTGCTGACGCTCGGGCTGCTGTACTACAAGGAGAACAACAACAACTCGATCGCCGGCACGCATGTGAACTTCGATGCGGCACCGCGCCTCGCGACGGTGTGGAGCTTCGATTTCAACGCCGGGCTGCCGGCGGTGTTCAAGGGCTGGGGCACCTGGACCGGCGAGAAGGGCAAGGACGGCTTCGGCGGCGACACCGCGGCCGAGACCTGGACCGAGATGGGCCTGCTGTGGGACGTGGGCTCGGCTGCCGGCACGCCGAAGACCTTCTATGCGGGCTTCGGCTACCAGTACATCAAGAACAAGTTCGGCAACCCGTCATCGCTGGCGGGCACCAAGGTGTCGGCGCCTTCGTTGAAGGCGGAGTACCACTTCTGAACGCCAGGCCTAGTCGAGCACGACCTCGGTCTTGACGGCGCCCGCGCGGTCGGCGCGGGCACTCAGTGCCAGCCGCGTGCCCTTCGGTGCGCGCACCACCCATTCCGCCACCGCCCGATCGGCCGTCACCTCGCGCGTCGGCAGGAAGGCCTGCAGCGTGCTCTTCGGCCCGTGGCCTTCGAGCTGCGGGCCTTCGATGCGCTCCTTGCCGCTGACCAACGACACCGTCGCATCGCCCGCCGGCAGGTGGATCTCGAACATCGTGCCGCGCACCGTCTTGCGCGCCAGCGCCCGCTTGCTCACATAGGCGGGCAGGTAGCCGCTGTTGCACACCGCGAGGCGCACGCGCCAGGTGTCGGGGCCGAGCGCGCGCACCTCGGTGCGCAGCAGTTCGAGCCGGGGCAGGCTCAGCGCGATCTGGTTCATCCACGCCGGGAAGCGCGCCGCCTCGCGCTCGCGCAGTTCGGGCGGCGGGTTGCGCCAGAAATTCATCTTGTCCCAGCCGCCGATCTCGACCGCGCCGAGCTGCGGATGGTGGAAGGGCGTCCACGCGACGTGGGCCTGGCCGCCGCACTGCTCGTCGCTCCACTTCAGCAGCTTCAGGTCGTCTTCCACCGGGTGGTCGCGGAACCAGTCGATCCACTTGTAGCCGGTGATGCCGGCCTCCTTGTTCGGCGACCACAGCTCCACCACCCAGAACAGCGCCCCGAGGTGCTCGTACACCCAGTCCTGCGTGCCGGTGATGACCTCCTTCGGGTGGTACTTGAAGTCGTGCCAGATGCTGATCGCCGGATAGCCGGTCAGCTTCTCGCCGAGCGCGCTGAAGCGCTTGTACGACCACAGGTCCTCCGGGATCATGTCGTCGTCGCTCTGCGTGCCCATCGGCCGCAGGATCACGCCGCTGTGCGTGTGGTAGCTGATCGCCGCGCCGATGTTCGGGTGCTTCAGGATGAACTCGACCATCGCCCGCACCTCGGGCTCGCTCGCGGGGTACGGGCCGGCGCCGACCTGCTCGAACTCCTGGCGCCAGGCCGACGGGAAGTTGCGGTTCAGGTCCAGCCCCTCCTGGTCGCGGTTCACGTTGACGGTCAGCCCGTCGTAGTTCTTCAGCAGGCCCTCGGGCATCAGCCGGTAGTACTCGCCGCCGAACTCGCCGGGCTCGCGCGGCACCATCAGCCGCTCGTCCTGCGGGCACTTCTTGTAGGTGCCGTGCGGATCGGGGATGCGCATCGTCAGCATGCGGCCGTCGCCGTCGACGTCTTCCAGCGTCAAGCCCTCGACCGGCTCCTCGTCGAATGGGTAGCTGCGCGTCGACGAGCGGATGTGGCGCGGCCGGTCGGCCAGCGCCAGCTCGGCGCCATCGGGGTTGATGCGCGGGCACAGGTAGATCGCGCGGGTGTCGAGCAGCTGCGTGACCTGGCGGCCGGTCTCGTCATCGCGGCCGTACTGCGTCACCAGGTGGTGCAGGTAGTACAGGCAGGTCGTGCTGGCGGTGAGTTCGGCGGCGTGGATGTTGCCATCGGCCCAGAACGCCGGCTTGTCGGTGTCGGGGCCGGTCGCGGTGTTGGTGACGGTCGCGAGCCAGATGTCGCGGCCCTCGTGGCTCTTGCCGATCGAGCGCACCTGCACCAGGTCGGGGTGGGCGTCGGCGTAGTCGAACAGCAGCCGGGTCAGGGCGTCGTACTTGTAGAAGATGTCGAAGCGGGGCGTGGGCGTGGCGGGCAACGTCATGGCGTACGTCTGGGCGGTTGGGGGCGAAGGCAGGAGTGTCGCGCAACGCGGGCCGTTAGACTGTGGCGCCCTCCGCCGACCCCCATGCGCATCGCCACCCTCCGCCAGCAGCTTCGCGAGCACGGCGCCAAGCCCGTTCACGAGGAACGCGTGCTGCGCCAGTGGTCGCGCGCGCTGCCGCAGGACGCCGGCAAGCGCCGCCCGGAGGATTTCCTGCCGCTCGCGCTGCGCGAGGCCCTGCCGGCGCTGATGCAGCAGCTCGACGGCCTGGCGCGCCTGCGCTCCGAGCACCCGGCCGATGACGGCTCGGCCCGCCTGCTGGTCGAGCTGCCGGACGGCCAGACCGTCGAGAGCGTGCTGCTGCCGCGCGACGGCCTGTGCGTGTCGACCCAGGTCGGCTGCGCGGTCGGCTGCGTGTTCTGCATGACCGGCCGCGACGGGCTGCTGCGCCAGGTCGGCAGCGCCGAGATCGTCGCGCAGGTGGCGCTGGCCCGCGCGCGCCGGCCGGTGAAGAAGGTGGTGTTCATGGGCATGGGCGAGCCGGCCCACAACCTCGACAACGTGATGGAAGCGATCGAGCTGCTCGGCACCGCCGGTGGCATCGGCCACAAGAGCCTGGTGTTCTCGACGGTCGGCGACCCGCGCGTGTTCGAGCGCCTGCCCGAAAGCCCGGTGAAGCCGGCGCTGGCGCTGTCGCTGCACACCACCAAGGCGGCGCTGCGCGAGCAATTGCTGCCGCGCGCGCCGCGCATCGCGCCCGACGAACTGGTCGAGCTCGGAGAGCGCTACGCACGCTCGACCGGCTACCCGATCCAGTACCAGTGGACGCTGCTCGACGGCATCAACGACGGCGACGACGAGATCGACGGCATCGTGCGGCTGCTGCGCGGCAAGTACGCGATCATGAACATGATCCCGTACAACACCAACGAAGGGCTCGACTTCCGCCGGCCGAGCGCGGAGCGCGCCGAGGCGATCGCGCGCACGCTGCACGGTCGCGGTGTGTTGACCACGCTGCGGCAGTCGGCGGGGCAGGAGGTGGAAGGCGGCTGCGGTCAGCTGCGCGCCCGCGCGCTGCCGGCGGGCAGCATTCCGATCCACGCCGCCTGAGCCTGCGGGCCGAGCAGCACCTCGTGGTGCGCGCGACCGGCCGGGATCATCGGCCAGCAGTTCTCTTCGGGTGCCACCACCACGTCGAGGAAGAACGCCCCATCGCTCGCGAGGCATTCGGCCAGCGCATCGTCGAGCTCGCTGCGCTGATCGACGCGGCGCGCACCCCAGCCGAAGGCCTTCGCGAGCGCGACGAAATCCGGCTGCACGTCGAGCGCACTGTGGCTGTAGCGCTCGCCGTGCACCAGCTGCTGCCACTGCCGCACCATGCCCATGTGACCGTTGTTCAGCAGCACCACCTTGACCGGCGCACCGGCCTGCACGGCCGTCGCCATCTCCTGGATGTTCATCAGGATCGACGCGTCGCCGCTGACGCAGACCACCAGCCGGCCGGGGTGCGCGACCTGCGCGCCGATCGCCGCCGGCAGCCCGTAGCCCATCGTGCCGGCCCCGCCCGACGTGAGCCAGCGCCGCGGCGCGTCGAAGCGCAGGTGCTGCGCAGCCCACATCTGGTGCTGGCCGACATCGGTCGAGACGATCGCGTCGCGGCCCTCGAGCGCCGACTGCAGCCGCACCAGCAGCGCCTGCGGCGCGATCTGCCCGGGCGTGTCGTCGAAGGCCAGCGAACGCTGCGCGCGCCAGCCGTCGATGCGTGCCCACCACGCGTCGAGCCGGCGCGGGTCGAGGGGCTGCGGGCCGAGCATCTCCAGCAGCGACTGCAGCAGCCAGCCGCAGTCGCCGACCAGCGGCACCTGGGTCTTCACGACCTTGTTGATCGAGGTCGCGTCGATGTCGACGTGGATGAAGCGCGCCCCGGGGCAGAAGCCGTCGAGCCGCCCGGTGACGCGGTCGTCGAAGCGCGCGCCGACGCACACCACCAGGTCGGCCTCGTGCATCGCGAGGTTGGCCTCCAGCGTGCCGTGCATCCCCAGCATGCCGAGGAACTGCGGGCTGGATGCCGGGAAGGCGCCCAGGCCCATCAGCGTCAGCGTGCACGGCGTGTGGCAGCGATGCACCAGCTCGGCGAACGCCGCGCAGGCGGCGGGGCCGGCGTTGATCAGGCCGCCACCGCCATAGAACACCGGCCGGCGGGCCTCGCGCAATGCGTCGACGGCGCGGCGCAGCGACGCGTTCGGCCTGGCCGGTCGCGGCAGCGTGAAGGCGCCCGTCGCGCCGTCGGTGATCGGCACCTGCGGCGCGAGCTGCACATCCTTCGGCACGTCCAGCAGCACCGGCCCCGGCCGGCCGCCGGCGGCCACCGCCAGCGCCTTGCGCAGCAGCGGCCCCAGCTGCGCGGCGCTGCGCGCCTGCGCGTTCCACTTCGTCACCGGCCGCGAGATGCCGAGCGCGTCGCACTCCTGGAACGCGTCGGTGCCGATCGCCGTCGTCGCGACCTGGCCGCTGATGCACAGCACCGGCACCGAATCGCACAGCGCGTCGAGCAGGCCGGTGGTGGTGTTGCTCATGCCGGGCCCCGAGGTCACGAACACCACGCCGATGCGGCCGGTGCTGCGCGCATACCCCTGCGCCGCATGCACCGCCGCCTGCTCGTGCCGCACGAGGATGTGGCGCAGCCGCGGCTCGCGGTGCAACGCGTCGTACAGCGGCAGCACCGCGCCGCCGGGGTAGCCGAACACGGTGTCGACGCCGTGCGCGAGCAGCGTCGCGATCAGCAGGTCGGCGCCGTCGGGCGCTCGCTCGGTAGGGGCGGCGGGCTGCAGGCATCGGACGGCGAGGGGTGCGTTCATGCCCGGAAGTTTCTCGTGCGAGGCGCAGCAAAGGCTGCTGAAACTTCGGCGGGTTACGATGCCGGCGGCAAATTCTCCTGCGCCTTCACAAGGTCACAGCATGCAGCTCGACAAGTTCGACATCGCCATCCTCGAAGCGCTGCAGCGCGACGCCCGCATCAGCATGGGCGAGCTCGGCGCGCAGGTCGGGCTGACCAGTTCGCCGTGCTGGAGCCGCATCAAGCGGCTGGAGCAGGCCGGCGTGATCGAGGGCTATTCGGTGCGCGTGAACCCGGCGGAGGTCGGGTTGCCCGACACGGTGATCGTGCAGGTCACGCTGGACAGCCACTCCGACGAGGCGCTGTTCGAGTTCGGCCGCGCGCTGGAGGCGATCCCCGAGGTGCTGGAGGCCTTCCTGGTGTCGGGCGACTACGACTACTACGTGCGCATCGCCGTCAGCGACACGCGCGACTACGAGCGGCTGCTGCGCGAACGGCTCTACAAGATCCCGGGAATCCGGCACAGCAAATCGAGCTTCGTGCTGCGGCAACTGAAGCAGAGCCTGCTGCCCTTGCGCCGCTGAAGAACCCGTTCGCCCTGAGCCTGTCGAAGGGCCCGATCATCCTGAGCTTGTCGAAGGACCTGAGCCTGTCGAAGGGCCTGCTCGCATCGAACCGGAGCTTCGACAAGCTCAGCCCGAACGGAACGGGTCAGCCGCTCTTGCGCTTCTGCCAGGCGATCAACTCGCCGACGAACCCACGCCGGAACGCGATCACGCACACCACGAAGATCACGCCGATGATCACGGTGACCCACGAGCCGACGCGGTCGGCCAGGTAGTCCTGCAACCCGATGATCGTGAACGCGCCCAGCACCGGCCCGGCAAACGTGCCCATGCCACCGAGCAGCGTCATCAGGATCACCTCGCCCGACAGCGACCAGTGCACGTCCGACAGCGTCGCGAAGCCGAGCACGAAGGTCTTCATCGCCCCGGCCAGCCCGGCGATGCCGGTCGACAGCACGAAGGCCAGCAGCTTGTAGCGGTCGACGTCGTAGCCGAGCGAGATCGCGCGCGGCTCGTTCTCGCGGATCGCCTTCAGCACCTGGCCGTACGGCGAATGCACGATGCGCAGGATCAGCACGAACACCGCGACGAACACCGCGAGCACGAAGAAGTACATCGCGAGGTCGTTGGCCATCGGGATCAGGCCGAACAGCTTGCCGCGCGGCACGCCCTGCAGCCCGTCCTCGCCGCCGGTGAACGGCGCCTGCAGGCAGACGAAATAGACCATCTGCGCCATCGCGAGCGTGATCATCGCGAAGTAGATGCCCTGGCGGCGGATCGCGATCAGCCCGACCACCAGCCCGAGCGCCGCGGCCACCAGCGTGCCGGCGACGATGCCGAGCTCCGGCGTCCAGCCGGCGCTGCGCACCAGCCAGCCGGTGATGTAGGCCGCCGCGCCCATGAAGGCCGCATGCCCGAACGACAGCAGCCCGGTGAAGCCGAGCAGCAGGTTGAAGGCGCACGCGAAGATCGCGAAGCACAGCGCCTTCATCATGAACACCGGGTAGATGCCGATGAAGGGCGCGATCACCAGCAGCGCCAGCAGCACGCCCCAGGCGATGACGGATTTGCGCTGGAAGGCGTCGTTCTTGGTCGGGGTGGACACCACGCTCACTTCTCCTTGCCGAACAGGCCGGCCGGGCGGATCACCAGCACGATCGCCATGATCACGAACACCACGATGTTCGAGGCCTCGGGGTAGAACACCTTGGTCAGGCCCTCGACCAGGCCGAGCATCAGCCCGGTGAGGATCGAGCCGAGGATGGACCCCATGCCGCCGATCACCACCACCGCGAACACCACGATGATCAGGTTGCTGCCCATCAGCGGCGTGACCTGGATCACCGGCGCCGCCAGCACGCCGGCCAGCGCCGCCAGTGCCGCGCCGCCGGCGTAGGTGAACATCACCATGCGCGGCACGTTGATGCCGAAGGCCTGCACCAGCGCCGGGTTCTCGGTGCCGGCGCGCAGCGTGGCGCCGAGCCGCGTCTTCTCGATCAGGAACCAGGTGCCCAGGCACACCGTGAGCGACGCCACCACGACCCAGGCGCGGTAGTTCGGCAGCACCATGAAGCCGAGGTTCGTCGCGCCCTGCAGCGCGTCGGGCACGTTGACCTGCTGGCCGGAGACGCCGAACTGGTCGCGGAACAGGCCTTCGGCGATCAGCGCGAGGCCGAAGGTCAGCAGCAGGCCGTACAGCGGGTCGAGCTTGTACAGGTGCTTCAGCAGCGTGCGCTCGATGACGACGCCGAGCGCGCCGACGATCACCGGCGCGAGCACCAGCGCGCCCCAGTAGCCGAGGCCCCATTTCTCCATCGAGAACCAGGCCACGTAGGCGCCGACCATGTAGAGCGCGCCATGGGCGAAGTTGACGATGCCCAGCAGGCCGAAGATCACCGCCAGGCCCAGGCTCAGCATCGCGTAGAACGAGCCGTTGACGAGGCCGAGCAGCAGCTGGCCGGCGAAGGCCTGCAAGGGGATGCCGAAGATTTCTGTCATGGGGTGCGTCTCAAGAATTCCGTTCGCCCTGAGCCCGTCGAAGGGCCCGATCATCCTGAGCCTGTCGAAGGGTCGGGCTGAGCCTGTCGAAGCCTTCGTGCCTGGGCGCCAACCCTTCGACACGGGCCTTCGACAAGCTCAGTCCCTGCTCAGGGCGAACGGGGGTGAGCGGCCGAACGGGGGTCACATCACTTCCAGCTGGCGCACTTGCTCTCGGCCTTGGTCGTGAACGCCGCGTCGCCCTTGATCGTCTCGACCACGTTGTAGTAGTCCCACGGCTCGGTCGACTTGTCGGGCGTCTTGACCTGCATCAGGTACATGTCGTGCACCATGCGGCCGTCCTCGCGCACCGTGCCGTTCTTCGCGAACATGTCGTTGACCTTGGCCTTGTGCAGCTGCGCGAGCACCTTGTCGCCATCGTCGGTGCCGGTCGCCTTGACGGCCGCCAGGTAGTTGGCCGTCACCGAGTAGTCGGCCGCCTGCAGCGACGACGGCATGCGCTTGACCTTCTCGAAGAACTTGCGGCTCCAGGCGCGCGTCTCGGCATCCTTGTTCCAGTACCAGCTGTCGGTCAGGTACATGCCCTGCGTCGTCTTCAGGCCCAGCGAGTGGATGTCGTTGATGAACACCAGCAGCCCGGCCAGCTTCATCGTCTTCGTGACGCCGAACTCGTTGGCCGCCTTGATCGCGTTGATGGTGTCGCCGCCGGCGTTCGCCAAGCCCAGGATCTGCGCCTTGCTCGATTGCGCCTGCAGCAGGAAGGACGAGAAATCGCTGGCCGACAGCGGATGCTTGACCTGGCCGACCACCGAGCCGCCCGCGGCCTTCACGACGTTGGTGGTGTCGTTCTGCAGCGCCTGGCCGAACGCATAGTCGGCCGACAGGAAGTACCAGCTCTTGCCGCCGGCACGCACCACCGCGCCGCCGGTGCCCTTGGCCAGCGCCATCGTGTCGTAGGCCCAGTGGATGGTGTACGGGCTGCACTGCTCGTTGGTCAGTGCCGAGCTGCCGGCACCGACCGCGATGAACGGCTTCTTCTTCTCGAGCGCCACCTTGGCCATCGCCAGGCTGGTGCCGGAGTTGGTGCCGCCGATCAGCATGTCGACGCCCTGCGTGTCGAACCATTCGCGCGCCTTCGCGGCGGCCACGTCGGCCTTGTTCTGGTGGTCGGCCACGACCAGCTCGACCTTCTTGCCGTTGACCATGCCGCCGGCGTCGGCGATCGCCATCTTGATCGCCTCGACGCCGGCCGGGCCGTCGATGTCGGAGTACAGGCCGGACATGTCGGTGATGAAGCCGATGCGGATCACGTCGCCCGAGACCTGCGCGTGCACGGGCACGGCGGCGGCGGTGGCGACGAGCGAGCAGGCGGCGGCGATGTGTCTCAGTTTCATTGAGGTCTCCTTGTGGTGGATGCTTGAAGTCAGACGCCCAGGTACTCGTGGAGCTGGGCCAGGCGGTCAGGCAACTCGGCCTGGGTGAACTCTTGAATGATCTGGCCGTGCTCCATCACGAGGAAGCGGTCGGCCAGCGGCGCGGCGAAGCGGAAGTTCTGCTCCACCATCACGATCGTGTAGCCCTGGCGGCGCAGCAGCACCACCATCTCGGCGAGCTTCTGCACGATGACCGGAGCCAGGCCCTCGGAGATCTCGTCGAGCAGCAGCAGCTTCGCGCCGGTGCGCAGGATGCGCGCGACGGCCAGCATCTGCTGCTCGCCGCCCGACAGCCGCGTGCCCTGGCTGCCGGCGCGCTCCTGCAGGTTCGGGAACATCGCGTAGATCGCGTCGACCGCCATGCCGCCGTCGGCGAGCTTCGGCGGCAGCAGCAGGTTCTCCTCGGCCGACAGGCTCGAGAAGATGCCGCGCTCTTCCGGGCAGTAGCCGATGCCGAGCCGCGCGATGCGGTGCGTCGGCAGCGCGATGGCCTCCTGCCCGCGAATGCGGATCGAGCCCTGGCGGCTGCCAGTCAGGCCCATGATCGCGCGCAGCGTGCTGGTGCGCCCGGCGCCGTTGCGCCCGAGCAGCGTGACGACCTCGCCCTCGTCGACGTGGAAGTCCACGCCGTGCAGCACGTGCGATTCGCCGTACCAGGCCTGCAGCCCGCGGACTTCGAGGAAGCGTTCGGCCATCTCAGTGCGCTCCGGCGAGTTCGACGTTGGCGGTGCCCATGTAGGCCTCGACCACCGCAGGGTTCTTCGAGACCTCGCTGTACGGCCCTTCGGCCAGCGTGGCGCCGCGCTGGAGCACGGTGATGGTGTCGGCGATGCTCGAGACCACGCTCATGTTGTGCTCGACCATCAGGATGGTGCGGTTCGCCGACACCTTCTTGATCAGCTGGCGGATGCGGTCGACGTCTTCCAGCCCCATGCCCTGCGTCGGCTCGTCGAGCAGCATCAGCTCGGGCTCCATCGCGAGCGTGGTCGCGATCTCGAGCGCGCGCTTGCGGCCGTAGCTCAGCTCGACGGTCGGCGTGTCGGCGTACCCGGCCAGGTCGACCTCGGCCAGCAGCGCGCGGGCGCGGTCGTTCAGGCCGTGCAGCGTGCGCTCGGACTTCCAGAAATGGAACGAGGTGCCGAGTTGGCGCTGCAGCGCGACGCGCACGTTCTCGAGCACGCTCAGGTGCGGGAACACCGCCGAGATCTGGAACGAGCGGATCACGCCGCGGCGCGCGATCTGCGCCGGCTTCTCGCGCGTGATGTCGTTGCCGTTGAACAGGATCTGGCCGCGCGTCGGCGTCAGGAACTTGGTCAGCAGGTTGAAGCAGGTCGTCTTGCCGGCGCCATTCGGGCCGATCAGCGCGTGGATGTGACCGCGACGGACCTTCAGGTCGACCTGGTTCACCGCGACGAAGCCCTTGAACTCCTTCGTCAGCGCGCGGGTTTCGAGGATGGTGTCGGTGGGGCTGGCTGTGCTCATGGAACCTGGAACTCCTCTTCGGTGCGGCTCAGGCGGCCGGCGCGAGCGTGCTGCCACCCAGCCGCTGCGTCAGCTCGCGCGCGACGCGCATCACGGTCTCGCTCTGCTGCGCCGCGACCTGCGGATCGAGCATCGCCTTCTGCAGGCAGACGCCGACGCCGGCCACCGCCTGGCCGGACGCATCGAACACCGGCGCGCCGAAGCAGTACACGCCTTCGCGCACGCTCTCGTCGTCGATGCTGTAGCCGCGCCGGCGGATCTCGGCCAGTTCGTCGACCAGGTCGCTGCGCTGGATCGGCGCGCGGTTCATGAAGGCCGGCAGCCGGCTTTGCGGAAAGTGGCTGAACAGCCGGGCTTCGTCCAGCCACGCCAGCATCGCCTTGCCGGTGGCCGCGCGGTGCGCCGGCAGCCGCATGCCAACGGTGAACGCCAGGCCGAGCGGCCGCACGCCATTGCGCGCGGCGACGTAGACCACGTCGGCACCGTCCAGCACCGACAGGATCACCGTCTCGGGCGGCGCCGCGCCGGCCTCGGCCCACAGCGCCGTGAACTCCTGCGCCGGGCTGGTGTGGGCGACGAACGCATGCGCCAGGCCCATCACGCGCGGACCGATGAAGAAGCAGCCGTCGTCCTCGCGGCGCAGGTAGCCGAGCGCGCTCAGCGTGTTGCACAGGCCGTGCACGCTGCTCTTCGGCAGGCCGAGGCTGGCCGACAGCCGCGCCAGGCTCATCGCCTCGCGCTGCTGCGCCAGCAGGTCCAGCAGCGCGGCCGCCCGCGTGACGGCCGGCACCAGGGCCGGCTTGGTCGCGGAGGAGCGGGGGCGGTGGGTTTCTTGCAGCATGCGTTGAACAGCGACGCGGCGCGGTGGAGGGAGAGGCGGTGCTGTTCAACAGGTTGAACCTGGATCGACCCATCGAACAGCCGGCGCAGTCTAAGAGGGGTCTTTGCAGGCCGGAATGCCGGCGCGGCCGGTTCGCGGGAAAGTCCGCACAGGGTTTGCGCGAGGCATCTCGCTTCATTTTTTTGAATGGTTGCGACAAGCGTGGTGAACTTCGTCACCTCGCCCCGCTCTTAAAGTGCCTCCCCACGGGCCGATTCGAGCGGCCCAAGTGCTTCAAACTGTTTCAAGGTCCTTCATGCGCGCTCCGCCTTCACGCTACGACGCCGTTGCCATCAGCTTCCACTGGCTGCTGGGCCTGGCCATCGTCGGCACGTTCTGCGTCGGGCTGTACATGAGCGACCTGCCGTTCTCGCCGCAGCGCCTGAAGCTCTTCAACTGGCACAAGTGGGCCGGCGTGACGATCCTCGCGCTGTCGGCGCTGCGCCTGTTGTGGCGCCTGACGCACCGCCCGCCGGCCGACCTGCCGTCGCCCGCCTGGCAGCAGCGCGCGTCGCACTGGACGCACACGCTGCTGTACGTGCTGTTCTTCGCGGTGCCGCTGGTCGGCTGGGCGTACAGCTCGGCGGCCGGCTTCCCGATCGTCGTGTTCGGGCTGCTGCCGCTGCCGGATTTCGTGCCGGCCGACAAGGCGCTGGCCGAGACCGCCAAGCAGGCCCACGCGCTGCTCGCCTATGGCCTGGCCGCTCTGGTGACGCTGCATGTGGCGGCCGCGCTGAAGCACCAGTTCATCGACCGCGACGGGCTGCTGGCCCGCATGTGGCCGCGTTCGTCACGTTCCTCGCGCTGACCCCTGTGTCCGATTCTTTCCGGGAGACCTTCGAATGAAAACCTACCTCACCGTCGCCAGCTTCGCCCTTGCCGCCGCGTTCGCCTTCCCTGCCTGCGCGCAGCAGAAGGTGGTGCCGGCGCAAAGCGAGATCGCCTTCACCAGCAAGCAGATGGGCGTGCCGGTCGACGGCAAGTTCCGCAAGTTCGACGCGCAGGTCGCGTTCGACCCGAAGAAGCCCGAGGCCGCGAAGATCGGCTTCACGATCGACCTGGCGAGCGTCTCGCTCGGCACCGCCGAGACCGAGGCCGAAGTCGCGAAGCCGGACTGGTTCAACACCAAGTCGTTCCCGCAGGCCACGTTCCAGTCGACCAGCGTGAAAGCCACCGGCCCCGGCAAGTTCGACGTCGCCGGCAAGCTGGCGATCAAGGGCGCGAGCCACGACGTGGTCGTGCCGGTGGTGCTGGCGCAGGCCGGCGGCAACACGACCGCGACCGGCAGCTTCGTCATCAAGCGCCTCGATTTCAAGATCGGCGATGGCGACTGGAAAGACACCTCGATGGTGGCCAACGACGTCACCGTCAAGTTCAAGCTCGCGCTGACCGGCGTCGGCGCGCTCTGATCTTCCGGACCTTCCGGATTCCCTTGCTGTACCCCACCCACCTCACCAGGAACGTTCCCATGATGATGAAGACCCTCGTTGCCGCCGCCGCCCTCGCCGCTGCCGGCCTCGCCCAGGCCGAAGCTGCCACCTACGCGGTCGACCCGACCCACACCTTCGTGACCTTCGAGGCGAAGCACTTCAACACCAGCACGCTGCGCGGCCGCTTCGACAAGAAGGAAGGCACCGTCGCGTTCGACAAGGCGGCCAAGACCGGCCGTGCCGAAGTGACCTTCGACATGACCTCGGTCAGCACCGGCGTGCCGGCGCTCGACACCCACCTGAAGGGCAAGGACTTCTTCAACGCTGCCGAAGCCCCGACCGCCAAGTTCGTCGGCGACAAGTTCAGCTTCGACGGCGCCGGCAAGGTGACCACCGTCGCCGGCACGCTGACGATGAACGGCAAGACCCAGCCGGTCACGCTGACCGCCGCGAACTTCAACTGCTACGAGAACCCGATGCTGAAGCGCGAAGTGTGCGGCGGCGACTTCGAGACGACGATCCAGCGCAGCCAGTGGGGCGTCAGCTACGGCCTGCAGTACGGCCTGCCGGACAACATCCGCCTGCTGATCCAGATCGAAGCCGTCAAGCAGTAAGACTTCATCCGGCGAACCGGCGCGGCCCGCTCAGGCCGTGCCGCCGGCGAGCCGGAACACCGACACCGCGCCGGCCAGCCGCTGCGCCTGCGCGCTGAGGCTGCCCGCCGCGGCGGCCGATTCCTCGACCAGCGCGGCGTTCTGCTGCGTCACGCCGTCGAGCTGCTGCACCGCGTGGTTGACCTGGCCGACGCCCTGCGTCTGCTGGCGCGAGGCCCCGCTGATCTGGCTGATCAGCGACGACACCTGCGCGAACTGGCTGACGACGCGCTGCATCGTCGAGCCGGCCTCATCGGCCAGCCGGTGCCCTTCCTCGATCCGCTGCGTGCTCTCGGCGACCAGGCCGCGGATCTGCCGCGCCGCTTCGGCACAGCGCTGCGACAGCGAGCGCACCTCGCCCGCCACCACCGAGAAGCCGCGGCCGTGCTCGCCCGAACGGGCCGCCTCAACCGCTGCGTTCAGCGCGAGGATGTTGGTCTGCAGCGCGATGCCGTCGATCACGCCGACGATCGTGCCGATGCGCGCGGCCGCCTCGCCGATCTCGTTCATCGTCGCGACGACCCGCGTGACGACCGTGCCGCCGTGGTCGGCCACCTGCGAGGCCTCGGCCGCCGCGCTGTCGACCAGCCGCGCATGCTCGGCATTGCCGCGCACGCTGTGGTCGATCTGGTGCAGCGCCGCCGCGGTCTGCTGCAGGCTGGCCGCCTGTTGCTCGGTGCGGTCCGACAAGTCCATGTTGCCCTGTGCGATCTGCGCGCTCGCGGTGGCGATGCCGTCGGCGCCGTCGCGCACCTCGCCGACCACGCGCCGCAGGCCGGCTTGCATGTCGACCAGCGCCCGCAGCACCTGGGCCGCTTCGTCGCGCCCGCTGACCTGGATGTCGCTGCACAGGTCGCCGGTGGCGATGCGCGCGGCGACGCCGCTGGCCTGCTGCAGCGGCCGCGCCACGTCGCGCTGCAGCCGCCACCAGACCCGTGCGAACAGCAGCACGCTGGCCAGCAGGGCGCCGGCCAGCACCGCGAGCGCGTTGCGGTCGTTCAGCGCGACGATGTCGTCGAAGCCGGAAATCTTCTCGTCGGCGAACGCGTTCGAGCGCTCGACGGTGCGGTCGACACCGCGCCGGTGCGCTTCGTAGTGCGCCTGCACTGCCGGCAGCGCCGCGCGCGCCGCATCGGCGTGCCCGTCGTGCAGCGGTTGCAGCACCTGGGCCCGGGCGGCCTCGAAGAAGCGCTGTGCCGCCTCGTGCTGCTCGCCGAGCAACTCGCGCTCGAGGCCGTACGGCGGATGGGTGCGCCAGTAGTCTGCGCGGGCCCGGTAGGCCTCGGCCAGCGCATCGAACCCTTGGATCGCCGCGGCCGGCGCCAGCGTGCCTTCGAGCGCCTGCGACAACACCAGCCGCGCCTCGATCAGGTACAGCGGCGGCGGCAGCACGTCGGCGGTCACGTCCTTCGCGACGAACACCTGCCGCGCCTGCGCCTGCATCCGCTGGCTGCTCCAGCGGGCGCTGGCATGCAGCACCAGCATCGCGACCACGAACACCGCGAGAAACAGCAGCAGGACGGACTTGATCGACTTCATGGCAACACCTCGACGAACACCGGAGCCAGCCGCCCGGCGCGGGCGCTGTGTCAGGTTTTTCGACGGGCTGCCGGTCGCCTTGACCGGGTCATTTGTTCAGATCAGGCGCCCCCGGCCAGCAGCGCCGCATTGCCGCCGGCGGCCGCGGTGTTGATCGTCAGCGTCTGCTCGGCGCAGAAGCGGTACAGGTAGTGCGGGCCGCCGGCCTTCGGGCCGGTGCCGCTCAGCCCCTCGCCACCGAAGGGCTGCACGCCGACCACCGCGCCGATCATGTTGCGGTTGACGTAGACGTTGCCGATGCGCGCCGCCTGCGCCAGGCGCAGCGCGCGGCTGTCGATGCGCGTCTGGATGCCCAGCGTCAGCCCGTAGCCGAGCGCGTTCACCTGCGCGATCACGTCGGCCACGTCGCCGCGCCAGCGCACCACGTGCAGCACCGGGCCGAAGATCTCCTGGCGCAGGTCGGCGATACGCGGCAGCTCGAACGCGACCGGCGCGACCAGCCGCGGGAAGGTCGAGGTCACCGGGGCCTCGCCGATCAGCGTCGCGCCGGCGCGCAGCCGCTCGACGTGGCCGCGGATGCCGGCGAAGGCCTCGTCGTCGATCACCGGGCCGACGTCGGTCGCGAGCAGCGCCGGGTCGTCGACGCGCAACTCGGACAGCGCGCCACGCACCATCTCGATCACGCCATCGGCCACGCCTTCGTGCACGCACAGCAGCCGCAGCGCCGAGCAGCGCTGGCCGGCCGAGCGGAACGCGCTCTGCACCACTGCATCGACCACCTGCTCCGGCAGCGCGGTGCTGTCGACCACCATCGCGTTGATGCCGCCGGTCTCGGCGATCAGCGGCACGATCGGGCCGTCCTTCGCGGCGAGCGTCCGGTTGATGATCTTCGCGACCGCGGTCGAGCCGGTGAAGCACACGCCGGCGGTGCGCGCGTCGGCGACCAGCGCGGCGCCCACGGTCTCGCCGGGGCCATGCAGCATCGCGAGCGCGTCGCGCGGCACGCCGGCCTCGTGCAGCAGCGCGACCATGCGCTGGGCGACGGCCGGCGTCTGTTCGGCCGGCTTGGCCGCCACCGCGTTGCCGGCCACCAGCGCGGCCACCACCTGGCCGGCGAAGATCGCGAGCGGGAAGTTCCACGGGCTGATGCAGGCGAACACGCCGCGGCCATGCAGCTGCAGCGCGTTGCTCTCGCCGGTCGGGCCGGGCAGGGTCTGCGTGGCCAGGCGGGCTTCGGCCTGGTCGGCGTAGTAGCGGCAGAAGTCGACCGCCTCGCGCACCTCGGCCACGCAGTCGCCCAGCGTCTTGTGCGCCTCTTTGACCAGCAGGCCGCAGAACTCGGGCAGGCGGGCTTCGAGCGCATCGCCGGCGCGGCGCAGCACCGCGGCGCGCTCGGCCAGCGGTGTCGCGTTCCAGGGCTCGAAACCGGACTGCAGCCGCGCCATCGCATCGCCGACGTCGGCCACCGTCGATTCGCGCACCGGCTCGACGACCGTCGCCGCGAGTGCCGCATCCAGCGGCATGCGTTCTTGGAGGCAGGCCAGGTCGACGCCACGCGAGTTGACGCGCGCCACGGGGCCGTACAGCGCCCGCGGCAGCGGCTGGCCCGGCGCCGCGGCCGGCGTCAGCGGCGACGCGAGCAACTGCTCGACCGGCACCTCGTCGTCCGACAGCTGGTGCACGAACGACGAATTGGCGCCGTTCTCCAGCAGCCGGCGCACCAGGTAGGCCAGCAGGTCGCGGTGCTCGCCGACCGGCGCGTAGACGCGCACCGGGAGGTCCGCGTCGCGCATGACTTCGCGGTACACCCCTTCGCCCATGCCGTGCAGCCGCTGCATCTCGAACGGCGCGCCAGCGGCCCGCGCCATCTGCACGATCGCCGCGATGGTGCCGGCGTTGTGCGTCGCGAACTGCGGGTAGATCACGTCGGCATGGCCGATCAGCGCGCGCGCACAGGCCAGGTACGAGATGTCGGTGTGGTGCTTGTGCGTGAAGACCGGGTAGCCGGCCAGGCCCTGTTCCTGGGCGCGCTTGATCTCGCCGTCCCAGTAGGCGCCCTTGACCAGTCGCACCATGAACTTCAGGCCGTGGCGGCGGGCGATGGCGGCGACCTCGTCGACCACCTGCAAGGCGCGCGTCTGGTAGGCCTGCACCGCGAGGCCGAAGCCGCGCCACTGCGGAAACTGCTGCGCGATGCGCCCGGCCAGCGCGTCCAGCACGTCGAGCGACAGCTCGAGCCGATCACTCTCTTCGGCATCGATCGTCAGGTTGAGGTTGGCGCGCGCGGCCGGCTCGATCAGCTGCCACACGCGCGGCAGCAGCTCGGCGCCGACGCGCTCGCGCTGTGCGTCTTCGTAGCGCGAGAACAGCGCGCTGAGCTTGATCGAGATGCCGTCGGCCGATTCGGGGGCTGCGGCAACGCGGCCGCCGCCGATCGCCTCGATCGCATTCGCATACGACGCCAGGTACCGCCGCGCATCGGCCTCGGTGCGGGCGCCTTCGCCGAGCATGTCGTAGCTGAAGCGCAAGCCGGCCTGCTGCTTGCGCGCGGAGGCCGCCTCGCCCATCGCCTCGGCGATGTGGCGGCCGAGCACGAACTGCCGGCCGAGCAGCTGGATCGCGCGCACCGTCGCGGCGACCACCGTCTGCGCACCGAGGCGCTTGAACAGCCCGGCGTCGGCGTCGGCTTCCGGCAGGAACTTCTTCGACAGCGAGATCGCGCTGGCCGACAGGCTGGCCAGCATCTGGTGCGGCCCGCCCGACGACGCGTCGAACTCGGCCTTGCCGAGCTGGTCGGCCGTCAGCGCGATCGCGGTCTCGGCATCGGGCACGCGCAGCAGCGCCTCGGCCAGCCGCATCAGCGCGAGGCCCTCGGCGCTGGAGATCGGGTACTCCCGCAGCAGCGATTCCATCGCCCAGAACGGCGCCGGCTTGTCGCGCACCGCCTGCACCCAGGGCCGCGCCGCGGCCTGCACCGCCGCCCAGTCGAGCGCCCCGGCCAGGGGTGGCGTCAGGCTTGCTAACAGCTCCAGTTCAGGGCGGTACGGGTAGGGCAGGCGGGCGCGAGCCGGCGGCAAAAAAATCATCAAAGGTCACCATTGGTGTTAGTTCTACTAGCGTATCTGCTGATCACATGAATTAATCACCGACAAAAAGCCAGTCTCCGAATTCATTCACCATGAAAACCAATCACAGCTTGCCTGCCACGCTGGACAAGATCGACGCCCGCATCCTGGGCGCGCTGCAGCAGGACGGGCGCATCTCGAACCTGAAGCTGGCCGAGACGGTGCACTTGTCGCCGACCGCCGTGTTGGAGCGGGTGAAGCGGCTGACGCGCGACGGCTTCATCCTCGGCTACGAGGCCCGATTGAACCCCGACAAGCTCGGCGCGGGAATGATGGTCTTCATCGAGGTGGTGCTCGACCGCACGACGCCGGACGTGATGAAGGCCTTCAAGGCGGCCGTGCAGGTGCGGCCCGAGATCCTCGAATGCCACCTGGTGGCCGGTGGCTTCGACTACCTGATCAAGACGCGCGTGGCCGACATGGGCTCGTACCGCGAACTGATCGGCTCGGTGATCTGGAGCCTGCCGGGGGTGCGGGAGACGCACACGTATGCGGTGATGGAAGAGGTGAAGAACACCACGGCGCTACCGATCTGACGGCGCCCGGCTGCCGAAGATCGCGCTGCCGACGCGCACCATCGTCGCGCCCTCGGCGACCGCGGCATCGAGGTCGGCCGACATGCCCATCGACAGCGTGTCGAGTGCGAGGCCGTCGGCGTTCAGATGCTCCATCAACAGGCGCAGCGCCCGGTGCGGCGCCCTTTGCGCGTCGAAGTCGCCGGCCGGCTCGGGGATCGCCATCAAGCCTCGCAGCCGCACCCGCGGCAGGCCGGCCACCTCGCGCGCGACGGCGGCCACCTCGTCCGGCGCGAGCCCGCTCTTGCTGGCCTCGCCGCTGATGTTGACCTGCAGGCACAGCTGCAGCGCTGCCAGATGCGGCGGCCGCTGCTCGCTCAGCCGCTGCGCGATCTTCAGCCGGTCGACCGAATGCACCCAGTCGAACTGCTCGGCGACGACGCGCGTCTTGTTGCTCTGCAGCGGCCCGATCAGGTGCCACTCCGCCTGCGAACGCAGCTCGGCCAGCGCGGCGATCTTGTCGACGCCCTCCTGCACGTAGTTCTCGCCGAAGCGGCGCTCGCCCGCTGCGAACGCCTCGCGCACCGCGTCCGGCCCGAAAGTTTTGGTAACAACCAGCAGCGTGACGCTTTGCACGGGGCGTTGCGAGAGCACACATGCCCGAGAGATGCGTTGGTGCACTTGTTGTATGTTCGAAGCAATCATCGCCATAATTCCCCGAGCCTATCCCAAGCTACCAGGGACACCCGGGAACAGGCGGCGCCGCGAGCCCCGCCGACGAGGTGGCCGCTCACAACCCCTTACAAGCACCCCATGGACATCACCCAACTGCTCGCGTTCTCGGTCAAGAACAAGGCCTCCGACCTTCACTTGTCGGCAGGGCTGCCGCCGATGATCCGCGTGCACGGCGATGTGCGCCGCATCAATGTCGATCCGCTCGAGCACAAGCAGGTGCACGAGATGGTCTACGACATCATGAACGACTCGCAGCGCAAGAACTACGAAGAGACGCTGGAGTGCGACTTCTCGTTCGAGATCCAGGGCCTGGCCCGCTTCCGGGTCAACGCCTTCAACCAGAACCGCGGCGCCGGCGCGGTGTTCCGGACCATTCCGTCGAAGATCCTGACGCTGGAGCAACTGAACACGCCGAAGGTGTTCGCCGAGCTCGCGCTGAAGCCGCGCGGCCTGGTGCTCGTCACCGGCCCGACCGGCTCGGGCAAGTCGACCACGCTGGCCGCGATGGTCAACCACCTGAACGAAAACGAGTACGGCCACGTGCTGACGGTCGAGGACCCGATCGAGTTCGTGCACGAATCGAAGAAGTGCCTGGTCAACCAGCGCGAGGTCGGGCCGCACACGCTGAGCTTCGCGAACGCGCTGCGCTCGGCGCTGCGCGAAGACCCGGACTGCATCCTGGTCGGCGAAATGCGCGACCTCGAAACCATCCGCCTGGCACTGACCGCCGCTGAAACCGGCCACCTGGTGTTCGGCACGCTGCACACCAGCTCGGCCGCGAAGACCATCGACCGCGTGGTCGACGTGTTCCCCGCGGCCGAAAAGGAAATGGTGCGCTCGATGCTGTCCGAATCGCTGATCGGCGTGATCTCGCAGACGCTGTGCAAGCTGAAGGACGGCAGCGGCCGCGCCGCGGCGCACGAGATCATGCTGGGCACCGCGGCCATCCGGAACCTGATCCGCGAGAACAAGATCGCGCAGATGTATTCGTCGATCCAGACCGGCAACACGGTGGGCATGCAGACGCTCGACCAGAACCTGTCCGACCTGGTCCGCCGCAACATCATCTCGCCGGCCGAAGCGCGCTCGAAGGCGAAGTTCCCCGAAAACTTCCCCGGCTGATCGGCCCCACGTCCCCATCCCGCTTCGCTCCGTCCGCCCCAAGGTGCCGCGTGAAACGACTCTTTGATCGCCTGAAGCGTGGCGGCGACGACGCGCGTGCGGTCTCGAAGGAGGACGCGGGCCTCGGCGAATCCGGCTTCTTCTCGACGCAGTTCGCCGACCGCGCCGAAGACACCCAGGCGCTGGCCACCTGGGCCGCACGGGCCGCGGCTGTCGGCGCCACCCCGATCGCGCGCCAGCAGGCCGAGCCGCTGTTCGCCAGGCTGTGGGGGGCCGACCGCTATGTCGCCGCGCTCAGCCCGGACGAGCTGCAGCGCATGAGCCAGTACCTGCAGTTCGTGCAGGTGCCGGCCAACAAGGAAGTGATCGGCCAGGACGAGCAGGGCGACTACATGCTGATCGTGCTCGACGGCACGCTGGCGGTCGACCGCATCCAGCCCTGGGGCGGACGGGCCCGGCTGGCCGAGGCGCGGGCCGGCGACATGCTGGGCGAGATGTCGCTGCTCGACGCGGGCGCCCGCTTCTCCGCCTGCACCACGTTGACGCCGTGTACCCTCGCGGTGGTGGATGCGCAGCGATTGGATGAGATGATCATGTTCGAGCCGCGACTCGGCCTGGCCCTGCTGGCCTCGCTGTCGCGGCGTTTGTCATTGCGTTTGCGGCAGGTCAGCGCCCGGCTGAGTGCCTTGTTGTCCAGCACCTGACGGGCCAGAGGAAGCATCATGGAAAGAGACCAGGCATCGAAATTCGTCAACGACCTGCTGCGCCTGATGGTGTCGCGCAATGGGTCCGACTTGTTCCTCACCGCGGATTTCCCGCCGGCCATCAAGGTCGACGGCAAGGTCACCAAGGTGTCGCCGCAGCCGCTGACCGGCCAGCACACGCTGGCGCTGACGCGCTCGGTGATGAACGACAAGCAGGCCGCCGAGTTCGAGCGCACGAAGGAATGCAACTTCGCGATCTCGCCGCAGGGCATCGGCCGCTTCCGGGTCAATGCCTTCATGCAGCAGGGCCACGTCGGGCTGGTGCTGCGGACGATTCCGCAGACGCTGCCGACCATCGACAGCCTGAACCTGCCGCAGGTGCTGAAAGACGTCACGATGACCAAGCGCGGTCTCGTGATCTTCGTTGGCGCCACCGGCTCGGGCAAGAGCACCTCGCTGGCGGCGATGGTCGACTTCCGCAACGAGAACTCGTACGGCCACATCATCACGATCGAGGACCCGGTCGAGTTCGTGCACCCGCACAAGAACTGCATCGTCACGCAGCGCGAGGTCGGCCTGGACACCGAAGGCTGGGGCCAGGCGCTGAAGAACACGCTGCGCCAGGCGCCCGACGTGATCCTGATGGGCGAAATCCGCGACCGCGAGACCATGGAGCACGCGGTGGCCTTCGCCGAGACCGGCCACCTGTGCATGGCCACGCTGCACGCCAACAGCGCCAACCAGGCGCTCGACCGGATCATCAACTTCTTCCCCGAAGAGCGCCGCGCGCAGCTGCTGATGGACTTGTCGCTGAACCTGAAGTCGCTGGTGTCGCAGCGGCTGCTGCCGCGCCAGGAAGGCCGCGGGCGGATCGCCGCGGTCGAGATCATGCTGAACACGCCGCTGATCTCCGAGCTGATCTTCAAGGGCGAGGTCTCCGAGATCAAGGAGATCATGAAGAAGTCGCGCGAGCTGGGCATGCAGACCTTCGACCAGAGCCTGTTCGACCTCTACGAGAACCACCTGGTGACGTATGAAGACGCGCTGCGCAATGCCGATTCGGTGAACGACCTGCGGCTGCAGATCAAGCTGAACAGCAACCGCGCGCGCAGCAGCGACCTGTCGGCCGGCACCGAACACCTGACCATCGTCTGAGGACGCGCCCGCGATGAGCACGAAGAGCTACGAGCCGATCGCCGCACACACCGTGGCTTTCCTGGGCCTGGGCGTGATGGGCCACCCGATGGCCGGGCACCTGGCTCGCGCGGGGCACAAGGTCACCGTCTACAACCGCACTGCAGCCAAGGCGGATCAGTGGGTGAAGGACTACGGCGGCGCGAGCGCCCCGACGCCGAAGGCCGCGGTGGCCGGCGCCGACCTGGTGTTCGCCTGCGTCGGCAACGACGACGACCTGCGCGCGGTGACCACCGGGCCCGACGGCGCCTTCGCCGGCATGAAGCCCGGCGCGATCTTCGTCGACCACACGACCGCATCGGCCGAGGTCGCGCGCGAGCTCGATGCCGCGGCGCGTGCGCTCGGCCTGCGCTTCATCGATGCGCCGGTGTCCGGTGGCAACCTGGGTGCGATCAACGGCGCGCTGACGGTGATGTGCGGTGGCGACGCCGCCGCGTTCGCGAAGGCCCAGCCGGTCGCGATGGCCTTCGCGAAGGCGGTCACGCTGCTCGGCGAGAGCGGCGCCGGCCAGCTGGCGAAGATGGTGAACCAGATCTGCATCGCCGGGCTCGTGCAGGGCCTGGCCGAAGCGATCGCCTTCGGCCAGAAGGCCGGGCTCGACATGAAGGCCGTGCTCGGCGTGATCGGCAAGGGTGCCGCGCAGAGCTGGCAGATGGACAACCGCGGGCCGACGATGATCGACGGCAAGTTCGATTTCGGCTTCGCGGTCGACTGGATGCGCAAGGACCTGGGCCTGGTGCTCGACGAGGCCAAGCGCAACGGCGCGCGGCTGCCGGTCACCGCGCTGGTCGACCAGTTCTATGCCGACGTGCAGGCCACGGGCGGCCAGCGCTGGGACACGTCGAGCCTGATCACCCGGCTGAAGTAGCCCGCCGGGCCAGCCCGCTCAGGGCTGGGTGATCAGGGCTTGTTGGACGAGGTCGCCGGCTTCGGCGGCTCGGCCGGACGCAGCCGCGCGAGTTCGTCTTCGCTGACGACCTCGAACACCCGCACCACCTTCTGCACGCCGCTGATGCTGCGCGCCAGGTCGGTCGCGCGGTCGGCTTCGCGCTGGGTGACGATGCCCATCAGGTAGACGGTGCCGCGCTCGGTCACCACCTTGAAGGCGTTGGCCATCACGTCGCGCGCATCGATCAGCGTCGCCTTGACCTTGCTGGTCAGCAGCGCGTCGCTCGCGCCGCTGCGGCTGAAGGTGTTGTTGCCGGCCAGCGTGATCTCGTTGACGACGGTGCGCACGTTCTCGAGCTGCGTCACCGCCTGCTCGGCCGCGGCCTTCTCGGTGTCGGTCTGCACCTCGCCGGTCAGCAGCACCGTGCGGTTGTAGCTGGTGACGCTGACGCGCGACTTCTGTTGATCGGTGACCTCGGCGACGCGCTTGCCGCCCTTCAGTTCGATGGACTGGTCTTCGAGTTGCGCGCCGGAGGTGCGGCGGTCGGTGGCGACGAGCGTGCCGCCCACCATCGCGCCGCCGATGAAGAGCGCGGCGCAGCCGGACAGGCCGGACGCGGCCACGACGGCGGCCACGACGATCGAGAGGGACGAGAGACGTTTCGAGAGACGCTTCATGTGTTTTCCTGTTCGCCCAGCAATTGCAGATCGACCGCGTCGCACAGGCAGTGCAGCGCGAGGATGTGGACTTCCTGGATGCGTGCGGTGCGTTCGTGCGGCACGCAGATGTGGACGTCGGTTTCGGTGAGTTCGGCCACCATCTTGCCGCCGCCGCGGCCGGTGAGGGCCACCACGGTCATCTCCTTCGCGTGGGCCGCCTCGACGGCGGCCAGCACGTTGGCGGAGTTGCCGCTGGTAGTGATCGCGATCAGCACGTCGCCGGGGGCGCCGAGCGCCTGCACCTGCTTCGAGAAGATCGCGTTGAAATCGTAGTCGTTGCCGATCGCGGTGAGGATCGACGTGTCGGTGGTCAGCGCGATCGCCGCGAGCCCCGGGCGTTCGCGTTCGAAGCGGCCGACGAACTCGGCGGCGAAGTGCTGGGCGTCGCTGGCGGACCCGCCGTTGCCGCACGCGAGCACCTTGCCGCCGGCCGTGATGCTGCCGACGACGGCGCTGACGGCATCGGCGATCGGACGGGAGAGGATTTCAGCGGCCGCGTACTTCAGGTCGGCGCTGTCGAAGAACTGTTGCTGGATTCGTTGTTCGAGCATGGGCATGGATGATATGACACGGGTGCACCAGCTTGGTTCCGAGGGGTGTGACCGCCCGCTCAATCCGTTCTTCACCCCGCATCGAAGGCCGCGCGCAGCCAGTCGAGCCGCTCGCCGTCGATCGCAACGACGTCGAAGCGGCAGGGTGGCAGTGTCGGGTATGCGCGCAGGAAATGATGCGCCGCGAAGATGACACGACGCTGCTTGACCGCGCCGACGCTCGCCGCCGCGCCGCCATGGCCGAGCCGGGCGCGGGCGCGCACCTCGACGAACACCAGCGTGCCGTCGCGATCGCGCAGGATCAGGTCGACTTCACCGCCCCGCGCGCGCGGACCGGCCGCGACCCGATAATTGCGGCGCACCAGCACGAGGCCGTGGCGCAGCAGGTGCGCGAGCGCACGCGCTTCGCCGTCGTCTCCCACCTCCTTCGTCGTCTGGACCATCGTGACCCTGGATTCAACGTTGTTGCTGAAGGCTGCCGAGGCCGCGGCCGGGGCTCAGCAGTATCCCGCCGGCGCGCTGTATGTCGTCGCGACGCCGATCGGCAACCTGGCCGACATCACGTTGCGCGCGGTTCATGTGCTGTCGCTGGTCGACGCGGTGGCCTGCGAGGACACCCGGCACAGCGCGCAGCTGATGCGCCACCTCGGGCTCGACAAGCCGCTGCTGGCGGTGCACGAGCACAACGAGCGCGAAGCGGCGCAGGCGGTGCTGGCGCGGCTGGCGCGCGGCGAGCGGGTCGCGTATGTGAGCGACGCGGGGACGCCGGCGGTCAGCGATCCGGGGGCGGTGCTGGTCGCGGCGGCGCAGGCAGCGGGGCATCGGTGCATTCCTCTTCCGGG
Source organism: Rhizobacter sp. Root1238 (assembly GCF_001425825.1). Taxonomy (GTDB): domain Bacteria; phylum Pseudomonadota; class Gammaproteobacteria; order Burkholderiales; family Burkholderiaceae_C; genus Rhizobacter. The sequence continues at coordinate 148,918 of NZ_LMDM01000012.1, forward strand.
CGCCAGCAGTGCGTTGGCAGCATTGAGCGTGGCGGGGGATGTCGTGGCCGGGGGGTTCGAGTTCGTCGGGTTCCTGCCGGCGAAGGGCGCCGAGCGGCAGCGCGCGCTGTCTGCGGTGGCAACGCGTGCGACGGCGCAGGTGCTGTTCGAGGCACCGCATCGAATCGAGGCGTTGGCCACCGCACTGGCCGGCGCGTGCGGTGCGAGACAACTGACCGTGTGCCGCGAGCTGACCAAGCAGTTCGAAAGCATCGCGACGATGCCGGCCGACCAATTGCCGGCGTGGTTGGCTGCGGATGCCAACCGGGTGCGTGGCGAGTTCGTGCTGGTGCTCCATGGCCAGGCGGTGAGCAGCGACGATGACGAGGCACGCGCCACCGCGACGCTGCAGACCTTGCTCGCGGAGTTGCCCCTCAAGCAGGCCGTGTCTCTGGCGGCCAGCCTGACGGGGCAACCCCGCAATGTGCTCTACGAGCATGCGCTGCGATTGAAACGCGAAGCTGAGGGCGTCGGGGAAGAATGAACGCTGGCGATTGCTTTGTCGCGGCTCATCGCCGGCATCCATTCGCCCTCAGCGTTCGCTATTGCTGACCGTGCCTGTCCTCACGCTCCAACGTTTGGACGATCGCGCTGATGTCCGTTTCGGAGGCGCTCGAATCCGTTCTCACTTTGCCTTGAGCAGTCGATTGGCGTGAAGAGCGCGAACCGTGAAGCAGGATTGCTGCCTCCTGATCTCTCTTCTGCTGAAGCAAGTTCAGATCTTTTTTCGCCGCAGCGAGTTGGCGTTGCAAACCCGCAATCTCGCCCTCCAGGCCCGCAATGCTCTCCCGCTTGTTGCTGAGCTTTTGGTCCAGCCCGCTCAAGTGCTTGGTCCTTGGAGTCTGCTCTCCCCGTGGGGACCGAGGCGTCGCAGGAATGCCCCGTCGCGGCGACGTCGGGGCGAGGTCCCTTTCCCTATGAAGATGCGGCGACGTGCCGGAGCCAGGTGATTGCGGAATACTCGAAGATTTGGTCTTCTTGTCCTTGGCGGGCACTTTCAGCGGCGGAATTCCGAGGTCCGCCAAAATCTGCTTCTGCCGCCCGATCTGATCGGACGACAGATCCTTGAGCTTCAATTTATTCTTTTTGTGCTCCCATTTTTTTTGCTGCTCTTCCGTCAACGCCACCGATGGAATGATCGGTTCCGCCATGACGCCCAGGACAGACGCGATGGTATTCCCGGAATTTTTGCGTTCCGAAGTGAGCTTCTTCGTCATACGCTTCCCTCGTTTTTCCTTTTCCGGCGACCAGCGCGGGCTCTCTTTGGTTCGTGGCGATCCCGGAATCTGAGTGTTGCTCAAGGAAACCTCCTGTCGTCTGTGGGTGAGGGTGTCGGCCGTACAGCGCGTTGACGTGGCTGGAACTCTCCCTGAGTAACAGCGCCAGGGGAACGGTTCCGCCTGTCCCTGTCCATGGGTTCCACCACCCACCCGGTCGCCCAAAGACCGTCCCGGCAACACCATCCATCGACACTCCTAGAATGCCCCACCACCCCACAGGAGCCGCCGCCATGATCTCGCGCGAACCCACCCTCGAACGACTGGCCGTCGCCCGCTCGCTGCTGCTCGAACCCTTCGGCCTGACCGACGCCACGCTCTCGCAGGCCCTGCAGGCCATCGCGACGCACCGCATCGACGACGCCGACCTGTACTTCCAGTACACCCGCAGCGAGGGCTGGAGCCTGGAAGAAGGCATCGTGAAGAGCGGCAGCTTCGGCATCGACCAGGGCGTCGGCGTGCGCGCGGTGGCCGGCGAGAAGACCGCGTTCGCCTACTCCGACGACATTTCCGAGGCCGCGCTGCTCGATGCCGCCGCCACCGTGCGCACCATCGCTGCGGCCGGCCAGAGCCGCAGCGTCAAGATCGCCGGCACGCCGAAGATCGCCGGCAGCCGCGTGCTCTATGCGCCGATGGACCCGATCGCCACGCTCGACAGCACGCAGAAGGTTGCGCTGCTGGAGCGCGTCGAGAAACTCGCCCGCGCGAAGGACCCGCGCATCAAGCAGGTGATGGCCGGCATCGCCGCCGAGTACGACGTGGTGCTGGTCGCCCGCGCCGACGGCACCTTGGCCGCCGACGTGCGTCCGCTGGTGCGGCTGTCGGTCACCGTGATCGCCGAGCAGACCATCGCCGGCGAGGTGCGCCGCGAGGTCGGCTCCGGCGGCGGCGGCGGCCGCTTCGGGCTCGGCTACTTCCAGGACAACATCATCGAGAGCTACGTCAACGATGCCGTCAAGGCGGCGCTGACCAACCTCGAATCGCGCCCGGCCAAGGCCGGCGAGATGAGCGTCGTGCTCGGCCCGGGCTGGCCCGGCGTGCTGCTGCACGAGGCCATCGGCCACGGGCTCGAAGGCGACTTCAACCGCAAGGGCTCCAGCGCGTTCAGCGGCCGCCTCGGCCAGCGCGTCGCGGCCAAGGGCGTCACCGTGCTCGACGACGGCACCATTCCCGACCGCCGCGGCTCGCTGAACGTCGACGACGAAGGCAACGCGACGCAGCGCAACGTGCTGATCGAGGACGGCATCCTGAAGGGCTACATCCAGGACTCGATGAACGCCCGACTGATGGGCGTCGCCACCACCGGCAACGGCCGCCGCGAGAGCTACGCCGCGGTGCCGATGCCGCGCATGACCAACACCTACATGCTCGGCGGCGACAAGACCAAGGAAGAGATCATCGCCGGCCTGAAGCGCGGGCTGTACGCCACCAACTTCGGTGGCGGCCAGGTCGACATCACCAGCGGCAAGTTCGTGTTCTCCGCCTCCGAGGCCTTCTGGGTCGAGAACGGCAAGATCCTGTACCCGGTGAAGGGCGCCACCATCATCGGCAACGGCCCCGACGCACTGACCCGCGTCAGCATGATCGGCAACGACATGAAGCTCGACACCGGCGTCGGCGTGTGCGGCAAGGAAGGGCAGAGCGTGCCGGTGGGGGTGGGGCAGCCCACGCTGCGCATCGACAAGTTGACGGTGGGCGGGACCGCCTGAAGCCCTGCCCCGGGGCGCTACAGGTTCGGTCTGCCGCCGATGGAGGCCTCACCGCCTGTACGCCTTTCTGACTCCTCACTCAGACGGGCCAACTCGGTTTTCCATTTCTTCATGGCCGCCTTTTCCTCTCGGGCATAGCCTCTGAATTGCTCGTACCTCTTGGTGTGCTCCGCAAGCTTGTCCCCTGCCTTACTTGGCTCGGCCGCCCTGGTACCACCCGTTCCACCAAGCGGCCGTGACCTGATTGACTTTTTGTCCTCGACCTGAGCTCTCTCCAGGCCAAACTCGGGTTCCGGCGTTGACAACAAATCCGCAAGTTGCACAAGCACGTCGTCCAGCGAACATGTCGCCAGCCCGAACGTCTGTTCTCCAAACGCCCGTTTCTCGGCCTCTTCCACAGACCCGTAGTCGATCAATTCCGCTTCGGCATCTTGTGCCTGACGGCTTGCTCGGCGGGCTTGCTCCGCTCGAAGCGCGGCGATTGTTTCCTGGCCTCTCGGAGCGCCACCCTTGTTGATTTTCTGAAGAGTGGCGGCCTGAGCTTCCATTTCAGCCGCGTGGCTTCTTGCCGCGTGCGCCTTGTCCAGGCACCCCCGGGCCGCCGCATCCAGATTCTGGCGACTGCTCTCGATACGCTCCAGCTTCGTCAGTGCGTCCGCGATCTGCTCATCAGTCGCATCGACCATGGAGCCCACGAGATTGGTTATTGCGTCATTGACATCCTTGCGAACCACGCCGAGTCTCGGCGTCGAAGGCTGGGTCGACGGCCTAGGGCTTTGGACGGAAGTTTGCCAGCCCGTTGATTTCAAGGGCTGCTTCTGAGCCCCCCATTCGCCGAACGTTGGCAGCGTGGCTCTCTTCTGCACAGGGGACAACGGCGATGCAGGCACGATGTGGGAGTCGTCCCTTTCCACAGGCTTTGCGAGCTTCACGGACGACAGATCGATCTGTCGCTGGTCCTTGATCTTCCCGCCATAGCGATGGCTCTTTGCGGATTGGGCAGTGCTGCGCGGGCTGGTGGCGTGATGAGACTTCCGGGTCGGGTCCACTTTCTTCTCCTGATCGATGGGTCGTTGCAAACTGCTTTGTCGAGGCGTCACTGCGACCACCAGACCCATCCCGACTGCCGATGATTCCTGGGATCGCATCGCGTGAGTACCATCGCCTGCGACGACGTTCCGTCTCAGTTTCTTCGCGAGGATCTCGCCCCTGGCTGCGCAAGCATGGATGCGACCCTCCAGCGCCTGAACATAGTCCTTTGCCGCAAGGAGTTCGTCCTGCAACCCGCGTGCAGTGTCAAGCTCTTCTCTGATCTCCCGCAGACAGAGCTGCAGCCGTTGCGGATCATCGAGTCTTGCAATGTCTGAATCGTCGTGCAAGACAAGGCCCTCCCGCATTGCGATGCCTTGTTGCTGCGCTTCTCTCAATTGAAGACGCAGCCTTTCGACGGCGGCATCGTCAATGCGCGTCATCGCGCCATCGATCTCGCGCAACAGCAACTCCACGTCACGGCGGTTCCGGGTCAACCGCTCATCGGAGCCGGGGTCGATCGTGGGCCGCCGTGGCAACTGCAGGCCCAGCGACACCAAGGTGGCTTCCGCCCTCTCCTGCGTCATCGCAGGCGTGGCCTTCGCATCAGGTTGCGTGCTTCTCGCATCGCGGGAGCGGGCGCTCTTCCGCGACGCATGCGACGAGCTGATCTTGCTCGAGGGCTGGCCGTTCATGGTCAGGTTCCTTTGCTGAGGGGTCGTTGCCACCAGGCGTCCACCCGCCTGCCCGCATTGGTAACGACACCGCCCGCCCGGTTCCCTCTCCTGCCCCGCTACACCACCCGCACGCTCAACACCGGCAAGCCCGCGATCTCCCCCTGCATCACATCCCCGGGCACCACCGGCCCGACGTTCTCCGGCGTGCCGCTGAAGACGATGTCGCCCGGCTTCAGCTCGAAAGCCTGCGACAGCTTGCTGATCTGCTCGGCCACGCTCCAGATCATCTGCTTCAGGTCGGCGTTCTGCTTCAGCTGGCCGTTCACCTTCAGCGTGATCGATCCCTGCGTGAAATGCCCGACCTGCGCGACGCGGTGGATCGGCCCGATCGGTGCCGAGCGGTCGAAGCTCTTGCCGATCTCCCACGGCTTCTTCTCGTCGCCCATCGCGCGCTGCAGGTCGCGGCGCGTCATGTCCAGCCCGATCGCATAGCCGTAGACGAGGTCCAGCGCCTGCTCCGGTGGCACGTTGCGCCCACCGCGGTGCAGCGCCGCGACCAGCTCGATCTCGTAGTGGTAGTTCTTCGTCAGCGGCGGGTACGGGTGCTCGCCGGTGCTGCCGGGCGCGACGAACTGCACCGCGTCGCTCGGCTTCTGGAAGAAGAACGGCGGCTCGCGGTTCGGGTCGGAGCCCATCTCGCGCGCATGCGCCGCGTAGTTGCGACCGATGCAGTAGATGCGCCGCACCGGGAACAACTCGGCGCTGCCGACCACCGGCAGCGTCGGTTGCGGCACGTCGAACGCGGTCTTCGCGCCGCCGGCCGCGGCACCGGCGCGGCTGTCAGTGGCGCAGCCCGCCACGGCGCCCAGCCCCATCGCCGCGCCGGTGGATATCAGGTGTCGTCGATCCATGCTTGTCTCCTCGTGGTTGGTGAACCTGTGATTGACCCGCGCCCGTGCGGTGCTGTCAATTTGCCGCCGACGGCAAACACCTGTGCGCAAAAGGAGCTTGACGGCCGGTCAGTGGCCCGTGCTACATTCGCGCCCATGCGTTTCGTTCCGTCCTACTTCTTTGCCTACTTTTGGTTCTCGCACCGCCCGGCGGAGGAGAGGTCAGCGCGTAGGCTGTAAGCGACAAACGCAAAGAACTCACCAAACCGCCGGGCTCCCCCCGGCGGTTTTTTTTTGCCCTCGCCGTCCCGACCCTTCGATCGTTCCCACATCGCTCACGCAGGAGATCACCCACATGAACGCCCAGTCCGCCAGCGCCACGGAGGGTTGGTATGCGCCCGTCGACAAGACAGGCCGAACCGACGACGAAAGGATCCAGGACGTGACTCCGCTGCCCCCGCCCGAACACCTGGTTCGCTTCTTCCCGATCCGCGGCACCGCGGCCGAAACGCTGATCTCCGACACCCGCCAGCGCATCAAGAACATCGTCGCCGGCCGCGACGACCGCCTGCTCGTCGTGATGGGCCCGTGCTCGATCCACGACCCGGTCGCTGCCGTCGACTACGCCCGCAAGCTGCGCGTGCAGCGCGAAAAATACGCCGACACCCTCGAGATCGTGATGCGCGTCTACTTCGAGAAGCCGCGCACCACCGTCGGCTGGAAGGGCCTGATCAACGACCCCTACCTCGACGAGAGCTACCGCATCGACGAAGGCCTGCGCATCGCGCGCCAGCTGCTGACCGAGATCAACAAGCTGGGCATGCCGGCCGGCAGCGAGTTCCTCGACGTGATCTCGCCGCAATACATCGGCGACCTGATCTCGTGGGGCGCGATCGGCGCGCGCACCACCGAAAGCCAGGTGCACCGCGAACTGGCCTCGGGCCTGTCGGCACCGATCGGTTTCAAGAACGGCACCGACGGCAACATCCGCATCGCGACCGACGCGATCCAGGCCGCGGCCCGCGCGCACCACTTCCTGTCGGTGCACAAGAACGGCCAGGTCGCGATCGTCGAGACGCGCGGCAACCCCGACTGCCACGTGATCCTGCGCGGCGGCAAGACACCCAACTACGATGCGGTGCACGTCGAGGCGGCCTGCAAGGACCTCGAGGCCGCCAAGCTGAACCCGTCGCTGATGGTCGACTGCTCGCATGCCAACAGCAGCAAGCAGCATGAGCGCCAGATCGATGTCGCGCGCGACATCGCCGGCCAGCTTGCCGGCGGCAGCCGCCGCATCTTCGGCGTGATGGTCGAGAGCCACCTGCAGGCCGGCGCGCAGAAGTTCAGCGCCGGCAAGGACGACCCGGCCCGCCTCGCCTATGGCCAGAGCATCACCGACGCCTGCATCGGCTGGGACGATTCGCTGACGGTGCTCGACGTGCTGCACCAGGCGGTGAAGGCCCGCCGCGGCTGAGTTGTAAGGGCGGTCACGCAGATGTAGCGAGGGTAAGCCCTGGCAAGAAGACTGGCCCCGGCGCGCCGGATCAGGTGCAATCCCGGTTCGATCCACTCGCTCCGGGGCACGCCATGACCACGCCGCACCGCATTCGCAGCAGCCTGCTGGCCGTCACCCTGGGCGGCGCGGCGCTGCTGGCCTCCGCCGTGACCCCGGCCGCCGAACCGTCGGCCAAGGACAAGGCCGCAATGGAGGCAGTCTTCACCCGCGTCGACGTGAACGGCGACGGCAAGTTGTCGCGCGAGGAGGCCGAGCGCCTGCCGGCCATCGCGGCGATGTTCGACAAGCTCGATACCGACCACGACGGCCAGCTCACGTTGGCCGAGTTCGCCGTCGGCTACAACGCCGCACCCTGACGCCACTGGGTCGGATCAGTCCGCGTCGCGCGCCAGCCGCTCGCTGCGCCAGTACACGTCGTCGCCGCCCAGCCCGTCGAGGTTGGCGCGGTTCAGCACGCGCGCCAGCACGAACAGCAGGTCGCTGAGCCGGTTCAGGTACTGCCGCGGCTCGGCCCGCACCGTCTCGTGCGCGGCCAGCGCCACCACCGCGCGCTCGGCCCGCCGCGCGACGGTGCGCCCCACGTGCGCGATCGCCGCACTGCGCGTGCCTGCCGGCAGGATGAACTCCTTCAGCCGCGGCAGCGCGGCATTGTGGTGGGCCAGCGCCTCGTCGAGCCGCAGCACCGCATCGGCCTTCAGCAGCTCGTAGCCGGGGATCGACAACTCGCCGCCGAGGTTGAACAGCTCATGCTGGATCACCACCAGCAGCTCGCGCACGTCGTCGGGCAGCGGCTCGGCGAGCAGCACGCCGAGCGTCGAGTTCAGCTCGTCGACATCGCCCATCGCCTGCACCCGCAGGTGGTCCTTCGGCACGCGCGTGCCGTCGCCGAGGCCGGTGGTTCCGTCGTCACCGGTGCGGGTGGCGATCTGGGTGAGTCGATTCGCCATGTTCAGGGCTGCGCCGGCGGCGTGACCTGCATCTGCGCCGCCTTGGCCCGCATCACGTAGCTCTGGTAGGCCGGCAGCGCGATCGCGGCGACGATGCCGAGCAGGATGAAGGCCGGGAACACCCAGGCGAGGATCTTGACCGAGCGGGTGTTCGGCGGCGGCGGGGCGCCGTATTCGTTCGTGCCCGGCGTGCCGGCCTTGAACAGCCAGATCAGCGCGACCAACGGGATGAGCGCCAGCAGCACGGACCACCCGGTCCAGCCCATGTCGTGCGAGCGCTGGATCATCATCATCACGGCCCAGACGGCGTACGCGATGCCGACCACGACATAGACCGCCACCGCGACGAACGGCGAATTCGTCAAGGCCACGATCAGGCCGACGACGAAGAACAGCGGCAACATCAGCAGGTAGCTCGCGCCGAGGTAGGCGAGGTAGCGCAGGCGACCGATGCGGCCCCGCGTCGACCACAGGTTGATCGGCTGGACTTCGCCCGACGCACGGTCGATGTCGGCGACGGCCGCGCGCGGCGGCTGATAGGGATTGGCGGAGGGGTTGGCGGTGGCCATCGGATGGTTCTCCTCGGGATGATGTGGTGTTGTAGGGCCGGGCCGGGGTCCGGCGCGGCCATCGTAGCGGAGGCCCCGCGCCGCGCCTAGCACCCCGTCGGGGGTGGGGCGCGGACCGCTCGGGCTACAGCAGCCGCGAGCGCTTCACCGCGTGGTAGCGGTTCACCAGCGCCACCGGCAGGTCGCGCGGCTCCACGTCCACCGACAGCGCGTCCTGCCCGGTCACGCGCCGGAAGGCATCGCGCCGCGCCTGCTCGAACCAGTGCGCGCCGGCCACCTCGACCGCCCGCTCGGCCACGCCCAGCGGCTGGCCCGCCAGCTCGCGCAGCACCCGCTCGCGCAGGCTGGCCACCAGCACCAGGTGGCGGGTGCGCATCAATTTCAGCGCCGGGGCCAGCTCGGCCGCGTCTTCATCGCGGAAGTTGGTCAGCATGATCACCAGGGCGCGCTTGCGCTGCAGCTTCATCACGTCGCGCGCCGCCTCGAGGTAGTCGGAGTGGTCGGTGCCGGGTTCGATGTCGTACAGCCGCGCCATCATCGCGTTCAGCGTCACCGCGCCCTTGCGCGGCGCGAAGCGGCGCTGCTGGCCCGGTGCGTGGCCGAAGGTGATCGCGCCGACCTCGTCGCCTTCCTTCAGCGCGACGTGGGTCAGCAGCATCAGCGCGTTCAGCGCCTGGTCGAAGTGGCCGCCGTCGGCACTCAGCGCGCCCTCGTCGGCCCGCATGCGCCGGCCGCAATCGAGCAGGAACAGCACGCACTGGTCGCGCTCGTCCTGGAACTGCCGCACGATCGGCCGGTTGTGGCGCAGCGTCGCCTTCCAGTCGATGTGGCGCACCGGGTCGCCGCTCTGGTAGTCGGCGAGCTGCTTGAAGTCGGTGCCTTCGCCCCGCTGCGCATAGGTCTTGATGCCGATCTGTGACAGCCGCCGGTCGCCGGCCAGCCACGCATAGCGCGCGACCGCCGCGAAGTTCGGGTACACGTGCAGCGCCTGCGGCTCGCCCAGCACCTGCAGCCATTCGAAGCTGCCGCCGCGCGAACGCAGCCGCAGCTGCGTGCGGCCGAAGCGCACCGGGCCGCGCCGGCGCGGCGTCACGCGGTAGCGCAGCTCGATGCGCCGGCGCGCCGGCAGCGTGAATGCGCGCGGCAGCCCGTCGAAATCGAGCGTGCCGTCGGGCTCGTCGAACACCGTGCCGCGCCAGCCGAGCGTCGCCGGGTTGACGACGTTCAGCACCAGCTCGCGCGGCACGCCGAGCGCCAGCGCCTGCGGCAGGCGCCGCTCCAGCCGCAGCGGCGCGCGCGTCCAGCTGCGCCGCGTGTGCCACAGGTCGGCCAGCGCCCACAGCAGCCCCGCGGCCGCGCAGGCACCGGCCACGGCCGAGACCCAGGGCGCCGGCACGCCGGCCAGCAGCGCCACCGCGCTCGCGAGCGCGGCTGCGCCCACCACTGCCACGGCGGCCCGGCTGGGGATCAGGCGCAGGCGCATCAGCGGCGGCTCACAGGCGCGGTGCCGCCACGCTGTCGACCATCGCGGCCAGCAGCTCGCCGAGCGCGCGGCCTTCGAGCTGCGCATCGGGCGACAGCATCACGCGGTGGCGCAGCGCCGGCAGCGCATGCTGCTTCACGTCGTCGGGCGTCACGAAATCGCGCGACTGCATCATCGCGGTCGCACGTGCCGCGCGCACCAGCGCGATCGCGCCGCGCGGCCCGGCGCCGGCCGACAGGCCCGGCCACACGCGCGTCGCGCGCGCCAGCCGCACCGCGTAGTCGAGCACCTTGTCGTCGACGCGGATGAACGACACCAGGCGCTGCAGCGCCAGCACCGAGCGCTCGTCCAGCCGCGGCGCGATCGCATCGAGCGGGAACTGGTCGCCGGCCAGCTGCTCGGTGGTGCGGCGCACGATCGCGGTCTCTTCGTCCTGCGACGGGTAGCCGATGTCGATCTTGAACAGGAAGCGGTCGAGCTGCGCCTCGGGCAGCGGGTAGGTGCCTTCGGTGTCGACCGGGTTCTGCGTCGCGAGCACCATGAACGGCTTGTCCAGCGGCAGCGTCTGGCCCTCGATCGTCACCTGGTACTCCTGCATCACCTCCAGCAGCGAGCTCTGCGTCTTGGCCGGCGCGCGGTTGATCTCGTCGGCCAGCAGCAGGTTGGTGAACACCGGCCCGCGGTGCACGCGCAGCGCGCCGACCGGTGCGCCGGCCTCGCCGCGCGCCTCCAGCACCGCATGGCCGGTGATGTCCGACGGCATCAGGTCGGGCGTGAACTGCACGCGGGCGTAGTTGAGCGACAGCGACTTGGCCAGCGTGCGCGCGAGCAGCGTCTTGCCGAGGCCGGGCACGCCTTCGATCAGCACGTGGCCGCTGGCCATCAGCGCGACCAGGCACTGGTCCACGGCCTGCTGCTGGCCGACGACGGCCTTGCCGACCTCGGCGCGCAGTTCGTTCAGCAGTTCGGCGGCACGGGTCAGGTCGGTGGGTTTGATCTGCATGGAGGGTCCTCAGGAAGCGGTGTGCGTGGCGCGCCCGGCCGGGGCCTGCCCCAGCCGGCGGCGCGCGGTTTCCAACAGTTCGAGCACGGGCGGCAGGTCGATGCGGCGGCGCGGGATGCTGCGGTCGAGCGCGAGGCCGAGCGCCGCGGCGTCCAGCCCGGTCAGCTTCGAGATCGCCGATGCGCGCGCGCCGCGTTCGAGTTCGTCGTAGCGCATCACGTGCAGCCGGGCGGTCTCGTCGAGCGCGCGCACCTGCGCCGCGTGCAGCGCGAGCGGGCCGTGGCGCCACAGGAAACGCGCGGTGCCGGTGACCTGCTCGACCATCGAGCGCCGGCCCGGCGGCGTCGGCACCGTCAGCGGGCCGAAGCGCGGCGCGGCGCGCCACCAGGCCAGCAGCAGCGCGAGGCCCGACAACAGCAGCGCCGCGGCGCCGGCCTGCCAGAGCCAGCCGGCCAGCGATGCCCGCGATTCCTCTTCGACGATCCACAGCCGCTGCCCGCGGTGCAGCTGCAGCGCGGCCGCGGCGATCAGCCCGTTGTCGCCGCGTGTCAGCGCCCGGTTGCCGCGCAGGTCCCAGCCGGCCAGCACGGTGACGCTGCCGCGGCCATGCGGTACGCGCAGCAGTTCGATGCCGGTGTCGGCGTCGAGCTGCCAGGTCGCCGGCACCGTGGCCCGCACCCGCGGCCACGGCGGGTGCGCGCAGCTCATGAAGCGGCGCGCCGGCGGATAGGCAGGCGCCACCGCCTCCGGCTCGGCCACCGAGCGGCACGGCGGGCCCTCGCGCAGCTGCTTCAGCAGGCGGTCGACGTCGGGCCTGCCGCCGGCGGCAGGACGCGACGCCTGCGCCACCGGGGCGGGCGGCGGCTCGGCCGCTTCGTCCTCGTCCTCGTCGTCCTCTTCATCGTCGTGCGCCTGCGCACCGGAGGCCGCGCGCTTCGGTGCCGGCGCCACCGGCTTGACGGCGTGCACCGGCAGCCAGCTGCTGAGCTCGGCCTCGCGGAGGTCGGTCGCCTGCAGCACCAGGTGGCCGCCATCGGCCACCCACGCGCGCAAGCGCTCGCCGCGGCCGGGGACGATGCCGCGCTGCCACGCGGCGAAGTAGACGGTGCTGCCGGCCGGCAGCATCTGCGGCAGCTCGGTCGGCCGCTCGACCGTCGCGCCGAGCCGGCGCGCCAGGTCCTCCAGCGCGAGCAGGTCGTTCTTCGCCGCCTCGGGCGACGGCGGCTTCGGCACGTCGACCTCGACCCATTCGGTGCACGAGGCCAGCCACAACAGGCCGCCAACCAGCAGCGCGGCGAGGCCGGCGCGCAGCAGGTTGTCGCTGGTCAGCAGCTTCATGCGGCCTCCGTCCCGACCGCTGCGGCCGGCGCCTGCAGCCGCGCGTCGAATTCATCGCACAGCGCGAGCACGACGTCGGTCGGCGGCAGCCGGGCGCCGTAGACCGCGAGCTGCCACGCGCCCACCAGCCGCGCCAGGTACTCGGCCGGTTCGGCGCGCAGCCGCGCGCGCGCCAGCGCGACGCACTCGCCCTCGGTGCTGGCCGCGCGGATCGGCAGCGCATGCGCATGCACCAGCCGCGACAGCGCACCGCGGTACAGCAGCGACAGCGCGGCCCGCTGCTCGCCGCGCTGCCAGAGCGCCGCGGCCGCCGGGCCGATGCGATCGGGCAGGCTTTCGGGGCGGATGTCGAGGTCGCGCACATGGCTGGGCAACGGCGGCGCGCGCTGCGGCAGCGCACCGGCGCGCTCGCGGATCCAGTAGCGCAGCCCGACCACCAGCACCGCGACCAGCACCGCGCCGATCGCCCACACCACCAGCCGCCCGGCCGCGGTGGCCCAGCCGGCGAACTCGCGCAGCCACTTGAACCACGGCGGGATGTCGCCCGGTTTCTCGGGCTTCTTCGCTTCGGATTCACGCGGCTTGAAGCGCCAGGTCTTCTGCTTCTGCGTGCCGCCGAAGCGCGGATCGGCGCGCAGCGTCGCGACCTCGGTTTCGATCTCGTCACGCGACGGGCGGCCCTCGACGGCCTCGGGCGCCGACGCTGCCAATGCCGCTGAAGCCGCCAACTCGGGCGCCTCTTGCGCCCGCACACCGGCGCCCAGCAGCGCCACCGCCAGCCACCAGGCAGCGCTAGAACGCACGGCGGAACTCCTGCTCGATGTCCCAGGCCTCGAGCTGCACGCGGCGGTTCAGGTACATCGCGAAACCGGCGCCGACGTAGAACGGCTCCAGCATCAGCACCACCAGCGCATAGCCGCTGGCGGTCGCGAACGAGGCCGACAGGCTGCCGCCGGTGAACCAGTCCCAGGCCTGGCTGCGCAGCCCCTCGGGCAGCAGCAGCGCGATGAACGCCATCAGCCCGATGCCGAGGAAGGCTTCGGCATGCGCGAACGCCAGGTGCATCATCCCGGCCGGCCCGCGCTGCGCGCGCAGCATCAGCGCGCGCCGCTGGCGCCGTGCCTTGCCGCGCTGGCCTTCGAGCTGGTAGATCGGCTGCGTGTACGAGCGCCACGGCGACAGCCGCCGCCACAGCAGGCTGCCGAACCATTGCCCCCACCAGACCTCGCGCTGCGCGCGCCACAGGTCGGCGAAGCGGGTCGACTGGCCGAAGGCCGCGCGCGACAGCACGAACAGCACGCTGCGGTCGATCCACGGCTTGAACCAGAAGATCAGCACGCTCGGCAGCCAGCTCGCGATCTCGACGCTGGACAGCGCGAGCACGAACACCGCGGCGAACACCGGCGTGCAGGTCAGCCACACCGAACGCGCGTGGGCCTGCACCAGCCGCACGCCCAGGTCGCCGGCCTCGTGCATCGGGCGCGGGCGCAGCTCGACCGCGATCGCATCAACCTGCATGCGAGCCCTCTTCCGCCATGACCGCGCGGCGCGGCCGCCCCTGCCAGCCCAGGTAGGCGATCACCAGCGCCCAGCAGGCCGCGCCGACGCCGTACTTGACCTGCGGCGCGACCCAGCGGGCCGACGACCAGAAGGCCTCGACCGCGGCGGCGATCAGCAGGAACGCGATCACGCCGTACATCACCACGATGGCATGCGACGACGCATGGCGCAGCGCCTCGAGCCGAGTGCGCCGGCCCGGCGCGAGCAGCGCATGGCCGAGGCGCAGCCCGGCCGCGCCGGACATCACGATGGCCGTCAGTTCGAAGGCGGAGTGGGTGACGATGAACGAGTAGAAGGCGGTGCCGTGGCCGCGGGCCGTCAGGTAGCCGCCGACCGCGCCGCCCTGCAGCCCGTTGAAGACCAGGAAGAAGGCGCTGCCGATGCCGCCGAACAGCCCGGCCGCGAAGCACTGGAAGCCGATGCCGATGTTGTGCTGGATGTAGTAGCCGAACATCTGCCAGTCGGTCTCGGCGCTGCGCGGCTTGCCGATCGGCTCGGCGCCGGGGCCGTACATCTGGTCGAAGTTGCGCACCTGGTCGGCGCTCATCAGGTGCAGCACGAAGCCGGGGTCGCGCCAGCAGGCCCAGCCGACCAGCAGCGTCGGCAGCACGAACAGCAGCGCGGCCACCAGCAGGTAGCCGCGGTGCGCGCGCACGCTCTGCGGGATGTCGACCAGCAGCAGCCGGCGCAGCCGCCCGATGCCGAAGCCGGGTTCGTGGCGGCGGTAGATCAGCTGGTGCGCGCGGTGCGTCAGCTGTTCGAGGCGCTGCGTCAGGCCGATCGGGTAGGCGCGGGCCTGCGCCAGCGCGAGGTGCTCGCAGGCGCGGCGGTACAGCACGCTGAGGCGGGCGCCGTCGACGACGCCGGGCCGGGCCTTGCTGCGCTCCTGTCGCGCCTTCTTGCCGTCGGTCTTGTCGGCCTTTTTTCGCGGCCGCGTGCCCTCCGCCCGCTCCAGCAGGGCCTGCAACTCGTCCCACAGCGGCGCATAGGCGGCCTCGAACTGCAACGGCGTCATCGGGCGGCATCCCCGCGGTGGCCGAGCAGCCAGTGCGCGACGCCGAGCAGGCGCTGCGTCGCATCGGCCGGCGCGGCCCCGGCGCCGTCGGCATCGGTCGCCGAGCGGGCGAGGGTGGCCAGCTCGTCGAAGCGGGCCGGCGTGAGCCGCGCGCCGCGCATCGCCCAGTTGACGATCGCGGCCTGCTCGCGCAGCGCGAGCGGCCGCGCCGGCGCGCGCGGCGGTGCGTCGGGCAGCGCGCCGTGCAGCTCGACGCTGCCGGCATGCACCACCAGCGTGCCGGCCGCCATGTCGCCCAGGCGCTTGAAATCGGGTCGCCACAGCATGGCCAGCACGCCGAAGCCGTACAACAGCGGCATGAAGTCGGCCGCGCGCAGCAGGTTGCGGATGATCGATGCGGCCGGCGTCACCGGCAGGCCGGAGTCCATCACCACCCGCAGCCCCAGCATGCGCTTGCCCGGCGTCGCGCCGGCCAGCGCCAGCTCGAACGCCACCGGGTAGAACCATTCGAGCAGGAAATAGACCATCAGCTGCAGCCCGGCGCCCAGGCCGCCGCCGAGCCCGAGCAACGCCGACAGCACCAGGAACAGCACGATGCGGATGCCGAAATCGGCGGCGAACGCCAGCACGCGCGGCACCAGCCCGGCCGGTCTCAGCGACAGCGCGATGCCTTCCGGTGTCTCGGCAGTGGTCAGCGTATCCAGGGACACGGAAGCGTTCGGTGGTGAGGTCGCAGATTCTAGGGTCAGCGCGCGCGCTGCGGCGCCGGCCCGGCGCGCGGTGCAGAATCGACGGTCCGTTGTCGGAGGCCCCCGCCATGAATGCACCCATTCCCGCCCACCTGCTGCCGCAGCTCGATCCGCGGCCGGTTCCTGCCGAGATGGTCGAGGCGCTGAAGGCCCGCTTCGGCGAGCGCTGCTCCACCGCGCTCGCGGTGCGCGAGCAGCACGGCCGCGACGAATCGCCGTTCGACGTGCCGCCGCCCGAGGTGGTGGTGTACTGCGAGAGCACCGACGACGTCGCCGCGGTGGTGACGCTGGCCGACCGGCATGCGGTGCCGGTGATCCCCTACGGTGCCGGCTCGTCGCTCGAAGGCCACCTGCTCGCGGTGCAGGGCGGCGTCAGCATCGACCTGACGCGCATGAACCGCATCCTGTCCGTGCGCCCCGAGGACCTCACCGTCACCGTGCAGGCCGGCGTCACCCGCATGCAGCTGAACGCCGAGGTCCGCCATGCCGGCCTGTTCTTCCCGATCGACCCCGGCGCCGACGCCACGCTCGGCGGCATGAGCGCCACCCGCGCGAGCGGCACCAACGCCGTGCGCTACGGCACGATGCGCGACAACGTGCTGGCGCTCACCGTCGTCACGCCGCAGGGCGAGGTGATCCACACCGGCACGCGGGCGCGCAAGTCGTCGGCCGGCTACGACCTGACGCGGCTGATGGTGGGCAGCGAAGGCACGCTCGGCGTGATGACCGAGATCACGCTGAAGCTGTACCCGCTGCCCGAGGCGATCTCGGCGGCCACCTGCAGCTTCCCGAGCATCGACGCCGCGGTGCGCACCACCATCCAGCTGATCCAGATGGGCGTGCCGATCGCCCGCTGCGAGCTGCTCGACGCCAACGCGGTGCGCGCGGTGAACCGGCACGACAAGCTGACGCTGCCCGAATCGCCGCTGCTGCTGATGGAGTTCCACGGCAGCGAGGCGAGCGTGGCCGAGCAGGCCGCGACGGTGCAGGAGATCGCCAGCGAGTTCGGCGGCGAAGGCTTCCAGTGGGCGACCACGCCGGAAGAGCGCACGAAGCTGTGGACGGCGCGCCACCGCGCGTACTTCGCCGGGCTGCAGATGAAGCCCGGCAGCCGCACCGTGACCACCGACACCTGCGTGCCGATCTCGCGGCTGGCCGAGTGCATCAACGACAGCGTCGCCGAGGTCGAGGCCTCGGGGCTGATGTACTACATCGTCGGACATGTCGGCGACGGCAACTTCCACCTTGCGTACCTGATCGACCCCGACAAGCCGCAAGAGCGCGAGACCGCCGAGCGGCTGAACCTGCAGCTGGTGCAGCGCGCGCTGCGGCTCGACGGCACCTGCACCGGCGAGCACGGCATCGGGCTGCACAAGATGGGCTTCCTGGTCAGCGAGGCCGGTGCCGGCGCGGTCGACATGATGCGCAGCGTCAAGCGCGCGCTCGATCCGAAGAACATCATGAACCCCGGCAAGATCTTTTCGCTGTGAGACCGCGGCCATCGGCGTGTTCCTGATCCGGCGCGGCGCCGCGTTCGTCGCCACGCTGCTGGCGGCCTCGGCGCTGATCTTCGCGGTGCTCGCGCTGCTGCCGGGCAGCGCGGTCGACGTGCGGCTGGAGACCGGCGCGACGCCGGAGGCCGCCGCGGCGCTGGCGCAGCAGCTCGGGCTCGACCAGCCGCCGCTCGCGCGCTATGGCCGCTGGCTGCGCGGCCTCGCGAGCGGCGACCTGGGCCGCAGCGTCGCCTACGACGCGCCGATCGCCGAGCTGCTGGCCGAGCGGCTGCTCGTCACGGTGCCGCTGGCGCTGATCGCGATGGCCCTCACGGTCGTGCTCGCGCTCGCGCTCGGCGTGTTCGCCGCGTCGCGGCACCGCCGGCTGGGCGATGCCGGCGTGATGGCCGCGAGCCAGCTCGGCATGGCGGTGCCGAACTTCTGGCTCGCGATCCTGCTGATCGGGGTGTTCGCGGTGAAGCTGCAGTGGTTCCCGGCTGGTGGCTTCGACGGCTGGGCCGACGACCCGGCCGCCGCGCTGCGTTCGCTGCTGCTGCCGGCCATTGCGCTGGCCGCGGTGCAGGTCGCGATCCTCGCGCGCGTGACGCGCAGCGCGGTGCTCGAGGTGATGCGCGAGGACTTCGTGCGCAGCGCCCGCGCGCAGGGCCTGGGCCGGCGCGCGGTGCTGTGGCGCCATGTGCTGCGCAACGCGCTGGTGCCGGTGCTGACGGTGATGGGGCTGCAGTTCGCGAACCTGCTGACCGGCGCGATCGTCGTCGAGAAGGTGTTTGCGTTGCCGGGACTCGGGCTGCTGGTGTTCCAGGCGATCGCGAACCGCGACCTCGCGGTGGTGCAGAACGTCGTGATGCTGTTCGCCGGCGCGGTGATCGCGATCAACTTCGCGGTCGACCTGCTGCTGGTGGCCGTCGACCCGCGGCTGAAGGCGGTGCACCGGTGAGCGGGGCGATGACGACGGCGATGCGCCGCCACCCGAGCTTCGTCGCCGGCTGCGGGCTGGTGGGGCTGTGGCTCGCCGCGGTGCTGTTGTCGCTCGCGTGGACGCCGTACCCGCCGACCGAGATCGACGTGCCGAACCGGCTGCTGCTGCCGTCGGCCGCGCACTGGCTGGGCACCGACAGCCTGGGGCGCGACATCGCGTCGCTGCTGATCGTCGGCGCGCGCACCTCGCTGCTGGTGGGCGTCGCGGCGGTCGGGCTGGGCGCGCTGCTCGGCACCGCGATCGGCGTGCTCGGCGCTGCACGCCGCGGCTGGCTCGATGCGCTGCTGATGCGCGCCGCCGACTTCAGCTTCGCGTTCCCGGCGCTGCTGACCGCGATGATGCTGGCCGCGCTGGCCGGCCCGGGCGCCGCCACCGCGGTGGCGGCGATCGCGGTCTTCAACGCCGCGGTGTTCGCGCGCATCAGCCGCTCGGCGGCCGGTGCGGTCTGGTCGCGCGACTTCGTGCTGGCCGCGCGCGCCTGCGGCCGCGACCGCTGGCAGATCACCCTCGACCATGTGCTGCCGAACATTGCGGCGCCGCTGATCGTGCAGGCGACGATCCAGTTCGCGGTCGCGATCCTCGCCGAGGCGGCGCTGAGCTACCTCGGCCTGGGCGTGCGGCCGCCGCAGCCGAGCTGGGGTCGCATGCTGAACGAGGCGCAGGAGATGATGTTCCAGGCGCCGCAGCTGGCGCTGTACCCGGGCATCGCAATCGCGCTCGCGGTGCTGGGCCTCAACCTGGTGGGCGACGGGCTGCGCGACCTGCTGGACCCGCGGCTGGTGACGGAGCGCTGATGGCCGACCCGCTGCTCCAGGTGCGCGACCTGCGGGTCAGCCTGCCGTCGGCGCGCGGGCCGGTGGACGCGGTGCGCGGGGTCGACCTGGACCTGGCGCGCGGCTGCACGCTCGGGCTGATCGGCGAGAGCGGCTGCGGCAAGTCGATGACCGCGCTGGCGCTGATGGGCCTGCTGCCCGATGCGGCGCGTGCGAGCGGCAGCATCCGCTTCGACGGGCAGGAGCTGGTCGGCCTGGACGATGCGGCGATGTGCCGCCTGCGCGGCCGGCGCATCGCGATGGTGTTCCAGGAGCCGATGACGGCGCTCGATCCGCTGCAGCCGCTGTGGCGCACGGTGTCGGAACCCTTGCGCGTGCACCGTGGCCTGGATGCGCGCGGCGCCCGCGCCGAAGCGCTGCGCCTGCTCGACCGCGTGCAGCTGCCGCAGGCCGCGCAGCGGCTCGACGCGCGCCCGCACCAGCTGTCGGGCGGGCAGCGGCAGCGCGTGATGATCGCGACGGCGCTGGCCTGCGGGCCGGAGCTGCTGATCGCCGACGAGCCGACGACCGCGCTGGATGCGACGCTGCAGCGCGAGATCCTGTCGCTGATCGGCACCCTGGTCGCCGACGGCGGCATGGCCTTGCTGCTGATCTCGCACGACCTCGACCTGATGGCACGCAGCGTCGAGCGGGTGATGGTGATGTACGGCGGCACGGTGGTGGAGGAAGGCCCTGGCGCGCAGGTGCTGGCCGCGCCGGCGCATCCGTACACCCGCGGGCTGGTCGGCGCGCGGCCGCGGCTCGGTGCGTCGCGCGGCACGCGGCTGGCGACGATCCCGGGGCGCGTGCCGGCGCTCGGCGAGTGGCCGGCGGGCTGCCCGTTCGCCGACCGCTGCGGGTGGGTGGTCGACGCGTGCCGGGCCGGCCTGCCGGCGCCGATGGGCGTCGGCGTGGATCGCGCGGCGCGGTGCATCCGGCTGACATCTGCTCACACGTGGGACAGCCGGTAACCACGCTTGCATCTCGTGCACAGCCCGCAACCCGACAATCCCGCATGTCCCAAATCCTGATCCTCGCGGGGGCCGCGATCTACGGCGTGCTCGGCGTGCTGCACCTGGCGTACACCTTCTTCGGCACGAACTTCGATCCGCGCGATGCCAACGTCGCCCGCGCGATGCGCTCGAGCTCGCCGCGCCTGACGCGCGACACGACGATGTGGAAGGCGTGGATCGGCTTCAATGCCAGCCACAGCCTCGGTGCGATGCTGTTCTCGCTCGTCTACCTGATGCTTGCCGCGCGGCACATGGACATGCTGCGCCAGTCGCCGACCTTCGTGTGGCTGGCCGGCATCGCGAGCGCCGCCTACGTGGTGCTCTCGCTGCGCTACTGGTTCAGGATTCCGCTCGCCGCGACGGCGATCGCGACCAGCTGCTTCGTCGCCGGCTCCCTCACGATGTCAATGGGGTATTGAAGGCCTTCGCAATCCGCCGCGCCGCCTCGTTCCCATGAAAGAACGCCTCTTCGAACACCGAGTACCCCGACAGGTCGGCATGCGCGAACTGCACGCGGCCGTTGCCTGAGGCCAGCGCCGCCAGCGCAGCGCTGCCGCGCACGCCCGGCAACGGGATGCTCATCGCGTGGCCGTAGCGCATCAGGTCGACGCGCGCCAGCTTGTGCGGCAGGTCGGGGTGCGCTTCGACCAGCGTCTGCACCACCGCCTGCGACCAGGCCTGCCAGGGCTGGTCGAGCAGGCGTTTGCGCTGCGCCTGCAACTGCGCCTCGTTGTCGCCGCCCAGCGCCCAGTAGCTTGTCAGCACCGTCGGACCGGGGAAGGGCCGCGTCGCCTGGTGCATCGCGTCGACATACCCGAGCGTGCTGCTGCCGTACAGCACGTTGTCCCACGACGGCGGCGCGCCGGGCCGGTCGTCCAGCGCGTCCGACAGCTGCAGGTTCGCGACCAGCCACGGCGCGTACCGCATCGCGGCCACCGCCGGCTGCAGGGCCGCCGGCGGCGTGCGCAGCACGCGGGCCGAGATGAACAGCGGCGTCGCGAGCACCGCCTGCGCCGCGATCCATCGCTCGGTGCGCTGCGCCTTCGCGTTCCACAGGTCCAGGGTCACCTCGTGCCGGCTTTCGTCGAGCGCCAAGGCGACGCAGCCGTCGTGCAGCCGCCCGGCCAGCGGCGCCGCCAGCCGCTGCGACAGCCAGGCATTGCCCTCGGGCCAGGTCAGCACGCCGTCGTCGCGCGGAGCGTCGTCGCCCGGCGCGTGGAAGCCGTGCCGGCTCGCGAAGTAGTGCAGCCCGGCCCAGGCCGACACCTGCGCGGCGCCGGCGCCGTAATCGTCGCGGCAGCAGTAGTCGAGGTACCAGCGCAACGGCGGCGCGGTGATGCCCTGGTCGTCCAGCCAGCGCGCGAACGTGATGCCGTCGAGCGCCTGCAGCGCCGGTGTCCATGCGGCGCGTGCGGTCGGCAGCGCGAAGCTGCCGGCCGGTCCGGCCACCGACACCAGCCCGGCAAAGCGGCGGTACTGCGCGAGCGTCGCGGTGCGCTGCGCTTCGGGCAGCGCGGCGATCGGCGGCAGCAGGCCGTCGTGCCAGTGGCCGTCGATGAAGAGCCGCTCCTGCGGGCTGTGGCACAGGTGGCGCTCGTCCCACACCGTGCGGCCCCCCTCGGTGCGGCGCAAGCCCAGCGAATCGAGCAGGCCCACCAGTTCGACCGCGTCGTCGCCCGGCACCGGCAGGTAATGCGCGCCGAGCGGGCAGGCCATGCCGCCCATGCGGTGCGCGCGGCTGTTGCCGCCGGCGGCATCTTCCAGGTCGAACACCTGCACGTCGTCGATGCCGGCCTGTGCCAGCTTGCGAGCACACGACAGCCCGGCGATGCCGGCGCCGACGATGATCACCGCCGCGCGCCTGTGCACCGTCGGCTCGGCGAGCGTGCGGCCGCCGTCGCGCAGCCGGTGGCCGCGCTCGTGCTGCGCGCCGACCCATTCGCCGCCGTACGCCGTCGGGCGCTTCGCCTCGCAGCCGGCGAGACCGGTGAGCGCAGGTGCGGCCAGCGCGGCAGCCGTCGCGGCAAGCAGCGTGCGCCGGTCGCGGTCGGGCGCCGCCGTCATTGATGCACCTTGCCCCATTCGTCTTCGAAGGTCTGGACCAGGACTTGATTCGACAACCGGTTCACCTCGGTCGGCACGCGTGCCATGTCGATCGGGAAATCGAACAGCGCCGGCAGCCCGCCGAGGCTGATGAAGCGCAGCCCGTCGGGCAGCTGCGTCGGCATGCGGTACGGCCGGCGGCTCGCGAGGATGAAGCCCCATTCGCCGAAGCTCGGCACGTGCGCGTGGTACGGCGTCACCTGCAGGCCAGCGGCCTCCAGCGTGGTCGCCACCGTCCAGAAGCTCTTGCGCGCGATCAGCGGCGAGGTGGTCTGCACCACCGCATAGCCGCTCGCGTTCAGGTGCTGCTCGACCAGCCGGTAGAAGCCGGTGGTGTAGAGCTTGCCGATCGAGAAGTTGGTCGGGTCGGGGAAGTCGATGACGATCACGTCGAACGCGCCCGGGTTCTGTTCGAGCCACGCGAAGGCGTCGGCGTTGACGATGCGCAGCTTCGGCGACTGCAGCGAATCGCCGTTCAGCGCGCGCAGCAGCGGCGACTGCGCGAACAGCGTCGTCATGTGCGGGTCGAGCTCGACCAGCGTGACCTGCTCGACGCCCGGGTATTTCAGTATCTCGCGCGCCGCCATGCCGTCGCCGCCGCCCAGCACCAGCACCTGGCGCGGCGCGCCGTGGCCGGCCATCGCCGGGTGCACCAGCGCCTCGTGGTAGCGGTACTCGTCTCGCGAATGGAATTGCAGGTTGCCGTTCAGGAACAGCCGCACGCCGACGCTGCTGGCGGTGACGACGATGCGCTGGTAGGCGCTGCTCGCGCTGTAGACGATGCGGTCGGCGTAGAAGCGGTCTTCGGCCCAGCTGCTGACGCGATCGGCGCCGGCGAAGGCCGCGAGCAGTGCCACGACGACGCCGCCGCACGCGAGCGCATGCAGGCCCCAGCGCCGCAGCTCGCCCTTGAACAGCCACAGCGCCCACACCGCGACCGCGGCATTCAGCAGCCCGAAGAACGCACCGGTGCGGATCAGCCCCAGTTGCGGCACGAACAGCAGCGGGAACGCGATCGCGACGACCAGCGCGCCGAGGTAGTCGAAGGTCAGCACCTGCGACACCAGGTCCTTCAGCGCGTACCGTTCGCGGAAGTGCCGCTTCAGGATGCGCATCACCAGCGGGATCTCGAGCCCGACCAGCGTGCCCACCAGCAGCACCAGCGCATACAGCGCGAAGCGGAACGACGGCGCGGCCAGCGTCTGCAGCGCGAACAGCGCGAGCGGCATCAGCCCGCCGACCAGCCCGACCAGCAGCTCGATGCGCAGGAAGTGCGCAATGATCTGCCGCTCGAAGAAGCGCGACAGGTACGAGCCGATGCCCATCGCGAACAGGTAGGTGCCGATGATGGTCGAGAACTGCAGGATCGAATCGCCCAGCAGGTAGCTCGCCAGCGTGCCGGCCGCGAGCTCGTAGACCAGCCCGCAGGCGGCGACGACGAAGACGGACGCGAGCAGCGCCACCTCGGCCGGGCGGATGCCGGCCGCGGCCGGCGTCTCGGGAGGGGGTTCGGCGCGCGTCTCGTTCATTCGATGTTGTGGTCGTTCACCTCGTGCTTGTAGGTGTTGCCGAAGTGGTCGTAGACCTCGATGTTGGCATAGGCACCATTGAAATGCAGGCCGCGCGTGACGGTGAGCGGCAGGCTCTGGCGATCGCTGTCGAGGTACGAATCGAAGCGCGACACTTCGTGGAAGTTGAACGCCGCATCGCTGTAGAAGGTCGAGAAGCCGACGCCGTGCAGGCTCATCTTCGGTGCCGTCGGGAAGCTCCAGTGCAGCACCAGCATGGCACCGTCCTTGAACGCGCCGTTCTCGTCGTACAGGTTGGCCACGCTGAACTTCTGCGACGCATCGAGCTGCAGGCGTGCGAAGAAGCGGCCCTTGTCCGCCAGCAGCTGCGTCGCATCGGCCGGCTTGGCCGGCAGGCGGCGGCGCATCTCGCCGAGCACGTTGCCGCCGGCATCGCGGAAGCTGAACACGTACTCCGAGCCGGTCTGCACCTTCGACAGGTCGAAGCCGCAATCGGGCACCGGGTTGGCGGCGTTGTTCACGGCCCGGCAGCGCGACGCGTTGAAGGCGGTCCAGGCGTCCGAGTCGCCCTTGAAGATCCAGGCCCAGCGCGGGCGCTCGGCGGTCGGCGCGGTCAGCGTCAGCCCACCGCCCGGCAGGCCGGGGCCGGTCAGCAACGCCGACGCGACGTGCGGCGACACGCGGTCGCTCAGGATCGCCGGGATGAAGTACTGCTCGATCGCGCTGTTCGGCGTTGCGTAGTACTCGGTGTTCTGGCGGTACTTGACCAAGCCGTCCGGCGTGTAGCTGTCGCCGGAAGAGTAGCCGACGTAGCCGAAGCCGTAGTCGCCCGGCGCGCCGAGGTAGAGCGTGTCCACGACCTCGCCGGCGGCGTCGAGCACGTCGCGCCAGTAGAGGGTGCGCGGCGCGCCGCTGCCGTCGACGGTGCTCTGCGCGCGCACACGCGGCAGCGCGAGCAGCGCCTCCTGCGCCAGCGGCGTCGCGACCAGCCGCGATTCGAACGACAGCGAGAGCGCCGCCAGTTCGCCGTCGCCCTTGAACTGCCAGGCGCCGGCGACCTTCTGCATGCGCAGCGTCTCGGTGATCGGCCGCTCCTTGGTCGCGGCGTCGAAATGCACGCGGTAGCCGACGACGACGTTGCTGTCGTCGATCACCGACAGGATGCGCGGGTTGTCGAAGCTCGCGTTGACATACAGCGGCTTGCGCAGGAAGGCGGCGAAGTCGTCCGCGTCCAGACCGGTGTGCAGGAAGTCGGCGGTGAACAAGGCCTTCAGGTCGGCCGCGGCCGGCGTCGTCGCCTTGAACAGGGCCGTCAGGGCCTGCAGTCGGGTCCGGATCGCGGGCAGTGCATTCAGCGCCGTGCCCAGCTGCGTGGCCGAACCGCCGTCGAACGCGAGCGGCGTTGCCGCTTGAGGCGCTGCCGGGTCGAGGTCGGTGCTGCTGTCGCCGACCACCGAGGTCACGGTGTAGCCGGCGGCGCTGCGCTCGATGCGGATCGCGTCGAGCGCGCGGTCGAGCCCGCTGTGGTCGGCTGCGAACACGGCAGTGCGCAGGTCGACGGTGGACGCCACGCCCATCGCGTCGAGCACCGCGCGCAGCAGCGCCTGCACGCTCGCCTGCGCCGACTGCAGCTTCGGCGCCGTCAGCAGCGCCGGATCGAAGGTTTCGCCGGGCGCGGTGCCGAGCGCCAGGGCCGTGATCAGCTCGGTCAGCGGCGTCACGTTGACGTGGGCGCCGTTCGTCTCGCCGACCAGCACCGGTGCGTGCAGTTCGACGCTGGCGCCGCCGAGCGTGCCCTTGGCCGTCAGCAGGAAGGGCGCCTTGTACGTGCCGACATCGGCGAAGCGGAAGCTGCCGTCGGCGGCCGCGGTGACCACCAGGCCGCGGCCCTCGGCGTCCTTCAGCGTCACGACCGCATCGGCCAGCGGCGCGCCGGCGGCGGCCAGGCCGGTCAGCTCATGCGACACCGTCACCGGTGGCGTCACCGGCGGCGGCGCGGTGCTGCCACCGCCCGCATCGCCACCACCACCTCCTCCTCCGCAACCGGCCAAAGCCAGTCCCAGGGCCAGCACAGCCGGCCATCCACGCAACTTCATGGGTTCTCCTCGGTTCGTCTTTTTTGTCGACTGCCATTGAGCGGGCGCAGTCGTGCCCGGCGGGGCGGCCCTCCGCCGCCCCAGTTCTTCGAATTGCCGCCGCGTCAGCCGTGGATCGCGGCCGAGACGATCATCCCGATCGCGATGCACATCGCGCCGACCACGATGGCCAGCGCGACGTTCTTCTTCTCGACGATCTCGGCCCACAGGTCGTAGGGCGTGATCTTGTCGACGATCACGAAGCTGATCCAGAACACCAGCACGCCGATCAGTGCAAACAGGATGGAGCCGACGAAGATGCCGGGCTTCATCCATTCGATTCCCATCATGAGAGCCTCCTGTGTGTCGATGTGAAAGGGTCGCGCATGCCGGGACTCACTTGTGGCCGCCGCCGCTCGAGAAGCCGCCGAACGAGCCGCCGCCGGTGCGGAAACCACTGCCGCTGCGGTTGCTGTTCAGGCAGCTGACGTACTCCTGCGAATTCTCGCCGTAGGTGGTGCGCAGCCCGTCGCAGTTCGACGAACTGCTGCTGCCGCAGCGGAACAGCATCAGCAGCACGGCGATCACGAACATCACGAAGAAGATCTTCGCCAGCAGCCCGCCCGAGCCGGACGACGGCAGCGCGTCGCGCTGCAGCGCCGCGCGCCGGTCGTCGCCGAGCCGGAAGGCCTTCAGGATGTCGGCGGCGTTCATCGCGTCGCCGGCCGACCAGACGATCTCGTCGCCGGTCTGCTCGCGGTTCAGCCGCTTGCTGCCGGACTGGTAGTCGGTGTTGAGCGTGCGCTGCTCGCGCGTGAGCTGCCAGTAGAACTCGCCGAGCACGTAGGTGACCTGCCCGGTGTAGGTGTAGAGCTTGCGGTAGGTCGCGCCCTGGTACACGGCGCTGTCGCCGCGCAGTTGCGGCACCCCGGTGATCGGCGCGGTCCAGCTCCAGCCGTCTTCCGCGTCGACCAGGAACGCGAAGCCCTCGCTGCGGTGGTACAGCAGGTACTCGCGCCAGAAGGTCTGCTCGTCGTCCGAGCCGTCGGGCAGCTCGCAGCGCTCGACATAGCCGACCACCTGCCACGCCAGCGGCGCCTTGCCGAGCGCCAGCGTGCCGACGCTGCCCAGCGGGATCTGCGGTTCGCTGCCGTTCTCCTGCACGTAGTGCGCCAGGTCGCCGCCGACGCCCTGCGACACGTCGACCACCGAATGGCACTGGTGGCAGACGATGGATTGCGTCGTCGCGAGCTTCACCTCGAGCGAGGTGCCGCAGTTCGGGCATTCGATGCTGCGGGCCTTCAGCGTCTTTTCCGCCGGCTCGGCCAGGCCGGTCATCGCGAGTTCGCTGATCGCGACCGAGCGGCCGACCGACCATTTCGGCGCCGCCGGGTTGCCGTAATCGAGCGTGCCGACCTCGTCGCGCGTGCTGCGCAGGTCGCTGACGACGAAACCTCTTTCGGTGTTGGGCTTGACCGGCAGCTCGCCCTGCGCCGCGATCAGCTTCGCGGCCGAGACCGAGGCCACCGACCACGGCTGGCCGTTGACGATCTGCTGCTGGCCCGGCCGCAGGCTGGTCGGATCGGGCGCCGCGGCCTGCAGCGGCTGGTCGAAGGCCAGCACGTAGCGGCCGTTGTCCTCCGACAGCCAGCCGCTGCGGCCGTTGTCGAACAGCGCATGCCACTCGTTCCAGGTGCCCTCGGCATAGCGGTACTGCAGCCGGCCGACCAGCGTGAAGGCGGCGCCCTGCATGCGCCCGCTGGCACCGAGCTGCAGCGGCGAATGGTCGTCGAACAGCTCGGCGCTCTCGCCGATCTTGCGCAGCGCATCGCCGTCGCGCACGATGGTGCTGCGACAGAAGCTGCAGACCGCGAAGGCCGACGCGGCCGAGCGGAACTCGACCTCGGCCCCGCAGTTCGGGCAGGCCGCGCGGTAGACGCGCTGGGGGCTGGGTTCGGTCGCCAAGAAGAGGTCAGCCGGCGCCGAGCCGCCTCAAGGCGGCTGACGGCCCCCGCGGGGGGCAGGAGCGCAGCGACGTGGGGGTCGTCATCCTCTAGACCAGTTTCTTCAGCAGCTCGGCCTTCTTGGCGTCGAACTCGTCCTGGGTCAGGATGCCCTTGGCCTTCAGGTCGCCGAGCTTCTCGAGCGTGGCCATCACCTCGTCGGGACGGATCGCCGCCGCGGCGGCTGGCGCGGCCGGCGCCGCAGCGGGTTGCTGCAGGCCCTGGCCCAGCTGCTGCGCCAGCACCTGGCCGAGCGCGACCCCGGCGCCCAGGCCCATCGCATCGCCGGCGATGCCGCCGCCACCGCCGCCGCCTTCGGCGAACTTCGGCAGCGACTGCGCGGTCTGGTACTGCATGAACTTGCCCATGTCGTTGCCGACCATGCCCATGCCGATCTTCTGGTCGAGGATCTTCTGCAACTCCTCGGGCAGCGAGATGTTCTGCAGCGTGACGCTCTCGAGCAGCAGCCCGAGCTTGTTGAACGACGGCTGCGTCGCTTCCTGCAGCGCCTTCGCGAACTCGACCTGGTTGGCCGCGAGGTCGAGGAAGGCGATGCCACTGGACGCGACCGCGTCGGAGATGTGCTGCAGCATCAGCGCGCGCAGCTGGCCGTCGAGCTCGGCGGTGGTGTAGCTGGCGCGGGTGCCGGAGACCTCGGTGTGGAACAGCTTCGGGTCGGCGATGCGGTAGCTGTAGTTGCCGAAGCCGCGCAGGCGCACCGCGCCGAAGTCCTTGTCGCGGATCGTGACCGGCTGGGTCGTGCCCCAGCGCTGGTCGATCTGCTGGCGGGTGCTGAAGAAGTAGACGTCGCTCTTGAACGGGCTCTGGAACAGCTTGTCCCAGTTCTTCAGGTAGGTCAGCACCGGCAGCGTCTGCGTTGTCAGCTTGTAGGTGCCGGGGCCGAACACGTCGGCGACCTTGCCCTCGTTGACGAACACCGCCATCTGCGATTCGCGCACGGTCAGCGAGCCGCCGTACTGGATCTCGTTGTCGGCCATCGGGTAGCGCCAGGCGAGCACGCCGTCGCCGGACTCGGTCCACTCGAGGATGTCGATGAACTGTTTCTTGATGAAATCCATCAGGCCCATGGCGCGAAGCTCCTGGAAAACGACACGCTCCGGAAGCGGAGTGCGGCGAATAATACGCCGACGGGACATCCCGTCACTCCCCCTTTCCGGTGAGCCGCCGCGCATGTCCGCCCTCTCGAACGACTCTTCCCGCGCCGACGTTCTCCAGGAAGCCGTCGCCGAACCCGCACGCTTCCTCGGCGACATCCATCGGCTGCGCGGCGTCGCGATCCTGCTGATCGTCGCGACGCACTGCCTCTATTTTTTCCACTGGAGCGCCCACCCGCAGCTGCAGGGCGCACTTGCCGACCTGCTCGACAACTCGACGGTGCTGTTCGTGTTCATCGCCGGCTACCTGTTCATGCACGGCAGCGGCCGGTTCTCGTACCCGCGCTACCTGCTGGGCAAGCTGCGCCATGTGATCCTGCCGTTCCTGGTGGCATCGATCCCGGCGGTCGCGCTGGAGCTGCGCCACGACAGCCTGGCATTCGCCGCGCCGGGACTGCACGCGCTGTCGATGCCGGCGAAGATCCTGTACCTCTTGCTCTACCCCGGCGCGCATGTCAACTACGCGCTGTGGTTCATCCCGGTCGTCACGGTCTACTACCTGGTGTCGCCGCTGATGCTGTGGGTGGCGCGCCGGCCGCTGCGCTACGCGCTGCTGTGCCTGCTGGTGCCGCTGTCGATCCTGATGCACCGGCCGAGCTATGCGCACGACCACGACCTGGCGCTCGCGCTGTATTTCCTGTCGGCCTACCTGCTGGGCATGTGGTGCCGGCAGTACCGCCAGGCGACGCTTGCGGTGATCGAGCGGCACTTCGCGTGGTTCGCGGCGGCGTTCGGCGCGGTGTTCGTCGGGCACCTGATGCTGTCGGGGCACCACGGCAAGTACACCTTCACGCAGCCGTTCGAGTTCCACGGCCAGGGGGCGATCGACTGGAGCTTCGTGCAGAAGCTGCTGCTGTTGCCGCTGCTGTGCGGCCTGGCCTGGCGCTGGCGCCACCTGCGGCTGACCATGCTCGACTACCTGGCCGACGTCAGCTTCACCGTCTACTTCCTGCACCTGTACGTGATCTTCTTCGCCAGCTGGCTGTTGCACTGGCGCACGCCGGAGGTCAGCGCCGCCGGGCTGGCCGCGCTGTTCGCGGCCGCGGTGCTGCTGCCGTGCGCGGTGGCGACGAGTTCGCGGCGCCTGGTGCCGCAGTGGAGCCGTTCGCTGGTCGGCAGTTGAACCGCGTCAGCGTTGCACCGGGGCCGATGTCGCAGCGGCGCTCCACCGCATCGAGCGGCCGATGTACTCGACCCGGGCCTGCTGCTGCAAGGCTGCGAGCCCGCGCTCGACCGCCTTGCGGCGCCGCTCGCCACGGATCACCGCCGCGATCTGCTTGACCGCCGCTGCGCGCGACACCGCGGCGGACTGCGTCTGCAGCACCGTCAGCACGCGCACGCCGCCTTCTTGCGGCAGCACCAGCGACTGGCCGACGCGCAGCGGCGCCAGGCCGTCCAGCAGCGCCTGCGGGGTCTCTTCGGGCTGCAGCGCGAACTGGCGCGCGTTCAGCGGCACGCCTTCGACGCGCAGCGCGTCCATCGTCTTGTCGGGCGTGGTGGCGGCCTGCAGCCGGGCCTTCAGCGCATCGATGCGCGCGGCCGGCAGCGGCAACACGGCCTCCTGCAGCCACACCAGCCGGCGCTGCGCGAACCAGGCGGGGTGGGCCTCGTAGAACTGGTCGATCTCGTCGCTGGACGGCTCGACCGCGGTGCCGGCAAGTCGTTCTTCATAGGCACGGGCGAGCACCTCGCGTTGCGCGGCCTCGATCATCTGCACGGTGCGCGGGTCGCGGTCCAGACCGGCCTGGCGTGCGGCCTGCGCCGCGAGCGATGCCTGCACCAGCCCGGCCACCGCGTCGCGGTTCGCGGCCTGCGACTGCGCATCGCTGTCGCCGATCGCCGCGCGCGGCAGCACCAGTTCGAGCTGGTGTTCGCTGACCGGCTCGCCGTTGATCCTGAAGGCGGCCTGTTCGGTGGAGGCGCCGGCCTGCGGGCTGCAGGCGCCGAGCATCGCGCCTGCGGCGACGACGGCGGAGATCAGGAATGACAGGCGCGCGGGAACTGCGAAGGCGGGCATGGGTGGGGTACGACGAAGAGACATCAGCTGGCACCGTAACCTCGCCCGCGCAGGCGAGCCATGCCCTGAGTCGGGGGTAGGACAGCGGCGGGCTGGCGATCGGTGCGAAATGTCACGCCACGGCCTGGAAAAGGGGTCGGGTGCGGCAGCGCGACAATGCCGTTTTTCCGCCACACGAGGTGCCCGATGAACGCTCCCCGCCCCACCTCTTCCCCGGCCGGCAAGCCGCTGACGCTGGCCGTGGTCGGCGCCGGACCGGTCGGGCTGGCGCTGGCGCTGCTGGCGGCGCAGTCGCTGCCGCAGGCCCAGGTCAGCGTGTTCGATGCCCGCCCGCTCGACAAGGATGTCTCCGGCGACCCGCGCACGCTGGCGCTGTCGCTCGGCAGCGTGCAGCTGCTGCAGCGGCTCGAGGCCTGGCAGGCCGATGCGGCGCAGCCGATCGTCGAGGTGCATGTCTCGCAGCAGCCGCCGTCGCTCGGCGCGGCGCTGGCGGCCTGGGTCGGCGAGCCGACGGTGCGCATCAGCGCACTCGAAGAGGCGGTGCCGATGCTGGGCGCGGTGCTGTCCTATGGCGGCATCGTCGCGCCGCTGCAGCGCGCCTGGCTGGCCGCCTGCGAGCGTGAACCGCAGCGGCTGCTGAGCCGCTTCGGCCAGCCGGTGCAGGGGCTGAAGCCGATGGCCGACGGCGTCGAGGTCGATGCCGGCATCGCCGAGCGCTTCGACCTGGCGGTGGTGGCCGAGGGCGGCGTGTTCAGCCAGCTGCCCCGCGAGCGCCTGGGCAGCGTGCGCGAGCCGCTGCACCGCGACTACCGGCAGACGGCGTGGGTCGGCACCGTGACGCTCGCGAACGCGCGGCCGGGCGTCGCCTACGAGCGCTTCACGCGCCACGGGCCGGCGGCGCTGCTGCCGCTGAAGAACGGCCAGGCCTCGCTGGTGTGGTGCGTGCCGGGCCACGACGACCCGGTCGAGCCGCTGAACGACGCGCAGCGGCTTGCGGTGCTGAACACGATGTTCGATGCCGAGGTCGGTGCGATCACCGCGGTGTCGCCGCTGAAGCGCTTCGCGCTGGGGCTGAGCGCCGAGCGCACGCTGACCGACGGCCGCACCGTGCGCATCGGCAACGCGGCGCAGACGCTGCACCCAGTGGCGGGGCAGGGCCTGAACCTGGGCTTGCGCGATGCGTTCGAGCTGGTGCAGGCCTTGTCGCGCAACGCGGACGTGGCGCAGGTGCTGCGGCGGCTCGAATGGCAGCGCGGGCCGGACCGCTGGGCGATGATCGCCGCGACCGATTTCCTGGCGCGCAGCTTCACGTGGAAGCTGCCGGGGGCAGGGGCGGCACGCGGGCTGGGGATGGTGGCGTTGCAGGCGCTGAAGCCGGTCAAGTCGGCACTGGCGCGGCAGATGATGTTCGGTTCGAGGTGAACACCAACCCGTTCGCCCTGAGCAGGGACTGAGCTTGTCGAAGGCCCGTCCGTCGAAGGGTTGTGTCCGAGCGCGCGAGGCCTTCGACAAGCTCAGTCCGACCCTTCGACAAGCTCAGGGCGAACGGAACATGGCCGGAATCAAGGCTCCAGCTTCAGGAACAGATCCCGGTCCGGCGCGAAGTTCGCGTACAGCGGCAGCAGCGCGCCACCCATCGCCCGCGCATCCGAACCGATCGTGCCCGGCAGCACCTCCGGCCGCGCGACGCCTTCCCAGCTGTAGCCGTCCAGCGCCGCCGTCAGCTCGCGCAGCAGCGCCGCCAGCAGCCCTCGGCCGAACGAGCCGTCGATGATCACGCCCTCCAGGTCGAGCAGGCAGGCCGCCGTGTGCACCGCCAGCGCGATGCCGGGGCAGGCGTCGCGCAGCCAGGCCTCGGTGATCGGCAGCCACGGCGCACTCAGTGCGCGCTCGTCCAGCCAGGCGTCCTCGGCCAGCCCGGCCTCGCGCCAGCGCGCTTCCAGGTCGAACAGCGAGGCCAGGCTCAGCAGCTGTCGCGGGAGGCCGCTGCCGTCGTTCGCGCCCAGCGCCAGCGAGCCGACTGCGCCGGCATTGCCGCTGACGCCGCCGCGCAAGTGGCTGTCCAGCACCAGCCCGCCGCCGATGAAGGTGTCGACGAAGATGTACAGGTAGCTGCGCATGCTGCGCCCGCGGCCGGCCACCAGCTCGGCCACGCAGGCGGCCGCGGTGTCTTTCACGAACACCACCGGCAGCTCGGTCAGCGCGGCCACGCGGGCGCGGATGTCGATCAGCGCCCAGGCCCGCGCCGCCTCGGCCGACAGCCCGAGCAGCGACTCCCATCCGCCGAGCGACAGCGGCGCCGCGACACCCACGCCGTGCAGCACGCGCGCCCGCTCGGGGCCGAGCCGGCCGCGCAGTTCCGCCAGGCCGTCGGCGATCTCGTCGAACAGCGTGCGCGGGTCGGGGAAGGCATAGGCCCGCACCAGCCGCTCGCGCACCTGGCCGGTGAAATCGACCAGCAGCATGTCCATGCCGCGCCGGCCGATCTTGATGCCGATCGAGAACGCGCCGTCCGGGTTCAATGCCATCGGCACCGACGGCTGGCCGACCTTGCCGCGCACCGGCGCCTGCTTGACGACCAGCCCATCGCCTTCGAGCCGGCCGATGATCAGCTGCACCGTCTGCGGCGTCAGGTGCGTCAGCCGTGCGATCTCGGCCTTCGGCAGCGCGCCGTGCAGCCGGATCGCCTGCAGCACCACGCGCTCGTTGAACTGCCGCATGCCGACATGGTTGGAGCCGCGCGGCCGCAGCCGGCTGGACTGGAGCTCGGTCATGGCCGAAGGGCGTCGGCGATGACGCCCTTCTTGAAGAGGATGTTGGCGAACGGTTGCATCTCGCCAGTCTGCACGATCGCGAAGGCGCCGCGCACCCGCTCGTAGAACGCGAAGCGCTCGACGGCCTCGCACTGCGCACCCAGCGGATCGAGGATCTCGCGCTGCAGCGCCGAGCGGTAGCCGTCGGCCGTGCCGCTCACCTGCATGTAGGCGACCGGCCGCGGCACCGCCGCGTCGAGCGGGAACACCGACAGCACGGCCGCGCAGGCGCGCGCCATGCCGATGCCGGGCAGGCGCAGCACCGGCTTGCCGCCGGCCAGCGATTCGGCGGTGAAGTTGGCGTCGGCCAGCACCACCTCGTCGCCGTGGCCCATCTCGCACAGCAGCTTCAGCAGGGCCGGCGTCAGCACCGGGTCGATGTTCTTCAGCATGGGGTCGGCACCGGGTTCAGGCCAGGCAATCGGCCGGCAGTTCGTCGACCCGCTTTGCGCCGGTCATCACCGCCACCGTGTCGCTCATGCTGATCTTCTTCGGGTTGACCACGGCCGCGCGCTTGCCGAGCCGCGCGATGTGGATGCGGTCGGCGATCTCGAACACATGCGGCATGTTGTGGCTGATCAGGATCACCGGCAGGCCCTTGTCGCGCACGCGGCGGATCAGCTCCAGCACCATGTTGCCTTCCTTGACGCCGAGCGCCGCGGTCGGCTCGTCCATGATGACCACGTGCTGCGCGAACGCCGCCGCGCGGCCCACCGCGACGCACTGGCGCTGCCCGCCCGACAGCGTCTCGACCGCCTGCGTCATCGAGCGGATGCCGACCTTCAGCTCGTTCATCCGCGTGATGCTTTCCTCCAGCATCTTCTTCTTGTCGAGCATGCGCAGCACGTTGCCGAGGAAGCCCGGGCGGCGCAGTTCGCGGCCGAGGAACAGGTTCTCGGCGATGCTCATCGCCGGCGCCACCGCGAGGTCCTGGTAGACGGTCTCGATGCCGGCGCGGCGCGCGTCGATCGGGCTCCTGAAGTGGATGACCTTGCCGTCGAGCTTGATCTCGCCCTCGTCGGGGATGGTCGCGCCCGACAAGGCCTTGATCAGCGACGACTTGCCGGCGCCGTTGTCGCCGATCACCGCGAGGATCTCGCCGGCGCGCAGCTCGAAATCGGCGCCGTCGAGCGCGACGACCTGGCCGTAGCGTTTCACGAGGCCGCGGGCCTCCATCACGATCGGCGCGTTTGCCGTGGTGCTCATCAGCGCGCTCCCTTGCGAGACAGTTGGTCGGTGGCCACCGCGAGGATCACCAGCACGCCGGTCACCAGCACCTGGTAGATCGACGACACGCCCATCAGCGTGAGGCCGTTGCGGAACACGCCGACGATCAGCGCGCCGACCAGCGAGCCGAGGATCACGCCGCGCCCGCCGAACAGGCTGGTGCCGCCGAGCACCACCGCGGTGATCGCGTCCAGGTTCTCGGTCTGCCCGGCGTTCGGGTCGCCGACGCCGGTGCGGGCCACCGACAGCAGCGACGCGATGCCGTAGAACACCCCCGCCAGCACGTACACCGCGAGCAGCACGCGCTGCGTCGGGATGCCGGTCAGCCGGGTCGCCTCGGGGCTGTTGCCCACCGCGTAGACGTGGCGGCCGGAGGCCGTCTCGCGCAGCGCGAACCAGGCCAGGCCGTACAGCGCGAGCATCAGCACCACGCCGTACGCGACGTTGGTGGTGCCGCCGAGCGCGAAGGTGTTGCCGAGCATCGTCATCGCGTCGGGCACGTCGGTCACCGTCTGCGAGTTCGAATACAGCTGCGTGATCGCGAACGCGATGTTCAGCGTGCCCAGCGTGACGATGAACGGCGGCAGCTTGATGCGCGTGACCAGCAGCCCGTTGACCAGCCCGAACAGCGTCGTGACGCCGATGCCGCACAGCACCGCCAGCAGCGGCGGCACGCCGAGTTCGGTGGCGAACTTCGTCATCACGATGCCGCCCAGCGCCATCACCATGCCGCACGACAGGTCGATGCCGGCGGTCAGGATGATCAGCGTCTGGCCGATCGCGATGACCCCGACCACCATCACCTGCTGCAGCACCAGCGACAGGTTGCCGCCGGTCAGGAAGCGGTCGTTCTGCGTCGCGAAGAAACCGCAGGCGAGCAGCAGCGCGATGAAGGGGCCGAGCGTCGCGAGCGGGGGCAGCCGCCCCTTCATCACTTCTTGCCCCAGCACAGGTCCGTGCCGGTCTTCACGTCCTTGCTGTCGACGCCGGCCACCGGCTTCGCGGCGATCAGCGTGACGCCGGTGTCGGTGTAGCCGCTCGGCTTCTTGCCGGTCTTCGCGTACTCGATGCCGGCCTCGACGCCCATCGCCGCCATCTTCAGCGGGTACTGCTGCGAGGTCGCCGCGATGACGCCGGCGCCGACGTCCTTGATGCCCTGGCAGCCGCCGTCGACCGACACGATCGTCACGCCCTTCTCCTTGCCGGCCGACTTCAGCGCCTTGTACGCACCGGCGGCGGCCGGCTCGTTGATCGTGTAGACCAGCGTCACCTCGGGGCTCTTCTGCAGGCAGTTCTCCATCGCGGTCTGCGCCTTGGCCTGGTCGCCGAAGCTGTCGGCCATGCAGACCACCTCGGCGGCCTTGCCGAGTTCGTTGCTCTTCGCATCGGGCGCGGCCAGGCCGAAGCCCTTCAGGAAGCCGTTGTGGCGCTGTGCACCGACCGGGTGGCCGGGGAACAGGTCGAGCGTGACGATCTTCACCGGCTTGCCCGCCATCGCCACCTTCGCGTACTGGCCGATCAGCACGCCGGCCTGGTAGTTGTCGGTCGCGAACAGCGCGTCGGTGCCGTCGGTCGGGTCGGTCGGGCTGTCGAGCGCGATCACCAGCACGCCCTTGTCGCGCGCCTTCTTGATCGCCGGCACGATGGCCTTCGAGTCGCTCGGCGTGATCAGGATCGTCTTGGCGCCGGCGGCGATCATGTTCTCCATCGCGGTCACCTGGCCGGCGTTGTCGCCATCGGCCTTGCCGGCACCGGTCAGGAGCTTCGCGCCCTTGGACTTGGCGGCCTCGTTGGCGCCTTCCTTCATCTTCACGAAGAAGGGGTTGGTCTCGGTCTTCGTGATCAGGCCGATGATCGGCTGGTCGGCGGCCTGCGCCGCGGGTCCGGCCACCAGCAGGGCAGCAGCGGCGGTGATCGACGAGAGGATCGGCAGGGTCTTCAGGCGCATGGCTTGTCTCCGTTGTGGTGTGGGGTGAGGTGGCGTATCGGGAACGCGCCGCAAAGTATGGACAGCGGCGTTTAATAAATCAAGTTGATTGATTAATGGAAAACCCTGTAGCCTCCGCGTCCCGCCGGCGGGCAAGCTGGCGGGCCGATGGCCGTCTTTCCTTCATCTGTCCCGTGGGAGCGTTCGATGTTCGTGGTGTGTGGCGAAGCCTTGATGGATGTGTTCTCGACCGGCTCGACGCCGACCGGCGTCAGCCTGGATGCGCGCATCGGCGGCTCGCCGTTCAACGTCGCGGTCGGGCTGGCGCGGCTGGCGCAGCCGGTGGCGTTCTTCGGCGGCGTGTCGAGCGGCTTCCTCGGCGAGCGGCTGGTGGCGGCGATGCAGGCGGAGCGCGTCGACACGCGGGCTTTGCACGTCAGCAGCGCGCCGACGACGCTGGGCCTGGTCGGGCTCGATGCGGCCGGCGTGCCGTCGTATGCGTTCTACGGGCATGGCGCGGCCGACCGCGAGGTGCCGGTCGAGGCGCTGCAGCGCGTGCCGGCCGATGCGGCGGTGATCCACGTTGGCTCGTTCAACACCGTTGTCGAGCCGGTGGCCGGCACCTTGCGCGCGCTGGTCGAGCGCGAACACCGTCGCTGCCTGATCTCGTACGACCCGAACATCCGGCTGAACGTCGAACCCGATGTCGTGCGCTGGCGCGAGCAGCTGCAGTGGATGCTGCCGCGCACGCACCTGCTGAAGGTCAGCGACGAGGACCTGGCGCTGCTGTACCCGGGGGTGGCGCACGAGGCCTTGGCGCGGCAGTGGCTCGCGGCCGGTGTCGCGCTGGTGGTGGTGACGCGCGGCGCCCAGGGCGCGATCGGCTGGACCGCGTCGGCGCAGGCCGAGGCGAAGCCGGTGGTGGTGACGGTGATCGACACCGTCGGCGCCGGCGACACCTTCCAGGCGGCGTTGCTGACCTGGCTGGCCGAGCGCGATTCGCTGAGCGGCGCGGCGATCGCGGCGCTGGCGTCGACGCAGCTGGGGCAGGCGCTGGACTTCGCGGCGAAGGCCGCGGCGATCACCTGCTCGCGGCGGGGCGCGGACCTGCCGCGGCGGGACGAACTCTAGGGCCTCAGACCACGCATCCCCGCGCATCGACCGGCCACACGCCTTCGACGACGCTCTCCGCCAGGCCACCCCTCACCGCGACATAGCGGTCGTGCAGGTTGACCGTCGGATCGCAATGCCCCGGCACCAGCCAGACCGTGTCGCCCAGCGCCGGCAGCGCATCGCGCCCCGGGTGCAGGATGCCGTGCTCGTCGCCGCCGTTCGCGAACACCAGCTCGCGCTGCCAGGTGCGCGGCAGCCCGCTGTCGATCGCATGCGACTTGTGGCCGGCGTCGACCACCGCATGCGACGCGCCGCGGCTGACCACCTGGCTCTTGACGAACAGCGCCTGCTCGAACACCGGCGCCCCAGGCGTCGGCTGGTTGTCGGCGTAGTCGCGGTCCATGAACAGGTAGCTGCCGGCCTGCAGCTCGCCGCAGACGCCGCCGGCCGCCTCGAATGCGAAGCTGCCGGTGCCGGCACCGGTCACCAGCGGGCACGCGATACCGGCCGCCGTCACCGAGGCCTGCGCGGCCCGCGTCAGCGCGATCGCATGGCGGATCGCCGCCGCGCGCTCGTCGGCGTTGCGCAGGTGCTGCGCCTTGCCGTGGTACGCCTGCAACCCGGCGAAGCGCAGACCGTGCGACACCACCTGGTGCGCGAGCGCGCCGGCCGCGGTCGGCGCGACGCCGCAGCGGCCCTGGCCGACGTCGATCTCGACGAACACGTCGAGCGCGCTGCCGGCCGCTTTCAGCGCGAGCGCGAGCCGGTCGATGCCGAGCGGCGAATCGACCGCGATCGCGAGCCGGATCCGGCCGGCCAGCGCGGCCACCCGCGCCAGCTTGGCCGCATCGACGATCTCGTTGCTGATGTAGATGTCGCCGACCCCGCCGGCCGCCAGCGCCTCGGCCTCCGACAGCTTCTGCACGCACACGCCGACCGCACCGGCGGCGATCTGCAGCCCGGCGATGTGCGCGCTCTTGTGCATCTTCGCGTGCGGGCGCAGCTTCAGCCGGTGCTCGCGCGCGAACGTGGCCATGCGCGCCAGGTTGCGCTCCATCGCGTCGAGGTCGATCACCAGCGCCGGCGTCTCAACCGCCGCGACCGGGTCGCCGACCCGCGCGCCCGTCATGCCGCGTGGCCCACGCGGTCGGGGATCGCCTGGCCGGTCGCGTTGCCGGGGTCGTCCAGCGCCGGCGCCTCGACGCCGTCGAAATGGTGCGTGTCGTTCCAGCCGACCAGCGTGAAGCCCTCGGGCGTGTAGAGCAGCCGGTTGATGCTCGCATTGCCGAGCTGCCACGAGCGCGGCGCCTGCAGGTCGATGCGGGCCGCGGCGCGGTACAGGCAGTCCATCACGCCGCCGTGCGCGACGATCGCGATGCTGCGGCCGAGGTGCGCCTCGGCCAGCCGCGTCACGGCGCCGACGCAGCGCGCCGACAGCTGCTGCAGGTTCTCGCCGCCCTCGGGGCCGTAGTCGGGGTCGCGCTGGCGCCAGCGCAGGCTCTGCTCGGGCCAGCGCGCCTCGATCTCGGCGAAGGTCCAGCCCTCGAAGATGCCGAAGCTGCGCTCGCGCAGGCCGGCATCGGCGTGCACCGGCAGCCCGTGCGGCCGGGCGACCGCCTGTGCGGTCTCGAAGGCGCGCTGCAGGTCGCTCGCGAACACCAGGTCGATCTGCTCGTGCGCCAGTGCGGCGCCGAGGCGCCCGGCCTGCCAGCGGCCCTTGTCGTTCAGCGGAATGTCGGTGTGGCCCTGGATGCGGCCGTCGACATTCCACGCGGTCTCGCCGTGGCGGATCGCGAGGATGCGGGTCAGTTGCATGGAATCAGTGGATTGGAATCAGGCGAGTCGTCGGTTGAGCGTGTAGGTGCCCGAATGCGTGGCTTCGGCCAGCACATGGCGGGCGATCGCGGCGCGCACCTGCGCGCCGGTGAACGCGCCGTCGACCGGCGCGCGGGCGATGTCGAGCGCATACAGCGTGAACACGTAGTGGTGCACCAGCGAATCGTTGAACGGCGGGAACGGGCCGTCGTAGCCGAAGTACTGCCCGGCCTTCTCGGCGTCACCGGCGAACCAGCCGGTGTAGTCGTTCAGGCCGTGCCGCGCGCCGTGCAGCGTCTGCGGGCCCGGCTTGCCACGCGGGGTGAAGCCGCGGCTGAACTCGCCCTCGGCGATCGCCGACAGGTCGGCCGGCAGGTCGACCATCACCCAGTGGAAGAAGTCGACGCGCGGCAGGTCGCTCGGCACCTCGCGGTCGGCCTGGTTCACGTCGTCGCCCCGGCTGGGCACGTCAAAGTCGTGGCAGATCAGCGCCAGCGACTGCGTGCCGGGCGGCACCTCGCTCCAGGCCAGGTGCGGGTTCAGGTTGTCGGAGAAGCCGACACCGGCGCTGCCGTCGAGCCGCCCGGCGGCATGGCGGGCCGGGATGCGGTCTCCGTTGATCCAGCTGTCACTCCACAACTTCATGGCCATTCCTTCTCGAACCGCGTTCAGACACCCCAGGTGATCTCGGCGTCGGCCGATTGCGAGCGCTTCATCATCTCGACCAGCGGCCAGGCCCGCTGGCGCAGGTTCACGCCGTCGGCCGGCGGCAGCTTCTTGCCGGCGGCCGCGGCCTCCTGCTCGGCCGCCTTGCGCGCCGCCTCGTCCTGCGCGATGGCCGCTTCCAGCGCGCCGATCGCGCCCGGCATCTGCGCCGGCTCGATGATGCCGGTCGCGCCCGGCGTCTTTCCGATCAGGCGCAGCACCTGGTCGCCGTTCGGGCCCATCATGATCACGTCGCCGGCCGCCTTCGATTTGAACTTGTAGATCATCGGTACATGTACTCGCGGTTGAACGGGAACCCGGATTGTGCGCCGCGCATCGGGCCGCTGGCCGGATCGCCGTCCGGCCGCGCGGCCAGCATCTGGAACAGCGAGATCCAGCCCTGCTCGAAGCACATCGCGCTGCCGGCGAGGTAGAGCCGGTAGGCGCGCACCACCGATTCGCCGGTCAGCTCGCGCGCCTTGTCGAGCTGCTTCTCGAGCGCGGCGCTCCAGGCCCACAGCGTGCGCGCGTAGTGCGGGCGCAGGTTCTCGGCGTCGACCGGTTCGAGCTGCGATTCGCTCATCACCTTCAGCACGTGCGACATGTGCAGCAGCTCGCCGCCGGGGAAGATGTAGCGCTCGATGAAATCGCCCATGCCGGCGCCGAGCTGGTCGTTGCGCGTGCTGCCGGCGGTGATGCCGTGGTTCATCAGCAGCCCGCCCGGCTTCAGCAGCCGGCGGATCTTGTCGAAGTAGGCCGGCAGCTGCACATGGCCGACGTGCTCGAACATGCCGACCGATGCGATCTTGTCGAACGGCTCGTCTTCCGGCAGTTCGCGGTAGTCGCGCAGCTCCATCGTGACGCGCCCGCGCAGCCCGCAGCGCTCGATCAGCTGCTCGACGTGCGCATGCTGGTTCTTCGACAGCGTGATGCCGTGCGCCCGCACGCCGTAGTGCTGCGCTGCCCACATCAGCAGCCCGCCCCAGCCGGCGCCGATGTCGAGGAAGCGCTCGCCGTCGCGCAGCATCAGCTTGCGGCAGATGTGGTCGAGCTTGGCCTCCTGCGCCTTCGCGAGCGACAGGCTGCCCTCGCGGAAATATGCGCAGGAGTAGACCTTGCGCGGGTCCAGCCACAGCGCGTAGAAATCGTCCGAGACGTCGTAGTGGAACTGGATCTGCTGGGCGTCGGATTCGGTGCTGTGGCGCGCCCGCGAGCGCGCGGCCCGCGTGATGGTGCGCCACCAGGCAAGCGGTGCGCCGCTGGCCTCCGACTTGGTCGGGTCGTCGTCGATCAGCTGGGCGGCGATGGCCATCAGGTCGCGCACCGTGCCGTCGAAATCGAGCCGGCCCTCGACGTAGTCCTGCGCGACCCGGCCGACCTGGCCGCCGGCGATGTGCAGCAGCGGCGACAGCTCGTTGAGCCGGATCGTCACCGTCGGCTGCGCATGGCCGAGCCGCTGCCCACCGGGCAGCACCACCGCCAGCGGGACACCCAGCGCTTCGACGCGCTGCTCCAGCGTTCGCTCAAGAGGGCTCATCGGGATCCTCCAGGATCCCCAAAATGTAGGGAAAAAGTAAACGCCTCGCAGCGTGCGGACTTTTCCGTCCGGCGCCGCAGCGCCGATCCGTGTCAGTTCATGTCACGCGGGATGCACCAGCCGCACGCTGCGCGGCGCCGGCGCGCCGTGGCCGATGCGGCCTTCGAAACTGCCGTGGTCGAGCGCCGGCGCGAACAGGAAGCCCTGGAACTCGTCGCAGCCGGCGTCGTGCAGGAACTGCCGCTGCGCCTCGGTCTCGACGCCCTCGGCGATCACGCGCAGGTTCAGCGCCCGGCCGAGCTGGATGATCGCGTTGACGATCGCGACATCGCTGGTGTCGTCGGGCAGGTTCTTGATGAAGCTGCGGTCGATCTTCAGCCGCGCGATCGGGAAGCGCTTCAGGTAGCCCAGGCTCGAATAGCCGGTGCCGAAATCGTCGATCGCCATCTGCACGCCGAGTTGCTCCAGCGCCTGCAGCCGCTGCAAGGCGCCGGCCGCGTCGTGGATCAGGATCGATTCGGTGAGCTCCAGTTCGAGCAGCCGTGGCGGCAGGCTCGCGCCCTTCAGCGCGTCGGCCACGCGGTCGATGAAGTCGGGCTGCTGGAACTGCAGCGCCGAGACGTTGATCGACACCGGCATCTCCAGCCCGTTGGCGCGCCACGCGGCGGCCTGCCGCACCGCCTGCGCCAGCACCCAGTCGCCGATCGGGATGATGAAGCCGCTCTCCTCGGCCACCGGGATGAACTCGGCCGGCGAGACCTCGCCGAGCACCGGGTCGCGCCAGCGGATCAGCGCCTCGGCACCGATCACCTGGCCGCTCTTCAGGTCGATCTGCGGCTGGTAGTGCAGGCGGAACTGGCCGCTCGCCAGCGCCTGGCGCATCGCATGGTCGATCTGCATCGGCGAGCTGTCGGAACGCTCGCCGGCATCGCCGCGCGGCTGGTGGAAGCGGAAGCTCGCCCGCCCCGCCTCCTTCATGCGGTGCATCGCGGCGTCGGCGCGGCGCATCAGGTCGTCGGCGCTGTCGCCGTCGGCTGGGCACAGCGCGATGCCGATGCTGCAGGTGACGGTGAAGCTGACGCCGTCGAGCGTGAACGGCCGCGCCATCGCGTCGATCACGCGGCGCGCGGTGGCTTCGGCGGTCACGGCATCGGCCTGGTGCACGAGCAGCACGAACTCGTCGCCGCCCAGCCGCGCGACCGTGTCGACATTGCGCAGGCTGGCCTTGATGCGGTCGGTGACCTCCAGCAGCACGCGGTCGCCGAAGCCCAGCCCGAGCGTGTCGTTGATCTGCTTGAAGCGGTCGATGTTCAGCACCATCAGCGCGAACGGGTTGCCGCCGCGCTGCGCCATCGCGAGCGCGAACTCGATGCGGTCGGCCAGCAGCCGCCGGTTCGGCAGGCCGGTCAGCGCGTCGGTGTGCGACAGCTCCTCGATGCGCGCGCTGGCAGCCAGCTTCTCGGTGATGTCGCGGAACGAGAACACGCGGCCGATCGGGTGGCCGCGGGTGCATTG
This sequence comes from Rhizobacter sp. Root1238, assembly GCF_001425825.1. Classification (GTDB taxonomy): domain Bacteria; phylum Pseudomonadota; class Gammaproteobacteria; order Burkholderiales; family Burkholderiaceae_C; genus Rhizobacter. The sequence goes on from NZ_LMDM01000012.1 coordinate 192,591, forward strand.
CGGCAGCGTCAGCCGCTCCAGCACGCGGCCGGAGTGCAGCGTGAAGACGTCGCTGGTCTGCAGCATCGTCGCTTCCTGGATGGCGGCCAGGCGGCGCTCGTAGTCGGCGCCGTCGACGACGCTGCGGCGCATCCAGTCGCGCACCGCTTCGTCGTCGCGCCGGGCCAGCACGTCCTCGGGCAGCGCCCACAGCCCGGCGAAGCGGTGGTTGAAGCTGCGGATGTGGCCCGACAGGTCGGTCACCAGGATGCCGTCGGCGGTCGATTCGAGCGTCGCGCGCAGTTCGGCCAGGCGGGTTTCGAGTTCTTCCTCGGCAGCACGCTGCGCGCTGCGGTCGCGGCAGGTCACCAGGAACAGGCCGTCGCCGATGCGGCTGACGCGGCGCGTCACCGGCAGCAGCCGGCCGCCGGCATCGCGCACCAGCGTGTCGGAGACGATCTGGTCGACCAGCCCGCCCGACGCCTCGCTCCAGAACACCAGGTCTTCGGGCGTCGCGCACAGGTCGGTGGCGCCGCGGCCGCACAGCGACGCGGGCTCGACCCCGAACAGGTTGCCGGCCGCGGCGTTCGCCGCGCGGATCTTCAGGCTGCCGGCATCGACCAGCCACACCGCCTCGAGCAGGCCATCGATCAGGTCCTGCATCGGGTCGGCGACCGTCATGCAACGGCCTCGGTGTCCGCGGTGTCCGGCACTTGCTCCGGTTCGAAGAAGTAGGCCACGCGGGCACGCGGCGACAGGTAGATCAGCGAGGCCGTCGGCAGCTGCTGCGGCTTCAGGCTGCGCCGGATGCCCAGGCGCGGGGTCTGCTCCAGGTCGAGCATCAGCGCTTCGTCGCGCGGCACCTTCGGGTCGTGCACCAGCACGCGCGGCTTCAGCGGCCGGGTCGAGTTGACCGACACCACCATCGCATAGCGGTCGTCGGTGAGCTGCACCGTCGAGCCGGGCGGGTAGACGCCCATCATGCGGATGAAGGCGCCGAGGATCGCGGTGTCGAACTTGGCCTTGCTCTGCGCGAACAGCGTCGACAGCGCCTCGTGCGGCGTCAGCGCGCGCGACGGCACGTGCGGGTTGCACAGGTTGTCGTAGCGGTTCACCAGCGAGACGATGCGGGCCGCCGTCGTCATGCGGTCGCTGTTGAGCTTGAGCGGAAAGCCGCTGCCGTCGGCATGCTCGTGGTGCTGCGCGATCACCAGCGTCGCGCCCGGCTGCAGCTCCATCTTCTTGGCCAGCGTCACGCCGTGCGTCACGTGCTCCTGGTAGAACTGCGTCTCGGCACTGGTGAAGTGCTCTTCGCGGTGTCGCACGCGGTCGGGGATCTCGATCTTGCCGATGTCGTGCAGCAGCGCGCCGACGCCCAGGTCCATCATCTCGGCCTGCGACAGCCCGAAGGTCTTGCCCATCAGCAGCGAGATCACCGCGACGTTGACCGAATGCATCGACGCCTTGTCGCCGATGCCGTCGCTCAGCAGGCGGATGCACAGGTCCTGCGCCGCCAGCATCTTGTCGACGAAGGCCCGGCTCAGCGCCTCGGTGTTCTCGCGCGCCTGCTGCGGCTTCGACGACACCAGGTCGAGCGACTGCTTGCAGGCCTTGGTGGCTTCGGCGAACTGGCGCTCGCAGACCGCGAGCGTGGCGCGCTCGGCGGCCAGCGCTTCGCGCAGGCGGCGGCGTTCGCCGGCTTCAGGGGATTCGGCCGGGGCGGCCGGTGCGGCAGGCGGGGCCGGTGCGGCGGCCGCATCGGCGGTGGCCGCGGGCACCGGCGGCGGGTCGCTCTTGTCCGGGCTCCAGCGCACGCGCGGCAGCCCGAGGCTGCGGATCGTCGCGATCTGGTCGGCCGTCGTCAGCTTGAAGCTGCTGAGCGGAAACGGGTGTGCCATCCAACCGACGTCGAGATGGACGAACATCCCGACGCGCAGTTCCTGGACCTCGATGACCAATGGGGAGATGGCTTCTTTCATGCGGATGGCGGGCAGCCTGGGACCAGGGTTGCGCGCCGGGTGATGCGCTTGCAAGGTTGTCGGCGGCCGGATGCCTTGACTTGAAGTTCATTATCCCGAGGGACACATGTCCTCACACCTGCTAACTCTGACAGGAAATGGGGGCTGCAGGCCGTCTTCCGTGACTTTTACCGCTCTATCCGCGTCGACAGCACGATGGCCGAGGTCGTCCGCTCGACCCCTTCGAGCGCGCCGATGCGGTCGATCAACGCGTCGAGCTCGCCGATCGACTGCGCCGCGACGATCGCGATCAGGTCGAACGGCCCGCTGACCGAATGCAGCACCCGCACTTCGGCGATCTTGCGCAGCGCTGCCTCGATCGCTGCGCTCTGCCGCGGCGCGACCGTGATCAGCACGTGGGCGCGCACCAGCGCGGCTTCGAGTTCATCGGGCACGACGATCGTGTAGCCGGCGACGACCCGCTGCCGCTCCAGCCGCTCCAGCCGGCTCTGCACCGTGGTGCGCGACAGCGCGAGGCGCCGCGCCAGTTCGGCGGTGGAGGCGCGGGCGTTCTCGCGCAGCAGCGCGAGCAGCGCGTGGTCGGTCTTGTCGAGGATGGGTTTGGGCATTTCGTCGGCAGTCGTCGGCAATATGCCGAAATGTGCACTGCGTTTCGTTGAATTTCAAGCTGCCTTTTGATCGCATGCTTCCGACAATCGCCGTCACTCTCCACAGCACGCGAGGCGGCAATGAAAGACATCCTGGTGATCGGCGGCGGCAAGATCGGCTCCGTCGTGGGGGCCTTGCTGGCCTCGGCGAGCGGCGGCGAGCGCTACACGGTGACGGTGGCCGACCGGTCGGCGCCGCAGCTGGCGGACATCGCCGCCGAGATGGCCGGCACCCCCGGCCTGTCGACGCTGGTGCTCGACGTCAACGATGCCGAGCAGTTGCGCCGAGCCCTGCGCGGCCGCTTCGCGGTGCTGAGCGCGGCGCCCTACCACCTGACGGCCAAGGTGGCGCAGGCCGCGCGCGACATCGGCGTGCACTACCTCGACCTGACCGAAGACGTGGCCAGCACCCGGCGCATCCGCGAACTGGCGGTGGGCGCCGGCACCGCCTTCATCCCGCAATGCGGGCTGGCGCCGGGCTTCATCTCGATCGTCGCGGCCGACCTGGCGCGCGGCTTCGACACCCTCGACAGCGTGCGCATGCGCGTCGGCGCGCTGCCCGCCTACCCGAGCAACGCGCTGAACTACAACCTGACCTGGAGCACCGAAGGCGTCATCAACGAATACTGCGAGCCCTGCGAGGCGATCGTCGACGGCGTGCAGCGCGAGGTGCCGGCGCTCGAGGAGCGCGAGGAGTTCTCGCTCGACGGCGTGCTGTACGAAGCCTTCAACACCTCCGGCGGCCTCGGCACGCTGTGCGAGACGCTGGCCGGCAAGGTGCGCACGCTGAACTACCGCACAATCCGCTACCCCGGCCACGCCGCGATCATGAAGGCGCTGCTGCACGACCTGCGGCTGAAGGATCGGCGCGACGTGCTGAAGGACATCCTCGAACAGGCCGTGCCGACGACGATGCAGGACGTGGTGATCGTGTTCGTCACCGTCTCCGGCATGAAGGAGGGCCGGCTGGTGCAGAACACCTACGCGCGCAAGACCTATGCGCACGTGCTGGCCGGCAAGCTGCGCAGCGCCATCCAGATCACCACCGCCAGCAGCCTGTGCGCGATCCTCGACATGCTGGCCGACGGCCAGCTGCCGCAACAAGGCTTCGTGCGCCAGGAAGACGTGAAGCTGGCCGACTTCCTGGCCAACCGCTTCGGCCGCGTCTACGCGATGGACGAACTCGCGAAGGCCGCCTGAGCGGCGCGGTCCGGCCCGGGCGGTTTAAACTGTTCCTATACAGAACCTGGGTTCGTCAAAAGAACTTTTGACGACGCCAGGTTTCCGCGAGGAACAGGATGATCAACAAGCTCTGCGATTCGGTGCAGGACGCGCTGGCCGGCGTGGCCGACGGCGCGACGGTGATGATCGGCGGCTTCGGCGGTGCCGGCCAGCCGGGCGAGCTGATCGACGCGCTGATCGCGCAGGGCGCGCGCGACCTGACCATCGTCAACAACAACGCCGGCAACGGCGAGACGGGGCTCGCGGCGCTGCTCGCGACCGGTCGGGTGCGCAAGATCATCTGCAGCTTTCCGCGCCAGGCCGATTCGCAGGTGTTCGACGGCCTGTACCGCAGCGGCCGCATCGAGCTCGAACTGGTGCCGCAGGGCAACCTGGCCGAGCGCATCCGCGCGGCCGGCGCCGGCATCGGTGGTTTCTTCACCCCCACCGGCTATGGCACCGAGCTGGCGCGCGGCAAGGAAACGCGCGAGATCGGCGGCCGCATGCACGTGCTCGAGTCGCCGATCCATGCCGACGTGGCGCTGATCAAGGCCGAGCGCGGCGACCGCTGGGGCAACCTGGTCTACCGCAAGACCGCGCGCAACTTCGGGCCGATCATGGCGATGGCGGCGAAGCTCAGCATCGCGTCGGTGCACGAGGTGGTGGCGCTCGGCGAACTCGACCCGGAGCACATCGTGACGCCGGGGATCTTCGTGCAGCGGGTCGTGCAGGTGCCGCGCAGCAGCACCGGCCCGGCCGGTTTGAAGCAGGCGGCGTGATGGCGATGCAACGCTTGAATCGAGACCAGATGGCGGCCCGCGTTGCACGCGACATTCCCGAGGGCGCGTATGTGAACCTCGGCATCGGCCTGCCGACGCTGGTGGCCAACCACCTGCCGCGCGAGCGCGAGGTCTTCCTGCACAGCGAGAACGGCCTGCTCGGCATGGGCCCGGCGCCGGCCGCCGGCGACGAGGATTTCGACCTGATCAATGCCGGCAAGCAGCCGGTGACGCTGCTGGCCGGCGGCGCGTTCTTCCACCATGCCGACAGCTTCGCGATGATGCGCGGCGGCCACCTCGACATCTGCGTGCTCGGCGCGTTCCAGGTGTCGGCGCGCGGCGACCTGGCCAACTGGCACACCGGCGCGCCCGATGCGATCCCCGCGGTCGGCGGTGCGATGGACCTGGCGATCGGCGCGAAGCGCACCTTCGTGATGATGGAGCACCTGACCAAGGCGGGCGAGAGCAAGATCGTCGCCGACTGCAGCTACCCGTTGACCGGCGTGGCCTGCGTCAGCCGCATCTACACCGACCTGGCCGTCATCGACGTGACAGCCGCCGGGCTGAAGGTGGTGGAGACTTTCAACGGCCTGCCCTTCGATGAACTGCAGCGATTGAGCGGCGTGCCGCTGATCGCCTGAAAGAGCCTCCATGAAACCCGAATCGTTTGACGCGCAGCCGGCCGAGCGCCGGGCCGCTCCCAAGCCGGCCGGCATCCCCTCGGGGGATCGGCTGATGTACTCATCAGTCGAGGGGTTGTCATGACACAAGCTTTCATCTGCGATGCCATTCGCACGCCGTTCGGCCGCTACGGCGGTGCACTGTCGTCGGTGCGCACCGACGACCTGGGCGCGATCCCGCTGAAGGCGCTGATGGCGCGCAATGCCGGCGTCGACTGGGAGGCGGTCGACGATGTGCTGTTCGGCTGCGCGAACCAGGCCGGCGAGGACAACCGCAACGTCGCGCGCATGTCGGCGCTGCTCGCGGGGTTGCCGATCGGCGTGCCGGGCATGACGATCAACCGGCTGTGCGGCTCGGGGATGGATGCGGTGGGCAGCGCGGCGCGCGCGATCCGCAGCGGCGAGGCCGGCCTGATGATCGCCGGCGGCGTCGAGAGCATGAGCCGCGCGCCGTTCGTGATGCCGAAGGCCGAGAGCGCGTTCAGCCGCAGCACCGCGATCCACGACACGACCATCGGCTGGCGCTTCGTCAACAAGCTGATGAAGGAGATGCACGGCGTCGACTCGATGCCGGAGACCGCGGAAAACGTGGCCGCCGATTTCGGCATCGCGCGCGATGCGCAGGACCGCATGGCGCTCGCGTCGCAGCTGAAGGCCGTCGCGGCGCAGAAGGCCGGCTTCTTCGACGCCGAGATCACGCCGGTGACGATCGCGCAGAAGAAGGGCGAGGCGCTCGTCGTGAAGCAGGACGAGCATCCGCGCGAGACCTCGCTCGAGGCGCTGGCGAAGCTGAAGGGCGTGGTGCGGCCCGACGGCACGGTGACGGCCGGCAATGCCTCGGGCGTCAACGACGGGGCCTGCGCGCTGCTGTTGGCAAGCGAAGCCGCGGCGTCACGCCACGGCCTGACGCCGCGCGCCCGCGTGCTCGGCATGGCGACGGCCGGCGTGGCGCCGCGCATCATGGGCATGGGCCCGGCACCGGCGTCGCGGCGCGTGCTCGCGCTGACCGGCCTGCGCCTTGACCAGATCGACGTGATCGAGCTGAACGAAGCCTTCGCCGCGCAGGGCCTCGCGGTGCTGCGCGACCTGGGTCTGCAGGACGACGATGCGCGCGTCAACCCGAACGGCGGCGCGATCGCGCTCGGCCACCCGCTCGGCGCGAGCGGCGCGCGGCTGGTGACGACCGCGGTGAACCAGTTGCACCGCAGCGGCGGCCGCTACGCACTGTGCACGATGTGCATCGGCGTCGGCCAGGGCATTGCGGTGGTGATCGAGCGGGTCTGATCCACATCCGTTCGCCCTGAGCCCGTCGAAGGGTCGGACTGAGCTTGTCGAAGGCCTTGTGCGCTTCGTGCACAACCCTTCGACGGACGGGCCTTCGACAGGCTCAGTCCCTGCTCAGGGCGAACGGAAGTCTGCTATCCGGCGGGCCGCAGCCGCGGCCACAACAGGTTCAACGCCAGCCCCGCCATCACCAGCCCGGCAGCGACCAGCTTCCAGGCCGGCAGCGATTCGCCGAGCCACCATGACGATGCGGCCATGCCGAACACCGGCACCAGCAATGCCATCGGCGTGACGGTCGCGGCCGGGTGGCGCGCCAGCAGCCAGCCCCACGCCGCATAGCCGAACAGCGTGTTGCCGACCGACTGCCACAGCACCGAGGCCCAGGTCACTGCATCGGCCTGGCGCAGGCCGGCCTCGATCGCCGTGCTGCCTTCGAACCACCACGACAGCAGGAACAGCGGCGGCACCGCGAACGCGCTGGTCCACACGACGTAGGCCAGCATGTTCACGCGGCCCGCGGCGCGGCTGACGATGTTGCCGCCGGCCCACGACAGCGCGGCGAACAGCACCATCAGCACGCCGGCCACCGTGGTGTCGCCGCCGGTGTGCGAACCGATCACGACGATGCCGGCCGCGGCCAGCAGCAACGCGACCCACTGGAACGGCCGCACCACTTCGCCGCTGCCGCGCATCGCGAGGCCGATCGTGAAGAACACCTGCGTCTGCACGACCAGCGACGCGAGCCCCGGCGTGATGTGGCCGCGCATCGCGAGGTACAGCACGCCGAACTGGCCGACGCCGATCAGCAACCCGTAGGCCGCGAGCTTGCGCCACGGCACCGCTGGGCGCGGCAGGAAGAACACCGCCGGCAGCAGCGCGAACGTGAAGCGCAGCGCGGCGAACAGCAGCGGCGGCAGGTGCGCGAGGCCGAGCTTGATAACGACGAAGTTGGTGCCCCAGACCGCGACCACCAGCAGCGCGAGGAAGAAGTGCCTGGCCGGCAAGGCTGCACTCATGCGAGCACCACCCGGTTGCGACCCGCGCCCTTGGCCGCGCGCAGCGCCTGGTCGGCGCGCGCGACCGTGTCGGCCACCGATTCGCCGGCCCGGTGCTCGGTGACGCCGGCCGAGAAGCTGACGTGGATCGGCGGCCCCTGCGCGTCGATCTGCATCGCGAAGATGCGTTCGCGCAGCCGCTCCAGCCCGAGCCGCGCGAGCGAGGCCCGGGTGTCCGACAGCAGCAGCAGGAACTGTTCGCCCTGCCAGCGCCCGAGCAGGTCGGAGATGCGGATCACGTTCAGCGCCTCGCGGGCGAAGCGCTTCAGCAAGCGGTCGCCGAACTCGTGGCCTTGCTGGTCGTTGATCTTGCGAAAGCCGTCGAGGTCGATCATCGCGATGCAGAAGGTGTAGCCGGAGCGCACGCCGCGCTGGCGCTCCTGCTCCATGAGTTCCTGCATGTGGCGGCGGTTGATCAGCCCGGTCATCTCGTCGCGGGTGGCGAGGTCCTGGATGCGCGCCAGCGCCGTCGACAACTCCTTCTTCTGCCGCCGCATGCGCTCGCGCAGGCGGCTGAGCTGCCCGGCCAGCACGGCGATCGCCGGCACCATGATCGCGATCATGATGAAGTGCCCCCATTCGACGGCCGGCTCGTAGGTGGCCGGATCGTGCCAGGCCATCGCGGCCATCGTCGCGCCGAACAGCACGACCGCGAACAGCGCGATGCGCATCACCTGGGCCGGCGGCAACGCATACATGCTGAACATGAAGATCACCATCAAGATCGGGAATGCACCGCCGCGACCCGCACCGGCCAGCGCGTAGCCGCCGGCGCCGCAGGCGATCGCGAACAGCATCTGCGGCTGCGTCAGCGCCGGATCGGGCAGCTTCAGGTTGAGGCCGCTGCGGATCACGCCGAAGAAGACCGCGAAGCCGCCGGCGAGCACCGCGCTCCACAGCGCCACCGGCCAGGCCGGCGCGAGGCCGGCGACCACGAGGTACTGCATGTTGAGCACGCTGCCGAGCACCAGCAGCATCGCGACGCCGCATTGCACGAGCCGCAAGCGCTGCTTGGGTTCGGTGCCGAACACGCGGTCGGCGAGGGAGACGAGGACGGTCCGCACGGGGCGAGAGGTTAGCAGCCCCGCGGTCCCCGGTCGTCCCAGCTCATCGGTTCAATCGTTCCAGCGGGTCAACCCGAGTGCGCCCAGCACGGTCCCGTCGATCGCGGCGTCGCCCACCTGGCAGCGGTGACCGGGCAACGCCTGCGAGAGCAGCGCGAGGTAGGCGGCATTGCGTGCGAGCGGGCCTTCGATGACGACCGGCGACGGGCCCGACAGGGCGCGCACCCGCTCGGCGGTCATCGCCGCGCAGTACTGCGCGGCCAGCGTGGCGCGCTGCACCGGCGTGAGCCGTTGCGGCGCTTGCGCGGTGATGTCGTCGCCATGGCAGACGATGCGGGGGTGGCCGCCATCGGCCGACGGCACGGCCTGGATGCCGGCCTCGGCGAGTGCGGGCAGGCACGCGAGGTCGGCCGCGTCGGGATCGGCACCGGCACACAAGGCCGCGTGGTCGCGCCCGCCCATGAAGCGCGCGGTCGGCACCAGGTCCTGCGCGACCGACACGTTGGCCAGCATGTCGGCCGACAGGTCGAGGCGATCGACCTTCCCGCCGCAGGCCATCACCACGGTCCAGGTGCCCGAGGTGACCAGCGTCATTTCCGGCGAGCGCCGCAGGTGGCGCGCAAGGCAGGCGTTGCTGTCGTGCACGCCGGCATGCACGCGGCAATCGCCCGGCAGGCCGAGCCGCTTCGCCAGCTCCGGGCGCATGGGGCCGAGCACGTCCCACGCAGAGCGCAGCGGTGCGAAGCGCCGATCCCAGCCTTCGGCCCGGGCGAGGCGAGACCAGCTGCGTGCCACCGGCGCCCACAGGTGCGTGTGGCACCCCAGCGAACTCGCCTCGCTCGCGGCAACACCGCTCAGCCGCCAGGCCCAGTACTGCGGGTATGGCAGCAGCGTGGTCGCCCGCGCAAACTCGCCCGGGCATTCGCGCGACAGCCAGTACCACGGCCGCGCCGCATTGAGGCCCATGGGCAGGTGAGGAGACAGCGACTCGCGCAGGTCGCCGACGGCCTCGGCGTAGGCATCCCGTTGACCGTCGTAGGCATCGAACTCGTAGTCGACGATCGGCAGCACGAGGCCGTCCGCGTCGATCGCGGCGAAGGCCGCACCGTGGGTGCTGGTGACGATGCGATCGACGTGGAACTCGCTCGCCAGCGACGCGAGGCTGTCCCACAGCCACGCTTCGATGCCATCGGTATCGAGGGCCGCGTAGCCGGCGGGGGCCTGGACGCTCGCGTTGTCTCGCGTGCGGACGGCGAGGACGCGGTCGCTCGCGTCGAGGGCGCACAGCTTGACGTGCGTCTTGCCGATGTCGAGCACGACGGTGGCTTGGTGCTTCATGGTCGCGTGTCTGCTTCGGCGCGTCGCGCCGGGTGGCGGGATGCGCTGGGGGCTCGGCTGGGGCGGTCGGCCCTGGCGGGCCGACTCCACGGAGAAGATCGGCTTCGGGGGTGCATCGGCAAACTCCCTCCACTCACTTCGTTCGTTGTGGTCAAACAGTGCCGATGAGTCAGTCCACGAAGCGCGCTGGCGCGCGCCACCCCCGAAACCAATCTTCTCCGTCGCCCCAGAAGTCGCCCCCAGCGCATCCCGCCACCCGCCGCGAAGAACCAGCAGCGCTTGTTGGGGGCAAAAGACTGAAGTGATTGTTGAGCATGCGAGCGCCCGCACGCTTCGTCGGCCTGTTCAGTCTCTTTCGCCCTCACGCAGAGAGCGGCGGGAGTTTCGGCGACGGGCCATGACACCAGCCGGCGGAGGGAAGTCTTCGCCCCGGGAGGGGCGAAGACCGACCCGTCCGGCGCACCACAGCCTCCCCACCTGCGCCTTTGCGAGAGCCCCCGACAGACAACAAACCAGTACCTCATTCAAGATGAAACATCGGCTTCAAGTCGACGACGCAAGGCGCCGATGAAGGCTCGACCTCCATCAGCTCCGCCATCTCCGCCCACCACCGCTGCATCACCGGATGCAACGGCAACTCGTCCATCCGATGATCGGCAGCCCGGCGCAGCACCGCGAACAAGGCCAGGCTCTCCTCGTCGAGAAAGATGCTGTAGTCGCGCACGCCGGCCTCGTGCAGCAGGCTCGCCAGCTCCGGCCACAGCGCATCGTGCCGTCGCTTGTACTCGGCCGCGCAGCCCGGCTTCAGCCGCATCCGGAACGCAACCTGCTCCATCACAGCAGCACCCGCGGGCCGCGCATCAGCCGCGGCAGCACCATCGAGACGATCAGCAGGATGCCGACGATCATCGCCATCACGATGCCCGAGATGTTCGCCATGCCGAGCGCGAAGGTGAACAGGCCCAGCAGCAGCGCCGCCAGCAGCACGCCGACGATGCTGCCGCGACCGCCTTCGATCGCGACACCGCCGAGGATCACCATCGTCACTGCGTCCAGCTCCCAGCCGAGCGCGATGTTCGGGCGCGTGCTGCCGATGCGACCGGTCAGCAGCACGGCCGCCAACGCCGCCATCAGGCCGGCGAACACGAACAACGCGAAGCGGTGGCGGTCGACCTCGATGCCCGAGAAACGCGAGGCGACGGGGTTCGCACCGATCGCCACCAGCCGGCGGCCGGTGACAGTGCGGTGCAGCAGCACGGCAACAGCCACCGCCATCGCCAGCAGGATCGCGAACTCGATCGGCACGATCAGCCACGGCAGGCCGACCAGGTCGCCGAGGTAGCCGTTGCCGAGCACCGACAGCGCGTCGGGGTAGCCGGTGATCGCCTGGTCGCCGAGCACCACCAGCGCGATCCCGCGGTACAGCGACAGGCTGCCGATGGTGACGACGATGGACGGCAGGCGGTATGCGGTGACGAGCCAGCCGTTCAGCGCACCCGCGGCCGCACCGGTGCCGAAGGCGGCCAGCAACATCAGCGGCAGGCCGGCGCCGGCCTTCATCGCGAAACCCATCGCCAGCGAACACAGCGACAGCGTCGCGGCGATCGACAGGTCGATCTCGCCGGCCAGGATCAGCAGCGCCATCGCGAGGGCGAGCAGCCCCTTCTCGCTGAAGTTGAAGGTGCTGTCGGCCAGCGCATACGGCGTCATGAAGCCGTCGATGCCGAGGCCGAAGCCGGCCAGCAGCAGCACCAGCAACGCGAGCAGCATGCGCTCCCACAATCCAAACGCGCGCGTCATGCGGGCACCTCCCGTCGTTCGAGAATCTGCCGGCCGCTGCGCCGCTGCGCACCGGCATTGACCGCGACCGACACCAGGATCACCAGGCCGGCGATCGCCTGCTGCCAGAATGGCGACACCTGGATCACCGGCAACGCGCCGTTGACGACGCCGATGAACAGCACGCCGAGCACCGCGCCCGCCACGCTGCCCACCCCGCCGCCGATGCTGACGCCGCCGATCACGCAGGCGGCGATCACCGTCAGCTCGTAGCCCGCCGCCAGCTCGGTGAACGCGATCGCGTAGCGGCCGACCCACAGCAACCCGGCCAGGCCGGCCAGCGCGCCCGAGACCGCATAGACCAGCAGCAACCGCCGCCGCAGCGGGATGCCGACATACGCCGCCGCGGTCGGGTTGCCGCCCAGCGCGTACAGCTCGCGCCCTTCGCGGCGCCAGCGCAGGAACACGGCCATCGCCAGCACCACTGCCGCGGCGATCCACACCAGCGCCGGCAGCCCCAGCCATTGCTCGCGCGGCAGGCCCTTGATCACCGGATGGATCTGGTGGTCGGAGATCCACGCGCCCTGGCTCGCGACGAAGATCGCGCCGCGGTAGGCCGACAAGGTGCCGAGCGTCACGACGATCGGCGGCAGCTCGAAGACCGTGATCAACCAGCCGTTGACGAGGCCGAGCAGCGTGCCGATCGCGATCGCCAGCAGCAGCAGCGGCACGACGCCAAGCTGCGGCAGCGCGCGCCCGGCCAGCGCGCACAGCATGCCGGTCAGCGCCAGGTTCGATGCGGCCGACAGGTCGACGCCGCGTGTCAGCAGCACCAGCATCTGCCCCATCACCAGGATCGCGAGGATCGCCGAATCGTTCGCGATGTCGAGCGCGTTGTGCCAGGTCAGGAACACCGGCGCGCGCGCACCGACGGCCAGCGCGATTGCGACGATGATCGCCAGCAGCACGATCTCGCGGTACCGATCCTTCAGGCCCTTCATGCCGCCAACTCCCGCAGTTCGAGCGGTGCCTGCGGCCGCGGCGGCGGCGCCAGGCCCGACGCGGCCGCGACGACCGCTTCCGCTTCGGCACCGTCGCGCGCGAACTCCGCCACCTGCCGGCCGCGCCGCATCACGATCACGCGGTGCGCCAGGTTCATCACCTCCGGCAGTTCCGACGACACCAGGATCACCGCCAGCCCCTGCGCGACCATCTCGCCGATCAGCTGGTACACCGCCTGCTTCGCGCCGACGTCGATGCCCTTGGTCGGCTCGTCGAGGATCACGATGCGCGGGTCGAGCCCCAGCCACTTCGCGATCACCACCTTCTGCTGGTTGCCGCCCGACAGCCCCGCCATCGGCGTGTGCGGCGAACCGGTCTTGATCTGCAGCCGCTCGATCATCCGGCCGCACAGCGCCGATTCGCGCAGCGCCGACAGCCACGGCCCGCGCGCAAAGCGCGACAACCCCGCCAGGCTGATGTTGTGCTGCACCGAGAAGCTCAGGATGCCGCCCTGGCGCTGCCGCTCCTCGGGCACGTAGGCGATGCCGGCCGCGATCGCGTCGCCGGCCCGGCCCGGCTTGAAGCGCTTGCCGTCGATCTCGAACTCGCCGCGCGCGTCGGGGTTCAGGCCCATCAGCGCCAGCATCGCCTCGCTGCGGCCCGAGCCGACCAGCCCGTAGAAGCCGAGGATCTCGCCGCGCCGCAGCTCGAACGACAGGCCGTCGAACTCGCTCGGGTGCGACAGCCCACGCACCCGCAGCACCACCTCGCCGGGCGGCGCGGCGGGAGCGGGGTAGATCTGCTCGATCGCGCGGCCGGCCATCAGCTTCACCAGTTCGCGCTCCTCGGCCTGCGCGATCGCCCCGCAGCCCACCGACGCGCCGTCGCGCAGCACCAGCCAGCGGTCGGCCACCGCGAAGATCTCGTCGAACTTGTGGGTGATGAAGATCACGCCGACACCCTGCTCGCGCAGCGTGCGCACCAGCCCGTAGAAATCGCGGATCTCCTGCTGCGACAGCGCGGCCGTCGGCTCGTCGAGGATGACGACCGAGGCCTGCTGCGACAAGGCCCGCGCAATCTCCACCAGGTGCCGCTCGGCCAGGCTCAGGTCCTTGACGAGCACCCCCGGCGCGAAGCGCGCGCCGATCTTCGCGAGCACCTGCGCCGCCTGCGCGTGCATCGCTGGCCAGTCGATGAACGGCCCGCGCTGCAGGTGCCGGCCGATGAAGATGTTCTCGGCCACCGACAGCTCGTCGAACATCACCGTCTCCTGGTGGACGGCGACGATGCCGGCGGCCTGCGAGGCCTGCGCATGCGCGAAGCGCAGCGCACGGCCATCGAGTTCGATCGTACCCTCGTCCGGCTGCACCACGCCGGTCAGGATCTTCACCAGCGTCGACTTGCCGGCACCGTTCTCGCCGACCAGCGCGAGCACCTCGCCGCGCTGCAGTTCGAGGTCCACGCCGCGCAAGGCATGCGTCGCCCCGTAGCGCTTGTGGATGCCGCGCAGGCGCAGCAGGGGTTCGCTCATTGCCACCCCCGTTCGGGCTGAGCCTGTCGAAGCCCGGGTGCCCTGCGCGCAGGCCCTTCGACAAGCTCAGGGCGGCCCTTCGACAGGCTCAGGGCGAACGGAATCTTCCATTCGGGCTGAGCTTGTCGAAGCCCTTGCTCGATGCGCGCCCACCCTTCGACCAGCTCAGGGCGAACGAACAGGCGCTGTCCATTCATCGTCTTGATGCTCAGAAGAACTTCGCGAATTTCTCGACGTTGCCGGCGTCGTAGGTGAACGGTTCGGCCATCGCCGCCTCGTTGTTCGCGTCCAGCGCCACCGTGCCGACCCGGCCCAGCGACACCTTCTCGCCCGCCGCGCCCTTGGCCTTGCCGTGCACGAACTGGTGCGCCGCATACACCGCGGAGTAGCCGAGGTCGATCGGGTTCCAGATCGCGAACGACTTCACCGCGCCGCTCTTCACATGGCCGGCCATCTCCGACGGCAGCCCGAGCCCGGTGACGAACAGCGCACCGACCTTCTTCTCGTCCTGCACCGCCTTCGCCGCGGCCGCGACGCCGACGGTGGTCGGCGCGACGATCGCCTTCAGGTTCGGGTAGCTCTTGAACAGGCCCTGCGCCTCGCGATAGCTCTTGTCGGTCTGGTCGTCGCCGTAGACGACGCTGACCAGCTTCAGCCCGGTGTACGGCGGCTTCGCGAGCACCTTCTTCATCTCGTCGATCCAGATGTTCTGGTTGGTCGCCTGCGCGGTCGCCGACAGCACCGCGATCTCGCCGTTGGCGCCGATCGCGTCCTGCGTCATCTTCACCAGCTTCTCGCCGATCAGCGCGTTCGACGACGGGTTCAGGTGCATCAGCCGGCCGTCCTTGCGCACGCCGGAATCGAACGACACCACCTTGATGCCGCGCGCCATCGCCTTCTTCAGCGCCGGCACCAGCGCGTCGGGGTCGTTGGCCGAGATCACGATCGCCTTCACGTTCTGCGCGATCAGCGAGTTGATGATCTCGATCTGCCCTTCGGCGGTCGCCTTGGCCGGGCCGGTGTAGATGATCTCGACGTCCTTCAGCTCCTTGGCCGCTTCCTGCGCACCCTGGTTGGCGGCATCGAAGAAGCCGTTGCCCAGGCTCTTGACGACCAGCGCGATCTTGTCGGCCGCCATCGCGCCCGGGGCGAAGGCCGCGCACACCAGCGCGGCCAGCAACACTTGCAGAGGTTTCTTCACGGGTTTGTCTCCTGATTGGTTTTTGAACTGACGGGGGAACATGAAATCAGACGATGCCGCTGCTCGGGCCCGACGCCGGCCGCGCCTCGGCGACCCGCGCGCGATAACCACTGGCGCGGTACGCCGCCACCGGCTCGATCGCGCCGCCGGCCTCCAGCCGCACGCGCTGCAGGATCGGCGTCACATCGGTCTGGTAGGCCTGCTTCAGCGCCTGCGCGGCCATCAGCGCGTCGTTGCCATCCTGGTAGGCGGTCAGCGCCTTGCGGTCGACGATCAGCGCCTGCGCGTAGCAGCGCTGCACGCTGGCGGCGCTGGTCATCAGGCTCTCGATCGGGTCGGTGACGTTGTGCGACTGGTCCAGCATGTAGGCCGGCGCGAAGTCGGGCGCACCGGACTGCGCGGCATCGACCAGCTCGTTGAAGACGAGGAACAGCTGGAACGGGTTGATGCTGCCGCTGTCGAGGTCGTCGTCGCCGTACTTGCTGTCGTTGAAGTGGAAGCCGGCCAGCTTGCGCGCATGCACCAGCCGCGCGACGATCATCTCGATGTTGACGTTCGGTGCGTGGTGGCCCAGGTCGACCAGGCAGCGCGCCCGCTCGCCCAGCGATTGCGCGGCGAGCAGGCTGGAGCCCCAGTCCTGGATCACCGTGGCGTAGAACGCCGGCTCGAACATCTTGTGCTCGAGGAATAGGTGCCAGTCGGCCGGCAGCCCGGCGTAGATGCGCCGCGTGCTGTCGAGGTAGCGCTCGAAGCTGCGCCGGAAATGCTGCTGGCCGGGGAAGTTCGAACCGTCACCGATCCACACCGTGATCACGCGGCTGCCGAGCTGGCGGCCGATCTCGATCACCTCCAGGTTGTGCGCGACCGCCTGCGCCCGCACCGCTGCATCGCTGTGCGTCAGGCTGCCGAACTTGTAGCTCAGCGGCTGGCCCTTCTGGTCGGAGAAGGTGTTGGAGTTGACCGCGTCGAAGGCCAGGCCACGCATCGCCGCATGCTCGCGCAGCTCGCTGTAGTCGCTGCACTTGTCCCACGGGAAGTGCGGCGAGACGGTCGGCGTGCAGCGCGCCAGTTGCTGGATCACGCTGCAGTCCTCGATCTTGTCGAACACGTCGCGCGGCTCGCCGGCGCCGGGGAAGCGCGCGAAACGCGTGCCGCCGGTGCCGACGCCCCACGACGGCACGGCCACCGTGAAGGCCGCGACCTGCCGGCGCACGGTCTCGATGTCGATGTCGCGCCGCGCGAGCTGCTCGCCCAGCGTGTCGTAGTCGTCGCGCACGCGCTGCGCCAGCGGTGCGTTCTGCGCGTCGATCAGGGTCCTGGCGATCAGCGGGGTGGCCATGTCGTGCTCCTCGGGATTCAACGCGGAAAAGCAGCGAGGTTGCCCGCGTCCACGTTGAGGATGTTGCCGGTCGATTTGGCCGACAAGTCGGATGCGAAGAAATAGGTGGCTTCCGCGATGTCCTGCGGCAGCACGCTGCGCTTCAGCATCGAGCGGTCGCGGTAGAAGGCCTCCAGCTCTTCTTCCTTGATCTTGTTGGCGGCCGCGCGTTCCTGGCTCCAGCTGCCCGTCCAGATCTTGCTGCCGCGGATCACCGCATCGGGGTTCACCACGTTGGCGCGGATGCCCAGCGGCGCACCCTCCAGCGCGAAGCAGCGCGCCAGCTGGATCTCGCTCGCCTTGGCCGCGCAGTAGGCCGAGGCCTGGTTGCTCGGGATCATGCCGTTCTTGCTGGCGATGAAGACGATGGCGCCGCCGATGCCTTGCGCCTTCATCACGCGGAAGGCTTCGCGGCCGACCAGGAAGTAGCCGGTGCTCAGGATCGACTGGTTGCGCATCCACAGCTCGAGCGTGGTGTCCTCGATCGGCGCGGCCGATGCGATGCCGGCGTTCGACACCAGGATGTCGATGCCGCCGTACTCGATCACCGCATCGGCATGGGCGCGCATCACGCTGGCCTCGTCGGTCACGTCGCAGCGCAGCGTGCGCACCACGTCGCGGCCGAAGCGCGTGCGCAGCTCGTCGCCGACCTGCGCCAGCGCTTCGGTGTCGATGTCGAGCAGCACCGCGCAGGCGCCTTCGCCGAGCAGGCGTTCGACGATCGCGCGGCCGATGCCGCCGGCACCACCGGTCACCAGCGCCACCTGGCCGACCAGCGGCTTCGGCTTCGGCATGCGCTGCAGCTTGGCTTCTTCGAGCAGCCAGTACTCGATGTCGAAGGCCTCCTGCTCCGGCAGGCCGACGTAGCGGTCCAGCGCATCGGCCTCGCGCATCACGTTGATCGCGTTGACGTAGAACTCGCCGGCGATGCGGGCGGTGGCCTTGTCCTTCGCGAGCGACACCATGCCGACGCCGGGCAGCAGCACGATCACCGGGTTCGGGTCGCGCAGCGCCGGGCTGTCCGGCCGCTTGCAGCGCTCGTAATAGGCGCTGTAGTCGGCGCGGTAGGCGGCCAGGCGCTCCTCGATCGCGGCGGCCAGCGCCGGGCCGTCGAGTGCGTACAGCGAGGCCGGCAGGATCAGCGGGCGGATCTTGGTGCGCAGGAAATGGTCGGGGCACGAGGTGCCGAGCGCGGCCAGGCGTTCGAGGTCATGGCTGTCGACGAATTCCTGCACGACGGCCGAGCGGTCGACGTGCGCCAGCTTGTGGCCGCTGCGCGAGACCGCACCGCGCAGCACCGGCAGCAGCCGGGCCAGCAGCGCCTGCTGCGCGTCGCCGGGCAGCGGCTCGCGGGCCGGGCCGCCGAAGCTGACGAGCTTGCGCTCGCGCCGCTCGGCCTGCAGCCACGCCTGGGCATCGCGGATCACGCCGACGGTGTTCTCGTAGCAGCTGCGGGCGTCGTCGCCCCAGGTGAACAGGCCGTGGCCGGCCAGCACGAGGCCGCGCAGGCCGGGGTGCTCGGCGACGTGGCGCTGCAGCTGCATGCCGAGCTCGAAGCCCGGGCGGCGCCACGGCAGCCAGCCGACGGTGCCGCCGAAGATCGTCTGCGTCAGCGCGCGGCTGTTCTCCATTGCCGCGATCGCGATCACCGCGTCGGGGTGCATGTGGTCGACGTGCTTGAACGGCAGGTAGGCGTGCAGCGGCGTGTCGATGCTGGCGGCGCGGGCGTTCAGGTTGAAGGTGCAGTGCGGCAGGTAGCCGACCATCTCGTCTTCATGCTCGGGGCCGCGGTAGATCGCCTGCAGCGCGCGCAGCTTGTCGAGGTAGAGGGTCGAGAAGCCGCCGAGCTTCATCGAGCCGAGATCGCCGCCGGAGCCCTTGACCCACAGCACCTCGACCTGCTGCTGCGTCAGCGGGTCGCGCTGCAGCAGCTTGGCGGAGGTGTTGCCGCCGCCGTAGTTCGTGATGCGCAGGTCGGAGCCCAGCAGGTTCGAGCGGTACAGCAGCCGGCCGGGTTCGTCGAGGCGTTCGGCCTGGGCGGCATCCCAGGTCGGGAAGGGGTGGGTCGGATCAGTCATGGAGACGGAATCTAGGAGCCTCCAGGCATAAGGACAAGCAATGGTTTCTTATTCGGAGGCATTGAATCTCCTGATGCCTCGCGCCGCCGTTCGAACACGCTCCGCTCGCCCTGAGCCTGTCGAAGGGTCGCGCGCTCCGACTGCAACCCTTCGACACGGGCCTTCGACAAGCTCAGTCCCTGCTCAGGGCGAACGGTGAGGGAACGGGAAGGTGCGGGAAAACGCTGAGGCGTGCTCCTTGCCGCGCTCTTCCGGTGCCGCACCCCGGCACCGGGCAGACCCGCGTCATGCATTCATTCCCTGTGTCCGCTTCAATTCGCAATGCGCCAACCGCGCCCCCTGCTCCAGCACGAACTCGCGGAATGCGGCGTTCACCCCCGCCAGCACCCCGTCGCGCCGGTGCAGCAGGCACCAGTCGAGCAGCTTCGGCATGCCCACCAGGTCGAGCACCGCCATGCGCCCGGCCGCCAGCTCGATCTGGAACGCATGCGCCGACATGAAGCTGATGCCCATGCCGGCCATCACCGCCTGCTTGATGGTCTCGTTGCCCGACAGCTCCATCGTCACGTTGACCTGCAAGGCTTGCGACTGCAGCAGGTGCTCGAGGAACTGCCGCGTCGCCGACCCCGGCTCGCGGAAGATGAACGGCTCGCCCTTCAGCTCGCTCCACGCGATGCGCCGCTTGCCGGCCAGCGGGTGCCCGGGCGCCGCGACGATGCAGTGCGGGTGGCGCGCGAAGGCCTCGGCCTCGACATCGGCCTCCGACGGCGGGTAGCCGGCGATCGCGACGTCGATCTGGTGCTCGTTCAGCAGCGCGAGGATGGTGTCGCGCCGGTCCACCGACAGCTTCAGCTTGACCTCGGGAAAGCGCTCGCGGAACGCCATCATCAACAGCGGCGCGAAGTAGTTCGCCGTCGGCACCACGCCCAGGTGCAGCTGCCCGCGCGTGCGGCCTTCCAGCGAGTTCATCGAGGTCAGCGCGTCCTCGGCGTGGCGGACCGCGCCGAGGATGCCGCGCGCATGGCGCAGCACCTCGTCGCCCGCGTCGGTGAGCTGCAGCCCGCGGCCCTGCTTGCGAAACAGCGGCAGGCCGAGCTCGTCCTCCAGCAGCCGGATCTGCATCGACACCGCCGGCTGCGTCAGGTGCAGTTGCTCGGCGGCCCGCGAGTGGCTCAGCGTGGTCGCGGCGGCCTCGAAGGCGCGCAGCTGGCGCAGCGTCAGGTTCTTCATGCGCCGCTCGCCTTCAGGTGCCCGAGCGGCAACGCGCCGCTCGCCTTCACCTCGCCGAGCGAGAAGCTGGTGTGGATGTCCTTCACGTTCGGCAGGTTCAGCAGCGTCTCGATCGAGAAGCGCGAGAACGCATCCAGGTCGGTCGCCATCACCTGCAGCTCGAAGGTGCCGGCGCCCGAGATGTAGTGGCAGGCGATCACCTCGGGCAGTTGCCGGATCGCGTCTTCCAGCTGGCGCGTCTCGCTGCCGGTGTTGCGGTTGGCATCCACCCGCACGAAGGCCAGCACGCCCAGGCCGACCTTGCGCCGGTCGAGCTCGGCCCGGTAGCCGGTGATGTAGCCCTGCTCCTCCAGCCACTTGACGCGCCGCCAGGTGGGCGCGGCCGACAGCCCGATGCGCGCCGCCAGTTCGGTGTTGGACAACCGCGCGTCCTGCTGCAGCTCGCGCAGGATCAGCACGTCGTAGCGGTCGAGCGTGGCGCCATGCGGCTCGGGGGTGGGGACGGGCGAGGTCGCAGCTGGCCTGCTGGTTTTCCCTGATATGGCCTTTTTGAGCGTCATTCGCGTCCCCAGGTACAAATGTCAGCAAGATTATTGCGCCGACCCCACCGGAGCGGGCAAACAAAGAAAGGACTTGCGAGGAGCGAATCCCTACACTGACCGCTTCCCGCCCATCACAGCGCAGCCCGGTGCCGACACCGCCACGAGCGGTCGACGCGCCTCACCGAACCCTCCCCCAAGGAGCCCTGGCCGATGAACGCCCCGCTACCCGAATCCATCCGCAAGGCGCTCGAGAGCGTCTCCCTCGACGACAAGTACAGCCTCGCGACCGGCCGCGCCTTCATGAGCGGCGTGCAGGCGCTGGTGCGGCTGCCGATGCTGCAGCGCACGCGCGATGCGATGGCCGGCCTGAACACCGGCGGCTTCATCAGCGGCTACCGCGGCTCGCCGCTCGGCGGCTACGACCAGGCGCTGTGGCAGGCCAAGAAGCACCTGCAGGCGCAGAACATCGTGTTCCAGCCCGGCGTCAACGAAGAGCTGGGCGCCACCGCGGTGTGGGGCACGCAGCAGCTCGACCTGTACCCGCAGAGCAAGAAGTTCGACGGCGTGTTCGGCATCTGGTACGGCAAGGGCCCGGGGGTGGACCGCTGCTCCGACGTGTTCAAGCACGCCAACATGGCCGGCACCGCGAAGCACGGCGGCGTGATCGCGCTGGCCGGTGACGACCACATCGCGAAGAGCAGCACCGCGGCGCACCAGAGCGACCACATCTTCAAGGCCTGCGGGCTGCCGGTGTTCTTTCCGTCGAGCGTGCAGGACATCCTCGACATGGGGCTGCATGCGTTCGCGATGAGCCGCTTCGCCGGCGTCTGGTCGGGCATGAAGACGATCCAGGAGATCGTCGAATCGTCGGCCAGCATCAGCGTCGACCCCGACCGCGTCAACATCGTGCTGCCGGAAGACTTCGTGATGCCGGCCGGCGGCCTGCACATCCGCTGGCCCGACGCCCCGCTCGAGCAGGAGGCGCGGCTGATGGACCACAAGTGGTACGCCGCGCTCGCCTACATCCGCGCCAACAAGCTGAACCACAACGTGATCGAAGGCCCGAACGATCGTTTCGGCCTGATCGCGAGCGGCAAGGCCTACAACGACACCCGCCAGGCGCTGCACGACCTCGGGCTGGACGACGACGCCTGCCGTCGCCTGGGCATCCGGCTGCACAAGGTCAACGTGGTGTGGCCGCTCGAAGCGACCATCACGCGCGAGTTCGCGAAGGGCCTGCAGGAGATCCTGGTCGTCGAGGAGAAGCGCCAGGTCATCGAGTACCAGCTGAAGGAAGAGCTCTACAACTGGCGCCCCGACGTGCGGCCCACCGTGCTCGGCAAGTTCGACGAGGTCGCCGGCGACCAGAGCGGCGGCGAGTGGTCGCAGCCGAACCCGGGCAGCAACTGGCTGCTGCGCGCGCAGGCCGACCTGACGCCGGCGATCATCGCGAAGGCGATCGGCAAGCGGCTGAAGAAGCTCGGCGTCGATGCCGACACCGCGGCGCGCATCGATGCGCGGCTCGCGCTGATCGAGGCCAAGGAGCGCAGCCTGGTCGAGGTGAAGAGCGAGGGCGGCGACCGCCTGCCGTTCTTCTGCAGCGGCTGCCCGCACAACACCAGCACCAAGGTGCCCGAGGGCTCGCGCGCGGTGGCCGGCATCGGCTGCCACTACATGGTGGTGTGGATGGACCGCAGCACCAGCACCTTCACGCAGATGGGCGGCGAAGGCGTGCCCTGGGTCGGGCAGGCGCCGTTCACGACCGACGAGCACATCTTCGCGAACCTGGGCGACGGCACCTACTTCCACAGCGGCAGCCTGGCGATCCGCCAGAGCATCGCGGCCGGCGTGAACATCACCTACAAGCTGCTGTACAACGACGCGGTCGCGATGACCGGCGGGCAGCGCGTCGGCGAACGGCCCGAGGGCCATTCGGTGCTTCAGATCATGAACAGCCTGAAGGCCGAGGGCGTGGCCGCGCTGTGCATCGTGACCGACGAGCCCGAGAAATACGACGGCGTCGCGCTCGCCGACGGCGTGCAGGTGTTCCACCGCGACGAACTCGACCGCATCCAGCGCGAGTACCGCGAGCTGAAGGGCACCACCGCGATCATCTACGACCAGACCTGCGCGACCGAGAAGCGCCGTCGCCGCAAGCGCGGCACGATGGTCGAGCCGGCGAAGCGGGTCGTGATCAACGAGCTGGTGTGCGAGGGCTGCGGCGATTGCTCGGTGCAGAGCAACTGCCTGAGCGTCGAGCCGGTGGAGACCGAGTTCGGCCGCAAGCGCCGCATCAACCAGAACACCTGCAACAAGGACTACTCCTGCGTGAAGGGCTTCTGCCCGAGCTTCATCACCGTCGAAGGCGGGCAGCTGAAGAGCGCGAAGAAGGCGAAGCAGGAGCGGCCCGAACCGTCGCGCATCGCGGTGCCGGAGCCGGTGCTGCCGGTGGCCGAGACGGCGTGGGGCATCGTCGTCGCCGGCGTCGGCGGCACCGGCGTGATCACGATCGGCCAGTTGCTCGGCATGGCCGCGCACCTGGAGGGCAAGGGCATCGTCACGCAGGATTCGGCCGGACTTGCGCAGAAGGGCGGCAGCACCTGGAGCCACATCCAGATCGCGAACCGCATGGAGGCGATCCACACCACCAAGGTCGGCACCGCGGAGGCCGACCTGGTGATTGCCTGCGACCCGATCGTCGGTGCCAACAAGGCGACGCTCGCGACGCTGCGAGAAGGCCGCAGCTTCGTCGCGCTGAACACGCACGGCTCGCCGACCGCGGCCTTCGTGACCAACCCGGACTGGCAGTTCCCGGGCGCGAACTGCGAGGGCGCGATCGTCGCGGCGGCCGGTGCGGCGCAGGTCGGCATGCTCGATGCCGAGGAGCTCGCGGTGCAGCTGGTCGGCGATTCGCTGTACACCAACCCGCTGATGCTCGGCTATGCGTGGCAGAAGGGCCGCGTGCCGCTCGGCCATGCGGCGCTGATGCGCGCGATCGAGCTGAACGGCGTGCAGGTCGACAACAACAAGGCGGCCTTCGAATGGGGCCGGCGCGCGGCGCACGACCTGGCCGCGGTGAAGGCGCTGTTCAAGGCGGCGCAGGTGATCGAGTTCGTGCGCAAGAGCGTGAACGTCGACGACCTGATCGCGAAGCGGGTCGAGTTCCTGACCGGCTACCAGGATGCGGCGTATGCGGCGCAGTACCGGGCCTTCGTCGAGAAGGTGCGGGCGGCCGAGGCGCCGCTGGGCGGCCACAAGCTGACCGAGAACGTCGCGCGCTACCTGTTCAAGCTGATGGCCTACAAGGACGAGTACGAGGTCGCGCGGCTGCACACCGACAAGAGCTTCCTCGACAAGGTGGCGGCGCAGTTCGAAGGCGACTACACGCTGAACTACCACCTCGCGCCGCCGGCCATCGCGAAGAAGAACGACAAGGGCGAGCTGGTGAAGCAGCGCTTCGGCCCGTGGATGCAGACGGCGTTCCGCGTGCTCGCGAAGTTCAAGGGGCTGCGCGGCACCGCGTTCGACCCGTTCGGCCGCACCGAAGAGCGCAAGGCCGAGCGCGCGCTGATCGGCCAGTACCGCGACTCCATCGACGAGGTGCTGCGCGGGCTGGATGCGCAGACGCTGCCGCTCGCGCTGCAGATCGCACGCATCCCGGAAGACATCCGCGGGTATGGACATGTGAAGGAGCGGCACCTGGCGACGGCGATGCCGAAGTGGACCGGGCTGATGGCGCAGTGGCGGGCGGGGGAGCAGAAGGCGGCTTGAGCCACGCTGCGCGACACTGGGGGGCGGGCCGCACGACCGGCCGACACCAATGTCGGCCGGCATGGCCGCACCCAGGGAGAGACAACAACAATGGATCCGACCCGGCGACCGCGTCGCCTCATCGTCATTCCGCCGGCGCGTGCCGGCAAGAACGCACCGGCCCCTGCGGCCACGATGCGCAGGCTGCCGCCTGGCCGTCAGCGCGGTGTTGGGCATGCCGCGCGACGCCCGGCGTTCGGCCGCCATCGTGAGCCTGGCCACCGCGCATGCCCAGGACCTCGGATTCCCCGCCCGTATGCAAGGCAAGGGCTTGGCGCGATAATCCCGGCCATGGCGCGCTTCGTCTTCTTCAACTCCAGCGACGTGGACGCCAAGGCGCTCACGGCGGCGAAGAAGTCGGTGCGTGCCTTGGGCGGCATCGTCGTCGGCGGTGCCGCCGGCTCGATGCTCGTCGAGGCACCGCCCACCAAGGCGGCGCAGGTGGCCAAGGCCCTGCCGGGCTGGCACTACGCGCAAGACCGCAAGACAGCCCGCATCCCCGAGCAGACGCCGTTGCAGCGTGCCAAGCGGGCCGCCGCCAAGGGCTGACAGCCTCCTCTCACCGCTTCCCGTTTCACCGCACCCGCGTCAGCGCACCCGCAAGTAGGGTCCCACCTTCGTCGTCAGCAAGTCGACGAGCGCCGGGTCCATGAAGGCGTACTCGTCGGGAATGCCCAGCACGATCACGCGCTTGCCGCTCAGCCAGGGCTTGAACTTGCGCGCCAGCTTGTTGCGGTGCGACCGCTCCATCACGAAGATCACCTGCGCCCACTGCACCGTCTCGCTGTCCAGCGGCGTCAGCGCCGAGCTGTCGAGGCCGGCCGACGTGCATTCGACGTCCGGCCACGACGCGAACACCTGCTCGGCCGTCGGGCTGCGCAGGCGGTTCTGGCTGCACAGAAAAAGCACGCGTTGCATCGTCAGCGTCTCAGCTCAGAACTGCAGGAACGTCACCCCCGCCCCCATGCTCGTCTGCCGGAAGTTGTAGTCCGTCAGCGTCTCGCCGTAGCCGCGGAAGGCCTGCAGGTACCAGCGCAGGCCGTTCGGCTGATCGCCGAAGACCGGGTAGGTCCACTCCAGCTGCAGCGCGCCGTACTTCACGCCCTTGAGCGTGCTGCGGTACAGCAGCGACGCGGTCGACTTGCCGCTCGCCCAGTTCAGCTGCGTCTCGCTGCGGCCGCGGTAGTCGATCAGGTCCGGGTTGTTGTCGGTGTCGCCGTTCTCGCTGAAACGGTGGATCAGCCGCGTGCTCAGCGACAGGGTCTCGCGCTCGAAGCCGACGCCGAACCAGGCGCGGTTCCAGCTGCGCGACAGCGGGTCGGACTGGCCGTTCGACTGGTGCGCGATGCCCAGTTGCGCATAGCGCCACTGCCAGCCGAACGGCAGCCCGCGCCAGGCCTTCGGCGTCGGCACCACGTACAGCACCTCGGGCTCGTAGTCGCTGTTGCGGAACGGCTTCGAATCCTTGCCGTTCCAGATCTGCCACAGCGCCTGCTGCGTGAAACCCAGCCACACGTCGCCACCGTCGAAGCCGACGTCCTGCAGCGCCTTGGTGCGCAGCGACAGCTGGAACTTGGCCTCGACGCGCTTGTAGTCCGGCAGCGGCACGCCCGCCTGGTTCGGCGATTTCGGCTCGCGGTTGATGCGGCTCGTCAGGTGCACCGGCAGGATGTAGTTGGGCCGGTAGCCGACGAAGTTGAAGGTGCCGCGCTTGTCCTCGGGATCGAGCTCCCAGTAGCGGGACACCAGGCTGCCGCTGCCGGCAATCGGCTGCTTCGCCGGCGGCAGCAACTGGGCCTTGGGCGCGAGCTGCGAATCGCTGGCGCCTTCAGGGCCGGTGGCTGCCGGCAGGTCGACGGCGCGACCCGCGAGCTTGTCGTAGCAGGCGAGCCGGTCGGCCGGCGCACCGATCTCGGCGCAGGCGGCCAGGTCATTCGCCTGCGCGAACGCTGTCGACAGCGGAACGATCAGGCTGGCGAGGGCCCCGGCATGTCGGAGCATCGAGGGAGTCGACGGGGTCGGCGTGGTCAGTGGCATGCGCCCGGATGGTAGGGCCATGTCGTGAATCTCCGAGCGGCGGGCGCCGGATGGGCGTCCCGCCGCTCGGGTATCACTACTGCATCAATCGACCTTGCCGACGGCCGTCATCTCAGGGCAGCGACTTCAGGTGGGCACCGACCGGCGCCGAGAAGTTGTAGCCGTCGAAGCGGTCCCAGTTGATCGACCAGGTCATCACGCCGCGGAAGGTCGGATACGCCTGGTTCGGGCGCACGCTGCCGCAACCGGTCAGCTTCACCATGCAGTCCACCGCGTTGTTGACGGTGGCCGACGTGACGAAGCCGGAGTTCGCCGAGCGCGGGCCCGACGGCACGCCGAACGCGACCTGGTCCGCACGCAGGCCGGCGAAGTTGCCCGCCGAGCCGTTCGACAGCCCGAAGCCTTCGATCAGCATCTTGCTGCCGGCCACCAGCATGTCGACCGAGCCTTCCGGATACGGGTTGCCCTGGTACGGCGTGTAGAGCCCGCCGTTGTTGTAGTACTGCACGTGGATGATCGACAGGTCGTTGCGCAGGCCGTCGATGATCGGCAGGTAGGCGCCCCAGATGCTGCCGTACGAGATGAAGCCGCCTTGCACGTACGGCCACTCCGGCGCCATCGACAGGTAGAACTTCGAGCCGACCTTGGCCTTCAGCGCCTTCACCGAGCTGACCAGGTACTGCTGGATCGGCGCACCTTGCGCGACGCCGTTCTCCAGGTCGAGGTCGATGCCGTCGAAGCCGTACTTCTGGATGATCGCGTACAGGCTGTTCGTGAAGTTCGTGGCCTCGGCCTGCGAGCCGACGCTGACCGAGCCGTTCTGCCCGCCCAGCGACAGCACCACCTTCTTGCCCTTGGCCTTCAGCGCCCGCACGTCGGCGATGAACTGCGCCTCGCTGCCGGCGTTGGAATCGACCGTGAAGCTGACGTTGCCGCCACCGGCGTTGTCGGCGAACGCGACGACGATCACGTCCCAGGCATCCGGGATCTGGCTCAGCGGGTAGGTGTTGCCGGCCGGGTTGGTGAAGTTGTGCCAGTAGCCGACGAGCGCGTGCTTCGCGATGTCGGCCGACGGCGCGGGCGCCGGTGCAGGGGCCGGCGCGGGAGCCGGAGCCGGAGCGGGCGCAGGGGCCGGTGCAGGCGCAGGCGCGGGCGCGGGCGCGGGAGCCGGTGCGGGGGCAGGCGCCGGGGCGGGAGCGGGTGCCGGTGCGGGTGCGCCGTTGCAGTTGGTGGTCGCGGTCCACGGCTGGCCGCTGCCGACCGGCCCGTTGTTGGACGACGGGTTCTGGCCCTGCGTCCACCAGTTCGCCTTGTAGTTGGTGCCGTTCACGCTGACCAGCGCACCGCCGTTGTACTGCGTGGCGGCGAGCCACAGCGGGCTGCAACCGGCCGGTGCCGGGGCGGGGCTGGGCGACGGCGAGGGAGACGGTGCGGGTGCCGGGGCCGGCGAGGGAGCCGGAGAAGGTGCGGGGGCAGGCGCCGGCGAGCCGCTGCTGACGCCGAGGTCGGTCCACAGGCTCGCGGTGGTCGGGTTCCAGCCGGTGCTCGCATAGTCGGTCTGGCTGACCAGCGCACGGTAGTCGTGGCCGTTGTACGAGACGACGGTGCCGGCAGCGTAGAAGGTGTCGACCTTCCAGGCCGGGTAGGCGGCATAGGCGGACACGGCGGCGACGGACGTCGCCAGCGCGGCGAGCAGGCGCAGCTTGTGCGGTGCGTTGAACATGGTGGATCTCCCCTCGGCAAGTCGATGAACCCCACCTGCACGGCGGGACGGCATTTGCCTGATTGGCGCATGGAACCAATCCGCTACCAGGCAATACCATCGTAATACCAGTAACGAACGGTGTGAAGCGAGGAGATCCCGTCCCGTGCGTTCGTTCGACGCCCGTCAAAACGGCCAGGTTGCCGCAAAAAAGGCGAGCCGCCGGATCGGCAGGTGCGCGATGGCGGCCGTCTCCGGTCCGCCGTACCAACGCACGCCGCCATCGAATCGCCAGCGGTCGCCCTGCCAGCCAAGCGCCGCGGTGGCGATGCGGCCGCGGTCGGCCGGCACCAGCAGCAAGTCGACCACAGGTTGCCAGCCTTCGTGCTCCCAAGCTGCACGCAGATACACATTTCCGCGCGGCTGCGGCCGGGCCGCGCTGCCGTCGAACCAGGCCTCGGCCGTCAGGCTGAGCTTGCTCTCGCCGGTCCAGGTGGCGCCGGCCAGGGCTTGCGTGATGTGCGACTGCAAAGCTCGCCGTG
The DNA here is from genome assembly GCF_001425825.1 of Rhizobacter sp. Root1238. Taxonomy (GTDB): domain Bacteria; phylum Pseudomonadota; class Gammaproteobacteria; order Burkholderiales; family Burkholderiaceae_C; genus Rhizobacter. The sequence continues at coordinate 221,449 of NZ_LMDM01000012.1, forward strand.
CCGAGGCATGCAGTTCGAGGCTCTCGGTCGCGACCCACGAGGTGGCCGCGCCGATGCTGCCGCGCGAATGCTCGCCGACGCGCGCGAAGCCATGCCAGTCGGCCGCGCCGACGCGCCGGTACACGCGAGCGGCCAGCGCCTCTTCATCGCCGCCTGCGCCCGCCTCGCTGCGCGGGTTGACCCACACCAGGGTCCACGCGGTGTCGGCATCGAAGTGCTCGGCCTGCAGCACGCCGCGGCCTTGCGGCGTGGTCGCGAGCAGGGTGCGGCGCTGCTCCTGCTGCACGACGTCGTTCGGACGGAAGCCGTAGCCGACGTCCCACGCGACGATCTTGCGACCGCCGCTCCACTGCCAGCCCAGCGCTTCGCCCGAGGCATACAGCTCGTTGACGGTGGCGTCGCCGTGCCACGCGCCACCATCAAGCCGCTGCTGCGTGAAGACGACGTTGCCGCTGAGTGCCTTCCAGTGGCCGCGCAGCTCGGCGTCGAGCGTGTCGGTGCTCGGCGGTGCGGTGCCCTGCACCTGCTCCCGGTGCGCGCGCACCTGTCCGCTGAATTCGTCGCCGGCCGCGGCCCCGCCCGCGAGCGCCCACAGCGCGATCCAGAGCACGCGGCGCATGTCAATCGAGAGTGGGGTTGCGGGCCAGGAACATCGGGTTCAGCCAAGCCTCGGGCACGCTGCGCGGCGCGCGCGAGACGTAGCGCACCCGCGTCTCCTTGTGGTTGCTCAACTGGTCGCGCAGCAGCATCTCGGTCACCTGCGTCGGCGCGGCCGGTTTGTCGAACACGAAGACCGCCTGCTTCGCCAGCTTGTCCGACTGCACGTACAGCTCGGCCCGGATCGGCTCGTGCCGCGTTGTGCCCAGCCACAGCTCGATGCGCTGGTAGGTGACGCCCTTGCGGCCGGCCGCGAGGCTCAGGTGCAGGCACGCCACCTCGCCGCAGCGTTCCTCGTCGACGACGCGGCCACCGTAGTCGTCGGCCCAGCTCAGCGTCGCGATGTCGCCGGTCGACGCGTCGCCCAGCAGCTTCTGCATCGGCGTGATGCGCAGCGGGCGCTGGCTGCCGGGCATCAGCAGCCAGAAGTCGTCACCGAGCATCAGCACCTTCTGGCCCTTCTCGGCCGGGCTCTGCATCAGCACCAGCGAGCGGTGGCCGGCCTGCGCGAAGACGGTGTAGCGCCGCTCCTTGTCGGGCGAGCCGTCGGTGTTGAAGACGCTGACCAGCGTGTCGACCTGCAGGTTGTCGCTGCCCATGCGGAAGCGGTCGGCGGCCTTCAGCAGCGGGGCGATGTCCTGTGCGTGCGATGACGCGGCGAGCAGGCCGAGCGCGATCGCGAGGAAGCGTTTCATCGGGAGTTCCTTCAGGTGTGGGCGAGCGCATCCACCACCGGCGTGTGGACGGTCTTGCGGGCGACCAGCGCGGCTGCGGCCATCGCGAGCAGCAGCATCGCGAGCACGGTGGCGGCGAACATCAGCGGGTCGACCTCGATCGTCAGCGGGTAGCCGCTGGAGCGGCCGGGCGGCGGTGGCATCTGCACCGGCACCACGTACAGCAGCAGCGAGACCGCGCCGGCCAGCGCCGCGCCGAGCAGCGCACCGGTGCCGCCGAGCAGCAGGCCCTCCAGCGCCAGCGTGCGCAGCAGCTGCGACGGCAGCGTGCCGAGCGCACGCAGCGTGCCGATCTCGCGCGTGCGTTCGATGATGGCCATCGCCATCGCGTTCGCGACGACGAAGATCACGATCACGCCGATGATCAGCCCGAGCGCGCCGAAGATGCGGTTGTAGAGGTCGCGCACAGAGCGGTAGAAGAACGCCTGGTCGAGCCAGGTCTGCACGGTGAGCGACGGGAACATCGCTGCCATGCGCTCGCGTGCCGGTGCGGTCGACTCCATCCGGTCGAGGAACACGCCGAGCGTCGACACCCGTGTCGTGTTCAGCAGCTTCTGCGCGGTGGCCAGGTCGGTGTAGACGAGGCGCTTGTCGATCTCCGGCACGCCGGTCGAGAACACGCCCTTCACCCGCACGTCCAGCGCATTCAGCGCGCCGTCGGTGGTGCTGGCCAGCAGCGTCAGGCTGCTGCCGGGGCGCGCCTTCAGGCTGCGCGCGAGGCCGTCGCCGAGCATCACCTCGGCGCGGTCGGCGCTGTACAGCACGTCGCCCGCCGTCATCGTCAGGAACGGGCCCTTCACCGAGAACTCGCCGTCGGGGTCGACGCCGTGGGCCATCATCACGGTCGACTTGTCGCCGTTGCTGACCAGGCCGCTGAACTCGACCCGCGGCAGCACCTGGCGCACCGCGCGGTCGGCCAGCAGCTGCGTGCGCAGCGCGGCGACATCGTCGAGGCCGTGCTGCAGCGGCGTGTCTTCGTCGCTCGTGAACTGCGCCGGCCGGCCGATCACCAGGTGCCCGGTGCTGCGCGCCGCCGCCTGCGCGAGCGCATGGTAGGTCGACAGCGCGAAGCCGCCGGCCAGCAGGATGGCCGCGGTGCCGAGCGCCGCGATGCCGACGGTGACGAGCGAGCGCCGCCGGTTGCGCAGCGTGTTGAGCCACGCGAAATACAGCCACTTCATTCGATCCTCCCGTCGCGCAGCGCCACCGTGCGGTCGCAGCGTTTCGTGAGGCGCGCATCGTGCGTCGCGATGACGAACGCGGCGCCTTCGGCATGGCCGCGCTCGCGCATCAGTGCGAGCACCTGGTCGGCGGTGGCGGAGTCGAGGCTCGCGGTCGGCTCGTCGGCGATCACGAGCTTCGGCCGCTTGACCAGCGCGCGTGCGATCGCGACGCGCTGGCGCTGCCCGCCCGACAGTGCGTCGGGCCGGTGACCGGCATGGTCGTGCAATCCGACCGCGGCCAGTTGCGCGGCGACACGCTCGCGCCGTTCGGCCGCCGGCACGCCGGCGATGAACAGCGGGTAGTCGACGTTCTCGGCCACCGTCATCACCGGCACCAGGTTGAAGCCCTGGAACACGAAGCCGAGCGCATCGCGGCGCAGCAGCGTCCGCTGCACCTCGTCCAGGCCAGCCACGGGCCGGCCGCCGATCGCGATCTCGCCGGCATCGGCGGTGTCGATCAGGCCGCACAGGTTCAGCAGGGTGCTCTTGCCGCTGCCCGAGGGGCCGGTCAGCGCGAGCAACTCGCCGCGCGCGACCGCGAGGTCCACGCCCTGCAGAGCCGGGATCAGGTGCGACCCGAGCCGGTAGCTCTTGCGCACGCCGCGCAGTTCGACGGCCGCATTCATGACGACCCCTCGCTCGCCTGGAGAGCGGCCCGGCGCTCGGCCCGCCTCACGACGGCAGGCCTTGCAGCGCCGCCTTCGCGTGCTCGGCCTGCGGCGCGCCGTGCTGCACCACCTGCTCGTAGAAGCGACGCGCATCGGCCACGCGGTTCTCCTTCGCGGCCTGCGCGCCGGCGCGCATCCACACCGAGGCCTGGAACGGCAATGGCGCCTGCGCGAGCAGCGGGCTGGCCAGCACCTCGGCCAGCAACGCGTTGCCGCGTGCGCCGCGGTGCATGAAGTCGGGCACCGCGAGGAAGGTGCTGGCCGCGACGAAGCGCGTCTCCAGGCTGGCCGGCGTGCCGTGCTGACCGATCGCATCGTGTACCGGCGTCAGCAGCGCGAGCGCCTTGTCGAGCATCGCGAGGCCGTCCTCGGCGAAGCCCATCTTCTTCCACGGCAGCAGCGTCGTGCGGGCCTTCATCGCGATGGCGGCGCCGCTGTAGGCCATCAGCACCGGACTTGTCGGCTCGGCCTGTTGCAGCTTGTCGAAGGCTTCGGCCGCGTCGTCGACGGCGGCCTTGTCGCCGGCCATGCCCTGGTTGAAGCGCTGGAACGCGGGCTGGAATTGCGTGTCGGGTGCGGCCTGGCTGGTGGCGAGCAGCAGCGAGAGCGCGGCCGAGGCCAGCGCGCGCGGAACGAAGGAAGCAGGCATCGAAGTCTCCGGAGGTGGCGATGCCGTGCATCCTCGGAGCGCTGCCGCGGCCACGCAGCCGCGCTGCGACGAAACGGCACGGGCCGGCGCCAGATGCCGCAAAGCTGGCGCGAGCAACGTTCCGTGTCCTAGAATCCACCCGCTTGTCGGGGTGCCGAGGATGCGAATCCAAGGCTGAGAGGGCTTCATGGCCTAACCCGTTGAACCTGATCGGGGTCATCCCCGCGTAGGAAACAGCACTCGGCCACCGGTCCCATCCGCTCACGCGGGGCACGGTCTCCCAGGCAGGCACACCACCTCTGGAGACCGCATGGCCAAGCAAGCTTCCTCCGTCGACACCGACGAGCTCTCCCGCCGCATCACCCGCACGCCGTTCGCCGGCTCGCGCAAGGTCTACCTCGACGGCAGCCGCCCCGACCTGCGCGTGCCGTTCCGCGAGATCGCGCTCTCCGACACGCTGGTGCAGCAGCCGCACGGCGAGCCGCTGCGCGAGCCGAACCCTCCGCTGCGCGTCTACGACCCGTCGGGCCCGTACACCGATCCGCAGGCCGCAATCGACATCACCCGCGGCCTGCCGCCGCTGCGCCGCGCGTGGATCGCCGACCGCGGCGACTCCGAAGCCCTGCCGCACATCAGCAGCGCCTACGGCCGCGCCCGGCTCGACGACCCGGCGCTGGCCGCGCTGCGCATGGCCAGCCCGCCGCTGCCGCGCCGCGCGAAGCCCGGCGCCAACGTCTCGCAGATGCATTACGCGCGCCGAGGCATCGTCACGCCCGAGATGGAGTTCATCGCGCTGCGCGAGAACCTGGTTAAGGCCCAGCTGCGCGAGCGCCTCGCGACCGAGCGCCTGCCGCAGCGCGGCCACCCGTTCGGCGCGGCGCTCGCCGTCGACATCACGCCCGAGTTCGTGCGCAGCGAGGTGGCGCGCGGCCGCGCGGTAATCCCCTGCAACATCAACCACCCGGAGAGCGAGCCGATGGTGATCGGCCGCAACTTCCTGGTGAAGGTCAATGCCAACATCGGCAATTCGGCCGTGACGTCCGGCATCGAGGAAGAGGTCGACAAGCTGGTGTGGGCGATCCGCTGGGGCGCCGACACGGTGATGGACCTGTCGACCGGCGAGAACATCCACGAGACCCGCGAGTGGATCCTGCGCAACTCGCCGGTGCCGATCGGCACCGTGCCGATCTACCAGGCGCTCGAGAAGGTGAACGGCCGCGCCGAGGACCTGACCTGGGAGTTGTTCCGCGACACGCTCGTCGAGCAGGCCGAGCAGGGCGTCGACTACTTCACCATCCATGCCGGCGTGCGGCTCGCGCACGTGCCGCTGACCGCGAACCGCCTGACCGGCATCGTCTCGCGCGGCGGCTCGATCATGGCCAAGTGGTGCCTGTCGCACCACCGCGAGAGCTTCCTGTACGAACGCTTCGACGAGATCTGCGAGATCATGAAAGCGTACGACGTCTGCTTCTCGCTCGGCGACGGCCTGCGCCCCGGCTCGATCGCCGATGCCAACGACGAGGCCCAGTTCGCCGAACTGACCACGCTGGGCGAGCTGACCCAGGTGGCCTGGCAGCACGACGTGCAGGTGATGATCGAAGGCCCCGGCCACGTGCCGCTGCAGTTGGTGCAGGAGAACGTCGACAAGCAGCTCGCCGCCTGCGCCGAGGCGCCGTTCTACACGCTCGGCCCGCTGATCACCGACATCTCGCCCGGCTACGACCACATCGCGTCGGCGATGGGCGCGGTCAACATCGGCTGGTACGGCACCGCGATGCTCTGCTACGTGACGCCGAAGGAGCACCTCGGGCTGCCGAACCGCGACGACGTGAAGCAGGGCCTGATCGCGTACAAGATCGCGGCGCATGCGGCCGATCTGGCGAAGGGCTTTCCCGGCGCGCAGATGTGGGACAACGCGGTGTCGAAGGCGCGTTTCGAGTTCCGCTGGGAAGACCAGTTCCGCCTCGCGATCGACCCCGACACCGCGATGGCGTACCACGACGAGACGCTGCCGAAGGAGAACGCGAAGGTCGCGCACTTCTGCTCGATGTGCGGCCCGAAGTTCTGCTCGATGAAGATCAGCCAGGAGGTGCGGGCCTTCGCGCAGCGCGACGTTGCCGCGAAGCCCGTGATCGAGATCCGCCAGGCGCTGGACGGCAAGGCCGAAGAGTTCCGCGCGCACGGCGGCGAGCTCTACCTCTGAGCATGGCCGCCGACGACGAGGTGCTGATCGCCGGTGCGGGCCTCGCCGGCCGGCTGTGCGCCTGGCGCTATGCGCGCGCCGGCCGCCGGGTGCGGCTGTTCGATGCGGCGCGCCGCGACGACGCGCGCTCGGCCAGCGCGGTGGCCGCGGCGATGCTGTCGCCGCTGGCCGAGCTGGCGGTGGCCGATGCGCAGGTGCATGCGCTCGCGCTGCAGGCGATGGTGCTGTGGCCCGACTGGCTGCTCGCGCTGCAGGCCGACAGCGGCCGGCCGGTGTACTTCCGGCGCGCCGGCACGCTGGTCGTGGCGCATGCGGCCGACGGCGGCAGCCTCGACCATTTCGAGCGCGTGCTGCGGCACAAGCTGGCGCCGGCGGAGCAGCACGCGATCCACGGCCTCGACGCGGCCGGCATCGCCGCGCACGAGCCGGCGCTCGAAGGCCGCTTCGCGCGCGGCCTGCTGCTGGCCGGCGAGGGGCAGATCGCCAATGACGAGCTGCTCGCCGCGTTGGCGCGCGCGCTCGACCGCTTTCGCGTGCACTGGCACCAGGACGAGCCGGTGCAGCAGCTGCACGCCGGCGGGCTGCGCACTGCGCAGGGCGAGTTCCGCGCGCCGCTGGTGATCGACACGCGCGGCCTCGGTGCGCGCAGCGACTGGCCGGGGCTGCGCGGCGTGCGTGGCGAGATCCTCAGTGTCGAATGCGACGGCATCGCGCTGCAGCGGCCGGTGCGGCTGATGCACCCGCGCTATCAGCTGTACGTGGCGCCGCGGCCGAAGCAGCGCTTCATCGTCGGCGCGACCGAGCTCGAATCGGAAGACGCCGGCCCGCCCAGCCTGCGTTCGGTGCTGGAGCTGGGCAGCGCGCTGTACAGCCTGCACCCAGCCTTTGCCGAAGCGCGCGTGCTGCGCATCGACGCGGCACTGCGGCCGGCGCTCGACGACCACCGGCCGCAGCTGCGCCGTCACGACGGCGTCTGGCAACTCAACGGGCTGTACCGCCACGGCTACCTGTGCGCACCGGCACTGGTCGACCAACTGCTCCAGGAGACGACGTGATGACCGCGACGATGACCGAGGTGTCGATGAATGGCCGCCTGCTGCAGACGCCCGCGGCGACGCTCGCCGAGCTGCTGCGGCAGCAGGGCTACGACGCGCAGGCCGCGATGGCGTGCGCGATCAACCGGCAGTTCGTGCCGCGTGCGCAGTGGCCTTCGTGTGCACTGCAACCCGGCGATCGCATCGACGTGATCGCCCCCGTCACCGGAGGATGAGCATGACCCCCTGGACATTGGCAGGCACCCCGCTCGCCAGCCGCCTGCTGCTCGGCACCGCGCACTACCCGTCGCCGCAGGTGCTGGCCGACGCGGTGCAGGCCAGCGGCACGCAGGTGCTGACGGTCGGCCTGCGCCGCCTGCAGCCGGAGCACGGCGGCGGCAACGCGTTCTGGCAGCGGGTGCGCGCGCTCGGCTGCCACGTGCTGCCGAACACCGCCGGCTGCCATGGCGCGCAGGAGGCGATCACGCTGGCGCAGATGGCGCGCGAGCTGTTCGACACGCCGTGGATCAAGCTCGAGGTGATCGGCGACGACTACACGCTGCAGCCCGACCCGTTCGGCACGCTCGAGGCCGCGCGCGTGCTGGTGCGCGAGGGCTTCCAGGTGCTCGCGTACACCACCGACGACCTGGTGCTCGCGCAGCGCCTGCACGAGGCCGGCTGCGCCGCGGTGATGCCGTGGGCTGCGCCGATCGGCACCGGCCGCGGGCCGCAGAACCCGTCGGCGCTGCAGACGCTGCGCTCGCGCTTGCCGGATGCGGTGCTGATCGTCGACGCCGGCCTCGGTCGGCCGTCGCATGCGGCGCAGGTGATGGAGATGGGCTTCGACGCGGTGCTGCTGAACACTGCGGTCGCGCAGGCCGGCGACCCGGTGCGCATGGCGCGCGCGTTCGCGCAGGCGGTCGACGCCGGGCGGCTGGCCTTCAAGGCCACGCCGATGGGCGAGCGGCAGACCGCGCAGGCGTCGACACCGACGCTGGGCATGCCGTTCTGGCACCAGGCCTGAACCGGCGCTGAAGGAGACGATGCGATGCGACCCTTGTTGACGATCGCCGGGCACGACCCGGTGCACGGTGCCGGCATCACCGCCGATCTCGCAACCTGGCAGGCGATGGGGCTGCCCGGCAGCAGCGTCGTGACCGCGCTGACGGTGCAGGGCAGCCACGGGTTGACCGCGCTGCAGCCGGCGCCGGCCGCGCTGGTGCGCGACGCGCTTCAGGCGCTGTTGCGCGACGGCGAGCCGGCCGCCATCAAGCTCGGCATGCTGGGCTCGCTGGAGGTGCTGCGCGAGGTGCAAGAGTTCGTCGCGGCGCGGCGCTGCCCGGTCGTGCTCGATCCGGTGCTCGGCGCGACCAACGGCCACGCCAGCCACGATGCCGACCGCACCGACTGGCTGGCCGCGATGCGGGCGCTGGCGCGCGAGGTCGACGTGGTCACGCCGAACCGGCCCGAGGCGCAGCAGCTGGGTGCGCTCGACGGCCCGGCCGCGGTGGTGCTGAAGGGCGGTCATGCCGATGGCGACCTTGCGATCGACGAGGTGGTCGATGGCGGCCGGCGCGCGTGGCTGTCGACACTGCGCCTGGCCGGGTCGGCGCATGGCAGCGGTTGCGTGTTCTCGGCCGCGCTGGCCGGTGCGCTCGCGCAGGGCTGGGGCGTGTTCGATGCCGCCTGCGTCGCGAAATTGCAGGTGACCGCCGGGCTGGCGCAGGCGCGCAGCGTTGGCGAGGGTCGGCCGAACACGAATGCGGCCGCGGTGGCCGACAGCACGCACCTGCCTGCGTTCCGCTGGGCCGATGGCGCCGCTGCACCGGCCTCGCCCTTCGCGCCCGTTAGCGGCCCGCTCGGCTTCTACGCGGTGCTGCCCGACGCCGACTGGATAACGCGCGCACTCGAGATGGGCGTGCGCACGCTGCAGCTGCGCCTGAAGGCCGGCAGCCTGCCGCCCGCTGAACTGCAGGCGCAGCTGCGCGCGGCGGTGCGGGCGGCAAGCGAGGTGCCGGGCGCGCAGCTCTTCATCAACGACCACTGGCGCGAGGCGCTGGCGCTGGGTGCGTACGGCGTGCACCTCGGCCAGGAGGACATCGCCACGGCCGATCTCGGCGCGATCCAGTCGGCAGGGGTTCGCCTGGGCATCAGTTCGCACACGCCGCTGGAGATGTGCCGCGCGCATGCGCTTCGCCCGTCGTACATCGCCATCGGGCCGGTCTACCCGACAACGCTGAAGGCGATGGCCTACGAGCCGGTCGGGCTGCAGCGGCTGGCGCGGTGGGCTTCGTGGCTGAAGCCGGCGTACCCGGTGGTCGCGATCGGCGGCATCAGCCTGGAACGCGCATCGCAGCTGGCGTCCACCGGCGTCGATTCGATCGCGGTCGTCAGCGCGCTGACGCAGGCCCGGGATCCAGCCGCGGCAGCGCGAGCCTTCCTCCGGCTTGCGGGACAAGGCCTGCTATCGACGGCGAAGGCCGAGTGAATTCAGCGTCTGGTCGCACCACTGAACCAGCGCCTCGTGCAGATCGGCTGCCTCCCGCATGCCACTCAGCTGCTCGCTCCTCCAATCTTCCCAGTGGACGGTGGCGCACATTTCCAGGCGAACCTCATCGCGGGTCATTTCGCCATGGATGGAGGCGTTCGCCAGGGCAGTCACGAGAGACTCCCTTTGAACCTCGACCGTGTCCGCGTGGTTCTGCACCGGGTTCCGCCGTGGTCGCTTGGCCCATGACGGCGGCAACACCGATTCCGGCGCCACCTGACCGGTGCGCCGGGCCTGCACGAGGCGCAGCGTCTGCACCGTGTTGCGCAACGCGCTTTGCAGGTCGTTGCACTGCGTGAGGCTGAGCGTCGGGCCGTGTGCCAGCGTCAACATTTCCGAACTGGGTCGGTCGGGGTACAAGGCCAGCATCGCCGACAGCAAGGCCATTCGGTGCCAGGCCGGGTTCTCGAAGGACGGCCAGTGCACGGGCTGCCTGCAACAGGCGAAGAAGACGTCTTTCACGCGCTCCGGATGGTCCTCGAAAGCCGGTGCGAACAGGTCGAAACACGCCTGAGGCGACACATCCACGCCTTCCGGGAGGCTGCTTTTCAGCTGCCCGACACACTCGAAAATCAACTCGGCGGCTTCGGCCGCCCAATGATGCGACGAGCTGTCGGCCAGCATCTTCTTCAGCTTCTTGGCGGCAGGCACCGGCTCTGCAGCGCTTTCCGGCCCGGCGTGATCGTCGGCGTGCTGGAGCGGTGTCGGGAAAAGGGAACGGGGCGGAAGGTGTCGGAGGCTCATCGGATGGAACTGAACATAGGGGAGCCGTCTGTGGCATTTCCCCTCCCCAGCGTTCCATGCCGGGCCCTGTCAGCTGTACCGTCGTTGCGCGAGCAGGCGGCCGCGCTTTCCGGGGGTCAACGCGGTGCAGCGGGGGCCGGCACCGGAACCGGCTCCGCGACGAACCCGATGCGGTTCAACCCCGCCTTCTGCACGACGCCGATCAGCTCGGCGACGCGGCCATACGGCACCGTGCGGTCGGCGCGCAGCTGCACCTCGGTGGCTGGGTTCTTCTGCGCCGCCTGGGCGACCTGATCGGCGAACGCGGTGGCATCGACCGGTTTGTCGCCGACGAAGAGACGGCCCTGCGCGTCGACCGAGACCGCGATGAAATCCGGCGTCTCGCTCGGCGTCGCGGCTTCGGCATGCGGCAGGTCGAGCTTCAGGCTGGAGCTCATCAGCGGCGCGGTGATCATGAAGATCACCAGCAGCACCAGCATCACGTCGATCAGCGGCGTCATGTTGATGTCGCTCATCGGCGTCGGCCCGGCCGTGCGTTCGAGGCGACCGAAGGCCATGGCTTGCGCTTCAGGCCTGCACGGCGACGGCGGCGTCGCGGCTGTGGTCGATCATCATCTCGCGCAGGTCGTGCGCGAAGCCTTCGAGTTCGGCCTCGCAAGCGCCCACGCGCTTGCCGAACACGTTGTAGGCCAGCACCGCGGGGATCGCGACCGCGAGGCCGGCAGCCGTCATCACCAGCGCTTCGCCGACCGGGCCCGACACCTTCTCGATCGTGATCGAGCCGCCGGCCGAGATGCTCAGCAGCGCGTGGTAGATGCCCCAGACCGTGCCGAACAGGCCGATGAACGGCGCAGTGCTGCCGATCGACGCGAGCAGCACCTGGCCGAACTGCAGCTGCGCAAGCACCGCGTGCAGCGCGTCGCGCAGGCGCCGCGTGAGCTGCGATTCGAGCCGACCGAGGCCTTCGAGCGTGCCGGCCGGCGGTGTCGCGATCGCGGCGTCGAGCAGCGGGCGCAGCACGGCTTCGCGGTCGAACGCGGCCAGTTGTTCGCGGCCGCTGTCGAGCGTCGGCGCGGCCCAGAAGGCCGGCACCGCGCGCGCGATGTCGAGCCGCGCGCGGCGCAGCAGCCAGCCCTTCCAGAAGATCAGCACCCAGGCGCTGACCGACATCAGCAGCAGCAGCGCGGCCACGCTGCGCGTGATCAGGTCGCCCTGCTGCCAGAAGTGCTCGACGCTCGTCATGCGGGCGCGGATGCGGTGCTCACAGGCCCAGCACGTCGTTCATCGAGAACAGCCCGCTCGATCGCGCCGCGAGGAACCGGGCCGCCCGCAGGCTGCCCTGCGCGTAGGTGACGCGGCTCGAGCTCTTGTGGGTGATCTCGATGCGCTCGCCGGTGCCGGCGAACAGCACCGTGTGGTCGCCGACGATGTCGCCGCCGCGCACCGTCGCGAAGCCGATCGTCGACGGGTCGCGTTCGCCGGTGACGCCTTCGCGGCCGTAGACCGCGCAATCCTTCAGGTTGCGGCCCAGCGCCTTCGCGACCACCTCGCCCATCGCCAGCGCGGTGCCGCTCGGCGCATCGACCTTGTGCCGGTGGTGGGCTTCGATGACCTCGATGTCGTAGCCCTCGTTCAGCGCGCGCGCGGCCAGGTCGAGCAGCTTGAACGCGACGTTGACGCCGACGCTCATGTTCGGCGACATCATGATCGCGATGTGCCGGGCATGTTCGGCGATCGCGGCCTTCTGGTCGTCGCTGAAGCCGGTGGTGCCGATCACCGCCTTGATGCCGAGCTCGCGGCACGCCGCCAGGTGCGCGAGCGTGCCTTCGGGGCGGGTGAAGTCGATCAGCACCTGCGCGTTGGCGAGGCCGGCGCGCAGGTCGTCGGTGATGGTCACGCCGCTGCTGCGGCCGAGCCACGCGGTGGCGTCGTGGCCCAGCGCCGGGGTGCCGGGGCGGTCGAGCGCGCCGGCGAGCACGCAGTCATCCGCGGCGGCGACCGCTTCGATCAGCATGCGCCCCATGCGACCGCTGGCGCCTGCAACTGCAATGCGCAACGGGGAAGCGCCGGCGCTCATGAGCGCTCGAGCGGCGGATAGGCGCGGACCGGGCCTTCGGGCGCCGACGCGGCGGGCTCGGGCGGCTTCGGCGGCACCGGCAACGCCTTCAGCTGCTCTTCGGTCAGCGCGAGCGGCGGCGCATTGCGCGAGGTCTTGAAGGTGTCGATCGATTCGACGAATTCGCGCTCGCCGGGCAGCTCGGGGGCGTTGATGCTGACCATCTTGTCGCCGTCGAACAGCACGACGACGCTGCGCTGCTGCGGCTCGGCGCCCTGGCGCTTGATCGTGAAGACGTAATCCCAGCGGTTCGCGTGGAAGGTGTCGGTCAGCAGCGGCGAGCCGAGCACGTCGCGCACCTGGGCACGGGTCAGGCCGGGTTTCACGACGGCCACCTGCTCCTTGGTCAGCACGTTGCCCTGCACGACCTCGACGCGGTAGGGCGTGATCACGCCCAGGAAGTTGTCCGAGGATTGCAGCGAACTGCAGCCGGCGAGGGACGCCGCGGCTGCCAGCGCCAGGAACGGGAAAGAACGCATGGTGATGTGCGTGCGCGCCGGGAGGCGGGCATCAACCTCGATATGATCCGACGATTCTAGCGGGTGGTCCCGGCCGCCCGACCTGCCGTGCCACCGAGAAGCGTCACCGAGATCTGCCATGTCCAATGCCGACGAACTCAAGAGCAGCGGCCTGAAGGCCACGCTGCCCCGCATCAAGATCCTGGACGTGTTCCAGAACACCTCGCAACGGCACATGACCGCCGAGGACGTCTACAAGGCCCTGCTGACCGAAGGGGCCGACATCGGCCTGGCCACCGTGTACCGCGTGCTGATGCAGTTCGAGCAGGCCGGCATCCTGTCGCGCAACCACTTCGAGTCGGGCAAGGCGGTGTTCGAGCTCAACGAGGGCAAGCACCACGACCACCTGGTCTGCCTCGACTGCGGCAAGGTCGAGGAGTTCTACGACGCCGAGATCGAGAAGCGGCAGAAGAACATCGCGCACACGCGCGGCTTCGAGCTGCAGGACCATGCGCTCGCGCTCTACGCCGTCTGCACGAAGAAGAACTGCGAGAACAAGAAGTAGCCGGGGGGCAGCCCGGCACCCGGATGGCGATCCGGGCTACGAGAAATCGGGGTTCTGCATCGCGCGCTGGTGGCGCTCGATGAACTCGCGGTAGGTGTCGATGCCGCGCAGCTGCAGGATGGTGTTGCGCACCGCGGCTTCGACCAGCACCGCCAGGTTGCGCCCGGCGTCGACCGCGATCACCACCTTGCGCACCGGCACGTTCAGGATGTCCTCGTTCAGCGGCTCGTAGGGCAGGCGCTCGAAGTCGCGGTCCAGCGTCTCCTTGCGCACCAGGTGCACGATCAGCTTCAGCCGCATCTTCCGGCGCACCGCGGTCTCGCCGAAGATCGCCTTGATGTCGAGCAGGCCGATGCCGCGCACTTCCAGCAGGTTCAGCAGCAGTTCCGGGCAGCGGCCCTCGAGGGCCGTCTGCGAGATGCGGAACAGGTCGACCGCATCGTCGGCCACCAGCCCGTGGCCGCGCGAGATCAGCTCCAGCCCCAGCTCGCTCTTGCCGAGGCCCGATTCGCCGGTGAGCAGCACGCCGACGCCGAGGATGTCCATGAACACGCCATGGCGCGTCGTGCGCTCGGCAAACAGCTGGCTCAGGTAGCCGCGCACCACGTCGATCACGTGGCCGGCCGATTCGTCGGTGACGAACAGCGGGATGTCGGCGCGGTCGCACAGCGCGACCAGCCGGTTCGGCGGGATCTGCTTGTCGGCGACGATCACCACCGGCGGCTCCAGCGTCACGATGCGCTGGATGCGGCGCTCCTGGTCTTCCGGCGACGCGTCCTGCAGGTAGGCGACCTCGCGGCGGCCGACGATCTGCACGCGGTACGGGTGGATGTAGTTCAGGTAGCCGACCAGGTCGGCGGCCGATTGCGCGTTGCGCACCGCGGCCTCGTCGAAACGGCGTTCCGGGTGGGCGTGTCCGGCGATCCATTCCCAGCGCAGCGCCGGGCGGTGTTCCTCGAACAGCGCTTCCGCGCTGATGACCGACGGTTTCACGCGAAGGCCCCGGCGAGCCGGCCGTGCGAGGTCATGCGACCGACTTCAGCGGTTCCCAATTGGAGATCAGCTCGTGGACGCGCGCCGCCGGGGCCTCGCTCTTCAGGCGCTCGCGCAGCTCGCGCTCGCTGAGCATCTCGGCGATCTCGGACAGGATCTCGAGGTGGCGCTGCGTGGCGGCTTCGGGCACCAGCAGGAAGATCAGCAGGCTGACCGGCTCGTCATCGGGGGCGTCGAACGGAATGGGCTGCTGCACGCGCACGACGGCGGCCAGCGGGTTCTTCAGCCCCTTGATGCGGCCGTGCGGGATCGCGACGCCATGGCCCAGGCCGGTGGAACCGAGGCGTTCGCGGGCAAAGAGGTTGTCGGTGACGGTGGCACGCGCGATGGCGTGCTGGTTCTCGAACAACAGCCCCGCATGCTCGAACGCACGCTTCTTGCTGGTGGCCTCCACGTCGATCAGGACGTTGGTCACGGGGAGAATGGCGGCGAGTCGGTTCATCGGCGGGTCACTTCTGGCCTCGGATGGAGGCATTCATTCGGCGATGTGCCGCGGCGGTGTGCCGCGACAGTCTTAACGGGAAATTATAGAAACCGGGTTGACAGCACGGGGCCGGACTGCGTCGCCAGGAGCCAAATTCTGCACGCGGCGCTGCATTGCAGCAACGCGCCGATGCCGTTTGTGCCGGATGTCGCACCAGGCGAGGGCGAAACCTTGCAGATTCCCTACCGGAAAACCAGGCGCTGCCCGAACGAAAAAGCGGCCCGCAGGCCGCTCGACGGTCGTTTCCGCGGGTGGCGGATTCACAAGGTCGCATCGATCCGCTTGGCAGCCACATGGTGGTGGTCCTGCAGCTTGTCCTTGTGGCGGCAGACCTGCCGGTCCAGCTTGTCCATCAGCTGGTCGATGGCCGCGTAGAGGTCTTCGTGGCAGTTCTCGACGAAGATGTCCTTGCCCTTCACATGCAGCGTGACTTCAGCCTTTTGCCTGCGTTCCTTCTCCTTCAGCTTCTCGACGGATAGCAGCACGTTGATGTCCACCACCTGGTCAAAATGGCGCGTGATCCGGTCCAGCTTGGTAAGCACGTACTCTCTCAGGGCCGGTGTCACCTCAAGGTGATGTCCGCTGATCGTCAAGTTCATGAGATCTCCTTTCGCAGGGGTGGGGGGAAGCCGGGGGGAGGGGGGTCGCCGTGAACGGCCGGGGCGATGCGTGAGGAGGTGGTGGACCGGGAGGTCGTTGAAACCAGTGTGCACCCGGACGTAGGGTGTGACAAGCAAAAGACACCCGCATGACTGCGGTATCGGGCCCTCGCACTGGACGGCACGGCGAAGGCGTGAGAAGGTCCACGTTTTCAGCGATGTGATAATCCCGCGTTGACCTGAACGTCTGCCGGAGCCCTTGCATGCTGAATGTGTTCACGCTGGTCAACGGCCGGCTGTTTCAGGAAGAAATCGCGAGCGCCGACACGCTGGCCCACGTGACGCCGGTGTGGGTCGACCTCGAAGCGCCGACCCCCGAGGAGAAGAGCTGGATCGCCGAGCATTTCGGCGTGACCATCCCCGAGGACGTGGTCGACGACGACCTGGAAGAATCGGCCCGCTTCTACGAAGAAGACAACGGCGAGCTGCACATCCGCTCCGACTTCCTGATCGATGACGACGAAACCCCGCGCAACGTGCGGGTCGCCTTCATCCTGCACAACAAGGTGCTGTTCTCGATCCACGGCGAAGACCTGCCGGTGTTCCGGTTGCTGCGCCTGCGGGCGCGCCGCATCCCGGCGCTGATCGAGGACGCGAAGGACGTGCTGCTGAAGCTCTACGACGCCGATGCCGAGTACAGCGCGGATGCGCTCGAGGGCATCTACGACAGCCTGGAGGCGGTCGGCGCGCGCGTGCTGAAGAAGGAGATCACCGACAGCGACGCCGCACTGGTGCTGGCCGCGATCGCGCGCGAGGAAGACCTGAACGGCCGCATCCGCCGCAACGTGATGGACACCCGCCGCGCAGTCAGCTTCATGATGCGCAGCCGCATGCTGAACGCCGAGCAGTTCGAGGAATCGCGCCAGATCCTGCGCGACATCGACTCGCTGGACAGCCACACCGCGTTCCTGTTCGACAAGATCAACTTCCTGATGGACGCGACGGTCGGCTTCATCAACATCAACCAGAACAAGATCATCAAGCTGTTCTCGGTCGCGAGCGTCGCGCTGCTGCCGCCGACGCTGATCGCCAGCATCTACGGCATGAACTTCAAGATGATGCCGGAGCTGGACTGGTCGCTCGGCTACCCGTATGCGCTGGTGCTGATGGTGCTCAGCGTGATCGCGCCGTTCTGGTACTTCCGCCGCAAGGGCTGGCTCTGATCCCGCTCAGGGCGCGCGCTCGAGCGTGAACTGCATCACCCCGGTGCTGCCGGTCTCGAAGGCCGCCTCGCAGTACGCGAGGTAGAACTCCCAGGTGCGCATGAAGCGGGTGTCGAAGCCGAGGCGGCGCACGCGCGCGTCTTCGGCCACGAAGCGCTCGCGCCAGCGGCGCAGCGTCTCGGCATAGTCCTCGCCGAACGACAGCTCGTTGACCACCCGCAGCCCGGCACGTGCTGCCGCGGCACGGAAGGCCTGCGGGCTCGGCAGCAGGCCGCCCGGGAAGATGTACTGCTGGATGAAATCGGTCGATCGCACATAGCGCTCGAACAGGTCGTCGCGGATCGTGATGCTCTGGATGCAGGCCCGGCCACCCGGCTTCAGCTGGCGGCGCAGCATCTCGAACCAGCCCGGCCAGTAGTCGCGGCCGACCGCCTCGAACATCTCGATCGACACGACGGCATCGAACGGGCCATCGTCGATGTCGCGGTAATCCTGGTAGCGCAGTTCGCCCGGCAGGCCGGCATCCTGCAGCCGGCGCCGGCCCCAGGCGAGCTGCTCGGCCGACAGCGTCACGCCGGTGACCTGCGCGCCGAATTCGCGCGCCGCGCATTCGGCGAGTGCGCCCCAGCCGCAGCCGACCTCCAGCACCCGGTCGCCGGGCCGCACGCCGCATTCGACGAGCGTGCGTCGCATCTTGGCGGCCTGCGCCGCGGGCATGTCCTGCGTGCGGTCGCCGTCGAACCAGGCGCTGGAATAGTTCATCGTCGGGTCCAGCCACAGCCGGTAGAACTCGTTGCCGAGGTCGTAGTGCGCATGGACGTTCTTCTTGCTGCCGCTTCGCGAGTTGCGGTTGAACAGGTGGCGCGCCCGGTACAGCAGCGCACCCCACCAGCGGCCGTAGACCACCGCCTCCATCTCGTCGCGGTTCGCGATGAACAGCTTCAGCAGCGTTGCGAGGTCCGGCGTGCTCCAGTCGCCGGCGATGAAGGTCTCGGCAAAGCCGATGTCGCCGGATCTCAGCGCCGCCGTCGCGGCATTCCAGTTGCGCAGCCGCAGCGCAGCGCGCCATTCACCGTCGTGGCCGCCGTGGCCGACGTGCAGTTGTTCGCCGCTTGGCAGCTGGATGTCGAGCGTGCCGTGGCGCAGGCGTTCGAGCAGGTGCAGCACCGGGCGGGCCGCCATCGGGACGGTGTCGGGCAGGGTGCGGGGCGCGAAGCTGGTGGAGGATCGAAAGGGCATGGGGTGCTCGGACAGCAGTGGAATCAGCGGGTGATGAACCGCGCCGGCGGCGCCGGCTTGCGCACGAAGGGCACGCGCTTGCAGAGCAGCTTCAGCGCCTGCCAGTGGATCCGCGCGACGACGGCCAGCGTCATCAGCGGCATGCCGAAGAAGGCGGCGCGCGCGCTGCGAGCCGTCAGCGGCGCGAGCGTGCCCGAGACGCTGGTGCGGATCAGCGGGCCGTCGCTGTCGTCATGGTCGATGCGTGCGATGGTTCTCATCGGAGCGTTCATACGCGAATCGGTGGCCGGCGGATGCACGCCGCTCAGCATGAAGCGAAAGCGGTAGCGGCCGCGCGGCTCGCAGAACGGCGAGACATGGAACACCTTGTCGGCCGCCAGTTCGCGGCCCCACGCGAGCGCCGGGCCCTGCAGCAGGTAGGCGTGCCGCTCGCCGAAGGTGTTGTTGACCTCGACGACGATGGCGCCGAGCGTCCCGTCGGCGCGGTGGCAGTACCAGAAACTGACCGGCTTGAAGGTGTGGCCGAGCACCCGCGGCAGGCAGTGCAGCCAGACCTCGCCGCGCGTCTCGTCGTGCAGGCCCTCGGCAGCCAGCAGCTCGTCGAGCCAAGCCAGGCAGTCGTCGCGGCCGTCGCCATGGTCGCGGTCGCTGAAGCTGACGAGCCCGAAGCGATTGCGGTGCAATGCCGGCGACGGCTGCGCGCGCAGGCTGCGCAGCGGCAGCATCAGGAAGTAGCTCGGATAGGCGAAGCGGTTGACGACCGGTCGCAGGCGCGTGTGCCGCACCTGACCGATACCGATCAGCGGCTGCGCGGCCCCCGTCACGCGGCGGCTCCCTGCTCCGCAGCGCTCCACCGTTCGCGCAGGCCGTCGACGACCGCGAGGCCCGACATCAACCCGTCTTCATGGAAGCCGTAGCGCGTCCACGCGCCGCAGAACCAGGTGTGGGCCTGGCCCTGCAGCGCCGGCAGGCGTCGCTGCGCGTCGATCGCCGCCAGGTCGAACACCGGATGGGCGTAGTCGAACTCGCCGTGCACCCGGTCGGCCGCCGGCTCGCGCACCGGGTTCAGCGAGACGATGACCGGCTCGCGGAACGGCAGCGGCTGCAGCCGGTTGATCAGGTAGTGCAGGCAGACCGACGCCTGCTCGCGCGGCAGCTCGGCCGCGCGCTCGTAGTTCCAGGCCGCCCACGCGCGGCGCAGCTGCGGCAGCTGCCGCGTGTCGGTGTGCAGCACCGCGCGGTTGCGCTGGTAGCGGATCGCGCCGAGCAGCGCGCGTTCGGCCGGCGTCGCGTCGTCGAGCAGCGCGAGCGACTGGTCGCTGTGGCAGGCCAGCACCAGCTCGTCGAAGCGCTCGCTGCCGGCATCGGTGCGCACCATCACGCCGGCGCTGCCCTGCCTCGGCGGCAGGCGCCGCACGCCGCGCACCGGCGCATGGAGCCGCGCATCGGCGAGGCGCGGCAGCATCTTCTCGACATAGCGGCGCGCCCCGCCGACCACGGTGAACCAGCGCGGCCGGTTCGCCACCTGCAGCAGCCCGTGGTTGTGGCAGAAGCGGATCATCGTGGCGATCGGAAAGCGCAGCATCTGCTCGGTCGGGCACGACCAGATGCTGCCGATCATCGGCAGGAAGTAGCCGTCGCGGAACAGGGCCGAGAAGCGCTGCGCGTCGAGGAAGTCGCCGATCGACTGCTGCATCTGCGCGTCATCGCCCCGTTCGGCGATGCGGGTGGCCACGCGGTTGAAGCGCAGCACCTCGGCCAGCATGCCGAGAAAGCGCGGGCGCAGCAGGTTGCGGCGCTGCGCGAACACGCTGTTCAGGTCGCTGCCGCTCCATTCGAGGCCGGTCGCCGGCGCCTGCACCGAGAACGACATCTCGGTCGCGGCGGTCGCGACGCCGAGTTCGGCGAACAGCGCGATCAGCCGCGGGTAGGTGCGTTCGTTGAAGACGAGGAAGCCGGTGTCGACGCCGTGCGTGACGCCACCCAATGTCAGATCGACGGTGTGCGTGTGCCCGCCGAAATACGGGCCGGCTTCGAACAGCGTGACCTGGGCTTCATCGGCCAGCCGCCAGGCCACCGAGAGGCCGGCGATGCCCGAGCCGACGACGGCGACGCGTCGCATGGCGGCTCAGGCCCGGTAGGCCAAGGCGCAGGGGCCCGGGCCGGGAATAAAAACCGCTGCACAGCGCCCCGCGGCGAAGGAGGGAGGGAGGAGGGAGGAGGAGAACCGCCCCGGGATTTCAGCCTGCTGGGCAGGCCGGCTGTGCAACGCAAGAACAGGATCCAAACACGTGCCGCTGGCCTGGGCCCCGGCACGTCTCAGGTGGGGTGAGACGCCCAGTGTCCATTCGAGTTCCGTTGTCTTCTGAAAAAAAACATGTCCCGATGTGACCCGCCGCCGGGCGTGGGCGCGACCGGCGACATCGACGCGCAAGGTCGGCCGCATCACCGCGCGCCCAGCTGGCGTTCGATCTCGCGCACGAAGGCCGGGTCGTCCGGCTCGATGGTGCTGGCGAAGCTCTGCACCGCGCTGCCGTCGCGCGAGACCACGTACTTGTGGAAATTCCACTTCGGCGCGGCGCCGGTGCGCCTGCGCAGTTCCACGTACAGCGGATCGACCTGGGCGCCCGCAGACTCGGCCACGCGGGTCTTCGTGAACATCGGAAATTTCACGCCGAAGGTGTTTTCGCAGAAGTCGGCAATGTCCTTGCTTGAGCCCGGCTCCTGCGCGCCGAAATCATTGGATGGAAAGCCGAGCACGACCAGCCCGCGGTCGCGGTAGCGCTGGTACAGCGTTTCCAGGCCTTTGTATTGGGGCGTGAAGCCGCAGAAACTCGCGGTGTTGACGATCACGACGACCTGGCCGGCGTACTGGCACAGGTTCTGCGGCTTCTCGTCTTGCAGGCGCAGCGCTTGCCGGTTCAGCAGGGCCGGGCAGGCCGGGGCGGCCGATGCCGCGGTGGGGGCCAGCACGGTGCCGGCCAGCAGGGCCCAAGCCAGCGCGAGGAGGGGTCGGAAGTGTGTCATGCGGTCAATTTGTCCAGGTCAGGATGGGTGTCGATGCTCACGAATCGCTCAATGTTGTCGATATTGTCCATGTTTGTCCTGGACAATGTGAATCCGCTCGGCAAGCTTGTCAACCCGATCACGACGCGATGAAACCCCCGACCTTGTCGATTGCCGCCGTCGAGCGCGACACCGGGCTCAGCAAGGACACCTTGCGCGTCTGGGAGCGCCGCTACGGCTTCCCGCTGCCGCAGCGCGATGCCCAGGGCGAGCGTTCGTACCCGCTCGACCAGGTCGAGAAACTGCGGATCGTGCGCCGGCTGATGGACGGCGGGCACCGGCCCGGCCGCGTCGTCGGCATGGCGATCGACGAGTTGCGCCGGCTCAGCGAGAGCAGCCCCGAACCGCTGCGCACCGTCGGCGCCGCGCAGCCGCCCGCCGGGGCGGTGGCGCCTGCGTTGGTGCAGTACCTCGAACTCGTTCGTGCCCATGACCTGACGGCGCTGCGACGCCTGCTGACGCAGGCCCAGCTGAGCCTGGGCCTGAGCCGCTTCGTCGTCGAAGTGGTGGTTCCCCTCAATACGCTGGTCGGCGACGCCTGGATGCGCGGCCAGCTGGAAATCTTCGAGGAACACGCCTGCTCCGAGGTGCTGCACGGCGTGATGCGCCAGGCGCTGTACCTGCTGCCGCAGCCGCCGGCCGACGCCCGACCGAACGTGCTGCTGACCACCTTCCCCGGCGAACCGCACGGGCTCGGCCTGCTGCTGGCCGAGGTGCTGCTGGCAGTGGACGGTGCGCGCTGCACCTCGCTCGGCCTGCAGACGCCGCTGTGGGACACGGTGCTGGCGGCGCAGGCCTTCGAGGCCGACGTCGTCGTGCTCGCCTTCAGCGGCGCCACCAATCCGCAGCAGGTCACCGACAGCCTGGTCGAGCTGCGCGCGAAGCTGCCGGCACCGGTCGAGGTGTGGGTGGGCGGCGCGGCACCGGTGCTGCACCGGCGCACGCCGGCCGGCATCACCGCGCTGGCCACGCTGGGCGATCTGCAGGGGGCGTTGCAACGCTGGCGCGCAGCGCAAGCACGGCGATAACCCTTCCAGGCCACTCCTGTGTGACGCGAGTGTCACGATGGCGCGTCTAAAATGCCGCCGGACTTCCACAGGCCCTATCCATGCTTTACCCCGAACTGTTCAAGCAACTCGAGGCTGTCCGATGGAACATGGACACCGACATCCCCTGGGATGAGTTCGATGGCAGCCAGCTCAGCGAAGAGCAAGCCCAGACCATCAAGATGAATGCGATCACCGAGTGGGCGGCGCTGCCGGCCACCGAGATGTTCCTGCGAGACAACCGCGATGACAGCGATTTCTCCGCATTCATGAGCGTGTGGTTCTTCGAAGAGCAGAAGCACTCGCTGGTGCTGATGGAGTACCTGCGCCGCTTCCGGCCCGACCTGGTGCCGAGCGAAGAGGAACTGCATGCGGTGCGCTTCGAGTTCGATCCGGCACCGGCGCTCGAGACGCTGATGCTGCACTTCTGCGGCGAGATCCGCCTGAACCACTGGTACCGCCGCGCCGCCGAATGGCACAGCGAGCCGGTGATCAAGGCCATCTACGAGACGCTCGCGCGCGACGAGGCCCGCCACGGCGGTGCCTACCTGCGCTACATGAAGCGGGCGATGCAGAAGTTCGGCGACGAGGCGCGCGCCGCGTTCGCGAAGGTCGGCGTGCTGATGGCCAGCGCCCGCCGCACCGCGCAGGCGCTGCACCCGACCAACCTGCATGTGAACGTCAAGCTGTTCCCGCGCGACACCATCCAGAGCCGCCTGCCCAACCCCGAGTGGCTGGAGCAGTGGCTGGACCGCCAGATCCAGTTCGATGCGGTCTGGGAGAACAAGGTCGTCGAGCGCATCCTGCACAACATGAGCCTGCTGATGGAACGCAGCTTCGCGAGCGTGCAGGAGCTGAACCGCTTCCGCAAGGAGATGGCCGCCGCGCTGGCCTCCGCCACGAAGGGCAGTTCCGGCGCGCAGCCGGCCTGATGTCGTTCCTCGACAAGCTCTGCCCGCGCGAGCAGCTCGCCGCGCGGCTGGCCTTGCTGCCGCGTCCGCTGGTGTTCACCAACGGCGTGTTCGACATCCTGCACCGCGGCCACGTCAGCTACCTCGCGCAGGCGCGCGCGCTGGGCGGCAGCCTGGTGATCGGGCTGAACAGCGATGCGTCGGCGCGCCTGCTCGGCAAGGGGCCCGACCGGCCGCTGAACGCCGAGACCGACCGCGCCTGCGTGCTGGCCGCGCTCGAGAGCGTCAGCCTGGTGACGCTGTTCGACGAGAAGACGCCGGTCGCGCTGCTCGGCGAGGTGCGTGCCGACCTCTACGTGAAGGGCGGCGACTACGACATGGAGACGCTGGCCGAGACGCGGCTCGTGCGCAGCTGGGGCGGCCAGGCGCTGGCGATCCCGTTCGTCGACGGCTACTCGACGACGGCGCTGGTGAAGCGCATCCGCGCCTGAAGCCTCAGCCCTTCGCGGGCCGGTTCACCACGGCGATCCCGATCGCGACCCCCGCCAGCGCCACCACCAGCCGCGCCGTGATCGGCTCGCCGAGCAGCCACAGCCCGAGCAGCAGCCCGAACACCGGCGTCAGCAGCGTGAACGCCGCGAGCCGCGTCGCCGGGTAGTGGCGCACCAGCCAGAACCACATCAGGTAGCTGGCCGACGTGACCACCACCACCTGGAACGCGAGCGAGCTCCAGGCCAGCGGCGACAGCGCGTGCGGCAGCGGCTGGCCGCTGGCGAAGGCCGCCAGCGCGAGCAGCACGCCCGACACGCCGAGCTGGTACAGCAGCGTCTTCTCGGCCGACGCGCCCGACAGCTTCGTGCCGCGGATCGCCAGCGTGGTCGCGCCCCACAGCACGCCGGCGGTCACGCCGAGTGCGTCGCCGATCCACTGGTGCGCGCCGACCGCCGGCTGCGAGAAGCCCTCGGCGAAAGCCCACGCCACCCCGGCGAACGCGGCGACCAGCCCGCCGATCTGCACGCCCGACAGCCGCTCCGACTGCGCGATGAACGGCATCCCGAGTGCAACGACGAACGGCGACAGGTAGATGAACACCACCATGCGCGACGCGCTGGTGTACTGCAGCCCGAGGAAGATGCAGACGAACTCGGCCGCGAACAGCGCGCCGGCCAGCAACCCGCCGCGGAGCGTGCCGTCGCGCTCGAACAGCCGGATGCCGCGCCAGCGCGACCACGCGAACACCAGCAGCGCCCCGCCCAGCGAGCGCAGTGCCGCCTGCTGCAGCGGCGGCACCTCGGGCAGCGCCGCCTTCGCGGCGACCTGGTTCAGCCCCCACAGGAAGCACAGCCCGATCAACGAGGTGACGGCGAGCGAATCGAGCGCGCTTTTTCGTTCAGTCATGGCGCCCTTGTTGCCGAGCGAAGGTGCCGAGCCGCCACCGCGACCAGCGCGCAGCCGATGCCGACGACGAGACCGCAGGCATGCGCGATCGGCGCGACGCCGATGTCCCAGCCGGCCGTGTGCTGCACCGGCCCGAGCCACGGCGATTCGCTGAACACCTTGATTCCGAGGCCCGCGAGGACCGCGCCGCCGATCAGCCGCCCGGAGCGTTGCGTCAGCAGTTGCACCGCGACGATGGCCACGGCCGCATGCAGCACGCCCGACAAGCCGCCGTAGTGGCGCAACGCCGGCTGCAGCAGCAGCGCCAGGTGCGTCAGCGGCCACGCCGCGAACCATGCCGCGCTCATCGGCCACGGCACGCGCGCCGACAGGCCGAACGCCGCGACCAGCAGCAGCCCCAGCAGGTTGGCACCGAGGTGCAGCAGGCTGAAGTGCACGAACAGCGCCGTCCACCAGCGCCACGGTTCGGCGGCGGCCAGGCCGGGCTGCCAGTCGAGCACGGCCTTCGGCACCGCCTGCGCTGCGAGCGTCGCGAGGAAGATCGAGGCGGACAGCAGGAGCCACGCCCGCCCGGGCTGGCGCAATGCGCGGGTCACGCGCCGGCCGACGCGGGGAACACGACCGCCCACAGCGCGAGCACCGCATCGCGGTGCGCGGCCAGCGGCGCCGGGTCGAACTGGGTCGGCTGTTCGTCGAGCCGTGCCCGGTGCTGCGCACGGCGCAGCTCGCGGTAGGCATCGGCGGCGGCGCTGCCGGCACCGGCCGGCAGCAGCCCGCACACCTCGGCGCGCTGCAGCAGCGCGATGTTGCCGACGTTGTCGAGCAGCTCGGGGTGCTGCGCGCCGTGGACCAGCACCAGCGCCTGCACCGCGAATTCGGCGTCCATCATGCCGCCGGCGCTGTGCTTCACGTCGAACAGCCCGGCCCGCACCGGATGGGCGCCGCGCACCTTCTCGCGCATCGCCTGCACCTCGGTGCGCAGCGCCACCGGATCGCGTTCGGCACACAGCACCGCGCGGCGCACCGCCTCGAAACGCGGCGCCAGCTCGGCGTCGCCGGCGCAGAAGCGCGCCCGCGTCACGGCCTGGTGTTCCCAGGTCCACGCGGTGTTGCTGCCGCGCCCGCGCTGGTAGTTCTCGAACGACGCGAGCGACGTGACGAGCAGGCCCGCGCTGCCGTTCGGCCGCAACGCGGTGTCGATGTCGAACAGCTCGCCGGCCGCGGTGCGCAGCGTGAGCCAGGTGATCAGCTTGCGCACGAAGGCGGCGTAGACCTCGGCGGCGCGGTCGGTGTCGGCCTCGTCGCCGTCGTCATAGACGAACACCACGTCGAGGTCGCTGCCATAGCCGAGCTCCTTGCCGCCGAGCTTGCCGTAGGCGATCACCGCAAAGCGCGGCGTTGGCCGGTGGCGCTGCTTCAGGTGGCCCCAGGCCCAGTTCAGCGCGCACTGCAGCGTCGCATCGGCCAGTGCCGACAGGTCGTCGGCCACCTGCTCGACGGTGATGTGGCCCTCGACGTCGCGCACCAGCGTGCGGAACACCTCGGCATGGTGGGCGCGGCGCAGCGTGTCCAGCAGCGATTCTTCGTCGGCCTGGCCGGAGCGCTCCCAGGCTTCGTGGCGCGCCTCCAGGTCGGCGATGAACTCGGCGGCGTCGAAGCGGCTGTGCAGCAGGCGTTCGTCGGCGAGTTCGTCGATCACGCCCGGGTGCTGCATCAGGTAGCGCATCGGCCAGCGCGCGAGGCCGAGCAGGCGCAGCAGCCGGTTGTGCACCTCGGGGCGCTCGACCAGCAGCGCGAGGTAACTCTCGCGGCGCAGCAGCGGCTCGACCCAGTCGACGAAGCGCGCCGCGGCGTCGAGCGTGCAGCGCCGGTCGCCGACCGCTTCGACGGTGCGCGTGATCAGCCGCGCGAGGCGCACCTTGCTGTCGTCGCGCAGCGCGCGGATCTTCGGCTGGCCGCACCAGCTGCGCACCCGCGATGCGATCTCGGGCGGCAGCTTCTCGATGAACGCCTCGCTGTCCACCGGCTGCGGCGGCGGCCCGCAGGTCTTGCAGCTGCCCGGCTTCTTGCCGGGCGGGCAGGCGGCCGGCGACTGGCCTTCGTGCAGCAGCGCGTCGAATTCGAGCGCGACCATCTCGCGCGCCGCGCCCAGCAGCTCGAGCAGCTCGCACGAGACCTTGCCGCAGTGCAGGCCCATGCTGCGCGCGATCCAGTTCAGGTCCTCGTCGGCGGTCGGCAGCAGGTGGGTCTGCTGGTCGTCGAGGAACTGGATGCGGTGCTCGATGCGGCGCAGGAAGGTGTAGGCCTCGGCCAGCCGCTCGGCACTGGCCGGCTTCATCAGCCCGCCGGCGGTCAGCTTGGCGAGGGCCTTCAGCGTCGAGCGGGTGCGGATCTCGGGGAACTGCCCGCCGCGCACCACCAGCAGCAGCTGCACGATGAACTCGATCTCGCGGATGCCGCCGCGCGACAGCTTGACGTCGTTCGCGCGTTCCGGGCGGCCGGCGGCGCGGCGCTGGGCCTCGTCGCGCACCTTGCGGTGCAGCTGGCGCAGGCCTTCGAACACGCCGTAGTCGAGGTACTTGCGGTAGACGAAGCTGGTCACGGTGGAGCGCAGCGCCAGCGCGCGGCCGTTGCGCACGCTCTCGCGCGGTGCGACGACGCGGCTCTTCAGCCACGCGAAGCGCTCCCACTCGCGGCCCTGCACCAGGAAATACTCCTCCAGCATCGCGAGGCTGACCACCGGCGGACCGGAGTTGCCGTTCGGCCGCAGCGCGAGGTCGACGCGGAACACGAAGCCGTCGTCGGTGGTGTCGCCGATCAGCGCGTACAGGCTGCGCGCGAGCTGCGAGAAGTATTCGTGCGCGGTGATCGGCTGCGGCCCGGTCGTCTCGCCGTCTTCTTCGTAGACGTAGACCAGGTCGATGTCGGACGAGACGTTCAGCTCGCGCGCGCCGAGCTTGCCCATGCCGACGACCCAGAAGTCGATGCGCCGGCCGTCGGCGTTCAGCGGCGCGCCGAAGCGCAGGTCCTGCTCGCGCTGCGCCTGCGCGATCGCGCGGTCCAGCGTGGTCTCGGCGAGCTCGGTCATCGAGCGGGTGATGTCCTCCATCGGCGCGGCCTGCTCGATGTCGAGCACCGCCAGGCGTTCGAGCACCAGGTGGCGGGCCACGCGCAGTGCGCTCGGCAGCGTGCGTTCGGTGGCCAGCAGCGCGTCGATCAGCGCCTCGATCGGTTCGCGGGTCGGCAGCCCCGGCGGCAGCAGCGACAGCTCGGCGCCAAAGCGGCGGCGAATCCGCTGCACGAAGCGGCTGTGCTCGGCGAGTGCCGGGCCGGGCGTCGGCGACAGGGCGGTTGCGGCCGGCGCGCCGAGGGTGGAGGACTCGAGATCCATGAGACGTTGATGCCCGTGTCAAGGAAGGCGGTCGGATTCTGCCCCAGGCGCAATTCCTGTGACGGGCGAAGGCCCGGAGTCCGACGTAAGCTCTGCGGCACAGGCCCTCACCGTGTGAGGAAGGCCACACTCTGCAGGGAAATCCCGATGCTGATCGCCGCGCTTCAAACGGTCTCGACGCCCCGCGTCGACGAGAACCTGGACCATGCTCGCCGGCTGATCGCGCAGGCCGCGGAGGCCGGCGCCAGGCTGGTCGGGCTGCCGGAGTACTTCTGCCTGATGGGCCTCGCCGACCGCGACAAGCTCGCGGCGGCCGAGCGGCCGGGCGACGGGCCGATCCAGGCGATGCTGGCCGACGCGGCGCGCCACCATGGCGTGTGGATCATCGGCGGGACCTTGCCGATGCGGATCGGCACGGGCTTGGGCCTCCCCGACCGCGTGCTGAACGCCAGCTGCGTGTTCGCCCCCGACGGCGCGCTGGCGGCGCGCTACGACAAGATGCACCTGTTCCGCTATGACAACGGCCGCGAGAACTTCGACGAAGGCCGCGTGCTGCAGGCCGGCAGCGAGCCGGTGACCTTCGACGCCGACGGGCTGCGCGTCGGCCTGAGCATCTGCTACGACCTGCGGTTTCCGGAGCTGTACCGCGCGATGATGTCGCCGCCCTGCGACCTGCTGGCGGTGCCGGCCGCCTTCACGCACACCACCGGCCGCGCGCACTGGGAACTGCTGCTGCGGGCGCGCGCGGTCGAGAACCAGTGCTACGTGATCGCACCGGCGCAGGGCGGGCTGCACGAGAACGGCCGGCGCACCTTCGGCCACAGCCTGGTCGTCGACCCCTGGGGCGAGGTGCTCGCGATGCGCGAGGAAGGCGAAGGCATCGTGCTGGCGACGCTGGACCCGGCGCGCATCGCGCAGGTGCGCATGCAGTTGCCGGCGTTGACGCACCGGCAGCCGCGCTGGATGTGACCGGGTCGATGATCCCGGGATTGGCATCCGCGCCACGACGCATGCGATTGGCGTGAAGCGGGCCGAGCGCCGGGCCGCCCCAAGCCGGCCCGCATCCCCTCGGGGGGATCGACCGGTGTACCCACCGGGCGAGGGGTCGTCATGTAGCCTGGAACAAGCGCGACGCAATCCGGGGCCGTCCGGGTGTTCAGCCGGCCCCGGCAGCGCCACCATCGCGTGATGACGGACTCCCAGATCATCGTCCTCGCGACCCCGCTCTTCCTGCTGCTGATCGCGGTCGAGTTCGCGGTCGGCCTGGCGCGGCGCCGCAACACCTACGTGGCCGCCGACGCGCTGAACAGCATCGGCCTGGGCATCATGAGCCAGGTGCTGAACGTGTTCAGCAAGCTGCTGATGGTCGGCATCTACGCGCTCGCGTTCGAGACGCTCAGCGTGCACCCGCTGCCGCAGGACGCCGCCTGGGTCTGGGTCGTCGGCCTGCTGGTGTACGACTTCTGCTACTACTGGCACCACCGGCTCGGCCACACGGTGGCGGTGCTGTGGGCCGCGCATGCGGTGCACCACCAGAGCGAGGAATACAACCTGTCGACCGCGCTGCGCCAGACCAGCACCGGCTGGCTGTTCGGCTGGATCTTCTACCTGCCGATGGCGGTGGCCGGTTTTCCACCGCTGGTGTTCGGCGTCGTCGCGCTGGTCGACCTGCTCTACCAGTACTGGGTGCACACGCAGCAGATCGGCCGGCTCGGCTGGTTCGACCGCTGGTTCTGCGCACCCAGCAACCACCGGGTGCACCACGCCGTCAACGACAAGTACCTCGACAAGAACTACGGCGGCATCCTGATCGTCTGGGACCGGCTGTTCGGCAGCTTCATCGAGGAAGACGACGCCGAGCCCTGCGTGTATGGCACGCGCACGCCGCTGGCGAGCTGGAACCCGCTGTGGGCCAACCTGCACGTCTACCGCGACATCGCCGAGGACGCCTGGCATGCGCGGCGCTGGCGCGACAAGCTGCGGGTGTGGGTCAAGCCGCCGGGCTGGCGGCCGGCCGACGTGGCCGAGCGCTTCCCGAAGCCGGCCTTCGACCTGGCCGCGCGCCGCAAGTACGACCCGCACCGCTCGACGGCCGCGGCTGTGGTGGCCGGGCTGTTGTTCCTGCTGCTGCTGGCGGCCACCAGTGCCTTCCTGTGGAATGCGCACCGCCTGTCCGGCGGCACGCAGCTGGCCGCGGCCGCGGGCATCCTGGCGGGCCTGTGGCTCATCGGCGTGATCTCGGAGCGCGGCGTGCGCTGGCCGCGCCGCGCCGCGTCCGCCCGCCTCACTGCCGACCCAGGCGTTCGACCAGGCAATCGATGAAGACGCGCATCTTCGGCGGCATGTGCCGGCCGGGTGCCCACACGGCGTAGACACTCGAGCCGAAGGGCGCGCGCGGCGTCCAGCCGCGCAGCACCGGCTTCAGCCGGCCCGCGGCGAGGTCCGCGTCGACCACGAAGCGCGGCAGCAGCGCGACGCCCAGGCCGTCGATCGCGGCCTGGCGCAGCACGTCGCTGTTGTTGGCCTGCAGCCGGCCGCTGACGCGCACGCCGGCCGTGCCGGCCGGGCCGTCCAGGCGCCACAGCGAGTTGGCCTCGCCGTCGCCGTAGCGCAGGCACTCGACGCCCGCCAGGTCGGCTGGCAGCCGCGGCGACGCACCGCGCTTGAACATCCCCGGCGCCGCGCACAGCACGTGCGCCAGCGGTGCCAGCGGGCGCGCGACCACGTCCGGCGGCAGCGTGCGGCTGAAGCGCACGCCGATGTCGAAACCTTCCTGCACCAGGTCGACCTCGCGATCGAGCAGCACCAGCTGCAACTGCACGCCCGGGTACTCGGCCAGGAAGCGCGGCAGCAGCGGGGCGATCTGCAGCCGGCCGAAGGTGACGGGCGCCGTCACGCGCAGCAGCCCGCCCGGACGCTCGGCCAGCTCGGCGATCGCGCCGCTCGCATCGCGGCACAGCGCGACCGCGGCGGCGGCACGCTCGTACAGCGCGCGGCCGCTGTCGGTGACGCTGACGCTGCGGGTCGTGCGGCGCAGCAGCTGCGCGCCCAGCGTGGCCTCCAGGCGCGCGACGCGCTTGCTGACCGCCGACTTGGTGACGCCCAGGCTGCGCGCTGCCGCCGAGAACCCGCGCAGTTCGACGACGCGCGCGAACACCGCCATGCCGGCCAGGTGCTCCAGGAGGGGATCGGGCATGGATTGTTTCCTTGAAGAAACGACATGTTGACGAGATGGCGGATTGTGTAGCTGCGGGGCCGCTGGGAGCATTCGTCCTGCGCCGCTTTGGCGCGCAGGGAGAGTCATGAAAGTCGTCCAGTTGCGAAGCTTTTCGGCGCCGCGCCTGCAGGTCGTCGATGCACCGGTGCCGATGCCGGTGCCGGGGCGCGGCGAGTTGCTGCTGCGCGTGCGCGCCGCGTCGTTGAACCACCGCGATCTCGAGATCGCCGAGGGTCGCTATGCGATGCCGGTGACATTGCCGGTCGTGCCGCTGTCCGATGCGGTCGGCGAGGTGGTCGAGGTCGGTGCCGATGGGGCCGGTTTCGCCGTCGGCGAGCGTGTCAACCCGGTTTTCTTCCCGGACTGGCAGTCCGGGCCGTTCCGCGGCGAGTATTTCTCGCGCCAGCTCGGCAGCAGCGTCCCCGGGGTGCTGCGCGAGTACATGACGGTGCCCGCCGCCGCGGTCGTGCGTGCTCCGGCCCACCTGGCCGACGAGGCCGCCGCGCTGCCGATCGCCGCGCTGACCGCGTGGGCCGCCTTCACCGAGGCGGCGTTGCGTCCGGGCCAGACAGTGCTGCTGATCGGCACGGGCGGCGTGTCGTTGTTCGGCCTGCAGTTCGCGGCGATGTTCGGTGCGCGCGCCATCGTGGCCGGCTCGGACGAGGCGCGGCTGGCGCGGGCGCGCGCGCTCGGCGCGAGCGAGGTGATCGACCGCCGGCAGACGCCGGATTGGGGCGCGCGTGCATTCGAACTGGCCGCAGGGCAGGGGGTCGACCTGGTGCTGGAGGTGGGCGGGGCGCAGAGTTGGGCGCAGTCGACCGCGGCGCTGCGGGTGGGCGGGCGCATCGCCGTCGTCGGCTACGCCGGCGGTCCGCGGCTCGACTTCGACCTGCGCGGCCTGTTCATCGGCAAGCGTGCGCAGTTGCAGGGCCATACCGTCGGTTCGCGGCAGCAGTTCGACGCGATGAACCGCGCGATCGAGCAGCACCGCCTGGTGCCGGTGATCGACAGCCGCTTCGGGATGGACGACGTGGACGAAGCCTTCGCCCGGCTGGCGTCCGGCCGGGCGTTCGGCAA
This sequence comes from Rhizobacter sp. Root1238, assembly GCF_001425825.1. Classification (GTDB taxonomy): domain Bacteria; phylum Pseudomonadota; class Gammaproteobacteria; order Burkholderiales; family Burkholderiaceae_C; genus Rhizobacter. Next base: position 253,752 of record NZ_LMDM01000012.1, read on the forward strand.
GGTCCTGGTGCAGCTCCAGCCGAGTTGCTGCAGCGCCGCGACGCCGCCGATCACGCTCCCAGTGCCGTGAGCGCCCGGTGCCGGCGACGATTCGCAGCCGCAGGCCTGATCACTGGCGTTCAAGACGGCGTGCCGCAGGCGACGCAGAATCGTCGCCATGCCGCACAGCTTCACCCCACCCCACACGGTCCACGGTCGCAGCGCCCTCGTCGTCGCCCCGCCGTGGCACTACGCCGGCTGGCTGCTGAACGTCGCGTTCGACTTCGATGCCGCGCGCGGTGCCGACCTGCTGCCGCCGGCGATCGGCCGCACGATCGGCCGCACGACGGGCCGGGGCTGCGTGCACTTCGCCGACTGGCAGGCCACCACCGACGGCAGCGAGCTGCTCGACCCGGTGCAGGCGCAGTACCGCGAGACCATCGTCGTGCTGGAGGTCGAGCGCCCCGACGGCAGCCGCTGCGGGTTCTGCCCGGCGATCTGGGTCGACCAGGACGTCTCGATGCTGCGCGGCCTGCTGCAGGGCTGGCCGAAGAAGATGGGCAGCACCTGGCTCACGCGCAGCCTGCCGCTCGACCACCCGGCGGCCGCGCCGCTGCGCGCCGGCACGCGGCTGGGTGCGAGCCTGGCGGTGAAGGACCGCCGCGTGATCGAGGCCGAGGCGCGCCTGAGCGGCGAGCCGGGCCGGCCGCTCGGCTTCCTCGCGGCGCCGACGCTCGGCGTCGTCGGCTTCCCCGACCTGCGCGAGCCGGCCCGTGCACCCGCGCTGCGGCTGCTGCGCGCCGACGTCGCGCAGCCCACCGCGAGCGGATGGCATGCGGCCACTGCGTCGCTGCGCGTGTTCGAGCACCCGCGCGAGGAGCTTTCGCTGCTCGGCGAGCTGCAGGCCGGCGACGCGAGCGCCGGCTGGTTCGGCCTGACCGTCGTCGGGGCTCGCGATGCCTGAGCCGGGCGTGTCCCGCCATTCGCGCGTGCGGCGCTGGCATGTCGACGGCCAGCCGGCGCTCGAGCAGGTGATGCACCACCGGCCGGGGCAGGAATGGGCGCCGCATTGGCACGACGAATGGTCGATCGGGGCGGTGCTCGCCGGCCGCTGCCGCTTCAGCCTCGGCGGCCGCCGGCACACCGCGTCGGCCGGCGACCTGCTGGCGATCGCGCCGGGCGCCGTCCACACGTGCGGGCTGGATGCGGACGAGGACGGCGAGACGCAGGTCGTGATGGTCTATGCCGCGGTGCCATGGCTGGCCGTGCTCGGGGTGCCGATGCCGCGGCGCAGTGCGCGCGCCGCGCAGCCGGCCCTCGCGGCCGACGCGCGAGACCTGCGCGACAGCGCCGACGCCGCGGCATGGCTGCGCCGCGCGGCCGCGCGGCTCGCCGACGCTGACTCGCTGCTGCCGGTCGATGCCGAACCTGCCGGGCGCGCCGCCCGGCAGGTGCTGGCGGCGCTGCAGCGCGCCGCCGTCGGCGACGGCACGGTGGCGATCGACGCGCTGGCCCGCGACTGCGCGCTCAGCCGCGAACACTTCCACCGCATCGCGACGCGCTGGCTGGGCCTGAGCCCGGGCGACTACGTCCGCGCCGCGCGCATGGCGCGCGCCCGCAGGCTGCTGCTCGATGGCTGGCCGATCGCGCAGGCAGCCGAGGCCTGCGGCTTTGCCGACCAGGCCCATCTGACGCGCTGGTTCAGCCGCCATTTCGGCTACACGCCGGGCGCGCTCGCGCAGGCAGCCCACGCCGACCCCGATTCGAGGGTGCCCCAGGCGACTGCGCATTGACGCCCGATGGGCAAGGTCTAGACTTCCTGCAGGTCTTTCATCGCGATCCTGTCAGGAGGTGATGCCATGTCAGTCAGGCGAATGACCAAGGGGGCCCGGCCGCACTCGCTGGGCGCTTTCAAACCCGTCGGCCACGTGGTCGTCGCGCTGCCGAGCGACGAGCTTGCGCAGCAGGCGATGCAGGCCCTGTTCGACGCCGGCTTCGACGACGATGACGTGATGTTCATCACCGCCGAAGAAGAAGGCGCGCAGATGCAGCACATGCTCGGCCATGCCAGCCAGCTGGCCGGCTTCGGCTACGAGGTGACGCTGATGCGCCGCTACCAGCAGCTCGCCGGCGAAGGCTGCGGCTGGCTGCTGGTGTACGCGCCCGACGCCCAGCATGCCGAGCGCGTCGCCGAGGTTGCCAAGCGCTTCGATGCCCGGCTCGCCGAGCGTTACCACTGGCTGGTGGTCGAAGACCTGATCTGAGCGCGGCGGCGCCGGCCGTCAGCTGTCGAACAGGTCGGTGGCGGCGCGCGTCGGCGTGACGCCCAGGTGCCGGAAGGCCGCCAGCGTCGCGACGCGGCCGCGCGGCGTGCGCTGCAGGTAGCCCTGCTGGATCAGGTAGGGCTCGATCACGTCCTCGATGGTCTCGCGCTCCTCGCCGATCGCGGCGGCGATGTTGTCCAGGCCGACCGGGCCGCCGTCGAAGCGGTGGATCACCGCCTCGAGCAGCTTGCGGTCCATCACGTCGAAGCCCTGCGGATCGACGTCGAGCATCGCGAGCGCCTTGTCGGCGAGCGCCTTCGAGATGCGGCCGTCGCCCTTCACGTCGGCATAGTCGCGCACGCGGCGCAGCAGCCGGTTCGAGATGCGCGGCGTGCCGCGCGAGCGGCGCGCGATCTCGAACGCGCCGTCGGCATCGGTCGGCACGTTCAGCAGACCGGCCGAGCGGTGCACGATGCGCGCCAGTTCTTCGGGGGTGTAGAACTCGAGCCGAGAGACGATGCCGAAGCGGTCGCGCAGCGGATTGGTCAGCATGCCGGCGCGCGTGGTGGCGCCGACCAGCGTGAACGGCTGCAGGTCGAGCTTGATCGAGCGTGCGGCCGGGCCCTCGCCGATCATGATGTCGATCTGGTAGTCCTCCAGCGCCGGGTACAGGATCTCCTCGACGACCGGGCTGAGCCGGTGGATCTCGTCGATGAAGAGCACGTCGTTCTTCTCGAGGTTGGTCAGAATCGCCGCCAGGTCCTTCGGCTTCTCGAGCACCGGGCCGGAGGTCTGGCGCAGGTTCACGCCCAGTTCGTTGGCGATGATGTGGCTCAGCGTGGTCTTGCCGAGGCCGGGCGGGCCGAACAGCAGCACGTGGTCCATCGCCTCGCCGCGCATGCGGGCCGCGCCGATGAAGATCTCCAGCTGCTCGCGGATCTTGGCCTGGCCGACGTACTCGGCCAGTCCCTTCGGGCGCAGTGCGCGTTCGATCGCTTCTTCGTTGGGCGAGCTGGGCGCGGCGCTGACCACACGCGGTGGCAGGCTGCCGAAATCGTCGGTCTGGATGGCCATCGGCCGATTATCGGCGGGGGCGGGCGATCGTTTGCGTTTGCTCACGCGGTGTGCAGGAATTGTGCAGGGCCCGTCCATCCGGCTGCGGCACAATCGGACGATGATCTCCCGCCACCCTGCATCGCGATGGGCCGTCTGGGCCTTTGCGCTGGCGCTGCTGCTGAAGGCCGCGGTGCCGATGCTGGCGAGCGTGTCGGCGCAATTGCAGGGCAAGACGCTGGTCGAGGTCTGCACGGTCTACGGCGTCGCCACCGTCGCGCTCGACGACGCTGGCGAACCGAAGCCGATGCCCGCCGACCGCGCCGGCGCGCATGGCAGCGAGCACTGCGCGCTGTCGGCGGTGCTGGCGCTCGCCGCGCCGGAACCGGGTCCGGCCCTCGCCGTCGTCGCCACCGAGCGGGCGCATGAGCCGCCGGTCCGCATCGAGGGACCGGCCCCCGATGCCGAGGCCGACTGGATCGCGCGGCTGAAGCACGGCCCACCCTCTCTCACCTGAACCACCGCCCTGGCCGCCGGTGCGCTTGCGCATCGGCAGCCCCGTGTGATTGACCGCGGCCTGCGTGCCCGGTCGTGTTCAGGAGCATTCCGTGACGTACCGATTCACGCCAGCCGCCCATGCGGCGCTGGCGCTGCTGGCCTGCCTGCCGATCGCGGCGCGGGCCGAAGAAGACACTGCGGCTGAAAAATCGGCCAAGCCGATCCGCGCCGCCAGCGACGATGCCAACCCCCCCGTCAAGCACCTCGGTGTCGTCACCGTGACCGGCGGCCGCCGCGGCTCGCTGCCGTCGCAGATCCCGACGACGATCGAAGGCATCACCGGCGCGCAGGTGCAGGCGAGCATCAATGCCACCGACAGCGAGGACGCGCTGAAGTACCTGCCGAGCCTGCTGGTGCGCAAGCGCTATGCCGGCGACTACAACCACGCGGTGCTGTCGACGCGCGCGTCGGGCACCGGCAACAGCGCGCGTTCGCTGGTCTATGCCGACGGCATCCTGCTGTCGAACCTGCTCGGCAATGGCGCGAGCTTCGCGCCACGCTGGGGCTTGGTGACGCCGGAGGAGATCGAGCGTGTCGACGTGCTGTACGGCCCGTTCTCGGCCGCCTACCCCGGCAACTCGGCCGGCGCGGTGGTCGACTACCTGACCCGCATGCCGTCGAAGTTCGAGGCCCATGCGGTGGTCGGCGCGTTCTCGCAGCCGTTCCAGCTCTACGGCACCGACACCACCTACAACGGCTGGCAGGCCAGTACGTCGCTCGGCGACCGCAGCGGCGGCTGGTCGTGGTGGGTCAACCTGAACCGGCTCGACAGCGAAGGGCAGCCGCTGGTGTTCGACACCACGGCCACGCCGACCGCCGGCGCGGTGCCGGACACCGACAAGACCGGCAAGCCCTGGTACGTGCGCGGCACCGGCACGCAGTACCGCACGGTGCAGGACCACCTGAAGCTGAAGCTGGCGTACGACCTGGCGCCCGACCTGCGCGCGAGCTACACCGCGGGCTGGTGGCACAACGATGCGGTCGGTCGCTCCGAGCAGTACGTGGCGCCGGTGCTGAGCGGCGTGACCAGCCGCGACGGCCTCGCACACCTGATGCAGGCACTGTCGCTGAAGCAAAACTCGGGCGGCGCCTTCGACTGGGAGCTGGCCGCGAGCGTCTACGACTACCGCCGCGACCTGAGCCGCAGGCCGACGGCCGCCGCAACGCCGCAACCCGCGCTGTCGCCGCTGATGCTCGATGGCGGCAACGGCAGCGCGACCGACCTGCACGGCACCGGCTGGAACACGCTGTCGGCGCGTGGCACCTGGCGACCCGGTGGCGAGGGCAGCGCGCATGCGGTCGATGCCGGCGTGCAGCAGGACAGCTTCCGGCTGCGCACCACCGTCTACACGCTGACGGACTGGGTCGACCAGGACAGCGGCGCGGTCGGCTCGCGCTTCGACGGCAACACGCGTCTGCGCTCGGTATTCGGCCAGGACGCCTGGCGCTTCGCCGACGGCTGGATGGCGGTGCTCGGGCTGCGCGGCGAGCGCTGGCAGGCCTACGACGGCCTGACGCAGACCGCCGCGTTCACGCCGTACGCGCATCCCCGACGCAGCGAGACCGCGTGGTCGCCGAAAGCCGCGTTGTCGCACGAGCTGCGCGAGGGCTGGGTGCTGAAGGCGTCGGCCGGGCGGGCGCTGCGTTTCCCGACGGTGTCCGAGCTGTTCCAGGGCGCGGCCACCCAGACCGGCATCGACCAGCGGGCGAACCCGGACCTGCGGCCCGAGCGCTCGTGGACCTCGGAGCTCAGTTCCGAATGGACTGCGGCCGATGCGGCGACGCTGCGGCTGACGCTGTTCCACGAAGACACCCGCGATGCGCTGTACAGCCAGACGCTCGTGAGCGGAACGACGGTGACGAGCAACGTGCAGAACGTCGACCATGTGCGCACCACCGGACTGGAGGCTGCGGCGCAGCGCGAGAACGTGTGGCGCGGGCTCGACCTGCAGGGCAGCGTGACCTATGCCGATTCGAAGATCGTCGCCAACAGTGGCTACGTGAGCACGCCGGGCGACACCGTCGGCAAGTGGCAGCCGCGCGTGCCGCGCTGGCGGGCGAGCGCACTGGCCGCGTGGCGCGTCGACGAGCGCTGGACGGTGAGCTACGGCGCCCGCTACAGCGGCCGGCAGTACGGCAGCCTGGACAACAGCGACACCAATGGCTTCACGTACATGGGCACGTCGAAGTACTTCACGACCGATGTGCGCGTGCGTGTCGCGATCGACAAGCAGTGGCACGCCGCGTTCGGCATCGACAACCTGAACAACTACCAGTACTGGAATTTCCACCCGTACCCGCAACGCACCTACAGTGCGGAGCTGAGGTACGACCTGTGAACGCCTCCCTGAAACGGACCCTCGCCATGAACCTCATCACCCGATTCACCACCGCCGCCCTGGTCTCGCTCGCCGCCCTGGCAGCCCAGGCCCATGAATTCACGGTCGGCGAGATCGCCATCGGCCACCCGTATGCGCGCGCGACCGCGCCGGGGCAGCCGACCGGCGGCGGCTTCCTGCGGCTGGAGAACCGCGGCAAGGTGGACGACCGGCTGCTGTCGGCCAGCGCCGACGTCGGCCGCGCCACCGAGCTGCACACGATGAAGATGGAAGGCGACGTGATGCGCATGCGCGAGGTCGGGGCGATCGACCTGCCAGCTGGCAAGTACGTCGAGCTGAAGCCCGGTGCGCTGCACCTGATGTTCATCGGCCTGAAGGGGCCGCTGAAGGAGGGCGACAAGTTCCCGCTGCGGCTGAAGTTCGAGAAGGCGGGCGAGGTGACGGTGACGGTGAACGTCGAGGCGGCGGGCGCCGACCACAGCCACTGACGGCGCGAGCGCCGTCAGCGCGCCAGAGCCTTCAGCGCCAGCTTGATGCCGTCGCTCACGCCGACATCGGCCGGCAGGCTCTTCAGCGCGGCGGCCGCCTCGCGGTCGCTGTAGCCCAGCGCCACCAGCGCCTGCAGGATGTCAGCCTGCGCATCGCTTGCGACGCTGGCCGGCAGTGCCAGGTCGGCGCCGAGCTTGCCCTTCAGCTCCAGCAGCAGCCGCTCGGCGGTCTTCTTGCCGATGCCCGGCACCTTGATCAGCCGGCCGCTTTCCTGCAGCGACACCGCCTGCGCCAGCTCGCCGACGCTCAGGCCCGACAGGATCGACAACGCCGTGCGCGGCCCGACGCCGGAGATCTTGACCAGCTGCCGGAAGGTCGCGCGCTCTTCGGCGCTGAGGAAGCCGAACAGCACCTGGGCGTCCTCGCGCACGACGAAGTGGGTCAGCAGCGTGACCCGTTCGCCGAGCGCCGGCAGGTTGTAGAAGGTGCTCATCGGCACGTCGACCTCGTAGCCGACGCCGCCGACGTCCAGCAGCAGCTGGGGCGGGTTCTTTTCTGCCAGCAGGCCGCTCAGCCGGCCGATCATCGGCGGAACAGGCCCAGGCGCTGCGCCTCGAGCGCGGCTTCGGCGCGCGAGCTGACATTGAGCTTGCGGTAGATCTGCTTCACGTAGTCGGCGATGGTGTGGCGCGACAGGTTCAGCTGCGTGCCGATCTCCGGCAGCGTGAAACCCTTGGCCACCCACAGCAGCACCTCGTTCTCGCGGTCGGTCAGCGACACGTGGGGCAGGTTCTGCGGGCGCTCCTGCGGCTTGTTCTGGGCCGCGAAGTACGCGATCACGCGGCGCGCGATGGACGGCGTCAACGGCGGCTCGCCCTGGCTGATGCGCCGCAGCTGCTCGACGAAGTGCTCGCGCGGCTGCTCTTTCAGCAGGTAGCCGAAAGCCCCCGCCTGCAGCGCAGGAAAGAGGTGGTCGTCGTCGTCGTGGATGGTCACCACCACCGACTGGGCTTCGGGCTGGGTGTCGCGCAGCGCGGCAACCACGTCGACGCCCGAACCGTCGGGCAGGCCCAGGTCGACCAGCGCCACGTCGAAACGCTCGGCGCTGATCAGCGCCAGCGCGTCGTGCACCCGGGCGCTTTCGGAGATCTGCGCCTGCGGAAACACCTGCGTGACCAGGGCCTTCACCCAGGCACGGATCTCGGGCAGGTCTTCGAGCAGCAGGATCTTGTTCATGGTCGGTGTCCTCGAGGGATCATGGAATCGTAGCAGCCGTGGAAGGGCCCGATTGTGCGCTTTCAGTGCATTTCAGAGCGGCAGCGTGAGCCTGATCACCGTGCCGTAGCCCGGCCCGGATTCGACCAGGCACTGCCCCTGCATCTGCTTGGCGCGGTGCTTCATGCTGGCCATGCCGTGGCCGCGGTCGAGCTTGCCGTCGAGCTCCATCGGGATGCCCTTGCCGTTGTCCTGCACGACCAGCACGAAATCGTGCTCGCCGATGCTGCAGCGCACCTTGCAGTGCGACGCGCCGCTGTGCTTGATGATGTTGCTGACCGCCTCGCGCAGGATGCGGGTGGTCTGCACGAAGGCGCGCGCCGACAGCTGCTGGTTCACGTCTTCGGTCGGGCTGCGCCAGTCGGCCTCGATGTTGGCCTGGCTCAGCCGCGACACCGTCTCGGCCCGCCAGTCGGCCAGCGCATCGGCCACCTGCATCGGCTTGCCGGTCAGCCCGCGCACCGACAGCCGCATTTCTTCGAGCGCCTCGCGCGCCAGCGTCGAGATGCGCTCGCTCTCGCTGGTGTGCACGATGGTCAGCAGCTTCGCACCGAGGTCGTCGTGCAGGTCGGCGGCGATGCGCTTGCGCTCCTTCTCGGTCACTTGCTCGACGCGCAGCTCGGCCATCTGCGAGAAGTTGCGCTCGATCTCGGCGGTGACCTCGTTGATGCGGCTTTCCAGCGAGTTGCGGCTCGCCTCGGCCACCTGCAGCGCGCGCCCGAAGACCTGGATCTGGCGCACGCCGACCGCGATGAACATCAGCGGCATGCTGAAGTGCAGCACGTGCACCGGCAGCAGCGTGACCAGCCCGTGCTGCGTCGCCAGGTCGACCAGCACCAGCGCGCCGACGCCCATCAGCATGAAGGCCATCGGCCAGAAGTCGGCGCGGCCGTCGATGCCCTTGCGCCAGGTCACGCGCAGGTACAGCGTGACCGCGGCCATCACCTCGGCCGACAGCAGCAGGTACCAGCCGCTGGTCGCGGTGTAGAGGCGTTCCGGCCCGGCCAGCGCGAGGCTCGCCGGCACCAGCACGCACTGCGCCAGCAGCCCGATCTCGAGCTTGGTCGAGCGCAGCGCGGCATAGCGCACCAGGAACTGGATCGCCAGCGCCACCAGCACGCCGAAGCCGACGCAGACGAGGAACTCGCTGGTGGGGTTGTCCCATGGCGGATCGCGCCACCACAGGCGGGCCGACAGCGCGGCCCAGCCGATCGCCAGCAGGCCGAAGTGGATCAGCCAGGGGCTGCGGCGGTCCTGCCAGCCCATGCCCAGCATCACGATGCCCAGCGGCACCAGCATCGCCGAGATCACCTGCACCAGCGAGACGTTCCAGAAGGTGCGTCGGGCCTGCAGGTCGGCCAGCAGCGCGTGCGGCCCGACCTGCACCGCCGACAGGCCGCCGGCGCGCTGGCGCGACGCGACGTGCTGCAGCGCATGGCCCTGCACCTTGATGTCGAGCAGGTTGCCCTGCGGGTTCAGCAGCGCAGGCGGCAGCACGACGAGCTGCGGGTAGAAGCAGCTGCGCGTCACCGGCTCGGTCATGTGGCCGCCGCTGAAGACCAGGTTGCCGTTCAGCCAGACCTGCGCGGTGCTGCAGGCGCGCTCGATGTAGGCGGCCATCAGCGGGGACGGCGTGACATGGCTGGCCGGCAGCGTGAATTCGAGGCGGTACCAGACCGGCCCGTCGGCCTGCGGCAGCGTCTCGGCCCACTCATCGGGCAGGCGCACCGTGCGCGGCTTCAGGTCCTGCGGAAAGACCGGTGCCGTGCTGGCCACCGCGCTTGCGGTGCGGATCTCGACGAGGCCGGGGTCGTCGGCGGCCGCGGCCGGGACGGCGGTCAGCGCCAGCGCCGACATCATCGCCGCGGCCAGCGGGGCCCCCATGCGCCGGGCCGCGGCACGCAGCCGGTGGGCGAGGGTGGTCGGCGGCACGAAGCAGGGCATGGACTCGGATTGTGCAGGATGCCTGCGGCCCCGGGGCCTTCCGGCGACAATCCGCCCTCGCCCTTCTTCCCCCTGCCGGAGTCCCCCGCCCCGTGATCCTTCGCCACGCCTTCATCCCGCTCGACAACGCCCGCCTGTCGCACCTGTGCGGCAGCGTCGACGAACACCTGCGCAGCATCGAGTCGGCCTTCGGCGTCAGCATCTCGCGGCGCAACGAATCGTTCCGCATCGATGGCCCGAAGGCGAGCGCCGAGCGCGCGGTGGCCCTGCTGCAGACGCTGTACGGCCGCTCGCGCCGCCCGATCGCCGCCGAGACGCTGCAGCTGGCGATCACCGAGGCGCTGGCCGACGATTCGCAGGCGCGGCCGCGCACGCCCCGCGTCGGGCGCCCGGCGCTGCGCGAGGCGGTCCAGGGCGACGTGCAGGGCGAAGGGGCCGGTGACGATGAGGAGGTCCTGCTGCGCACCCGCCGCCCCGACCTGACCGGCCGCACGCCGAACCAGCAGCTGTACCTGCGCAACATCCTGGCGCACGACATCACCTTCGGCATCGGACCGGCCGGCACCGGCAAGACCTTCCTCGCGGTGGCCTGCGCGGTCGATGCGCTGGAGCGCAGCAGCGTGCAGCGCATCATCCTCACGCGGCCGGCGGTCGAGGCCGGCGAACGGCTCGGCTTCCTGCCCGGCGACCTGGCGCAGAAGGTCGACCCCTACCTGCGCCCGCTGTACGACGCGCTGTACGACCTGATGGGCATGGACAAGGTCGCCCGCGCGTTCGAGAAGGGCAACATCGAGATCGCGCCGCTCGCCTTCATGCGCGGGCGCACGCTGAACCATGCGTTCGTGATCCTCGACGAGGCGCAGAACACCACGCGCGAGCAGATGAAGATGTTCCTGACGCGCATCGGCTTCGGCAGCAAGTGCGTCGTCACCGGCGACGTCAGCCAGATCGACCTGCCGCGCGGCACCGACAGCGGGCTGATCGACGCCGAGCGGGTGCTGCGCCGCGTCGCCGGCATCGCGATGACGCGCTTCACCGCCGCCGACGTCGTGCGCCACCCGCTGGTCGCGCGCATCGTCGAGGCCTACGACGCGACCCCGGCGGAGCGCCTCTGACCATGGCCGTCGCACGGGATGACCTGAGCCTGTCGCTGCAGTTCGCCGACGCATCGCACCGCGCCGAGCTGCCCCGCCACAAGGTGGCACGCTGGATCCGCGCGGCGCTGGCCGCGCCGGGCGAGATCACGGTGCGCATCGTCGATGCCGACGAAGGCCGCGCGCTGAACCGCGACTACCGCGGCAAGGACTACGCGACCAACGTGCTGACCTTCGACTACAGCCACACGCCGGTGGTGGTGGCCGACCTGATCCTGTGCGCGCCGGTCGTCGAGGCCGAGGCCCGCGCGCAGGGCATCGCGCTGCAGGCGCACTATGCGCACCTGCTGGTGCACGGCACGCTGCATGCGCAAGGGCACGACCACGAGCAGGAAGACGAAGCGGTCGAGATGGAGGCCGAGGAGACGCGCATCCTGGCCGGGTTGGGCGTCGCCGATCCGTACGCCCGCTGAGCCGCGCGTCGGCTAGCGAGGGCGCCTGGAGGTGCTCAGGTAGCGCTTGCGCCAGAAGAACCAGCCGAGCGTGCCGGCGATCACCAGCATGAAGCCGCTGGCCATCCAGACGCCGTCGCCGCTGTGGATCAGCGGCAGCCCCTCGAAATTCATCCCGAAGAAGCCGGTGACCAGGTTCAGCGGCAGGAAGATCGCGGTCAGCACCGTCAGCGTGCGCATGATGTCGTTGGTGCGGTTGCTCTGCGCCGAGAAATGCATCTGCACCGCGGTCTCGGCAGACGATTCGAGCCGCCGCACGTGGCTCAGCACGCGCTCGATGTGCTCCAGCACGTCGCGCGAGCGCACCCGCAGCAGCTCGCGGTCGCGCGCCGCCTTGGGGTCCGGCTCGTCCGGCCATTCGTCGAGCGAGTCGATCCATTCGACGATCGCGCTGCGCTGGTCTTCGCAGGTGTCTTCCAGCAGGTGGAGCGAGTTGCGCGACTCGAGCAGCACCTGCCAGCTGTCGAACTGGCTGCGCGGGTTGAACAGCTCCTGCTGCAGGTAGCCGAGCTGCCGCGTCAGCAGCCGGCGCAGCTCGAGGTAGCTGTCGACCATGTGGTTCAGCATGCGCAGCATCAGGTCGGCCGGGCTGGCCGGCAGGCGCATCGCGCCGCGCGGCTCGTAGCGCTGGTCGGCGCCTTCGACCATCTGCTGCAGCTTGCTCGCGAAGAAGTCGCGCACCTGGCAGTCGGTCGGGTGCACCGTCATCAGCACGCGGTCGAACACCGCGAAGCCGACCGGGCTGGTGTCGATCGCCTCGAGCGCACGCCGGGCGGTGCTGGCGGTGCCGCTCTGGTCGTCGAGGAACAGCCCGGCGCTGCCGCTGCCGGCGGCGAGCCGGCGGAACACCATCAGGTCGTACCACGAGGTGTAGTCGAAGTGCGACGGCAGCTGGTTGTTCAGCAGGTCGGAGATGTGCAGGTCGACCAGCTGGCCGCCGGTCCAGCGCTGCAGCCCGGCCTGCACCTCGGCGACGTTGACCTCGAACTCGCGCCGCGCGGTGCCGATCCACAGGTAGCCGGTGGGCGGCAGCTTGTCGGGCAGCGATTCGATCTCGGTGAACTGCTCGGCCGTGATGTGGAAGATGCGCATGCCCGGAGCTGCAGTGTCAGCCCTGCTGCCGCAGCAGGCGGGCGGCGTCGAGCGCGAAGTAGGTCAGCACGCCGTCGGCACCGGCACGCTTGAACGCGAGCAGGCTTTCGAGCATCACCGCGTCGTGGTCGAGCCAGCCCTGCGCCGCGGCGGCCTTGACCATCGCGTACTCGCCGCTCACCTGGTAGGCGAAGGTCGGCACGCGGAATTCGTCCTTCACGCGGCGCACGATGTCGAGGTAGGGCAGGCCGGGCTTGACCATGACCATGTCGGCGCCTTCGGCCAGGTCGAGCGCGACCTCGCGCAACGCCTCGTCGCTGTTGCCCGGGTCCATCTGGTAGACCTTCTTGTTCGCCTTGCCGAGGCTTTTCGCCGAGCCGACCGCATCGCGGAACGGGCCGTAGAAGGCGCTCGCGTACTTGGCGCTGTACGCCATGATCCGCGTGTGGATCAGGCCGCGCGCTTCGAGCGCGTTGCGGATCGCGCCGATGCGGCCGTCCATCATGTCGCTCGGCGCGACGATGTCGACGCCGGCCTCGGCCTGCACCAGCGCCTGGCCGGTCAGCACCTTCACGGTGTCGTCGTTGCGGATGTAGCCGGTCTCGTCGGGCAGGCCGTCCTGGCCATGGGTCGTGAACGGGTCGAGCGCGACATCGGTCAGCAGGCCGAGCTGCGGGAACTGCTTCTTCAGTTCGCGCACCACGGTGGGCACCAGGCCCTTCGGGTTCAGCGCCTCGCTGCCGTCCTCGGTCTTCAGCGACGGCTCGATGACCGGAAACAAGGCCATCACCGGGACGCCGAGCTTCACGCATTCTTCGGCCAGCGGCATCAGCCGGTCGAGGCTGACGCGCTGCACGCCGGGCATCGATGCGACGTCGTGCACCTGGCCGTGGCCGTCCTGCACGAACACCGGGTAGATCAGGTCGCTGGGGTGCAGGCGGTTTTCGCGCACGAGGGCGCGGGTGGATTCGTCGCGGCGCAGGCGGCGCGGGCGGCTGGCGGGAAAGGGTGCGGGCGGCAGCATGGCTTCTTCTGAGGGCGGTTGCGACGCGGGGGCCGGCCGCCGAAACCGATGTGACGATGAGACATCGGGACTTTTTACGTGTAAATCCCGGGCGGCGGCCCTTCAACAGCCCGGCACTCATCTGCTAAAGTCGCCACTGAATGATAGCCGCAAGGTCGTCATTCCCTGCTTTTCCTCCCTGAGCAGGAGCCTTACCGTGATGACAGCGATGAGGCTTTTCAACCCCGGCCTTGACGGTCGGGGTTTTCTTTTTGTGGAATGACAACCCCTCGTCGACGAGTACCTCGCCGATCCCCCGAGGGGCTGCCGGTCGGCTTGCGGCCCGGCGCTCGACCGGCCTCCATAATCCCGCGGATGAGCAGCCTCTATCCCTGGGTCAAGGCCCTTCACCTGATCTTCGTCGCGAGCTGGTTCGCCGGTCTCTTTTACCTGCCGCGCCTGTTCGTCAACCTCGCGTCGGTGCCGGCCGACAGCCACGCCGAACGTGAGCGCCTGCTGCTGATGGCACGCAAGCTCTATCGCTTCACCAGTTTCCTGATGGTGCCGGCCCTGCTGTTCGGCCTGTGGCTGTGGCTCGGCTTCGGCGTCGGGCGCGGACCCGGCAACGGCTGGCTGCACGCCAAGCTCGCGCTGGTGGTGCTGGCGATCGGCTACCACCACGGCTGCCGCGCGTTGCTGCGCAGGTTCGAGCAGTTCGAGAACCGCCGCAGCGAGCGCTGGTTCCGCTTCTTCAACGAGACCGCGATCCTGCTGTTCGCCGCGATCGTCGTGCTGGTGGTCGTCAAGCCCTTCTGATCCGGACATGGCTCGGCATCGCAGCTCGGCCGGACCGTTGGCGTGGCTGTATGCCGCGCTGATCGTCTATGCGAGCCTGTCGCCGTTCACCGGCTGGAAGCAACCGATGGCGCTTCCGCTGGCCGGGCTCGGCCACCTGCCGTGGCAGCGCTACTGGACCGCGTTCGACGTGGTCTCCAACCTGCTCGGCTACATGCCGCTGGGCGCGCTCACGGTGGGGGCGCTGGTGCGCTCCGGGCGGCGCGTGTCGCTCGCCTTCATCGCGGCGCTGCTGGCCGGCGCATTGCTGTCGTTCCTGATGGAGAGCCTGCAGAACTGGCTGCCGCAGCGCGTGCCCTCCATGCTCGACTGGCTGCTGAACGCCGCCGGCACGCTGGCTGGTGCGCTGGTCGCGGTCGCGGTGCAGGCCCTCGGCGGCATCGAGCGCTGGCAGACGCTGCGCGACCGCTGGTTCGTTGCCCGCAGTGCCGGCGGCCTGCTGCTGTTGCTGCTGTGGCCGGTCGGCCTGCTGTTCCCGACACCGGTGCCGCTCGGCCTCGGCCAGGTGCTGGTGCGGCTGCAGGAACTGGCCGCCGAGGCATTGGGCGGCACGCCGTGGTCGGTCTGGACCGAAGACTGGGCCGATGCGAGCGCCGCGATGACGCCCTTGTCGCGCGTCAGCGAGCTGCTGACGATCCTGCTCGGCCTGCTGGCGCCCTGCCTGGTCGCCTACACCATCGTGCGACCGGGCTGGCGCCGTGCGGTGACGGTGCCCGGCGCGGCCCTGCTCGGTTTCGCGACCACCACGCTGTCGACCGCACTGAACTTCGGCCCGCAACACGCGCTGGCCTGGCTGACGCCGCCTGCACTGCCCGGGCTGCTGGCCGGTGCGATCGCCGGGCTGCTGCTGTTGCGCATTCCGCGCCGCGGCGCGGCCGGGCTCGGCCTGGTGGTCGTGACGGCGCTGGTCGCGCTGGTGGCGCAGGCACCGACCGATCCGTACTACGCCGAAAGCCTGCAGGGCTGGGAGCAGGGACGCTTCATCCGCTTCCACGGCCTCGCGCAATGGATCGGCTGGCTGTGGCCGTATGCGGCGCTGGTCTACCTGCTCGCCCGCGTGACGGCCAGGGACAACGCCGAGCGCGGCACCGGGGATGCGCAGGCAGGTCCGTAAAATGCGCCGATGACCTATTTCAAGCGCCACATCTTCTTCTGCCTGAACCAGCGTGACAAAGGCGAAGACAGCTGTGCCAACCACCATGCGCAGGCCGGCTTCGAACGCTGCAAGTCCCGCACGAAGGCCGAGAAGCTGGCCGGCCCCGGCGGCGTGCGGGTCAACAAGGCCGGTTGCCTCGACCGCTGCGCCGGCGGGCCGGTGGCGGTCGTCTACCCGGAAGCGGTCTGGTACACCTACATCGACGATGCCGACATCGACGAGATCGTCGAATCGCACCTGAAGAACGGCGTGGTGGTCGAGCGGCTGCTGCTGCCGGACTCGGTCGGCCGCTGACCGGTGCAGCGCCGATGAATTCGAAGACCGTCAAGGTGTCGACGCCCGGCCCGGCAGGTGCGCTCGAATGCGCGCTCGACCGCCCCGAAGGCGAGTCGCGCGGCGTGGCCGTGATCTGCCACCCGCACCCGCAGCAGGGCGGCACGATGGACAACAAGGTGGTGCAGACGCTGGCGCGCGCCTTCCTGCAGCTGGGCTACCGCACGGTGCGTTTCAACTTCCGCGGCGTGGCGGCTTCCGAGGGCGCGTGGGACGAGGGCCAGGGCGAGATCGACGACGCGCTGGCGGTGATCGCCGCGCACCGCGATCCGGCCCTGCCGCTCGCGCTCGCGGGGTTCTCGTTCGGTGGCTACGTCGCGTCGCAGGCCGCCGCGCGCCTGCCCGAAGGTGCGAAGGTCGAGCGGCTGGTGCTGGTCGGGCCGTCGACGCAAAAACAGAAGGTCGCGCCGGTGCCGGAGGAAACTTTGGTGATCCACGGCGAGTCGGACGACATCGTGCCGCTGTCGGCCACCCTCGACTGGGCACGACCGCAATCCCTGCCGGTGGTGGTCATCCCCGGCGTGGGCCATTTCTTTCACGGGCAGCTGGCGCTGCTGAAGAACCTGGTGGTGCGGTCCTGGCATCGTTGATGCCGGGGCTTTGCGTACCGCCCAACCTGATCCGATGTTCATGAAAAGACTGATTGCCCTCGTGCTGGCGCTTGGCGCCGCCACCGTCTCGTCCGTGTCGTACGCGCAGGCGCCTCAGCCGCCCGAGATCGCGGCCAAGAGCTACCTGCTGCTCGACATCACCACCGGCCAGACCCTCGCCGAGCGCGAGGCCGATGCGCCGGCCGATCCGGCCTCGCTGACCAAGCTGATGACCGCCTACCTGGTGTTCGGAGCACTGCGCGACCACAAGCTGACGATGGAGCAGACGCTGCCGGTGTCGCTGCGTGCCTGGCAGGAGCGCAAGGGCGGCGGCTCGCTGATGTTCATCGAGCCGCGCAGCACGCCGAAGGTCGAGGACCTGCTGCGTGGGCTGATCGTCAACTCGGGCAACGACGCCGCGGTGGTGCTGGCCGAAGGCGTCGCCGGCACGCTCGACCAGTTCATCGAGCTGATGAACCGCCAGTCGCAGGCCTTCGGCCTGAAGAACACCCAGTTCAAGAACGCCACCGGGCTGACCGAGCCGGGCCACAAGAGCACCGCCCGCGACATGGCGGTGATCGCGAGCCGCATCATTCGCGACTTCCCCGAGTACTACCCGATCTACTCGATCAAGAAGTACCACTACGACGGCGCGCCGATCAGCAACGAGAACAACCGCAACGTGCTGCTGACGCGCGATCCCACCGTCGACGGCATGAAGACCGGCTACACCGAGGCGGCCGGCTACTGCATGGTGGTGTCGGCGCAGCGCGATTTCCCGAACCTGGCGGTCAACGGCGCCGGCGGCGGCAAGCGCCGCCTGCTCAGCGTGGTGCTGAACGCGGCTTCGATGGATGCCCGCGCGAACGAGAGCCAGAAGCTGCTGAACTGGGGCTTCCAGGCCTTCGACACGGTGCGCCTGTTCGAGGGCTCGAAGGCGGTGGCCACGGTGCCGGTCTGGAAGGGCGCGACGCGCGAGGCCCAGCTGGGCGCGGCGAACGGCGTCTTCGTCAGCGTGCCCAAGGGCGAGGGCGCGAAGCTGCAGACGAAGATCGAGCGCACCGATCCGCTGGTCGCGCCGCTGACGCAGGGTCAGCGCGTCGGCACGCTGAAAGTCACGACCTCGGCCGGCGCGCCGGTGGCCGAGCTGCCGCTGGTGGTGCTGACCGCCGTCGAGCAGGCCGGCATCTTCGGTCGCGCCTGGGACGCCCTGCGGCTGTGGATCAAGTAAGCTCGTCCGTTCCCATCGCATCTGTTCCCGGGAGCCTGCATGCAAGCGATTCCTGACACCCTGTGCTACCTCAACGGCGAGTACGGCCCGCTGCGCGACGCCAAGGTGTCGGTGCTGGACCGCGGATTCGTCTTCGGCGACGGCATCTACGAGGTGGTGCCGGTCTACGGCCGGCGCCTGTTCCGCTTCGATGAGCACCTCGCGCGGCTGAACCGCAGCCTCGGCAAGGTGCGCATCGCGAGCCCGTTCGACCGGGCGCAGTGGCTGGAACGCTGCCGCCGGCTGATCGACGCGCAGGCGGCCGACGACCAGCTGTTGTACATCCAGGTCACGCGCGGCGTCGCGGTGCGCGACCATGTGATGCCGCCCGATCTGACGCCGACGGTGTTCATGATGGCCAACCCGATGAAGCCGGCCAGCGCCGAGCAGCGCCACCAGGGCGTGACCTGCGTCACCGCGCGCGACTTCCGCTGGGAGCGCGGCGACATCAAGTCGGTGTCGCTGCTCGGCAACGTGCTGGCCCGCCAGATCTCGGCCGACCACGGCGCGGTGGAGACGATCATGTTCCGCGATGGCTTCCTGACCGAAGCGTCGTCCAGCAACGTCTGGGTGGTGCACGAAGGCGCGGTGCTCGGTGCGCCGAAGAGCGAGCACGTGCTCGAAGGCATCCGCTACGAACTGATCCGCGAGCTGTGCGAGGAAGCCGGCATCGGCTACAACCTGCGCCCGATCTCCGAGGCCGAGGTGCTGGGCGCCGACGAGCTGATGCTGAGCTCGGCCACCAAGGAGGTGCTGGCGGTCACGCAGGTCGACGGCGAAGCCGTGGGCCATGGGGCGTTGCGCGGCAAGCCCGGCCCCGTTTACGCGAAGCTGTACGAGGCGTACCAGCGCGCCAAGACATTGCAGTCGATTTGAATTTTCCGCAGGTCCCCCCATCTGCGAGGGCATGAACGCCACGATGCAAGACATTCCGCCCGACCAGTCGCTGATCGACTACCCGTCCCGTTTCCCGATCAAGGTGATGGGCGCCAATGTCGACGGCTTCGTGCATGCGATCACGACGATCGCGAAGCAGTTCGACCCCGATTTCGACGCGTCCACCGTCGAGATCCGCCCCAGCAGCGGCAACAAGTACCTGGGCGTGACCGTCACCGTCACCGCCACCAGCCGCGAGCAGCTCGACGAGCTGTACCGCACGCTGTCGACCCACCCGCTGGTCAAGGTGGTGCTGTGACCGTGGTGCGGTGACGTGGCCGCGTTGCTGAAGCTGCTCGGCCCGACCGACTACGCGGCGGCCGCGCAGGCGATGCGCGAGTTCACCGAACAGCGCACGGCCGACACGCCGGACGAGATCTGGCTCTGCGAGCACCCGCCGGTCTACACGCAGGGCCTGGCCGGCAAGGCCGAGCACGTGCTGGACCCGCACGGCATCCCGGTGGTGCAGACGAACCGCGGCGGCCAGGTCACGTACCACGGCCCCGGGCAGGTGGTGGCCTACCCGCTGATCGACCTGCGCCGGCTCGGCATCTACGTGAAGGAATACGTCTATCGGCTGGAACACTGCGTCATCAAGACGCTGGAAGGCTTCGGCATCACCGGCCACCGGGTCGCAGCCGCGCCGGGCATCTACGTGAACCTGTCGGACCCGACCGGGCATGCCGCGCTGAGCGGGCCGCGCCTGGATGAATTCGAAGGCCTGGGCAAGGTCGCCGCGCTGGGCATCAAGGTCAGCCGGCACTGCACCTACCACGGCGTCGCGCTGAACGTGGCGATGGACCTGAGCCCCTTCAGCGGCATCAACCCCTGCGGCTACGCCGGGTTGCAAACGGTCGACTTGGCTACACTGGGCGTCCGCACCGACTGGACCACCGCGGCGCAGCGGCTGGGCGACCGGCTCGCGTCGCACCTGAGCTGACACCCTGAGCTGACCCGTCGGCCGCCCCAAGAAAGTACCCCCGATGTCGACCGAGAACGTCATCCACCAGGCCCAGGACGCGGCCCACTACGATGCGAGCGCCAAGCAGAAGGCGCAGGCCAAGACGGCCCGCATCCCGATCAAGATCGTCGCAGCCGAGACGCTGAAGAAGCCGGACTGGATCCGCGTGAAGGCCGGCTCGCCGACCACCCGCTTCTACGAGATCAAGCAGATCCTGCGCGAGCACAAGCTGCACACGGTCTGCGAAGAAGCCTCGTGCCCGAACATCGGCGAATGCTTCGGCAAGGGCACGGCCACCTTCATGATCATGGGCGACAAGTGCACCCGGCGCTGCCCGTTCTGCGACGTCGGACACGGCCGGCCGGATCCGCTGGACGCGGACGAGCCGCTGAACCTCGCGAAGACGATCGCGGCGCTGCGCCTGAAGTACGTCGTGATCACCAGCGTCGACCGCGACGACCTGCGCGACGGCGGCGCGGCGCATTTCGTCGAATGCATCCAGCGCACCCGCGAGCTGTCGCCCGACACCCGCATCGAGATCCTGACGCCCGACTTCCGCGGCCGCATGGACCGCGCGCTGGAGATCCTGAAGGCGGCACCGCCGGACGTGATGAACCACAACCTCGAGACCGCGCCGCGCCTGTACAAGGAAGCGCGCCCGGGCTCGGACTATGCGTATTCGCTGAACCTGCTGAAGCGCTTCAAGGAATTCGCGCCGCATGTGCCGACCAAGAGCGGGCTGATGGTCGGCCTGGGCGAGACCGACGAAGAGATCCTGCAGGTGATGCGCGACATGCGCGAGCACGGCATCGACATGCTGACGATCGGCCAGTACCTCGCGCCGAGCGGCCACCACCTGCCGGTGCGGCGCTACGTGCACCCGGACACCTTCAAGATGTTCGAGGACGAGGCGCTGAAGATGGGCTTCACGCACGCAGCGGTCGGCGCGATGGTGCGTTCGAGCTACCACGCCGACCAGCAAGCCCACGAAGCGGGCGTTTCGAACGCGATCTGATCGGCCTCACGCCTCGGCGAGCAGCTTTTCGACCAGCGCCTGCAACGCCTCGAAGTCCGGCTGGCCGACATAGCGCTTGACGATCTCGCCGCGCTTGTTGATCAGCACCGTGGTCGGCGTGCCGTGGATCGGGCCGAAGCGGTCGGCCACCGCGCCGGTGTTGTCGATCACGACGGTGAACGGCAGGCGCCGCGATTCGGCGAAGTGAATCACCGACGCCGGCGCGTCGTAGCTCATCGCCACGGCCAGCGTCTCGAAGCCGCGCGCCTTGAACCGGTTGTGGGTGTCGATCACCTGCGGCATCTCGTGCACGCAGGTCGAGCAGGTGGTGGCCCAGAAGTTGACCAGCACGACCTGCCCCTTCAACTGCGCGACACTGCTGTGGCTGCCGTCGAGGCGGGTGAACGCGGCGTCGGGCGCCATCTGCGGCCGGTCGTCGCCCGACAGCACGGCATAAGCCCCACAGGCCGCTGCTGCGATTGCCAGAACAGTCGACGCAACGGCAAGATGGAGGGCCAATTTCATGGGGTGCGATCGATGCAACGCAGAAAGTTTACGTCAGGGGTGCTCGCGGGCCTGGGCGTGTGGACTTGGAACGGCTCGGCCTGGGCCTTCAGCCTGAGCGAAGGCGATGCCGCTTCGGGCATCCGGGCGGCGCTGGAGCGCGGCGCGGTGTCGGCGGTCAGCCTGCTCGGCCGGCCCGACGGTTTTCTCGCGAACCCGAAGGTGCACATCCCGTTGCCCGGCTTCCTGAACGATGCCGCGCGCTTCCTGAAGGCGACCGGCCAGCAACGCCGCGTCGACGAGCTCGAGACCTCGTTGAACCGCGCCGCCGAGGCCGCGGTTCCGGAGGCGAAGACGCTGCTGGTCGGCGCCGTCAAGAGCATGAGCGTCGACGACGCCAAGGGCATCCTGACCGGTGGCGACGGCTCGGTGACGCAGTTCTTCTCGGCCAAGACCCGCGAGCCGCTGGGCGTGCGCTTCCTGCCGATCGTCAAGCGCGCCACCGAGAAGGTGTCGCTGGTCGACAAGTACAACGCGGTGGCCGGCAAGGCGGCGAGCTTCGGGCTGCTGAAGCCGCAGGACGCCAACATCCACAGCTACGTGACGGAGAAGGCGCTCGACGGGCTGTTCGTGATGATCGGCGAAGAAGAGCACAAGATCCGCGAGAACCCGGTCGCGACCGGGAGCGCGATCCTGAAGAAGGTGTTCGGCAGCCTCAAGTAGTCTTCGACAGCTCGAACATCAGCGCCGACGGCAGCGAGGTCAGGATCGCGTCGCGCCCGACGCGCGCCATGTTCAGCCCGCCGAAGCCCGAGATCTCGAACGCGTTGCCTTCTTCGATGATCTCGATGAACACCACCTCGGAGCCGGCCGAGTCGACCTCGCTGCGCAGCTCGTTGAAGCGGTCGCCGCGCAGCACCGCCTCGACGACGATCGCATGCGGCAGGCCGCTGCGGCAGAAGTCGCGGGCTTCCTCGATCGAGGTCACGAAGTCGACCAGCAGGCCCATGTTGCGCACCGCGTCGCGCACCTGCACGCGCACGTCGCGTCGCGACGCGACCACCAGCACGTGGCTGCCGGCCAGCGGCTTGGTGCGGGACGACGGTGCGAAGCCGCGGTCGAGTTCGAGGATGCTGAGGCCTTCGAGCTGCTCGCTGACGGTGCGCGGGAACTCGATCGACAGCGTCACGTGGCTGCCTTCGATCTTGCGTTCGATCGGCAGGCCCATCGTCCACGCGGTCTGCTCGAGCAGGCGCCAGTCGATCGAATCCAGCGGCGAGCCGTCTTCCACCGTGGCCGGCGGCAGGTCGGCCTGGTCTTCGGGCTGGTAGGCGAACTTGCTGACCAGGCGCGCATGCGTCGGCCAGGTCTTGATGTCGATGCGGTACTCGATGGTCGATTGCGCATGGCGCAGCGACCAGTCGAGCAGCGCGTTGAACAGGCTGAACAGCAGCGAGGCATCGACGATCACGTCGGCCGGCTTCAGGATCTGCTTGATGTGGATGCCGCGCGCCTGGGTTTCGGCCGCGCGCTGCGTCAGCACGTCCTTCAGCGTCTGCGTCAGCGGCAGGCGTTCGTGTGTCTGGCGCAGCCGGCCGGAGGCCAGGCGGCCGAGCTGCTGGCCGGCGATGCTGATCGCGCGGGCCCGCTGCAGCTCGTCGGCCAGGCAGCGCAGGCTGACGCGGTCGATGCGGCCGGTGCCGGCGAGGGTCATGACGCGCTCCAGCGCGCTGGTCAGCGGTGTCGCCATTTCGGCGCTGAGTTCGCTGACGACGTCCCGCCAGTGGTCCCGCTCTTCCGGCTCGTGGCCAGCGTCGTGGTGAGCGGGTGCGACTGCGCGGTCGAGTTCGGTCATGTCCATGTTGGCGTCCCTGTCCGTGAAAGAACGGCTTGTGCGGGTTTGTCACCCTTGGTTGCAAGTGTCGTTCAGGCAGACAGGCGTGGTCACCCCCCGATCGCGCAAATCCCCCGAGGTCGGGGGTGTCGCGCTGTCAGTTACAGGACCTTCTGACGATGCAGCTCGGCGCGCTCGGCGTCGGTCCAGCCGAACTCGGCCAGCACCTCGTCGGTGTGCTCGCCCAGCAGCGGCGGCGCGCGACGGTATTGCACCGGCGTTTCGGACAGCTTGATCGGGCTCGCGACCACGCGCAGCGTGTCGGCCAGCGGATGCGGCATCGGCACGGTCATGCCGCGGGATTGCACCTGCGGGTCGGCGAACACCTCGGCGAGGTCGTTGATCGCGCCGCACGGGACCTTCGCGGCCTCGAGGGCCGACAGCCAGTGCTGCTTCGGACGGGCCGCGATCAGTTCCGCCAGCAGCGGCACCAGCACGGCGCGGTGGCGCACGCGGTCGGCATTGCGGGCGAAGCGCGGATCGGCGGCCAGTTCCGGGCGGCCGGCCACCTCGCAGAACTTGGCGAACTGGCCGTCGTTGCCGACCGCGAGGATCATGTGGCCGTCCGCGGTCTCGAACACCTGGTACGGGACGATGTTCTGGTGCGCATTGCCGGCGCGGGCCGGGGCGGTACCTGTGGCGAGGAAGTTGGCACCGAGGTTGGCCAGCATCGCGACCTGCGTGTCGAGCAGCGCCATGTCGACCGCCTGGCCCTGGCCGGTGGCGTCGCGGTGGCGCAGGGCGGCCAGGATCGCGACGCTGGCGTACATGCCGGTGAACAGGTCCGCCACCGCGACGCCGACCTTCTGCGGGCCGCCGCCGGGCAGGTCGTCGCGTTCGCCGGTCACGCTCATCAGGCCGCCGATGCCCTGGATCGCGTAGTCGTAGCCGGCGCGTTCGGCATACGGGCCGGTCTGGCCGAAGCCGGTGACCGAGCAGTAGACGAGCCGCGGGTACAGCGCTCGCAGCGTGGCGGCGTCCAGTCCGTAACGGGCCATGTCGCCGACCTTGAAGTTCTCGATGAACACATCGCACTGCGCCGCCAGCCGGCGGATCAGCGCCTGGCCTTCCGGTTGCGCGATGTCGACCGTGATCGAGCGCTTGTTGCGGTTGGCGCCGAGGTAGTAGGCGGCCTCGGCGGTGTCCTCGCCGTCACGTCCCTTCAGGAACGGCGGGCCCCAGCCGCGGGTGTCGTCGCCGCCGCTGCCGTTGCGCAGCGGGCGCTCGACCTTGATCACGTCGGCGCCCAGGTCGGCCAGCGTCTGGGTGCACCAGGGGCCGGCCAGCACCCGCGACAGGTCGAGGACGCGGATGCCGGACAGCGGCAGGGGCGTGGAAGAGGAGGTGCTCATGCGGGCCATTGTGGCGCTGCGGCCCGGGATAATCGGCCGATGCCATCCCCTCGCCTCTGCGCCGCCGCCTGCCTGGCCCTGGCGGCCTGCACGCCGTCGCTCGACTGGCGTGAAATCCGCCCCGCCGGGGGTGGGGTGCTCGCGCTGTTCCCATGCCGGCCGTCGCACGACGAGCGGACCGTGCCGCTGGCCGGTGCGCCGGCGAAGATGGCGCTGCAGTCGTGCCAGGCCGCCGGAGCGACCTTCGCGCTCAGCTTCACCGACGTGCAAGACCCTGCGCGTGTCGCCGCGACGATCGACGCGTTGCGCACGGCGGCCGGCAGCAACGTGGGCGGCGCGCCGGTCATGGGCGCCGCGGCCGCGGTGGCCGGCATGACGCCGAACCCGCTGGCGCAGCGCGTGCGTGTCGACGGGCGCTTCCCGGACGGCACGGCCGTGCGCGAGGAACTGCTGTTCTTCGTCAAGGGCACCGTGGTCTACCAGGCGACCGTGCTCGGTGCGCGCGTGGACCCATCGGCGGTCGACACCTTTTTCGACGGTTTGAAGCTCGGCGGGTGACCTCGTCCGGGGGCCGCATGACGCCGGCGTGTCAGCGCGTGGCGGCCCACCAGCGTTGTGGATCCATGCCGGTTTGGTGCACATCTGTGGTTTTTGTGGCGAGTCGATGCCACAGCGTTGGCCCCGGCCACCAAGTCGGCGGCTCGAACTGCCGATAATCGAAAACCATGCCCGGTCTTCTCATCATTGCCCACGCACCACTGGCGTCATCGCTGAAAGCGGTGGCCCAGCACACCTTCCCGGACTGTGCCCGGTCGGTCGAGGCGCTCGACGTGCTGCCCGGCACGCCGGTCGAGGAGGTCGAGCGCCAGGCGCGCGAGATGCTGGGTCGCGTGAGCAACCCCGATGCGCTGATTTTTGCCGACGTGTTCGGCGCCACCCCCTGCAACGTGGCGCAACGCCTCGCCGACGGCCTGCACGTGAAGGTCATCGCCGGCGTCAACGTGCCGATGCTGTGGCGCTCTCTTTGCTATGCCGACGAATCCCTCGACGCGATGGCAGCCCGTGCGATGGCTGGCGCCACGCAGGGCGTGATGCAAGTGGCCTCCGCGCGCCCGCAGAACCAGGCCTTCAAACCAGGCGGAAATGACCAAAACCAGCATCACCATCAGCAATAAGCTCGGCCTGCACGCCCGTGCCTCGGCCAAGCTCAGCAAGCTTGCAGGCAGTTTCCAGTGTGAGATCCTGATGAGCCGCAACGGCCGCCAGGTCAATGCCAAGAGCATCATGGGCGTCATGATGCTGGCCGCCGGGATCGGAACCGAGGTCGAACTCGAGACCGCCGGCGTCGACGAAGAGGCTGCGATGCAGGCCCTCGTCGCGCTGATCAACGACAAGTTCGGCGAAGGCGAATGACGCGGTAGCGCGCCACGGGGCCGTGGCCCCGGGCGCCGCTCACTGCCCCAGGAAGTGCTTGCGGTAGCGCAGCGGCAGGTCGGCGATGCGCATCAGCATCGGCAGGTCGGCGGTGTTGAAGTCGGGATCCCAGGCCGGCGGGCCCAGCACCTTGGCGCCGCAGCGCAGGTAGCCCTTGATCAGCGCGGGCGCCTCGACGACGAGGTCGTGCTGCAGTTCGTCGACCGGCAGCGCGAGCCGCGGCTGCACCTGCAGCTCGATCGGCGCCAGGTGCGTGTGGCGCAACTGCTCCCACAGGCTGGCGGCGAAGTGGCCGCCGTCGCGCATGCTGACGCTTGCGCAGCCGACCATCGTGTCCAGCTTGTTGCGCACCATGAATTCAGCCAGCGCGCCCCACAGCGCCAGGATTGCGCCGCCAGAGCGCCAGGCCGGGTGCACGCACGAGCGGCCCAGTTCCACCATCGTCGAGCGCAGCGGGCGCAGCCGCGTCAGATCGAACTCGGTCTCGCTGTACAGGCCGCCGATGCGGCGTGCCGAATCCGGCGTCAGCACGCGGTAGGTGCCGATCACCGGGCCGGGTTCGCCGCGCTCGCCCGGCGCGCGCACCAGCAGGTGCTCGCAGAACGGGTCGAACATGTCGATGTCGTGGCCGGCCGGCGAGCCGTGCGGCACGCTCAGGCGCGCGCCCATTTCTTCGGCGAAAACCAGGTGCCTCAGGCGCTGCGCCTGGCGAACTTCGTCTTCATCGCGTGCCCAAACAATTTCCAGCTGAGCAGCATCGATCCGGCGCGCTTGTGGAGTGGGTGAGCTTTCGTGAAGTGACCTCCGGGACGTGTCACCACGCAAATCGGACAGAGGCATCGTCGGCAGGGGCAGGTCCCTCATGGCGTTCTCCTGTGAACTGCCGAGATGGTGGGTCCGCATGGTGACGCGTCCATGAACCCGGGATGACGCGCCGATGACATTGCGCGTTTCCCCACGTGCAACAGCAGCGCCCGCTGCTACGATCGTCCGATGAGCTTCCAGGTCTTCGGATTGCCGGTGTCACGGGGTGTCGCGATCGGCCGCGCGGTGATGGTCGCGTCGAGCCGGGTCGACGTCGCGCACTATTTCATCGAGGCGTCGCAGGTCGCCTCGGAAATCGAGCGGCTGCGCACCGCGCGCGATGCGGTCGCCGAAGAATTGACGACGCTGCAGCGCGACTTGCCCGCCGATGCGCCGGGCGAGCTGTCGGCGCTGCTCGACGTGCACCTGATGCTGCTGCATGACGACTCGCTGACCGGCGCCACCAAGACCTGGATCCAGGAGCGCCACTACAACGGCGAATGGGCGCTCTCGGCGCAGCTGGAGGTGCTGGCGCGCCAGTTCGACGAGATGGAAGACGACTACCTGCGGGAACGCAAGGCTGACCTGGAGCAGGTGGTCGAGCGCCTGCTGCGGGCGATGGCGCGGGGGCCGCTGTCGGATTCGGCGCCGGCGCCGGGCGTCAGTCCGCGGGATTTTGGCGGCGAGGACCCGCTGGTGCTGGTGGCGAACGACATTGCGCCGGCCGACATGCTGCAGTTCAAGCGCAGCATCTTCACCGGCTTCATCACCGACGTCGGCGGCAAGACCTCGCACACCGCGATCGTCGCGCGCAGCATGGACATCCCGGCGGTGGTCGGTGCGCGCGAGGCCAGCCACATCATCCGCCAGGACGACTGGGTGGTGATCGACGGCGACTGCGGGGCGGTGATCGTCAACCCGTCGCCGATCGTGCTCGAGGAATACCGCTTCCGGCAGCGCCAGAGCGGGCTGGAGCGCGACCGCCTGGCGCGGCTGCGGCACACGCCGGCCGTGACGATGGATGGCGAGCGGGTGGAGCTGCAGGCGAACATCGAGCTGCCGGTGGACGCCATCGGCGCACTGGAGGCGGGCGCGGTCGGCGTGGGGCTGTTCCGCAGCGAATTCCTGTTCATGAACCGCGGCAGCGAACTGCCGGGTGAGGACGAGCAGTACGAGGCGTACCGGGCGGCCGTCGAGGCGATGCGGGGCTTGCCGGTGACGATCCGCACGGTCGACATCGGCGCCGACAAGCAGCTCGATCGCATGTCGGTCAACGAACTCCGGCACGAGCACGCGCTGAATCCGGCGCTCGGCCTGCGGGCGATTCGCTGGAGCCTGTCGGAGCCGGGGATGTTCCGGCAGCAGTTGCGCGCAATCCTGCGGGCGGCGGCGGTCGGACCGGTGCGAATCCTCGTGCCGATGGTGGCGCACCTGAGCGAAGTGCGGATGTTCCTGGAGGCGCTGGAGCGGGCCCGGCAGCAGCTGGCGGATTCCGGCAGGCCGTGTGGCGAGGTGGAGGTCGGCGCCATGATCGAAGTGCCGGCCGCCGCGCTCGCGTTGCCCTTGCTGCTGAAGCACTTCGACTTCGTGTCGATCGGCACCAACGACCTGATCCAGTACACGCTGGCGATCGACCGCGCCGACGAAGCGGTGTCGCATCTCTACGACCCATGGCACCCGGCGGTGCTCGGATTGATCGCGCAGACGATCGCGTACGCGCGTGCGGCTGGCAAGGGCGTGA
Organism: Rhizobacter sp. Root1238; assembly: GCF_001425825.1. GTDB lineage: Bacteria > Pseudomonadota > Gammaproteobacteria > Burkholderiales > Burkholderiaceae_C > Rhizobacter. Next base: position 282,199 of record NZ_LMDM01000012.1, read on the forward strand.
GCGTTTGCGGCGAGATGGCGGGGGATCCCGAGTTCACCGACCTGCTGCTGGCGATGGGGTTGCGCAACTTCTCGATGCACCCGTCGCAGATCGCGTCAATCAAGCAACGGGTCTTGCGGGCAGACACGCGCCGCCTGGCGCCGCTGCTGCCGAACATTCTCCAGAGCGAGGACCCGGCGTCGGTATGCCGCAGGGCGCAAGCGAGCTTACAGGCCGTGGGACTTCATCAGTAATTTCGTGACAGTCTCGCGAAGCTTGAAAAATCGATGCTATAGTCGTGGTCTTCGCTGATCACTGATCAACGAAGCGACCAAGACAACTGATTGGTTTCGGCGGGCGGCGAAAGCGGCAAGCGGAAAAAATCAAAAACAAGTTGTTGAGGTTGAGCAAAAAGGTGCTACAGTCTAAGGCTGCGCTGAACGAGACAGATCGAACAGCAAAGCAAGACGGCGAAGCCGGTTTGCAGCTCTTTAAAAACTAACAGCCGATAAGTGTGGGCTGGAATTTGATGAATAACGNGACCAAGACAACTGATTGGTTTCGGCGGGCGGCGAAAGCGGCGAGCGGAAAAAAATCAAAAACAAGTTGTTGAGGTTGAGCAAAAAGGTGCTACAGTCTAAGGCTGCGCTGAACGAGACAGATCGAACAGCAAAGCAAGACGGCGAAGCCGGTTTGCAGCTCTTTAAAAACTAACAGCCGATAAGTGTGGGCGTTGAAAGGCGAGCACCGAAGAGTCGAAAGACTCGCGGTCTCATGGACCTTAAACGCTCATAGAAGTGAAGTTCACTTCAATTCTTTGAGTAATTTATCAAGATCGAACTGAAGAGTTTGATCCTGGCTCAGATTGAACGCTGGCGGCATGCCTTACACATGCAAGTCGAACGGCAGCACGGGAGCAATCCTGGTGGCGAGTGGCGAACGGGTGAGTAATATATCGGAACGTGCCCAGTTGTGGGGGATAGCCCGGCGAAAGCCGGATTAATACCGCATACGACCTGAGGGTGAAAGCGGGGGATCGCAAGACCTCGCGCAATTGGAGCGGCCGATATCAGATTAGCTAGTTGGTGGGGTAAAAGCCTACCAAGGCGACGATCTGTAGCTGGTCTGAGAGGACGACCAGCCACACTGGGACTGAGACACGGCCCAGACTCCTACGGGAGGCAGCAGTGGGGAATTTTGGACAATGGGCGCAAGCCTGATCCAGCCATGCCGCGTGCGGGAAGAAGGCCTTCGGGTTGTAAACCGCTTTTGTCAGGGAAGAAACGGTCTGACCTAATACGTTGGACTAATGACGGTACCTGAAGAATAAGCACCGGCTAACTACGTGCCAGCAGCCGCGGTAATACGTAGGGTGCAAGCGTTAATCGGAATTACTGGGCGTAAAGCGTGCGCAGGCGGCTATGCAAGACAGATGTGAAATCCCCGGGCTCAACCTGGGAACTGCATTTGTGACTGCATGGCTAGAGTACGGTAGAGGGGGATGGAATTCCGCGTGTAGCAGTGAAATGCGTAGATATGCGGAGGAACACCGATGGCGAAGGCAATCCCCTGGACCTGTACTGACGCTCATGCACGAAAGCGTGGGGAGCAAACAGGATTAGATACCCTGGTAGTCCACGCCCTAAACGATGTCAACTGGTTGTTGGACGGCTTGCTGTTCAGTAACGAAGCTAACGCGTGAAGTTGACCGCCTGGGGAGTACGGCCGCAAGGTTGAAACTCAAAGGAATTGACGGGGACCCGCACAAGCGGTGGATGATGTGGTTTAATTCGATGCAACGCGAAAAACCTTACCTACCCTTGACATGTCTAGAAGTTACCAGAGATGGTTTCGTGCTCGAAAGAGAACTAGAACACAGGTGCTGCATGGCCGTCGTCAGCTCGTGTCGTGAGATGTTGGGTTAAGTCCCGCAACGAGCGCAACCCTTATCATTAGTTGCTACGCAAGGGCACTCTAATGAGACTGCCGGTGACAAACCGGAGGAAGGTGGGGATGACGTCAGGTCATCATGGCCCTTATGGGTAGGGCTACACACGTCATACAATGGCCGGTACAGAGGGCTGCCAACCCGCGAGGGGGAGCTAATCTCAGAAAACCGGTCGTAGTCCGGATCGCAGTCTGCAACTCGACTGCGTGAAGTCGGAATCGCTAGTAATCGCGGATCAGCTTGCCGCGGTGAATACGTTCCCGGGTCTTGTACACACCGCCCGTCACACCATGGGAGCGGGTTCTGCCAGAAGTAGTTAGCCTAACCGCAAGGGGGGCGATTACCACGGCAGGGTTCGTGACTGGGGTGAAGTCGTAACAAGGTAGCCGTATCGGAAGGTGCGGCTGGATCACCTCCTTTCTGGAAAAAAGTGGTGCTCAATTTTTAGCGCCCACGCTTATCGGCTGTTGTGACAACAGTTCAAGAGAACGGTTCAATCCGGAACAAGGGTCTGTAGCTCAGCTGGTTAGAGCACCGTCTTGATAAGGCGGGGGTCGTTGGTTCGAGCCCAACTAGACCCACCAACTTCCATCGGGGGATTAGCTCAGCTGGGAGAGCACCTGCTTTGCAAGCAGGGGGTCGTCGGTTCGATCCCGTCATCCTCCACCATGATTCGTTCAGTGCTTCGCGCAGAAGCAGTTCTCTTGAAGAAGAAACTCGTCGCTGACGCAAGCAGCTTGGCCTGAACGCCAGGCTGTTGTCGTCAGCGATTCGAAAGAATCGGCTGTTGCTCTTTAACAATTTGTAGAGTCGAAAATCAGCGTTGTCGGCGGAAAGCAGACCGGAAGGGATGCACCGTGCCGCCGATGACGAACTTGATTGCGTCAACAGATATTCAACTTGAGTTGGTTGATCGAAAGATCGATTGAAGCGAGTTTTGAAGAACGGCATAACGCGAAATACTCAAACAGTCATTGACCGGTGCTTGTGAAGAACAGGCATCAAAGTTATAGGGTCAAGTGACTAAGTGCATGTGGTGGATGCCTTGGCGATTACAGGCGACGAAGGACGTGATAGCCTGCGATAAGCTTCGGGGAGCTGGCAAATTAGCTTTGATCCGGAGATTTCCGAATGGGGAAACCCGACCGTAAGGTCATCGCATACTGAATACATAGGTATGCGAGGCGAACCGGGTGAACTGAAACATCTCAGTAGCTCGAGGAAAAGACATCAACCGAGATTCCGAAAGTAGTGGCGAGCGAAATCGGAAGAGCCTGCACGTTTTAGCATCTTGCATATCAGAACGGAATGGAAAGTCCGGCCATAGCGGGTGATAGCCCCGTATGAAAAATGTAGGGTGTGGAACTAGGCGTGCGACAAGTAGGGCGGGACACGTGTAATCCTGTCTGAATATGGGGGGACCATCCTCCAAGGCTAAATACTCGTAATCGACCGATAGTGAACTAGTACCGTGAGGGAAAGGCGAAAAGAACCCCGGGAGGGGAGTGAAATAGATCCTGAAACCGCATGCATACAAACAGTCGGAGCCCGCAAGGGTGACGGCGTACCTTTTGTATAATGGGTCAGCGACTTACATTCAGTGGCAAGGTTAACCGAATAGGGAAGCCGTAGAGAAATCGAGTCCGAATAGGGCGTTCAGTCGCTGGGTGTAGACCCGAAACCAAGTGATCTATCCATGGCCAGGATGAAGGTGAGGTAACACTTACTGGAGGTCCGAACCGACTAGTGTTGCAAAACTAGCGGATGAGCTGTGGATAGGGGTGAAAGGCTAAACAAACTTGGAAATAGCTGGTTCTCTCCGAAAACTATTTAGGTAGTGCCTCAAGTATTACCGTCGGGGGTAGAGCACTGTTATGGCTAGGGGGTCATGGCGACTTACCAAACCATTGCAAACTCCGAATACCGATGAGTACAGCTTGGGAGACAGTGCACCGGGTGCTAACGTCCGGACACAAGAGGGAAACAACCCAGACCGCCAGCTAAGGTCCCCAAAATTGGCTAAGTGGGAAACGAAGTGGGAAGGCTAAAACAGTCAGGATGTTGGCTTAGAAGCAGCCATCATTTAAAGAAAGCGTAATAGCTCACTGATCGAGTCGTCCTGCGCGGAAGATGTAACGGGGCTAAGCCAGTTACCGAAGCTGCGGATTTGCTAGCAATAGCAAGTGGTAGGAGAGCGTTCTGTAAGCCTGTGAAGGTGGCTTGTGAAGGCTGCTGGAGGTATCAGAAGTGCGAATGCTGACATGAGTAGCGTTAAAGGGGGTGAAAAGCCCCCTCGCCGAAAGCGCAAGGTTTCCTACGCAACGTTCATCGGCGTAGGGTGAGTCGGCCCCTAAGGCGAGGCAGAGATGCGTAGCTGATGGGAAACAGGTCAATATTCCTGTACCGATATGCAGTGCGATGTGGGGACGGAGAAGGTTAGCTCAGCCGGGTGTTGGATGTCCCGGTTCAAGCGTGTAGTCATACCCTTTAGGCAAATCCGGAGGGTTTAGATGAGGCGTGATAACGAGGAGGCTTGCCTCCGAAGTGAGTGATACCCTGCTTCCAGGAAAAGCCACTAAGCTTCAGCTGCATACGACCGTACCGCAAACCGACACTGGTGCGCGAGATGAGTATTCTAAGGCGCTTGAGAGAACTCTGGAGAAGGAACTCGGCAAATTGACACCGTAACTTCGGAAGAAGGTGTGCCTTTAGTAGGTGAACCATTTACTTGGGGAGCCCAATGAGGCCGCAGAGAATCGGTGGCTGCGACTGTTTATTAAAAACACAGCACTCTGCAAAGACGAAAGTCGACGTATAGGGTGTGACGCCTGCCCGGTGCTGGAAGATTAAATGATGGGGTGCAAGCTCTTGACTGAAGTCCCAGTAAACGGCGGCCGTAACTATAACGGTCCTAAGGTAGCGAAATTCCTTGTCGGGTAAGTTCCGACCTGCACGAATGGCGTAACGATGGCCACACTGTCTCCTCCAGAGACTCAGCGAAGTTGAAATGTTTGTGATGATGCAATCTCCCCGCGGAAAGACGGAAAGACCCCATGAACCTTTACTGTAGCTTTACATTGGACTTTGAACAGATCTGTGTAGGATAGGTGGGAGGCTTTGAAGCGGTGCCGCTAGGTGTCGTGGAGCCAACGTTGAAATACCACCCTGGTGTGTTTGAGGTTCTAACCTTGGCCCGTTATCCGGGTTGGGGACAGTGTATGGTGGGCAGTTTGACTGGGGCGGTCTCCTCCCAAAGCGTAACGGAGGAGTTCGAAGGTACGCTAGGCACGGTCGGAAATCGTGCTGATAGTGCATTGGCATAAGCGTGCTTGACTGCGAGACTGACAAGTCGAGCAGGTACGAAAGTAGGACAAAGTGATCCGGTGGTTCTGTATGGAAGGGCCATCGCTCAACGGATAAAAGGTACTCTGGGGATAACAGGCTGATACCGCCCAAGAGTTCATATCGACGGCGGTGTTTGGCACCTCGATGTCGGCTCATCTCATCCTGGGGCTGTAGCCGGTCCCAAGGGTATGGCTGTTCGCCATTTAAAGAGGTACGTGAGCTGGGTTTAAAACGTCGTGAGACAGTTTGGTCCCTATCTTCCGTGGGCGCTGCAAGATTGAGAGAGCCTGCTCCTAGTACGAGAGGACCGGAGTGGACGCACCTCTGGTGTATCGGTTGTCACGCCAGTGGCATCGCCGAGTAGCTATGTGCGGAAGAGATAACCGCTGAAAGCATCTAAGCGGGAAACTCGTCTCAAGATGAGTCTTGCCGGGGCCTTGAGCCCCCTGAAGAGTCGTTCGAGACCAGGACGTTGATAGGCTGGGTGTGGAAGCGCAGTAATGCGTTAAGCTAACCAGTACTAATTGCTCGTGAGGCTTGACCCTATAACTTTGATCTAACGATCAAAGTCTGTTTGAGATCAAGCGTTGTGCAGTTCTTCCAACGAATATCCTTGAACCCAATCAAGTTCTCCAAAAGCTGATTTATTCGCCTCCCGATCCCAGCGATCAGGACGCCGACTCTACAAATTGGTCGCAAAGCTCGAATCCCAACAGATTCAGCTCGGCGGCAACAAGTTAAGCCTGATGACCATAGCGAGGTGGTCCCACTCCTTCCCATCCCGAACAGGACAGTGAAACGCCTCAGCGCCGATGATAGTGCGGGTTCCCGTGTGAAAGTAGGACATCGTCAGGCTATTAATAAAGCCAGCCCCCGTCTCCTCCCAAGGTGACGGGGGTTTCGCTTTGGGGGAACCGGTTTTGCGGGATGCAAATTCCGGGGATGTGAATSCGCCTTGGCAGACACCGGACCGGCGAGCTCAGGACACCCTCAACTCCCGACGCAGTATCTT